>JADGAV010000024.1 GCA_015231825.1 SAR324 cluster bacterium
TTTCTGAAAGACGGGCAACCTGAACATCTGCCAGTCCACCTGTTGCAGAGGATATTCCGATATCGCGACTGTCAAACCCCACGAAGCGCCATGGCTGCCATTGGGCCTTTTTCGCTTCATGCCTGACGAATTGTTGAGAAGGCTCCCCAAAACTGCGTTTGCGATTGAGGGTTGCATTAGGGAGTTGGAGGTCATGATCCACCCCGGTGAGATGCTCCGCAGGACAGCCGATTTCTATCACTTCCATTCCCGGAGAACATTCTAGAACCTGGTGTCGAATTTCGGGAGGCTGCAAGACACAATCTCCGGCCTGAAGCACAAAAGGCTCTCCTTGATCTTCATAAACCACACGAACCCAACCTTTGTAGCAATAGATCATTTGGAAGCGGATCTTGTGGAAATGAACATAATCCGGAACAGGTCCTCCCTCTAAAATTCGAATATGCGAGGCGATGAAACGTCCTCCCTGGCGGTCAGGAATGAGATCGCGGTAAAGCATTCCCGCTCGCCCGGTATGCCATTGATCACATTCTTTAATTTGGTTGATAACCAGTGAAGACTGCATTGGAGGAATAACAAGAGCTGGATCAGCTGCAAGCAGCTCGATGCGAGTTCCATTGGGAGCCGTCAACGACAAGGCACCCTCTGCAATACTGCCTGGATTGTCACAGATCAGGCGGAGGGATCCTGCTGCTCCAGTTGCATTTCTATCCAGTCGAATCCTGAAGCCGAGGTTTGAAATCAACGCAATGGAGGGGTCATCAGCAGGAAAGATTGAATGCAGACGAAATCCCAATCTATCCGTAAAAAAAGAAAGGGTCTTTCCAATTTCGTTGCAGGGAAGAACGATTTCAACCTGTCGAATTTCCGGGGACAATTCGGATGTCATTTTTTATAATTTTACTAATTTTGCACAAGCTTAAAAAAAATAGCTCAATTCCAGGAACAGACAATTACCAAAAGGGAAGGTAGGCGGGTCATTCCGATGATTATTTTAGATACCCGCCGTCAATAGATGTCTTTTTCTTAGCCTTACTACTTTAATAATTTCGTCTGCCAATTGCCATCGGCGCCTATGGTGTTGATTCCATAGATTCCACTGACATCACCGTTTTCGTCAAAATCGACGATTCCGGTTGCACCTTCATAGTTGACATCTTTGCCTTCGCTGATCAGCTTTTTTGCTTTGGCCCATTCTCCAGGACGAATCACTTCTCCCGGACCTTTAGAAACCGAACGGAGCGCGGCCGCAATTTTACCACGATCGGCGGATCCTGCCTTTTCAATGGCCAATGCCATCAGGAAGGTTGCGTCATATCCATGGGCGGCATAGGGTGCTTTCGGATTGACTCCTTTAGCAGAAATCGCTGCTGCAAAGAGCTTGTAGGAGACATCGTCATAATCAGAGGAAGATTGACTGATATCAATATTTCCCCGCAAAACATCTGCTCCAATTTGTTCGATTACGGATTTATCGAACATGCCATCGGCAGCATAAAATTTGCCGAACAATCCATTTTCAATGCTATTGCGAATAATTGTAATTCCACTGCTTCCATAGTAGGCAAACAATGCCAATGCCTCAGGACCTCCTTTGGCCAATGTTGCAAGCTCCCCACGATACGAAGCCTTTTTCGGTTCATGAGCCTGATTCGCGGTAACCGTTCCTCCCATGTTTTTAAACTCTCGGGCAAATACTTCTGCCAATCCTGCATTGTAGTCATCAGTGGCATAGGTCACTGCGACTTTTTTTATACCAGAGGCAAGCACATGAGACGCAAGGGCTCTTCCTTGATAGGAATCGGAAGGAGCAACACGGTATACAAGATCGTTGTCTTTCAAATCTGTGATGGATGGTGCCGTTGCTGAATCAGACACCGAAACTACCCCTGCGGGAATCGTGACGGATTGAACCATTCCGTTGGTTGCTCCAGAACAACTTGCTCCTACGATGGCGACCACTTGTTCAATATTGACGACTTTTCCTCCAGCATCAACTCCTGCTTTAGGATCACATGCAGAATCAGCAACCACCATTTTCATGGTATCTCCCTGGAGCAACCCTCCCTGAGCATTGACATGCTCTGCCGCCAGATTCCGGCCAGCCAAAATCGGAGCAACCAGTTCTGCAATCGGACCGGTCACTCCCGCAACAGAACCCACTTTGATGTCGGCTGCCGATGCAGTCATGGAAGCCAGCGAAAATGCCGCGGCCAATGAAAATTTTGCTAGGTATTTCATAATCGATATCTCCTCTTTTCTTTTGTTCATAAAAGGCTTTTGCTGCCTGTGAATACTTTAACAATTCCGGATGAGCAATTCGTTGAAAACTTTGGAGAACCCAATGTTTACAACTCATTCCGGTTCTGAATATCCGGGAGTTCTTGCGGCTCTCGGATGGGGGCGAGTTTCCGACAAAAATCCCTTCGGGTATTTCTGTAAGAAAATCTGCAAAACAAATCCAATCAGAAAAATACGAATATAGGCCGTTCGAATCGCCAATTCATCGGGAAGCCTGCTTGCCAAAATTTCTGATGCCGACCAAACCGTCCACATTGCAAAAGCTCCCAAGACTGCTCCCCGATTGTTGGCACTGCCGCCTACAATCAACATCACCCAAACCAGGAAGGTGGTAGTCAAGGGTTCTGTTGCGTTGGGATCGATAAATTTCAAGTAATGGGCGGTATAGGCACCCGCCAGGGCCATCAACATACAGCCAAAAATGAATCCCTGCATCCGAAATCGCTCCACATTTTTCCCTGCTGCTTTTGCGGCAATTTCGTTTTCACGAATTGCTGTCATCACTCGTCCCCAAGGAGACTTGTGAGCCACTTCCAGGGCCAGATAAATCACAAAAACAGTCAAAATTACCAATGCAAGAAAACAAAGTTGATTCCATGGTTCCGGCAGTGTTTCAAAGGGTTTGGGAATCATTGAAACCCCACGGGGGCCATTGGTGGCCCACGTTTCATTTTTAAGAATCAAACGGAAAATTTCTGCAATCCCGATAGTGGCGATGGCCAGATAGTCGGTGCGCAGACGCAGGCAGACTTTACCAACTGCCCAGGCAATACAGGCCGAAACGAGCATTGCTGCAATGAAGCTCACTGCATAGGGCATTTGATAGCCTCCCAGATGCCGTATGGATGGCGCCGTTGTTAGAATCGCACTGACATAGGCACCGATGGCAAAAAAACCGGCTATCCCTACGTTGAACAAACCAGTAAATCCCCACTGTATGTTCAAACCAAGGGTGAGAATTGCATAAATCCCACCCATTGTCGCCAGGGAAATTAGATACAGAAAATATCCATAAAATTGCTCCATCAGATTATACCTTGCCTTTGAATAAGCCGGTTGGCCGCCAGATCAGCATCCCAACCATGATGATAAAGGCAATCCCTGCCTTGTATCCGGGATTGAGGAGCGGTTCTGTTCCAATCCAGGGATAGCTGGAGAGTTCTTCCGTCAATCCAATAATCAGTCCACCCGCCATCGCCCCATAAGGCCGTCCGATACCACCAAGTATCGCGGAAGCGAACATCGGCAGTAAAAGATTGAACCCCATCATGGTTTCTACATGTGTATCAATGGCTAAGAAGACTCCCGAAGCAACCCCTAAAGCGCCGCCGACAACCCAGGTGGTTCGAATCACATGTTCCGTATCGATGCCGGTCAGCCGCGCCAATTCCGGGGAATCAGCCATGGCTCGCATCGCTTTGCCGATTTTGGTACGACTGAGCAGGAAATGCACCGCAAGCATGAGAACGATGGCCGAAATGATGATCATGATGTGTTTTGGTGAAAGCCGCAGTGTGTCAAAAAAAACAATCGGCATTTGAATGCCGGGCAGAATTGTTTTGACCTGGACTCCCCAAAAAAACTGAATCACTGAGCGAATCATCAGCATCATTCCAAACGATGCCATCACCAGCATGATAGCGTGGCTCTTCCGGAAGGGTCTATAAAAGTACCGATCGATAAACAGCAGCACCACGATGGTCAAAACCATTGAAATGGGCATCACCATCAACGGGTGCAGGCCTGTCATCTGAACCAGCGTAAAGGAAATATAGGCCCCCAAAGTCATTGATTCCCCATGAGCAAAGTTGGCGAATCGCAGTATCCCGAATGTGAGTGTGATTCCGATGGCACCCAGGGCATAGATACTTCCCAACAAGATTCCCGGAATTAAATAAAAATTGGCAAACTCAATCATTTTTTGACTCCGCCCCCCAGGAACATTTCAGCCACATCAGGGTCGTTCAAAAGATTTTGACCCGTTCCTTCAGTCTTGTTTTTTCCATCCACCAGGATGTATCCCCTGTCAGCTACCGCCAAAGCTTGCTTGGCATTTTGTTCAACCATCAAAATAGGCGTGCCGGTTTTGTGAACAGTCTTGATTATATCAAAGATCTCATGACGGAATTTGGGTGACAACCCTGCGGTCGGTTCATCCAGCATCAGAATTTTTGGTTCAACCATGATCGCTTTGGCCATGGCAACCATTTGCCTTTGTCCTCCCGAAAGCGTGCCCGCAGCCTGCTTTCGTTTTTCCGCCAATGGAGGAAACAAATCAAACATTTCATTCAACCTCGGTTGGAAATCATCATCCCGGACATAGGCGCCCATTTCGAGATTTTCCTGAACCGTCAAGCTGGGAAAAATATTTTCTGTTTGCGGGACGTAGCACACTCCATGACGGACAACTTTTTCGGTCGAAAGGTTTGTGATATCGCTGCCATCGAGGAATACCTTTCCTTTAGTAAGATTGAGGAGACCAAATACTGATTTCATTGCCGTCGATTTTCCCGCCCCATTGGGACCAATAATGACAACAATTTCTCCTGCATTCACTTTTATCGAAACGCCGTGAAGGATCTGGGTCTCAGCATATCCACCTTCCACCATTTGAAGTTCCAATACCGGAATCATTGCACCTCCCCACCACCAAGGTAGGCTTCCAGTACTTCAGGATTGCTCCTGATATCATTCATATTTCCTTGAGTCAGAACGGTGCCTTCCGCCATGACAATCACCGGATCACACAAACTGGCGATCATATCCATATCATGCTCGATTACACAAAACGTATATCCTCGATCGCTACGAAGCCGAGCGATCATGTCTCGAATTTTCATCAACAGGGTGGGATTCACTCCGGCACCTGGTTCATCCAACAAGACCAGCTTGGCATCGGCCATCATGGTTCGTCCCAACTCCAGGAGTTTTTTCTGACCTCCCGACAAATTACCGGCTTCCTGGTTCCACAAATGAGAAATCGAAAGAAATTCCAAAGATTCTTCGGCACGTTCCTGAATTTCTTTTTCACGCCGCATTACTGCCCCGCGAGCAATCCAATTTTTGATGATGCTCTCTCCCGGCTGCTCCGGAGGGACCACCATTAAATTTTCGAGGACGGTCATCTTGGAAAATTCATGAGGGATCTGAAAAGTCCGGACAATCCCGCGGTGAAACATCTCATAGGTGGGAAGGCCGGAGATTTCCTGACCTTCAAACATGATTCGACCCGAAGTTGGCCTTTCTTCTCCCGCGATCATATTGAAAGTCGTCGTTTTCCCCGCGCCATTGGGACCAATCAACCCCGTGATCGATCCTTCCTGAATTTCAAATGAGCAATTCCGAACAGCCTGCAGACCACCAAAATTCTTGTTTAAGTTTTTTATTGTGAGCAAAGGGTAATTTTCCTGTTCTTATTTGATGTTTTATGGACTAGATAACAAGAATATTCAAAAGATTAAGCTTCCTTGCTGTGTTAAACAAATTTACCTTAAAAATCAAACTTGGAATTTTTTAAGGACTACATATTTTTGAAAAGATCCAATCTATTCATCGTTTCCAATCTCTAACACCAATGCAATTCAAGCAATAAAATTTGACGAAGACGCTCGTTTTCGCTACACATACCTTAATGGAGAAAGACGGTACTTTGCAAAAAGTGAATTTCTCTTACTTTCTCTCTTCTCTATTTTCCACCTACGAGGTCATATGCAAGCACGGGATATTGTCATTGGGATTTTAAGTGTACTGCTAATCGCTTTATTGATTTATACATTTATTCTGGGTCCTGAATCGGGGGAATCTCCTGACCTTGCCCAAATTGCAGCCTCTCAGGAAAAATCCGAACAGCAGATCAAAGAAATTGCAGAACTGAAACAAAGTAAGGAAAAACTTGAATTGCAAATCAACGAAACGATTAAAATTAAAAACGAGGCGATTGCACAGCTCCAGCAGCAAGTCGACCAACAGAACAAGTTACTGGAAGAAAAGGCAAACCCGGAATCCATTGTCTCGCTGCAAAAGCAAATTACACTGCTTCAAGAGGAATTAGAACAAAAACGTGAAATTCAGAATGCCCTAACGAATAGTGATTCGAACCCTCTTGAAAAAGCGTCATCCCCGCTTCAAAACCAAGACATGGAAATTTCAGAACGATCCGACAAAAGCGTCGTAATTCGATTTTCCAATAGAGTCTTATTCGACACTGGAAAGGCCCAATTGAAATCTTCAGGAAAAGAACTTTTGAATAAGGTGGGGGCTGTTTTCAACCGGATCAGAGGGCTTGATATTCAAGTGGAAGGTCACACGGATAGCCGACCCATCGGCATTGTTCTGCAAAAAAGATATTCAACAAACTGGGAGCTTTCCACGGCCCGATCAACCAACGTCGTGCGTTATCTCGTTGAAAATCTGGGAGTCGATGCGACTCATATTTCCGCGGCCGGTTACGGACAATTTCGACCGGTTGCCAACAATGACAATGCAGAAAACCGACAACTCAACCGGCGCGTAGAGTTTGTTTTGCGGCCAATCCTGCCCGAAAAGCAGGAAGAGATCCCAGATTTTAATTAGTTTGACCGCGCAGAGTGTTGTGGAAGCCTCGTAAAATCCACCAAAGATTTCAGTTTTTCAATGGCTTTTCCACTATCAACCGCTTCAGCGGCTTTGGCCAAACCCGTCTTGAGATCATCCACAACCCCTCCTACGACGAGAGCAGCCGCACTGTTCAACAGAGCAATATCCCGAGCCGTCCCCTGCTCCTCACCGACAAATATTTTTTCAATTATCCTGGCACTTTCCTCCGGGCTGGAAATCCGGATGTCATCCAGATTACCGCGCTTCAGTCCCAATTCCTCGGGAGTGACAGTATAATGACGGATTTCTCCATCACGCAGTTCGGAGATATAAGTATCAGCAGTCGTCGTCAGTTCACACAAACCGTCTGCCCCAGTGAAAACCATCACCCGATTGCTGCCCAGTTGTTTTAAAACCTCGGCAAACTGTTTCGTCCATCCCTGTTGAGGAACCCCGATAATTTGATTTTTTGCCGCGGCAGGGTTTCCTAGAGGACCAAGAATATTAAAAATAGTTGGAATGCCGAGTTCCTTTCGAATCGGGATAGCAAAGCGCATTGCAGGATGGTGGTTGACTGCATAACAAAAGCAGATTCCGATTTCTTCAACGCACGCTTCCACCTGTTTCAGATCCAGTTCAATATTAACTCCAAGAGCCTGCAAAACTTCAGCGCTCCCGCTTTTTCGGGTATTGCTGCGATTGCCATGTTTGGCCACCACGGCTCCTCCTGCAGCCGCAATAATAGCAGCACAGGTAGAAATGTTGAAAGTGCTGATGCCGTTGCCCCCCGTGCTACATGTGTCAATTGCGTTTTCGGGGGCTCTTACCCGAATTGATTTTGCCCGAAACGCGGTAGCAGCCCCTGCAATTTCTTCAACAGTCGCCCCTTTTGCCTGCAGCAAAACCAGCAATGCACTCGCTTTGATGGTGCTTCCCTGATCACTCATGATCCAATCGATCATGTCCCTGCTTCCTTCAAAATTAATATCCTCGTGGTTCAATAGCTTCTTGAGTAAGTCTTCCATAAATTCCTGGTTTATTGGGTTATAGTTAGCGTCGATGCCCACGTTTCTGGAATAAACGGATGAGCGGAATCAGGTACGATTGATCAATCTGCACCCAGAGCTCATCCACCCCGGCCTTTCTGAACACCGTTCGCAGCTGAGACTCGTATTCAATTCGCTTTTCTTTAAATCGGGAACGGACTTTCAAATTGAACGTATCAACTGCAATTCCCTGTCCCGTTTCCGGATCTCGCATCTCAATTACACCGACAGGTGGTAGCTCACGTTCACGAGGATCAACAATGGGAACGGCAATCAAATCATGACGCTGATTACTCAATCTTAAACTTTTTTCGAAATCGGGTGATAAAAAATCGGAGATCAAGAAAGTGATCGCTTTTCGTTTTATCATTTTATTCAGATAATTCAACCCTGTATTGATGTCAGTGCCACGATGCTGAGGTTGAAAGGTCAAAATTTCGCGGATCACTTTCCAGACGTGATTGCGACCCTTACGGGGAGGAATATAAAGCTCAACCTGATCAGAAAACATGATCAACCCAATTTTGTCCTTATTTTTAATCGCTGAATATGCAATGACGGCTGCAAATTCTGCTGCCACTTCTTTTTTCATACGGGCTGATCCGAAGCTTCCGCTTGCACTGATGTCAACCACCAGGATGACTGTGATCTCCCTCTCCTCAATATACTGCTTGATATAAGGTTCATCCATCCTGGCCGTCACATTCCAGTCAATCAAGCGGATGTCATCACCCATTTCATACTCCCGAACCTGGTCAAACTCCATTCCATGACCTTTGAATGCGCTGTGATAACTTCCCTGCAGAAGATCATTGGCCATTCGATTGGTCCGCAGATGTATGTGGCGAATCTGCTTCATGATTTCTGAAGAAATCATCAATCTCCTTTTAATGAAGCTAAGGTGTTGGAATCGTATCGAGGATTGTTTGAATCACATTTTCCGAATCAATATCTTCCGCTTCTGCTTCATAACTGAGAATAATGCGGTGACGCAAAATACTGAAACTCACATCTTTGATATCCTGAGGAATAACGAAGCCCCGATGATTCAAAAATGCATTGGCTTTGGCACAGTTCAGCAAAGCAAGAGAAGCCCGAGGAGAAGCCCCATAGGCAATCATCGGTGTCAATTCCGACAATTGAAATTCTTCGGGTTGGCGCGTTGCAAAAACAATGTTTATGATGTACTGCATCAATGCTTCTTCGATGTGGATATCAGCCGCCACTTTTCTGGCTTCAGCAATATTTTCGGCAGAAACAACTGCATTAATTTCATCTGCAGGATTCGTGGATCCTTTGAAGCGCTTGATGATGTCGAGCTCTTCAGCGGCATTGGGGTAATCAATTTTGACTTTCAGTAGAAAACGGTCGACCTGAGCTTCGGGAAGGGGGTAGGTTCCTTCCTGCTCAATCGGGTTTTGGGTCGCCAATACCAAAAAGGGAGAGTCCAATTGAAAAGTTTGCCCACCGATGGTAACTTGCTGTTCCTGCATGGTTTCAAGCATTGCAGATTGAACTTTTGCGGGAGCACGATTGACTTCATCCGCCAATACAAAATTGGCAAAAATAGGCCCCTTTTTAATGCGAAATTCTCCCGTTTTGGGTTCATAGATCTGTGTGCCTATAACATCCGCGGGGAGCAAATCCGGTGTGAACTGAATACGGTTGAACTGAACATCAACCGCGCGGGCCAGAGCTTTGATTGCGGTTGTTTTCGCAAGTCCCGGCAAACCCTCCATCAGCACATGGCCATTAGCAATAAGAGCAATAAGAAGACTGTCCAACATATCTTTTTGCCCCACGATAACTTTGCCCATTTCCTGATACAGGAGATGCAAAAAAGCACTACTTGCCTTTACTTGTTCTGTCACGGCTTGAATGTTGTCATAACTCATAAATGGATTTCTTTCCTGTTCTAAAAATGAATATTAAGTTGAGATTGATCAATACGATCGGACTGTTGAAAATGCCCAAACATCCCGATTTGAAAGATGGCCGAACTGCTGTGGTGTTTAATCGATCGGATTTTGATGCAATATTTTGAGGTGAGACAGGACACAATCAGACAATGCCTGATAGTCATATCCACCCTCCAGCACGCTGACTAACCTTCCTTTCGAATGTTGATGAGCCAGCTTTTTCATTCCATTGAGTATTTCATCGAATCCTTTCAATGTGAGTAGCTGCTGAGCTAAGGGATCATCACGATGCGCATCAAATCCTGCAGAAAGAATGACAAAATCAGGAAGATAATTCTGGAATGCGGGTAGGATTCTACTGGAAAACACATCCAAATAATCCTCATCTGTCGAACCGGGGGCCATCGGACAATTGAGAGTGTAGCCTGATCCTCCGCCCACACCCTTCTCATTGGCATATCCGGTTCCAGGATAGCATGTTCGGGGATCTTGGTGAATGCTCGCATAAAAAACATCACTTCGACCTTCAAAAGAATGCTGCGTCCCATTTCCATGGTGGACGTCGAAATCAAAAATCAAAACACGTTCATATCCCCGTTCTTTGATTAAAAATTCTGCTGCAATTGCGACATTGTTAAAGTAGCAGAAACCCATTGCTCTATCATTTTCTGCATGATGCCCTGGAGGCCTGACCGCACAAAAGGCATTGTCCAGTTTATTGTCGGCCACCTGGTTAACAGCATCCAATACAGTCCCTGTTGCGTGAAGAGCAACTTCGTAAGTTTGCGGGGAAATCACGCAGTCCTGAGTATCAAGATAGGCAGCTCCTGAATTGCAAGCCTCTTCTACCGAACGAATATAGTCCAAATCATGGATCCTTTCGATTTCTCGGATTTCCGCTTTGTGACATTTCATTGTCTCCAGTGTTTCTAAATCTGTATTTTCGGCCAGGGCATTCATCAAATATTTCAGACGCCCGGCATTTTCCGGGTGACTGCCTGTGTCGTGCTGGAGATAAATGGGATCGAAATAGAAACCGGTATTCAGGGGCATAGACCTCCTATTCAGTTTTGGAATGATATTTATTGATAATCTGGATTGTTGACATTCTACTCTGTGGATCTATGGTCTTGACTGCCAGCGATATTCGATTTTCTTCATTCAGAGCCTGCCAATAGTCATCGGCAATTTGCTGAGGACTGCCTTGCAAAGGGGTAATAAATGGAGAACCCACAAAAGAGGGGAGCGGGTTCCCATCCGCCTGATAGGTTGTAATCGCATAACCATATCCCGCATTGATGGCATGATAATGAAAAAAATGATGTTCTGAACGATTCGAATCGAAAGGACTGGCTTTGATCAAAGAAATTTTAACCGAGATTTCATCATTTCTTAAATCGGTACAGCCAGAAATACGGGGAGTAAAATTTGGGTCATCCGGTTCATGAGCTTGGCTCAACAATGCCGTTTCAAACGTTTGACCTTGATCCAGGCCCTGGCAAATCACATCGGTTTGACTCCCATTCGTGACAATATAACAATTTTTCGTCTCCTGCATCGCCCTATAAATTATCAGGGAAGGGTCTTCAACTTGAGTCGGATCTGCGGCCTCAGTCCTCAGGACATGAGCATCGGAGGTGAAAATCCGGTTGCGGCTGTTTTCGCTCCGTCCCATGATCCAGTATACCTGAACCCATTGATTTGTGGTACTTTGTCCAATCACAATTCCTCGACCGGGATAAGTATTGTTCGCTATTCGCTGGATAAAATTGGATGAGATTTCTGCAGAACTAAGATGTTTGCTTTCCATAAAAATCATTTGTTGAGCCGTTTTAGGAAAAAACTGATGGTTCCGGATTTAGAATGCCGATGGGATCAATTTTTGAATCAATTTCATTTTGAAAATTTACAACGACATCAATCACTGCGGTTGAAAATTGAGAAATCGCGACGCATCGGTACAATATTGAAGTGCTGATTTTTTCAATACAGGTTTCCAGCCGGACTCAAAATTTTTTTCCCTCAAATAATCACGCACTTCACGAAACAAATCAAAACTATTAGAATCGACCCAAAAGAAAAAATAGAATTCACTGGGAGAATATTGACTGGTCAATAAATCCAATGATTTAACCTGATGCCACCATTCTCCAGCCTGAGGCTTTGGATGAAAATCCAAACAATGCCAATTTGAGCTTTCCACCAGCAAATCGACCGAATATTCTGAAAATTCGAACTGGCTCTCAGGTTTATCTGTGTACTTCAATTCCGACTTCAACTGCTGATATACAAGACTTCGATCAAAGTAGAGGAGATGGTTGTCCCGAATCAAAAACAGAAGACTCGATTTCTGTGAAAAATGCGCCCAGGGAATTATAATTTTTTTTGTCGTCAGCAAATCATCCTTTTTTTCTTCCTGAATATATTCTGGCGGGTCCAGCAATGAAATGAGCGCCATGAACACAGTGAGGATGACTAGAATTCCGACATTGTTGGATACAATATCTACCAGAGAATCCAATCCTATCGGCGAAGCACCAAATCGATTTTTTTTCATCGCTTAACTTTGGGATTGATAAGGGACTTCCCAGTTCGGCAGCATCGGTTCTAAACCTGCATTGAGCCCATCAATTTGTTCGATCAGAATCATCAGCATTTCTGCGGAAAGCACCCCATCCGGATAAATCAGCAGCAAAGGAAAATGTTCGGAGGAACCAAATGAGCGCTTAATGCGCAGATTTTCTGCCACCACTCTTTTAAAATAACGGGTCAATGACCCGTTCTTTGCCTGAATTTCCATAATTAACTCACGAAAAGAAAGGCTTCGATCTTTACTTTGAAACAGGTCGTAATAGACAATTTGATCTTTGAGGCAACGGATAAAAACAGGTTTGACAAATGCAGGAGCACCCACCCATTCAAATTCGACAATTTCCGGTTCACTGGCAGGAAGCTGAGGTTGATTCATCAACAGGAAACTCACAGACATGAAGGCTAAAACGCCCATGATGCACAGCAGCACGCTTAGAAAAGGAAAAAGGGAGACTGCCGCTTGCTGACGTGCACGCCTCATGAGGATCCTTCAGGTTCCGATTTTTTTTCAAGAGGAGATTTCTCCTCTATAGTTTCCTCTTTCAAAGAGGAAGTTTCCTGGGGATTCATAGCCTCAATAACCGGCTTTTTTGAAGTATTCACCAGTGGTGGGGAAATCATCTTTTCCGAAAAGTCATCATTTGACAGTTCACTTGCAGCGGTTTCCTGAGATTGTTTCAATGATTTGGATTGTTCTATTGGAAGTTCGGCATGCTCAACTGCAGAAGTTTGTTTCAAAAAAGCCGAGTTTTGAACCGAGGCCTGATCTTGTTCCGCAAAAGAAGACTCCATTGATTCATTGTCTGCTGTTTGATCTACAATCGCTGATGATCCTTCTGAGCGTTCCGAGAGCTTATCCTTCACTGTGAAGAGCGATTGACTGAAGTCTTTAACCATCGGCTGCAAACCATCGATTTGATGTTTTAAGCCTCCTGCATATCGAGTCATGGATTCAATTAAGGGCTCCAATCTCGCCATCCAGTTTCCGGAGAGCTGCATGATCTTCTGCATATGTTCGTCAAACGCTTCACGTTCGACTTCTGACCCCGGGATAATGTGCAAATGAGGAAGTACTTCTTCAAGGCAATACTCTTCCATCGCCAAAAGTAAATCTTCTTCGGTTTTGCGGAGGAACGAACTCATCACCATTATCGGGATCACAAATACCAGGGCAAGGAAAGTTGTGTTGAACGCAATAGAAAGACCTCCGGTAACCCCGCCTAATGCAGAGCGCATTTGACTGCCCAATTCAACCGTGCTGACAGATCGAATGAATCCGGAAAATTCTCCGATGGCTTCTCCTATTCCATAAACAGTGCCGATAAACCCCAAAATAGGAATTGCCCAAATGAAGACATTGAGCAAAGAGTAACTGTTTTCCATCCGGTTGAAATCAATTTGCGCCTGGTAGTCAAAAATTTTATTGATCTCCTCCTTTTGGGGAATCGCTTTGATGTGGTGGAAAATCCGACGAATCCTGCGGAAAATTAGGCTATTGGGATATTTTTTAATATTTTTGTTTTGCAGGTACCCACTTATTTCGATCAATCGCTGATCGGCATTTCTAACATAAACTCCCTGTGCCAAAATTGCATGCATCTGCTGATTGCGAAATTGATGAAAAGCTTTGGCCTGTTCCCGGAATCTTAAATATTTGAAGGCAACCAAAAAAAGTGACCAGGCTGTCAGTGCTGTGATCACTTCCGAAATTCTTCCTTCAAAGAGCGCCCTGATCTGATACTGTTCCGTAACGGGTAAATAAATTATGTAAAATCCTCCAACCAACGTCAGTCCCAGCAGCAGAGCTTTCAAAATATCAAAATATTCCGTTGATTTGTCCACGGGCAGATACGCACCACACTGTTGGCAGTATACAGCGACGCCCTCATTTTCCATTTTACAGTTAAGACACTTCATAGATTTTTACGATTTACCTCTGAAGGAACGAATATTTCAAGAACAACACAATTAATACTTTTGTTTTTACAGACATTTTCCTGTTGTTCAAAATATCAGAAGACGACTTGAAAGCTTTTATTTCCATCTTAAGAAAAGTCGAGATTTTACTATCAAGATTGATTTAAGGTCAAGACAATAGCCGATTCTGT
Organism: SAR324 cluster bacterium; assembly: GCA_015231825.1. Classification (GTDB taxonomy): domain Bacteria; phylum SAR324; class SAR324; order SAR324; family NAC60-12; genus JADGAV01. The sequence goes on from JADGAV010000024.1 coordinate 14,542, forward strand.
TTTGGGACAGATTCAGTATGAAAATGAACATCTTAAGAAGATTTTCCTCATTATAAAAAAAAGTTGTTTTGGTTTATTTCAAATCAGTTTTCTCAAATATCCGTCCGTTAGCAAGTCCGATTTCCAGAATGAATCAAAAAAGTGACGGGTGAGAGTGGCCATCTTGAAGAAGTTTGAGGACTGAAATCACAAAAGAATATTCTGTAGGTGAAACATGAGTGCACAAATAATAGTTTGCCTTTATGGTAAAAATTGAATTATTTTGTGGAACTTCATCGATGCCGCCTGTTGATCAAAAACCAGAAAATCACAGAGTTTTGAATTTGGAATCAGAATAAAAGACTCGTCGGATTGACGCTTTCTTTGCCAATGGGTCTTGTTTTTACTTCATAAATGCCCTTAAACAAATGTAGAAAATTTTGAATTTTTTGCCGAGAAAAACTTGCTAGTGAAGATTCTGGGGAAATGTCAAAAAGGTACAATATGGAGCGAACTTTACTTTTAAATACGAGTTTTCAACCACTAAAAGTTATTTCGTGGAGAAAAGCAATTACTCTCTATTTTTTGGATAAAGTAGAAATTCTCGAAGAATATGATCGGGAAATTCGAAGTGTTTCCCAGACGATTCAATTGCCTGCAGTGGTTCGACTGTTGAAATATGTTCGGTTGGAGAGGCGATCTGTGAAACTATCGCGAGACACTGTTTTCCAGCGGGATCATTTTACCTGTCAATACTGCGCTCAACGTTTTCCTTCTCATCAATTGACCTGTGATCATGTCATTCCCCGCAGTAAAGGTGGAAAATCAACGTGGGACAATCTGGTGACCGCATGCCTTCCCTGCAATACAAAAAAAGGCAGTCATCTTCCAGAAAAGGTGGGGATTTCATTTAGAGAAAAGCCGCGAGAACCCGACTGGTTTCAGTTCCTCGCACTTTCGTTGAATGCAGCCAGCGATCACCCTGCCTGGAGAGTCTACCTGCCCCAGATTCCAAACTGAACTTTCTTTTCAAATCATCGGCGTTTCATCTTCGCGATAAAAACACCATCCGAATTAAAATAGTGCGGCCAAATTGTAAGCATTCCAGAACTTTGTTCACCCGTCAAGGGATGCGGCATTTCCAGCAGTCGAAAATCCCGATTATCTTCCAAAAATCCCTCAACAACACCATGATTTTCCATTGGTAGAAGCGAGCAGGTTGCATAAACCAAAGTTCCACCACGCTTGACCCCGGTTTTGGCAAGTTCCAGTATTTCCCGCTGCTGAAGTGTCATCGCCTCAATTTCTGCAAGACTTGTTTTCCAACGGGCATCCGGATTTCGGGACCACGTTCCTGTACCGCTGCATGGGGCATCCACCAGGACTCCATCAAAATCTCCGCCCTGAGACACGAGTGCTTTTCCATCCCAGTGTTTCACCAGTATGTTTTGCCAGCGCCCTCGCTTTGCTCTTCGCTGGATTTCTGATATTTTTGACCTACGTATTTCAGTGGAGAGAACCCGGCCTTTTCCTTCCATGAGGGCCGCCAGATGGAGCGATTTCCCTCCTCCTCCCGCACATACATCCCACCACTGTTCACCACTGCGTGGAGCACAGGAGAGTCCAATCCCCTGAGAAGCCAAATCCTGAATTTCAAATGCACCGGCCTTGAACAAAGGTAACTCATGAACATTGATTGTACCATGCAGTTCAACAGCATTCAGGACCTTTGGATGAGGAAATGACTGCAGATTGTTTTTCTGGAATTGGGAAAAAAGTGCTGGAGAATCAGAAGTTTGTGTACGAATCCATAAGGGAGTTCTGTTTTGAAAAGAGGACAGCAATTCCTTTTCGTCAATTTCCCGATTTTCTGGATTCGCAAGTGCCTCCCAAAAAAACGACGGCAGCAACCGAGTGAGTTGGAAACTTTGTTTTTCCTCGGGAAGGTACTGATCGGCCCAGTTTTTCTTTTCCTGAAGCGGCTGGGGAAGCATCCAGTCGGCGGGCATTTTAGGCAGATTTGACGCTTCAGCCCATATATCACAAACCGCATTCCAGGGATTGCGATCGAGCAAATAGGCAATCAGTAAGAGCTTGCTCCAACAAGATGATTCCCATTGGTGAATCCACCCCCACCAACGGAACATGGCAAAAACTACCTGGCGAATCAGACGACGATCTCGTGCCCCCTGTTCTTTTCTCTGCCTTAATAGGCCAGCTAATGATTTATCGGCGGGTTGACGGTTTCTTGAGGATTCGAGAACCTTCTGAGCAATTTCCAGACAGACCGTTGCCTGTCTGCCTGCAATACTTTTGGTTCGTTGGGGCATTCACAGCACAAAGGAGGGAACTTGACTGAAGAGGCAGACTTTTACTTGGATAAGAAAAAAAGTTCCTGGTCAATTAAATCAGTGTCGCCGAGGTTGACCTCCATTAAACGGCGTAAATGGGCCAAACTGTCTAAATCAATACTTTGAAATCTAAATCCCAAATTTCTGCCTTCAATATGAACCAGCTCGGTTTGTATGTTTAAAACAATATCAGATCCACCCAACTGAATTTCCAATGCGCAATTCTCTCCTTGCCTGATAGCAATATCTTCGGTCAAAGCGAGCAGGGCACCTTTCAGCGAAATGTCCACCAAATTTGTCTCGACTCGCTGACCTTGAAATATCAGATAGGTTTTTGTATTGAAATCGATACGGCTAAATTGTCGATGTTCATTCACAGTTTCCCTCTCAAAAGGGTTGGCGGTTCCATTTTTACAAGCGAAGAAATATTCGGAAGCGCATCAAATCGCAATTCTGAGAAAATTATCATTCCTGAATATTTAAAAATTAAATCCTACCAACTGCCCATGATTGACGATGAAAGTCCAGAACCCAAATTCAAATTGCTGAATTCATCCCAATTGCTTCCTTCCTGGTTTGCCAAAGGATCAATCGTCGTGATCGAATTGTGTACAGTTTTGATTTTTTTGATTTTTCCTCCCTTGGAAAAAAACTGCGCCATTGCTTCATTGATCTCATCACGACTGATTTTTGTAAAATTTTCTCCGGTGTTCATTCTAACCTTTTTTCAAATTTATTTTGTTTAAAGTATTCAAATTTTTTACACAATTTTTTGTGAGCAAATTATGCAATTTCCATACACTTTTTAAAAAGTGTTCTAAAAATTTTAAAATTTGTCACTAGCACTCTTTAGTTGTGAGTGCTAACATTGAGCACACCTTATCACACTCAATTTTAGATAACAACTAAATAATCAACAAGAGATTAAGTTTCCTGATGACGGGCAAGATTCCGCAGATTCAGGCCCGCTTTTCTTATGCTAAATGACGCGATCAAATGTCAATTCAACTAAAAAGAAATGTGCAACTAGCCTTTATCCAAATTAAATTGAAGAAAGGAAAATAGATGCCAGTTCGAAATCAGTGAAGGAGAAAATTCTGATTTGAACGTTCGTGCCTTTATTATAGGCGTCAACTGCTTCAAATTTGAGCAGATTGATCAGTTACTCAGAAGATCGATGAGCTTCCGGAGAAATTTTACTCAGCGTAAAACAGCGGCGCTTTTAATGAGGGCATAAATTTTTTTCCCTTTTTCCAGGCCAAGCCGGTCGCAGGATTTTCGAGTAATTCGGGCCCACAACGGATTTCCCACGTCGAGCAATATATCCATGTGAGATGATCCATCTTTGACGATCGAGTCAACACGCCCTTTCAAAAAATTTAAAACACTGCTCTCAACAGGAGGGTTGTAGGCAATCGTAACATCTCGCGGCAGAATTCGAACTCGGATCTGGTGCTCAAGGGGCACTTCAAGCCGGGCAACAGAAATTTGACCGCCCGGATGGGAAAGAAAAGTCAAACCATAAGCAGGGTCATGCCCGGAAACACGCGTTTCCAAAATGGAACCGACTTCTTCCAGTCCATAAAACTTTTGTACATCGTGACGGGACAGCACTTCAACCAGAGAACCATGGGCCACACAGTGACCATCGGTGATAAATGCCATATGATGAGCCAAATGCATGATTTCATCAAGGAGGTGGCTGACGTACAGTATTGGAATTTCTAATTCATCACACACTCGTTTCAAAAACGGCAAAATCTGAATTTTTCGGGGTGCGTCGAGCGAAGCCAACGGTTCATCCATCAGCAACAAAGAAGGCTGCCGCAGCAAAGCTCTTCCGATAGCGACCCGCTGCTTTTCCCCCATCGACAAACGACCAGGATACCGGGGCAGCAAATCTTCCAACTCCAACAAGGTGACCACCTTATCCAGATGAAGCGGGTGCTCAATTCCCCGCATTTCTCGATAACCATAGACTAGATTTTTCTTGACGCTTAAATGAGGAAAAAGGCGGGAATCCTGAAAAACGTACCCGATGCGACGAGCGGCCGGGGATTGATTGACTCTCGCCCCAGAATCAAATAGAACTTGCCGGTTTAAAAGAATCCGACCTTGATCCGGTTGATCCAAGCCTGCAATAATATTGAGCAGGGTTGTCTTTCCTACACCGGATTTACCAAATAAGGCCGTCACTCCGGGTTGAAGGATTTGCTTGAATTCCAACTGAAATTGAGAAAGCTTTTTTTGGATGTCAATTTCCAGCATTTACTTTAAGCCTTCTCTTCTGATTGCAGACTGAGTCGTTAATGGCAGATCGGGAATATGTTCCATCAAAGACAAAAAAATTTTCTCTCCCCTTAAACAAATTTGACGTCCAAGATTTCAACATCGATCTTTCCCTTGGGAATCGTAGCTGTGACTTCATCTCCCGTTTTTTTTCCAATCAATGCCCGTGCAATGGGAGAGGAAAAAGAAATTCTGTTCTGGCTGAGATCTGCTTCTTCGTCGCCAACGATTTGATAGCAAAATTCTTCTTCAGAATCTAAGTCGAGGAGTGTCACGGTGGCACCGAAAATGACCTTTTCCCCCGACAAGGTTGCCGGATCGATCACCTGGCAATTGGATAATTTCCCATTGATTTCCTGCATCCGTCCTTCCAGAAAGCTTTGCTGTTCTTTGGCGGCATGATATTCAGCATTTTCCTTAAGATCTCCGTGCGCCCGCGCCTCCTCAATCGCCTGCACCACCGCGGGACGCTCAACCGATTTCAGGTGTTTCAATTCCTTTTTCAGCTTTTCATAACCTTCTTTAGTGATTGGATAAACTTCACTCATAACTTACTTTCTTTTAAGAATTGCAGTCTTATTCATTCGACGATATTGAGAATCCTGAGATAGTTTTCATTGTATTCAACAGAATCACAAGGAGATTTTCAGGACAGGTGCCCGACGGAGACTTATCGATGGTAAGCCAAAGGAAAGGGCAAATAAATACGCCCTTTTCTTTTTATTCGTTCTCAGAGTAATCAAAGGTGAGTGTTTCTTCTTTTACATCAATAAATACCTGACCACCGTTTGTCAATTGGCCAAACAAGACTTCGTCGGCTAATACGGTTTCAATTTCCTGTTGGATGACGCGCTGCATCAGTCGGGCCCCAAATTTGGGATCATACCCTTTTTCTCCCAGCCATTTTCGTGTTTCATCTGAAATATTTATCACAACCTTTTTATGTTGTAATTTATTTTCCAAGGCCATGATAAATTTGTCGACAACCAACAAAATGACCGGTTCGGGGAGAGGGTTGAAATTTATTATCGCATCCAGTCGATTTCTAAATTCCGGGCTGAACATTCTCTCTAACGCCTGTTTTCCGGGAGCCGTTGGCGAATTATTCCCGAATCCAATTGTAGCAGCACTCATCTCTTTGGCTCCGACATTGGAAGTCATAATGATCACGACATTTCGAAAATCAGCCTGACGTCCACTGTTGTCGGTGAGTTTTGCATGATCCATTACCTGGAGAAGAATATTAAAGATGTCAGGATGAGCTTTTTCGATTTCGTCCAACAACATCACAGAATGAGGATGCTTTCGAATGGCATCCGTCATCAACCCTCCCTGGTCAAATCCGACATATCCGGGAGGTGCTCCAATCAGACGCGATACGGCGTGTTTTTCCATGTACTCACTCATATCGAAACGTTCAAAATGGATTCCCATAATGGCAGCCAATTGTTTTGCCACTTCAGTTTTTCCCACTCCGGTTGGTCCTGTGAACAGAAACGAACCAACGGGCTGGTCCGGTTGACTCAATCCAGCTCGTGATCGTTTAATGGAGGTTGCCAGTGTTGTAATCGCCTGATCCTGGCCGAATACACGCATTTTCAATTCTTTTTCAAGATTCAAGAGCTGGCTTTTATCAGAAGTTGTGACCCTTTGAATCGGTATGCGGGCAATTCGTGACACGATCTGCTCCACGTCAAGAGCCGTCACTGTTTTGCGTTTTTTCGAAGAGGGTCTCAGTTTAACTGCCGATCCAACTTCGTCTATCACATCAATGGCTTTATCCGGCAGGAAACGTTCATTGATATACTTTGCGGAAAGTTCTGCAGCGGTCCGTATCGCTCCCTGAGTGTACCGTAATTGATGATGGTTTTCGTAAGCCGCTTTTAAACCTTTAAGAATTTTGATGGTTTCTTCAACGGTCGGTTCCACAATATCGATTTTTTGAAAGCGTCGTGAAAGTGCATGATCTTTATCAAAAGACTTTTTGTATTCTTCATAGGTTGTCGAACCAATGCAGCGAAGAGTTCCTTTTGCAAGCGCCGGTTTTAGTAAATTTGAAACATCCATCGACCCGCCGCTGGTGGCCCCCGCTCCAACAATTGTATGAATTTCGTCTATGAAGAGAATTGATCGCGGTTTTTTCTTGAGAGCTTTCAAAACCGCTTTGACTCGCTGTTCAAAATCTCCCCGGAATTTGGTTCCCGCCAAGAGGGCGCCAATGTCTAAAGAAAAGATCTCTGACCCCTCCAACAATTCCGGGATACTTTCTTTGTAGATCATCAAAGCCAAACCTTCCGCAATTGCCGTTTTTCCTACCCCGGGCTCTCCTACATAAATGGGATTGTTTTTTCGGCGCCGACAAAGAATCTGAATGGTGCGTTCCAATTCAAATTCTCTACCGATCAGTGGATCAATCTTATTTTCAACCGCCAACTGCGAAAGATTGAGCGTATACAAAGCCAGAGGATCCCGCTCCGGACGCGATTCTACTTCTTCTCCTTCATCCGTGAAATCTCTATTGCTTTCCAAATCATCCTCATCCACAGGTACTTTTGAAATTCCGTGCGAAATGTAGTTGAGTAAATCCAATCGGGTAATACCTTCCTTTTGGAGATAATAGGAAGCATGAGATTTCGACTCTCGATGAATGGCGACCAATACATCACCAACATCAGCAGTTGTTTTTCCTGCGCTATTGACATGCATGACTGCAAGGTGCAAAACACGCTGTACCGCTAGAGTTTGCTGAGGATTGTCTCCCCTGGCAAGAATTGTTTCCTGCTGAGTGAAAAAATCCTCTAAATACTCTTTAAGTTTCTCGACGCTGCCTCCACAGTTTTTAACAATTCGGATCCCAGACTCATTGTGCAACAAGGCATACAGGATATGCTCCACACACAAATATTCATGTCGTCGATTCTTTGCTTCACGCTGGGCAGCCATCAAACTAACCTCTAGATCTTTGGTAAACATAGACTTCTCCTTTAAGCTTCTTCCATACTACATCGTAGAGGAAATTCGTACTGCTCCGCAATAGCATGCACTGCAGCAATTTTGGTTTCTGCAACTTCAAAATGATAGATTCCGCACACCCCAATCCCGTCATTATGGACATTCAACATAATACGCGAAGCTTCGATTGGACTCTTACCAAAAATCGTTTCCAAAATATGCACCACAAAATCCATTGTCGTATAATCATCATTGTGAATAAAAACCTTGTACATCTGGGGTGGCTGTATTTTAGTCTTTGAATCTTTTAAAGTATGATTATCAGAATTAGGCTGACCCATTTTTTCCCTATTGGCTAAATCCTTGATATATTCATTGACACGTTCCGGGTAGTTGAACTAAGAACCACTCCTGATCCAGTAAAGTCAGAACCGAGCATCCTACACCAATTTGTGGCAACTCACAGGTTCAAAATGCATTGATCTTCAAAAATCTTGTTTCTCTAGCTCAATCCATTCTTTGAATTTAAAAGCGGATCCGGAGAAAGCATGATTTCTTCACGTCTGACTGACCGCTGATTTGCAGGAGCATCCCAAACGACAAGACTATTAGAAGGAACGCTATGCGTCAGCCAGACATTTCCTCCAATGATTGAATTCTTCCCCACAATGGTTTTTCCTCCCAAGATAGTCGCACCGGCGTAGATGACGACATGATCTTCAATCGTTGGATGACGTTTCGCTTTTGGTCTGTTTACTTTTCGGGTCGGGCTTAATGCTCCAATGGTCACTCCCTGATAAATCCGGACCCCATCCCCAATCACAGAGGTTTCTCCAATCACAATCCCTGTCCCATGATCGATCATAATTCCTTTGCCTAGTTTAGCCCCTGGATGAATATCAATTCCGGTTTGCGAGTGAACATATTCACTGATGATTCGGGGGAGCAAAGGGATATTCTTTTCATAAAAGAAATGAGAAATTCGATGGATACTGATTGCATTTACTCCAGGATATCCCAAAACGATTTCCTGCTGACTTCGAGCCGCAGGATCTCCTTCGTAAAAAGCCTTTATATCTTCAGCCAAAACATTTCTCAACTGCGGAATCGATTCTAAAAATTCCATGGCAATTTGTTCCACCTGGCTCCCAAAAGAGGAATCATCCCGGCAATTTTCTCCATTTTGGGCGATTTCCCAACAAAGCACCTGATCCAAATAGGCGCATAGGCGGTTAAAAATGGAAACTGTTTTTTGGCCAATTATATACGGCAGTTCCAAAGGTTCTAAAGACTCCTCTCTAATGAAACCGGGGAACAACAGCATTTGAATGTCTTTTGCCAACTGAATGATATCTTCTCTTGCAGGAAGTTTTTTTTTGCCAATACGCTCCAGATCCGGGTGCTGCTTGTATGATTCCAAAATTGCGGAGACAGCTTCTTCCAGTTTTATCCTGCTTTTCATGAAGTCCTCTTTTTGTGCAAAAAAAGAGGCGTGCTCATATAGTGCTCAACCCCATCCGGCATAAGGCTCAAAATACGCTGAGAAGCTTTTGCCTCTTTGGCAATGTGCAGTGCTGCCCACAAACTTGCCCCTGAAGAAATACCTACCAGTACACCTTCATGACGACCGGCCAGGCGGGCTGTTTGGTAGGCATTTTCTTCTGAAACAAGCATTACTCGATCTACCCAACCGGAATGATAATTCTCCGGGACAAATCCTGCACCGATTCCCTGAATGCCATGCATTCCAAGTTGTCCTCCCGAAATAGCAGGACAGTTTTTAGGCTCCACAGCCACTGTTTGTATATTAGGAAATGACTGTTTTAAGATTTTTCCAACTCCTGAAATGGTACCCCCCGTTCCTACTCCACTGACAAAATAGTCCAACCCTGATTCTTTGAAATCTTCAACAATTTCTTGGGCGGTTGTTTCTTCATGAATTTTTGGATTGGCAGGATTGCTGAACTGAGACATCATGCAGTACCCACGTTTTTTGGCTAATGTTCGCGCCATTTCGATTGAGCCTTGCATACCCAGTTCCCCGGACGTCAAAATAATTTCTGCCCCTAAAAACTCCAACATTGCCCGACGCTCAAAACTCATCGTATCCGGCATTGTGATCACCATGTCATAACCCCGGACTGCAGCAATCATTGCAAGACCGATTCCCGTATTGCCGGAAGTCGGCTCGACAATTGTAGATCCTGGCTTCAGCCTTCCTTCTCGTTCAGCACTCAGAATCATACCCAATGCCGTTCGATCTTTAACACTGCCGCCCGGATTGAATTTTTCTAATTTAACATAAACCGAGGCACTGCCCTCCTGAGTCAAGCGATTGATTTTCACGGTTGGAGTTTTACCGATTGTCGCTAAAACATCGTCGTAAAGTGGCACAAAATTTTCCTGATATCATGAATAATATTTTAGAATACCGTTTATCGAAATTTCGCCTTTCAATCTGGTATCCAAGGAACAATTGCAAAATTTCAGTATTTGGGATAAGAACAGGTGATGAAACGTCACGAAATGCTGGAAACAACTTTTTTCAGAAGAACTTTCGCCCCCCGATGAGACAGCAGGAAGACGTAAAATTCCTGATCCTGCACTCGTTTAATTCTGAAAAACTATGCAATCTTTCAAAAAGTAGCAAGTTTTTCAAGTTTAGCACCGCTTTGCAACAGCTTGCAAAAACGAAGAAAAAATGTGTTTTTTTATGGGTTGAAAAACACTTAGGAATTATCTGTTGACAGCCATTGGAACGCATGAGCATCAAGCAACTTAAAAAACTCTGATCAATAATATTTTAAATGAGTGATGGCTCAATCATACTGAGTTGCTTCCCTATCAGAGAGATTCAAATCGCATGAAAACCAAGCAACAGATCAAGGGCTATAAATCAGAGTTTATTGAGTTTTTAGTCAAGGAAAAGGCGCTGAAGTTCGGAGAATTTCAACTTAAAAGTGGTCGTATTTCTCCTTATTTCTTCAATGCATCTTCCTTTAATTCAGGAGAGACTATTTCAAAATTGGGATATTATTACGCCGCGACACTTCAGGAAATGATACCCCAAAGTACGCTGGTCTTTGGTCCCGCATACAAAGGCATTCCTTTGTGCATTGCTACGGTCATCGCGCTCGCAACTCATTTTGACAGAGATATCGGTTATTTTTTTAATCGGAAAGAAGCTAAAACTCATGGAGACCAGGGAATTTTAGTGGGACATGCACCTGTTGATTCCGATCAAATTGTTATGGTCGATGATGTGATCACAGACGGAGCAACAAAACAAGAAGCGATCTCGATGATCCAAGCGATTTCAAAAGCACACTTCACAGGGGTCATTATCGCAGTTGATCGCATGGAAACAAATGCTGAAGGAAAGGACACTGTTAGCGAATTTCAATCTAAAACGAGAATTCCAGTCAAATCCATAGTGACCATTGGGGAAATTTGCGAATATCTATTAGGACGCGAAATCGACGGGAAAGTCTATCTGACTGATACGATTTACCAAAAAATCGATAAATATCTTCAAACCTACTGCATACGTCATTGACCCATGAGTTCATGAAGAAACATAATGAGTTGCAAAACCAACGTGTTTTGCATTCAATCACAATTCAAATCCAGATTTTTTTCTACATTAGGCAAAGAATAATCCATGCTCAAAACGAATGAATCATCACGCAGTATCAAACGTGCACAGGTATCGTGGCAGCAGTCCGAGATCGATCTCAAAATCGCAAAGAGTTCACTGGCAAAACAACCTGACAAAAGCAGTATGCAGAGTGCACAAGCTGCAATGAACGCATTGAGTTCCATATTGGAGGCACAAGGTTACTTTCAGCTTCCTGCCTTCTCTACTGTTGAATTACTGAAAAAATGCATCGAGATTGAACCTTCTCTGGAGGAACTGCGCGCGGACTGCACACTCTTGGATGGCACCGTGGAGCGGGATTCTTTTGGCACCACCCGAACTCCTCATAATCATTTTACACCCGCATTTGCAAAAGCCTGTTTAAAAGCCTGTGACCGAATCATAAAAAGAACCAAAAAATACTGGAAACAAAACAAAAGGCAGTACTTCAATCCTTGATCTTCAAGATACCCAACTCCAACATCCTTGGTAAAGAAGTCTTTTCAAAATGTTAAAAATCCTGCGCCATCAACTGTCCCAATATTCTCCACCGGAAAATCAACACACCAGGCAACGGGCTTCCGTACTCATTCCGATTTTCGAAAAAGAATCCCGTTTACATTTTTTGCTGACCCGGCGCTCTTCAAAACTTCGTTCTCATTCTGGTCAAGTTTCATTCCCAGGCGGCAAGCGGGATGAATCGGACCAACACGATCTCGATACCGCCCTTCGAGAAGCCCATGAAGAAATCGGGTTGTTGCCTGATTCCGTGGCAATTTTAGGGAAAATTGATCAAATCCTTTCCAGAAATTTTTTGTTGGTAAGCCCGTATGTAGGTATGATTCCATCAAATTTTGTTCCGCAACCAAACGAATTTGAAATCGAAAGTGTATTTCATGTCCCATTGGATTTTTTTATGAAGGAAGGCCATCATTTTTTACAGGAATATCAAACGAAACGGCCGTATTTTGTTCATCATTTTTACTACAAGGATTATGACATTTGGGGTTTAACGGCACAACTAATTCTCAGATTTCTGGAAATCGGTTTGAATTATATTCCTCCCTACCCTGTGCATCATCCCAAAAACCCCACATGGATGGAACAATCTCAACTCTTCAGGGATGAACACATTCCAAAAATCCTGGAAGGGTGGCAAAGCATTTAAAATCGGTCTCATGCCTTTATTCAATTCAAAATACCCAAGCACGGATCTTGATAATTTCACAACACTTGTGCTCGCTGCCTGTGACGCTCCAGACATGAAAATGCAGATTATGAAAATTTTGGAACTTGAAGCAGCGCAACGTGTCAAACTGATTAATTCTATTCTCACTCACTTATCCCACCAAAGAGCACCCACTCAACTTATCGAAGCAATTGCGTGTCTCAAAAATGAAGCTGTTGCTGAAAAAGTCAAAGAGCTGATTGCTTGGGGTAACAACTCTGCCTGAAATACTTACTCTGCCTGAATCTGCTCAATAGATATCCACTTATGAAAACAGATTTTTACCTCGAATTGTTGGTGGAACTTCCTCAAAGACATGAAGATTTATGGAGCACATTCTGTTTTGAAGAAAGCGCCTCCGGAATTGAGATTGCTGAAGAGACAAACTCAATACTGCAAATGCGCGTCTTTTTTGAAGACAAACCTGTAGAAACAATTCGAGCAATTCCTGAAAAATTCTGTCGCTTCTATCAATATCCTTTCGACGCCATTAAAATTTTGAGTCTTAACCGCCTGCCATACCAAGATTGGCAAGCTGCATGGAAACAGTACTTTGTTCCCACCCAGGTCGGGAAATCCTTCACCATCTGCCCTCCCTGGAAAATCGAAGGACAATCGTCTGGAAGAATTCCGATCGTCATTGATCCCGGGCAAGGTTTTGGGACCGGTCAGCATCCATCCACCGTATTAGCCCTGGAAACTCTTGAAAAACATATCTTCAATTCTGCAACTCCCCCCGGTTCCTTGCTCGATGTCGGGATCGGTTCCGGGATCCTGGCTTTTGCAGCGGCGTACCTTGGGGTTCCTTTGGTTCATGGGATTGATTTGGAGAAAGAAGCTGTCCAGGATGTGATAAAAAACCGAAACCTCAATCAGTTGAACGAAATTGTTCAAGCATTTGTAGGAAAACCCGATTGCTTGACCAGGAAATACTCCATAGTGATCAGCAATATGCTTTTTCATGAATTACTGAGTGTAAAATCAGATTTTGCACGTTTGGTCGCACCTTCAGGAGTTTTGATTTGCAGCGGTTTTCTAGCACATCAATGGGTTGAATTAGAGACAGAATTTTTAAAGCTGGGTTTGGCCCCGCTCCATACTTATAAAAAGGACGATTGGAGATCTGTAATTCTATCTCATTGTTTCCAACCATGAATCGAGATCGCGATTGCCAAGTCTTTCACGAAAATCAATTTCACGAGTTTTTGCTTTTCTCATGAAACATCATTCATTTCGATCTTTGCGCCCGTCTTCTCTCAGTCCAGATTTTCAAAATTCAGGGATGGCCCTGATGATTATCTTGGTCTTTATGACCCTACTCAGTCTTCTTCTTTTGCGCTGGTATCAAAACGAAATTCAGTTCCGCCTGCAAGCTGAATCTTCTGTCAAGTTTCAATCAATATTTCAAGAAATGGAAGGAGTTTTAGGGCAAATCATTCTGATGCTTCAAAAGCACTCCGAAGCCCAGCTTCGGGAAAATTCAGTTGTTTTGAACAAGTCAAAATATATGCCCTTTTTTCCTGATTGGAAGGCACAAAGCAAAGCAGCATTGAACATGCCTTTTTTGTCGATAGAACTGATACATGAATCTTCAGGGGAATCGCTGAATTTTGAAGCCCTATTTCATTTCCAATACTTTGCTCTTTCGGATATTCCATGGAGTAACCTGGCTGCCCTGGATAGTGTTGAAATACCCGAAAACATTATTTTCTACGATGAGCAAGATCGAATAAAGTCTTTGGAAAGCAACCGCTATTTTCTACTCCCAGAAAATCCTGATCTTTCCTTCGATCAGCAACTGAAGGGAGAAGTGCGATTGCTATGGGAGGAAGAAAAAATCACTGCATTTTTGAATGAGAAGAATTGGATCGTGACTGACATCGGCGTTGACCCGTTATACATCGAAATAATAGGAAACGCGACAATAGAAGGGGATCTGACGGCACCAATCGGCAAACAGATCTATTTCGATATTATTGGGAATCTGAATTTGGACCTTCCCGGAAAACCGGACGTTTTTGCCCGGACTTCTCCAAATCTATTCGTTCATGTCAGTGAAAAAGTGACATTGCGATCCCTGAATTCGGAAAATTCGTCGGCTCAAATCAACGGATATTTCTGGATTGAAAATTCTTGTCTGACCCTTCAGAGTTCATTTCGTTCAATTTATTGGAAAGGGAGTCTTGCCTGCCATGCTGACCCCTCATTTTTCCAAATGATTCCTCTCCATATTCTGCACAGTCCTTATCCCTCCCTTCCCCCATCTTCTTTTGACCGCACTCTACTAAAACTGAGCGGAGTGCGCGCATTGGCCCTATAAGAGAGTTGACTTGTTTTCCTGATAAAGCTAGGGATATTGGTATGCGCAACATTTTTCAAATAGCGTTTGAACAAGGAGGAATGCATGCAAACACAAAGAGTATTGTTTTCTGCTGCAACAGGAGAAAAATTAGTGGGGCACGTGATGCTGCCGACTGATGAAGAACCCATTGCCTATTGCTTATTTGCACACTGTTTCACCTGTACTAAAAACCTTAAAGCGATAAATCACATCGGTCGTGCTCTCATTCAAGCAGGGATTGGAGTTCTCAAGTTTGATTTTACCGGATTGGGAGAAAGTGAAGGGGATTTTGCTGATACCAATTTTTCATCGAATGTTACAGATCTAGTCGCGGCGGCCGACTATCTCAAAGCCGAATTTGAAGCACCCAAATTATTGATCGGCCATTCCCTGGGAGGAGCAGCTGTTTTGCAGGCGGCATCAGAAATCACTTCTTCGATTGCCGTTGCAACCATAGGAGCACCAGCTGAACCAGAGCATGTCAGTAAACTTTTAGAAAACAAGCGGGAGTTGATTGAATTGGAAGGAGAAGCTGAAGTATTGCTGGCAGGGCGCAAATTCAAGATCAAAAAACAATTCTTGGAAGATTTGGCGGAATCCAATATGGAATCCAAGATTCGCAACTTGCAGAAAGCACTGCTGATTCTTCACTCGCCCATTGACACGACTGTAGGAATTGACAATGCTTCCAAAATTTTTTTAGCGGCCAAACATCCAAAAAGCTATCTCTCTCTCGATCAAGCCGATCATCTTTTGATGCAAGAAAATGATGCGGTTTATGCCGGTGCCATGATTGCAGCCTGGGCCAAAAAATACATCGGTATCCCTGAAAAAAAATCGGCGGTCCAGACTTCTCCTCTGGAAAATCGAATTACTGTACGCACCGACAGTGGTTTTTTTACAAAAATAAGAGCGCATGGCCACTCCCTAATTGCTGATGAGCCCGCCGCAGTTGGAGGAAGCAACCAAGGTCCTTCCCCATACGATTATCTGGTTTCAGCCCTGGGCGCCTGTACTTCGATGACATTGAGGATGTATGCGGACCGCAAGGGCTGGCCGCTAAAATCGGCGGTGGTCCGCCTGAACCACGAAAAAGTATACAATACAGATTGTCAGAACTGTGAAAACCAGAATGTTAAAATCGACAGGATTGAGCGGGAAATTGAACTGATTGGCCCCCTCGATCAGGAACAGCAAAACAGGCTATTACAAATCGCCGACAAATGCCCGGTTCACCGTACCTTGCATTCAAAAATCGATGTAAAAACCATACTCAAAAAAAGATGATTTGCTTTGTGAGCAAGCTTACTTGACTTTCCGACAATGACAGGTTATTTCAAAGTAACTTTGAAAAGGAAATTCTTAAAAAACATGGGTTTCCTTCTGGTTTCCCCTTATAACAGTCCGATGGTTCGCTGTTTGACGAACCCGTTAAAGAACATCAACAAAAATTCCTAAGTGTTTAAATTGGCAATTTGTTTTTATTATGCAGCCCTCGATTGCTCTGATCATTGAAAACCTCATTTTTAGTCCTCTTGTCTTTGCAGTCTTCGTTTTATTGGCAGTAGTCTGGCCTGTCAGGCGAAATCGAAGAGAAAAAAATCCCAGAATAAAATGGTTAGTTTCCATCTGCCTTGTTTTGATTGTTCTCACCAATACCTGGTTTTTTCAACTTTTCTCATGGCCTCTCAAATTTTTAACACCGGCAAGCGAGAAGCACAAAGCGGATGTCATTGTCGTCGCCACAGCAGGTGTCCATGAATCCGGCGCCCCATCTTCCGGATCGACGATCAGAGCCTATACCGCGGCACAATTGTACCTGGAAGGGTGGGCTCCCTTGATCTTGGTGACCGGGGGCATCACTAAACCCTCTGCCGAACATTTTGATGCTAAAGGAATGCATATCATATTGAGAGGAATGGGAATTCCTGATAAGGATATTCTTGTCGAGAACCAATCGGTCGACACTTATATGAACAGTACTAAAAGTGCAGAAATTTTAAATTCGCAGCAGCTTAAGAAAATTCTCCTGGTCACCCATGACTATCATATGCTCCGCTTATACCTCACTTTTCAGCATCTTGGCTTTGAAATATACCCTTATGCAGCCAGTTCATTTTCTAAAAAAGAAGACACCTGGTGGCGATATTTTGATTGGAGGAACTTCAGCAAACTGCAAACCTATGCTCACGAATATATCGGTTTGCTGACGTATAAAATCAGAGGCTGGATCTAGCGGAAGCAAAGACTACTGGTTTAAGGGAGCAAAAACTAACAAAAACTAAGTTCAAGACCTGTCAAGAATATTTCGAATCAGTCGCCCGGTCTCGACCATTGAGTAGGGTTTCGATATTCGAAAATCTATATCTGATTCTTTGTATTCTTCTGGAAGCGGTCCCAAACCCGAGGCAAGTATAATCGGGATATCAGAGCGAATTTCCTTTATTTTTTTACTCAATTCAATACCAGAAATTTGAGGCATGGTTTGATCCGTTAAAACGAGATCAAACTGCTCAGGCGTCATTCTAAATTTTTCCAGAGCCGCACTACAGTCCGTTGACGCTTCGACCTGATAACCTAATTTTTCGAGCATCATCTTGGCAAATTCGACAATATCTTCTTCATCATCCACCACCAAAATTCTTTCCGTGCCCTCGTAAAGGACTTCATTAGTACTATTTTCCTCAACTGGAACCATTTGACTGGAGACTGGAAAAAAGACATCAAATGATGTGCCTTTTCCCAAGTCGCTTTCAACGGTTATCGCTCCTTCGTGGCTTTGCACAATTCCGTGAACAATGGCAAGCCCCATACCGGTTCCCTCATGGGGTAATTTAGTCGAAAAAAAAGGTTCAAATATTCGATTTATCACCTCTGGATCAATTCCAATTCCAGTATCTCGTATCGTTAATTTCAAACATTCCTTTGGCTGCAGATTCAAGCGTTTTGCCTGAATGAAGTCCGGTGATATCCGTTTAAGGGAGATTTCCAAAATCCCGCCTTTTTCTTTCATGGCATAACTTGCGTTGATGCACAGATTTAATATGATCTGATGAATCTGCGATGCATTTCCAAAGATTTGTTCTTCGGTGTCTGCCAGATTTGTTTGAATCTCAATTGTAGAAGGTAGTGCCGCTCTGATCATTTCAAGGGCATCCTTGACAAAAAGCCCCAGTTTTATGATTTGGCGTTCCGTGTCTTCTTTGCGGCTGAAAGTCAATATCTGCTTGATTAAATCTCTAGCCCGATGAACGCTTTTAAGGCCTCTTTCCAGGTTGGACTTGACCTGACTCTCCTTTGTCGCTCTTATCGAAAGTTCCATTGCCATGATAATAGATTGCAGATTGTTATTAAAATCATGAGCAATTCCACCTGCCAACTTGCCAATTGCTTCCAATCTTCGTGATTGAATTAGCTGTTTTTCCAGTTCTTCCGCCTGTTTTCGTTCACTAATATCATAACTGACCCAAATGATTACCTGTTTCCCATTAATCGCTCTCGGAATAAATGCTGTTCTTCCCTCAAACCAGATTTTTCCGTTTGGTACGTCAAGCTGGTATTCGAGTATTTGATTCTGCCGTGTTTCGATGGTTTTATTGATCACATTCTGAATCAAAGCAGCCTTTTCTGGAGGTAAAAACTCATGAATCGTTCTTGTTTTTATGGTCTCAACTGCGTCCACCAAAAATCCGTCTGCAGAAGCCAGTATTTCAATATAACGACCATCCTCATCAAGAATAAAGGCAACGTCATGAACTGCGCTGGCAAAAGCGCTAAGGAGTTCTTCACTTTCATGGAGAGCTTTTTCTGTCTTTTCCCGTTCAGCAAGACTCACCGTTAATTGCAGATGACTCCTAATTCTAGCCAATAGTTCTCTTCTTGAAAAAGGTTTAGGAAGATAGTCGTTCGCTCCAGCAGCAAGTCCTTCAATTAAATCTGAGACTTTGTTTTTTGCTGTCAGCATGATGATAGGAAGGTCAAGGGGAGAAAATTCTTCTCGTAGTTTTCTGCAGACCTCGAAACCCGACATTTTGGGCATCATGACATCAAGTAATAGAAGGTCGATTGTGTTGTGTTTGATCATTTCCAAACACTCTTGTCCACTTTTTGCCTGTAAAACTGAGTACTTTTGGAGATGAAGATAATTGGCCAAGACCTGCAGATTAATCAGGTCATCATCTACAATCAAAATTTGAAAGTCTTTTTGAGTGCTTAATATTAAATCGACACCGGGCACCGCAAAGCTGCCAGACTCCGTATCGTCACCTTCGAGGACCGAAGCAACAGAAAGAACCTCGTCTGCGTTTGAAACTTCAGCTACTTGTGATTCAACCAAATTTTGGGGTTGCGTGGAAACAGGGAGCGTGAAAATGAACTGAGATCCTTTTCCTAATTCAGAATTAACCCGGATTTCACCGCCATGGGCTCTTACAAGTTCACGAGTAATTCCAAGACCCAATCCTCTTCCGGTATTTTTTTCGGAGACCTTGCTTTTGATCTGTTCAAATGACTGAAAAATACGATTGTAATCATCAGAGGAAATTCCAATCCCTGTGTCAGAAACCATCAATTCGACCATGCTGGCCTCCGTTTTTCTGGCTGATACAGTGATATTTCCATGCTTCGTAAATTTTATAGCATTGTCGAGCAAATTCACCAGGATCTGCTGCAGACGGTTTTCATCCGCATCAACAATCCAATCTGTTTCAATTTGGTTGAAAAAAGCAATGGGCTTGTCTGCAATCAATGGCCTAAAAAGCGTGAGGATGCCTTCCACCGTGCGATGAATCAGCAAGGGCTGTATAAACAATTGAATTTCTTTGTCTTTAATCTGAGAATAATCAAGAATATCACTGACCAAACTGGTAAGCCGTTTACTGCTGGACGCAATCAAGGAAATATTGTCAATAGCTGGAGAAACTAATTGTCCTTGACAATCCTCTATTATCGATTCAGCAAGGCCAGTGATCCCGTGCAGGGTCACCCGAAGTTCATGAGAAACTATTTCCAGCAAATTTGATTCAATTTCGGTTGCTTGTTCAGGAGATTCATTCTCCTGTCGGGATCTCGAAGCGTTTAGCAAGGCCCTGAGACGAAAAAGATAGATCAGTAACAAGACGAAGACAAATGCAGCAGCGAGCAGCAACCCCCACCCCCAAGCTTGATCAATACGAATCGTGGGGTTTATTTCGTCAGCCATCGAACTGCCTCCGATCAAACCCATCAAGAGGAAATTGAGTCCAATTAGGGTTACTCGTTTCAGTGAAAAAGCGACTGTTTGCCAGGTATAAAAGCTTTTGCTTAACCCTTGATCAGTGGATCTACATCGTTCAATCCATTTTTTTAAAAATACAAAGATTATTAACATTTTCAGTTAGTTTTGATGTAAATGGCTTTTTTGAAAATAATCGATTGTGTTATTTTCTATCAAAAATACTAAATTTTTGGTAGTAATGTTTGACAAAATAAAATTTTACTATTCTTTTGAGAGAATGAGTAAAAAATATTTCCCTCCGGGGTGCCCGGCTACAGCATTGCCAATGTCTAGATTATTTTTCTATTCACTCCCAATCCTGGTTTGGAGTATCATCGCACCCTTCCAAGTCTTCTCGGCTTCACCGCAAATATTTTCCAGCACTCTCGCTTCAGAAAACTACACGGAATCACAACAAATCACAGCAATCATTATCATAGCTCATTCCAGTCCAATAACCGAAGTCATCCTCAACGATAAAGCAGAACAAACCTCCACAGAGGAAACCCTTGTCCTCACAAAGCATTTGGTTCTCCAACCAGGAAAAAATCGTATTTTGGTTGAAGCGAAAGGGCAAGAAGGAGAAAAGGCAAAAAAGCTATTTCTAATCTATTACGGAAATCAAAACGAACTGGAACTTTGGAAGAGTCAGAACGAGGAACAAGACGCTGCAGTTTTCAGAAAAGTCAACTATATGTTGGATTTGCGCCTGCAATCTGATGACAACGCTTTGTTTGTGCCTTTCAATGGAAGCATTTTCCAAAATTCTCAAGAAAAAGGACCAAACAGGGAGAAAAAGACTGATGAACTACTGACGGATTTTAATGCATCATATTCTCCCTCTACTGACTGGAAACTGGGAGAATCGCCAATACAGCCGGAATTAAGTTATCGATTTCAATCCCAATGGAACTCGACGCTAAAAGAAAGCGGTTTTCTCTCACATTGGTTCTCAGGAAAAATCATCTGGGAACAGGGAAATCATCGAGTTGAAGCCAAATCCTCTTATATCACCTTGCGAACCAATACTGCGAAGGCAAGTTGGGAGAATATGGCAATCTTAAAAGTGGCAGAAATCAGCGGACATCTATTTCATTCCAAACAATATCAGTCCAACATTTTCGCAATATTCATTGATCAGGACTTTAATGACAGCCTTGAAACAATGGATGGAAATGTCGAAAAGCAATCTGATTTGAATTTCAAAGAAGAGAACAAGGGGCACGATCTGGATGGCGTCAAACGCTTGTTTGGATATAGATTCTCACATCTATTTCTTGATTCTACCCAATTGAATCTCACTCTCCTTCATACCAAGTCAGACACGCGTAAAGAATTTGATGACTATAATGCTTTAGGAGGAATCTTGAAACTTGATCATCGACTTGAGAACACGCCCTGGCTTTTCTTTGTCGAAAAACAATATGAAAATCAATATTACAAGGCCGTTCACACCGGTCTTCCTGAGGACATAACCAGTAAAAAGCGGGCCGATCGATATAGTCGCTCAAAAATTGGAATTCAGCGTTCCATCGGCAACAATTCTCAAATCAGTGCCAACTTGATCAAAGCAGTTAATTATTCCAACCTCTCTACTTTTGACTACCAAAGAATTGTCGCCAATATCGGTGTCACAGTTCAGTTTTAAATACGTCTAACAACAATTTGGGAGAGCTCATGAAAACTGTACTCATTTGTTTTTTATCGTTTATTTTTTACACCATTACGGCCTGGGGAGCTCCCCCGTCAATTGGGATTCTCACCCCTCTCGGCGAGAGCTATGAAATTTTTCTGGACGGTAAAAAAATATCAGGATCAACTCCTGTCGCGAAAGAAAACCTCATCCGATTGGGGAAAAACAGTGTTGCAGAATTGAAAATGGAGAATGGTGACCGATTCGTCCTTGCCAGCGAAGCGGAATTCCATGTTAAGGAATACTTTGATGGAGAAGGAAATTCCTCTGAACATCCCTCCCTGTTTGAATTAATCAGAGGAAAGTTAGAAGCCTTAATAGACCGTCGGGACAGAGAAAAGATTTTGATCAAGACAGGCAACGCTGTCATCGGGGTCAAAGGAACAAATTTTATTGTCGAAGTTCCATCTTTTAGCTTAACCCAGGTGACCACATTATCGGGAATTGTCAGTTTTCAGAGAATAGATCAGGAAACAAATGCTCACGAAATTTCTTTGCGACCTGGTTTTCGATCTCTCATTGTCAAAGCTTCCTCGCCAACGCCGCCACTTTCAATTTCTTCTGGAGACCGTACAGAAATAAACCGAATTTTTCAAAGGCTCAAGAGACCTTTATTCCAGCAGATTCAACCCTCATCGGAATCAATCGTCGACAATACATTGAATCAGGAAATTAAAAACCGCGTGATCCAGCAAGCTTTACACAATCAAGCAGCACTGATTGTTGACGTGGTTTTTTAAATTTAACCAGCAATTCAAAACCAAGTACCCATCAAGGTCAGGGCCGCTCGTCCCTGACCCGCTTTTAATTCATCTCATGGAAAATCTCTGTTAATTATCGTGACAGAGTCGAAATCCGTAATACCGTTCTTTGTTTCCAGTCAACTCATAGTATCGAAATGCGGAACCGGACAGAGCCTTGTCCGACAACCAGGATCCTCCTCGAAGGACATAAAGCCAGTGCTTGGAGCTACTTTGATCACCGACAGTTCCTGTTGGAGTTTCAGGCCCGGTTGGGTTGCTAACCGGCCCGGTTGGATAGGGTCCATACCCATCTTGTACCCACTCAAATACGTTTCCGTGCATATCATAGAGTCCCCATGGGTTAGGGTCCAAACTTTTAACAGGATGAGCCCTCCCTCCGGAATTGGCCGCATGCCAGCCAACTTTATTCAGACAAGCATCATCATCTCCGCATGACCATCGAGTCGTTGTTCCTGCACGAGCAGCATATTCCCATTCGGCTTCTGTACAAAGACGAAACGGCTTTTTGTTGTCAGACGGATGATTTTCATTAAGCCAGGAAATATATGATTGCGCCAAACTCCACTTCAACCGGACGATAGGACAGTCAGGGTCATAACAACCCGCTCTACTGGCATCAATTCCGACACTGATATATCGATGAAATTCTGCAACGGTCACTTCATGATCGGAAATATAATAATCCGAACTGATGGTCACTGTATGCACCGATGCATCATGAGAACCATCGTCTCCCCCCATTTCAAATGTTCCCCCTCGAATCAGAACCATTCCGGGGTCATCCGGATCCAGAGCCATGCGAGGATTAGATACGGTTGAAGGCAACGAAGCCGCTGAAACTATAGCCGGTGGCTCGGAAGTATCACCCAGTTTCTTTTCAAGCAGCAGACGATATTCTAACGGGGTAACATCAAGATCCGGTTTTAACAGTTTGACAATAAAAGTCGCGGAATCAGGTGCAGCAAATTCATGCTGAACCTCGTTGACGATAGAACCCTGGACCGAATTTCCTAAAGAATCAAGAAGCTGCGGTGTCAAAAAGACTGATTCTCCTCCAACTGTGACTCCATAAAAGGTCAAGTTCAGTTTTGTACCTGCCTCCAGGAAGACAGAAAAATACTCATCCTGTCCCTGGTTCGTTCCGACAAACCCGGCGGCATTGGCAATATACTGGTCAACAGGAATAGCCGTTTCCGCTGAACTTCCATCTTGCAGAGAAGAGATGGAAGAAATTATTTTTTCAACATTGCTGGGTTGCTTTGCCAACCGGATCCGGACGTAGTATTCAGCATTTGGAGAAAGTCCATTTGGACCATAGTCAACCTGAGTCTCGTAATTCAACATTTTTTCAGGGCTTTTCAATAAGGAAGTTTGATCTTTCAGTTTACGAACCAGGGATCCTTCTGAATCATATATTTCTATATCCACCGGAAAAGACGGAAGTGCCTCATCAATTTTTTCGAGCTCAAGTGCCCACTCAATAAGGAAGCTCTCCTGATCTACAGATTGAACAATTTCTCTTACATATGGAACCAAAGGCGATTCAAAACCTGATTCATGAAAATAATATGCTTTTTCACCCGTCGAGGGAGATTCCATGACGATTGGGAAGTAGATATATGACACCTCACTGAGTGAAAAATCTGCTCCCATGGTTTGCCAAATATCAGGAAAAACAAAGGCCTCGAATTCGACATGCGGTTTGACCAGTTCTGGAATCCTGTAACTGGCAATTTTATGAATTTTCAACGCCCTTTCATCTTCACGGAGGATCGCCTGGAGGGTTGGAAAAGTAACCGGGCCTTGGCTGGCATATATGGTGGTCTCAATCCCTTCATTCAAACGGTTCGTCCCTAATTTGAAGCGAAATCCTTCTGAAAACGATTTGTTTTTAAGAAGTTTTGTCGTACTGAACCGAACACGCAACGGAGACTGACCACAGACTTCAATCGGGCAAAACAGTACATCACTTTGCGCAAGCTGAGCACTGTTTTCAGAAAAAACACTCATTCTGAAGACGTGCGGTGCAACCGGAGGATCTTCTAAAAGAATTTCGTACTGAAATTGAGAATCGACCCGATTTTCGGCCTTGATCTCTTTGAGATCGAATGTTTGGTTGAAAAAGCGTTGGTAACCGATATTGTACTCTAAAAATAATCCCAAATCACCCACAACCGCGGGCAAATTAAAACGAATGCGAAAATTGTTTTCACCTTCCTTTTCGATTGAAGTTTTTTCAACATACAGTTTTTCATAGTAAATTTCCTGCATTTGCAGTTTTACATATTCTACCTGCCCAGGCTGTATTTCAATCACACCTGAGCTGATAAAATATCGCAGATCCGGAAGGAAGGAGTTCGGTAAAAAATTTCCATTTTGAAAGACAGTTTTATCGTATGAATAAATTAAAATTTGAACTTTACCCGGATCCAGCAAAAACATCAGTTCCTCATCAGACAGTTCTTCCTGCGGATAGATAATTCGAGATTCACTTTGAGCGCCGATGACACCATCCCCAGCAATCCTTCTGACATCAATCACCAGGGTTTCAACTACTGAATAGGCATATTGCAAAATAACTGCTTGGTGCTTTTCCGCGTTTTCTGCCCCTAGAACTGATTCGAGTTCTAGTAAAAATTCCTCTTCCGTTGGATATTTGGAATCCTGCATATCTTTCAAAAGATTCCAAATTTCTTCTCCAAGATTTTCATCGTATCTGAGTTCATTCAAATCTGTTTCTGAAAGAATGTAGCCCTTGGCATTCTGCAAACTGCTGATCCGAGAGTCCGTCTGTTTTTCTGAAGGATCAAAAAACAAATTCAAGTAAAGTGGGGTCTTTTCAACAGAACTGTCTTCCGGTGAATAGGGATTACAACTGTAGACAAAGAATAGTACAATTATAATTGGGATGGGCAGAGTAAATTTTGTTAGACATGACATCATGGCCTCTTTGGAAAACGGGAATCACAATCAATTAATTGAGCGGCAAACCGAAAATAGGAGGTTTTCACTAACCCGAAACATTTTACTCTTTTAAGGTCAGAATAGAAGAAATTCGTGGGTATTTCCAGCTAATTTTAGATATCTTTTGATAGAACAAATTTTGATCAGTGAAATCTGGTACCATGAAAATGTAGCAATGAGGCCAAATTTCTCAAATTAGCTCAAATTGGCATTTACCCGAAGTTTACAGCGTTCAATATAAAGCTGAACAACGTGATCCAACGGACTTAAAGAAGAGCACTGCCCAAAAAGAGCGGCTGCCTCCGAAAAATTTTGCTGTTCATACAGGGTTCGAGCCTGTTCAAAGACAGGAGCAGATGCCCATTTGCTGTCCCTTATTTTTGGAGGATCCGCATCAAATACCTCATAGAGGGCTACGAAATCAGCCTTGTCTTTGACTTTGACCCGGTCAATGAGCCGGATGGCATATTCGCCAGGGTTTATCAAATTTTGATAAGTATACTCGCTGATGAGTAAATTTGTGTCATAGACTTTCGTCATACCTTCGATTCTTGAGGCTAAATTGACCGCATCGCTCAAGACAGTTTCTTCAAGTCGGTCTTCCTCACCGATGGCTCCCAACATCAAAGACCCTGTATTGATGCCGATGCCAATCCGGATAGAATCGTAACCGGCATTGCTACGCCCTTCATTATACTCATCCAACAAACGGATCATTGCAATTGCCGCCAGAACCGCATCATCTGCCCTGCTTGAAAAAAGTGCCATGATGGCATCACCAACATATTTATCAACAAATCCTTCATATTTTCTGACCAGCGGACCCATCTGGCTCAGGTATGAAATTATGAATTGAAACGTTTCTTGGGGAGTCATTTTTTCTGAAAGCATTGAAAAGGAACGAATATCTGAGAATAAAATACTCATTTCTTTTTGCACATGATCCCCCAGTTTTACTTCCGCAATACTTTCCTTGTTTAAAAAATGCAGGAAATTGTGAGGTACAAAACGACCAATGGCCTGGTTCATCCTGGCAATTTCAGCATGAGCCGTGATTCGAGCAATCAGTTCCTGTTCATGAAAAGGTTTGACCAAATAATCATTTGCGCCACTCTGAAACGCCTGAACCAGATCTTCTACCTGATTTTTTGCTGTCAGCAAAATTACTGGAAGATCTGCGGCCGAATGAGATTCCCTGATCCTGGCACAAACTTCATATCCGTTTATTCCCGGCATCATCACATCAAGTAAAATCAAATCAGGTTTTTCCTTTTCAAGCATTTCGAGTGCCCGGTAACCATTTTCAGCAGTGATTGCATCATAGTTGTGCAATGTAAGCTGGTTTTTTACCACTTGCAGATTCACGGGTTCATCATCAACAACCAAGACGATCATTTGACGTTGCACCGTAATCCATGGTTTGTCTTTCGAGACACCAGTCGAAACGCAAGCATCTGCGATCAACTGATTTTCTCCAGATTGCTGTAGGCCAGCATTTAGTGAACCAATTATTTTTTTCCCTTTTGTCCCGTCGAGGAATTGCTCATGACTCTGTTTTTCCGATCGAGGAAGAAGAAAAGAAAAAGTGGTTCCGACGCCGACTGTACTTTTCACGTCAACTGAGCTTCCATGCAATTCCAATAATTTTTTACTGATTGATAAACCCAAACCCGTGCCGCCAAATTCCCTCTCAATCGAGCCATCAAGCTGTTCAAAAACATTAAAAATTCGCTCCAAACTCCCTTCAGGAATACCAATTCCCGAGTCAGAGACAGAAACTCTATTCCATTCTTTTTCCTGCTGCACTTGAACCACGACTTCACCCTGATGAGAAAACTTGATCCCGTTTTCGATCAGATTCAACAGAATTTGCTGCAAACGATTTTCATCTGCTTGAACCCAGCAACAATTATCCGGGATCTTGGAAATCAAGGACAGCGCTTTCGCTCCAATTAAAGGTTGAACCAGAGAAAAAACGTCTTCCACCAAATTGCAGATATTGACCGGTCCGATAAAAAGTTGCAGTTCCCTGTTTTTCATCTTGGATTCATCCAAAATGTCGTTTACAAGATGAGCAAGACGTTGACCTGATTGAACAATCATTTTTAGATTAGCGACTTGAACATCGGAAAGTCCACCGCCAATCCCATCGAGAAGTGAATTCCCCAATCCAATGATTCCATTCAAAGGAGTCCGCAATTCATGAGATGTATTCGCCAGAAACTGATCTTTCAATTTGTCTGCTTTTTGAAGGTTTTCAAGCGCTATCTGTTTTTGTTTCAGAGTTTCCTGCTGTGCTTGCTCGCGCGCTTGCTCGGCCTTTTCCGTTTCTGTTATATCTTCAAATTGAACAATGGCTCCTTCGATTTCAGTTCCTTTTCTAAGGGGGGCAATAAAAATGTTGGCTATTAAAGAAGCCTTCGTAATTGCCGATTGATACCTGACTTTGGTAAACTGCCGTATGCCCTCCTCTCCCCTCAAAATCTTCGACATCAGTTCGGGATCTCCAATGGTTTTCCCAAATAGTGAATTTGGCTGGGCCAGATTGCCACCGAGGGCACTTTGCGCTTTCTGGTACTGGAACATCCGGCGTGCTGACGGATTTTCATAAATGATACGGCCGTCTATATCAGTGGTAAAAATGGAAATTGGAGCATTGTGAATAATCTCATAAGATAATTTTTGTGCGGCACGTTTTTCTTTTTCTGCACTAAAAAGCGCAAATAAATTTTGACTGATCCAGATGCTGAATACGAGGAGCAGGCTGTAGACAATACCTGTCCAAAGATGGGCGGCATGCAGAAGATAGAATTGAATCCCAATGATGAGAATAATACCAGTCAACGAAATAATGCTGACTGTTCTAAAGGAAAACCTAGATACGAGCACACTCAAAAATAACCCGAAAAAAATAAGAAAAAAGAAAGTTTTGAGCCGAAGATTCGGAAGAACTCTCAGATAAGTGCTTGAGAGCATATTGTCCAAAGCAGTGGCATGCACTTCAACTCCGGGGTAAAGGTGCTCAGTTGGAGTAACGTATGTATCCAGAATTCCCATTTCGGTGATACCGACCAGGGCAATACGATCCTGTAGGGACTCTTTCGAAATTTTATGATCTATCAAGTCAACGATAGAATACGTATCAAAGGTGTCTCGTCCCCCCTTGTAATTCAAAAGAAGAGAGCCGTCTTTTTCCGTTTCGACGATTTTTTCATCCAACTGAATATCTTTAATGCCATATTGATCTAATCTGACCTTCAAAATAGAGGCTCCCAAAAAATGCTTCAATATCTGAAGATCAAGCGATGTATGCAGTCGATCATGGAGAAGCATGACAGCCTGAATTCTGCGTAATATACCGTCTTCGTTATCGAGAAATGCACTGAAATGCCCTTGACTTTTTACCTGGCTGGAAATTTTTGCAATATTGGTTTCAGCTGCCCATCCCTCAGGAATAAGCGCGTTTTTCAAAAACCGTTGGCCTAAAACAATATCTGGAACAGACGAAGACAAAGACTGGACCTGCCGACTGGTCTGTTCAGGGGTCAGATTGTGCCAAGGGTGGAGATGCGTGGCTTTGAAAATATGCCTCCAGGTTGAATCGTATTCCTCCTGTGTCAGATATTTCAACAACAAAGTGCGGAACGGTTCCCATTTTAATCTGATGTGGTAGCGAAGCGGAGACAGTTTTTCTATGATTTCAGATGAAATTTGACTGTTTTTTAAGGATTGGATCGCAATTTGGTCCAATTGAAAATAGCCCGACTTGGACAATAAATAATAACCTGTTATTACATTTTCAGCTTCCCGAATCGTATTGGCCAAAAGAATATCATTTTCCGTATTCAGGTCCTGCTCAGAAAAAACAATGTCAATGCCAATCGTGCGTACTCCATAATGTTTGGTGAGACTCTCTATCAGTTCAGCCATTCGGGAGCGAGGCCAGGGCCAACGTCCATATTGATCGATACTCTTGGCATCCACTGCTGCGATAAAGACTTCCTGACGATGAGGAACCGGAAGTTGAATTCTCATTAAGAAGTCTACCCACTTCTTGTCAAGGAATGAAAGCGCCTGAAAATTCATCAGGTAAAGCCACAATACTCCTATTGTGATCAAAAGAGCCAATTTAAATGAAGATAGGTGCAAAAATTGAGAACGCATTTCTCACTGTTATCAGTTTTGTTAACCTGGCTTCCACTGCTGATCTGGAAAGTTGCCGTTTTTCAACTTCAAATTTACACCATAAGTAACATAGTGAGACAAGTAATTACATTACTATTTAGGCGAGTCGGGTGATCAGAAGAGCGAGTTTGAAAATGGTCAATCAGAAATGAGATTGGCTGTTCGGGAGGGTAGCAGGGAAGCTACAAGCTAGAGAATTAACATACAATCTCCATAACTGTAGAATCGATACTTGTCTTCAACAGCTGTCCGGTAGGCCTGTAGAAGATTTTCACGGCCATAGAATGCAGCCACCAGAAGGATCAAGGTGGAACCAGGCAGATGAAAATTCGTGAGAAGTCCCTGAACCCATTGAAACTCGTACGGAGGATAAATATAAATATCGGTCCAGCCAGATGTACCTGATTCGGTTTTTGCCAATGTTTCCAAAACCCGCACACTGGTGGTTCCGACCGCAATCAGCCTTCTTTTTTCCTTCCGCGCCAGGTGAAGAAGTTTCAAGTTATCCGGTGAAACTTCAAAATATTCAGAATGAATCTGATGACGGCGAATATCCTGATTACGTATAGCCGCAAAAGTGCCTAGCCCCACATGAAGAGTAATTTCAATAATCGGAACTCCTTTTTGCTTCAATCGATTTAAAATTTCTGGGGTGAAGTGAAATCCTGCGGTAGGTGCTGCAATCGCTCCCAACTTTTTTGCATAGCAAGTCTGGTATCGTTCATTGTCTTGAATGCGGCTGGCTTCCACCTCCTGAGCACGGGTAATATAAGGAGGAAGGGGAGATTCTGCATATTGCTGGAGTTTCTCCAGCAGATTCTCAGAATCTTCGAATTTCATCAACCATCCACCATCATCCAGTCTTTCAACGGCGAGTGCGTGAATGTGATCGGAGCAAAAGGAAAGGCGCTCTCCGCGCTTAATCCGTTTCGCCCGCTTGACCTTAGTTTCCCATTCTCCTGTAGACCTTTCCTTAACCAACAGAGCTTCAATGCCCCCCCCTGTTACACGGTGGCCGATTAACCGGGCAGGAAGAACCCTGGTATTGTTAATCACCAACGCAACGTTGTCAGGTAAAAGATCAACAATCTGGTAGAAACAAAAATGATCAATATTGAAGTTATCTCGGGGCAATACCATCATCCGGGAATGATCCCGCAGGGGGGTCGGATGCTGAGCAATCAAATCGGGAGGAAGATCAAAATGGTAAGATTCCAGATTCCAATCCGGATTAGAGGCTGATTCAGAAAAGGACATAGGACCCAATTTTTGTTAGATGCCTCAAACCAGAGAGTCCAAACCAGCCATTTTTTTAACTCGTTCTTCGGGAGTGATAATATCCAATATTCGTACTCCAAATTTTTCATTGACAACGACCACTTCCCCTTTGGCTATCAAGCGACCATGGACAAACATATCCAAATCCTCTCCCACCAGGCGGTGCAGTTCAATCACAGATCCCTGACCAAGAGAAAGAAGATCACCAATCAACATTTGGGAGCGCCCTACCTCAAAGGTAAGCACAAGCTTCATATCCAGCAAAAAGTCAGAATTGACACCTTCTTCCTCTTTTGCCGCCGTCCCTGTTTCAAGACCGCTGCCATCGACGACAGTATCCAGTAAGGCATCTATGCTGTCCTGCCCTGAAGCTATATCATCCGAAGAAGGATCTGACTGAATTTCTGTCAAAAGGCTATCAATATCCGGACCTTCTTCATCCTGACCAATCGAGGCAGATCCAAATTCAGCAAGGAGTGCATCCATCTCATCAGAACCGCTGTCTTCCGCATCCATCGAAGAACCAGTGTCCTCAGTTCCCGGATTGTCAAAAAGAGCATCAATATTATTTTGATCCAATGATTCGGTCGGCTCTGCTTCAGGCTCGTTCGCGGAGCTTCCTTCAAAAAGGGCATCAATTCCTGCCTGATCGACTTCACCTCCAGAACTATCTTCGGCAGGAGGAGGGGTGTCAGATTTTTCCTCTTCTCCCCCCACACCGTTCAGTAAGGCATCAATCGCGTCTTGATCCATCTCAGCCATAACTTTCCTTTCCTGCTAACAATAATGGATTTGTCTGTTAACATTGGCAGCCAAAATTATGAAGATTACTTTTTGACTCAAATCAAGCAATATTGAGTTCAGATAGGGGTTGATGGTGTTCAAACCATTTGGCAACATTTTTGTGAAAATCGTCACTGGCATGACAATACACAGAATCAGCTTGGTTCGCCTGTCTCACCCTCAACAATCCCAGTCTGACCATCTCCAGAATTGCCATGAAAGTGATGATCAACATCGCACGGGATTGATCTTTGTGAAAAAATAAATCTTCAAAATGATAGTGGGATTTTACGCGGAACAATCGAATGAGTTCTTCCAGTCGATCTTCAAGCCGATAGTGGTCGCTTTCGACAACATGAATCGAAGGTCGGGGTCGTTCCATGACGCGACGAAATGCATCCATCAACCCGTAGAGCGAAATTTCTTCGAACACCTGTTTAGAGGAAACATCTTCCTGTTGTAACTCATCATCATCAGATGCAGGGTGAAGAAAGACATCCCGACCTAACATATCACAGCAGCTCAACAGGAAAGCGGCCTGTTTGTATTTTTGGTATTCGATGAGTTGCCGCCTCAGCCTTTCTTCCGGATCTTCTTCGTCACCATCTTCCTCAATGGGAGGTTTTGGCAGGAGGGATTTGGATTTTATCCAAATCAAGGTCGCAGCAATTTCCAGAAACTCTCCGGCATAGTCCAAGTTGACAGCTTCCATTCTTTCCACATAGGCAAGATAGGAATTGGTCAATTCAGACAACTCGACTTTGTAAATATCCAGTTCTTTTTTACGGATCAAATGCAACAATAGATCCAACGGGCCTTCATAAATTGGAATTTTAATTTCCAGAGGATTTTGGAGGTTCGGAAATACATGAAAATCCAATTTTTCAATGGCATTTTCCATAGGCTCATCCTTTGAGAAGAATATTGAATGCTCTTTCCCTTGGCACTCGATTTAATGCCTAATTCATCACTGTTTCAGCCTTTCCGTGGGAGGGTTCTTCTGAAGATTTTGAAGCATGTCGCGAAACGATTTTTCCTGAACATTGGCCTTTTGATAACGGGCGTTTGCTTTTTCAGTCACACGAATCAAATCCTGTTGATTGCGGATAATGGTTGGACGAATAAACATCATCAGATTAGTTTTGTCGACTCTCTCACTGCTATTTCCAAAAAGCCAGCCAATTAAAGGGAGGTCTCCCAGGCCAGGAATTTTCGATTCAGATTGACTCAATTGCTCATTGAGTAGTCCTCCCAGCACAACAATCGAATCACTGGCAGTCACCACAGCTGTTTTCAGTTCTCTTTTAAACGTTGTTACCGCATTGGAATTTCCAACAGGAGTGGGCGTCACATCACTCGAGGTTTGCTGAATTTCAAGCCGAATGCTGTTATCTCCACTAATCTGCGGTTTGATCGAAGCAATCACCCCGACGTCTCTGAACTCAATTTGATCGGTCACCCGGCCGTTGGCATCGACTACTGAATTGGTGGCCACAGGAATTACCCTTGAAACATTCAAGGATGCCTGTTCGTTGTTGAGCATCAACAATTGTGGATGAGCTAATATATTGATATCAGAATCATTTTGAATTGCCCTGATGAATGCGCCAAAACTTAAAAAGTTTTTTCCTTCAAATTCAAGCGTTCCTCCACTGACAACGCCCAAAGCACTTGTGCCTGATTTCTGAAGCGCACCTTCCACCGTTAATGGTGATGCCCCGGGAAATCCGGTACTGATCAATGCGGAATTGTCATCGCTTGGAGAAGCAAAGGACCAATCGACACCAAAATTTAAACTTTTACTCAAACTCGTCTCCATAATCAAAGCTTCAATATAGACCTGCACCCTGGGGATATCGAGTTGCTGAATAATCCGATCCAAGGTTTCAAAAATTTCAGTGGGACCAAAAATCAACAGTGAGTTGGTCGACTCATCGGCAGAGATCGAAATGCGGCTGGCAGTTTCTTTGTTAAGTTGCGATTTTTTGTCATCGCCTGTTACCGGTTGAGCCGGGGCTGCAGCTCCTTGAGCTGCCGGGGCGCTTCCATCCTTGCCGGCTTCCGGTTTGGGTGCAGGTTGCGGCACTTGAACCGGTGCCGGATCTTCGGTGTCGTCACTTTTTGCGACTTCGACAATATATCCGGTAACTTCCTTGAGCAGGCCAGAAATGTCTTTGGCGACCGCATGTTGGAGTCGATAGAGTTTGAACTCACTGGTGGCAACATCTTCTTCTGCCGGAAGATCCAGTTTTTCAATCAATCCCAAAATTCGGCTGGTCCGGGTTTTGTCGGCAAAAATTATCAATTGATTGAGGCGCTCATCCGGAACAATCAGTAATTCCTGTACAGCTTCCTTTTCTTTTCCTGTGACAACCGTTTTGGTAAATATGGAGTTGATCAGACTGGCTACGTTCTGAGCTTTCGCAAACTCCAGTTGATGGACGTAAAAATCAGCATCTCCTCCACCGACATCCAGTCGGATTATCAATTTTTTGATTTCCTGCAACGTGAACCGGTCTCCGATCAGAATCAGGGAATTCAAGCGAGTTTCCGGTATAATTTTGATTCGGCTCTCTGCCGCTGTTTTTCCCTGACCTTTCCCCGCCACAATCTGATCAGAAAATATTGTGGCAAGTAAAGGGCCCAAAACCTTGGCAGAAGCAAATTTCAAGGGGCCATACAATTCAACATCAAATTTTCCCCGATCTACATCCAACTGCCCAGCTAGCTCTATGACATCTTTAGTGGTTCCTTTGTCTGCAATTATGATCAGTGCGTTCAGGTTGTCAAAAGGAATAATCTGGACGGGAGGCGGACTTGCCGTGGAAGGATTGACCGGTGCAGCTTCCTTTTCTGCTTCTTTAGCAGGCTCCTTTTTCGGGGGAGGGGCCTTTTGCTGAGTTTTAATGACAGGAACGGCTTTTTGGGTGAAAATTTGCACCAACAAAGGAGCAATACTGCCTGGAGTTACGAAATTCAGGGTATGGATGGTCAATTCGGTTAAAGGGTCCTCATCTACTGGAACATCAATAAGATCCAATAAAGCCTTCACCTCTACTGTGGCTTCTTTGGTAGTAAAAAAGATCAGCGCATTCTGACGGTTTTCAATGATAAATTTGACGGGTTCCTGACGTCCACTGTGAAGAATATTCGCATAAATTGACGATACCATTTTATGTGTATCGGCTACTTTTGTATTTTTCATTTTGTAGACTGTCATGACCTGACGCAGATCTTCAGGATCGTCAACATCTAACGTATCAATTATTTCTGAGATTCTTTCAATATTGTCTTTCGAATCGACCATGATCAAAATTCGAAGCAAATCATAATGGAGGAGGGTTCCAGTGCTTGAAAAAAAAGGCTGAATGGCGGCTTTGATCTTGTTTAAATCAGCGTGTTTTACCTGACGCAGACGCATCACAAAATCTGTTGATTCCAAGGCTTCCAAATTCTCAGAGTTCCCGTTTTTGGCTTCATCATCAAAATGGAACGGGAGTTTCGAAAATCGTGCTTCTTTTCCAGGAATAATTTCCACAATATTGCTGTTGTCGCGACGCAAAAGAGTCAGTCCCTGGGTGGTCAGAAGTTTCTCAAAAATAGCGAAGATGTCCTTTTTCTTGACCTTAAAATTAGAGGGCATTGTGATGAACAATTCTCCCCGCAAGTTTTGTTTCTGATAGATAAAGAGGGTATCCGTTTCGTGAGCAATGATGTCGGTTAACTGTTCCAGAGTGACTTTCTCAGGTAAGTTGATCGAAATTTCGCCTTCGTCAGTCTCTTCGGACAATGCCTGCGTGTCTTCTGATTGCTCCTCTCTCAACTGAGATTCCCCGGACTGATTTTCATTCGATTGTGCATATATGTTTGCTGAAACAAACCAGCAAATCGCGATGGAAATCAAGACCTTCCAATGCCGCCCAAATCTTTTCATTAAAATCCTCAAATTTGAAAATGTTATTTAAGCTGTTCCAAGCACCATTCGGCACGTCTTAAATCATGATGAGTCGTAATTTTAAAATTGGACTCGTCCCCTTCTATCGAAGCGACTCGGTGACCGAATTTTTCAACAATAGAAGCATCATCAGTTGTCTGCCATTTCTTCGTTCTTGCCGCGTGATAGGCATCGATCAATAGTTTTGCTTCAAAACCTTGTGGAGTCTGGGTAGCAAAAAGACGGGACCGGTCTACTACTTTGCAGTGTTCAGCTGTGATCTCTCTAATCGTATCAGTCAAAGGCATAACGGGGATTGCGGAACCCGTCATTTCACATTGCGCCAGAATTCGCCCTATCAGTGCAGAAGGGCAAAGCGGGCGTGCCCCATCGTGTACCAGAATCCAGCGAGGTAAAAGCGTTCGCTGCTGAATCCGTTTCAGGGCATTGAAAACCGAATCCTGCCGTTCCGTTCCTCCATAAATGAGCGTGATTTCTTTCTCCGAAGGCAAGATCGACCTCAAAGCGCCCTCATCTCTTTCGGCTATCACCAAATAAATACCAGAAATCCGGGGGTGCTTTAGGAAAATATTGAGGCTGTGCTGAATAATTGTTAGGGAACCCAAAGGCAATAACAGTTTGTTTTGACCGGCTGCCATCCGCACTCCCTGACCTGCCGCAGGTATTACCACAACCGCATCGTCTGGCATGACTCCTTCCCTACTGATTTACCCTGAGCGAAATCCTATTATTTATCAGATTTTTTTTGCAAACACAAACTTCCTTTATTCCGTTCAAGAAGAGCAAAAACTCACAAATCAATTCTAAAAACTCGTATAGTCAGATTAAGTAACGCCAAACCAGAAAATAGTTCTTGCAGCCGTGGAATTCCTGAAAGAAAAATTAATTTTTTGGTTCTTCCCGGTTCGTCCTTCAAGAGGAGGGAAAAGAGGAAGCAGAACTGAAATACATTTGCAAATCTCGTCAAAAATAGTTACCAATAACAACGTGCAAAATTTATTTTCAAAACCCTTCATTTGGGTCAAAAACATCTCATCCTAACAAAAATTCTTTTTAATATCAAACAATTCACTTTCTCAATTTGCCACCTTTTTCGGTACGATCCCGTGACTCCTGTTCCTGAGAAATTCGCCTTCACCCGAGCGTGCCGAAAACAATTTTCATTTACTTCAGAAGAGCAGTTTAACCATGCCGTTTCGATTTTAGGGCTGCTGGCATCAATAGTCCTCTCCGACCATGAAATTATTGCGATGGAACGGGAAATACTGAAAAGGTATCTGATCAAATTTTTTGGCATCTCTGAAGAAGAAGCAAAAGAACTCATTGACTCGCTTGCTGACGGAGCACTGCACATTTCGATTGCCGAACGAGAACATTTTCAGAAGTATTTGAAGGACAATTGCAGTCGCAAAGAAAAAAATGCTCATTTGCGGTTATTTTTCGAATTCGCCGCGGCTGATCGATATATCACTGAACAAAGCAGCGTCCTAATTTCCCGAATAACCCGGGGTATCGGATTGACCTTGTCCGAATACGAACTTGCCCGACTGCCTTACCTCCATATTATTACTTCTCAAGATTCAGGAGTGGTCAATGAACGAAGTTTCAAAAGAATCGAATATGCTTATCCTGCCAAATTGGAATATCAGGCGAAAAAGTGGAAAACGATTTCCTCTACTTCTGCGGTCAACATCAAACTCAACAACATTTCGCTTTCAGGATTCAGCTGCCCAACCAATTCAAATTTGCCTGAACAAAGCCCTTTAATCTTAATTTTAAATCACTATTTTCGGTTAAATGCCTATGTCATTCGTTCCAGCAAGAAAAAAAAACAATGGGAAATTTCTGCGGAATTTGATCTCGACCATTCTCAGTTTTTACACTTAAAATACCTATTGGATATTGAGAACTACACCTTAGAAAAATGCCTAAACGAAGAACAGCTCGATCGTCTTTCTCTAATTCCTTTGCAAATTTTGATCGTGCTTCAGGAGACGTCGCATTCCTCCCAAAAAATAACTGCACTGATACTCTCCCGGTATCTCGAGGAAACCAGAGGTTTTTCAGCCTCTTTGATCCATCCCTTGATCAGCCGAGCACTGGAACGTGAAGAGATTCTTGAAAAAATCGAAAAACATTCGGTTGAGAAGGATCTTCAAATTTTGAGTCAAGGAGCTGCATTGCTGGAAGAGATATTTCCAGACACCATAGCCATCTTTATCAAAGAGGAGTTTTGTCGATGGGTCGTGTCCAACATTGCCAAAAGACGCGTAATTTGGAGACACCCGACTCTTGATTTTGAAGGAAAAAAAGTACTTGAAGGAATTGCACAAGCATTGGATTTTGATCTTTCCTGCTGGCAGTATTTGTATTGATATCATCTTCTATTTAAGACACTGTTTTCAAAACCTGAATTTTCCAGTCAAATTCAAACGAAACGAACAATAAGTGAATGTCCTGATTATTGAGGACGAAGCTGCTTTTGCAGAAGTCCTGGAAAACCGACTGATTGAATCTGGAAAGCACTCCGTGCAAATTGCCTTGAATGGGGAAGAGGGTTGGGATCTTTATTCCGCATCGGCCACCTTTTTTGATATCATTTTGACCGATTTCAAAATGCCTCGACTCAGTGGAATCGATTTGCTGGAACGAATAAGGAATAATAATTTTCAAATTCCTGTCGTGATAATGACCGGCTATGGCGACCTCGATATTTGTATCAAGGCACTTCAGTTGGGGGCTTTTGATTTTTTAATCAAACCATTTTCAATCAATGAATTTGATTCCCTAATTCTCAAACTGGAGAATTTGTACTTCTCGGAACAGCAACTTAAGAATTTGGTCCCTTTGATGTCTGAGAAGATAAATATTCAAATCTGCAGCCAGATTGATCTAATTTCCCCTTTGGTCAACCACCTCCATAATCAATATTATTCACTTTGCAAATTGCATCATATCAACAGCCATCAAATCGATCTAAGTTTGTACGAAGCACTTACAAACGCTATTGTCCATGGAAATTTTGAGATTTCTTCTTCCCTTAAAGAAGAATCCTGGGATCAATATGAAACGATGGTAAAAACACGCGGAATGCTGCCGGAATACAAGAACAAGCCGGTCCTCATTCGTTGTGAAGTTAACAGCCGGGAATTGGTTTTTGAAGTTGAAGACAAAGGAGAAGGGTTCGAGAATGGTCGCCGCTTGAAATCAGAAGAATCTTTGACGATTCTTAACAGCGGTAGAGGAATTGTTTTGATCCGCTCAAGCATGGATGAAGTTTCTTGGAACCAATCAGGAAACTGCATCAGAATGGTCAAATTTCTGAAACACTAAAGAATGGCCGAAAGGAACTCACAATGACATCCAATAAATTTTGTGGCCAATGGCTCCTGAGGTTTTTTCTGACCGCCTGCTTTTACTGGGTAGGAATATCACAAGGTATTGCGATCACCCCGCAAACCGGGGGAACTTTGATTTATCGTGCCACAGATGAAATCCAGGATCTTGACCCTGCTGCAATTGAAGACAGTGCCACCTTCAATATTGCAGGAAATATTTTTGAAGGTCTTGTTCGTTATCAGGGAGAAACCGCAATCATTGAACCTGCTCTCGCCCATTCCTGGCAAGTTTCAGAAAATGGATTGCTATGGACCTTTTTCTTGAGAAAAGATGTTATTTTTCATGACAACTCTGCTCTGAATGCTGAAGCAGTCTTGTTTTCATTTCTCCGTCAAAAAGACTCAAATCATCCTTTTTACAAAGCAGGCTTTTTAAAAGATGTTCTATTTGCCCAAGTCAAAGAAATTCGTATTAAGGATGAGTACCTGATTGAATTTGAACTACTGCGCCCATACAGCCCGTTTCTGCACGTCCTGACGATGCCACCGGCAGCCATCATTTCTCCAGGCGCTTTAAAGAAGAATCCTAAGGAATTCGGACGAGCTCCTGTGGGAACTGGTCCCTTTCAAGTTTCAGAGTGGACCGAAAACGAATTTATTCTGGAACCTTTTGAGCGGTATTGGGGCAATTCACCAAAGCTAGAAAGGGTTGTTGTTCAACCTGCCAAATTTTTAAAAAATATGTTGCTTTCAATGCGTCAAAACAATCTTCATCTGGCAGTCAATGTTACTCCTCAAGAACTGTTATGGGTTCAAGGAGATAGGGAAATCAGGGTGAAAAAAATTCCCGCCAATCAAGTCAGCTTTTTTGCATTCAACATGGACCGCAAAATCTTTCAAGACCGAAGGATCCGGATCGCGATGCAGCATATTTTAAACAAGGAGGCCCTCGTCCATTGGTTGTGGCAGGGAAACGCGGTCGCAGCGAATTCTCCGATTCCCCCCACAAACTGGAGCTTCAAGGCCCTTGAAGGATACCCACGAGACTTTGAAAAAGCAAAAAGCCTTTTAAAAAAAGCGGGTTATGAAAAAGGGTTGAAATTGCAGCTATTGGTTCCTGTTCGACGCGATCCCTCCTGGCCACGTTTTTTTAAATCATTCATTCTAGCGTGCCGCGCTGTTGGGATCCAGGTTGAATTGCAAAGTCTTTCGTTTGGAGATTATCTCAAAGCAATTGTGAAACAGGATTTTGATCTGGTATGGCTGACCTGGGCAACCGATCATGCTGATCCTGACGGGTTCATTTGGCCCTTACTGCATTCTGTCAATGCAGATCCAAAATTACTCTCCAATTTGGCTTTTTATAAAAATCCCGCCTTGGATCGCTTGATTGATCGAGCTCAGCAGGAAATCAAGAGCCGGGAACGACGGACAGAATACTACCACCGAATCCAGGATTTACTACATGAAGAATCTCCCTTGATTCCACTAATGATTCCCAATACTGCCTACTTGCACCATCGCCTTGTTCACAACGTACAGGTTTCTGTGACCGGTAGGATCCTCCTGGAAAATATTTGGATGGAAAGTGAATGATGCGCTGGTCCATAAGTGTCAAAATAATTACTTTAAATATTTTCATTGCATTGCTGGTCGCGCTGATTGTTACTATCGTCAGTATTCGCCAGATCACCCGACAAGTCGAAGAAAGTCTTTCTCTAACAGGAGAAAGCTTACAGCAAAATCTGCTCGAACGAATTCGAAATGATGTTGAAAAATCCCAACGATTTGCAGAACTGCTCTCCGGAAACCAAGAACTCCATCAATTGCTAAAAAACCAAGAAATCGGAATCTTGCAAGAATGGCTGGACAATCAATCGGAAATTGAAATCTATGCTTTGTTGGAAATTTTCGACTCGGGTGGAAAACCGTTGGTAGTCAATCGATGGCTCAATAAACCCAAAGAAGAAGTGAACTATCTGACAAATCCCGAAGATGATAGCCTCATCAAAGCCCAGGACTATTTGATTTCACTCGAAATCAAAGCACTGCCTGAGGGATTGACCATCAAAACCGTGGTACCCATTGTGGACTGGGAGACGGTCGAAATATTGGGAATTATGGCCGTGAGTTTTCCGATGAATCAGGAATGGATTGATCTTGTACGGGGGCGTTCTCCTCATGAATTCACTATCACGACCAATTCCAGTGAACGTCTTGCAACAACGATTGTCACTCCGGAAGGCAAACGAATGGAGAAACTTCCATTACTGGTGAAAACCTCAATAGGTCAATCAGAACAGGCCAAACAAATTGACAAATTCTTGCTTTTTGATCGTTCATATATGGTTCGAATTTCTCCTATTTATGACCTGCGGTCCATAGAAGTGGGAAAACTGATCGTTTGGATGCGAAGAGATTTGATTGAAGCGACAACGGAAAAAATTCTACAAGTGCTGTTATTTGTTTCACTGGCCACCGCGCTCGGTTGTGTGGTTCTCGGCGCTTTTATGGCACGAACCTTGACAACACCTCTGAGAAATCTGGTCCAGACAGTAGAGTCGATTGCCTCAGGTCAACTGAAACAAAGAATCGATATCAAATCAGGGGATGAAATTGGAGATTTAGCCCTGGCAGTGGGATCCATGCAGAACGATTTGAAAATCAGCCATGCACTGGTGCAGCAAATGCTGAAAACATTTCAACTGTTTGTTCCATCCCAATTTCTCAGGTACATCGCCCATGATGGTGTGGAGAATGTCAAATTAGGAAATGCCAAACAGGAAATTGCATCTGTCTTATTCCTGGATATTCGTTCATTTACCACACGCACAGAGAATATGCGTCCCCAGGGAGTTTTGGATTTTTTAAACGAGTTGTTTCACAATATCAATCCGTCTATAGAACAAGAGGGTTTTATTGACAAGTTTATCGGCGACGCAGTGATGGCAATTTTCGAAGAGGAAATGG
Organism: SAR324 cluster bacterium; assembly: GCA_015231825.1. Lineage (GTDB taxonomy): Bacteria > SAR324 > SAR324 > SAR324 > NAC60-12 > JADGAV01. The sequence goes on from JADGAV010000024.1 coordinate 56,503, forward strand.
ATCCGATCCATCGTGAAAAAGGGGCAAAACCTTCCGTGATGGCTGCGTTGGGGATACTTGCTTCTTTGAAGAAATACAACCTTGAGCGGGATTCCGCAATTCGCGTTGGAATTGGAATCAATACAGGTCCAATTATTTTTGGAACCGTAGGTTCCTCATCCCGAATGGATTCAACAGTGCTTGGAAATACCGTCAACGTCGCCTCAAGAGTTGAAAATCTGACCAAACAATACGAGGTCAATCTTCTGATCACGGATGCAACGTTAGCAAGTCTTGGAGAATCTCCTCCCTTTTTGATTCGAGAAATTGATAAAGTTCGCGTGAAAGGAAAACAGGAAGCAATCACGATCTATGAAGTTTTTGATGAAGATGAAGAAAACATCAGGAACGCCAAACTTAATTTTAGAGACGAATTTCAGCAGGGCCTCCAATTGTATCAAAGTAAAAAATGGGAGGAATCACTCAAGCTCTTTGAATCAATTCAAACAAACTATCCGGAAGATCGCCTGATAGGCATCTATATCGAACGCTGCCGCAGTTTCATGCATCATTCTCCATCAGAAGACTGGGACGGGGTTTATACCATGGAATCGAAATAAGATTTATTAGAACGCCCATTCGTAATCCAATTCAGCCCAAAAAATTTTTTCATCACGAGCACCATAGATTTCATTGATATCCACTGCATTGGATAGGCGAAAAACGAGATTCAATGGGTACCGGTATCCAATATCACTGAGAAGTTTTAATTCAAGGCCAAAACTTCGCCGAATTTGCTCAGCAAAAATGTCTCTTATGTAAAAGATTTCATCGTCAACTACCGCATCAGTGCTCTGAAAATCTCCAGAAAAACTGGCATAGTCATAAAAAAACCCTGCATGTAATTGTCGGAAGTAGAAAGGCAGCATCGCCTCTCCACGAAAAATTTGTGTGATCGGCATTCGCCATTCCAGGGAAAGCGCAGAAAACTGCTGGGCGGTTTCAATATATTTCCGGTACCCTCTCAAAGGAATGTCATACCCACTTGAAAACAGGGCTTGAGATTCATTTTGTTTCAAACTCACACCCCGGCTGAATTCAAACTTGAGCACCTGGTGCTGCCATGCCAAAGGATAAAATGAGGTATAATTGCCTATCAATAACGTATGATCGTTGGAAAGCTCCCGGTTCTCATTTTTCAACCTTTTAATTAGAGCGGCTTTTTGATCAGACGTTAACCCTTCTTTTTCGGGATTTTCATTTTTGAATTCAGTGAGAATTCGATTGAAAGCATTTCCATCCACCGCAACAATCTTCGGATTGCTCCCACTCCGGTTCGGGAAACGCGTCAGACTCAAAGTAAATGATGAACCTTCTTCTTCACTAATGGACAGAGGATAATGTTTCAGATTTGAGTAACTAATGAAAGCATGAAGACCTTGTCGTTTTCCAATAAAAGTGCGGGAATTGAAATAGTCACGAGTCGTTTTATAGAGTGGCAAAACACCCTGAATCGGCGTTCCGATACTTTGTTCTATCTGACCGGTCAGATTCGCATTGACAGAATCCACGAAGCCGCTATCCCTAAAAGGCTCCTGGTATCGATAGAGCCAGCCACCCCCAACGTCCCATTGCCCTTCAACTTTAAAAGAAAGCGTTAATCCTGCATCATGGACGGTTTCCCAAAGATGAGGCACGCTCAAACCATAAGGATAACGGCGAGGCAGCAAAGACGAATTGAACGTCACCGTCGGTAAAAATTCGTCATTGGTATAGGAAAATTGATGGTACGTTTTTTCCTTCCCCAAAGTCAATGTGGCAAAATATGCCTGCTGGCCCAAAGGATCTTCCCCTGCTGTAATCGCACCCCATGCGTATCCTCCAGGTTCTTCATCTCCATAGAGAAACCAAAACTGAGACCTAAGATTCCATCCCTGATAAGGTTCTGAAAAAGCATCAACTACCGGGACCGTCGATTGGTCCCTTTTTTTTGCCATTTCAGCGCTTAAAATCCATGTAGACTTTATTGAAGGCAGAGGGTCTGATCGAACCTGTTTCGGCACCCATTCCATAGAAGCGAGTTCCAATACTGCGTCATTATAGTTCTGAAAGTACAAACGTTGCGACTTGGGACTTGTAAGAGGCATGAAGGCTCCTCCCAGGACATGCGTGACCGGCTTGAAATCCCCACTTTCGAGATCATATCGATAAATATTGCTGACCCCTGAATGATCTGAACTGAATAAAATCGCCTGATCCTTCCTTTCCCAAACTGGTGAGGATTGAAGATGTCCGTCACGAATCTGGTGGATGATTGCACCAGCAGACACGTCTAATATTGGCAAAATTGTGACGCCTTTTCGGTCGGTGAAGGAATAAACCACCCGTTGTCCCTGATGATCCCACCGGGGTGAAGAAACCCTGGAATAACGGTAGTTGGTCAGTTTTTTAACTCGGTTTGCAAGAAAGGGAGCTTCATCGGCCTCGTTTTTTTGACGGTAGACTAGATCATACATCACCAAATTCTGATGTCCTCTTTCACTTTCTACCGCTATCAAAGATTTGCCGTCAGCGGCAAGATCAATGGCTCCAACTCGACCATTTTCCGTCAATTGAAAGCTCAGCCCGGTCCGAAAACTAAAGATAAATAACTCGCGATACGTGGTGATCCCTTGCTCAACAGCTGCAGTGTAAAACAGATAGTCCCCGCTAGGGTGCCATGTCAGCGAATAGGCATTTTGTTCAATCAGAGTTTCGAATCTCCTGTTCTTTTTTTGCCATATTCGAATCCTGTTTCCTTCATTTCCACTGCTTTCTACAAAGGCAATTTGTTGCTCATCAGGAGAAAGGGCGAAACTTTTTTGTTGATATCCTCCCGAATAATGCGATCGAAACCGGGTCAAGGCCTGGGATTTTAAAATGTTAATCTGCTCCTGTTGTTTTTTATTTTGATCGCTTCTGAATTGCGCATACATTTCAGGCAAATTAGCACCATTCCTATCCTCGATTGTCGAAGTACCCATGTAAGGAAGCTTTGATGCCAAATCATGGTTGAGTTCTCGAGGAGAAATATTAGGGTTTCCATTGACTAGATAATTGACAAAATATCCCCCATATAGATAACGGGCATTTTCTCCAGGAATTCCCGGTCGGTGAAAATCTATCTGGTCGAGCCGCAACAATTGATCTTTCAGTGCTGCCATACGCAATACCATTTCGGATCGGGGACTGCGCCCCCTCCCTGAATGCGTATATTCGGTTTCAAAATAAACGGCCAAGCCTTCCCAAAGCCATAAAGGAACAAAATTATTTGGGCTGTTGAGGAACAGAAACAATGAATTGACAACTGGATGAGGAGCTGTGCCGGGGCGGCCAAAAACAGCTCGAATCAATTTGGAATATCCTGCGACAGTATCAAGGTGCAGAATATGAAAGTATTCATGAAGAATCAGCGCCCTCAGCCAGTCCTGACTTTCGTATTCGGCAATCACCCCGGAAATTTCTGGGGCATTGGGAAAGATATGCAAGGCAGGATAGGGCAAGCCTGAAGCATGACCGTTTTGTTGATCCATGGTATCACTGACAATCACATGGACTTTCTCTTCCGGCTCCCAATCCAGCACAGGTGATAGAAGAGCGTGTGATTCCTCCGCATAGGCTGCCGACATTCTGGCCAGTTCCTCCATCCCCTGATGAAAATAGACAAGAAAATGCTCGCTTTCCAATGTCTGCCATTGCAATTGTCCCAACTTTGAAACTCCTGCAATATCGGTCGTTTTTCCCAATTGAGGAGGTGGTTCAATCAAGACCGGTTTCTGTAAAGGCATGATTTTCAAAACAGGCTTCTTTTCCGGTATCGGTTCCTTAATTGTCACCATTTCAGATTTCTTTTTTGCTTCCGGCCTTTTCGTCAACTTTTTGACCGCTTTTGTCTTGGTGATTTCTTTTCGTTTTGGAGAGGCTTTCTTTGTAATTTTAGGTTTTTCAACAAACGTTGGAGCAAATTGTTCACCAGCTTCAGCAGCAATCGTCCATTCCTGTTTCGAAATCGTTTTTTGAATGGGATTGGCTTTGAAGGATCCTCTAGATTGAGGAGACTTTTTTGCATTCGGATTCGCTTTTACTAACTCTTCCGCCTTGGCTACGGGTTTTTCTTCCGGCTTGGTTTCAATTGTCCTTTCATTTAGGGAATCTTTCTTTTCAACGACTTTCCGTTTGACGAATTCTTTTGGCGTTGGAGCCAGTTTGTCAGTCGGTTTTGCTTTCAATACCTTCTTTAGGGAAGCGGGTTTTGAAACTGAAGGGGATTTTATGTCCCCTTCCTGGCTGACAGGGGCTTCGTTTTCTGCCAACTTGTTAGTTGCAGCAACTTCTATGGAGAGGTTTTGAACTGGAGAAGAAGGTTTTACAATTTCCGAATCAGGAATCATTTCTTTTGAGACCCCTGGTTTTGACTCAGTTTCGACAAGTACGCGATCGAGTTTCTTTTTTGCTTGACTTACCTGGGGATCGTTCTTTTTTTCCTCGATTTCTGCTAATGCAGGTGTTGGCGAGGGATTATCCTTTTTAGGAAGTCCCTTTATTCTAACAACTGCCTCAATTGGTTGAGGGGGGATCATTTCTTCGGTGTATTCTGCCGAAATCCAAGCTCTTTTCCCATTGCCCAAACGGATTTGATACCAACCCCCATTTTTTCTCAAAATTGGAAAGACATCTCCTTCAACCACCTGAGCGATCACTTCCCCATCCATCGGATTTTCACGCACACGAAGGTTCTCCGCGAGCACCTTCAGCCTTCGATCCTTAAACGTAACATCCGTTCCGCTCCCGTAGGCCAATATATGGTTTCCTGAAACCCAGCCTTTTCTTCCACTTTTTAGCTGGATCTGATACCAGCCTTCCTGCTGGTCCAAAATACTGTAGCGAGTTCCTTTGTGAAGCTCAGCTATAATTTTTCCATCCACACGGCTTTCACGAACTCTGAGATCTTCCACTTTTGCTTCCAGATTCCATACGTCCATAGAAGATTTCGAGGCTTCTTGTATGACACGGACATGGTTTTGTGAAACCCAGCCTTTCCAGCCATTTTCCAGTTCAATGCGATACCATTCGTCCTGGTGTTCCAGTATTGGATAAATTCCTCCAAGCCGAAGTAAACGGAGCACCGGACCATCTGCTTTGTTTTTACGTACCCTTAAATAGTCCGAGGTGATTTCTAACTTAGTCGCATTGCCCTGAGCGAAAGGACTGAATACTATAGCAATCAAAAACAGGACAATCGTCAGGTTTTTCAATCTCGGCATGAACTCCTCTTCAAAACGGGATACCTCCCATTATCGTAGCGACTCGTTCCCGTTTTTCAATCGTGATAATAGTTGAAAGCAAAATGTTCTCTGTCACTTCAAAAACAGCAGATTGCCTCAATGAAAAAAAATAGTGAAGCGTTTCTTACATTTATTTCTATTCCAAATTTTAGTCTGTTGAATCTTTTCCAATCCATGTAATATCTTCAGAGCCTATCAGCAATCGGGAATTTTTTTAAAAATCAAGAATCAGGTCCCAATATTATAGTCCCATCTAAGGTACCCACATGCTTCTCATAAAAATCAAAGGTTTCTCATGTTATTTAAACTGTTTCTTGGATTCACAATCATCCCAGTGATTGAGATATACTTTTTGATCAAAGTCGGTTCCATTTTTGGGGCACTGACGACCGTTTTTATTGTTATTTTTACAGGTATTCTAGGAGCCTATTTGGCAAGGATGCAGGGGCTGAAAACCATGTTCAAAGTTCGCGACAGTTTGAGCCAGGGCATCATGCCAGCGGAGGAATTGATCGATGCTCTGTTGATTGTTATTGCTGGAGTCGTTTTACTGACACCGGGTTTTCTCACCGATATTTTCGGAATTTTATTATTGATTCCGATCACGAGAAGTCTTTTTAAAAAGTGGTTGCTCGGTCGATTTGAGAATATTTACGTCCAGGGAAGGAATGTGACAGAGACCCCCAAAAACATTAACTGAGCTGAGGCTAGATGGGAGAAGGCATTTTTTTCCGGTAAACAGTTACCTCGATTTCAGGAAAATGCCGGACAACAGAAAATAGTCCGTCCACTCCGTTTTTCTCCAAACTTTGCCAGAATTGAATGCTTTTCTGTACTCGAAATTCGCGTTCGGTAAGAGGCACAATGCCAATTTGTTTCATTCCCGGTCTGCCTTTAAGATTGACTATCAAATACTCAATTCCTTGTTTTTCAATGATTGGAACATCAATGAATTCTCCAACGCGTTCAGCAAAGGGAAAGTTCTGCGGAAAAATATAGATTTGCCGGGAATACAGGATTTTTGCCTCCTGGGGTACTATAGAGGGAAGCACTGCTGCAAATTTTCGATGTTTCGAAAGTTCCTGATTGATGGCGCGACGACGATTTTTATCTCTTTCAACCAATCTCCATTGCCCATGTATTCCAGCAAAAAATAAAAGAACGCCAATCGTAATCATCCATCTACTTTTTCTTTTAGTTAATGAAGGTACCCACCAATAAAGACCAAGAATAATGATCATGAAAAAAGAAAAGTGAGTATGAATCAAATAGCGGTCAATAAAGGACCGTGAGCCGAGGACAATGTATCCATTCCCAATAATTACCCATGATAGATTGATCAGAAAAAAGGACTCAGCTGGATTTTTTAAAAAGGAAGGGCCCTTCTCCTTTAACCCTCGGTGCAGATGCAGGACGCTTGTCAAAATTGAAAAACAAAAGAAAAACGAAAAAACCGGCCCCAAAAACGAATCTCCTACAACGACCGTGATCCATCCCCACCCGCTTCTGCCAGCCCACTTCCCGGCGCTGTACGCTTTCTCTGAAAGCAAACCTTCCAACCACTCCTGCAGATGCAATACCTGGTAAGGTGAAGAAATTGTAAAAACAACTAGAAATAGCAGACTCCCACCAAGTATATACCAGAGATTTCTTTTTAAATTATAGATTCGGTGTTTCCAAACTGTCACCGCAAAAACGACTGCCGCCCAGGGAATCAAAAATACGACCAGCGGTTTGGTCCCTATTGCCAGTGCAGCACTGCCTGTCGTTTTCCACCAATCGTTTGGCTTCGCGTAAAGAAAAAAGAATGTTGCAGAGTACAATGTCAAAACAACAAAAAGAATCATTGTTGCTTCAGGATGGATACGGGTGGCAAACAATAAATTGAGCGATTGGCCTGAGAGCAGAACAAGAGCAAAAGTTGCCCATAAAAAAGAGGACAATATCCGGTATACCAGAACAAAACCGAGCATTAAATAAAGATTCATGGAAAGCAATGAAACCCATTTTGAACCATAAGCAAAGGATTTGGGAGAGATCGGGGTTCCTCCTTCTACAAGCCAGGCAAAGAGATAGGAAAGGTGAATATAAAAAGCGGTGTATGCAGATTGCGACAATTTCAAAGACTGGGTATTTTGGATATTTTCGAGGATTTTGATTTGCCTTCCTTCGTCACTCCACAAAAAAGAGGCTTCAACGGCGTTTTCAACACCGTAGTGGAGATTGGGAGCGGCCTCCATATTGAAAAGCAGCAAAACCAGAAAAACCGCGCTTACTTTAAAAATTGAGCTTTCAGCAATCTTACAAAAGGATGACATAAGGAAAAGGTCAATTCTGAAGCGTTTTGACAAATCGCTGGAATGAATCACTTTTCAGTGTTTCAAATTCGGTTTGCCGCCACGGAGAATAATGAGCTGACCGCATACCTTGTTCGGACTCCAATGCCCTTCCTGGATGAAACAGAATCTCGCAAATTTGGTCATTGTCTTGAGGAAACCTAATTTTTGAAAGAGCCGAACGAACAACAGATTCCGTCATTTTTCCTGAAAACAATACTCCAACAAAATGAGCACAGGTATCTATCTTGTTTTCCAAAATCAGTTTTCGGTTTCGCATAGACAAAAAGTTCAGCAAACCATTTTTCAAGGGGTTCAAGCTGACATAGTTTTTAAGAGAATGAAAATTTTCTGCAATGAAGAAAAAACGCTCTTGTGGCAATCTGATGTACGAAAACCTGAATTCATGGTGCAGATCTATCAGAATTTCGAAAACAAACGGGAGCAAATGATAATGCAAATGACTATCGATATTGATTTTAAAAGCTCTGTCAAAACACTGTTGGACTCTGCAAATTTGAGCAGTCAGTTCCTTTCGGATCTGCTCACGGAAAATTGCCCGTTCTTTACTGGCCGCTTTCAAATAATGCCACCATAAGGCTTGAAAGGTATGACAAAAAAATCCCTCATCATTGGTCAGCATAGAGACTTCATTCCACGGAAGAATTGGACGTCCCTCTACTAAGTTGAGATGAACAGACAAGCGCAATCCTTCTCGCTTTTTATATTCCGCAATCGCATAGTCAAATGCGTTTCCATTGGCAATGATGCTTGTTCCCGAAAGAGCACCATGATCAAAAGCGTCCAGAATTTTATCTGTTATTCCACGGGACAATCCATAGTCGTCTGCATTAATAATAAAGCGCATGATCGTAACTGGTCTTGATCGAGTTGAGATTGTTTTTTACATTCAAGCCCTGTAAACTGACACCTTTCAAGCAAACTGCAAGAAATCAGGTACACTGTGTGGGTTCCACATTGTATTCCGGAAAAAACCGGTTAATATATTTTATTCGCAGAAGCATGAAGAAAAATGCAACGCAAACCCGGACCAGGTAGTTCAGATATAATTCCGAATCCATTTTGAATTTCTCTACATATTATGATTCACCGCATTGAACTCACTATCAAGCCTCATCTCTCAGATCCTCATGGTCAGAAATTACTGCAACAGTTAAAAGCGCTCTACAGCTTCCCCATCGATAATGTTCGAACTCTTTCCGCATACGTTTTCCAGAATTCTGCGAACCCATCTACGGTCTCGGAACTATGCCAATCCGTTTTAGCAGATCCGGTGCTACATGAAAGTCGAATCAACCAATTTTTCGGAGATGAGTTTGATTTTGACTGGTATGTTGAAGTGGAGTACCGACCCGGGGTAACCGATAATGTGGGCCGAACTGCACAAGAAACATTTGAAGCATGGCTTGGAAATCCTTTTGCAGAAGGAGAACACGTCCATTCTTTAAGAGGATATTTTTTCAAAGGAAAGCTCATACGCAGTGACCTGGAGACCATCACTCATCAATTTTTGATGAACGATCTGATTGAACGAGCAAGCATCATTTCCCATTCAGAATGGCCGGAATTACGAGAAAACCTGCTCAGCATCCCCGAGGTCAAATTAACCAATCCAGTCAAGGTTGAGACGTTTTGTTTTGATTCCTCTGCTTCATTGATGCAGTTCAGTCGAGAAAGAACACTTTCATTGAACTTCGAAGAAGCCGAAGTGATTTTGGATTATTTTTCCCAGCCAACAATTCTTGAACAAAGGAAAGCAGAAGGAATCAGTGAAGAACCGACCGATGTTGAACTGGAAATACTCGCTCAAACCTGGTCTGAGCACTGTAAGCACAAAATTTTCAATGCCACGGTGGATTACTTCAACACGAACACAGGAGAATCCGAAACAATCCATTCTCTTTACAAAACCTATGTTAAAGGATCTACAGCAAGAATCCGAGAATCCATGGGAAAAGACGACTGGTGCGTTTCCGTATTTTCTGACAATGCCGGTATCATCCGTTTTAACGATGAATGGAATATCGCAATGAAGGTAGAAACTCACAACTCTCCTTCCGCCCTGGATCCCTATGGAGGTGCCCTAACAGGCATTGTTGGCGTGAATCGCGACATCATCGGCACGGGAATGGGTGCTGAAATGATTTTCAACACCAATGTCTTCTGTTTTGCCTCCCCTTTCTATGATCAACCTCTCCCTCCCAAGTTGATGCATCCAAAACGTATTTTTGAGGGAGTTCGGCTGGGCGTTGAACATGGAGGAAACAAAAGCGGCATCCCTACAGTCAATGGTGCCATTGTTTTTCACGAAAGGTTTTTGGGAAAACCTCTTGTTTTTTGTGGCACAGGAGGATTGATTCCGGCAAAAATAAATGGAACTGCTTCTTTTCAGAAAACCATCCTTCCGGGAGACTTGATTGTGATGGTCGGAGGCCGAATCGGCAAGGACGGCATCCATGGTGCGACTTTTTCTTCGGAAGCGCTCCATGAAAACTCACCTGCAACTGCAGTTCAGATCGGAGATCCTATTGTCCAAAGAAGAATGTATGACTTTTTGTTGGAAGCAAGAAATCAAGGACTGTATCGCTGCATTACCGACAATGGAGCCGGCGGTCTTTCATCTTCAGTTGGGGAAATGGCTCAATTGTCAAACGGATGTCATCTGGAACTGGACAAGGCTCCCTTGAAATATCCGGGAATGCAGCCATGGGAAATCTTTATTTCAGAAGCTCAAGAAAGAATGACCGTAGCGGTTCCTCCCAAGCATTTAAGGGCTTTTCTCGCACTCTCGGAATCAATGAATGTTGAGTCCACCGCCATGGGAATGTTCAATGATTCCGGACTTCTCAAAGCAAGCTATCAAAACCAAACCGTGGCGTTTCTTGACATGAAATTTCTGCATGATGGGCTTCCTCCGATGAATTTGAAAGCCGTCTGGACCCCTCCTGACCTGAAGGAACCGGAATTTGAACTTCCAGGCAATTTGACCAGGGTTCTTCATTCTCTGTTGGGACGCTTGAATATATGCAGCAAAGAGCGTGTGATTCGGCAATATGATCACGAGGTCCAGGGTGGCAGCGTGATCAAACCTCTCGTTGGTGTATATAATGATGGTCCCAGCGACGCAGCAGTTATCCGTCCTGTTCTGGAATCAATGGAAGGCCTGGCAATCGCCAATGGGATATGCGCTCGCTACAGCGACATCGATACGTACCACATGATGGCCTGTGCTATTGATGAAGCCGTGCGGAATGTAATTGCAGTGGGAGGCAGTCTTGAACAGATCGCAGGACTGGACAATTTTTGCTGGTGTGACCCGGTTGAATCGGATTCCAACCCTGACGGTTCCTACAAAATGGCTCAACTGGTTAGGGCCAATCAATCCCTTTATGAATTGACCACCTTGTATGGTGTGCCTTGTATTTCGGGCAAGGACAGTATGAAAAATGACTATCACTTTGGAGAAATCAGAATTGCCATTCCTCCAACCGTCCTGTTCACAACGGTCGGCAAAATTGCGGACGTCCGAAAAACTATCACCATGGATGTCAAGTCTCCTGGCGATCGCGTCTATCTCCTGGGAGAAACGCAAGACGAAATGGGAGCTTCTGAATACTACGATTTCTTGGGATATCTTGGCAAAAATGTACCTTGTGTTAATGGAAAACAAGCCAAAAGGAGATATCTCAAAGTCAGCAAAGCCATCAGTGAAGGATTGCTGCGTTCTTGTCATGACTGCTCAGACGGTGGTTTGGCAGTGGCTCTAGCCGAGTCAGCTTTCGCCGGTGGTTATGGAATGGAACTCGACGTTGCTGAGCTTTTCGGAAAAAGCGCGATCCGGATAGACAAGCTATTGTTCTCAGAATCGCAAAGCCGTTTCGTTGTCACGGTATCTTCTCAAAATAGTGAAAAATTCGAAAACTTATTTACGGGAAATGCCTGTTATTATTTAGGCGATGTCGTGGAAAATCCCCAATTAATGATCAAGCGAAACGGTGAGAGTATTGTTAACGAAACAATATGGGATCTTAAAGAAAGTTGGCAGTCAACCCTGCGTTGAATATTTAATTCTTCCATAACAATGCAAAATGAAAACACCCAGAACATTAATCCTCTCCGGCTATGGGTTGAACTGTGATAAAGAAACCGCATACTGTTGCCGACTGGCGGGAGGCAACACAGTAGACGTTGTTCACACATCCAAAATAATCCGAGGTGAAATTCAATTAAAAGATTACCAATTTCTGATTTTTATCGGCGGTTTTCTGGATGGTGATGACCTAGGGGCGGGACGCGTGGGTGCTAATCGCTTCAAATACGGAATTTTGCAACGGACCGACCTCAAATTACACGATCAGTTGATAGAATTCGTAGAAGCAGACAAATTGATTTTAGGCATTTGCAACGGATTTCAGGTGCTTGTCAAATTAGGTCTGCTACCAGCAACCGGCAATCGGCATAATATTCAGGAAGTGTCAATCACGAGCAATGCCAACAACCAGTTTGAAAATCGATGGGTGCATTTGAAAGTTAATCCAAATTCACACTGCATCTTTACTCGAGGCATCCCACATCTGTATTTACCAGTACGACACGGAGAAGGAAGAATTGAAGGAGATAGAGAAGAGGTTTTGAAAAATTTGCTGGTTCGTAATCAGGTCCCTCTGCAATACGCATCCCCTGAAAATGAAGTCACAGAACGTTACCCTGACAATCCCAACGGATCCCCGTGGGGAATTGCATCGATGAGCAATCAAAAAGGGAACGTGATGGGATTGATGCCGCATCCCGAAGCATTTCATCACTTTACCAATCATCCTCACTGGACGCGCCTTACCTTTCAAGGAGAAAATTCAGAAGAAGGAGAAGGACTGTCTCTTTTTAAGAATGCTTATCGTTATTTAAACGATTGAGAGGATAAGCCAGGAAAGATAAACAGAATTTATTGGGAAAATCAAAGCCTTTATCGGGCAAGCACCTTGGCGGCAGCGAGATGACGATCGCGCGCTTCTTTTTCAAGTGTTTCATTCAATTTGTGTGCTTGGTCCCTATACTTTGCAGCGATGGACTGCAACTCCCGTTTAGGAATATTGCGGAAGGTAAGATTGGACATACCGCAGATATCTCTGAGATAGTTCACGGCATTTCGTTTCTGATCGAAGTATCTCCGGTCGGTGATCGGGTCCATAATGCCGAAAGCAAATTTTGCATAGTGGAGAGCTTGATCTCCCATATCAAGAAAAACATAATTTTTTGCCAACTGGGTCATGGATTGAAAATAAACATCGATCCACTTATTATTGCGCTTGAGTTGCAGCATTGCACCCTGATGCACATTTTCCGCTTCACTGGAAACATAGACCCAAAGTTTTTCAAGCTGGGCATCATTTGGCTTCGGATCGGATTTATCTGAGAAAACCTTGAACAATTCTTCTTTGGAATTACACAGCTGCCCCTTCATCGATTTCAATGCTTTCAAAAGATGAGGTTTATAATTTTCCTGAGTTAAACCAGCTATGGCCCCATCGGTAATCTTGTAGCCGACTTCGCCAATTGTCGTACCAAGCTGTTCAATCGCTTTATATTGATCGTTTGCCAATCGAATAATATCTTTTTTGGTTTTTTTCATGGCAATAGCATCATTGCGTTTAAGCAAGGCAATCGGATATGCTTTTTTTCTGGTTGCATGATCCCGATTATAGCGGTAGATGAAATTTCGGAGAATGGTTGCTTCTCCTGGTTGGACATAGTGAATAATTTCTTGAAACACACTACCGATCCAGGCATGAGCTTTTGCCTGATTGAGCACCACCTGAGGGTCATCACTGGATCGAAATCGGTAAAAATCAAGAATGGTTGAGAATTGTACAAATGCATCGTAATAATTTTTCTGCTGAGCCGAAAGACGAGCGATTTTAATCCTCAGAGCAACATTTTCCTTGTCACCAAAACCAATATCCTTTACCCGACGCTTCGTTTTATGCAATTCGACATAATGTTTAAAAACATCTCTTTCTATTTGCAGTTTTTCCGTAAATTCATCAGGAAATGTAGAGAAGATGTGAACGATTATACTGGAGGCCATCACATCAATTGATTCATCAGAATACTGAATATACATTCTGAGTAAATCGATCGATTTAAAGAGAAGAGGCAGCTGATCATTTTTATGGGTTGCAAGCCGTGCCTGTTTTAAGCACATATAAGCAATAGAAAGCAAATGCTGGCGATAGAGTTCTACGTCATTTTTTCTTAGAAAATAACGAAGATGACTGTCTAATGCTTCTTCATTAATTTCACCCTGCTCAATTTGCTGACGGAGGCGTATCAATGGGACTTTGAGTTTTCCCAGCACCAAATTGTTTATGAACCCCTGCCCTTCTTCTGCCTCAGTGTCAGGTAACATGACAATATTGCGTCGGTGCAGCAGTTCCTTTTCACATTGAAAGTGTTTGGGAAGTTTGAGCACAGACACGGGTCTCTTTGCCTTCAAAATTTGGGCAAATGCCTGTTTGGCTGATGGATTTACCTTGACAGCCGACCCGCTCTGCATATTATTTTGTTCAGCCATGACTACCGGACTTAATATATTTTTAAATTCCGAAACGAAAACTGGACTTTTTCTTCCTCCAAATCATCCTGCTTTCTTGTATACCATAGCACATAAGCAAGAATTATGAAAATTTTGATTGTCGCCGGCGAAGCTTCTGGAGATTTTCACGGGGCTGCCTTGATACGGGAACTAAAGAATATTTTTCCTTCATTGACGACATATGGAATCGGAGGCCCCCTCATGTTGCGGGAGGGTTTGAATGCCTACTATACTTTAGATTCTCTTCGAGTCCATGGCTTAGTCGAACTCATCCCTCACTTGCCGCGTTTATACAGGATACTTTGGCATCTAAGAGATTCTCTGCTTGAAGAACAACCGGATTTAGCGATTTTCATTGACTATCCTGGCTTCAATCTGAAAATGGCCGTTTATGTAAAAAAACTGAATATTCCTGTAATTTGGTACAGTAGCCCGCAAGTTTGGGCATGGCGAGCAGGTCGTATCCATCAAATTGCCAAGGTCGTTGACAAAATATTTGTTTTGTTTCCTTTTGAAGAAAAAATATACCGCAAGATTGGCATGGATGTCAGCTTCGTTGGCCATCCGAGACTAGAAGATAACGTCACCTCAACACAAATCACTCATTTCAAACACAAATATCAGCTAGAAGACGAAAAAACAATCATTGTATTGGCCATCGGGAGTCGTCCCAGCGAATTGAAACGTCACATGCCTATAGTGCTTGAGGCGCTCTCATTGCTGCAATCCGAAGGAATTGAAGCACACTATGTAATGCCGGTTGCAGAAGGTTTGGAATTAAAGGAGTTCGAAAGCAAACTTTTGTCAAGCCCCGTGCCAATCCTACTTTGCCAGGGTTCTTTTCTGGAAAGCATTCATGCGGCAGATATTGCAGTGGTGGCATCCGGGACTGCAACATTGCAGGTTGGCTTGGCTCTTACTCCTTTTGTCATCATTTATAAAGTCGCCCCTTCAACTTATTGGATTGCAAAGAAGCTCGCCAAAATTCCCTACATTGGAATCGTCAACATCTTGGCTCGGCGATTTATCGTCCCTGAACTGATTCAAAAAGAGTTCACTCCAAAAAATCTGGTTTGCGAAATTATGCGTTTGCTGAACGACGCTTCGTATGTTCAGCAAATGATCAAGGACTTGAAAACTATCCGCAGAGAACTTGGCGAGCCAGGTGCTTATCGGCGTACAGCACAAAAAATTCAGGAATTTGCTGCAAAACATACTCAAGATAGCGAATCATAACAAGATAGTTCCCCGGACAATTCACTAACTTAGCTTGTGTCAGCAGATGGCTTCAGGTATCTTAGGACTTTGATTAGTTGCTTCATGCGCTGTTTATAGGAAGGAATGGAAATGGATAATTTGGACTCAGTCGCCGGTCATCATATTGAAAGCCACTTTTTGAACGAGAAAACACCTTCTCAGGCGGCTCAAGAAATTTTTGAACATCAAATGAATGTCGACAATGCCACGATTCGGAAAGTCTTAGATGCGGCAATGAATCAAGGAGGTGACTTTGCCGACCTATTTTTTGAATATACACTGAGGAACGCAATCATCCTTGAAGAAGGCATCATAAAGAATTCATCCAAGGCCGTGATCATGGGAGTTGGAATTCGAGTGCTCAAAGGAGATCAAACTGGCTATGCGTACAGTGAGGATTTGGATGTCAAGCCCATGTTACATGCTGCCCGCACTGCTGCAGCAATAGCAGTAGGAGGCAAGATCAAAACCTACGAAGCTGGCCAATTCAATGAAATTGTTCCCCCCAATTATTACAAAATTCTGCATTCTGTTACCGACCTTGCTATTCTTGAAAAGATTCAACTGCTGCAAGAAATCGAAAATGTTGCACATAGCTATGACAATCGCATCTCAAAGGTTGTTGCGACACTGGCTGACTCTGTCAAATTTATTCAAATCGCCACTTCGGAAGGGAAAATTGTTCGTGACACCCGACCAATGTTTCGAATGAGTGTCCAGTGCATTGCTCAAGAAGGAGACAACACACAAACTGGATTTTCCGGAGCAGGCGGTCGAGTTGGAAGCAACTTTTTACAAACAGCAAATCAAGCAAAAATTATTGGGGAAAAAGCCGCTTCTCAGGCAATAATTCTCCTTAGTGCAAAGCAGGCACCTTCCGGAGCAATGCCGGTGATACTGGGACCGGCTCAATCTGGGATTCTTCTCCACGAAGCAATAGGGCATCCAATTGAGGCAGATTTTAACCGAAAAGGGACCTCTGCCTACAGCGGCCGGTTGGGGGAAACCGTTGCCTCTGAATTATGTACCATCTACGATTCGGGACAAATTGAAAACGATCGTGGTGCTTTGAATTTCGATGACGAAGGAAACTTGTCGCAAAAAAATGTTCTGATTGAGCAAGGGGTACTCACCGGCTATATGCATGACCGCATCAGTTCCCACTATTATGACACCAATGCTTCCGGCAATGGGCGTCGAGAATCCTACGCTTATTACCCGCTCCCGAGAATGACAACTACGTATCTGGCAAATGGAGAATCACCTCCGGATGAAATTCTCCGATCTGTAAAATCCGGCGTCTTTTGTGAGTCGTTTAGCGGAGGTCAAGTTGATATCTCCAACGGCGATTTTGTCTTTGTACCAACCATCGCATATATGGTGGAAGAGGGAAAATGTACCTACCCGATCAAAAATTTCACGCTGATAGGAAATGGTCCTGATGCCTTGTCCAAAGTCTCCATGGTCGGAAATGATTTCGCCTTTAGTGAAGGAATTTGGACTTGCGGAAAAGATGGACAAAGCGTCCCGGTGGGAGTGGGCCTGCCTACCGTTCTCATTTCTGAATTGACTGTAGGGGGGATTTAACCGGCAATTTACAAACTCCTCATGAATCCCAAGAAAATAAAATATGAGAAAAATGAATTGCTTCATGTTCCGGTTCTTGAGGAGGAAATCCTCAAATATGCGCCTCCTTTTACTGAAAAAATTCTAGACTGCACGTTGGGAGGCGGAGGACATAGCCATGCTCTATTGACTCGATTTGATCAAGCACGCTTGCTCGCTACAGATCGAGACCCATTCGCGCTCGAATCTGCACAAATGAAACTTGGAAAGTTTTTACCACGTCTTGACCTTCAACACGCGCGTTTCAGTTCCTTGAAAGAAATTCTGAGCTCCAAGCAATGGAGATTCGACTATATCATCGCTGACATCGGAGTTTCTTCGTTCCAACTCGATCAATCCGAACGAGGGTTCTCCTTTACTCAAGATGGCCCGCTGGATATGAGAATGGACCCTAATTCAAATGGTTCGACAGCTCAAGATTGGGTCAACAATGCCAACCCGGCCGAATTAACGGAAATTTTCAGGAAATATGGGGAAGAACGTTTCGCTCCGAAAATTGCACATGAAATAGTTAAAAAAAGGAAGATCTTAAAATTTCATTCAACCGTGCAATTTGCAAACTTTGTTGCCTCCCTTATTCCTCGAAAATTTCAAAAGAAAGGATTTCATCCTGCGACTTTGGTTTTCCAGGCACTGCGCATCGCCGTCAACGATGAACTCCTGGAATTAAAGGCATTGTTAAATACAACTGTTGATTATCTCAAAAATGAAGGAAGACTGGCTCTGATTTCTTTTCATTCTTTGGAAGACCGCATGATCAAACACAAATTTCAGGAATGGGAAAATCCATGTACTTGTCCCCCCAACTTTCCTCTTTGTATCTGCGGATTAACACCTATCGGCAAGCGTGTTTTCACTCGGCCCATTAGTCCGTCACTGGAAGAGATCAAAAAGAATCCCCGCAGTCGAAGCGCTAAGCTTAGAATATTCCAGCGCATTTGATGAAACATGCGACTTTTTCGAACCTTCAATATAAGAAATGTTGCTTTTTTCAATTTAAATGAATTCTCGCTTGGCGTCTTATTTTTAATACGGAGATACTGCTGGGGTCGAAATGGTTGGGGAATGCTAGAAATATGGTCTCAGAGGAATCAAAAGCGGGATAGATTTAGATCGGGTTCGCGCCTCTGATTTTTGTGAAGCTGCACTTCACCTCGGAAAGAAAAGTGCAGCATTTCGTTTCAAACCAAGTAGAAAAAGAAAGCTAACTACTTAATTTCAATAGTAGCACCAACGGCTTCCAATTTCTCCTTAACTTCTTCTGCTTCTGCCTTAGGAACACCTTCCTTGACTGCTTTAGGTGCAGACTCTACAAATTCCTTTGCTTCTTTCAATCCTAAACCTGTCATCGCGCGAATTTCTTTGATTACATTGATCTTCTTGTCTCCAAAAGAGGCCAGGATCACATCAAATTCATCTTTTTCTTCCGCAGGTGCAGCGGCATCGCCACCACCTTGTGCTGGCGCTGCTGCTACTGCCGCAGCTGCGCTTACACCAAACTTTTCTTCCAACTCTTTGACCATCTCAGACAATTCCAAAACAGACATATTAGAGATGAAATCAATTACTTGATCTTTGCTGATATCAGCCATGGTTTTTCCTTTTAATTAATCGTTATTTTTTGAATCCGCAACAGCGGACAGAGTACGAACAAATTTTGCTGGCACTTCATTCAATGTACGAACCAACATAGTCAGGGGTCCATTCAGAACAAAGAGCAATTTTGCAATCAGCTCTTCCCTGGAAGGCAAATTTGCAAGTGCCTGAACGTCGTCTGCACTTAAAAGAGAGACGTTTCCTTCACTGGACAATATCCCCATTTTTATTTGCAACGCAGCATTAGTTTTGGCAAATTCGCTGATTATTTTTGCGGGCCCAATCACGTTTTCCAAACTAAAAACCAATGCGCGAGTGCCCTCGAACTGGTCCTTCATTCCTTCAAAAGGAGTCCCTTCTGAAGCGCGAATGGCTAACGTGTTTTTTATGATCCTCATTTTCGAATCATTTTGATTGAGTTCCTTCCGCAACTCAACAAGCTTATTGACTGACAAACCTTTAGAATCGACTAATACAGCCGAAGACGCGTTATTAAACAGGTCTTTTAAGTCAGCAACAACAGCTTCTTTTGTTGATCTATCCACACTACCTCATAGATAAAATAGAAGTCTGTCTTAAAAAAAGAACCGTCTTCTGGTTAAAAAAGACTGTAGTGAATATAGAAATTGACAAAGAAAGAGGAAAGAAAAACCAGGAGGGAGTTTCTTGTCTCGGCGGGGTAAAATTTTAAGCCTGCATTCCTCGCAGGCCCCTGCTGTCTTTGACAATCACCATAATAAGGAAAAGCTCTAATTCCAGATAGAGCTTAAAAACAGATAAATCCGATCTGTCAACGGTTCAACGTAACACTCAAGCCAGGTCCCATAGTGGAACTGACCGAGATATTTTTCAAATAAACACCTTTAGATGTCGACGGTTTCAAGCGAGTGACAGCATCGATGAACGCTTGAGTATTTTCAAGCAATTTTTCTGCAGTAAAAGAAATTTTTCCTACAGGAACATGTAAATTCCCGACTTTGTCAACTTTAAACTCAACTTGTCCTGCCTTTATATTTTTAATGAGATCAGCTAATTCAAAAGTAACTGTTCCAACTTTAGGATTGGGCATCAGTCCACGAGGTCCAAGAATTTTACCAATTTTTCCAACCATAGCCATCATGTCAGGAGTTGCGATTACCCGATCAAATTCAAACCATCCTTCCTGGATTTTTTTGGTAAATTCTTCACCTCCAACATAATCTGCACCAGCATCACGGGCTTCAATTTCTTTTTCACCTTTCGCAAAAACTAAAACTCTCACTTCTTTTCCCAAACCATGAGGGAGCGAGCAGGTGCCTCTTACCATTTGATCGGCTTTCCTGGGATCTACCCCCAAGCGCAATGCAACATCCACTGTTTCATCAAACTTTGTCGATTTGACTTCTTTGAGCAAATTGAGCGCTTCTTCAAGAAGGTAATCACGCCCAAGTTCAATCTTTTCCTGAATTGCTTTTTGTCGTTTTGAAAATTTTTTCATTGAATCCTCATTATTGCTTGAAATGCACCGATGCTTTCATCACCCAATCTGGATATCTTTAACTCTCGTTACTCTCTAATTTCCACACCCATACTACGGGCTGTTCCTGCGACAATTTGCTTTGCCGCTTCTATGTCGTAGCAATTTAAATCAGGCATTTTGGTATTTGCAATTTCTTCCAATTGAGTTTGACTGAGAGTTCCAACTTTTGTCGTATTGGGAGTAGGTGAACCTTTATCAAGTTTGAGCGCCTGCTTTATTAAGACTGCTGCAGGCGGTGTTTTCATGATAAAAGTAAACGAACGGTCAGAATAAACAGAAATCACAACGGGAATGATCGTATCCTGTCCCTGTGTTTGAGCATTAAAGCTTTTGCAAAACTCCATAATATTGACCCCATGCTGTCCTAAAGCAGGACCTATCGGTGGAGAGGGATTTGCTTTACCTGCGGGAACCTGCAATTTTATGTAACCGGTAATTTCTTTTGCCATAGCTTAAATTGTCATTAAGGATTGTTGGGAAAATTCACTTAGAGGCTTTTTACTTTATCAAATTCAATTTCTACCGGAGTCGGACGCCCGAAAATACTGACAAGCACTTTAAGTTTTCGTTTTTCACGATTAATTTCATCAATTGTCCCGTTAAAGTTGTTAAAAGGACCTTCAGCGATCATGACTTTCTGACCCACCACATATTCTTCTTCCAGAACAGCCTGCTGTACTCCGCTGTCGATTTGCTGGATAATGCGTTGGAGCTCTTTTTCATCTAAAGGGAGAGGTTCTTTTTGGGTGCCTCCAACAAATCCGGAAACCCTAGGAGTATTCATCAGCAAATGCCACAATTCCGGAGTCAATTTTGCTTTTATTAAAATGTATCCAGGAAAATATTTTTGATTGACCGTTCTTTGTTTTCCTCCTTTTGTTTTGACAACATCTTCCGAAGGAATAAAGATTGTTTCTACCAAGTGCCTCAAATTTTCGATCCTCAGTTTTTCTTCAATAGTCTTTTCTACTCTTTTTTCATATTGAGCGTAAGCTTGGAGAATATACCATTTATAGTCTGGATCACTGTTTGGAATTGGTTCCGAGCCTGATTGTTCCTCACCAGTTTCTTCTGCGACCGTAGTTTCGGCATTCTCTTTAGTCAATTCCTCTGTGGACTCTAACTCAGTTTCACCTGCGTCCTCATCGATCTCTGATGCCATCGAATCCAAAACACCATCCTCAACTTTCTCCAGAGAAATTTCTTCCTCAGGCAGAACTTCTCCATTTTCTTCATTTTTATCTGCCACTTTGTCATCAGACATTGAAGTACCTTATCAACTGGAAATAATTATTTTCATCATTTCGGAGAGCCCCAAGTCTGCTGCCCCCAGAAAAATGGCAATAGCGATAGAAAACCCTAAAACCACCCATGTGGACTTCAAAGTCGCTTGCCGCGTTGGCCATTGGACTCGTTTGAACTCGCCGCGCACATCTTCCAAAAACTGTCGTATTCTCTTAAACATAGTTGCTTTGAATCAAAAAAGTGATGAATTTCTTGAAAAATGTCACTTGAGGAAAAGATTAGACAGTGGCAGGCCAGACAGGAGTCGAACCTGCGACCCTCGGTTTTGGAGACCGATGCTC
>JADGAV010000002.1:0-240907 GCA_015231825.1 SAR324 cluster bacterium
GCATGGGAACGAGCAAACTCAATTAAAAATTAGCGAATGTCCGGTTAGGATTTATTTTTGCTATTGGCCTGTGTGATTTCATATCGCCGGCATTCAAAACCATGAGACCCCTTGTAAGTGCCGGTGAGTTTCAATTGAGAAGGCAGCTTTTTATGATCAAACGTCGGCGATACGGGCCCTTGCCTTTGTCCTTCGGTATTCAGAGCAGGATCTTTGTTGGGCACCACCATGGGACCATCCAGGCAATCCAGGATAAAACGGAGTTTTTGTCGCATCGCTTCTTGCAGAAGTTGTTCTGAGTAATCAACTCCCTGATTTTCCAAAATGATGAATTTCTTTCCTCTAATCAGAGGGTAGGTATATTCTCCCAAACCAGTACGCCCGGTCAGTCCAGTCCGGTCGCTGCTGTCTTCATCGGAAATGTCCGCCAACAGCTTTTGATAATCTTCTGTATGCAGGAATTTCTCAAAAGAATATCCGATAACCCGTGGGGGATCAATGGGGAATCGAAAAAAATGACCGATCATCACAAAACCAAGACAGACAGTGATCAACACAACAGCGGTTGTGTTTTTGATGGATCCAATCCAAAGAATCAGTAAAATTACGATTCCCACCAAGGGCATATAAAAAAAGCGGCCGTAGCCCAAATAAAATTTAACATCGCCCATCATAAAGAATAGATACCCTACAAACGTCAATCCAACTAGTAAAGTAAAGTTAGATTTTAGGCATCTGAATATCCCCCACAAAATAGCGATTCCGCTCAGGACAATAAATCCCTGGCCAAGGCTCGTCAAAATTGTGTCCCAGTAGGAAAGCCAGCCATAGGGGGACAACCAGCCTTCGATATCAAAATTATAGTTGCGGAGGGCTTCGCTGGTGTTGAATTTCCCATGAAGGTTGTACAGTGCATGCCAGACGATCATGGGAGCAAGAGCGAGTACAGCTGCAAAAGGTAACCGAAAATTGTCCTTAAGATTGCGATATTCTCTTCGTGTGATCCACAAAAATCCCCAAACGCACAACACGAAAAGAGGGAGCAGCAGGGTCACATTTCTCGTATAAAATGCAAAATTGGCGAAGAGAATAAAAAGCAATAAATGGGAGGAATTTTCGTGATTTTCCAGACTTTTTTTCAGGAATAGCAAACTGGTGCACATCATCAGGAACCAGAGGCTTTCTAAATAAAGCAGACCATTGAAAAAATGGACCAGTGGGCTTAGTAAAACGACCGATGCAATTAAGAAAGCAGTTATCGGTGGACTGCCTGAGGTGCGGGAAAGGAAATAGAGAGGAAACGCTGTTAGGGATCCTGCGACATGGCTCGGAATCCTGAAGGTCTCGAGGCTTAGTCCGGTCCATCCATAAATATATCCCATAAAAAGTTTTGTAAACCCGGGATAGCGGTAAATCGCCCAAGTGTGCTTGTCTGTGGGGAATAACTCAAGACCAGCAATCCATAAAATGGATATTCCAAAGCCGATCCAGAGAGGCCAATGAGAATTGATCAACTGCCAGAACCAGCGTCGCATCCTTGAGTTTAACAAGAAGCTGTGAAGAACAAGGAATCCTGCCAATATTTCGTATCGAGATTCTATGATCAGGTCTATTTTCCCGAAGACTGCCAATTTCATGATGCCGAACTCATCACTGAAAAAGGTCGGAGAAGCAAACCAATAAGGGCCATGCAAACCAAAAGCTGCCAGCGCTAAAACGGTTGGAAGAAGCAAGTCTTTCATTTGAATCTGCTGCTCCCAACTCGTGCAGCACCCCGCTGCAAATCCTCGCATGAGCGTGGCTTTCATCAGGAATAAAAACCCCGTTAGAAAAATAGCTGTGAAGATCCTCAAAAATACAGGGGCTTCATCATACAGCAAAAAAGACGGGTAGATTTGTAAGACACAAACCAGCAAACCGATAATGAGATTCACGATCAGTTGATTGTTGTATTGAATCGTGAATTTTTTGTTCAGGAAAATATGAAATGAGGATTGCATTCAGGAATGAAATTCGTGCGACAAGCAGATAAGTGAGGGATATTAGATACTTTTCACCAAAATTATTACACGGCAATCAAAGAAACAGCAATGTTTTTTGGTGCTATTTGATTTAATAGCTCTTGTTGTGAGTACAATTTTTTACAATAGGGAACATCCCTTCATGGGAGGGGGATGGGAAGTCCTTGGAAACGGTGGGCGTTATTAAAGGACCTCTCGTCATAAACCCACCCCTACCCCTCCCGAGAGGGGAATTTTGACGAAACTAGCTTTCTTTGTGAATCATACCAAAAACATCAATTACTGGACCTCCAATTTATCGAAACACCAGCTTATTCTGCTTTCCCCTGTATCAGCAATGTCTTCAAGAGTAATGGGAAGTTCTGTTTTGAAATAGCTTTTTATTACAGGAGTGAATCAGTATGCTCAGAAATTCAATGACAACATTCGATTTATAAAATTGTATTGATCAGAGCAATGAATTTTCTGGCTATTGCATTGACCGCAGCATTGGCTGCAGGAAATCTTTATCTTCCGCAACCTCTCCTGCCTCTGTTGGCTCTGGAATTAGGAGTCACCCAGTCCAGAGCAGCTCTTTTGATGACAGTCACCATGTTGCCTCTCGGAATCTTGCCGTTGGGGTACGGACTTCTGCTCGAATCGGTTAAAATTCAAAAGGTTTTGAGGTGGGCAACTTTGGGATTAGCATTGTCCAATGGGCTTGGTTTTTTTGCGGATTCTTTTTTGATCTTAATTTGGATCCGATTTTTTCAAGGGTTTATGATCCCCGCCCTTTTTACCTCTTCCATGACATTGATTGCCAAAACGTCCCCTGATTCGAAAATTCAAAGGTCTTTGTCAATCTATATTATTTGTACTGTTGTCGGCGGTGCTTCGGGACGTATGTTTTCGGGTTTGGTTGCTACTCATTTTTCCTGGAATTACAGTTTTCTTTTATTTTCGATGCTTGCTCTTCTTTGCTTCCTGATGCAATCGCGTCTTAAAACAGAAATTCGTTTGGAATTGGCAACACCCAAAAGAGAAATCCTTTTTACAGTTCTGAAACAAAAATACAATCAGAAACTCTACCTGATAATTTTTTGCACCTTTTTTGTTTTTTCTTCTCTTTTGAATTTCCTTCCTTTTCGGCTTTCAGAGCTGGATCCAACGATTTCTGAGTTCCAGATCGCATTGATTTATTCAGGATATTTTATTGGGATTTTCTCCGCCTTCTACTCAAGAAATGTCATCAAGCTGCTCAGCAATGAAATCAATGTTATTTTGATCTGTATTGCTGTTTTTGCATTAGTCCTGCTGCTATTCAATTTTGATCGGATTTGGATTATTTTTGCTGCTATGTATTTGCTCTGTGCGGTTCAATTTCTGATCAATTCAGTAATTTCAGGGGGATTAAACAGGATAGCAGAGGAATACCAGGGAGTGGTCAATGGACTCTATATTACTTTTTACTATTTAGGGGGAATGGCGGGCTCTTATTTGCCTGGATTGGTCTATCAATACCAAAGTTGGAAAGGTTTTATTCTTTTTCAGGCTGCGGTACTCTCGGTTGGATTTGCAATTGCTTTGCTTTACAAAAAAAATCATCAAGATTTATAAATTGTCCTGACTAAAGAATAAATGCGTGTATATGGTGCAAAAAAGAGATATTAATGCTTTTTTCATCCGGGCATTTGAACGTGAGACAGACTTCTCTCTGAAATTTTTTTGACAATCAATATTGGGGTTTTTTTCGATGCTTGGTAACATGATCGCTTGGCGAAGTCCTATTTTAACTGCATGCGCAGGATTTTTCTGCTTATTTCAAATTGGATGCAAAAGTCAACCTTCCCCGCAATATGCTTATCCGACAGCACAATCGCAAAATGTTGATTATCTATGCACGATTGTTTATGAACCTCAATACGCCTTATTGCTGGTTAATTCCCGGCAGTCTCGAATCTCAAAAATTGCTCCGGTTGAAGAAGGATTGATTGCCTACTTCAATGATGGAAACAAAGTCGTACTACCGATAGCCTCTGGACTTCCGTTAGGAGAAGAGTTCCATTGCGGACAGCGTGACAAACATTACCCCTGTTTGATCGGAGACAATCAGGACCCCAACTGCACCCGTTAAAATAAGGGGACAGATTTATTTTTTGCCAAGTTTTGCGCTAAAAATAAATCTGTCCCCTTATTTCAGAAGCTGTCTGGCTTGATTCAAACCTTGGATTAAATCGGATGCACTGAGGAAGGAGGAAGACAAGGAGGTTCTCAGGCAATCCCCGGAAAGTCCATGAAGATAGGCACCGAGAAGTGCCGCTTCCAGGGGAGAACATTTCTGTGCCATGAAACTGCCAATGATGCCGCTCAACACGTCCCCAGAGCCCCCGGTTGCCATCCCTTCATTGCCGGTGGGATTGATGAAAACGTTCCCTTCAGGATCGCTGATTACTGTGTGGGCCCCTTTCAGTAAAATGACGACTCCCCAGTCCTCGGCCAGTTTTCGTGTTGTTTCAACTCGTTTTTCCTGGATTTCGGCCACAGGAATTCCGCATAATCGCGAAAGTTCCCTAGGGTGCGGGGTGATCACGGTCGGTCCAGACCTTTTTGCCAGTAATTTACCTGAAATGCTGTTTAAGCCATCGGCATCAAGCAGCAGGGGTTTTTCAATCGATGTTAGCAAATGTCGGACAAATTTGACAGTTTGTGGTGTTTGTCCGAGCCCGCAACCGAGGACCACTGCATCTCTTTTTTCAATTTCTGCTTCAACATAAGCCAGATGCGAAGAAGAAAAATAGTGTTGGGAACCTGTTTTTGGAGAAAGAGTCATCACTTCGGGACATTGCCCGAGAAAAGCATCCCTTAGTGCCAAAGGAACGCAGGCGGAAACGAGACCGCTGCCCGTTTTAATGGCCGCAAAAGAAGTCAACAAAGCGGCTCCTGCCATTCCCGATGAACCGCAAATTGTTAACAAATGCCCATAGCTACCCTTGTTTGCTGCTACTGTTCGCCTGGGCAGCAACTTTTGAATGAAAGGTTTTGTCAACAAATAGGTCGGAGAGGATTTTTCAGGCCAATTCGGAGGGATGGATATATCAGTGACAACTAGCTCTCCAGCGAATTGTGCTCCAGGATATTGAAAAGCCCCCTGCTTGCCCACTTGAAAAGTGATTGTATGAAGACATTCAACGGCTACTCCCAATACTTGTCCGTGATCGGAATGAATTCCGGAAGGGATGTCTACTCCAATTTTAATCGCATCTGTGTTTTTGTTGATTTTTTCAATCCAGCTTCGATAGTCCCCCTCAATTGGCCTTTCCAATCCAGTTCCAAAAATAGCATCAAGGATCAATTCTGCGTCTTTCAAAATTGACTGCGCAGCTTTTGATGTAAAATTGACGCTTTTGCCAAATTTTCCCCAAAGGATCTGATTGCGTTTGCCATCCTCCGTTTTTGCCTCTCCTGCATTGAGCACTGTCACATTATACCCTCTGTTCTTCAACAAACGAGCAATAGCATAACCGTCCCCACCATTGTTTCCTTTTCCACAGCAAACGATGATATTCAAATGGGGCTGTGCCTTAAGGTAGTGCTGCTCCACCCAATCAGAAACACTGCGTGCCGCATTTTCCATCAGGACAATGCCGGGAATACCGATTTCTTGAATAGCCCGTCGATCCATTCCCTGCATCTCGGATGCAGTACAGAGCCTTTGTAAAAACTGATAATTATTGTTTTGCTTTGCTTTTTTTGCACTTGGCATCATGGGTTTCTCATTATTATGGTACCCCGAATTTTACTTTGAAGTTTATATGATTGTTCATGCAAATTGGAAACTTTAACATTCTGTTTGGCATTATTGATTCCACACTGAGTTGTCTAAATCCAGCAAATTTTCATAAGTGTACAGGCAAGGGCAGTCTAAAGAAATTGTTTTTTCAACAAAATGATTCCGGGCATTCTGATGGAATTTAAGACTTCTATTCAAATGCAATAATAGGACTTGGGGCAACTCTCAATAATTACAATTTTATGAGAATTAGAGCAAGGTTTCTTCAATTTCGCTACAGGCAATTTAAATTTTAGACAAAGGGATCGGAGTGGTATCATTTTGTGTCGGCAGATTTACCGAATGTGCTTGCTTCATATCGGCCAATTAAACTTGCCTGATTTCGGTAAATCATTTACTTAAAAGGAGTATTTTGCTTATCTGGAACTGTTAGGAAAATAGGAGGTATTATGTCGGATGGAATTACCAAATCAGAAAAGGAAAACGAGCATCGTGACAATCAACGGTATGAATACCCCCATCATCTGGATGTAACCTTCAACAATAAACAATGGCCGGCAAAAATTATTGATTGGTCCGCCCAGGGAATTCAGGTACTCGTCGATGCTCCTTTGGATGGTATAGTGGACTATGAAGCCGAATTTGACATTCACCGGATGAGTTTCGTTCCAGATGAGGAATACGAGGATGAAGATTCTGTTCCCCCCATTGAAGAGTGGATCATGGGCGGAAAAGTTCGTTGGGTTAAAAAGGAAAAAGGCGGTATCGCCATCGGCATTAGTTTTGAAGAAAATTTAAAGGGGATCCCACTGTCGGAACTGCCGGAATTCATCACTGAAGCCGATTTATGCCATCTGCGAATATTTCTTCGAAACAAGGATTCTGAATAAACAGTTCATGGAACTCTGCAGCTTTTCGTTTGATGGATGTTTAGTGCGAAGAAATTAAATCTCATGCCCAAAAAAAGTGATCCCGTTAAACGTTGGCCATATTCTCCTTCCGTTATTTCAGATCTGACAAAGTCCTCGTTCTTCTTTTTCTTTATTGTGTTCCAATCAATTGTCAATCTCCTCATTTTTCGCCTGCCTTTTTGAAGCATTTGAAAGCATTGTAGCACCCACAGTGGTGCCGATGATGATCAAGCCTCCCGATAAAGTTCTCATCGAAGGAAATTCTCCTAACAGAATGAACGCGAAGATGATTCCATAGACGGGTTCCAGACTCGCAATGATACTGGCTAATTGGGTTTTGATATGAACCAACCCTTTAATAAACAGCAGATGAGCCCCGGCGGTACAAAAAACTCCCAGCATGATCAGCAAGAAGATGTCTGAAGTTTTGATATCCCATGTTTGAAAAAGTGATAGAGGTATAAATACAAGAGTAGCAAAAATATTCTGGTAAGATGCGATCACTAAGGGAGGATAATTTCTCACATATTTTCTGTTCAACAAAGAGAGCACCGCAAAAGTGAAACCCGCAGCGATTCCCCAAAACACTCCTTGTGCAATCCGATTATTGAGATCGAATGAAGGAAGTACCAGAAAAACTCCGACAAACACGCTGATGGAGGTCAGTATATCGAGTGCCCGGATTTTTTCCTTAAAAAAGACTGGTTCTAAAAAAGTGACGAAAATGGGGAATGTCGAATAGGTGATGAGCCCGATTGCCACCGTTGAAAGTTGAATTGAGTGAAAAAAGGTGAGCCAATGGATTGCAAGCAAGCCTCCTAATCCAGCGAATATCCAAAAGTCCGCTTTTGTCCGAACTGTCAGCGTTTGTTTGAAAAATCGTAAAACCAGGAGCAATATGACGGACGCAAAAAAGGTTCTTCCCAAAACGATCAGAAGAGGCGCGAGAGATAAAAATTTTCCGAACAAGCCAGAAAATCCGAAGAGCAGTACGGAAATATGAATTTCGATCAATCCTGGTGCCGGAGTGGGTGCTTTCACAGGGAACTTTCAAAAATCTTTGTTGCAATCATCAAATGAAAATGTAAAAAGAAAATAAGTGCATTCGCTCAAAGTTGCTAATTCTATGACAGTCGGGATTCAGGAACATGAAAAAAATTTTTACTTTTGTCCTCTGGGTTTTTGTTGGAGTGTTCACGAGCTCCAGCGTGATGGCGCTTTGCGTGAATGTTCCAGAGACGGAACTTTATATGGGACCCGGTTTTCAATACGCCAAAAGTTCTTGGAAATTGAGTGTAAATACACCCTTGCGTAAACTCGATAGCTGGGATGATTGGTATAAAGTTTCTGATGTGGATGGGGACATCCATTGGGTGCATACAAGTTCCGTGATCCAGGGATACTTTTGTGTGATTGTCAAAGTCCAATCTACTGCCCTCCGAAACGGTCCTGGAGAACGGTATGAAAAAATTATGGACTCAGAAAAATACGAGGCTTTTCGTCTGGTCAAGAAACAAGGACCATGGTCTCAGGTTGCAAATGAAGAAGAAAAGGGATTTTGGATTTTATCCTCGGCGACCTGGGTCCAATAAACAACTTGCCTGCAAAATTCCTGATAAGCGTGCAATAGCAGATCTAAAATCTTTTCCCCAGCAAACTTTCTCCTCAAACAATCGGCAGAAACACATACTTTTTCCCCATGAATTTGAAAAGTTTGGCTGATTGCAATTAAATTGACATTTTTAGCATTTTATTGCAGAATTTCCTATTTACCATTTTGTCAAATTTAAACACAATTTTTTAAGGAAAGACGTGACTAAATTAATCATTGGCAACTGGAAAATGAATGGAAGTCAAGCCCTGGTTGCATCGATGGTCGAGTCGATCAAAAGTGTCATCAATCAAACTTCTTCCAGCGTGCAGGTGGTTGTATGCCCGCCTTTTCCATATTTGGGCGTCCTGAAACAAGCGATTGGAGATGCTAACATAGGGATTGGAGCGCAAAATGTCCACACCCAATTGTCCGGAGCCTTCACCGGTGAAATTTCGGTGGGTATCCTCAAGGACTGGCAGACGACCCACTGTCTTGTCGGCCATTCGGAAAGACGCAGTTTGTTTGGGGAAACGGATCAATTGGTACAGGAAAAAACAAAACTACTTTTAGACCACGAAATCAAACCGGTGATTTGTGTAGGGGAAACACTGGAACAACGTGAAAGTGGTCAACATGAATCAACGGTAACTCAGCAACTGAAAGTTGCTTTGAAAGGCCTTTCTTCATCAGAATTGGAAAGATCGGTGGTGGCCTATGAACCGGTCTGGGCGATTGGAACAGGAAAAACAGCCTCTGAAGAGCAGGCCAATCAGATGCACATTGTAATCCGTAAAACGCTGGAGGAGCATGCGACACCGGATCTCGCAAAATCGGTCATGATCTTGTATGGCGGCAGTGTGAACGCAAAAAATGCCGGTTCCCTATTGCAGCAGTCCGACATTGATGGGTGTTTGGTTGGAGGCGCGAGCCTCAAACCCGAAGACTTCAGTCAAATAATTCAGGCAGGTCTTTAAAAAACTGGGAGGGTGCAGCACGGCTAAAAGCTCAGCAGCTCCCTGGCGAAGCCCAATCTGGAGATAGTAGCTAATTTATTACATCCCATTTTTGCGGGAAATTACCTTTTGACTTCCTGCAAATCTAAATGATGCAAAAATATGGGAACGATTTTTCAAAACTGAAGGGAATTAAAAATGTTATTTGGATTCTTAATATTTGTACAAGTTGTCGTCGCTCTTCTAATGGTCTTTTTGGTACTGCTGCAGGGGGGTAGAGGTGCTGAACTGGGAGCCGCTTTTGGTGGTATGGGACAATCCCAATCAAACCGTGGTCCAATGACTGGAATTGCAAAAGTGACTTCGATTACTGCTGCGATCTTCATGGTGACTTCGCTCTCTCTAGCCTATTTATCCACGGAGCAAGCGACTGATTCTGTGGTTAGCGGGATTAAGGCTCCCGTCGATCCAGGTCCCAAAACTTCAGAAGCGGAAAAATCTCAAACGTCCGATAATCCTGCATCGAATCAAGAAAATCCTTCAGAATCAGTGGAACAAAGCGATGCACCCAAGATGGAACAAACGGATGCCCCACCGCCTGCGGAACCCAAGCCCAGCAATTAGTTTCTCCTGGGTACTTTTTTACTAACTCCTGCCAAAACGCCTTTCCGTGTAAGGATCTGTTGAAGAGATTGGACTGAATCGCTCATGAAAACACTTTATGTTTTACGACATGCCAAATCTTCTTGGGAAGATCCGTACCGCGAGGATCATGATCGCCCACTCGCTTCAAGGGGCTTGAATGATGCCCCGATGATGGGAAAAGTGCTTGATTCCTTTGAAATTCCCCCCACTTTGGCCATTACTTCTACTGCCAAAAGAGCTCGCCAAACTGTTGAAATGCTTGCCAAAACATTCAATGAGCGTTCCCTCAACCCACTGGAAGTTAAAACAGATCGGAGAATTTATTCCGCCCCCGTCAAGATCCTGTTTAAAATTTTAAGCGAATTGCCAGAAAAAAACGATGCCGTCCTCCTCGCTGGGCATAACCCGCAGTTGGAAGAACTGATTTCCCTCCTCTGTTTCGATGCTCCCGATGGAGGTATTCGGATGCCCACCGCTGCTCTCGCTCAGATCACTTTTGAGATCAATCAATGGAAAAAGCTGGAAACAGGAACAGGAATTTTGTCTGCATTGATTTTTCCAAGGCTGGTAAAACGTTTGATTCGCCAAAAAAAACAGAAAAATTAGAAATAGAGATAGGACCTCAGTAGCAGAATTTTTTTTAAAAAAAATTTCTCCGAAATCACACCTTCGCTATAAATGGAAAACTATGATCAAAACCAAGATAGTATGTACGATCGGACCGGTCAGCGAATCTTATGAAATGTTGTACAACATGTACAAAGCCGGCATGAATATCGCGCGTTTTAATATGTCACATGGCGATCATGCGTCTCACAGCATAATTATGAACCGTGTTCATGAACTGAACCGAAATATTGAATTTCCTGTGGGTTTACTTCTGGATACCAAAGGCCCGGAAATCAGAACTGGAAACTCGGATTTTGACTTGAAGGAGGGAGATGTCGTCGAGGTTTCTGTAGAGGGCGAAGAAGATCCGACCCGAACCTCTCTTTATGTTGGTTATCCTGATCTGATCAAATCTGTTGAGGTCGGAGGACGACTGACAATTGATAATGGACTGATCAATTTGGAGATCCTGGACAAACAAAAAACGTCGATGAACTGTAAAGTTCTGGATGGCGGCTACATCAAAGGCCGACGCCATGTCAATTTACCGGGTGCGGATGTCAATCTTCCTTCAATTACGGAAAAAGATCGGGAAGACATTTTGTTTGGATTGGAACATGATGTCGATTTTATCGCGCTCTCTTTTGTCAGAACCGGTGAAAATATCCTGGAGTTAAAAGAATTGCTGGGGGATAGAGGAAAACAAGTAAAAATCATTGCAAAAATTGAGAATCAGCAAGGAGTGGATAACCTGGAAGACATTGTTCAAGAATCCGATGGAATCATGGTCGCAAGAGGAGATTTGGGCGTGGAGGTGAATATTGAAGATTTACCCCATATTCAGCGAAGAATTGCTTATTTGTGCGGTCGCAATGGAAAAAGAGTAATTGTTGCAACTCATTTACTGGAATCGATGATTGACAACCCGATTCCAACTCGAGCGGAAGTGACTGATGTGGCCAATGCAGTGCACGAAGATGCGGATGCAGTGATGCTTTCCGGTGAAACAACGGTAGGAAAGTACCCTCTCAAATGCATTGAGCATCTGGCAAAAATGGCGATTAAAACAGAGTCATACCCCAGTGTGCAGTTCGCGGCACGAGAACTCGTTTCGGAAAACAAAAAACAGCATATCGCCAATTCCGCGGTTCGTTTGGCAAGGCAGTTAAAATGCAAAGGACTCGTTGTGATTACCCGCTCCGGCCGCTCTGCAGAATGTGTTTCAAATTGCAGGACATTTGGTTTCGATACCTTTGCTTTCACCAATAACCAGAAATCCTATCGTATGATGACTCTTATGCGGAGTATCAATCCTTTTCAGATCGAATTTGAAGATCCGGAAGAAACCATTGCAACCGCCTTTTCCGTTCTCAAAGAACGTCAAATCGCTCACAAAGGAGACCAAATGGTAATTATTTCTGATGTCCGGGTTGAAAATGGGACGATCGACTCTATTCAGGTCCGTCCTGTTTATTGATCTGAAATGCAATTTTTGAGGATTCATGCTGTATAAAAATTTTGCCAAACAGGAAGAAATTGATCTGGAATACAACCCCAGGTTGACAGTCAACGAAATTGACCCCTTACTCAATGCCTATCTTGAAAACAGCAGGCGTGTTCTTCGCGATCACGAAAATCAGCTGAATATTTCCTATGGTCCGACCTTGGCCGAGCATTTTGATTTTTTTCCAGCAAAAAAGGAAGGGGCCCCCCTCCACGTGTTCATTCATGGAGGATACTGGCATTCCTTCAGCAGTAAAGATTTTGCTCAAGTTGCAGAAGCATTTATTTTGCAGGGGATTAATGTTGCCTTGATCAATTATGCACTTTGCCCGCTCGTCACCATTGATGAGATTGTCAGGCAATGCCGGGCGGCTCTTGCCTTTCTTTACAAAAACAGTTTGGAACTGGCCTACAACCCCGAGCAAATCAGCATTTCCGGACATTCTGCCGGTGCTCATTTAGTCGGGATGATGTTATCTACTGACTGGAAAGGACAGTATGCTTTACCAGCTGATCTGATCAAATCAGGATGTGCCATCAGCGGTTTATTTGACTTGTCTCCTTTTCCTTATTCCTGGCTTCAACCCAAATTACAATTTTCCTGGGATCAAGTAGCTCGAAACAGTCCGATCCTTCATCTTCCCAAAGACTGCGGTCCAGTGATCGTCAGTGTCGGCGGAGACGAATCGCAGGAATTTCACCAGCAATCAGAGAAGTACGCCGATTTACTGAAAAATCAAGGACATGAAGTAACTCACCTAATTATGCCGGGATTGAATCATTTTACAATTATCAATGATTTTCTCGGTGAGGGAGGAAAATTGTTCGAGCAAGTTTTGGAAACTATTGGATGACTAAAAAATAAAACCTAGAGTTTTGAACTTGATTCCTCAAAATGAAGATGAGACCTTACCTTTTTTTATTGTCAGCGTTAAAAGCGAATTGTTATTCACAGCAAATCGTGAGCTGTGAGAATTCATGATTTGTTTCTCCAAAACCCCTCTATTGAGATAAAACTATGAGCGTGACTGTTGTTTTAGAATTGCAGGCAAAACCTGAATCCTCGGATGAATTAAGAGCCACCCTCAAAGCCATCCTACCTGATACACGAGCTTTTGAAGGATGCGAGAGCATTGAAGTTGTTGGAAATCAAGAAGATGCCTGTAATTTGATCATCTATGAAAAATGGACAAGCCGAGCACAAAATGAAAAATATATGCAGTGGCGAACCGAAACAGGTGCTTTAGAAAAATTAGGGGCGATGCTTGCTCAAGCTCCCAGTTTTCGATTTTATGATCTGGTGGATGCTTGAAATACTATAGAAGAAACCTAATTGGAACAAAGGCAGTTCCCAGTTAGGTTTTGAAAAATGCAATTCTTCCCGAACCCCGCCAGTTTCCCTTCCCTACCAACCAATTTTCCACTCATCTTTCAATTGAGGAGATTTTCACATGGAACTTTACGATGTGATGCGTACCACTTTCGCCGCGCGAGAATTCACAGGAGCGGCTCTTTCAGATACGACTCTTTACAAAATCCTGGAAAACGCCCGTTTTGCCCCAAGCGGCGGAAATCGTCAGGGTGGACATGTGATCATTGTTCGTGATCAAAAGATTCGACAGTCAATTTCAGATTTGGCTGTTCCAGCTGCCAAACGCTATGCTGCACAAAAAGATGCCGGTGAAAGCCCCTGGAATGCAGTGACGCCCACTTCAGTTGATCAAGACACGATTGAAAAGACTCCAGCTCCAAAAACGCTGACCAGCTCGTATTTGAATGCTGCCGTTGTACTCGTCGTCTGCGTGGATCTGAGGGTTGTTGCCTCGATGGATCAGTATTTGGATCGTGTTGGTGTTATTAGTGGGGCATCGATCTATCCTCTCGTCTGGAATATTTTAATGGCGGCGCGTCATGAAGGGTATGGGGGGACCATCACCACTTTACCTGTCGCGAGGGAACCTGAGTTGAAGGATCTTTTAGGAATACCAGAATATGTTGCTGTGTCTGCCATTCTCCCGATTGGACAGCCAAAAAAACAACTCACCAAACTGAAACGCATGCCTGTCTCTTCTTTTGCAACATTGGAACATTGGGATGGCACTCCTTTTTCAGAAATATGAGCCCTGGTGCTTTCCTACTGGTTCTTTCCGCTGCGTTTACTCACGCCGGTTGGAATTTTGCTGCGCGAAAAGTTTCCGGAAATATGGTCATCATGTGGCTGTCTGTCTGGTGCGCAGGTCTGTTCCTCTCTCCTCCTGCAATCTATGTGGTGCTCTCTTCAGGATTGGAGGAATCAATGTCTTCAACAGGATGGCAAAATTCTATTGCGAGTGGAGTCATCCATGCCCTCTATTCAATCTTGCTGGCGCTTGCCTATCAGCACGGTGAGATTTCGGTCGTCTATCCCATCGCCCGCGGTTCAGGGATCGGGTTGACGGCTCTGCTGGGATGGAGCCTTTTGGAAGAAACATTGTCTATCTTTGGAAGCATTGGAATTGTTTTGGTCTTTGCAGGAATTCTTTTTCTGGGAATCCCCGCATACAAACAAAGTAAAGCGTTTCAAAAAATCAGCCTTTCCTTGTCGGTCGGCTGCACCATCGTTGCCTATTCCCTGGTGGACAAAGTCGGAGTCAACCATGCCGATCCAATTCCGTATCTCTGCATTGCATTTTTAATCAGTGCTTCCTGTATGGGCCCCTATGTCTGGAAAAATCATCATGGCAGCATTCTTCGAACAGCAAAGCTCTACTATCCATACATTCTTGTGATAGGTATCGGAGCAGGAGGGACTTACCTGATCATCCTGTATGCATTCACCATGGGCCAGGTTGCTTACGTTGTAGCCGTGCGTGAATTTGCCGTAGTGATCGGAGCGCTCCTTGGTATCATCTTCCTGAAAGAACAATTGACCGTTGCAAAATCGCTCGCCATTATTGCTATTACTTTGGGATTGATCTGCATTAAATCAGGTTGAGTATATAGTATTTATTGAGAGCTTTACTGGTGATCAGTCCTGCCAGCCGATGGCTTTTTTCTCGCTCAATTCCTTTACCTCCTGTGTAGAGAATCCCCATGCTTTTAAACCGGTTTCAGTGTCATCTCCGAAGCCTGGTGGACCTGATGGAAAGGCGGGCGGTGTTCGGCTGAAGCGAGGAACAGGTCCGGGTTGGACGACCCCGTCGATCTCAATAAAGCTCCCTCTCGACTGATTGTGCGGATGATGTTGAGCTTCTTCAAAAGTAAGAACCGGGGCAAAGCAGACATCAGTTCCCTCAAAAATCTCGCACCATTCTTTACGAGTTTTCGTTTTAAAAATCTCTGTAAATTTTTGCTTCATCATCGGCCATTTTGAACGATCCATTTGGTCAGGTAAATTTTCTGGATTCATACCCAGTTTTTCAATAAGCTGCAGGTAAAATTTTGCTTCTATCGAACCGAGAGCAATGAACAGGTCATCTTTGGTTTGATAGGTCCCGTAAAAGTGGGCTCCCCCATCAAGAATATTATCGCTCCGCTGATTTGTCCAAGTTCCCGCTGCGTTGAGTCCAAAATTCCCTGTGGCGAGATAAGCGGAACCTTCTGTCATACTGACATCCACTACCTGACCTTTTTGGGATTGCTGACATTCGTAAACCGCAGCCATGATTCCAAACGCCAAAAACATGGCTCCTCCTCCCATGTCAGCCACCAGGTTGAGGGGAGGAACAGGGCCTTCTTTGGGACCGATGGCGTTTAAAATGCCAGTCAGGGCAAGATAGTTGATGTCGTGTCCTGCAACTTGTGAGAGTGGCCCGTATTGCCCCCATCCAGTCATGCGGGCATAAACCAGTTTTTCGTTGCAGGAGAAACAGTCGTCGGGACCTAATCCCAGCTTTTCTGTGACCCCGGGACGAAAGGGATCGATCAAAACTGCAGCATCCCTGGTGAGACGCAAAACAGTTTCAATTCCTTCTTTCTTTTTTAAATCAACAGAAACTGAAGGCCGGTTGCGTCGCAGCAAGTCAAACTTGGGATCCCGTGGGGTTCCTAGTTGAGATGGTTTATTGCGTTCGATTCGTAAAACATTGGCTCCCAAATCTGAAAGCAGCATAGCACAAAGGGGACCGGGGCCAATCCCGGCGAGTTCAAGCACCTTGAGTCCCTTCAAAGGTCCTTCTGGTTCAATAGCAGATTCCTTCATGTTCCCTTTTTTATAGTATTGAAAAACAACAAACATTTTCGGGAAAGTTATTCTTTCCCATCTACACTTTCTTTTTTCCTATCAGCAATTCAAATATTGGCAAGATATCGATTTCGTCGAATTATTTTCAGCAGTTGGAAACCGAAGTAGAAAGGATGAAGAATAATACCGGCAAACGGGTGTTACAGCTTGTTACAATTTGTTACCTCCGCGAAATAATAGCTGCTGCGATTTATGTCATAATTGCAGGGATCAAGAATGGCTCGCCAAACAAAAATCTTTATTTCCTTTGGACGATGCTATAAAATAAGCAGTTACAAATTAATGAATAATCAATGGTTAACCAGTCAATATTGGAAGCATGAAAGCATTTTTTAGAAATTTTATTCCCTTGATATATTTGGGAATCTGCGGGTTGATATTCTTCGGGTCATTTGTCTCGTCTGCAGAGGCAACATCGACAATTGTTTTTTTGGGAGATTCTTTGACAGAAGGCTATGGATTGGATAAATCCGAAGCGTTTCCCGCTCTTTTTGAAAAGGAGTTGCAAGCAGAGGGATACAAAGACATCAAAGTAATCAATGCGGGCATCAGTGGGTCTACTTCTGCCAGTGCGATTTCTCGATTGAAATGGTATTTGCGAATCAAACCCTCCATTCTTGTAATCGCCCTGGGAGCCAATGACGGATTACGAGGATTGGATCCAGATGCTATGAAGAAGAATTTAGCGACAACCATTCAACTCGCCTTGGATCGCAAGATCACGGTTGTTCTGGCAGGGATGAAAATTCCACCGAATTATGGATTAAAGTACACTGAAGAGTTTGAAAATGTATATCCGGAACTCTCCGAAAAGTTCAATATTCCGCTCATTCCGTTTCTTTTGGATGGAGTTGCTGCAAACCCTGAATTGAATCTGCCGGATGGGATCCATCCCAACCAAAAAGGTCACGAAATCATCGCCAGGCTTGTTTTAAAAGAGTTGCGCCCACTGCTGCCACAATCCTGAAGGATTCCCCATCAATTTTTCCCTATACTAAAAATATATTATGATTTTACAGGTTCATGAGTTGGTTAAAACTTTTGCGACTTCAGGCATGCTGGATACCATCGAAGTCCTCAGCGGGCTCAATTTTGATATCGAACAAGGAGAAACGGTCTCCATTGTTGGTCAATCCGGAAGCGGAAAATCGACGCTGCTTTCTCTGATGGCGGGATTGGATCATCCGACATCCGGAACAATTAAAATAAAAGGTCAAAACTTGAGCGAGATGAGCGAGGAAGCGCTGTCAAAATTTCGCGCGCAGAATATCGGGATTGTTTTTCAACAGTTCCACTTGATGTCGCATCTCACGGCCCTGGAAAATATTTCTCTTCCCCTTGAATTGAATCACGACTCTGGAGCCGTTCCCAAGGCGAAAGAAGCCTTGATTCAAGTCGGCTTGGAACATCGGCAAAACCACTTTCCCCATCAGCTGAGCGGAGGTGAGTGCCAGCGAGTTGCGATTGCCCGCGCCCTTGTGGTGCGACCCGCATTGCTGCTGGCTGATGAACCTACTGGAAATTTGGACAATAAAACGGGTGAGCATATTGCCGATCTGTTTTTTGATTTGGTCAAATCGACAAAAATGACCATGTTGTTTGTCACTCACAACGAGCACTTGGCAGATCGATGTTTGCGAAAGCATCTCATTAAAGAAGGGCGATTCGTATGAGATTGTGGATCAAGCTCGCCATCAAGGAAATTCGCAATAATTCGCGTTTCAGTTTATTTTTTATCGTCAATTTGACGTTGGGATTGATTGGGTTCATTGCATTGGATTCTTTCAAAACTTCAATACATCATCACTTGGAAAACAACTCAAAAGCAATCCTGACCGCCGATATCAGTGTGCGTTCCAATCAACCATTCACGTCTCAGGAAATAGAATTGTTCACCGAGATAATGGGGAAAGATAGCGAGAAGGCCGAACAAATTCATTTCATCTCCATGATTGCCGGAAAGAAGAATTCCAGGATGGTCCGCATTATTGGTATTGATGGTCAATTTCCCCTTTACGGAAACATCGTACTAAAAAACGGAGGAGTCGTACAAAGCCAAGAAATACGTGAGCCCTTACTTACTCGCCACTCTGTCTGGGCTGCGAAGGATTTGATGCTCGCCTTTGAATTTGATGAAGGCGATTCGGTGAAAATAGGACAATCCTCATTTGAGATTGTAGACACCATTCTGGAAGATCCGACCAGCACGGCTTCTTTTCTTGCCGGAATTCCCACTGTTTATATGGGGATTGAACAAATCCAAAGTACAGGTTTGGTTC
This sequence comes from SAR324 cluster bacterium, assembly GCA_015231825.1. Lineage (GTDB taxonomy): Bacteria > SAR324 > SAR324 > SAR324 > NAC60-12 > JADGAV01. Next base: position 18,507 of record JADGAV010000002.1, read on the forward strand.
AACTGGGAAGCCGGATTCGCTATGAACGTTTTTATAAGCTCCCCGTTGGAACCGATTTAGAACTGCTCGAGGAGAAACTCCGCCAAAAACTGGAAGATCTTTATCCCGGATCACCAAAAATTAGGGTGGAATCTCATAAAGATGCAAGTCAGCAGTTGGGAAGAACCTTGGGATACCTGAATGACTATTTGGGCTTGGTTGCCTTGATTGCTCTATTTTTGGCGGGAGTTGGAGCAGCCTATTTATTCCGGAGTTTCCTCACGGATCGATTCAAAGAAATGGCTATTCTAATTAGCCTCGGGGCCACTCGAAGAGATGCTTATCTGATGACTTTGGTGCAAATCACCATTCTCGGATTTGTCAGCGCCGTTTTGGCCAGTCTGCTGGCGTATTTGTTTCTTCCCCTTTTGCCGACCATGTTGGTAAATTTTCTTCCAAAAGGATTTGTCAGTTCGATGGGGTGGAGTAGTTTGGTCCTTGCTTTTTTTATGGGAACTCTGGGCAGCGTCATCTGCTGCTTACCGATCCTGGCGCGGATCTACAGCCTCAATCCAATTGCTTTATTCCATGAAAATGTGATCCCCACTCGGGTAGACCATCTTCCCTGGCTTAAAACTATTTTGAGTTATCTTCCCATTTTGGTGATTTATTGGATACTGGCTGTCTGGCAGGCTCATTCATGGATCATCGGCAGTCTGTTTGTCGGCTTGTTTTTAGGATCGCTTCTCATTTTGGGTTTGGTCGCCTGGGGGCTATTGTCTGCATGCGGCAAAGTGTCCAATCAAAGAGGGGTGACCTCCAAAATTGCATTAAGAAACCTCAATCGTAACAAAGTTGGTGCAATTTCCTGCTTTCTGGCAATTGGATTGGGATCGCTGCTGATCAACCTTATTCCCCAGATTCAGGGAGGCCTTCAGGAAGAGATCAGTCAACCGCTCAACGTCAAAGTCCCCAGTTTTTTTCTTTTTGATATCCAACCCGATCAAGTGGATTCGTTGAAAGCCTATCTTCAGGAAGAAGAATATCAACTGTCTTATCTTTCTCCGATGATTCGTGCGCGTCTGGAGGAAGTCAACAACAAAACCTTTGACTCCAACCGGGAAGAAGCGGCTATGACCCGGGAACAGGAAAGGGAACGCCGTTTCAGAAACCGTGGATTCAATTTAACCTATCGAGGTGAATTGAAGGACTCCGAATCATATGTTGAAGGAAAACCACTTTCCCCCCTTTACAACGCAGACGCCGAAGGACTACCAGAAATTTCATTGGAAGAACGCTTTGCAAATCGCCTGGGACTTCAGATTGGTGATGAATTGACCTTTGATGTACAGAGCGTGCCGATCACTGGCAAAGTGGTTAATTTCAGGAAGGTCAAATGGAACAGTTTTCAACCGAATTTTTTCGTTCTTTTTCAACCGGGAGTTTTGGAAGAAGCCCCGAAAACCTTTCTTGCTGGAATTTCTAATGTGGAGGCCGAACGAAAACTTTTGCTGCAAAATGGAATTGTCCAGCGCTTTCCAAACATTTCGGTCATTGATGTTTCCCGGATTGTCTCACGCATACTGGACATCACGGACCAAATCAGTTGGGCCATTCGAGTGATGGCCTATCTCTCAATAGTAGCGGGATTGGTGGTATTGTTTTCTATTGCTCGGTACGAAGTTCAGCATCGATTTTGGGAAATCAATCTGCTGAAAGTTTTAGGGGCACGTTTCGAGGATGTACGCTCAATTGTTCAAATTGAATTTGGTATTCTTGGATTTTTTGCAGCTGTCTTTGGGGTGCTTTTGAGCAATCTGATGTCTTTTGCAATTGCCTATATCATCTTTGAAAGCATCTGGAGTTTTTCCTGGCTGATGACCTTTTTCAGCATAATCGGTATCAGCCTCCTCAGTGTCGCTACTGCTCTTTTGGCGACCCACCATCTACTTCGAAAAAAACCATTGGAATTACTGAAAGCCACTTGATTTGAGAGGAAGGAAAACCTTCCTCTCTAGATGTATTTTCGTCAGAAATAAAAACCAGAGCCTGAACATTCAGCTCGCTTGACCGACGGTAAAAGTTTTATCCATTAGCTCCGGGAGCTGATGGTTCATTTTCGATTTCTGACATAATACATTCGCCATTAATCATGATCACCTCCTTTCTTTAAAGTTACAAAAGTACTCCGGAAAAATTAAAGAACGCATCTTCTAGCAAATGCTGATTTGTTTTGCAACGGTTGTTTTGAAACGCTCAATAACAGCGGAGGAATAAGAGATTTGCCTGCAAAATGCTTCTGCAAACACATTGTAAATTCAGAAATAGCCATCTGATTGAATCCGAACTTTTTTTCATAAACCGCCTCGAACTGGACATGCCTCTCAATCAATTGTATATTTAGAGCAGCATTTCCTTGGTATCGTTTGAGAAAGACAGACGGCGGGAATCTGCTTTACGAAAAATCGAAATTACAGTGAAGCAAGAGATCAATTCGTAATGAAAAAACAAATAAATATTCCAAAACGTAAAAAAATGCCTGATCCGATTCGTCGTCAACGTCCTGCTGTTTCGGAGGACGACGCGGTTCGGGAGGAAACGCCTTCTGCACTTGAAGAACCCGAAGAAAATCGAAGGATTGCAGAAGATGAAGCAGTGGATCTCGAAGAGTATTCTGAAAATCTGGACATGCATAGAAACGATGTTTTTTCTTCTCTGGTACCCACACAGGAAGATGATGAATCGAGTTTGCGCTTCAACTTTGTGCGTCCCTTGGTGGACTATTTTAAACATTTGGAACAGACGCTTGTCGACGAATTAAGCGACCCGGATTCTTTTGACACGGAAGAGATAGAAGGTGAATTTCCTGATGTTGTTGCTCAAGATGAGCTTCAATTTGATGAGTTGAGTATCAACGCCGCGGTGACGCTTTGCAGGGAGCTTGAGACCTATCTTCGCAGCCGTCTTTCCGATGAGCAGTTCAACGACATTCAATCTGTCTACCTCTTTTATGAGAGCTCTGAACAATTGCTGGATATGATCAAACTTCTTTTTATCGGAGATTTGGTTGCCAAGGAAAAAGTTGTCCGGATTTATGGTTCCAAAGTTTTTGGGACATTTAAAGTGGTTCAAATGATTTTGGATACAGCAGCAATATTTGAAGGAATGGATGAAACTGAAGAACGAAACTCCCGGAAAATGCTGCAAAAATATGCAGAAGATCCCTTGAGGCAGTTTAAGAAGTTCTTTTTTGCTTCTGAGCAAAAGCAGATTCCCAATACTGGAAGCGGATTGGCGGATGGAGTGCGAAACACCTTGGCCAGCAGAGAACCTCTGTTTGTAAAAAGTGATGACTATAACAAGATTTTGGTCAATTTCAGGAAATTCATTCTTTCTTTATATGCGGATCCCTTTGTGCTGGAGTATGTGAAATGGAAAGACAGATATATGCGGCACTGGTTGTTTCATGAACTGCATCAATTGGATATACAGAATATGAAATCCAGTGAAATAAAAATTCCGCAATATAGTAACATCAAGTGTAAAATCTATCAGCAGTTGGATCAAAATTTTTCCAGTTTGGAGCGATCAAACCGGATTTTTGATAAATCGTTGGAACTCAGGAAAACCCATTTTCTCGCATTTCGTAACGGAGAGTCCTTCATGCAGGGTGCTGAGGAGGCCAGTCGAATGGCCTTGGAGAAAGCAAGGGAACACGAGAAGGCGTTGCTGGATTCTTTGAATTCTGCACAAATCAATGCAATTGCGGAAAAAATTCACATAGAAATTGCTGAAATTCGACGTAACAAAAAGTTAGCAGGCAAAGCTCCTCGAAATGTAAATTTGCGTTCTGTGGATATGAGTTCAGAGAAGAAAGCAGAAAAAAAATACATGGCGGCCACTGCCAAAATCCAGATCACCCAATCCAAACAACGAAGTCTTCCTCCTCCACCTAAATTCCTGCAGGCTATGGGGAAAATCGCTAGAAATTTAGTCATGCGTGGGAAAAGCACAGCTTCCCCTGTTACAGAACAAAAAACGCCGGAAACACATTCCCAACCCGACATTCTTCCTCGCGCGGAAGGGAATTTGGAAGGGCCCCTGGAAAAGGTGGAAGTCGATTGGACCGGATATGGGAAGGAATTCAAGACGACAGTTTACGAACGCACCTTTCCTAATTTACAGGAAAGATTTTTTGAACATGGCCAATTCCAATTGAGGTTAAATCAGCACTTTATTGAAGCCAGTGATGCAATTCTGGAATATTATAAAGACCTCGGCTATCTTCAATCCACTCGACATAAAATTGCGATTTCTTCCGAAAGCGGAGATGGCGTCAAAGCCTTTGTGGACGAAGCTATTTACCTCAGAATCAGTGCGGAGATGTTTCTGGCACTGGGGCGAGCTCCATTCAGTAAGAATGCGGAGCCTACGCACTATCTGCAAATCTATCAAAACAAACCCATAAGAGTGAAAAAAGGGGCGTTGAAAAACATTGATTTTTCAAGAATGGCTGAAGGTCTAAGATATGAATTGGAAGATACTGAAAATGCTGTGGTACTTCGCCCTTTATTGTTTAAAAGTCTAATAAAAATCATTGACAGCCTTCCTGATCAAATCCGTAACCAGCACCAAGCTTTTCTCAAAGGAATGGTTCGATTTTTAGAAAGCGATCATGCTGCTCAGTCAACCAGTTGACTCCCTTGTTAACTTTTAAAATCCCCTTTTTTGTATGTTGAAACCACGCACCATCGTTATCTGTTTGACTGTCATAATTTTGACAGCCTGGAGTGCAGCGATTGTTGCTGTTGAAAACCTGGCAGTCAAATCAGCAATTGATAAAACTGTCCTCACAACAGGAGATTTTTTAGTTTTTCAAGTTGAAGTCTCTCATCCAGGTCATATTCAATTGAAGCCTATTTCCTTGAATCAGTATTTTGAAGAGGGAATGGATGTGGAGCCTATTGTACCCAGTGAGTCTCCAATGGACTCTTCTGAAGAAGGAAATTGGCTGTCCCGATGGTGGCCTTTTGAAAAGGAAGAAAAGGTCTCTCTCCAAAATACATTCTGGTCCTGGCGACTTTGGCCAACTCGGGAAGGTTCCTGGACCATCCCAGAAATCTCAATCCAGAGTGTCCAAACTGATAAAGAAGGAAACTCTGCTCTCTTTCACGGCAGTACTCAGACCTTGACTTTTACTGTGAACTCAATTTTCAAAGACCAGGAGAATCCGGTCCTGAAAATAAATAAAAATATGCCTGAAGTTCCTCTGACTATCCCCTGGCTTTGGTTGACCACGGCAGGAATCATTGTGATTTTCCTCGGCCTTGCATGGGTGTTTTACAAACGCAGAAAACGTCCACTTGAAGTTGAAGCTGAAGAGCTGCCGCACGAGCGGGCACTCCGTCGATTGAAGGAGTTGGAACAGTTTTTGTTGACTAATCCTCAGGAGGTTCATCAATACTACTATTTGCTTTCAGAAATATTTCGCGAGTATTTGGAAAAGCGATTTGGATTCTCCGCAAGCAGCATGACTACACAAGAATTCTTGCCCATGCTGGAAGCAGAAACATCCTATACTGCTGAGGAGCGAAACCGGATTGTTTTACTGACCCAAAAGTCTGATTTGATAAAATATGCAGAGGTTTCGCCCATGCGCAAAGAAATGGATGACGCATATCGGGAGGTGATCGAACTGGTTGAAAGAACGGCTTATATTGGCGAATCTGATCCGGATGAAGAAACAAAACATCGAAAATTCCGGGAGGCCTCATGAGGTTCGAAAGTCCCTGGCTGCTATTACTTTTGCTGATGGTCCCTCTTTGGTGGTGGTTCCTGACTAAAAATCGTAAATCTCAGTTTGTCCATTTTTCAGGGGTGGGCACTCTGCAATCATTTGCACGTAATTCCTGGTGGAGTCATCCCCTTTTCCTACCGGCTATCCGATGCCTGGTTTTGATTCTGTTGATTCTCACTATCGCCCGCCCTCAGACTGGGCGATCTTTTTCAAAGATTTTAACAGAAGGTGTGGACATCGTCTTGGCGTTGGATGTGTCAGGAAGCATGCGTGCCCTTGATTTGAAGCTCAATAATGAAAGAGTGACACGCCTTGAAGTATTGAAAAAAGTGGTTGGAGAATTTATAGAAAATCGTCTCAATGATCGTGTTGGTATTGTTGTTTTTGGAGAAGAAGCATTCACTCAAGCGCCGTTGACGCATGATCACAAATTACTGTTAGGATTTTTGGAGCAGATTTTTATTGGATGGGGAGGGGATGCAACGGCGATTGGAATGGGAATTGGCCACAGTGCCAAGCGTTTAAAAGATTTAAAGGCGCCCACAAAACTGATCATTTTAGCAACCGATGGCCAAAATAACGCGGGCCACATCACACCTGCCGAGGCAGCCAGGGCTGCCAAAGATCTTGGTATAAAAATATATACGATCGGGGTTGGATCCCGCGGAAATGCCCCCATCGAAGTCGACAGTGTTTTCGGGAAAAAAATTGTAAATGTCCCGGTTTCGATTGATGAGGAAACGCTGACCAAAATTGCGGAAACCACCGGAGGACGCTACTTTCGTGCAACGGATACCGAGTCTCTTCAGAAAATTTATCAAACCATTGACGAATTAGAAAAAACCGAAGTGGAAGTGAAGGAATATTATGAATATGAAGAGCAATATGCAGTTTTCCTGATCCCAGCCCTTCTGCTTTTTCTTTTGGAATTTATTTTGGCTCGTACTCGTCTGAGAAGATTACCCTAAAGGTGCGGAGTGGAAACGGCTTGCAAAATAAGAAATTGTTGACTTCATTGTACGGTCTGCAGCAATGCTTTAAAGGATTTTATTTTGAATAATTTTGAAAAAAGAATCATTACAGTATGTCTGGTGCTTACCTTTTCGTGGATTTACTTTTCGGGATCTTATCTGATGGCTGCGCCGCCGGGTTTGATCATATTGGAAAGAGCGGAGAGCGATTTAGACTTTTTTCAAGAAGAACTCACTCGTGTCACTCGATCGTTGGGACCTTCTCCAGAAAGTCAGGGGATTCAATCCATGATCGTGATGATTCATAATCTGAAACGTGAATTGTGGCTCGCGAAAAAACTGCTTCTGGTGAAAGATGCGGTGAAGTCGGAGCAAGACAAACAAGCGGTCAAGTTTATTGTCGGACAAGACTTTGATGAACTGATTGCTGAAGCACAAAAAATTGTCACACAGCTCAAATCGAGTTTACGACGAACCCGCCATGGGAATTTGTTTCGATATAATGACGAATTGGCTCAATTTCTTGAAGTTTACATCGAAGGTCTGCGCTTTGTGCAATCCAATCTCTGAACATCAGGAAATTTCTCCACTTATTGTTCTCCATATTGATCGTTTACATTTCTAATGCTTTCGACTTCAAAGCTACTGTTAAGAAATTGCATGCATGTTAAGGAATTGCATGCAATATAATGAAAATTGCCTTATGCCTCGAGTTGCATAATTCATTTATTAAATTTTTATAGAAGTGGATGCAATGAAATCTTTACAAGTGAGAGAGGTCCCGGAACACATTTAAAAGAAATTGCTCGAAGAATCCAAAAATAATCACCGCAGCTTGTCACAGCAGGTTATAGCCGCGTTAGCCCGGGGGTTGGACACTCCGCTTTCCCCGAAAGCAAAAAGAAGAGAGCTTTTGGAAAAAATAGGAATGAGGGGATTCAATTAGAGATTAAGCCTGCAAGAAAGCCGGTCGAATTAATTCGAGGAGACAGGGATCGATGATTTTAATGCTGGATACAAGCGTTGCTTTTGAACTTGTTCTCAATCGCGAAAATTCCAATAAGTTCAGTTACTTTTTGTCAGAAGCAGATTGAGTTGTTGCTCCGGGTATCTTCATTTAGGAAGTCACCAATGTTTTCTGGAAATACTTCCGGTTTGGTGATATTCCATTGGAACAATACGAAGAACTTATCGATTCTTCAATCGGAATTGTTGATGAGTTCGTAAACAGCCAGGAACTCTGTCGGTAAACTTTTCCCATGTCCTGCATGATGCAGTATCCGACTTGTGACATACTTTTCATTACACTCGCCAAAAGATATAGTGGAACGCTGTTAACTCACGATAAGAAATTGCTCAAGATTGAAAAAAACAATCAGTAAAAACAGTCTAATATGGTAAGCCAGCTTGGTAATTGGAAACATCGCCAATTTTTCGAAAGCATTTCGTTTTTGCATCTTTAGTACGCGGCACAGAGCTGGGAAATATAGCAATCGCGTTACGATGGGTCTTGGTCCAAAAATCTTTCCGAACTCATTTAGTAAATGAAGCTCGTAGTCAAAAAAGAGATATGTTAGTTTAGTGAAAATGTTCTTCTTGATATCCTTATTTTTTGCGGTACGGCTTAATGGAGATTCAAGATTTGAACGAATGAGAAAAAAGAAATTGAAAAATCAAGGAGAAGCATGAATCATTCTATCAGAGAACGACTACAGCAAACTTTGGCAAAAGGAGGACATTGGACAGAATTCCGTTATCACAATCGGCGCAGCAGGATTTTTGGAGTACGCAAGGGAGAAGTCGATGAAATGAGTTCCAAACACTATGAAGGCGTCGGGATCCGAGTTTTGATGAATGGCTCATGGGGATTTGCCTCGACATCCGATTTATCCATCGAAGGTTTGGAAAAAGCCTTGGCGGATGCAGAAAATCTGGCTGAGGCACTCAGTTTCCGTAAACAGCATAAGTCTCAGATTGCAGAAAGTTCAAAGTTGGCACGAGGAGATTTTTTTATTGAAGGGTATGAAGAACTGTTTGCCATGCCTATTGAGGAAAAATTTGACTTTGTCAGAAAAGCGGAAGAGCAATTGAGCCAGGAAGCGGAGAAAATTGAGGCAGCTGCCTGCCGTTACACGGAAATGTTTGAGGACAAAATTATTTTAACCTCCGATGGTGCCGACTGCCACATCAAATTGGCTCGCCCAGAGCTTCGTTTGATTGCCTTTGGAGCCGACGGCAGTCTCCATTCCAAAGGGTTCGAGAGTGTCGGAGGTACGGGCAATTGGGACTGTATGTTTCGTAACAAACCTGTTGAAAAGATGATTGAAGGTGCTGCTTCCGAAGCAGTCGAAATGCTCAATGCTCCCGAAGGTGATGGTGGAAAAAAGACAGTGATTCTTTCTCCTGCAATGGTTGGCTTGCTCAGCCACGAAGCCATCGGTCATACGGTGGAAGCCGATTTTGTTAAGTCCGGTTCTGTGGCGGGAGAAAAGATGGACCAGGAAGTTGCTTCCTCTCTTGTTACTCTCTGTGACAGTGGATATAGCGAATACACGGAAGGAGCGGGGGGAGAGCTTCCGGTAGATGATGAAGGGATTCTGTGCCAAAAAACCCCTATTATCAAAGATGGGAAACTGGTGAGTTTTCTTCACAATCGGGAAACAGCTGCAGAGTTTGGAGTTGAACCGACGGGTAACGCCAGAGCATGGGTATTTAGTGATGAGCCATTGATCCGAATGCGCAACACCTATATTGAACCCGGTAATGATCAATTAAAAAATATGATATCCGAAATTGAAGATGGTTATTTTATTGACGGTCCTGGTGGCGGGCAAGCGGATGCCACCGGCGAATTCATGTTCGGCGCCAGCAAAGTCCGCCGCATACAAAATGGAAAATTGAGCGGGCATGTTAAGGAACTGACCGTTTCCGGAAAAGCTTTTGAAGTTTTACAATCAGTGGATGCGGTAAGCCAGGATTTTAGATGGGATCTTGGTGCTGGCTATTGCGGAAAGGGACAGCCAGCCAAAGTCGATGCGGGAGGACCTTATCTAAGATGCCAGGTTCTGGTGGGAGGTGCCCAAACATGATGACTCCAAAAGAACAAACGGCGATGTTGTTGAAAAACAGCGAAATTATGATCGACGAGATTAAGGGAGAAGGAACCCAAAGTGAGGTCTGTGCCCAGCACTCAGTAGATTTGAGTGTTGTTTACGAAGGAAACGATTTTTCGGTCAGCAAAAGCAACACCACGTCTTCCTATGGAATTCGTGCGATTGTCGATGGAAAGCTAGGGTTTATGACCTCCAATTCAAGCAGTGATCAGATGCTGCGGGAAATTGCTTTAGAAACGAGGAAACTCGCGATGCTTTCTGTTTCGAGCGAACATCATCAGATTGCAACTGCTATGGAAAAGCACGGATATTCCGAGAATTATGACCCTTCAACAGAAATGCTGCTGCCTTCTGATTTATACAATATGCTGCAACTGATGGTTGATGAGGTTCACAAAGAGAAGAACATCTCTCTTGATCGTGCCGAAATTTCCTGCTCCCGGCAATATTTCACCCTGACGAATTCCAATGGATTTTCTCAGCAAGCGGCTGCTTCTGATTTTTCCTGGTTTGCCATGGGGATGGGAAAGACGAAAAACGAAGTGACCAGCTTTGACTATGATGGAGGAACGGTCAGAGACCGTTCCGCTCTCGAGAACGAGATCATTCAGACTATGGAACGGTTTCGACAGTATGTAGGAAGCTCATTGGGGCCTCGCCAGGCAAAGGATTATAAAGGTGCGATCCTTCTCCATCCAGCAGCAGTGATGAGTATTCTTGGGCAAACAATCAGTTTCAACGCAAACGGAAAAAATCATTTGGATGGCATTAGTGCCTGGAACGAGCAAATGGGTCAGCAAGTGGCTTCTGAGACACTGCTGGTTGCCGAAGATCCTTTGGATGAAAATCGACCGGATGGCTGGAGTCCATTTGATCGGGAAGGAGTGACAACGTCTAGGCACCAAATTATCGATGCGGGACACTTGAATTTTGCGGCACATAATTGCTTCAGCGCGCATCAAGCCGGTATTCAGCCTACAGGAAATGCTGCAGGAGGAGCAACGGGATTACCGCAAATCGGATTTTCCAATTTGAAGATTTCCGGAGTCGAGGGAAAAGCGCTTTCTGAAGAGTTACTCTATCAGAAGTTGGGGACAGGTCTGGTGCTCAAACGTTTCAGTGGAAGTTGCGATCCGATTTCTGGACAATTTTCAGGAGTGGCAAAAAATTCATGGTGGGTGGAAAATGGTAAACGAAGCCATGCGGTGCATGAAACTATGGTTTCTGGAAACGCATTTGATGTCCTGAAACAAATATTGGCAATTGGTTCTCAGCTTCATGTTAATCTGGGGGGCAGCCAGGCTCCCTACATACTGATTGATGGTGTCAGCGTGACCGCGGGATGAATGATCCGGGTTGAACAATTCGGGGACAATATTTTTGCGGAATGAGTTTTTAAAATTCTTTTACAACTGAGATTAAAAAATCAATATTGGGAAGCGATTCACACTTTTTACATTTCATTTCCGAGCCTTGAAAACACTGGTTTAATTGAATTCACTATAATTGAGGAGGTATTATGGCACGTAAGGTTTATATTTTGGGCGGTTGCCAAACAGATTTTGCCAGAAACTGGAAGAAAGAAGACAAACACATGTCCGAAGTCTTTAAAGAAGTGATTAATGGAGTGATTCAAGAGACGCAGTTGGAACCCTCCGACATAGAGGTTGCTCATGTGGGAAATTTTGCAGCGGAACTTTATTGCATGCAAGGCCAGCTTGGAGCATTTTTTTTGGAAGCTGATCCCGCTTTTTATGGATTGCCGACTTCACGACATGAAGCAGCCTGTGCTTCCGGAAGCATTGCAGCTTTAGCTGCCACTGCAGAAATTGAAGCCGGACGATATCAAGTGGCGTGTGTAGTGGGAGTTGAACAGATGAAAACAGTTTCTCCTAAGGTTGGCGGAGATTATCTTGGAACCGCTGCCTGGTATGAGCAGGAAGCCAAGGATATCGAGCTTCCATTTCCCAAGTTGTTTGGCCGATTGGGTGATGTCTACGATGAGCGCTATGGTTTAAAATACGAACACCTTGCTGCGATTTCAAAGATCAACTATGACAATGCGAAGAGGAATCCCCTGGCACAAACCCGTGCCTGGTACGCAGAAAAGGAGCTCAACGTCTTGGAAAACCCCGAAAACCCGACTATCGGCGGAAAAATTCGTCTTTCTGATTGTTCCCAAATCACCGATGGTGCCGTTGCAGTGCTGCTCGCTTCTGAAGAGTTTGCAACGAACTATGCTAATCGGCGCAATTTGGCGCTAGCCGATATTCCCTATATCAAGGGTTGGGGTCATCATACCGCGCCGTTTAGATTTGATGACAAGTTGGAGGAAAGTAAAGGGCAACGCTACGTTTTTCCCCATGTCCGTGCAACCATCACCGATGCTTTCAAGAGAGCTGGAATCGCTGATGTCAGTGAATTGGATGGAATAGAAACGCATGACTGTTTTACGACTTCTGAATATATGGCCATTGATCATTTTGGAATCACAGAACCCGGCGAAAGCTGGAAAGCCATTGAAGAGGGCGTCATTGAAATTGGAGGAAAAACTCCTATCAATCCCAGCGGGGGCCTGATCGGAGCCGGACATCCGGTCGGAGCCACAGGAGTTCGGCAGCTATTGGACGCTCAGCGGCAGGTTGCACGGACAGCAGAGGGCTATCAAGTCGAAGGGGTAAACAATTTCGCAACATTAAACATTGGAGGAAGCGGAACCACCAGTGTTTCCTTTATTGTCAGTCGAGACTGAATAGCAACGTATGGATTTCAATATTTTCCGGGCTGGTTTTGTTTTTTGATTTCAGGCCGCTGGTTTAAAATATTCAATCGCCTTGGCCCTTCTTCTGCTAGAAGAAAGTTAGCACGTGTATCATGACATGCGGTTCATTCCATCGAATGCAGCAATTTTATATGCTTCAGCAAGGGTAGGGTAGTTGAACACGGTGTCGATAAAATAATCGATTTTTCCATGAGCGGCGAGCACAGCCTGGCCAATGTGCACGAGCTCCGTCGCGCCGTCTCCAATGATGTGGACGCCGAGCAGTTCAAGTGTATCAATGTGAAAGATCAGCTTCAGCAGTCCGGTGTTGTCCCCAATGATCTGGCCACGGGCGATTTCACGGTAATCTGCTTTACCGATTTCATAAGGAATCCCTTCATCCGTCAGTTCCTCTTCAGTGCGCCCGCAGGTGGAGATTTCCGGGATAGTATAAATTCCATAGGGGACCAGTTCGGGTGTTCTTTTGCTTGCTAAACCAAAAGCGTGTGCGGCCGCCAGGCGTCCTTGTTCCATAGAAGTGGAAGCAAGACTGGGAAAACCAATCACATCTCCTGCAGCATAGATATGCGGGACGTTGGTCTGAAAATTTTCATTGACATCGAAGCGTCCCCGACTGTTCAATTCAAGGCCTGCGGCCTCAACTTTGAGTTTCTTGGTAGCGCCTGTGCGGCCGATGCTGTACAAAACTTTTTCAGTCAAAATCTTTTTGCCGCTGTCCAGGTGAATGCGGACATGCTTACCCCGGTCATCTTCATATTTTTCAATCTGACGGACTTCCTCTCCCAAACGTAAAGTCGCTCGATTTTGGCGAAGATTGTGAATCAGGGCATCTGTGATTTCCGCATCGACGAACTCAAGCAAACGGTGATGTTTGTTCACCAGGGTTACCCGCACTCCGAGAGCTGCGAACATCCCCGCATATTCACATCCAATCACACCTGCTCCAATAATTGTCAACCTTCGAGGCAGTTCGTCGAGTTGAAGAATGTCGTCACTGGTAAAGATTCGCTCTCCATCGAATGGGATGTCATCGCTGCGTGTTGCCAGTGAACCGGTAGCGATAACAATGAACTCTGCAGTCACTTCCCTTTGACCGCTTTCATCAGCATAGGCTAAACAGAGGGTATGAGGATCAACAAAGGTGGCATGGGCTAAAAAACGTTCAATTCGGTTGCGCATAATCTGATGATTGGCCACATCCACCTCATGCCGGATCACATGTTGAGTCCGGTAGAGCAAATCTTCGATGGTAATATCCTGTTTAACCGAATAGGCAGATCCATAAATTTCTCTTTGACGATAGCCGGAAAGAAACATCACTGCCTCCCGCAAAGTCTTGCTGGGAATAGTTCCCGTATTGATTGCAGCCCCGCCTAAAACGCTGTTTCGCTCGCAAATCGCAACTTTCTTACCAAGTTTGGCAGCCTGAATTGCAGCCCGCTGTCCTGCAGGTCCAGAACCGATAATAAACATGTCATAATCGTAAGTCGCCATGGATTTTCCTTCCAGTCATTTTGTAGATTCGAGAAAAACGTGCGCGTGAAAAGCAAACTCAGTGTCGTATATCATCTGAGAGTGTCCGGGGTCAAGGAGGCACTTTGCTCAGTCGCCTACCTCCTCACACGGAATAACGGCTGTTTCTAATTTGCTGGCCTCAACCCAGGCAATGGTGTCAGGGTGGGAAAGAACAGTCTTTACATATCCATTTCCCACCTTGTCCAGTTCGATTCCATAACTTGAAAAACGAAGGGCTACGGGACCGAACATAGCATCAGCAATCGAGAACTTGCCGAAAAGCCAGGGACCTGAAGCGGCATATCGGTTGCGGCATTGGTTCCAGATTTTCGCGACTCGGGTGATTTCAATGTCAGCTTCTGAAGAAGGTTTAAAGTTTTTGATTTGTCTTCTGCAGTTCATCGGCATTTCGCTTCGAATGCTGAAAAAACCGGAATGCATTTCAGCACTGACTGACCGCGCAAACGCTCGGTCATCACTTGCTGAAGGCCAGGCTTTTCCAGCGAGGAAGACTTCAGAGGCGTATTCGCAAATGGCGAGGGAATCCCAGATGGTCAAGTCTTGATGGATGAGCACGGGTACTTTTAGAGAAGGAGAATAGGGAGCAAGAATGTCTTTGGTGTTCTCCTGCGAAAGCAGGATTGGAATTTCCTCAAAATCAATTTTGAAGTGTTTTAAAAGGAACCACGGTCTGAAGGACCATGAAGAGTAGTTCTTGTTTCCAATGACAAGTGATAAATCGGTCAAGCAAAGCTCCTTTTTAAAGGTCAGTTTAAAATTACGGCTAGTAAATTGGCTCTAGCCATTGGAAAGGGTCATTTGTTTTTCCATATTGAATCCCGGTGACCTCATCATAAAATCGTTCTGCCATCGGCCCAATATCGTCCTGGATTACATATTCTTTACCTTTGTATTGGAGGACTCCAACCGGGGAAATGACGGCTGCTGTTCCGGCTCCAAAAATTTCGGTGAGTCTGCCATTTTCAATTCCTTCAATCACCTCTTCAATGGTGATACGACGTTCGGTTGTTTTCAGCCCCCAATTTCGGCTCAGCTGGAGAACGGAGTCTCTGGTAATTCCTGGTAGAATGCTTCCGGTCAATTGAGGAGTGACGATTTCATCATCAATCACGAAAAAGATATTCATGGAACCGACCTCTTCTACATATCGCTGTTCTTTTCCATCCAACCAAAGGACTTGTGAAAAACCCTCCTTTTTTGCTTCAATCTGTGCCAGATTACTGGCAGCGTAGTTTCCGGCTGTTTTGACACCTCCGATACCACCTGCTGCTGCGCGTGTATAATCTTCTGACACTTTGATTCTGACCGGCGCAAATCCTTTCGCATAAAAAGATCCCACTGGCGAAAGAATAATATAAAAAAGGAAGTATTCTGATTTTTTTAAACTGAGTGCGGGCTCTGTTGCAATCAAATTCGGTCGAACATACAAAGAACATCCGGGTTCGTTGGGAATCCAATCTTTGTCCTGCTGTAATAAAAGTTTTAAGGCCTCCAGACCGAAATCAGCATCAATTTCTGGTAACCCGATTCTGCGTGAAGTTTGTTGGAGCCGTTCAAAATTTTTTCGTGGACGAAAAAGTACATGATTTCCACTGACGGTGAGGTACGCTTTTAATCCTTCAAATGCTTCGTGACCATAATGCAGAACAATGGCTGCCGGGTCCAATGACAGGGCCTGGTACTGTTCTATTCGTGCGTTTTGCCAGCCTCCATCAGGCTCCCAATTCATTAAAAACATATGATTTGTAAAATGAGAACCGAATTCGATTCCTTCCAAACTTTCTGGAGGATTTTTGCGTGATTCAGGTGAAACCGGATTGATTTGAATGTTCATGGTATGCCCTGTCCGAATATTAAAATTTCGACTGAAAAGGTGGAAAAAGCTTTATTGAATTCATTGATAAATCGACCATCGTTTTTAATAGGAAAGCTTAATATAGATTTTAATCCTTAATCAAGCTCAATTGAAAGAAGATCGTCAACGGTTATATTTCGAATTCATTGACTTTCAATCGGCTTCAGTTTGCGAAGTGCATCAAGTATGGCATCGTCGAAAAGAAGAGAATCAATTTCGGGAAGCTCATCCACTGTTTCTAACGCTGCGCGAACATCTTTTTCGACAATGCCGATAGTATTGGTTTTTTCAAATCCTTCACTGGCCCAGGAGATCCGTTCAAAATTGCTTCCAAACCAAGTACCGCCCGAGCTCGTTGACAGAACTTCTCTCAAAATAGACTCATTCGTTCCCAATGCTTTTGATATTTCAATCACACGACGTACAGCCACCACCGAAGAGGCTGCTACATAATTGTTGAGTACTTTGACCGTCATGCCGGAGCCCAAGGGGCCCAGGTTGTATATTTTTTCCCCCATAGATTGAAACAATGGCATCCAGCGGGCAATATCTTCATTTTCGCCGCCTAACATGAAGGTCAGCGTCCCCTGTTCCGCGGAAAACGGAGCCCCGCTCATGGGTGCGTCCATCAATGCAATCCCTGCGGGTAATCGGTGAGTCAATACTTTTAAAAATGAAGGAGGGAGTGTGGAAGAGATAATGAGTCCCTTTGGATGGGAACCGTCACTAAAAATTGCTTGCTCGTTGAAGAGCAGATCCAGAGTTTGCTTTTGATCACGAACTACAGAAATAACGACATCTGTCGAAGCAGCGAACTGTTGGGGATTCTCAATCATGTGGGGTGAAAAATCTCCGAATTCATCTATGGGCCTTATGTCAAATCCGTGAACATTGTATCCTCCTGCGAGAAGACATTTTGCCATTGGCAAACCCATACTGCCGCATCCAGCAATTCCTATCCGTTCTTTCATTTTTTCATCCCTGTCACAGTCAAATTGGAATTTTTATGATGAATTTTGACCCCAGCCCGGACTGAGATTCGACAGACATCGATCCCTTGTGATTTTCAGTGATGATGAAATATGATACAGAAAGCCCTAATCCAGTGCCTACACCCACGTCTTTGGTAGTGAAGAAAGGTTCGAAAATACGTTTTCGATTTGCTTCTTTCATGCCGGAGCCATTGTCTTCCACTTCTATCTGCACATGTTGTTCTTCCTTAAAAAAACGAAGAACAATTCGAGGGCTGTTCCATGCCGGGTCGGTCTCTTTTCGATCTTTTATGGCTTGCCCTGCATTTTTTATCAAATTCAATAAGACTTGTTCGATTTCAATTAAAATACAAAATACCTTCGGACAGCTGCTATCGAATTCTCTGATGATTTCGATTTGACGAAAATCATAGTGTTTTTTTAAATCATAATCATTGGATGCAAGTTCTACAACACGATTGATCAATTCAGAAAGGTCTGCTTCTTCCTTGGATGACGTGCTGCCGCGGCTAAATTGCAGCATGTTGCTCACGATGTTTGCTGCACGGTTCCCGGATTCCCGAATGTCGTGTAAAAATTCCAGTATTTGCCGTTTTTCCATGTATGACAGCATTTTTGACAGTTCAATTCCGCACTCCTGGGCAGCTTGATGATTTTTTTCGAATTCTAAAGAAAGTCGATTTTGAATCACCTGAATCCCCTGGATTATGCCGGCAAGCGGATTGTTGATTTCATGGGCCATCCCCGCTGCCAATCCTCCTACTGACATCATTTTTTCAGATTGGACAATGACTTCTTCAAGACGGGTCTGTTCTGTGACATCATCGATCCGTATCACGGCTCCTTCCACATTTTCTGCAATCAGAGGATAAACAGTGATATTTGAAATTTGATTTTCTTCATGATCTTGATAAACGATTTTTTCTTCATGAAGAGTTTGACGATTTTTAATTGCCTCCTGGATTTGATCGAGGTGACTAACTAATTTTGGAAAAACGTCGGTCAGAGATTTCCCTTGCGCCTGTTCTGCCTGAATTCCTGTTCTCTTTTCTGCTTCCTTATTCCATTGCGTGACTAGACCCTGCAGATTAACTCCTACCAGAATCGATGGCATGGAATCAATAATGCTATTGAGAAAATTTTGCACCTGCAGTAATTCATTTTGCACTTTTTTCAGCTCGGTAATATCGACACTGACTCCCAGCGCGGTTTCGATATTTCCGATTTTGAATGGTCTTTTCTGGACTTGGTAGACATGATCGTGTCCTCTGTTATCCAAAAAACTTGTTTCGGGAATGAAAACATCAATACCGTTTTCAATGACCTCCTTGTCTTCCTGTTGAATGGATTTTAATTTGTCCTTATGCTTGAGCGTGTCCCTTTGTTTAAAATTGACAAGTTTTTTGACGCTAGTGTCGTACAACTCTGCCTGTGCACGATTGACGAGATGGAATGTTCCTTCTCGATCTTTTGCATAAATTGGGTGGGGAATCAGATCAATCACCTGCCTTAACCGGGATTCGCTTTCCTGAAGTTTTTGATGCTGTCCTTCCAATTGAAGAATTGTCCTTCGCAGTTCTGTAGTTTGGTCTGTGACTCGCTTCTCCAGATTTTTGTTTAATTCCTGGATTTCTCTCTGTACTTTTTTTAGCTCTGTTATATCGACAGAAACACTCAAAACCGATTTGATTCCAGATATTGTGAAAGGCATTTTGTGAACTTGGAACAACCAAGATTTTCCTTGATATTCATAGGTAACTTCGGGAATCATCTTGACTTGACCGCTTTCAATGACTTCTCTATCGTCATTTGCAATTTGTTCCAGAACATTTTCTTGAGTATCGAGGTAAGATTGGAATTTTTGTCCCACAAGGGTCTTTGATGGCACACCAAATAACTCACCTTGAGCCCGATTGGCCAAAAGTATTTTCCCCGTCACATCTTTGGCATTGATGGGATGAGGAATCAGATCAATCACCTGTTTCAAATGCAATTCAGATTCTTTCAATTCGGCTTCACTTTGAGCCATCGCACCGCCTCGTTCTTGGATTTTCATCAACATGCTGTTGAAACCGTCAATAAGGTCACTGATTTCGTCATTGGATGCTTTTTGGGCGCGAAGCGAATAGTCATTGTTTTTTGAGATTTCCTTTGTGATTTTGACGAGATTGAGAATCGGCCTGAGGGTGGAAATGGAAATGAACAATCCGATTGCAATTGAAAGGAGTGTGATTATTAAAGCCAGGATTGTTATTTTTGTTTTCAATTCGTCAACTGGTTTAAATATTTCAGAAGTGTTCATACTCAAGACAATGATCCATTCCAAACCTTTGAAACTTCTGTATCCTTTTGAGCGTGCGAAGGCATTCAGGGTTTCTGTTCCATTTTCTGAATTTTCAATGAGAAATTGAATCTCCATGGGGAGCGTGTTTGCATGACTGGACTTTTTAAGCGCATAATCACTGGATTCGCTCAAATTTTCGTGCGGATATATCACTTCCCCTGATTTACTAATAAGTTCGACCTGATAGCTTTGATATTTTGATTCATTTTTAAGATCATTGAGAATCTGGTAAATTTCCTGGATGTTTAAAACGGCTTTGAGCATACCAATAAATTGGCCTTCTTGATCTTTCAGTTCTAGAATAATGTCTAAGGAGTAGACTTCCGCACTTTGATCGTAGGCGACATCACCAACCCAGATTCCATTAGCTTTTCCTTCCTGCCACCAGTGCTCATCGTCCTGTCGGTAATCTGAAGTCTTCCCGGTTTGTGCCACATTGGCTCCGTACTGATTCGTGATAAAAATTTCAGCAAAAACATCGTAACCGTACTCCTTTTGGTAAAAACTCTTGATCTCCTGTAAATGCAGTGAAACCGGTCTCTTCATCAAAGTATCCATGAGCGGGATTTGCTGGAATTCGTCGGCCTCCATCCATTCTTTGTCTCTTGAATTAATAAGAGCTTGAACGGCTTCCTCTGAACCCAAACCTGCAAAGAATTGATTGGACTCTTGAACCAGTGTTTTTAGATCTTCTTCGGTTTCAACAAATTCTTTGATGACCTCGATTTTACGAAAAAGATCCCGGTCAATTTTGTCCATGATTTCGGTTGCCAGAGTTGCCGAATTGAGTCCGATTTCTTTTTGAAAAGTCTTTTTCACCTCCACCAGATTCCAGAATTCAATTCCTAAATGGAGCGCGACGATCACTAGAAATCCAATTACAAGTTTCAGCTTTATGCTCATTTGACCTCTTGCAGGAAGGTGTCGTTCTATAGATATTCTGGCTGATTGTCAGGTATTGAAGAATTTTCCCCAGTCAGAATGCAGACCTTTTCACCGATTTCATAGAGTAGGCCGGAAAGAAGGAGGTGTCAAGCAGGATGCAGGATTGAGCGGGTTGAGTAAGCTGCCTAAATGTCCTTATTTTGCGGCCAGACAGTATAGAAATTCAAGGGCAAGCGTTGCTCCGGCGAGGGAGGTGATGTCAGAGTGATCATAGGGAGGAGCGACTTCTACTAGATCCATACCGACCAGATTCAAATCCTGCAAGCCGCGAATCAATTTGAGAGCACGGTCCGTCGTGATACCCCCAGCAACCGGTGTCCCGGTTCCCGGGGCGTATGCTGGATCAAGGCAGTCAATATCAAAGCTGATATACGCGGGTGAGTCTCCCACACATTGATAGACTAGTGCAATGATTTCTTCGACAGCAAGATCATTGGCTGCGGCCCCGTCTATCACCTTGAAAGGGTGCATTTCATAATTGTATTGAGTACGGATCCCGATTTGAATTGATTTGAAAGGATCGATTAATCTTTCTTCAATTGCGGGAAAAAACATGGTGCCGTGATCAAAAGGTCCACCCTTGCTGTCCGTATCCGTGTGAGCGTCAAAATGGATCAATGCCAGGGGACCGTGATGAATGTTAAATCCCCGAAGCAAAGGTAAAGTCACGAAATGATCACCACCGAAAGAAAGGAGAGCTTTTCCTGCAGAAAGAATCTTTGTGCATTCTGCTGCAACAATTTTCATCATGTCATGACTGTCCCCCGGTCGAAATTCAAGATCCCCATAGTCGTTAACTGAAAGGCGGTCGAATAACGAAAAAGTCCAGGGCCAACGTGTTGTCTCCCACCGCAGATTGGTGCTGGCCTGCCGAATTCCGTTCGGTCCCATCCGGGCACCGGAGCGCCCGGTAGTGGCTAAATCGTAGGGAATTCCCATCACCACCACATCAACCGCATCACCGAGCTCCCGGCTCAAGGGACGCCCCAAAAATGAATAATTATTCGCGTACATCGAAAGGTCTGCAATGAAGTGCTCATTCCCTGTCATTGAAACGCTCCTTTCGCTCATTTCCGGAAATTTTTAAGATAAGATACCATGGATGATAATGGCTGCAGAAATATAAAATGCAGCTTCTAAAACACCGACTCCCACATTTCGGTCTACCAAAATTTCTTTGTCCATATCGTAAGGAATGATTTTATAAAGTCCTTTTCGACCAAATCCAAGACAGAGCAAACCGATGATAAAATAGAAAAGGGTCGTGATCAATTCGGCACCGATTATTGACCAGATGGAGGGCGTCTCTATGTCAACAAAGGGAAACATTTCATAGTTGACTTCTCCAGCGACTGACGCGTGAATTATGATGGCAAGACCAACAAAAAAACCTGATTCTGCGCAGGAAACCGCAGGATTGTCATTTTCTGAAGTCTCGTGGGTCAAATCATAAGCGGTTATTCCATCGAAAAATTTCCTGCCGAGCATCAAGGCGAGCAATCCGATCACAAAATAGATAATCACTTCGGTCAATTTCAACATAATCATATCAATCATTGTGCACTCCTTTTTGAAATTTTGTTTTTATTCTTCAAGATTTTTTGTGAGCCCGTCAATTCAAGGATTCTGATTGCTCTGAACAAATAGAAAAGATTTTGGAAAGCATCTACTGGAAAAAAAGGTTTACTTCGTCTTTTGATTTTCACATTGTTTGTCACAAACAGATCAACAGGATAAAAAAACAGTGGCAATTACTCTGTTACCTCTGCTAATACTCCAACGTTATGACAGTTACAAGATGGAAGAGAATGCTGCGAGATGCAAGAACTAGTTATTTGCAGGGAACTGAGAATGCTTTAAACGCAGGGCATTCAGTGTGACAAAAATAGAACTGAAAGCCATTGCAGAGGCTGCAAAAAGAGGATTGACCCATCCCATCATGGCCAGAGGAATTGTCAAAGCATTATATGCGAGTGAAATTCCAAGGTTTTGCCGAATCACCTGAGTCGTTTTTTGGGATATTTGAAGCAGTTCGACCGCACCGTTTAATTGTGATTGCAATAAAACGACATCCGCGGCTTCCAAAGAGATATCTGCGGCATTTCCGAGAGCCACACCGAGATCTGCCTGCTGAAGAGATGGAGCATCGTTGATTCCATCTCCAAGCATCATCACCTTTTTTCCTGACAGCTGCAGTTTTTGAAGATATTCCAGCTTCTGATCCGGCATCAAATTTCCATGTGCCTGGTCAATTCCAAGCTGTTTTGCAATAAAGTCTACAATTTCTTGCCGGTCTCCGGATAAAATATGAATATGTTTCCCTGCTTTTTTTAAGGATTGGATACTTTGTTCTGCTCCATTGCGAAGCTGATCTTTTAGAATCAGTTGACCGCAAAGAATTCTGTCGATGGCAACAAATACTTCAACGTTCGGAAGTGTTTTGGAAACCCGAACTGAATTTTCTGTTTTTTCGGGGACGAAGACTTGATTGGTGTTTAGAAATTCACGATTGCCAACTAATATTAAACGATTGTCGACTTGCCCGGAAATGCCCTTTCCAGGGTGCTGTTCAACCGAGCCGACTTTGAAAGCGGATGCCGTCAGAGATTTTTTTTCTCCAAAAAGCCTGAGTGCTTTAGCAATCGGGTGATTGACTTCGGCCTCCAATGAAAGAGCTAGTCTGAACCAGTCTTCAAACCGTGAAATTGATAGATCTTGAACAGAAATCACCTCCATTTCCCCGGAGGTGAGTGTCCCGGTCTTGTCAAAAACTATCTCACTCATTTCGGATGCCTGTTCCAGGATATCTCCACCTTTGATCAGGATTCCTCTTTTTGAAGCAATTCCGGTGCCTGCCAGGATTGCGGTGGGAGTGGCAAGACTCAACGCACAGGGACATGCAATGATGATGACCGAAACGGCAATGTACCAGGCCGGTTGCGAATGTGGTGTGCCTAAAAATGTCCAGTAGGCCCAGGTGCCGAAGGTGAGCAGCAAAACAACCCAGACAAACCATGAGGCAACACGGTCGGCGATTCGCTGGATGCGCGTTTTTTTCTGAGTCGCCTGTTCGATCATTTGAACCACCCGGTTCAGCATGGTTTCCCGACCGACTGCAGTTGCTTTCATCACAAAGCTTCCGTTTTGACTGATACTTCCTCCAATGACAGAGGATTTTTCATTGACAAAACGCCACATGGATTCTCCAGTCAAAGCAGATTCATCGATCTCAGCCTTGCCGGTCATGACAATGCCATCCACTGGTATGGTATCTCCCTGACGCACCAGCAGCAGATCATTGGTTTGAATGTTTTCATGTGGAATCAGCGTTTCCTTGTTGTTGGCAGAAATCAGGGTAGCAAATTGGGGAGAAAGCTGAGTCAAACGCTCTGTAATGGAGGAAACCTGATTTTTGGTCAAATGCTCCAATGTTCGGCTGATCAGAAGAAAAAAGGTGATCATCGTGCAGGAGTCAAAGTAGGTACTTTTTGCATTGCTCATCAGTGCGACTACGGATGCTGAAAAAGTGACTCCGATTCCGAGGGAAATCAAAAAATCCATATTCGGTTGGCGAATCTTCAAAGCACGCCAGGCCCCTTGCCAGAAAGGAACGGCAGAGTAAAAAATAACTGGCAGCGTCAGCACCCCGGAAATAAATTCAAACAAAAACTTGTACTCGTCTTCAATGCCGCTGAAGTATCCTGCATAGAGGGAAACACTGAGCATCATCACGTTCCCCGCACAAAATGCTGCAACTGCCAATCTTATGACCATCTGGCGGAAAGCATCCCGACTTTTTTGCTCTTGAATTGAGGCATCATAAGGCAATGCGGAATAACCAATCTGTTGAAATCTCTGCAGTATCTCTGAAAAATGAGCTTCATCCGGATTCCAGACGACATGGGCCCGGTGATTTCCAAAATTGAGAGAGGCCTCGACGACTCCTTTTTGTTTAAGAAGAAATTGCTCTATCAGCCAAATACAGGCGGCACAATGAATTCCATCCACCATTAAATCTGCTGAATTCAAACCATCTTTATTTTTTTGAATATACAGCTGAGCCACGTTGTCTTGATCATATCGACTGAAATCGTCATTGGTTTTAGCAGATAACAATTGAGAGATAGTTTCTGAAGGAGTCTTTTCGCGTTTCTGGTAATAGGCGTCCAACCCGCTTCCATTGATGAATTGCCAAACAGAGGCACATCCGTAACAGCAGAACAGTTGTTCAGGTGCGGAATCTATCGCAATTCTTTCTTTAGCCAAAGGGAGCAGGCAATGGCCACAAGCCATTGATTCTGAAGTTGAAGCTGCCTTTTTTAAAGAGCTCATCAAAAGGGAGGAAGGCAAAGTCGCCATAAATCATTTGCAATGAAGTGATTCCAAAACAGTCTGATTCCCATCAAGATTACAATGATCCCGGCGAATTGAACTGATCGAAAGCGAAAATGAGGAGAAATCTTGGAAATGATGGTTCCTGTAAGAAGAATTGCAGGAGAAGTAATTAGACAAAAAGTGAGCATGATCAGCATGCCCCTGACGAGCGAATTGGATGCAAATGCCTGCATTTCTGCAGCCCACATCAGTCCGCAGGGGAGAATTCCGGAAATCATTCCCAGCGGCATAACACGCCAGGGAGAATTACTCAACTGCCAGCGTTGAAGGGATGGGATCAGCCAGCTCATACTTTTTGATATCCATAAAGCAATATTTTCAGGCCATTTTTGTTGAAACAAAGAGGAAAGCCCGCCTGCAATTAAAATTACGCCTGCCAGCAAACCACCTAAATCACGCCAGTTCGAATCAGGAGTCATCGCAGTATAAAAAGCCATTCCCAAAGTCCCCAGCAGGGCGCCTATCCATCCGTAAGCCAGTAATCGTCCTGCCATGTAAGCACTGTGAAATTTCCACAGTGAACGAGTATTCGATTGTTCGATAGAAAGTGAGTAGGTCGAGCAAATCGCGCCGCACATTCCAGCACAATGCAGACTTCCGGTTAGACCAAGCAAAACTAAGAATGTCAAATCAATGGCAAAAATACTTTCCATGGTTTTGGAAACGGGGGAATCCCCTTAGAAATCCAAGGCCCCGGGAGTATAGGGAAAGAGATGAATTTTGGCGGAAATTCACCTCTTTCCTTTCCGGGCGGCACGCCTTTCGGAATTTCTAAGGGGAGGGGGTTCTAAATATGAAGTCGAATTTTCTGGTAGAAAAGGGGGTTTTGATTGTCTCCTTTAAACAAGACCCTTACTTCCCACAGTCCAGATGCAAGGGCAGACAATTCTGTTTGATAGACCCCGGGGGCAACTTCGCTCAGTTTTGTTTGGACGTCTTTGCTTAAGTCAGAAGGACGGTAGAGATTGATCGTGCCTGTTTGTTTTGGAATGAGGTTTTTTGCCGAATCTTTTAACGTAATTTGAAGCAGGGAATGATGTTCTCTTTGCTCATGGACCAATGCTACCTGCCAGCCTCGTTTTTCGGTCTCTGTTTGTGCTTCAATCATTTTGTCATATTTGATCGCATTGTCATAATAGTCCTCGACTACCAATTGATGCGGTGATTGATTGGCGATCCAAAAGAGGTAAAAATTCACAGCAGCCAGGATCACGAAAAAAAGAAAGATTCCGAGCGGCCAGGGAGAAAAGGAAGAAGGGACTTTAGGCGTTGGCCTCATAATATGGGTCCTAGAATAAAGGTGGAAGATTCCGCAATCTCGCGGTCATCTGAAAACAATAACAGGGTGATCGCTTGCTTGCCGGAAGGCATGTTGGCTTGTGGGATATTGACAAACAATTCCATCCGCTTCAATGAATTGGCAGGCAAAGGAAAAGGTTGGACCGGAACAATCAGCCTGGCATCCTCGGCTCCTGAAACCTTCACCGTAATATTGTGGTCAACTTGATCCTTATTGAGCAGGCGCAGTGAGAGATGATTGCTGACTGTTTTCCCTTCCAAAAGTGTGTATGGTTCTCCTGGGGCACGGATAATTGTGAACTCCACGAGGGGACGTACTGCCAGGGACCAGAAAAACCCGATGCTCAATATAACCAAAAAACTTGCATAAATAACAACTCTCGGACGAATTAGACGTTGCTGTTGATCCTCCATCTGGGCTTCCGAACTGTATCTGATCAAGCCTTTCGGTTTATTGATCCGCTCCATGATATTGTCACAGGCATCAATGCAGTTGGTGCAGCCGATACATTCTAACTGAACTCCATTTCGAATATCAATTCCTGTTGGACATACCCGGATACAGGCCTTGCAGTCAATACAGTCACCTTCGGCCTTTTTGACTTTGCCGCGAGGTTCCCCGCGGTTGTAATCGTAGGTCACCTGCAATGTGTGCTTGTCAACCAATGCAGACTGAAAACGAGCGTAAGGACAAAGTATCGTGCAGAACTGCTCGCGGAACCAGGCAAAATTTAGGTAAAACACCACAAAGTTCGCGAGCATGAACAAAAATGCCCCCCAATTTTCATAGGGAGGCCGGCCGATCCATTCCAAAACTTCTTCGGTGCTTTTAAAATAGGCGAGAAAAGTGTTGGCAATCACAAATCCGACGGCGAGAAAAATGGCATGTTTGAGCAGCTTTTTCCCGATTTTAACTGCATTCCAGGGCCCTTTGTCCAAAGCGATGCGTTTATTCCGATCTCCTTCAATCAGATTTTCGATCCGGTGAAAGACGAATTCAAGAAAAACGGTTTGTGGACAGGCCCAGCCGCACCAAAGGCGACCCGCCAGGGAAGTGACAAAAAAAAGTAAGATTGCAGCCCCGATTAATACAAAAACCAGGTACTTGACGTCTTGAGGCCAATAGGTTGTTCCCCATATTATAAAATGCTGTTCGACAATATCCAGCTTGAGGGCGGGCAAACCGTCAATTCGAACCCAGGGGACTGCGAGGTAAAACAATAGAAGCGCCCAACTGACCCATTCTCTCCGCTTTGAGAAATATCCTGTAACTTTTTGTGGATAGAGCCAGTTTCGTTGTCCGGAGGCATCCATTGTCACCGGACGGGAAAGCGCCCTGGGAAGTTTCATTTTCAGTTCCTAATACTTTTCCCCCTGTGGGGCCTTTGGATTGGGGGGATTTGTGCCTTTGAGTGTTTGAACATAGGCAACAACATCTCGAATTTTACTGGGACTCAAAACTGTTTTCCAGGCGATCATTCCTTTCTCAAGTACCCCATTTGTGACGATTTTTGTCAAATCTGCCTCCGTGTTTCCATGAAGCCAGTAGTCGTCGGTTAAATTCGGGCCAATCCCTCCCTCTCCCAATTGGCCGTGACAGGCGACGCAGTTGGTGAGATAGATCGATTTCCCGGAATCAGTATTGGAGCTCTGTGCAGCAGGAGCTGCACTTGCTGTCGTTGAAGCGGCACTCGATTGGAGAGCCGCGGCCTCAGCCGCTTTTTGCTTTTCTGCTCTCATTTTTGCAACGATTGCCACTTCTTTGTTGTGTTCTTCAACCGGCAGCACCCCTCCAAAAAAATGATAATAAGGGAAATAAACTACGCCGAAGATGATCGTCAGATAAAAAAGCCAAACCCACCATCGCGGAAGAGGATTGTCATACTCTTGAATGCCGTCAAAACTGTGATCAAGTACTTTTTCTTCTTGTGCCATTGCTCCTCCTTAAGAGCGGTTTCGGAAATTTGGAGATTGAGGTTCTGCTTCCAAAGGCATTTTTGCAATTGCATCATATTTTTCCTTGGATCCTTTCCGGAAAATCCAGAAAAGCATGAACACAAATAAGGCGAAAAAAATGAGCAATGAAATCACTCCTCCTTGGGAAGCTCCTGTTTCTGCAAGTATATATTTAAACATCTTTCCCTTTATTTTGAAATTATTGGGATTGAGATTTCGTGCCTTTTTTAATATCCGTTCCCAATCTTTGCAAATAGGCGATTACGGCGACGATTTCCTTATCAGCAATGTTTTTGACTCCTTGCGCCTCCAAACCTTTACCGATTTCGTCAGCCTGTTTCTTCAGATTAGCGGCCGCGTTGTCGATGTCTGCCTGAGTGTAGGGAACTCCAAGGCTCTGCATGGCGTCCAATTTTGCCGCGGTGCTGGAAATATCCAGAGTATCCCGCAACAACCAGTCATATTTGGGCATCAATGAACCTGCTGAAGTCGATCGCGGGTCTTCCATGTGACGGTAGTGCCACATATCAGGATATTTGCCTCCAATCCTGTGCAGATCGGGGCCGATTCTTCGAGATCCCCATAAAAATGGATGATCATATACAAATTCTCCAGCTTTGGAATATTCTCCATACCGCTCTGTTTCGGCCCGGAAAGGGCGAATCATCTGGGAGTGGCACGTTGAGCAGCCTTCGCGAATATAAATGTCTCTTCCTTCCAATTCCAGGGCAGTATAAGGTTTTACTGCCGCAATGGTCGGAATGTTGCTTTTAATGACAAAGGTCGGCACCAATTCCACGATACCTCCGATAAGGACCGCAAGCAGTGTAAAGACGGCAAACTGAATCGGACGATGTTCGAGCAGCAGTTGGAAACTCGCATGCTGTTTGCTTTCCCGAACCAGGGCCGGAGCTTGTGCTTTTTCATCGCTGGGAACTTCCGCGCCGGCAATGGTTTTCCAGATGTTGTAGACCAGAAGAAAAATTCCTCCAAAGTACATCAATCCCCCAATCAGGCGCACATAGTACATTGGTATGATTCGCACAACGGTTTCAACAAAATTTCCGTAGGCCAGATATCCTTCGGAGTCAAAATCACGCCACATCAATCCCTGGGTGATTCCTGCAATCCACATGGCCACCACATAAAAGATGATTCCCAAAGTGGCGACCCAGAAATGAGCTGTTGCCAGTCCGACACTATACAAAGGGCGTTTCCAAAGTCTTGGCACCAAATAGTAGATAAGGGCGAAATTCATGAATCCATTCCATCCCAGGGCTCCGGAGTGAACATGCCCGATGGTCCAGTCGGTGTAATGAGAAAGGGCGTTGACCGATTTGATCGACATCATCGGTCCTTCGAATGTGGCCATTCCGTAAAAGGTGATGGCAACGACAAGAAATTTAAGAATAGGGTCAGTGCGCAGTTTGTCCCAGGCTCCCCGCAAGGTGAGCAAACCGTTGATCATTCCTCCCCAGGAAGGAGCAATCAGCATCAGACTGAACACCATCCCCAAACTTTGAGCCCAATCCGGAAGGGCGGTAAAAAGAAGATGATGCGGTCCGGCCCAGATATAGAGAAAGACCAGAGCCCAGAAATGCACAATGGAAAGACGATAGGAGTACACCGGTCGATTCGCTGTCTTCGGCATGTAGTAATACATCAATCCAAGTATTGGAGTGGTCAGAAAGAAGGCAACAGCATTGTGCCCGTACCACCACTGCACCAGGGCATCCTGGACACCGGCATAAATAGAGTAACTCTTGAGAAAGGAAACGGGGAGTTCCAGGGAATTGACGATGTGGAGCATGGCAACAGTCACGATAGTCGCAATGTAAAACCAGAGTGCCACATACATTTGCCGTTCCCGGCGTTTGATCAGGGTGCCGAAAAAATTGATGGCAAATACGACCCAAATTAACGTAATGGCGATATCGATTGGCCACTCCAGCTCTGCATATTCCTTGGCGGTTGTGATGCCGAAAGGGAGGGTCAGTGCTGCTGCAACGATGATCAGCTGCCACCCCCAAAAATGAATTGTACTCAGCGCATCACTGAACATGCGCGCCTTACAGAGACGTTGTGTGGAATGATAAACTCCCATGAACAGTCCATTGCCGACAAATGCAAAAATGACGGCGTTGGTATGAAGGGGACGCAGACGACCAAAAGAAAACCATGGTCCTATATTCATTTCCCTAAATGCCAATTGTGCAGCGATTAAAACACCAACCAGCAGTCCCACCACTCCCCAGAGGATGGTAGCAATTAAAAATTTTCGTACAATACTATCATTGTAATAATAGGTTTCCAGTGTTGCCATATCCTTCAATGTTGTTAAGATTTTTTGTCAACAGGCACTTCGTCTTCTTCAAAGAGAATCCGGTAGGCCGGAGTTTGCAAATCGTCAAACTGCCCTGTTTTCAGTGCCCAAATGAAAAGCCCCAATGCACCGCCTCCCAGTAAAAGAGAAGCCGGTAACAACACGTATACAATACTCATCTCACTCCTGAAATTTTTTAAACTCAAACAAAGTACCGGATTTCGATATTCGAGTCTATCCGTAATTCTACTTAGTGGGCATGATTAGTTCCCAACTTATAAAGTCAATTAACGAACTGTCTGAGCTTCCTTATGAAGAAAAATTCTGATCACACCATGGTGGCTGACAGGCTCTGTCGAGAATATTGCTTGCCTCCTCTGTATCAATGGCAATTCGATTTGCAATTGGAAAAAACTGCCTGAACAATCAATTCGCGAAAAAATCTCCTCATAAATTTCAAATTACTTCATACAGATTTCCAGAAAATATTTGCTGCCTATATGGATTCTTTTTAAGAAAACTTGGTACAGCAATTGTTTAACCTTTGAAAAACGGGGCAGGTGTGTTCGGACTACAATTTCTTTGACATTTAAGAATTGCTGTAATAAAAGGGGCGCTCGGGTTGCTGGTCGAAATATTGAGCAAGAAAAAAAGAATTTCCCCGGGAAATTTAAAGGGTATTTCGGAAAAAGGACCCTCATCGAAGTGTGTGACAATTTCGTCACTTTGCGTGGAAAATAACCTAAATGGTTCATTCGCAAATTCGTTTGCAAAAAAACCGGGGTGTCTTCCTTTTTGTTCCCCGGATTTGAGCGTATGATGTATTTGTCTGAATTCGGAAAATTTGATCTTTTCCTACAAATGAGCGGATAAATCATTCATTTCTAAAAAGAGGTACGATGAAAAGACGCGAATTTATTAAAAAGGCAGGTGCAGGAGGTGCCGCTGTTGCAGCCGCCAGTGCCATATCAGCTCCCAATGTGATAGCGCAGTCAAAATCACCAATCAAATGGAGACTTCAGACCTATGCGGGGCCGGCATTGGCTGAACATGTCATTAAACCCTCCATTGATTCTTTCAACAAAGTGGCCAATGGCGAGATGGAAATTGAATTGTATACTGCCGATCAGCTGGTACCGACTGGAGAGCTTTTTCGTGCCATGCAGAAAGGAACCATTGATGCTGTTCAAAGTGATGATGATTCCATTGCTGCACCTGTTGATGTCTCTGTCTTTGGTGGATATTTTCCTTTTGCTACCCGATACAGCCTTGATGTCCCTGTACTCTTCAATCAGTATGGATTGAAGGAAATTTGGGAAGAGGCCTATGGTGAAGTTGAAGGAGTCACCTGGCTCAGTGCCGGGGCTTGGGATCCCTGTCACTTCAATACGGTTGATCCGATTCATAGCCTTGCTGATTTGAAAGGAAAGCGCGTTTTTACATTCCCGACCGCAGGGAAATTTCTTTCACGTTTTGGTGTGGTCCCGGTGACGCTCCCGTGGGAAGACATTGAAGTCGCAGTTCAAACAAAAGAACTGGATGGTATCGCATGGTCAGGAATAACGGAAGATTACACGGTTGGCTGGGCCGATGTGACCAATTATTTTCTCACCAATAATATTTCCGGAGCATGGTGCGGATCTTATTTTGCCAATACAGGATCATGGGAAAAAATTCCGGATCACCTAAAAGAACTGTTCCGCCTGTGTATGGACAGTTCTCATTATTACCGGCAGCATTGGTACTGGGGAGGAGAGGCAAAACTCCGCACAGAAGGGACTAAACTGAAACTGACCAGTATTCCCGACAATGAGTGGAAAACCGTTGAAGACGAGGCTCTCAAATTTTGGGATGAAATTGCCAAAACCAGTGAACGGTCGGCCAAGGTGATTAGCATCTTCAAAAAATATGCGGCAACCATGTCTAAAGCTGGACGTCCTTACCGATACGAGTAATTCGGACTGCAGGATTGTTCTTTTGAGCATTCTCAACTTCCCTGCCTCATAAACCAGGGAAGTTCCCCTTCTCAAAACTCCTCCGAACCATTCAAAAAAGAGGCTCTTTTGCCGAAAGCAATAAAAATTTATGTGCGTTATGTTGAAGCGGTCAATCGGAAAATTGGCAAAGCAACGATGTATCTGATCTTTGTTATGATGGGC
This sequence comes from SAR324 cluster bacterium, assembly GCA_015231825.1. GTDB lineage: Bacteria > SAR324 > SAR324 > SAR324 > NAC60-12 > JADGAV01. The sequence continues at coordinate 50,953 of JADGAV010000002.1, forward strand.
ATATTGCTGCTGTCATCATTTTCCAGAATTGCTTTCAATGTCCCCTTCAATTGGACTCTCGAGATGTCTCAATTTACGATGGCAGCTTATTATTTGTTGGGAGGAGGATATTCCATGATGCTCAAAGGTCATGTCAGAATGGACCTTCTTTATGAACGCTGGTCCCCTAAAAGAAGGGCAGTCACGGATTTGTTGACATCTTTTTGCCTGATCTTTTATTTGCTGATTCTGCTCTACGGTGCTTATTCGAGTACCGAGTATGCGATCAAATACGGGGAAACAAAGCATTCTGCCTGGGCACCCTACATGTGGCCGATCAAATTAATCATGTCGTTCGGAATCGTATTGATGCTTTTGCAGGCAATTGCTGAATTTTTTAGAGATCTTGCCGCTGCGAGAGGGGAGTCGATCACATGAGTTATGAACTAATTGCTCTGCTGATGTTCTCTTCAATGATGCTCATGCTGCTCACCGGGCAGAGAGTATTCGGGGCCATTGGATTTGTTGCCGCAGCCAGTGCTCTCCTCCTCTGGGGAGACGGCGGGTCCGAGATTGCTTTCAGCGCCAGTGTCAAACTTTTGAATTGGTATCCCTTATTGACCTTACCCCTTTTCATTTACATGGGATACATGCTCTCCGAATCCGGGATAGCAAATGATCTTTATCGAATGTTTCATGTCTGGATGGGTCCCCTGCATGGAGGCTTGGCAATCGGTACCATTGTCTTAATGGTGGCGATCTCCGCGATGAACGGATTGAGTGTTGCCGGTATGGCCATAGGGGCGAGTATCGCCATGCCGGAGATGCTCAAAAGGGGGTATGACAAGGTGATGGTCACAGGAGTCATCCAGGCAGGAAGCTCGCTGGGAATAATGGTCCCTCCCAGTGTCGTTTTAGTCCTTTACGGAATGATTGCCAGACAGCCCGTGGGACGCCTTTGGTTGGCAGGCGTCTTCCCCGGCTTGCTGTTGGCCTCGCTATTTATTATTTACATTGTTGTTCGCTGCAACATTCAACCCGAACTGGGACCTCCCCTCGCTTTTGAAGAAAGGCAAATGAGTTGGGGAGAAAAATTCAAATTGCTGAGGGCCGGGATCCTCCCTCTTCTCATTATTTTTTCGATGACCGGCTTGTTTGTTATGGGGATTACCAGTCTCGTTGAAAGTTCTGCTGTTGGAGCAATTGCAGCGACCCTCTCCGCATTTTTTAAAGGGCGTTTGAACCGGAAAGTGATGGACGATACCCTGCACAAATCTCTCAATGTCAGCTGTATGTTCATGTGGGTCATTTTAGCCGCGCTTGCTTTTGCTGCTGTCTTTGATGGACTGGGTGCAGTGAAAGCAATCAAAGCGCTATTTCTGGATCAATGGGGACTGACCCCCTGGGGAGTGCTGATCATGATGCAGATTTCCTATATCGTTATGGGCATGTTTCTGGATGATACTGCCATGCTGGTCATTGTCGCGCCGCTCTATGTTCCTCTAGTCATCAGTCTTGGTTTCAATCCAATTTGGTATGGGGTGCTGTACACCGTAACCTGCCAGATTGCTTATATGACTCCACCATTTGGTTATAACCTTTTTTTGATGAAAGCAATGGCCCCAAAAGGAGTGAGCCTCGTCGATATTTACAAGTCCATTATTCCTTTTGTGCTGGTGATGGGTCTTGGATTGATCATCATTATGATGTTTCCACAGATCGCGCTATGGTTGCCCGAATATGTTTACAGGAAATAGCGGAATTCCGATCGCCCGGATTCATGATCAGATAACAAGATTCCTGGATCAACTGATGGCAGATTTGTAGAAGGAATCAAGAAAGTCGGAACTGCCGAATTTATTATAATTAAGTCCAATACTACACATTCTCCATTATATAAAATTTCATGAACGCGGAAATACTCGGCAAGAGTCGGTAGAGAAAAACAGCGTGATTTTAATATTTGCGTTGTGTGATTAAAATTTGGAAATTGCCCTAAACCATTAAAATATTGAGTTCGCTGAAAAGATATTGACATGCAGCAAGGAGTGCTGCTCCTGACTTGCAATGGACGAAAAGTTTCCTGTGTTCAGGTATGCAGACTGTGGAAGTGAATGTGGATTCTTATTGATTTGTCAGATTCAGCGAAAACCTATTCCTTAATCTTCTAGAGGGTCGAAGATATGCTAAAAAATCTCAATCCCATGCTCACTCCTGAACTCTTGTATGTGCTCCGTGCTATGGGACATGGAGATGAGCTGGTTTTGGTTGATAGTAATTTCCCTGCAGAATCGAGTGCGGTTCAAACGGTACATGGAAATTTGATCCGCTTGGATGGGAACACGATTGCTGAAGTCGCTGAAGCAGTTTTGTCAGTCTTTCCATTGGATAGTTTTGTTGAACATCCGTTGCTTTATATGGAAGTTGTCGGAAAACCCAATGAGATGCTGGAAGTGCACCGAGATTTTAAAACAATTGTCGACAATCATTCTGATAGAAATTGGAAGATGGCTTCGATTGAACGCTTTGCCTTCTATGAACGTGCCAAACAAGCGTATGCAATTGTTGCAACGACTGAAAGAAAACCTTATGGAAATTTTGTCTTGGTCAAAGGTGTGATCAACCCTGAAGGCCATGTTGTTTAAATCAGGAGACTGTGGCTCAATTTGCGACTACCACAAACGTTTTCCGAATGGGATGAAATGGACAAGTTAATCACAATCTTTGGGATATTTGCAGTGGATTTTAATTTTCGCTCAGAGAAGATTCCAATCACGGGCGAAACTCTGTTGGGTAAATTCAGCACAGGACCGGGAGGAAAAGGTTCAAATCAGGCAATTGCTGCTCGGCGGGCAGGAGGAAACGTTAATTTCATTACTAAAATTGGTGTGGATCTTTTCGGTGAAATTGCTCTGGAACGATATAAACAGGAGGGTATCAGGACGGATTTGATCATCCAGGATAAAAATTATCCGACGGGTGCTGCTGCAATTTTGCTGGAGAATGAAACCGGGAAAAATGCCATTGTCGTCTGTCCGGGAGCTGCATCTGAGTTTACAATCGATGAAATCATGCATAAAGAATCCCGGATTCAAACAGCATCCTTTTTTATGACTCAATTGGAAACGCCTTTGACGGTAACATTCCGGGCAATGGAAATTGCAGCAAAACACAAGATTCCGGTTATTTTGAATCCTGCTCCTGCCAATGAAATACCTTCTTCTGTTTATCCTCTTTGCGATTATTTCATCCCCAATGAAGTGGAAGCATCCAGTCTGGCGGGAATCCCTGTGAAAGATATCAATGACGCTGAAAAGGCGGCGGACATATTTTTAGAACGAGGTGTTAAAAATGTTATCATTACATTTGGCGAAAAAGGAGTCCTCGTCAAAAACAAGGACTTACTCGAACATGTCCCTGCCACTCAATTGAGGGATCCTGTTGTGGACACTACCGGGGCAGGAGATGCCTTTAGCGGAAGTTTTGTTGCTGCCTTGTCACAGGGAAAAGAACTGCCGGATGCCATTCGTTATGCCAACACGGCCGCCGGTATTTCCGTGACCAGGCTGGGAACGGCACTGTCCGCACCTTATCAGCATGAAATTGAAAAATTATTGCTTCAGGCAATCAATTGAATCCAATCAGTTCATTGAAAATTAAACAAGGATCGACTATATGGACCAGGCCTCCCTACAAAACGAAAATCTCAAAATAACAGATATTAAAGTCTACAAGTTTGATATTCCGCTGAAGGAAATATTTCAAATTGCGACCATGAGTCTCAGCAATGCCAACAATGTATTGATTAAAATTGAAACCAGCAAAGGCATTGATGGTTGGGGTGAGGCCGCTTCCTTTCATGCACTGGTGGGAGAGACCCAATTGATAAATTTTGCGGCTGCCAAAGAAATCAGAGAAATTCTTGTCGGCAGAAATCCATTGGAAATTGAGTCAAATGTTCAGCTAATGGATTCTTACCTCCCTCACAACACAACGATTAAAAGTGCAATTGATATGGCTCTATATGATATTGCTGCAAAGTGTGCAGGAATGCCGCTATATGCTTTCTTGGGGGGTAAAAAGCGTGAAATCGAAACAGACATGACCATTGGGATTTGTGATCCAGGGGAAGCTGGAGAAAAGGCATTAGCAATTCTGTCAATGGGATTTAGGATGATCAAAATTAAATTGGGTTTAAACTATAATGATGATTTTTTGAGGTTGAAGAACATCCGAGATGCCGTAGGAGAGGAGATCATCCTGAGGGTTGATGCAAATCAGGGATGGGACCGCATGACGGCAAAAAAAAGCCTCGATGCTTTCAGTCAATTTGATATTGAATTCTGTGAGCAGCCCTGCCGTGCCAGTGACAACAACGGAATGAAGTATGTCAGTGAAAATACAAATATTCCGATCATGGCGGACGAATCTTTATTTTCACCGTTTAACGCCCTTCATCTAATTAAGGAAGACGTGGCCCCTTATTTCAATATCAAATTGTCCAAATCCGGCGGCATTCATAATGCAATAAAAATCAGTCATTTGGCTGAAGCCGGGGGCATTCTTTCCATGGTCGGATGCATGTCGGAATCCAGGCTTGGTTTGACAGCGGCAGCGCATTTTAGCTTAAGCAACGAATCGATCAAATTTTTTGATCTGGATTCCTACCTGGAACACTCTGAAAATCCCGTTGTCGGTGGCATGGAAATAAAAAATGGATTTGTTCAAATGCCGGATGAACCGGGGATTGGGGCTTATCCAGATCCCCACTATATCAAAACCCTTGAGGAGCATAGATAATGCTGGGCCCGGAGATAAAATTTGTAGATCGAGACTACATCTTGTTTGAGAATAAAAAGCTTCTTTACCTTGCCGGGATTGATTATCACAGAATGTCCAACAATCCGATCATCATTCAGGCAATGTCAGATGCGGCTCATGAATTCGGATTGAATCCGACAGGTTCTCGAACCACAACGGGAAATCATTCGCTCTATATTCAGTTGGAAAAAACGGTATCGAATTTTTTTAATTCAGAAGCGGCGGCGGTCTTTGCCAGTGGTTATATTTCCAATATGGTACTGCTTCAAACTATCAAAGACGATTTTGACATTTTTTTCATAGATGAGGTCACGCATTCAAGCATGATGGATGCGACGAAACTTTGCGACAAGAAGGTCATATCGTTTAAATATTTGAATCCCCAGCATTTAAAGGAGCAAATTGATAAAAATGTTTCAGCAAACAGCCGGCTTTTGGTAATGACGGATGGTGTTTTTCCGTCAACAGGTGAAATTCCTCCTTTGAAAGATTACGCCGATGTTGTCAAAAAGTATGACGGAAAAATACTAACCGATGATGCTCATGCAATGGCTGTCATTGGCAAAACAGGGAAGGGAACTTGGGAGGAAAAAGAATTAAGTAGGGACTTATTTTTTCAAACAGGAACTCTCAGTAAAGGTTTTGGAATTCATGGTGGCGTCATTCAGGGAGATTCTGATTTAATAAATAACATTCAGGAAAGAAGTGCTGCATTTGCCGGAAGTACAGGCATATCACTGCCGCTTGCTGCCGCGGCAGCAAAGTCAATTTCATATTTGAAATCCAATCCTCAAATCATTACTGAACTACAGAAAAGTGCACTTGCTCTCAAAGAAAAGTTCAGAGGGATCGGGTTCAAGATGCCCAGTAGTCCAGTGCCGATTTTTTCAATCACTTTGGAAGATAGACAAAAAAACCAACGGTTGAAACAGCTTTTGTTGAACAACGGCATCTACCCGCCATTCATCAATTATCCCGGTTCTCCTCCAGGAGGTCATTTCAGATTTATCATCACCAGCATCACAACACGCGAACAGATCCAGTTGTTATTTGAAACCATAAAATCAGCACTCTAATACAGCATCAGTGTACTTTGTTAAATTATAAACATGATCATCCTCATCACTTCAAAGTAATCTGCAGTTTCAAATACGACAGATTTTGGCCCGCCTTTTTTCATTCCTGGATAAAATGATGCCTTATACGCGCTAACAGGGTCTCTAAATTTTATTTCAACTTCAAAAAACTCCGGCAACTCGATTCGACACATGGAAACGTCTTTTTTAAGTGCTTCCTCAACCCCTGATCTAATTCGTTTGCAAGCTAACTCTGGAGAGATACTCAGGGTAGAGGCACCAATTCCTTCACTGACAGGGACTGTGTTGATGTGTTCATTGATTGCTTTGACATCTTGACAAATTCCCTTATCACCCGAAACCAAGACAACGGGGACGTTAACAAAAGCAGACACGTAGGTATGAAGTAGAAATTCGGAAGCGAGTTCTCCATTGATCTTTAAAGAGTCGATTCCCAATACCAGAGTATGAGCCAGTGGATTATTTTCGGTTCCTGCTTTTGAATGGTAGCCAATCAGAATGCATGCATTAAAGGATTGATCCAACTCCTGAACCATACAAAAAGGATGTCCGCTCCATCCCCTTATTAGTCGCGCACAATCAGGAAGACGGGAGGCAATAATGTTCCTTCCTGTATGATGAGCATCCTTGATAAGAATTTCTGAGACTCCAGCATTGATGGCGCCTTCACAAGCCGATACCACCTCTTCGGTCATCTGTTTTCTGAATTCCTGATACTCAGCGTTTTTGTTCATGGCTTCGTCCCAGTGGGTGATTCCTGTAGTTCCTTCGATATCGGCACTGATAAATAATTTCATGGTTCTTGATCAAAATTTAGGTTAGCTGATAAGGGACTTTGACAATCACTGTCAATCAATTCGATCGTAAAAGGCCGATGAAAGAAATTCTAAACAGGTGTTTCCTCACGCACAAAATGGGTATCAGAAACCTGTTGCATCGGTAGTTGAATCGGAATGAAATTAGGAGCCCGCATAGCACTGGGGATTTCGTCAGCGATTAGCATGGAGTCCTTTTTTCGGAGTCGAGGGTCAGGTACTGGTACTGAACCAAACAGTTTTTTGGTGTAGCTATGCCGTGGGTTCCGAAAAATTGATTGGCGGTCGCCTATTTCTACAATTTCTCCAAGATACATGACTGCAACCCGGTGGGCGATGCGTTCGACAACAGCAACATCATGAGAAATAAACAGGAGAGAAATGCCCAATTCGGCTTGCAAATCCATCAGTAGATTGATGACCTTCGCTTGAATTGTAACGTCCAGTGAGGCCACTGCTTCATCGGCGATTATGAGCTTGGGATCCAATCCCAGGACTCTGGCTATACAAATACGTTGCCTCTGCCCTCCCGAAAAGGCATGAGGATAGCGATTCATGTGGTCTTTTTCCATATCAACACGCTCCAACAGCTCCTGGACCCGCTGGGGAATCGCATCTTTGGGGATTATTTTATTGACAATCATTGGATCCGCGATCGCTTTGCCGACGGTCATGCGTGGATTTAATGAGCTGAAAGGATCTTGAAACACCATTTGAACATTGCGTTGGAAGGTCCTTAAGTTTCGTGACGAAACCCCAAGAGTCTCTTTTCCATTGAATTTTATTGAACCGGAACTTGTTTTGTCCAAATGCATAATGCTTCGGGCAATGGTCGATTTTCCGCATCCGGATTCTCCAACAAGAGCCAGTGTCTCCCCCGGGTAAATATCGAATGAAACATTTTCGACTGCATGGACTCGTCCATATACTCTGCCAAACAGACCTGCTTTGAGATCGAATCGAGTCACTAAATTTTTAACCTCTATCAATGGTTTCACGATTTGTTCTCCTGAAATTTTTTCACATCAGCCGCAGTCTTTCGTCGGGATGTTTTTTTGCTCAGTCTTCTTCAAACTCAAGAATTGGAAATTTTTCAGGTTTGTCTTTGTCCGTCATGCTTCCCAATTTTGGAACCGCAGAAATTAAGGCTCTGGTATAAGGATGTTGGGGATTCTCAAAAATATCATAAACAGATCCCGTTTCAACAAATCTCCCTTTTTGCATCACACAAACACGATCTGCAATTTCGGCAACCACTCCCATATCGTGGGTGATAAATAAAACGGACATGACAATTTCTTTTTGCAAGGCTCGAATCAGATTGAGAATTTGCGCTTGTATGGTCACATCCAGTGCGGTTGATGGTTCGTCTGCAATCAAAAGTACAGGTCGGCAGCTCAATGCCATGGCAATCACGACCCGCTGCCGCATTCCTCCAGACAATTGATGCGGGTATTGTTTCATCCGTCTTTCCGCGTCAGGAACCCGTACAAGTTGTAAAGTGTTGAATGCAATTTCTTCGGCTTGTTTCGGACTCTTGCCTTGATGGATAATAATGGCTTCGGCAATTTGATGCCCCACTGTAAACACTGGATTGAGGCTTGCCATTGGATCTTGAAAAACAATGGAAACATCAGCGCCTCGAATATCGTTCATCCTGGAAATTGGCAATTTTACAATGTCGACAATTTCACCTGAGCGCAGGCGCAAATGGATGGCCCCCTCATTGATGCGGGCCCCATCGTGCTCGGGGAGTCGCATGATTGTCATTGCAGTCACCGATTTTCCGCTTCCTGATTCACCAACAAGCGCCAGAGTTTCCCCTTGGTCAATATGAAATGAAACCCCTTTTACTGCATCAACTGTCACATTGTCACTGAGGGAAAATGAGACATGAAGGTTTTCGACTTCAACGATCTTGTTTTTATCCATCTGGTTTAATTGACTCTTTGATTAAAATTAAAAAGGATTCAATAATGATTATAGGAACTGGAAAAACTGGAGTACAAAACAGATCAAAATCCCGTTCTTTCCCGTTCTCAGGGTTCAGGAACGGCGTGCGAGAAACATTGGGCCGACCCGAATGCCGGGCTGTCCATTTTCGTCGTTAGCACCGAGTTCCAAAATTTCGTCAGGATAGAGAGAACCGTTCATTTTAAAGCGGTTATTTCCCAAAGGAGTGCAGATATGGCTGTAAAAGTATTCTATCAAACACGTCAAGTTGCCATTTTGAAAAGATAGGGTGGTTATATTGATATCCGGTCCGTAGGTTCCGAGGTGAGGCTCCAGCTCCGGATCGACCGGAGTTTCGTCAATCACTTGGGTTTTATCCCAACTTTGATTTTTCCATATCATTTTTCCGGACAGGGAGAAATCAAGATCAAGGAATTCATAGTCGGAGCCTTCACCATAGAGGCGACCATCAACACCGAACTGATTCCCAGTCTTTGGTTTAATCTGCAGGGGCATTCCGTCGCCGAGAAGAAAGAGCTTTCCATTGCGTTCAATAATTTCCACAATTTCATTGTTTTCCTGATTTTTGTAGTGACCCGGCAAAGTTTGAAAATGCTCTGTTGAAACTTTTTGATAGGTTCTTCGTGGCATCGGCGGTGACCCCATATTCATGGCTGCAAGCGCCATTCGGAGTCCGCTATCCGCCAAATGATTGACGATATTGTTGGTCATATCCATTGTTGAAATAATTTCAATGGCCAAACCAGCCAGAGGCAGCAAGGATATTTGGGAGGCAAATCCGTAAACAGCACCCCCATGTCCGACGGAACGCCAAGCATCCAATTGACTGACACCAAACCCCAATCCGTAGTCACTGAGCCCTGGATACCCTTGAGGACGATGACCCACAACCGTCCACATTTGCTCCAATGATGAAGGAGACACGATGCGGTGACCCTCCGGGGTGAAGCCTCCACGCAGCAAACAGATCATATAGCGTGACATATCAGATAAAGTGGAATAAATGTTTCCTGCCGGAAAACCTCCGAGATCAAAAACGGGTGCTGGCACATCACTATCGACCGTCCACATATAAGCAGGGGCCAAATTTGCGAGAATTGTGGGATTTGAAGAGATTGAACTGTCAGACATACCAAGAGGTTTCAGTATATTTTCGCTTAGGTAGTCCGCATAGGTCTGCCCGGAAACACGCTCAACTACGGAACCAACGACCGCCATACCCGCGTTGGAATAGCTGAATATACCGGCGCTGGGATCATTTTTAAGAACGGAGCTGGCCAATTCATTGACGGTTTTTTCAAGCGGTGGATTGCTGTCATCGAGATAGTGTCCGCTCTTCGGTTCGCGGACCATGCCTGCGGTATGGCTCATCAGTTTTCGCAACGTGACCTCGTCTCCCAGTGGTCCGGCATTTTCCCCGGAAAATGGATTTTTTGGCCGGAAATCCGGAAGGTAGTTTGAGACGTCGACATCAAGATCGATTAATCCTTGTTCCACCAACTGCATCAGGCAGATACTGGTAAACATTTTTGTTTGAGAAGCAATTCGAAACCGGGTTTTATCAGTAAATTGATGGTTGAGACCTTTGCGCTGCATCGTCCCTGTCGCAAGCATTCCATCTCTGCTGACAAGGGAATAAGAGATTGAAGGCAGATTCTTGTCTTCTACTTCAAATGCGATTTTGTCTTCAAATTGTTGCTGATTAAAATTGTCGATTTTGGTCATAACTGATTTCCTATTTGTGTATGGTATGAGGGTCCAGCACATCCCGCAGCGCGTCTCCAACGAGATTCCATGAAAAAACGAACAGGAATATCGCCATTCCCGGGAAAAACAAAGTGTACCAATATTTAAATGGATCGTCGCCTTGACCGACGATCCAATTTCGGGAATAACTGATAAACTGGCCCCAGTCAGCATATCCTTCTTCAGTTCCCACACCTAAAAAACTCAATGCCGACGCGGCGAGTACCATGGATCCTGTTGCCATGGTCGCCAATACCAAAACTGGAAAAAATGCGTTGGGAAGAATAAAGCGAAAAATCAACGAGAAGTCATTGACACCATAAGTTCGCGCTGCCTGAATGAATTCCATCTCTTTGATGCGCAGAATTTCACTGCGGATAACCCGGGCATAACTCATCCAGCCGAAGGCGGATAGAGCGATTATCATCGGCCCCAGTCCTTTGCCCAACAGGGTTGTTAAAACCATTGCCGCGATTAAAAATGGCACTGCCATAAAAACATCGACGACTCGCATTAGAACTTCATCGATGATACCACCATAGAAGGCAGCAATTGAACCGACAATGATGCCAATTATGGATGAGACAAGAACAACGCCGAGCCCCACCTTAAATGCAGTCCGGGTTCCCCAAACCAATCCGTAATAGATGTCATACTGTCCTTGTGTTGTGCCTAAAAAATGATCTTTGGACATAGCTTGCGGTGTCGCCCAAAATGATGAGCGCGGGGTCTCATATGGGCTCAGTTGGAAGGATTGGGGGGGAGCAATGATTGGAGCCAACGCGGCAACCATCACGAATAACAGTAGTGATACAATCCCAAAACTCGAGAGTGGATTTTTGAGCAGATATTTAAAAACTTTCATTTGAGCACCACCCTTGGATCAATGAGGGGATACAAAAGATCAACCACTAAATTCAATAAAACGAGCACCAATGCAAAATAGAGGGCAAAGCCTAAAACTGCAGGAAAATCGAGATTGGCTGCCGCGTGAGCAGCGAATTGACCCAAACCATGGTAGTCAAAAATCGTTTCAGTAATAACAACGCCTCCCATCATATAAGCTAATTCCATTCCCGCCATGGTGGTGACAGGCAACAACGCATTTCGACGAGCATGTTTGTTTTGCACAATTTTTTCAGACAAACCTTTGGCGCGGGCGGTACGAATATAATCTTGACGCAAGGTTTCCAGCATACTGGTGCGCATCACTCGCGTCATGTTTGCCAAATTGACGTAGGTTAGCGTGATTATTGGGGCAATCAAATGGCGAAGCGAATCCAGGAAAATCTGCCATCGTCCATTGAGCAGCGAGTCAATCAAATTAGCACCTGTATAACGAATAAAATTACCGCTTTCGACTTCTGTAACTGCCCATTGAGAAAGGCGTCCTGGAGGGAACCAGTTAAGGTAGCCGTAAAATATGAGGAGCATGATCAAGCCAAAAACAAAGGTAGGGAAAGACCAGCCGAGGATTGTAAATATTCGAATTGCATGATCTTTTGGCCTGTTTAAATTGGCACCAGCCTTGGTACCCAGCCAGACCGCACCCAGAAAACTGGGAATAAAGGCCAGAATTACCAGTTCAACCGTGGCTGGGAATAATGAAATAAGGACTTCGGAAACCGGTGATCGTGCTGTTTCGGACCAGCCTAAATTTCCGCTCAAAATGTTTTGGATCCATTCCCAATATTGGGTAAGAAAAGGTTCGTCCAATCCATATTTTTTGATTAGCGCCTCTATTTGCTCGCGACCTCCTTTCAATTCGGAGTTACTGGTAATGTAGGCGGATATTCGCTGGACGGGTGACAAAAGCATTTGTAGACTGAAAATCATCAACGATAATGCAATGAACACCACAGGGAAAAACAGCAATCTCCGAAAAACGTAATTTACCATAGCTCTTTAACAGAATACCCTACATACTGAAAATCTGCATGCAGGGTATTTATTAGTTAGTTGCAATGATGCAAAATCAAAGCACCTTTTCTTTATAGCTCTTTAGAGATATTGTAAAAATTCCAGGCGCCGTACAGAATCTTGTTGTGGACATAGCCTTTGACCCAATCTCTCGTAACATTGGCAGTCACCTCTTCCCACAAAAATTGAGTCGTCGCATATTCGTGACTCATCTCTTGTAGTCGGGCATAGATCGGTTCTCGCTGAGCCGGGTCATTGAGTTTCCAGGCTTTTTCTAAAAGAGGATCAAATTTCTCTTTCATTAAAGCTCGGTAACCATCGCCACTAAAACCCGCTACCAAACCTGAACTCGACAAATAGTAGGATGCGGCTCCCAGCGGACCACCCGGATCGGAATAATCAGGTCCCCAGCCCATATAGGCCAAAGGAGATTCTGGGTTGGAAGATCCGTAGGATTTTTCCCTCATAGAAGCCGAAGTCAATGCTTGAACTTTCAGACGAAATTTTGGATTAATCCGCGCCAGGTTTTGTTGCAGAACTCCAAATGCCGCAATTGCCTGGCTTCTTCCCTCTGCTGTGTAGCCTGTAACTTCAAAACCAACTTCCCAAAGTTTACCACCGAAAGCCTTTTTAAAGTGCTCGGCTGCTTTTTCAAGATCGTTTGTATAAATAGGGCTGTCCGGACGATAACCCATCAAACCTCGCACGGTAGGTCCACGGGACTGAACAGTTCGGCCTAAGTATACTTGCTCAAGCAAGACCTGATAGTCCTGCGCATAGTTGAATCCCTTGCGAACATCAAGGTCAGCAAGAAAATCGGGAGGGACACCCTTGCCATCAAGTTTTCCGCTGCCAATGGCGGGATTATCATCAGCTTTTACGGGCCATCCAAAAAACAGACCCCGACCATAGACTTGTTCTAAATCAGTTACGGTAATGCCCTTGGTTTTGCGCATTTCTTCAATAAACTCAGGTGGTGTCACTGCAACATCCGCATCGCCAGCTAATAATTGAAGACGACGGTTCGTCCATTCGGGGACAAGTCTTAAAACAACCCGCTCCAACGGGGCAGGCTTGCGAAAAAATCCATCAAATCTTTTAAAGGTGATTTTCTTCTCGGTACGGTTCCAGTCTTCTACGATAAAGGGTCCGCTGCCATTTTCCTGTTTGAAAAGCGGCGATTGATCCAGTTTCGGTTTGTGATGCTTTATCCATGAAGCGGCTGTATCCGGCCATGCACCCATGTCAATGGCCCATTCCCGATCAACGATTGATGTCGCAAATGGCAGGGCCATAATTCCGAGCGTTGCGGGGAATGATGATTCCAGGGTCAGGATCAGTTTGCCATCGACCACTTTGATTTTTTTTGCCAAATCATCGTGTACTGCAATTAAACCGGCTTCGTTGACGTCATCGAATTTCTCAACGCCTGCCAAGCCAATCGCCCATTTCTCAATATTGCTGTATTTACCTGCAGTGATCATTTCTGTGACCGCATTTGCCATCCACGATTCGCCTTGCAAAATTGCACGCATCAGACTGTATCTTGCATCATCTGCGGTAATTTCACCGTATCCAGGCTCAATTTTCGCTTTGTCCGCAGCGCTTAAATCATCAAAGTACTGCCACTTGATTTTGCCATCCGACCCTTTAATACCAACTTTATGGGCTTTGACTCCAGGTCGCATCGGAAAGGTATATCTGACGGCACCACCGGGTAACTCTTCAATCAAGCCGTTAGCCACTGAGGGCACTTGGCTGGCCAGAGCTGGCACGAATTCGGAAATGTTGGAACCGTTGTAATCCAGCAATCGGCTATAAACGTTATAGGAAGAATAAGTACTTGGAGTATCACCGATATAGGCAGGATCAAGGGAGGAAATATCATCGGTCGTGAGGTATATCAACGTATTGGGGTTTTTTATCTGCCCATACGCAGTCCCGCCTAATGCCAAAACAGCAATTCCTGCCAAGACGATTAGAAGATTTTTCATGTAATTTAGATTTATTTTCATAACAAGCCTCCTGAAATTATTTCAAGCAAAATAATCCAAAACAAGATACTTAGTCTTGCAAAGCATTGGTTTTTTGACAAATGCCCAACTAGCTTTTCGTCTTTACCTAATCCTAATTGGAACGTGAATAAAATCGAAATAGATTTTTTCGATGGCGGGATCAATGGCCTTGAGTTTTACCCAAGACCATAGGATTCATCCTTTAACATTCGCTATAGAATCAATCAAGGGAAAAGGATTGTTGAAATGGAAAAACTTGTTGATGTCACGCTACGCGGTCCGCATGATTATCCTGACGTAACGCAACCTGTTGAAAAGATTCGGGAATAGATTAAATTAAGCGGTAAATTTAATTTGCCGGTATGCGCGGGGAACTGGTTTTATACAACACATCGGGACGAAATTGTTCTGGAAGAAAACCTGAAGAAAGGAGTGACTCTTGGATGCCGGGTGCGTATTACGCGAATTGAGAAGCATCATGTGGATGGGCCCGATCTCATAGATGGAAGAAGAAAAATGGGTGCTATTTGACAATCGTAATCCTCGAGCGGTCAATGGTGATTGCGACCGCAACCACGAGGACCATCCCAAAAACAATCTGCTGGGCATAAACACTGATTCCGACAAAAGTCATCCCGACACGTACGACAGAGATGATCAAGGCTCCTAAAAATGTGCGCCAGATACTTCCATAACCGCCGGTTAGTGCAGTTCCGCCGACAATAATTGCGGCAATAGAAGGCAATAAAAATTCATTGGCCAGGGTGGGAGAGCCCGATGACATCCGGGCGGCAAAGACGACACCCGACAGGCCCGCCATAGCCCCGGAAAGGGTGAAAGCCAGCATTTTGATGCGGGGAACATGAATTCCCGAAGCGATCACTGCTTGTTCTCCAAAACCAATTGCTTTGACAAAACGGCCGAAAGTGGTGCGTAATTGAATCAGGAGGAGGGCGGCAAGAATAACGACGGAGACGACAATCTCGCTTTGAATTCCGAAAGTCTCTCCAGTCGCCCAGGACAGATACTTGTCACGGAGCTCCGGCGCAATATAAATCTGTCTCTCATCTGACAACCAAAATGCTGCAGAGGCCACCACGCCGCTGATTGCCAATGTCGCAATAAATGACGGGATTTTCAGAATATGATGAGCAATCCCGCCAGAAAATCCGGAAAGCGCTGCCGCCAAAATTGCTATTAAAATCGCGAAGAAACCGTATTCTGGAAGAAGAGCGGCGACGATGACGCTGATCAAGGAGGCGACCGCTTGAACAGAAAGGTCAATCCCTCCCATCAGGATGACAAAAGTGGCTCCGGCCGACATCAGGAACAAGGTGGTTGTATCTGCAATCACAACAAGCAAGGTGCTGCGTGTGAAGAATGCCGGTTCGGAGATACCGACGATCACAACAAGGCTCAAGAGTGTAATCAAAGGAATTTGAGCCTTGAGGAATTCCAGGTTTTTATTTGAGAGATTGAGCATTGGGTCTAGTGGAAAAGGTTAAACCATGTAAGGGATGAGATCCACCTGCTCCGGTTTAGATCCCGTCGAGGCATCAAATTCCTTGGTGGTATTGCCATCTTTCATCACAAGTATCCGATTGCTGAGTCCGATCAGTTCTTCAAGAGTATCTGCTAGTAATATAATAGAAAGACCTTCCTCTGCCATGTCACGAACCAATTCATAGACATCTTCTTTGGCCCCGACATCAATTCCTCGTGTCGGGTGATCTAAAATCATTATCCGCGCTCCGGCATAACGCCATTTGGCCAGGACGACTTTTTGCTGGTTCCCTCCGCTGAGACTCCCCACTCTGGTATGAACTCCAGGAGTTTTAATCCCCAGTTGTTTGATCGAACTTTCTGCAATTCCTTCTTCAAATGCCTTTTTAATAAATCCCCAGGAACAAATTTTTTGAATTGAAGCCATGGTGATGTTTTCTGCTACTGAGAATGAATTGACAACTCCCTCCACCTTCCGATCACGGGGAATGTATCCGATGCCCTTTTTCACTGCATTTCGCGGTTCGCTCAGTGCCAATGCCTGGTTTTCCACAAGGATCTCACCGTCATCCAAAATTTCCAGGCCTGCAAGACAGCGGGCGAGTTCTTCTCTTCCAGAACCTATGACGCCGGCGATCCCTAATATTTCTCCTTCATGGAGTGAAAACGACACATTGCGGAACATACCGTTTTTTCCGATTTTATTTGCTTCAAAAATTACCTGTTTACCAGGCTCTCTCTGTCTGGCTTCTCGGTAATATTCATGATGCAGTTCCCGTCCGACCATGAGTTTGTGAAGACTACTCAATGTCGCGTCTGCCGCCTTCATTTCACCCACGACTTCCCCGTTCCGCATGATGTATATCCGGTCCGATACTTCGAGCACTTCATCCAGTCGATGAGAGACAAAAATAAATGAAACCCTTTCACGCAACTTCCTGATTTCACGAAAAAGCAGATCGATTTCAGACTTTTCCAGGACAGAAGTGGGTTCGTCAAGCAGCACCACCACCGAACCTCCATGAGATTTTTCCAGTGAAAGCGCTTTGGCAATCTCAACAAGCTGGCGCTGGGCAAAAGTGAGCTCGCTGCACAGTAACTTTGGTGAAAGATTCAACTCTACTTTTTCGAGTTCTGCTTCAGTTGCCTGAAACATCGCCTTCTTGTTGAGGATCCCTCCGTGGACGAACATATCTTCCCGACCGAGAAACATGTTTTCTGAAATATTCATGTTGAGCAAGAGCGATTGCTCTTGAAAGACCATTCCTATTCCATGATCAAAGGCATCTCGTGTCGATTTAAGATTGATGACGTCGCCACTCAAAAGAAACTCACCTTTATCCAGTTGATAAACTCCGGAAAGAATTTTTAACAGGGTTGATTTTCCTGCTCCGTTTTCTCCAACAAGACCGACGATTTCATTGTGGCGGACTTCAAAGTTGACGTCATTCAATGCCACAACACCCGGGAATTCCTTTCTTGCATCGCGCAGTTTCAGATGGCTGCTCATCAATTGTTTCCTCCTATTTCATAATAGCCACTCGGGACCGGTCAAGTGCCAGTGCCACGGCGATAATTATCAGCAGACCCTGGACACCCTGCTGCACAAATGAAGGCATTCCGAGCAAGATCATTCCGTTGTTGACAACGACAACAATCAGTACCCCAACCACCGTGTTGAGGACAGAACCCGTTCCTCCTGAAAGTGCGGTTCCTCCCAAAACGACAGCAGTGATTGTGAGGAAAAGTCGGCCGCTTCCCATCAGAGCATGTCCCTGACCCAACTGTGCTGCTGCCAGCACACCTCCCAATCCGCAAAAAAATCCCGCCATGGTGAATGCGAAAATTCGCGTGCGGCCAATAGGAATCCCTGCATGCTCAGCTGTTTCTTCATCTCCGCCGATGGCATAAATCCATCGGCCGATGCGGGTTCGCTGCTGGAAGAAGTAGGCAAACGCCACGGCAGCGAATGCGATCCAGACGGCAACAGGCAATCCGAGCAGCCGCTTCAGATAGATGGCTCGAAAACCTGAATCAGAAATCCTCACTGTCACACCGCTGAGAAACAGTGTCGCAATCCCGATACAAGCAAATCCGATCCCTAACGTTGTCATGAAGGAAGGGGTTTTAAGTTTTACATGGAGGTAGCCATTGCAAAAACCAAGCAAGCCTCCTATGGCAATCGCAACTGGAATTGCCCAATATCCCCATTGGTTGTCTGTGAAATCATTTGCCACCAAAAGACTGGCGGTGACACCGGTAAGCGCCAAAATTCCTTCCACGGAAAGGTCAATACTTCCCATTAAAATAATATAGGTCGCGCCCATCGTCAAAACGAGAGGAATCGCGGCAGAGCTCAGTAAGCGGGCCATATTCCAGGGGTCGATAAATCGTTTGTTGACCATCGCAAAGATAGTACACAAACCGATCAATACGATCACTGGAGCCCATTTACGTAAATGTTCCTTGAATTTATTCGGTTTAATTCCCTGAGACTTTTTTGCTGATTCCGAACTTTCCATGGCTGAATTTTCGCTAAATCTTTGTTTATCGAATTGTCAAAATCGTAAAATATTGAGTCCACCGTCGATTCGGATTTCCTGACCGACAGTGTAGGGGAGCCTTCCCTCAGCGATTGAACGGATCACTTCCGCAATATCCTCTGGCGTTCCCCACCTCTGAATGGCTGTCATTCCCTGAGCAATAAGTTCATCATATTTCTTTTTGGAAGGAGCTGTCATATCGGTCAGGATCAAGCCCGGCTGAATTTCGTAGACGCCGATTCCTTCACCGGCCAGACGCAGGGCAAAGAGTTTTGATGCCATCGACAAAGCAGCTTTTGAAATGCAGTATTCCCCACGCTCAATAGAGGCTGCCACTGCATTGGATGAAGTAATGAAGACAATACAGCGATGCAGGTCCTCTGCAGGTGAAAAAGATACCATGCGACGGGCTGCTTTCTGCGTGAGAAAAAAAGTGCCGCGTGTGTTGATCTCGAGACAATGATTGAAACTTTCGGGAGAAACTTCGAGAAGATCTCCTCTAGAAAATACGGAAACTCCAGCATTATTGACGAGACAGTCAATGCTTCCAAATTCCTCAATGATCGTATCGAGCATTGCATCGTGGGCGTCCAATTCAGAAATATCACATGGAACCTTAATCACTCTCCGGTTTAAAAGGCGAATTTCATTGGCCAGTGAAATTAATTTTTCATTTTCCTTAAGATCATTGATTGCCATATCGTAGCCAAGCCCGGCCAGGGCAAGGGCCGTTGCTCTGCCAATTCCTTGAGATGCTCCTGTTACCAAAGCCGCTTTGGTCATTTTTAATCCTCAACTACACTTCCAAAAGTTTGCGGGCAATGATCATTCGCTGGATCTGGTTGGTGCCTTCATAAATCTGAGTAATTTTTGCATCGCGATATAAACGCTCCACCTCAAACCCCCTGATGTAACCGCTGCCTCCGAAAATTTGAATGGCATTGGCCGTTTGAGCCACTGCCATATCACTGGCAAAACACTTTGCCATCGAGCATGCTGCCGTTGCGTCCATTCCGGCATCCAGCTTTTCGGCAGCTGAAAGTACGAGAAGACGGGCTGCTTCAATTTCTTTGGCCATATCAGCGAGAAGAAATTGAATTCCCTGAAATTCTGCGATTGCCTGACCAAATTGCTGCCTCATTTTTGCCTGCCCGATTGCGGCCTCCAGGCCAGCCTGGGCGATGCCCACTGCCAAAGCAGCAATCCCGACGCGGCCTTTGTCCAAAACACTCATCATCATGTGGAATCCTCTTCCTTCGACCCCCAGCAAGGCTCCCTCATCGATTTGAACTTGGTCGAAACTGAGCTCACCCACCAATGAAGCGCGTTGCCCCATTTTGTGTTCCCTGGGCCCTTTTTCAACTCCTGGCAAATGACAGTCCACCACAAATATGCTCATTCCCCGTTTTCCTGCTGAGGGATCCGTTCGCGCTAAAACAAAGGCGACATCAGCAATCGGAGCATTGTGAATCCACAATTTGTTTCCTGTTAATGTCCATCCCTTTCCGTTCCTTTTTGCAGTCGTTGTAATTCCGGAAACATCGGATCCCGCGCCGGCTTCAGTGATGCAGTAAGCTCCTCTTTTGCTGGCATTCATCAAAGAGCCCAACCATTGTTTCCGCTGCTCTTCTGTACCGTGTTTAACCAGCAGGGTCGATAGCAGCTCCACCAGTCCGCACTGATCGGCCACTGAAGCGTAGCCGCGCGCCAGTTCTTCCATTACCAATGCGTATGCTAGGCAGTCAAATCCCGCCCCTTCTGCTTCCGCTGGGACCGTAATACCAAAAAGACCCAATTCAGCCATTACGTCATAGATATCCGTCGGAAAAATTTCCTCGCGATCAAGCCTTTCAGCCTGGGGACGAATCGTCTCGTTGCTGAATTGCTTGGCCATCGAATGGATCTGTTCGTGCTCGGAAGAAAGGATCATAACTTCACTCTCGGGAAAAATTAAAGTTTGACCGAAATTTTATAAATATCTGCTTCGTCTTGACTTGCAAGAATTATTTTTTTATTGACTTCAAAAGATATATTTGAAATCTTAGTAACTAACCAGTTAGAAACTTAATAGAAATTGTTTCTTAACATAGGCGATTCTTTCAAGTCAATAAAAAAATCAAAATGGTGAAACTTAGCAAAGCACGAGAGATTGCAGAGAAGATTCCGGATGAAGCGACGCTTGCCCTTTCAGGTTCCGGAGGGGGCTTGCTCGAAGCAGACTATATCCTTCAGGCGATTGAAAATTGTTTTTTGGAAACGGGTCACCCTAAAAATATCACTCTGGTCCATGCTCTCGGCATCGGAGATGGGAAGGGCAGCGGTGTCGGTCGATTTGCTCACAAAGGTATGGTCCGCCGGGTAGTGGGCGGTCATTGGTCCTGGGCTCCAGAAATGCAGAAATTGGCTCGCAACAATGAAATTGAAGCATACTCCTTACCTGCCGGCATGATTCAGACTCTTTTTCGGGAAATTGGGGCGGGCCGCCCGGGGGTGATTTCATCAACAGGTCTGGGGACTTTTGCCGACCCGATCCATGGAGGCGGGAAATGTAATTCGAGAGCTAAGGAAGAAATTGTCGAGAGAGTCCATTTTGCAGGAGAGGAACTGCTCTGGTATAAACCTTTTGAAGTGGATGTCGCTATTGTTTGCGGCTCTGCGCTTGATGTGAACGGCAATATAAGTACTTCCAGGGAAGCCGCAGATATCGATGTGTTTTCAGTAGCTTTGGCAGGGCATAACAGCGGCGGACAAGTTTTTGCTCAAGTGGGCCGGGTTCTTGAAACTGGCATTTGTCCGGCCCGCCTGGTTTGCATCCCGGGGGTTCTGATTGATGAGGTCGTCGTCTATAAAGAACAGCAGCAAACCTCTGCAGGAGTTTATGATCCAATAATCAGCGGGGAAAGAGAACCGCCTCCGGAAATCGGTGTGGGAGCGCCTCCCGAGGGAGTTAGACGGATTGTTTGTGCCCGTGCGGCTGAAGAGCTGCAGGCAGGAAAATCGGTCAATTTTGGATTCGGCATCCCGGATGGCATTCCTGCTCTGGCCAGGGAATTGGGTAAAAATATAGATTGGATGTCAGTTGAGCAGGGGCTTCACAATGCCGAGTTGTTGGGAGGTGCTTTATTTGGGGCAGGACGTTATCCCCAGGCTATTCTTTCATCGAATGATCAATTTGATTTCTATAACGGAGGAGGTGTTGATCTTGCCTTTCTCGGGATGGGGCAGATTGACCGTCATGGCAATGTCAATGTTTCCTGGATAGGTGAGGATATTGTCGGCCCTGGTGGATTTATTGACATTACGCAGTCTGCAAAAAAGGTTGTTTTTTGTGGCACGTTTGAGGCGAAAGGATTGAAAGTCACACAAAATGACGATGGCCGCATTTCAATTCAGCAATATGGTGAAATTGGAAAAATTGTAGAAGAGGTTCGGCATATCACATTTAGCGGTAACAGGGCACTGGAGACGGGTCAGCAGGTTTTATATATCACGGAAAGGGCCGTTTTTGATCTGACATCTGATGGGATTCGGTTGATTGAAATCTCACCCGGAGTTGATTTGCAGCGCGATGTTCTGGAGAGAATACCATTTGAACCGCTCATTGCTTTTCAGGCATAGTTCCCCTCGTCCGCCACCGGGATTAATTTTTTTCTGTCTTGACCAGTCTGAGAATAACTTCTTTGTTGAATTTTCCTCGTGTTTTGAGGGCCTTTTCTTCCATGAAATCCATGCCGAATAAAATGGAACCGCTGTAGCGATTGGTCAGGTAATAATAACCCACGGCCGCGATGGTGATACACAGTTGAACGGCATCGACACCTTTACGAAAAACACCGCTCGCTACTCCGCGGTCCAGGATGTTTTTAACGAGGGTGACGTGGCCGGAATGAAGTTGAGTCATATCAATGGAAAAGTCACTCAAATGTCTCGCCTTGTGCAGATTGGCGCTGTTGACCAGTGCCATGAATTCGGGGTGAGACAGATAATAGTCCCAGGTGAATTCTACCAGCTTGGAAAGTGCTTTTTCCGGTTTGAGATGGTCCAGCTCGAGCTTTTTCTCTTCCTCGCGGATGTCGTTGTAAGCAACCATCAAAACCCTGGAAAACAACGCTTCCTTGTTTCCAAAATATTGATATATCATACGTTTGTTAGCTTTGGCTTTTTTTGCTATCTGGTCCACACGGGCACCGGCAAAACCATTTTGTGCAAATTCCTTGTACGCGGCATTAAAAATTCTTCTTTTGGTCGCGTCAGCGTTTCTTGTTTGAATTTTAGCCTTTGTCATCTCTGTGCAATGCTGGATAGATTATTAATAGTTTTCTTTAATATCACGGCTTCTCGCTGCCGGCCAATATTTTTATAAAAAAAGATTGACAGCGCAATTTATATATTGTAACCAATTGGTTAGTAACGAACTAGTTATATACATAATTTGTTCGGTCAAGTGAAATCAAAATAATATTAGGAGGTCACATGAAATATTCAAGACGTAAATTTATTAAAACCGGGACAATGCTGGCCGGATCTGCGGCGCTGTCTTCTTCACTGCCATGGGAAATGCTGGCAAATCCTAGTGAATGGACGCTGGCAAATTCGATGAGATCGAATACGAATCCGTACCATGCCACTTTTGCCAGGGGAGGTGAACTGTTTGCCCAGTCAATTGGTGCAAAATATCAGGTTCTGGTTACTGAGGGAAACAGTGAAAAGGGGATTTCTGATGTTCGCGCGCTCCTGGCACGCACTGAAGGAAAATTGTGTCTCAATATCGATCCCAATGATTCACCAGATGCGCGCGTCATAGTAGAAGACTGTGCAAAGGCCGGAGCCTACGTTGTCACTCAATGGAACAAACCCAATGATTTGCATCCCTGGGACTACAACCCCAACTATGTGGCGCACATGTCATTTTCCGGAGTACCGACCGGCAAGCACATTGCTGAAGTTTTGATCAAGGCAATGGGTGGAAAAGGCGGCATTGTCGGACTCGGCGGGATTCTCTCCAATGTACCTGCAATAGAACGCCGCAAGGGGCTGGAACAGGCGGTTGCAGCCAATCCTAATGTCGAAATTCTGGACTATCAGGCTGCTGACTGGAATGAGACTAAAGCGTTTGAGATTACTCAGGCCTGGCTAACTCGATTTGGCAGAGATATTGGCGGTATTTTCGGCGCCAATGATGGTATGGCGATCGGTGCTCTGGAAGCGCTCCGAGAAGCCGGCCTGGCCGGGGAAGTACCAGTGGTTGGTATTGACGGAATCGGAGCAGCTGTTAAAGCGATTGAAGCAGGTGAGTTAGCAGGGACTGTTGCCTGGGATCCGAACTGGACGGGTGGAATGGGTCTTTCAATCGCCTACCATACGGCCATAGGAAAAATTAAAATTGCAGAGGAACCACATTCTCATCGAGAATTTTACGGACCTCCAATCTATGTCACTCCGGAAACCGTCAAGGACTATAAAAACAGATCCACCGCACTGGACTACAATGATTTCTGGGGAAAATCGACAGGTCAGATTCAATATGGCTGATTTTTAAACATTTTCAGCTGTTGATGCTTTTTCATTTCCTCCTCCCGAGGGGGACCGATTCTCTGGTTCCCCTTTTGCTTTAAGGAACTGTTAGCAACTCAAATTGCTTTCTTTCCGAAATTTCTTCTTCATAAATCCTGTTCCGGGGTAAGTCCTTCAGGAGAGGCCAATCATTTTCTATTAGGATCAACCCGGTTGATCCTCACGATATTTTTTTTCCCGTTTAGTTTCCGGACATCACCTATTTGCTTTTGCTCGTTGACCTGTCGGTGCTCATCACCGTGGCAGTCACACCCTGCGGTACAATCCGTTGCAAAGTTATTTCAGAGGGAGTTTTACTCAGCTGATTGGCGATGGTAAAGAACGGAGGATTTGAGGCTGCTTTTTCTTGCGATACTGAGTAACATGCCACCATTTGCCATGAGCACTCCATCGGCACTGCTATTTCCGGCAGGGGGAAAGGTTCCAAAGGCCACAGCCGGAATTACCTTGTCACGTGGATTCATTCATTTTTCCTTTGAAAAAGTTAGTAAATAACTGTATAGTTACCATTCTTTTTAAAGAACGAAACATTCTAAAAATTAGTGCAGGACACGCGATAAAAAAGGAAACAAAATGTCATCATGTTTACCACTTACGCCGGGTCAGAAAGTTACGTTTTCCAAGACGCTCTCTGAGAGCGACATTTATCTTTTTGCTGGCATTACGGGCGATCTGGCGAGAAATCACGTGGATGAGGAATATATGAAACGTTCGGTTTACGGCCGGAGGATAGCGCACGGAGTTCTGCTAATGGGGTTTATGTCAACGGCATCAACTCTGATTCTTGAAAATTATACAAAAGAAAATTCAGCAGAAACACCTGTGTCATTGGGTTATGACAGGGTCCGCTTCGTGAAGCCCGTCTTTATCAATGATACCATTACGGTCCACTATGAAATCAAAGAGATAGATTTGGAAAAAAGTCGATCACGTTCGCAAATTGATGTCAAAAATCAGCATGGGGATACCGTAGCGGTAGCGGAACATATTCTCGCTTGGGTGAAAAACGAAGTCAGTTGATGGAACATTACTCTATATCTCGAAAGGAGAAATGAAAATGAAACCAAACCAGAAAAATAAATTTGGACGAACGGATTTGGAAGTGACTGCGATGGGATATGGAGCTGCGCCCATTGGAAATTTTCTGAGACCTATCGATGAAGAGACATCCTGGGCGATGGTGAACCGGGCGTATCAGGCTGGATTGAACTATTTTGATACCGCGCCGATGTATGGTCACGGTTTGAGCGAAGCCCGGGTTGGTAACGCATTGCGTTGGCTGGAACGGGACAGTTTTATCGTTTCTTCCAAAGTAGGACGAATTCTTAAACCCAAAGCCCGGAGCGAAATTGATTTCACTCCTTGGGTCAATGCGCTTCCTTTCGAGGTTATTTTTGATTATAGCTATGATGGAGTCATGCGCTCCTATGAAGACAGTATCCAACGGATGGGGATTGAACGTTATGACATCGCGTTTATCCACGACATGGATGTTTTCACTCACGGTCCGGAAATGCAGAAAGTTCATTTTGAAAATGCCATGAAAGGGGCATATAAAGCGCTGCTCCGCCTCCGCGAGGAGGGAGTGCTGAAAGCGATCGGGGTGGGAGTGAATGAATGGGAAGTTTGTCATGATGCTTTAAAACAGGGGGATTTCGATTGCTTCTTACTTGCAGGCCGCTATACATTGCTGGAACAGGATTCTCTGAACGAATTTCTGCCTCTTTGTGAGCAGCGTGGGGCAGCCGTCGTGATCGGAGGTGGTTATAACAGCGGAATCCTTGCCACAGGAGCCGTCGAAGGAGCTAAATACAACTATGCTCCGGCAGGTGCGGATGTGATGGCAAAAGTTAAAAAAATGCAGGAGATCTGTAGAGAATATAATGTGACTTTAGCTGCGGCTGCTTTGCAGTTTGTCCTGGCCCATCCTGCTGTTCCCTCGATTATTCCGGGGACTCGTTCCATGGATCAATTAGAAAATAACCTTTCCTTGATCAACGAAGATATTCCCGTTGACTTCTGGACTACGCTCAAGAAACAGTCTTTGCTGCGTGAAGATGCCCCCACTCCCGGATAGCCGTCAGGGTGGAAGGGTTAGGAAAAATAGGGACTGTCTTTCTGACATTTAAAAAAGGAGAGAAAAATGAGTTTGCCTCTAAAACTTCCTGAAACTCCCCAGGTTTTTAAAATATTTATTAATGGCCAGTGGTCATCAAGCAATTCAGGAGAATTGATAGAACGCAGAAGTCCCGGGCATGGCACCCCTGTGTCTCATTGGCCGTCCGGCAATGAACGAGATATAGACGAGGCAGTCTCTGCAGCGAGAATTGCATTCGAGAAAGGACCCTGGCCCCGCATGTCCTGTGGCGAAAGGGCCGAAATCCTGTATCGTACAGCGGATCTTGTACTTGAAAATTTCGAAGATTTGGCATTGACCGAAACTTTGGAAACAGGCAAGCCGATTAACCAATCGCGGGGGGAGATTCAGGGTGCCGCCGAAATATGGCGATTTGCCGCCGGCGCGGCCAGAACACTGCATGGCGAGACTTTCAACAATCTGGGCGAACACATGATTGGATTGGTTTTGCGTGAGCCGATTGGCGTTGTCGGCTTGATTACTCCCTGGAATTTTCCATTCTTCATTTTAGCAGAGCGCCTTCCTTTTATTCTTGCCTCCGGTTGTACTACGGTGGTCAAACCGGCCGAAACGACCAGCGGCAGCACCCTCAAACTGTGCAACTTGCTCCAGGAAGCCGGCCTGCCAAATGGTGTCGTCAATGTTGTCACCGGCTATGGTCCTGTTGCCGGTCAACGTTTGCTTGACAGCTCCGATGTTGATATGGTCTCATTCACCGGTTCAACTGAAGTTGGACGCAAAGCCTTGCATGCTTCCGCATCCAATATTAAAAAAGTTGGATTGGAGCTTGGCGGCAAGAACCCGCATGTTGTTTTCCAGGATGCTGATATTGATTCGGCAGCAGATGGAGTTGCCTTTGGCATGTGTTTTAATGCGGGACAGTGTTGTGTCGGTGCCAGCCGCCTGGTCGTGCATCGTAACGTTGCTGAGCAATTTTCAGAAAAACTTTCGCTGCTGCTCGGCAAGGTGAATGTTGGAGATCCTCTTGATGAGAACACACAGGTCGGGGCCATGTTCAACGAAGCGCACCTCGCAAAAGTCCTTCGGCACATTGAAGAAGCGAAAGAGAGCGGGGCCACCGTTGTCTGTGGAGGGCATCGAACGGGTCCTCGTGAAGGCTTGTTTATTGCCCCAACCCTGATGACAGGCGCCTCGCGGGAAATGAAAATCTCTCGGAGTGAGGTGTTTGGACCTGTCCTGACGGTCTATCCGTTTGATAGCTATGAGGAAGCGATTGCAATCGCCAATGATACAGAATATGGTTTGGCCGCTTCGATTTGGTCAAATGACTTGAATCATGCCATGCGGGCATTTCGGGATATCAGGGCCGGTCGGATCTGGGTGAATACAACGCTCGACAATGGGCCTGAAACACCGCTAGGAGGATTTAAGCAGTCCGGTCTTGGCCGTGAAACGGGATTGACCGGAATTGAAGAATACACGGAAGTGAAAACAGTTCATGTGAAGCTTGGCAACCGTGAACCCTGGCTGAGTTAGTCAATGATTCATCATCAAAATATAGGAGGTCACATGTGGGATTACATTATTGTTGGAGGCGGTGCCGCTGGATGTGTGCTTGCCAATCGTTTGAGTGCAGATGATCGTGTCAAAGTATTGTTGCTGGAAGCAGGGCCGATGGACAAAAATCCATATATCCACATGCCGATCGGATTTTCTAAATTAACTGATGGGCCATACACATGGGGATATTCCAGTGTTCCGCAAAAAAATTGCATGAACCGCACTATTTTGCTGGCTCAGGGGCGAGTCTTAGGGGGGGGCAGTTCGATCAATGCGATGGTGTTCACCCGTGGAACCCCTGCCGATTATGATCGTTGGGCCAATGAGGAGGGTTGTCCGGGATGGTCATTCAAAGAAATCCAACCTTATTTTTTGCGTTCAGAAGACAATGACCGTCTTTCGGGTTCATGGCATGGAGTAGGAGGCCCCCAGGGAGTTTCTGATCTGGTCAATCCGCAAAACCTGAGCAATGTATTCGTCCGTGCCGCACAAGAATTCGGCTTGAAATACAACGGAGATTTCAATGGGGAGACCCAGGAAGGAACCAGTATTTACCAAACCTCCACTCGCAATGCCAGACGATGCAGTTCAGCGACCGGATATCTCAAACCCGTCATGAAAAGGAAAAACCTGACGGTCCGGACTGGATGGATGACATCACGTCTGATCATCGAAAACGGTCGTGCGACTGGAGTTGAAGTGGTTCGGGAAGGAAAATCAGAAACGTTGAAGGCAAGTGCTGAGGTTCTTGTCTCTGCAGGGGCAATCGGGTCCCCCAAACTGCTCATGCTGTCTGGATTAGGCCCGCAGGAACATTTGCGAAATAAGGGGATTGAAGTGGTCGCCGATTTGCCAGGTGTCGGTCAAAACCTGCAAGATCATTTTGATATAGACATTTCCTATGAATTGAAAGGACCATACAGCCTGGACAAATACAATAGCTGGCATCTGATGATCTGGGCCGGCTTGCAGTACTTACTCTTCGGTACAGGGCCTGTGACATCCAATGCGGTAGAGGGCGGTGCCTTTTCCTTTTCTGACAAGAAGCAGGCAAATCCGGATTTGCAATTTCATTTCCTGCCGGCAGCTGGAGTTGAAGCGGGTGTTCCTCCCATTCCTTCAGGAAATGGGTGTACACTCAATTCTTACTTCCTCCGGCCGAGGAGTCGCGGGTCCGTTACCCTGCAGAGCAACGACCCTACGCATATCCCAGCTATTGATCCTAATTACATCGACGATCCATACGATCTTGAACGATCTGTTGATGGGGTGATCCAGAGTCGTGAAATGATGTCTCAAGCTTCGTTTGAACCTTATGTGAAATTGGAGCATTTTCCTGGGCCGGGTGTCAAAACGAAAAAGGACGTTGAAGAATACGCGCGTCAATACGGAAGAACCTCCTATCATCATGTTGGCACCTGCAAAATGGGTACGGATGAGATGGCAGTGGTCGATCCCGAATTAAAGGTAAAGGGGGTTGAGGGACTTCGTGTGATCGATTCTTCAGTGATGCCCAGTCTTGTCAGTTCCAATACCTATGCGCCCACCCTGATGATTGCAGAAAAAGCAGCTGATCTGATTATGGGATAGTTGGAAAAAAATTTCTTTCAAGGAGGAAAGAAACGGCAGAAACGAATAATGAAAGCAAGCCTTTTTCTCTTCAAGACTGTTGTATTATTCTTCCTGAGCCAAGTGTTTTTTTAAGATTGTCAGGAGGTCTTTCATTTCAAAGGGCTTGACCAGAAAATCTACCATTCCTGCAGAAAAAGCTCGTCCTTGCTGTTCAGAAAAGGAGTCCCCGGACATGGCGATTATCGGAATATTTTGACATTCCGGTAAGGCAAGGATCTGCCTGCTCGCTTCGATACCATCCATTTTCGGCATTCGAATATCCATGAGGATGAGGTCGGGAGGAGAACCGGACAATGTGGAATCGATGGCTTTTTCAATACCGGATTTTCCGTTATCAGCCTCTAAAACCTGCAATCCAAATCCTTGCAGCAGAGTCTTTAGGAGTTTCAAAATCATTGGTTCATCATCAATGATAAGGACTGTTGAAGCCTTTGAAAAGGAAGGCAGGTTGGGAGAGGAGTCCGCGCGTGCATTGGAGATCGAAGAGCTTTTGTTGTGAGGAATCGTCAAAGTAAAGTTTGATCCTTTCCCCGGAGCACTATCCAAAGTGATTGTTCCGCCCAACTTCTTCGCGAGTTCTTTTGATATTGAGAGCCCAACACCCGCTCCTTCAAATTGACGGGTAGGAGAATTGTCCGCCTGTTCAAACATTTCAAAAATTTTTTCGTGTTGATCTTCTGAAATGCCGATTCCTGTATCGATGACAGCGAATACGATATTCCTTTTCCATTCTTTGATGTTGATCTGAACTTCCCGCCCTTCCGGAGTGAATTTAAAAGCATTGTTCAGCAAATGCTTCAGAATTTGAAGCAATTTTTTACGGTCGGTCCGTATGGTGGAGGCGGCTGACGGATCTAAAAGGCAAGAAAAATTAACCGCTTTTAGTTCTGCCTGAGACATATAGATCTCTTCGAGTTCACCGACGAGTGCTTCAAGAGTGAAATCTTCTTCACGAATCGTCATTTGATCCGCCTCGATTTTTGAGAAATCCATGATGTTGTTGACGAGTTCAGCTAACTTTTGTCCGCTGCTGAAGATGTAATTCAACTGCTGCTGGATGTTTTCCGATAAGCCGATAGATTTGGCTTCATTGATCAAAAGTTGGCTGAATCCGATAACTCCGTTGAGTGGGGTACGAAATTCATGACTGACTTTGTTGATAAAATGTGATTTTGCCTGATTAGCGATCTGTGTTTTTTCCATCGCTATCTTCAGGTCTGCGGTTTTTTCCTGGACACGCAGTTCCAATTGTTCATTGGTCTTGATAAGTCTTTGCCGCAGTCGTCGTTTTTCCAGCGAGTTTTCTATGGAAAAGATCAGTTGTTGAGGGTTTTTAAACGGTTTTTGGATGAAATCAGTGATGCCGTAATTTTTTAGGAGAGCGTGAGCTTCTTCTAAATTTCCGTGTCCGGTTAAAACAATGATCGCCATGTTTTTTTCAAACTGGTACAGTTCTTTAATCAACGTTGTCCCATCCATCCTGGGCATGCGCAGATCAACAATGACCAATTCATAGTCATGGCCTTGCAGTTTGGAAGATTGGAACTTCTGGAGGGCATCCATACCGTCTTCGGCGAAGTCAACCCGGTATTCTGTATATCTTTCTATAATTGCGGCGACGGTATCGCGAACGATCTCTTCATCGTCGACAACCAGGACGCTTGTCCCTGCGTTTGACATTGAATCGACTAAAGTGCTCATAAATTATTTTTGATCTTTGCAAGAATGCTCATTGTTTCAAAATCGGCAGGTTGACTTCTATGGTGGTTCCACTGCTGTCCTTTTTACTCGTGACATCAATGCTGCCATGGTGACTTCGCACCAGTGCATAACAGATGGAAAGTCCCATCCCCAGATTATGAACGGTATCTTTCGTTGTAAAAAAGGGAGCAAATATCTTTTCTTTGGTGGCTTCATCCATACCGATTCCGTTGTCTTGAAAAGCGACGACTGCTATCGGCTTTTGATCGATATGCTTGCATTGTGTTGTAATTTTTAAAATTCGTGATTCTTTCCCTTTGAGAGCGTCTTTGGCGTTGTTGATGATATTAATGAATACCTGTTCCAATTGGAGGGGATTGCCCAGGACAGAAAGTTCTTGTGGTGTATTTTCGGTGAGTACCTCTATGTTCCCGATAATCATTTGTTCCCGGCAGAGCAGCATAGCATCAGAGAGAACTTTCTTGAGGTCAACTTCGACAAATTCGGAATTCGATAGATTTGAAAAATTCTTCAGGTGCTCAATCAGTTCCACCATTCGGTCCGTTCCTTTTTCAATGATGGATAGGAGTTCCGCCGATTTTTTTTGATCAAGCCCGTTTAGATTATTCAATTCCATTTGGGCATGGGCACGAATATACAGCAGGGGTTGTGTCAAATCGTGAGCAATCCCTGACATCAACTCTCCAATTGTTACAAATTTATTAGTCTTCACGAGTTTATTGTGCGCCTCTGCTAACTCGAGTGATTGCGTCTCCAAAGTAGACTGGGCCTGGTTGAGCACTTCTTGATTCTTTTTAAAAAGATCGCTTTCATGAATACGCTCAGCCATTTCCTGAAACGCTTTGTTGGTGGTCAATTCCAGTTTTTCCGTGAGCGATAAAGCGAAAATTTGATGAATAATTTGATGAATATCAGGATTTTCCAACTCGGTTTGTTGAATGAGATGCTGAGTTCCAATGCTGAAAAGCTCGACTTCGGTTTCCGCACAAATTGAAACCGGATTTGCTTTGGATTTGATTAGACCCATTTCCCCAAACAGATCTCCCTTCCGATACAGTTTGACGATCAGTTCATTTTTCAAATAGACTCCCACGTTTCCTTTACTCAAAAAAAAGATCCGGTCGGTGGCCTCATTTTCTTTCAGAATTACTTCCTTTGGAGCATATTTTTCTAGTCGGGAAACACTGGCGATTTGCTTCAATAAAGTTTTCGGCAGAGGGTTAAAAAGTCGGGAATCGGTCAGAAATTCTAATATCTGCTCGCTTTGTGGTTCATTTAAATTATTTTTAATAGAGGTTTTGCTGTTTGGCACAATTAATTTTTTAGTATCTGGTTTCAGGGGGGAGATCTATCTTGGCAATTCCCTTTTTGTTCACAAAAATTAAAATCTCGCTTAGATTGTTCTTAACAATCATGAGATTAATGGGCAAGCTTAACTCTATATTTCTGCTTGGACTTCAAGCGGAGACGCTTTCTAAACAAATCATATTCTTGCCAAACGGTTCAAAGATCGCATTTTTTGCCGCTCTAGCGCTGATCAATCGAATAAAGGGGAGTCTTCAATTTTCAGTAGAAAATTTACTGGTATTGAGTGAACTTGCACAATAAAATCACGCTTTCATATTATTTTTTAAAATTCAATATATTTAGCCATTGATTTTACAGAAATAGTTCATCATTGAAAAAATTTGAAACGGGATTTTGAAATGACTCTCTTTTTTTGTGATTCCAAATGAAATACAATTTCTTGACAAATTGCGGTGGCTCAATTTGCCGAAATCGTTTCACAATGGCAGGGAAGGCATTTTCCTGAATGATTTCTGCCAAATGCACCCTCTGACGAAATAATAAGCTCAGTCGTCATGCACTTCGAAGAACGCAACACGTTTTGATCAAAGTCTTGAGTTGACATTTGCTGAGCGGTCGCATTTATTGAAGAAACTCATCAAAAAAAGATTTAATAAGGAATACACCAATCGGGGACGGTATAATTTTGCAGGAATTCGACATTGAGTCGGTTGCTTTGTCCTTCGGCCAAATTCATTGAAACCGTTATAGCAGAAGATGCTGACGGCGAATTTTCACTTTTTTCGATCAGAAATGACACCCACTACCAAACAGACTGTTTTCGGCTTTTTGTTCGCTGTCACGGCCACATCCATTGGCGGGATGACGGTTGCATTGACTCGTTTGATTATTAGTCAGAGCGATCCTTTGTCTCTCGCGTTTTTGCGGTATGGCATTGGCGGGCTGGTTTTGACAGCGATTCTTTTTGCCAAAGGCAGACCACCGAAAATCCTTTCTGGAGACTGGCCTGTAATCATGGCACTGGGCGTAGTCATGTTTGCTGCCTTTCCTTATTGCATGGCAAAATCACTGGAAGATACTACGGCAGCCCGAGGCGCACTGATTTTTGCTGCGATGCCGATTATCACTTCATTGCTGGCAGCATGTTTTAGAATTGAAAAGTTGACGTTGAGGAAAACAATTGCAGTCCTGATCGCCATGGCAGGCACCGCCATTGCACTCAGTGAGCAAATTGATGAGATCGCCCCCAATGCATTCAGGGGAGATATCTTTATGTTTATGGGGACTTCATGTGTTTCAATTTTCAACGTGTTTTCCCGTAAATATTTGATGCGCTATGGGAATTTAGCCCTCAATTGTTACATTTTATTTTTTGGGGTATCGACTCTATTCATCCTGGCGCTCATTTTCGGCCGACCCTTTGATGGTTCGCTTTCCTTTGATGCCGAAGCCTGGTTCGTAATTTTTTTGTTATCCGTCCCGGGAGGGGCAGTCATGTTCATGTCCTGGGGGCGTGCTTTGCAGTTGATATCACCAACCCAGGCAACAATTGTGACCGGGTTCAATCCTTTAACAGCCATTTTACTGGGAACCTGGCTGCTAATGGAACCCGTCTCGATACGCCTGCTTGCTGGTTTTTTACTCATTCTTATCGCGATTATTCTGGCGTCAAAAAATAGCAAAATCACAACTCAGACTTCGGATTAGCATGCCACCCGCGGAATGATCTTTCCTGCAAATTCTTTGTCATATTTCAATTGTTGATGGCTGGCAATTTTTGAAATAGTTGGTTTTTTGCTCCCTTTGAGTACGTTTTATTTCAAATTTGGATGGCGCAGTTCAATTAAGCTTCCCCACTCTTCATTGTACGGATGAATTGCATCGGTTATTCCGTTTTTGTCAACAACAGCATATCCAGCATTGTACCAGCGGAAAATTCCTCCTTTCAGATTAGAAACAGATTTTGCACCTCGTTTTTCGGCAGCTGGAGATACAGTTTCAGCAAATTTTGAACTGCGGTATCCAACTGAACAATAAAAGATTACTTCTTTGTCTGACAGCAAATGCCCATATATTTTAAAGAACACTTCGGGTTCCATTTCAGGATCAATCTGTATCGCTTCAGGGAGATGGCTCGTTTGAAATTCTTCCTGCAGCCGGGTATCAAAAAAAATGTATTGAGAACGACGGTCGGACTGCAGCGCTTTTTTCAGCTCTCCTGCATCTATTTGTGGAATAGAGAATTGTAATGAAATGCCCTGCTCCACCAACCAGAGGGGAATTTGTGCGTGAGCCGAGGTGCTGAACGTCAATAAAAGAAGGCTAAAAGCCAAATATTGTTTGGTGCAAAACGCCATCACTGGTCTCGATGATGATTTTTCTTTGGGAACACCGCCCGGCTTTTTTGCTGTGTTCCTTCCGACAGATGTTTTTCCAGCAGGGGAAGGAGTTGGTCTATCTGAACCGGTTTTGTCAAATAGGCGTCAATCCCTGAGGCCAGGGCTTCTTCTTGTTGTTCAGAATATGCATCTGCCGATAATGCAACAATAGGGATGTCTCTCAAATCAGGATGTTCACGAATTTTTCGACTGGCTTCTTTGCCATCCATCACGGGCATTTGAATATCCATCAAAATTAAATCCGGGGGATGACCAGCTGCATGGAGCTTTAGTGCTTTTTCAATTCCTATTGCTCCGTTGTCGGCGAATTTAATTTGAAAACCTAAATTTTTTAACATCACATCAATCAAGGTTTGATTCATCTTGTTGTCCTCCACGATCAAAACCAGGCGATCTGGAGAAAAGCGGAAAGGGGCCTGGGGCGTTGTTTCCTGATGTTCGATTGTATGGGCCGCCGTTTTGTAAGGGAGGACAACGTTGAAATAGGCTCCTAGGCCTAATCCCTGACTGCCTGCCGATAGCTTTCCTCCCAGCAGTTCGGCCAGGCTCTTGGAGATAGCGAGTCCCAAGCCGGTGCCTCCATATTTACTGGCTGTTGATCGGTCTGCCTGGGTAAAAGCATCAAAGATTATCGGCAGCTGTTCTTTGGAAAGTCCGATACCCTGATCGATAACCATCAAAGCGAGATTCTTTTCATCCCCCATTAGTTTTAATTTGACCTCTTTCCCTGCGGGTGTGAATTTTATCGCGTTGCCAATAAGATTCGTAAGAATTTGTAAGATTTTTTTTCGGTCTGCACAAATGGCAGGAGGAAGTTTGGGACTGGTCTCATGGGTAAGAAAGACTCCCTTTTGCTTTGCTTGAAATTCGAAAGTATCAAAAAGAGTGGAGACCACGTCGCTGAGATAAAAGTCTTCTTCCGAGATTTCCATCTTGCCGGTTTCAATTTTTGAAAGATCTAAAATATTATTGATCAACTCCAAAAGGATCTGTGCACTGGTTTGGATATGATCCAGAAAATTTTGAAACTCTTCCGGCAATTTCAGGTTCTTGCTTTGCTTGACAAGAATCTGATTGAAACCAATGATGGCACTGAGAGGAGTGCGTATTTCATGACTCATATTGGCTAAAAACTGCGTTTTAGCGCGGTTGGCCTGGTCCGCATTCTTTTGAGCCGTTTCTAATTCTTCAGAAATCGTTGTTTGAGCCTCAAGGGATTTTTCAAGGTTTATCCTTTGCAGGTCAATCACTGCTTTTTGCTGGAACAATTCGATGAAAATTACGACTTTGCTTTGAAGGATATGTGCAGATACTGGTTTGAACAGATAGTCGACTGCACCTGCTTTGTAACCTTGAAAGATATTTTCATCCCTAATTGCCGCAGCTGTCAGAAAAATGATCGGGGACCGCCTGGAATTTCCAAAATAACGAACCAGTTCCGCTGTTTTAAATCCGTTGATTCCAGGCATCTCAACATCTAGTATTATCAGGGCAAATTCGTTTGATCTTGCCAGCATCACGGCTTCCTGACCGGACCTCGCTTTGAAGAGTTTCAATTCAATATCTGCCAGCATTTTTTCCAGAACTGCAAGATTTTCGGGATCGTCATCGACGACCAATACTTTGGGAAGTCCTTGTTGCTCAATCAGTTGCTTATTCATAAGAATTTAAAGCTTGAAAAAGTTCAATGATTGGAATGGTTTGATAAGCAGATTTTATTGATTCTATTGCGCTTTCTGACAACGGAGAATATAGAAGGGGCCTTGTTGTCAGAATTTCATTTGCTGCAGAGCTTGTTTGGTTTCTAGAAAGGCTGTTTCAAGGTTTTCCAGATACCTTTCAAATTCTGATCCTCCTGCAGGCGGAGCGCTTTCCCTGATGTTTTGGCAGATTTTAACCAGCTTTGTTGCTCCCAAATTTTCGCAGGCTCCCTGGATCTGATCAACCAGGCCAGGGATATTCCTTGGATTTTCATCAAAAGTTTTTTTCAATTCTTCAATTGCCCCTGGTGTTTGTTCAAGAAACATGGAGACCAGTGCAGTCAAAAACTCAGGATCGATCTTGCGGTATTCTTCAAGCACTTCCAGATTGAGAAAAGGACCGGGCTTTGGAGAAGACATTTTGTCTTTGCTTACTTCTTCTCCTGTGAATGCACTGCTGCCGATATTGACGTGCCCGATTGCGGCCTGCAGGTCTTCAATCCCAATCGGTTTTAATAAAAATTCATCAAATCCTGCTGCCAGGCATTCTTCTTTGCTGATCTCCGCTCCGGTGACTGCAACAAGGAAAGGGATTTTATTCCGCGGATGGTGCCGGTAGAGGTGTTCTGTCATTGTTATGCCGTCTATCTCCGGCATTTTGATGTCCAAAAAGACGATATCAAATGTATTCTTTCCCATTTCTTCCAGTGCCTGGCGTGCGCTCCGGGAAAATTGCGCTTGATAACCCAATTGATTGAGGAGAATGGAGATCATATGCATATGTTCTACTTGATCATCAACGAGCAAAATTTCCAGTGGTTTCTTTTTTGCCAAATTATACCTGATTTTCGGAGCTGGGGACTTTTGGCGCAGAGCTTGACTGTCCTTTTCCGTTCGTTCCAGAACCATTGGAAGTGAAAAGAAAAAAATCGATCCCTCTCCCTGTTTGCTTTCAACCCAGATCCGTCCCTGGTGCCCCAGGATGATTTTATTAACAATCATCAACCCCAAACCCGTGCTTTTTTCCCCCGCGGTCGACTGGACGCTGGTGGTCTGGAACGCTTTAAAAAGATTAGGAATTTCAGCTTCAGGAATGCCTGGACCTTGATCTTTGACAGAAACCATCACGTAATCTCCACTTTGAAAAACACTGATCAGAACTGAGGTGTTGGCAGGAGAATATTTGATGGCATTAGAAATCAAGTTGTTGAAAACTTGCTCCATTTTGAGTGGGTCAAGCATCAGTTGGGGGAGATATTCGTAGCTCTGAAAGTTCAGTTTAATTTTTTTTTGTGAAGCAATTATCTGATTGAGAGAAATGTTCCGTTTGACGAATTCAACGAAATTGGTGAGTTCAAGTTTCAGTTCCAATTTTCCGGATTCAATCTTTGCAATATCAAGCAAATCGTTGAGCAGAAGCAGCATGAAATTGCTGGAGATCTTGATGCTGTTCAGCAAATCAAGTTGATCCCTTGTCAGTGTTTTTTTGGCTTCATCAATTAGAAATTCGCTATAGCGCAAAATTATTCCAATTGGGTTTCTCAAATCATGAGCAGCCATTCCCAAAAACTGATTTTTGACTGCATTCAACTGCTCCAGTTGGGCATTCTTTTTTTGCAGCTCCCGAGTGAGGTTATTGGCTTCATTGTTGGCCTGAAGCAGATTGTTTCGGAGCTCATCTGTTTCCTGCTGGTCCATTTGCCCTAAAACAATCGTGAAATCATCCTTCTGGAAAAAATTGAAATAGAAAGTCTGAGGAAGATTGTCGGAGGTTTGGATATTGAACATTTGGACCGAAGAATTGTTTTTAATTTCTTCGAGAGAAGGCAGGTTCCCAAAATCAACCAATACGTCATAGAGGTTCTGCTGTTGGTTGGAAAAATCCAGCCCTGTCATGGTTTTGGTGTATTGATTTGTTTCAAGGACTACGCCTTTGGAGTCGATCAGAAGAAAAATGATAGAAGCTTCAAGATCCAGGTATTGAGTTAATATATCCGCTGCAAATGCCTTATCCATCTGATACTCCAATAGTTTTTTCCAGTTCCCCAATTGAATCGATATAAGTGACATTCGAATACTTGCTCAACAGGGATCTACCTTCCCCCTGCAGCCCCTGACCACCGACGATGATAGCCAACTGGGGAAAGGCAAACTGCACTTCGTTTATCATTTTTTCCAAACGCGGCATACTGAAAGAGAGACTCATCGAGAGTCCAAGCAGGTCGGGCTGCTTTTCTTCAATCATTTTTTGGAGTTCTTGAGAAGGGGTATTTGCACCCAGGAAGAAACTGTCCCATCCGTTCAACTCAAAAATGTCGGCAATCATCTTTGCACCAATCTGATGAAATTCTTTGGCGACACAGGCGATAACGACACTTTTACCGACGCGGTCCCCGGAAAAAATAACAGGATAAACCAGGTTCAGCAGTCCTTCAGTAATCGCTGTGGCCATGTGTTCGACAGCAACAGAGATTTCGTTTTTCTCCCAAAGTTTTCCTACTTCATACAGGGTCGATTGGAACAATTCGAGGTAGAGTTCCTGTACCGGAATTTTTTGATCGAGTAGTTCTTCAACAACCTTACTGCAGTTTGCGCGGTTTCCGGAAAGAAGGTTAGAGAGATAGTTGTTATAAATTTCCGTTGAAATCATTGTTCTTCCCAAAAGAATTTTTTCAGGATCCTGAATTTCAAATCAAAAAACTGGTATTACGGGCATTTGTTCATTGAAAAATCACCATTCAAAAACTGGATTCGTTTTCCGCTTTTTAAGCAGATGTCGATCGACGATTTTCTGCTTAGGACAGTTTACTGATTCAAACGTTTTGCAAGTTCTGCAGATTCTGGGGATTGGGATGGAATTTACAAGGATCCGGGGAGGGCTGCCGGGGTGACTTCTTCAATTGTCTTATTTTCTAAAATCTTCTTTTGCGTTTCATTTTTGACTGGGCTCTTCAAAAAATAAGCTTTTTAAAAAAAATCTGATGTTTTGGAAAATGGCATCAGAAAGCCCTGTGTAAATGTCGTTGTTGTGTTGTCTTTCCCTATGAATTTCCTGCTCTTTTCTATAGAAATTTCAAACCCCCCGTCGGCTGAAACAAACGAGCGGCTTATTAACTATGGCTGAACCGGCAAATTGACTGTTGCAAAAAAAGATTTTAAAAAATTAAACGAAAGTTTAGCATTTTCATTAAAAAAATGCAAAAAAAGAGATAGGATTCCGGAACCAAAATGGTGCTGGGAAATGAGTTTTAATCAGAATCCTTTCAGAAGCCGTTGGTGTTTAGCTAAATGTAGTCAAAAGGCAGGGAACATGCTAAAGATTAAGATGTTCTGAACGAATTAAGAATTATAAATTGCTCACTTAAAAAAGGATTAAAATGAAACCGGTAAATCTCCCCTTCAGCCTGGAAGAATATGCTGCGCGTTTGGAGAAAGTGCGCGCTTCCATGATTCGTGACAAGATTGATCTTTTGGTAGTGACAGATCCCTCCAATATGGCCTGGTTGACAGGTTATGACGGGTGGTCTTTTTATGTTCATCAGTGCGTGCTGGTTCCTCCGCAGGGAGAACCGATCTGGTACGGGCGCTTCATGGACATGTTTGGGGCGAAGCGCACGGTTTATATGAAGTCAGATAACATCATCGGTTATGCAGATCATTATGTCATGACCACGGAACGTCATCCTATGGATTATCTTGCTGAAATTATTGTGGAAAAAGCCTGGGATAAAATGACTATCGGGGTTGAAATGGATAATTATTATTATTCCGCAGCCGGTCACGCTTCTTTGACCTCCCATCTTTCCAATGCCCATTTCTGCGATGCAACAGGCCTGGTGAATTGGTGTCGTGCCGTAAAATCAGAACAGGAAATCAAATATATTCGGGTAGCCGCAAAAATTGTTGAGGCAATGCATCAAAGAATCTTTGAAAAGATCGAACCCGGCATGCCGAAAAATAAACTGGTAGCGGAAATTTATCATGCGGGAATCTCGGGGGTGGAAGGCTACGGTGGTGATTATCCGGCAATCGTCCCCATGTTGCCGACTGGAGTTGATGCAGCTGCAGCTCACATGACCTGGGATGACCAACCTTTTGAAAAAGGAGCTGGAACGTTTTTTGAAATTGCCGGATGTTACAGGCGTTACCATTCTCCTCTTTGCCGAACCATTTTTTTGGGAAAAGCTCCCAGGGAATTTCTTGAAGGAGAAAAAGCATTGGTCGAAGGAATTGAGGCGGGTTTGGCAATGGCAAAACCCGGAAATTGCTGCGAGGATGTTGCTTCTGCATTTTACAAGGTTCTTGCCAAGTATGGCATTGAGAAAGAGAGCCGCTGCGGCTATCCTATTGGTTTGAGCTATCCTCCAGATTGGGGGGAGCGCACGATGAGTTTCAGGATGGGGGATCGATCGGTACTGAAACCAGGCATGACCTTTCATTTTATGCCGGGCTTATGGATGGGAGACTGGGGGATGGAAATCACTGAGAGCATCCTCATCACCGACACGGGAGTGGAAACGTTTTGCAGTTATCCTCGTAAATTGTTTGTCAAAGAGTAGCAAAATAGATTTGCTCAGACAATCGCTATTTAAGATGGAGGCGATGGATGGCCAGTTGGTGTCTGCTGTTGAAGAGCGAGCGGAAAGTGAGAAGGATGACAACAATGATGCCCAGGGCCGAAGCCGCGGCAATTACAAATAGAATCATGATCTGATAGTAGATCGCATTCATTGGATTGGCACCAGCCAAAATTTGGCCTGTCATCATCCCGGGGAGACTGACAATGCCCATCACCATCATCGAATTGATGGTGGGGATCATTCCTGCTCTTGCGGATTCTTTCATGCTTTCGTGTGCGGCTTCCCAGCGGGTGGCACCGAGGGCAAGCAATGACTCGATCTGATTTCGTCGAGACGATAAATCTTCCATAAATCGATCCAGTGTCAGGGAGATGCCATTGAGCGTATTTCCGAGGACCATCCCCAACACTGGAATCAAGTATTGTGGATGGTACCAGGGGTCAACCTGAATGATCCCGCTCAGTGCTATACCAGTAATTAGAAAGGATGCAGAAATGATGGAAAAAAAGCTGTTCCAGTAAATAGCAGAGAATTTCCTGCGCGTGCGGTTCACTGCACTGATGCTGGCAACGCTTGCCATCAGAAGCGCCATGCCTAAAATCCAAATGAAATTCTCTAGAGTGAAGATCCATTCGAGAATGAATCCCACCAGCAGCAGCTGCAGCACCATTCTGATGGAGGCAATGCCCAGTTGCTTTTCCAATTTTAATTTGAGAGCGATGGATAGAAGAATATTGATCAGGATCAAAGCGGCGGCGGCGGCGACTTGCCAAGGGCCGAGAATGATATAATTATTTTCCATCTACTCCCTCTAAAAGAAGTTCTTGATCGGTCATGCGGTCCAGCTGGCTTGGGTCGTGGCTGGTCCAAAAGTAGCTTCTTTGTTCGTTTTCTGCTTGCCAGGTACTGACAAGTGTTTCCAGGCCACTGGCCGATTCTCGATCTAACGACGCGCTGGGTTCATCGAAGAAGAGTAGGGATGGAGCAAGCTGGAGAGCACGCAAAAAAACAACAATCTGGGATTCTCCTCCTGAAAGCTCATGAACCGCACGTTTTAAAAAACTTGAAGAACGTCCGAGCAGCGACAAGAAATCCAGAATCCGTTGGCGATTGTAGTGCTGATCACGGTAGATCGAGAAACGGTAAACATATTGAAGATTTTTCTCAACTGTCCCTTCCAGAAGCGCGGGATTTTGTGACAAATAAATCACCTGGGAACGAAATTGAGGCATTTTCCATTGGGACAGGGAAAGACCTTGAAAAAAAATTTCCCCTTCCTGGGCATTATCGAGTCCTGCTAAAACCCGCAAAAACAATGTCTTCCCCGAACCGGAAGGACCAAGCACTGCTACCTTTGCGCCTGCTTGGATCGAAAAATTGATGTTTCTCCAAATCCAGTGATTGGGTAACTGTCTGCCGAGGTTTTCGATCTTCAATAGAGGTTCAGAAAAATTCATTCTGTGCTTTCAAACCGGAAGAGGCCTGTCAGATCCCAATAAAACAGCTGCCCGCGTGACAGGACCGCAATTCGCAATCTGGACTTTTAACTGGACTTTGACTATACCCGATTTCTTTATTTATCAAGAAGAAAAAGAATTATCTGGAGATGAGAACGAGGTCTTGATTGACGAAGCAGGTAAGCACAAATCCTGGATCTAAGAATCAGTCCAGGTCACCAAAGCTTGCTGAAGTTGAGAATTGCTCTCCCTGTTTCGGGCCGTCGCTTACTAAAATTAACTTTACCTCCTTGGGCGCTGCTGTTAAAAGTTGCTTTTGCGAGAAAGATATTTTTTTGAAAGTTGTTCCAGGATCTGGGAAACGATGGGAATTTACACGAAACACGTATTGCCAAGACTAATAAATTTGGCATGCAGCAGCGGACCGGTCATGCGCCAGCGTCAAAAGGTCGTACCGCTTGCAAAAGGTCGTGTTTTGGAGATAGGCATCGGATCTGGATTGAATCTTCAGTTTTACGATCCCGCTCAAATTGAACTGCTTTGGGGACTGGAACCTGCCCGGGAAATGAGGGCGATGCTGGAAAGGAAGATCAGCAGTGTTCCTTTCAAAATGGAACTGATTGGTTTGCCGGGAGAAGAGATCCCTCTCGAATCTGAAAGCGTCGACACGGTATTGATCACTTATACATTGTGCACAATCGCCGATCCTATGCGCGCTTTCGAGGGAATGCGGAGGGTATTGAAAAAGGGGGGACGCCTGATTTTTTGCGAACATGGTTCTGCACCGGATGAAAAGGTTCGACGTTGGCAGGATCGAGTGAATCCATTTTGGAATCTAATCGGCGGGGGATGCCATCTGAACCGTCCTATCCCTCTCCTGATCAAGCAAGGGGGTTTTGCAATTGAAAGAATAGAGACCATGTATTTGCCGGGATGGAAACCAGCTAGCTTCAATTATTGGGGCACTGCTGTGCCGAGCTAAGATTTTAACTGCAGGCAGGAAATGAAACAAAAGCAATTTTTGAAACTGGCGACTGCTGAAGAGGCGTATCGACGTTTTGTGGAGGAGATCAAGCCGGCACCCTTGGGGGAGGAAGAGGTGGCTCTGGAAGAAGCGCTGCACCGGATTTTGTCACGGGATGTCATTTCAAAATTGAATGTCCCTTTCTTCGACCGCAGCAGCTTTGACGGTTTTGCAGTGAGGGCAGAGGATACTTTTGGTGCAGAAGAAACATCTCCAATTCTACTGAAA
Organism: SAR324 cluster bacterium; assembly: GCA_015231825.1. Taxonomy (GTDB): domain Bacteria; phylum SAR324; class SAR324; order SAR324; family NAC60-12; genus JADGAV01. The sequence goes on from JADGAV010000002.1 coordinate 94,648, forward strand.
CTGAACAATGAATCGCTTGCATGTGGGGTTCTGCCGACCATTGCCCTGAAAAAGGGGACACTCACCTCCATTGCTACCGGAGGCGTTTTACCCCGGGGAGCAAATGGAGTCGTGATGCTTGAAAAAACTCTGGCGGACGGGCAAGGAATCCAGATTTTAAAACCCATCACTCCCGGCGAAGGTGTTTTATTTGCCGGATCAGATATAGGGGCAGAAGAAACAGTCCTGCGGAAAGGAGAAAGACTTTCGTCGAGAGAAACAGGCGTGCTGGCCGCCATTGGGGAAACTGAAATTTGGGTATGGAAAAAACCGCGTGTAGGGATTATTTCAACCGGTAACGAAATCATTGCACCGGGATCACCCATGAGCGTTGGAAAGGTCTATGATTCCAACGCGGTTATTCTGGCTGATTCGCTTAGAGAAATAGGTTGCGAACCCTTTCATTTCGGGATTGTAGCCGATGACGTAAATTTATTGGAAGCTACCCTTCTTGAGGCCCTGGGAATGGATTTTGTTCTCATTTCAGGAGGGACATCAAAAGGGGAGGGGGACCTAAACTATTCCGTCATCGAAAAAATGGGAAATCCCGGAATTCTTGTTCACGGTGTTGCACTCAAGCCTGGAAAACCGCTGTGCCTGGCATCAGTGAATGGGGTTCCAACTGCGGTTCTCCCCGGCTTCCCGACCTCAGCTATCTTCACTTTCACTAAATTCATTGCTCCTGTGTTACGTTCCATGGCAGGGGCGGCGGAGGATCAACATGACAAGGTCATGGCGGTGCTGCCTATGAAATTCAATTCTCAAAAAGGAAGAACTGAATTCGATATGGTCAATTTGGTAAAGTCAAAAGGAGGGTACACGGCCTATTCGATGGGAAAGGGTTCCGGATCCATTACGACCTTTGCCAAAGCTGACGGCTTTATTGAAATTCCGAGGCAAACCGAAATGCTGGAGGCTGGCGATCAGGTGGAAGTTCTTATGCTTGGAAAAAGCATGCGCCTTGCAGATTTGATGATTATCGGCAGTCATTGTATTGGCTTGGATTATCTAATCGGGTTACTGCAGCAGGAAAAAGTTTACTGCAAATTTATTTCCGTCGGCAGCATGGGCGGGGTGATGGCGGCCAAACGCGGGGAATGCGATATTGCCGGTTCCCATCTGATGGACGAAAAAAGTGAGCAATACAATGATCATTTACTCAATGAGGACCAGGTCTTGATCAAAGGATACAAAAGAAGCCAGGGGATTTTGTTTCGAAAGGATGATTCCAGATTTTCCGAACTGTCTGATGAATTCAACGGATCGATCAGCGACATTCTGAACAATTGTGAAATCCGGATGATCAATCGAAATCGGGGAAGCGGAACCCGCGTTCTTTTAGATCAAATTCTTAATGAAACTCGCCCGCCTGGATATTTCTCTGAGGCAAAATCTCACAATGCAGTCGCAGCTGCGATTGCGCAGGGACGAGCGGATTGGGGAATGGCGATTCATTCCGTCGCCAGGGAGCTTGATTTGGGATTCATTCACCGGCAGGATGAAGAATACGATTTCATCATTCCGAAAGAACGGCTGCAGAAACCCGCTGTCAAAATTTTCCTGGAGATTTTGGATCGACCCGCCACCAGGGAAGGTTTAAAGAAAATGGGCTTGGTCCGGTGAAATTCGACGAACTCCCTGTTCCAACCCTTTGTGTACAATCAGTGGTGAATAAATTTTGTACCATCCCGGTCTTGCCGGTAAATTTGTGCATACTGAATAAAACATTGTTCCTGAAAAACAGATGATAGAAGAGTTAATCCCCGTTCCGATGAAAAAATCCGGGAAAGCCCGGAAAATTGTCAGTGCGGAAGAACTTTTGGCAGAGCTTCAAAAGAATGTGAAAATCGTCAGGGGAAGGCCGCGAATTGCGTGTTCTATTGCCCTCCGAATTTCTGCAGATTCCAGCGTCAGCCCAAAAAGAATCAGTCGAATTTGCAAGGAAGCAGGCATCAAGATTCGCAGCTGCATGCTGGATTGTTTTGAATAAGATCAAGAACCAAAAAAAGGGAATGCTGCATAAACTGCTACAAATTGAACTCACACAAGGCACCACTTGACGACGGTTACGGTCATTTCACTCGGCATCCTGATTTTATTGACTGCAATCCTCTATTCTTCGGTGGGACATGGCGGAGGGTCCGGATATTTGGCGGCCATGGCGCTGTTCAGTGTAACGCCGATGGTGATGAAACCGACCGCATTGGTACTGGGAATGCTGGTCGCCGGGATAGGAACCTTCAAATATTTTCGCGCCGGTTTTTTTCGTTGGCCGGTTTTCTGGCCTTTTGCCCTCGGCTCCATTCCTTCGGCTTTTGTCGGAGGCAGCCTCGCCCTTCCTGCTTCTGTCTACAATCCCATTGTCGGTTCAATTTTGCTGCTTGCAGCCTTTCGCCTTTTTCGGACGGCTGCAGTCATCACAAAGGAAATGGTAAAAACAGCCCCTTTGTGGTTGGCGATTCTCTCAGGAATTGTCATCGGATTGCTTTCGGGTATGACCGGAGTAGGTGGAGGCCTTTTTCTGGGGCCTCTTTTACTTTTTACTGGATGGGCCGAGACGCGTCAAAGTTCTGGTATCACGGCGGCCTTTATATTCGTGAACTCCATTGCTGGCTTGTCCGGGCATTTGTCCCGAGTCGATTCTTTACCCGGAATTATTCCCTTCTGGGCGGGAGCAGCAATCCTTGGCGGGTGGATTGGTGCTGAATTCGGAAGCCGCCGTTTGAACAAGGCGACATTGCGGAAAGTGCTCGCATTGGTGCTGCTTGTTGCGGGCTCCAAGATGATTCTGGATTGGTGAAAAAGGAAAACTCCGGGGAAAATTTTATTGAAAGGAAGGTATCGCTCGGAGGGACGGACGAGAAAAGTTTCGAAAAATCAGGGCAGGGAACTGAAAAATTAACAACATTTCAGGAAGGCTGAGATGCTTGAGTTTTTGCAAACTTTTTTTTAGAATTTCGATGAATCCAATTGTAACAATCAGGAGTACAGGGATTCATCACGTTGCCGCAAATGGAGCAGGCTGCGAGTTTTTTCTGTGTTTTCAAGTGAATTCTCTCATGACACGTCTGCAATTTTTTTAAAAAAATATGACTATACGCCAATCCCTCCAAATTGACAAATCCCGGCTTGCGGTTTTTTGTTTCACAGCCCCTCTTTTTGATAAAATTGATCCCTCGTTTTGAGTTGATAGTCCCAGTTATTTGATGTAGCAATACGCTTCATTACAGACGCTCCCCATTTTGTTCAAATAATTGGACAATTGCTTTCTATGTTTTAAAAAATGGGCATTGATGAAACTGAAATATGTCAAAAAACAAAATCAGGAAGTTCAGGAGATTCCTGAACAATGCAAGACGGCCTCGCGCTTGAGTACAGACGAGATTGAGCATATCGCCGAGATATTTAAGACCCCCATTGTCGGAAGCTACAATTGGGACTATACTCAGGAAGACAATCGCATCCATCGTCTCTATCAGTTGGGAAAAAAACTAAACTGGAATGTCAATCATGATATCAATTGGGAAGGGATTATTTCCCAATCCCGGTCACCTTTCACCAGAGAAGGAAACGCTTTTGGCTGCTACGAGCAATATTTGGACATGAGCGAGGAAAAACGAATCGAGTTTGACTGGGTTCGCTTTTCAGATCAGTGCAGCCAGTTTCTTCACGGGGAACAAGGCGCCCTGATTGTCGCCTCTCAACTGGTTTCCTGTGCTCCCACCTATAACGGAAAACTTTATGCAGCTTCTCAGGCCTTTGATGAAGCAAGGCATGTTGAATTTTTCAATCAGTTCATAGACAGGCAGATTCATAAACGTTTTCCATGTCGCCCGGGTCTGAAAGCCATCCTTGACATGATTTTGACGGACGAACGTTGGGATCTAAAACTTTTTGGCATGCAGGTCATCATCGAAGGTTTGGCACTGGCCGCATTCAACACCGCCAAAGCGGCCAGTTCCATCCCTGTTTTTAAAGAAGGGATTCATTTCGTTACCAGAGATGAAGGACGGCATGTGGCATTTGGGGTAAACTATCTGGAAGAATTTACAAAGACTTTGAGTCCGGAGGAGAAAGATATCAGAGCCTTCGTCGCCTTGGAAGCAATGAGACTGCTCCGCGATCCAGTAGCCGATCAGGAGGTTTTCAATAATTTTGGCTGGGATGTTGAACATGCCATGGAATTTTTCCGCGATAATTTTTCGCGCTTTGATTTTAAAATACAATTGTTTGGGCGCATCATTCCTAATTTGAAAAGAATCGGACTGCTGGAGACAGAGAAGGTGCGTCAAGTATACGGTGATATAGGTCTGCTGGATTTTGAAAATATTACTCCAGATACAGATATTGACTGGCAGTCTCTGGAAAAACCGCTCAGCTATATGGAAAAGGATGATTCCTTTGTGGAGGTTCCTGATGAGCTGCGAGAGCAGATGATTGCCCATAGTCTCCGCCGACGGTCCGAGGCGCATCGAGCAGTATAGTTTTTCTGGGAAACGAGTTCTCCTTTCCCGATGTCAGGCTTGCCTTTCAATAAATTTCCGGATTGACAAGATGAAGGGGGCGCTCCCCTTTGAGAACCCGCGCGGTTTCTTCTCCGCATCGTTTTGGTACTTGGGCCGCTGAAGGGTTGGAAAAATATCCTGCGTGTGATGTCAAAATCACATTCTCCATTTTTAATAGCGGATTATTTTCAGCCGGAGGTTCGCTTTCCAAAACATCCAGTGCCGCCCCGGCAATTTTTTGGCTTTCCAATGCTCTTATGAGGGCTTGTTCATCGACAACAGGACCTCGAGCGGTGTTGATGAGGAAAGCGCTTGTTTTCATCTGAGAAAGAAATTCGGTATTGATAATGTGATGTGTTTCTTCATTGAAGAGGCAATGAACCGACACATAATCGGAACGCTCAGCCAGTTCCTTCATCGAAACTCTTTCTGCTTTAAGTGATTCGAAATGACTGTCCGCGACATAGGGATCATGGGCGATGATCTTCATATCAAGTGCGGCGATCCGTTCTGCAAACGCGCTCCCGATGTTGCCCAGTCCCACAATGCCAATCGTTTCTCCATGAAGACAACCCGTCCAACCGGGAACACGGGTTTCCCACTTCCCTGATTTGACTTCCTGGTTGAGGACGATAATTTTTCGATTCCACGCTAACAGCAACCCCAGAGTGTGATTGGCCACCTCTCGAATCCATAAATCAGGAATGTTGACTACGGCGATTCCCAACTCGGTGGCCGCGACGGTATCGATCACGTCAAAACCAACTCCTGTTCTGACTATTACCCGCAAATTCTTCAGCGTTTCTATGATCCGACGGGTAATTTTTGATTTTGTCACGATCAAACCATGGGCACCTCTGGTGGCTTCGATGATTTCCGATTCCTCATCCATGAATGGGAGAATTGAAACTTCCGTTCCTATTTGGCTCAGTTCGGTGATACAATCGGTAAAATCCCGTTCGACATGTCCATTGATCACACATACTTTAAAGGGGGTTTCGGGCATAATGTTTCCAATAATACAATGCAAAAAAAGCAGAAAAGATTTCGTTTTGCTGTTTCCAGAAATGATAAGTCAGCTTGACAACCCGTTGTTTGGCTAATTTTCAACTTCAATAACGGGGAGTCATTCTGATACTTTCGATTGATAAAAATCTGTCTTCTCTATCGCGCTCTGCAGCTACTGTCAAATTTTCTTTGAGGCAAAAACAAGAAGATCGTTGTTCGGAGAAAAAGGGCGCTGAAGATGACGGATCCGGATCAAAGTAATCTGTAATCTCTTTACAATTACTCTGCAAAATGGCAATTTGGCAAGACAGATTCTGTTAAATATTATCCAAAAAAGGTGTGTCATGGAAGCGAAAATAGACCAGTTTGGCCGGATTGTTATTCCCAAAAAAATTCGAGAAACCTTTAAATTGAATTTGGGTTCTTTTCTTGAAATTGAAGAGCACCAGGAAGGGATTTTACTGAAACCGATACAAGCTGAACCGAGTCTGATTTGGAAAAAAGGTGTTTTGGTTTTTACAGGTAAAAAGGCTGAGAAAAAGAACTTTGGCTTCGGTGAATTCCAGACGGTAAATGATGATCTATCAGGAAGTCAAGGTGCGGACACTGTTTGACACGTCTTTTATTACAGCCTGCATGATTGAAGCGCATCCCATGCATGAACGGGCTCTGCCCTGGTTCCAGCAGGCCAAAGAAAATCAATTTGAGCTGATTGTTGCAAGTCACACCATCGCAGAATTATACGCTGTTCTTACCGCTGCGGCAACCGTTCCCCGCATCAGCCCTCAGGTTGCCCAGAAACTGATTCACGAAAATATAGAAACAGTTGCCGGCATCATGTCTTTGACCCCAAAAGAATATTTGCTGACCATTAAACAAATCTCAGAGACTGAAATCAGGGGGGATAGAATTTTTTATGCGATCACGGCAAAAATTGCAGAAAAAGCTCAAGTGGAACGATTGATGACTTTGAATTCTACAGACTACAAACGAATCGGATTCCTTGAACCAAAAAATCTATTTGTGCCATAGTGCAGGGTTGGAAGAAAGAAGGGTCAAAAGCATATTTTAGATTGACCTTTAAGGAGGCATTTTCTAAAAGAGAAGTATTGTTTTTTTTTACTGCTACCTTAGTAATTAACTGCACTTAAAAAGGGAGGCGTTTCATGGCACAGGCGACCAATGTGGGTGGGCATCAATCCGGTCTTGCTGCAACATTACGAAAAGATAACTGGTGGTTTGAAGCCGCATGGACTGGGATTGGTTTTCTGATTTTTGCAATCTATACGACCTGGGCGGCACTACAGGGCGATCATTACTGGCATGGTTCTTATCTTTCTCCATTCTATTCCCCTGTTTTTTTTACAGACCCCTCAGCCGCTGGAGCGGCTCCGGAGGCACACGCGTGGTTCGGCCTCTTTCCCGACTCGCTTAAAGCCATTTGGCCTTCATTCATACCCCTGTCACCTGCCATCCTGATTTTGATTGGCCCGCTATCCTTTCGGATGACCTGCTATTATTACCGAAAATTTTACTACCGTTCCTACTTCATGACTCCCCCCGCTTGTGCAGTTGGAGGACGCCCTCAAAAATATAAGGGTGAAACAGCGATTTTGGTGTTTCAAAACATCCACCGCTACACACTTTATATCGCCTTGACCTATATTGTTATTCTCTACTATGACGCGATTATTTCCTTTTCTCGCGACGGTGAACTGGGAATCGGTGTGGGGTCAGTTATTCTCTTGATTAACCCGACCCTGCTGGCTTTTTACACTTGCGGCTGCCACGCGTTTCGGCATTTAGTTGGAGGACAGCTCGATTGTTTTTCATGCAGTGATTCTGCAAAGTCCCGATATGGTATTTGGCAAAAAGTTTCGAATCTGAACAGCCGTCACATGCTCTGGGCCTGGGTCAGTATGATTTGGGTTGGATTGACGGATCTTTATGTTCGACTGGTGTCGATGGGCGTTATCACAGATTTAAACACTTGGGGGTCTTGAGCTATGTCTAATATTTCCGAAATTCAAACAATTGAACATGATGTGATCGTTATTGGGGCCGGAGGAGCAGGCTTGAGGGCCGCCATAGAATGCTCCAAGCAGGGTCTGAATACCGGATTGGTGTGTAAATCACTGTTGGGAAAGGCACACACCGTGATGGCTGAAGGAGGAATGGCTGCAGCACTGGGAAATGTTGATCCGCGTGATAACTGGAAAGTTCACTTTCGTGACACGATGCGGGGTGGAAAGTTTCTCAATTCCTGGCGTATGGCGGAACTTCATGCAAGACATGCCCCGGACCGGGTACGTGAATTGGAACAATGGGGGGCTGTCTTTGACCGCACCGAAGAAGGGAAAATCCGGCAAAGAAACTTTGGTGGTCACCGCTATCCCCGATTGGCGCATGTGGGAGACCGAACAGGGTTGGAATTGATTCGTTCTCTGCAAGATTACGGCATACATCAGGGAATCCATGTTCACATGGAATGCACCGTCTTGAATCTGCTCTTGGATGGTGATCGGATCGCAGGTGCTTTTGCTTACTGGCGTGAAAAAGGCCGATTTGTGATCTTCAAAGCGAAAGCGGTGATTATGGCCACCGGCGGTGCAGGAAAAGCCTGGCGGATCACATCCAATTCCTGGGAATACACAGGGGATGGATATGCGATGGCCTACGATGCTGGGGCCGAGCTGGTGCATATGGAATTCACACAATTTCATCCAACCGGTATGATTTGGCCGCCTTCAGTACGTGGTATTCTGGTAACAGAAGGGGTTCGCGGTGATGGTGGAGTCCTCCTGAACAAGGATGGAAAACGTTTTATGTTTGACTATATTCCGGAACGTTTTGCTCCTGAAACAGCTGATACTGAAGAAGAAGGAAATCGCTGGTTGGCCGGAGACAAAGATGCTCGACGCCCGCCAGAACTGCTCACTCGGGATGTGGTCGCGCGGGCGATTACCCGGGAGGTCAAAGAAGACCGTGGCTCTCCCCACGGCGGAGCTTTTTTGGATATCGCTTCGCGAGTTCCCGAGGAGGCAATTAAAAAGCAACTGCCTTCGATGTACCATCAGTTTAAAGAACTGGCTGAAGTGGATATCACCAAGCAGCCGATGGAAGTCGGACCAACCCTGCATTATTGTATGGGTGGAATTGCTGTGGACGCAGATTCGCAGCAGACGCGCGTCCCCGGATTGTTCGCTTGCGGAGAGGCAGCGGGTCGTATGCATGGCGCCAATCGCCTGGGCGGGAATTCCCTTTCCGATCTGATCGTTTTCGGATGGCTGTCTGGTCTGGGGGCTGCCGAATATATAAAATCATTATCCAGCAAACCGGAGATCAATCCAAGCCAAGTCGAGGAAGCCCGAAGCGAGGCTGTTGCACCGCTCAATCGTGAATCAGGAGAAAATCCATATTTGCTTCATGAAGAGCTCCAGACCATCATGAACGATAACGTCAATATTGTGCGGACCAAAGAAGAACTGGAAACGGCAATCGAGCAATTGGAGGAGCTGAAAAAGAAAATGCAAACGGTGAAAGCCGATGGTGCCTCTCAGTACAATCCAGGATGGCACGAAGCCTTATCCCTGCATTCATTGATCACCAGCGCGGAAATGGTCACTCGTGCTGCATTGATGAGGGAAGAAAGTCGAGGGGCACATACTCGAATCGACTTTGAAGGAGAGCGGGAAGAATGGGAAAAAGTTGAAGTAATTGTCAGAAAGGGCGAAAGCGGGATGGAGGTTATCAAACAGGACCGTCCGGCACCACCGAAAGAACTAGCAGATATTGCTTACGCGACACTGGAAGAGTTGGAGGGAACGAATGGCTGAGCGCACAATACGCATATGGAGAGGAGACGAGAACGGCGGTGAGTTTGTCGACTATCAGGTTGAAGTTGATGAAGGCATGGTGGTTCTTGATGTGATTCACAAAATTCAGGCAAAAGATGCGAATGACCTTGCCGTGCGTTGGAATTGTAAGGCGGGAAAATGCGGATCGTGCAGCATGGAAATAAACGGTCGGCCCAAGCTTTCCTGTATGACGCGGATGAACGAGTATGAACCTGACGAATTAATCACGGTGCAACCCGTCAAGACTTTTCCCATCATTAAAGACCTGGTAACCGACGTTTCCTGGAACTATGAGCAGAATAAAAGAATCAAGCCCCTGCTTCCCAAAGCAGATGCCGCCGGGAAAGATTTTATTATGATGCAGGAAGACGTTGACCGGGTTCAGGAATTCAGAAAATGCATCGAGTGTTATCTCTGTCAGAACGTTTGCCATGTGTTGAGGGATCAAGATAAAAAAGGCGAATTTGTTGGACCTCGTTTTATGATACGACTGGCTGGTCTGGAAATGCACCCGGTTGACGCTGCAGACCGGATTCCGCAAATTCGTGATGAATTCGGATCGGGAATGTGCAATATCACTCGTTGCTGTACGGACGTTTGTCCGGAAAGCATCGGATTGACGGACAACGCAATTATCCCGATAAAAGAACGTGTTGTTGACCGTTATTATGATCCGGTCGCATGGATCATCCGAAAAATGAGCGGCGCTGATGAAAAGCGGGAAGCGGAAGAAAAAGCGGCCGATGCAAAGCAAGCCGAGCTGCAGAAAACGGTTTAAGAATTCAAACGAATCCCCACTAGGCTGCTTGTTCTAAAGCAGCCTTTTACTCCTTGATTTATCGAAAAACGACATCCAATTTTGCCGAATCTCTTTCAACCATGAATGAATCACTGAAATCGGTCTCAAACAGACTGCTCCGTCCGCTTAATGATCTTTCTTTAAACGGGTTGCGGGGATCCAGCAAATCATTGCTGATCGCTCATTTAAAGCAGTTGAATGAACCACCGGTGATGGTGCTTACTGAATCGTTTGAGAAAGCAGAACAGCTTCGGGACGATCTTGCTTTTTTCATGGAGGAAGGTGGAATTTACTTCTTTCCTCACTGGGACACGCTCCCTTACGATAGTTTTTCGCCACATCGTGATATTGTAGCGCAACGGTTTGAAACCCTTCGTGCACTTTGTGATCGGCAGGTGAAAGTTTTGATCACGACGCCAATGGCGCTTATGCAGCGCATGATGCCGCGGGCCTTGTTTGAACAGAACTGCTTCACTCTGCAAACCCTGAAAAACTATCCTCGCCAGGACTTGCTACTGCAATTGGAAAACGCTGGATACACCCTTGTCGAGTTGGTAGAAGAGCGGGGAGAATTCAAACTGGGGGATGAAATTATTGATCTTTTCCCATTGAATCACAAGGTTCCTCTACGCTTGGAATGGGACAGCGAACGGCTTCTCAGCATCAAAAAATTTGATGTGGAATCTCAACTCTCAGAAGGAAATTCTCTCGAATTCATCGATGTTTTACCAGCGCAGGAAGTACTTTTGACCACAGAGACAAAAGATCATGCGCTGAAAATGCTGGAAAAAGAGGTAAGCTCGGTTGACGATCATTTGCTGTCACAAACCCGAGGCCTAATCAAACAAAAACGTCACTTTCCCGGTATCGAATCCCTTTTAAGCCTGTTTTATCAATCCCCTGCAGTTCTTTTTGACTATTGGGCCCCGGAGAGTTTGCTGGTGCTCGACGAACCCTTGAAAGTCAAAGAGAAGGCCCAGGCGGTATATAATGAAATATTTGCAGAATTTGAGTTGAGCCGCCAACAGGAAAATTTTGCACTCAATCCTGAATTGTCTTATCTCAGTCACCGGGAGATCGAAATTTCCTTTAAAAAATATTTGACTGTCAATTGTACTGAATTGCCAGCAGGCCAAACGCATTTTTCTACCTCCTATGACTGCCCCTTTCTAGACAACCGTTCTCTGCGATCCGAAGGAAAAAAGCCTCACCAGGATCCCCATTCTTCAGTCGCACGGGTTATCAAGAAGATTATTGCATGGCAGCAGGACGGTGCGGCGGTTGTTTTCTGTGCAAAAAATCAAACCCATGCAGATCATTTTAAGGAACTGCTCTCTGATTTTGCAATTGAGGCAGATTGTTCCACCCTAAAAAAACGCGGTATACAGAATTGGTCGCAATGGTTTTCGGACGGTTTGATATTTCCTGCCAGTTCAGGGAATTTCGCTTCTATTCCAATTATTACAGGTGCGCTGTCTTCAGGATTTCATATTGTAAACGAGCTTGGCGGAGTCGAGTTTGCCTTGCTGACTGAAGAAGAAATTTTTGGTGTGAAAGCCCGCAATCGACGATTGAATCAAAATAAAACCCAGCAATTTATGGGAAATTTGGATGATCTGAAAGAGGGCGACTATATCGTGCATCTGGACTATGGAATCGGACAATATCAGGGCCTGAAAAAAATCGATGTGTCCGGTCAAAACAGTGATTTCATGGTGCTCAGCTATGCAAGAAATGAGAAAGTCTATGTTCCTGTTGACAAATTTCACCTGATTCAAAAATACATCAATGCGGAAGGAACACCGCCCCGCTTGAACAAACTGGGGGAAAAGTCGTGGAAAAAAGCGAAAAGCAAGGTAGCCAAAGCCGTGGAAGATATGTCGGCGGAACTTGTGGAAATCTATGCGCAAAGAAAATCGAAAAAAGGGTTCAGGTTTTCTCCTGACGATCATATGATGCGGGAGTTTGAACTTGCCTTCCCCTATGAGGAAACCGAAGATCAATTGTCGGTCATCAAGGAAGTCAAAGAAGACATGGAATCACTGATGCCCATGGATCGTCTGGTTTGTGGAGATGTCGGTTTTGGCAAGACTGAGATCGCCATTCGCGCGGCCTTCAAGGCGGTGGGAGACAGCAAGCAGGTTTGTGTGTTAGTGCCCACCACGATTTTAGCCCAACAGCATTTTCTTTCCTTCAGCAGTCGAATGGACGGGATGCCGGTCGTTGTTGACGTGATCAGCCGTTTTCGCAGTGCCGGTGAGCAGAAGCAGATATTGAAACGTCTGGCAGCAGGAGAGATAGATATTTTAATTGGAACGCACCGGGTTTTATCGGCTGATGTTAAATTTAAGGACCTTGGATTGCTGGTGGTGGATGAAGAGCAGCGATTTGGGGTTCGGCACAAAGAAAAAATAAAAAAATTCAGAGCCAATATTGATGTACTGACCCTATCAGCCACGCCGATTCCCAGGACTCTCCACATGTCGATGATGGGAATTCGGGATTTGAGCCTGATTGTCTCTCCTCCCCCGGATCGATTGGCAGTGAGAACCCGTTTTCTTAAATCCAGTGATCATATCATCCAGGAAGCCGTCAGCCGTGAAATCCGGAGAAATGGTCAGGTTTTTGTTGTGCACAACCGTGTCGAGTCCATTTATCCGTATGCGACTTATTTGAAAACAATCATGCCAGAAATGAGAATCGCTATTGGCCACGGTCAGCTCGGGGAGCATGAACTGGAAAAGATCATGATGGATTTTATTTCCGGAGAATATGATATTCTTGTTTCGACGACCATCATTGAATCGGGGTTGGACATTCCAAGAGCCAACACAATTATTCTCAACAACGCGCATCAGTTCGGTCTTTCCCAACTATATCAGCTTCGAGGAAGAGTTGGACGCAGCAATTTGCAGGCTTATGCTTATTTACTGGTGCCACCTGAAAAGATTCTCACCAATGTTGCCGAAGAAAGGCTGAATCTTCTTCAGGAACTGAATGATCTTGGAGCGGGATTTAAAATTGCGTCACGGGATCTGGAATTACGGGGAGCCGGAAATTTGCTGGGCTCAGAACAATCCGGACACATAGCCAGTGTAGGGATGGAGCTTTACACTGAAATGATTGAAGAGGCGGTTAAAAAACTGCAGCAAAAGCAACATGATGCTTTGCGGCCGGAAGAGATTAAAATCAATTTTGAAGTGGTGATGAATATCCCGGAAGAATTTATCCGTAGCTCCAGCCAGCGACTTTCACTCTACAAAAAACTGGCGGCAGTGAAGGATGAAGAAAGCCTTTGGAAACTGCGTGATGATACCGAAAATCGTTTCGGCCATTTACCGGATCCTTTGCTCAATTTGTTTAAAAGCATGCAGATCCGCCTGCTTGGGCAGCGCTTTGCCTTCAAAAGTATTCAGCACCGCAACAGCCAGTTGCAGGTGCAAATTGCCCAGACTGAAAAATTGATTCCTGAAAAACTGGTAGAATGGCTTCAGGTTCCTCAAACTCCACTACGTTTTGTGCCGGAAAACACATTGATGTTGAACGATGTTCCCAACTCTATGAATGATATTCTCGATGGTCTGCGCAGTTTTGAACAATTGTTTGTGAATTAAAATGTCCCCAGTTTTAGACCCAGAACAAGTGCGATTCCGCTCAAATGAGGCAGCGTTGGAGATTCGTCAAAACGGCTCAATTCTGCATATTTGACTCCGTCGACATACAGATAGTTCAATCCTGCAAATAGTCTGAAATACTGATGAAGATTAAGTTCGGCCCCTCCTCCGAACTCAAATATCGTAAAATCAGATTCTTCAAATTTGTTTGTGCTGTTGACAAAATTGTAGAATCCAATATTCTGTGCTCTCCGGTCCAGTTTCCCGATTCCTATTAATGATTGAACATGATAGTGAATCAGACTTGCATGATCATAAACATATTCCAACTCCACTCCACCATATTGAAATTGGTAGTTGAAATCTGCATTATTGGGATTCTTGCGAAATTCGGCATTGTCGACTTTGAAGTCGCTGGAGGTATAAGTTCCATATCCAACAGCAAATTTGTGATTGAATACCCATAAAGCCCGGGTTCCAAGAAGGTCATAGGAGTGAACTTTCTTGAGTACTGGAGCGATATAAAGTCCGTGATCTTTGATTTCTTCAAGTTCAAATAAAGTTTCAACTGCAAAACTGGGAGCTGTTAATCCTGTCAAAACAAGTATGCTGAGCAAAATCTTTTTCATCTTTTCTCCATTTGCCTTTTCATAAAATTGTATGATCAAAACTCCATCAAGATAGGGAAAGATGCCCAAAGAGGCAATGCAAAAGAATGCTTGTTGAGAATACGATTTAGAGATTTTCCAGTTGTTTTACTCATAACAAACCTTTCCCTGATGAAAAAAAGTAGCTGCTCAATGCACGCTTGATTTTGCGAATAGGGTCAACAGTTAATATCAATTTTATGTGAAATTACTAATTTGCATTGCCTCTCAATCAGAGCTGTTTCCGGCGAAAAAGGATGCTCTCTTTAAATGGAGTATTTAGATCAACGGTCACAATTTATTTAGGAAAGAATTGCTATGTCGAATACCCCAATCATTGAACGCATTGAACTGAGTGCATTTGAGATTGAAATAGAAGATATTGTCACAGACCGTGCTGGCTTCGGCTTGTCTTATCAACCTGATTCAAAAGGAACCCACCTCCGGTTTGCAGTGCGCGTGATCACTGATACGGGAGTAATTGGAGAGTATGTCCCTCCGAGAGGACGCAGTAAAGTGATCATGACTGCATCTGAAGCACTTTCTTTTAGTCTGCTAGGTAAACCTGCTCTGCAGCGGGAAAAACACTACCGGTCCATGCGTAAGCTGACGAAGCACATTGGCGAAGTCGGAATTGGGGCCCTTGATATTGCTCTTTGGGATTTGGCAGGCAAACATCAGAATCTTTCAATTGCGGAAATGTTGGGAGGCTATCGACAACGTTTGCCCGCCTACGCCAGCACATTGGGAGGAGATCGTCAGAAAGGGGGACTTTCCAGTCCGGAAGCATATGCTGATTTTGCAGAGCACTGTCAGGAACTTGGATATAAAGCTTACAAAATGCATGGTTGGAATGAGGGAAATGTGGAAGAAGAAGCCGCAATGATCAAGGCCGTCTGCGAACGTGTCGGCGACAAAATGATCATCATGTATGACTCAGCATGCCATCTGAAAACGTTGGCGGATGCTATTCAGATTGGACAGGTCTGTGATGACCACGGAGTCTATTGGTTTGAAGATCCTTACGGGGATGGCGGTGTTTCTATCCATGGACATCAAATGCTCAAGAAAAATATTAAAACTCCGTTGTTGATAAGCGAGCACGTCCGCAATCCTGAAACCACCACTGACATGCTGGTGGCCGGTGCCACTGACTTTGCCAGGGCAGATCCTGATTACGATGGAGGCATCACCGGGTGCTACAAGACCGCTGTTGCTGCAGAAGGATTGGGTATGGACTGCGAAATTCATTCCTGTGGCCCTGCAATGCGCCAGTTGATGGCAGCCTGCCGCAATTCCAATTTCTATGAAGTCAATCTGGTTCATCCGAAGACTAGAAATGCCTGGTCGTTACCAGTATACGAAGAGGGCTATTCTGATGAATTGGACTGCATTGATGCCGACGGATTTGTGACGGTCTCTTCTGCTCCGGGTTTGGGAGTAAGTTACGATTGGGAGACAATTCGTAAAAAAGCTGTTGTAACCCAGATTATTGAATAGGAACTTGCTTTGGATTCTTTTGTTCCCCTGATGATCGATGGAACCGGCCTGACGCTTGCCGAATTTTGGATTCTGTGCGGCATTTCGCTGGTCGGCAGTTTTTTGACTGCCGCACTGGGCATCGGCGGGGGAACACTGGCATTGGCAGTAATGGCTTTGATCCTGCCGCCGACAATCCTGATTCCAATTCACGCGGTTGTCCAAATTGGTTCGAATGGCAGTCGTGTCATTTTGTTGTTTCGTGATATCGTAAGGCCGGTGATTTTGCCTTTTTTGATCGGAACCCTGATTGGAGGAGCCGTTGGTGCAAAATTGGTCATAATACTGCCGACGAGCATTCTGCAGGGAATTTTGGCGGTATTCATCGTATATGCCACCTGGGCTCCCAAGTTCCAGGCACGTAAACCCTCTTTAAAAGCTTTTTTTGGTCTCGGAGTATTTGCAACATTTGCCACCATGTTTGTTGGTGCCACAGGACCTTTGGTTGCCCCTTTTGTTTCTGCCTACTGTGAAAAACGTCAAAGTATTGTAGCAACCCATGCGATTTTGATGACCATTCAACACAGTATCAAAATTGTTGCTTTTGGAATTTTGGGCTTTGCTTTCGGTTCCTACATCCCCCTGCTGGTCGGACTTCTGGTATTTGGCTTTGTGGGTACCTATTTGGGGAAAATGCTGCTCAATCGCCTGCCTGAGTATCTTTTTAAAATGGGTCTGAGAGCCATTTTGACCTTGCTGGCCATTCGTCTGATGTACGCTGCAATCAGCGCCTGAAAAGCATTGATTTTGACACAGAAAAATTTGAAATTTGATTGAACCATTGCTCTTCGGCTGAAGAGCATAAGCCTGACGGCCTCCCTGTCGATATAAATCAGAACTGAAGGAAAAATTTCTTGAGTTGCAAAGCAGCATGCAGTAGTTTGAGCGCGAGTTGGGCTTGGACCGAATTTTATCAGGAGAATTTAATAATGGTATACCATTTGGTCTCGGATCAGGCCTTATGGGCAAACTTATTTCAATTTGAACACGAACTGAATAACAGGAGATCAGAATGGATGCAGAAATGAAAAAAACCGCGTTGAGAATGATTCCATACGGGCTTTACATTCTCTCTGCGGAAGATAAAGAAGGCAATGTGGTTGCGGCGACGGTCAACTGGGTGACGCAAGCATCATTTCAACCCCCTCTGGTGGCTGTTGGAGTGAAAGCAGATTCGAACACGCACAGCGTCATCAAAGCAACGGGTGTCTTTGCCTTGAATGTGTTGGGAAAAGATCAAAAAGGAGCCGCTTTTACTTTCTTCAAAGCACTGGAGAGGGAAGGAAATACTATTGGAGGGGAAGCGTTTCACGCGGGAGAAACGGGATCTCCTGTTTTTGAAAGCACGCCTGCTTTTGTCGAATGCAAATTGGTGGAAACTTTGGAAAAAGGGGATCATTCCATCTTTGTCGGTGAAGTTGTCAATGCGGGAGTGAATACCCCTCCTGAAGGAAGAGCAGATGATGCTACGCTTATCCTGAAAGATTTGGGAGAAAAGACATTTTATGGAGGCTGATCAACCCGAAACTTGAAAAGTTTTCATGCTCCCTGTTGGTATAGATTATATGCAATATGTTCGTAAATTTTCCAATATTTCAATCCCAAAGAGTGCAGGAAATTCCGCCAAAGTTCTTTTCTATTTACAGGAAATCTAAACAATGGCCATGACGTCCATCAGCCGTATTATCACGAAACTGGCGGAAGAAGACCCCGAACGCCCGATTGTGACGAACGACGGTCAAACTGTTAAACGCCGGGAGTTCGATCTCCGCACCAACCGGCTGGCAAGGGCCTACCAAAAACTTGGAGTTGAACAAAATGATTTTGTGACAATTGCGCTGCCCAACTCCATCGAGTTTTTTGAAGCCTGTGCTGCCATTTGGAAATTGGGAGCCACTCCTCAGCCGGTCTCATCAAGATTGCCCAGAATGGAACTGGAAACAATTGTTGAACTGGCCAACCCAAGTCTCATCATCGGCATCGAACCCGGCTTGTTGGGCGCTCGCCCAACCCTGGCGGCAGGGTTTCAAGCGGATCAGCACTTGCCTGATTCCGTGCTTCCTGATCTTGTTTCCAAAAATTGGAAAGCCCCCACCTCCGGAGGAAGTACAGGACGCCCCAAACTGATTGTCTCCAATATTGCAGGTGAATTTGATCTTGAAGAGGAATCCACTGTTCGAATGCTGGCAAATCGGACGCATTTGGTCACGGGACCTTTGTACCATAACGGCCCCTTGCTTTTTTCCATGCGGGGACTTTTTCGTGGATGTCATATAGTGGTGATGACTCGCTTTGATGCGGAACAGACACTGGCGTTGATTGAAAAATACCGGGTGGACTGGATGATGATGGTCCCCACGATGATGCATCGTATCTGGCGTCTGGGGGAAGAAATCCGGGAAAAATATGATCTTTCTTCGCTACGGATCATGCTCCATTTGGCAGCCCCCTGTCCGATTTGGCTCAAGGAAAAATGGATTGATTGGCTGGGAGACCGGGTCCATGAACTGTATGGAGGAACTGAAGAAACTGGCGCGACGTGGATTACCGGCGAAGAATGGTTAACTCATAGAGGCTCTGTCGGGAAATTGTATACAGAAGGGCAGATCAAAGTGGTCGATGAGAATGGAAATGAACTTCCTCCGGGAGAAACAGGCGAGATTTTTTTTCTGCCAAAAGAAGGGCAGGGGAGCACTTATTACTACATCGGTGCAGAAGCCGAGTCCATTGAGGATGGTTGGGAATCCATCGGCGACATCGGTTATCTGGATGAAGATGGTTATCTCTATCTGGGGGATCGGAAAAAGGATATGATTCTTTGTGGAGGAGCAAATATATACCCTGCTGAAGTAGAAGCGGCTATTGACTCCCACCCGCACGTTCGATCCAGTGTGGTTGTTGGTTTACCACATGAAGATTTAGGACAGGCGGTTCATGCAATCGTGGATGCTCCAGGAGGCATTCAATCAGAGGAATTGCTTGAATTTTTAGCAGATCGACTGATCCGGTACAAGATTCCGCGCAGTTTTGAATTTGTCGATTTCCCCCTCCGGGATGAGGCGGGAAAGACCAGGCGGTCCGCACTGGCTCAGGAAAGAATTGAAACCCAACAGTAAGGAGGATTCGAATGGCCTATCATGCTTTTGACTTAAACGGAAAAGTCGCGTTGATTACGGGTGGAAACGGTGGGATTGGATTAGGATTTGCCGAAGCTCTGGCGCAGGCGGGTTCAGAGGTTTGTATCTGGGGAACCAATGACGAAAAAAATGCTGCTGCGCTGGAAAAGCTTAATGCTTATGGACGCAAAGTGGTGGTGATGAAGTGCAATGTGAGCAATGAAGAAGAAGTCCGCACCCGTTTCAATGAAACACTTCAAATTTTTGGCAGGGTGGATGCCTGTTTTGCCAATGCCGGGGTTGGGGGAGGTCGTGATCGGTCTTTTGCAGAAATGGAGACCGAAGAATGGAAGCGGGTCCTTGACATCAATCTTAATGGTGTTTTTTTCCCGTTTCGTGAGGCATCTCGACACATGGTGGAACGCGCGAAAAACGGAGATCCAGGGGGGCGACTGATTGGGACTGCCAGCCTGGCTGCTCTTTCCGGTGCTCCACGCGGCGAGCATTATGCTGCAAGCAAAGGAGGAATGGTTTCTATGATCCGGGGGCTTGCGGTTGAATTTGCCCGTTATGGCGTTACGGCCCACACCATTCTGCCGGGCTGGATTGAAACGGCAATGACAGAGAGGCATATGAACAACGAAAAATTTGTTTCAAATGTCCTCCCTCGAATCCCGCAAAGACGCTGGGGGAAACCTGAAGATTTTGGTGCGATTGCTGTCTACATCATGAGTGACGCCAGTTCCTACCACACGGGTGATGAGTTCTTGATTGACGGCGGATATTTTTTGTTCTAGAAAATATTTAAAAAAGAGAACGCCGCAACATCAGCGCTGAGGCAACAGGTTGAATGATGTTGTCCTGTTCATGTTCGTCAAATTCGAACATGTTTCCCAAGGTTTTAATCAAGGAAGCTTCTTCAGTAGAATATTCTCCATCAATCATTACGATTTCGACAATATACTGAAAAATCTGTGCTTTGAATTGTGGGTCAAAGCCGGGAAAAGGAAGCGGTGCCGATTCGTCCATTTCTTTTTCAAGCCGAGCGATTTTTCCTTGATCATAATCCAGTAATTGCAGGATATTTTCAAAATATTTGTACTCCCTCGTGTGAACAAGGCGATCAGCGTGAATTGCTCTCCATAGCATCCTTGCAACCCAAAATCGCTGTTTTTCAGTGAGGTTTTTTCGCAAGAGCAATGTGAAATTTTTTCTTTTTTCATATTGGTGTTGTTCAATACAGGTATCGGTGACGAACGGCGCAATTTCCAGCGCGTTTGCTACATCACTGAGAAACATGTATCCATTGTCAGACAATTCATTCCCGCATGTCAATATTTTGAGAACTCCCTGAATCACTTTACGAGCTGTTTTTTCAGGCAGTTTGAGTACTTCTGGTGGAATTTCTTCAAATTCTTCAACACGACTTGCGCTAATTGCTGCTTCAAAAACATCTCCAATCCAAAGCTTGCATTTCCGTATACGCATTGATGTCTGGGTTGATAAAGACGAATATGATTTAGGATCGTTTTGACTGCTTTCCGCATTTTTCAGTTCAGGAAAAATGCATTCAATCAATGAGGCAGCATAGTCTAGATCTTCAAATATTTCTGCTGTACATGTGAGTTTTGTTTGCTTTTGGTTTTCCAATATATCTGTTTCTTTAGGGAACAACATGGTTTCATCCTGTTTGAATTGTCATAGTACCACTTTTGCTCAGTTCAGTGGCCTATTCTAGTTTTTAATTGCTTAACAACAGAAAATTCATCTCAAATTCAGGCATTATACCAGACTTTTGGTTGAAATTTCATAAACATCTTTTGAGAGTCCATCTTTGTTAACGATGCGTTCCAGCTCTTGTTTCATTAGTTCCTGTCGTTTCATGTCAAACCGGCGCCAATGACTCAAACTTCCAACCAAACGGGCAGCGATTTGAGGGTTCACGGAATCCAGTTCCAGGACGCGATCTCCTAAAAACCGGTATCCCTCACCATTTCTGTTGTGAAATCCAAAGGGATTTGCACTGCAGAAAACACCAATCAGAGAACGAATTTTGTTGGGGTTTTTAATATCAAATGCTGGATGTTTCATCAAGAGTTTCACTTCATCCAAAATATTGTCGAGCGGCGCAACAGCTTGAATGGAAAACCATTTGTCGATGACCAGCGGATCATTTCTCCAGGTTTCATAAAACTCTGCCAGGACTTTTTCCCGATGGGAAGTATTGTTCAGCGACAAGGCTCCCAGTGCGGCGAGACTGTCCGTCATATTGTTTGCGGATTGAAATTGGGTGAGCCCGAGTTTGAGATAGGCATCCTCTTTCAGGCGCACCAGATAAGCGAGGCTGACATTTTTCAACTGGCGCCTGGCCATGGAATGAATATCAAGTTCATAGGGACCATTTTCCAGATTGGTTTGATAACGTTTGAGGAAAAGATCCTGTAAGGTTCTGGCTAAGGTATTGAGGACAAAATTCCGGACATGATGAATTGCTTCGACATCAACCACTGCCATCATTTCTCCAAGATATGTTTCAGAAGGCAGGCTGAATGTTTCTGCCACAAGGGCCTGATCCAGCAGGGGGTCTTTCAGCATTTTTTTAAAGGCTTGAACAAAATGTTCACTCAATTTTAACTCTTTTCCCTGCTGAGCGTCTGCGATCAGCTTCATTATGACTTTGATAGCGAGCTGATGCCCGGCTTCCCAGCGGTTGAAAGAATCACTGTCATGAGCCAGTAGAAAGGCCAGGTCTTCCTCTGTATATTCCATTCGGACTTTGACCGGTGCAGAAAAACCTCGCAAAAGCGAAGGGGTTGGTTGATGAGGAATGCTGGTGAATCGGAAGGTTTCTTCTTTTCCCACCAAACTCAAAACACGGGTTTTTCCATCAAAGGGGATGTTTTCTCCTTCCAGCTGCAGGGGTAAATCATTTCCATTTCGGTCCAGCAAACCCATTGCAATGGGGATATGCAGCGGTTCCTTGTGCTCCTGTCCCGGAGTGGGTTTACAGGATTGCCGGATCTTGAGCGAATAAGTCCCGGAGTCTTCATCATAATCAGTTTCAACATGCAACTCCGGGGTTCCTGCCTGACGGTACCATTGGAGAAACTGGGTGAGATCCTTTTTGCTTGCGTCTGCCATGGCGGCGACAAAGTCGTCAGTGGTAACAGCTTGTCCGTCATGGCGTTCAAAATACAGATCCATGCCTTTCCGAAATCCTTCTTCTCCCAAGATCCTATGAATCATGCGGATCACTTCCGCCCCTTTGTTGTAGATGGTGCTGGTGTAGAAATTATTGATGGTCAAATAGGAATCCGGACGGACTGGATGCGCCATTGGACCGGCGTCTTCAGGAAATTGAGATGCCCGCAGTGCCCGGACATCACTGATCCGCTGGACTCCTGCAGAACCCATATCGGCAGAAAAACATTGGTCTCGAAACACAGTCAATCCTTCTTTCAAACTCAGTTGAAACCAATCCCGGCAGGTGATTCGATTCCCGGTCCAATTGTGAAAATATTCATGGGCGATCACTCCTTCTATGGCATTGTAATCCCAATCGGTTGCAGTTTCGGGTTTAGCGAGCACATATTTGGAATTAAAAACGTTGAGCCCCTTGTTTTCCATCGCTCCCATATTGAAATCATTGACGGCGACGATCATGTAAATATCAAGATCGTATTCTCTGCCATACTTTTCCTCTTCCCATTGCATTGCTTTTTTGAGCGACCGCAAAGCATGCTCACATTTGTCATAATTGATTTTTTCCACAAAAATTTCCAGTGACACTGTGCGTCCGCTTTTTGTCACAAAGGTATCTTTTTGACAGACTAAATCGCCGGCGACCAATGCAAACAGGTAGGAGGGTTTCTTAAAAGGATCTTCCCACCTGACCCAGTGCCGATTGTCCGGACAATTCCCCTGATCCACCAGATTGCCATTAGACAGCAATACCGGGTATTTTTCCTTGTCTGCACTTATGGTAGTGCTGTACCGTGCCATCACATCAGGACGGTCCAGGAAATAAGTCATTCTGCGGAAACCTTCGGCTTCACATTGTGTGCAAAAATTTCCGCTGGATTTGTAGAGTCCTTCGAGCGCTGTGTTTTCATGCGGTTTGATTTCAGTTTCGATCTCGAGGGTAAAGGCTTCTGGCAGATTCGTGATGGTCAATGATTGCTCATCGACGGAACAACGTTCTGCACTCAACAACTCCCCATTCAAACCGATCGATTTTAAACGCAGATTTTTCCCGTCCAGAATAAGAGGAGTCTGCACCTTGTTGTTGCTGTGCATCTCTAAGCGGGATTTGACTATCGTGACCTCCTCCTGCAGATCAAAATTCAAATCAACGTTTTCAATACAATAATCAGGAGGAGTGTAGTCTTTCAAATAGATCGTTTTTGGAGATTTCTGCTGCATGGTGATTCTTCAGATAAAAATTAAAATTACATTCGTTCCCTGACCTCGTGGGATGATTTGCTGTATTTTTTAAAAAAGGAGATTTTGAGTGAGTGCCTAAGGTAAATTAAGCAAAAAAAAGTGGCAATCTGTAATATTGCGGACAATCCGGCACTAGGACGCAGCCTTCCTTAAGATTCGATAGATTCTCAATTGGGAAATCCCTGAAAAGAATGGAAATCATAAACACGAAATGATCGGCATCAATTGGACAGCGAGAGGAAGGTATGCGCCAATTGCCCGAGCATTCGGGGAAAAGCAAAAATATGGGTGAGAAAGCAGACGACTCAATTTATGAAGATGAATCAGTTTTGTTCCCGTATTCTTTTAAATCGATTCAGTTTTTCTTCTGTCAAACCGGGGTATCTCCAGATTGGCCCGGAAATGATCGGACATATACCTTTGATTTGCTCTGAAAAATTCATCAGGACGTTTAAAAAAATAGAAAATCGGGAAAATGTTGCAGTTTTTCCAAATTATTTTTTTTGCCTCCGTCTATGGAAAGTAACGTAAGTTCTGAAAGTTTTTGGAATCATCCCAAATCAGAGGAAATGAATGTCGGAAAAATTGAATATCCCCAAATTGAGATTGATCAAATCCCAAGCTATGCAACCCAAAAAAAACACCATTTTGATGGTCGATTGCGACATAGAAAATTTGAATGCAGTCGTGGAAATATTGAGTCAGGACTACCATGTTTTGAAGGCAGGTGACGGGCAGGAAGCTCTGGAACTGATTGAACATAAAGCTAAAAAAGAACCCATTCATTTGATCATTTCTGAGCATCGTCTGCCGCGGATGTCTGGAATGGAACTGATGGCGCGTTCTCACCTGCTTCTGCCGGATTCTATCAAAGTCATCCTCAGCGGATACACCGATTACGATGGAATCATTGATTCGCCAAATTCGGGTGTAATCTATGAATTTTTGAGCAAGCCATTGGAGACATCTGAACTGATGAATACAGTCAGACGGGCTTTACGGGTTTATGAAACTAAAGAAAAGGCCAGTTCAAAAAACAACGGCGCTCACTCTTCATACAATTCCTTGACTTCGGCCGCACTCAAGGCACGGTTGTAAATGCGGAAATCATCGATTTTTCCGACAAAACCGGTATAGCCGGCCGGACTGTTGAAGTTGGTTTGGTTCCGGCTTTCCCGTCCGATGTAAACCCCTTTATAATGTTCATGAGAATTGACGGTTCCGGAAATTGAGATGGAATCTTCCTGGAGCTGATTGTCGAGAAACATTTTCAGTTCGCTTCCATCATAGGTGACAACGACGTGATACCATTGATTTAGGGAAATAGGGTTATTGCTCAGGATTTCGTGATTGGTGAAGGATCCGCCGTCAATATTCACGCGAAAAGAAATCTTATTGTCAACCCGGGAGTTGGGACCCAATAGAAACTGACCAAAGGTATCTGACATGAAGGTTGTAACGCAGGATTCCGAACTGAATTCGAAGGCATTAAACCAGACGCTCATGGTAAAGTGGTCCAGTCCCCCCAATGTCTCGATTCCACTGAGCAAAATCGATTGGGAGAAAGGGTGTTCTCCTCCTTCAAATATATAAGCACTTTCCGCAATGCCGTGACGGTCTTCGGATAACGTTGCTCCATCCACCTGTCCGTCGCTTCCGTTTCCGCTGTGATCATTGGCATTTCCGCTGAATGGATAATGAAGGGTCAGTCCCCCTAAAGGTAAGGAAGAGTCTTTGACGGTAAAAACAGAATCGATAAAGTAGTGTGTGGCATTGCTGAAAGATGCTGGAAACACAGAAGATGAATTGCAGATGAGCCGGAGGGAATAAACCCCAATGGTATCAGGAGTGTTGAATGAAAACGAAGTGTTTTGGCTTTCTCCGATGGGAGGGGTGGTAATGGGGGAGGCAAGATTGCCATAAACGGGAAAAATTTCCTGTTCCTGATTCCAGCTGCCAAATATGCTGCAAAAGTACCAGGCATTGAGATTTTCCAGATAAGAGAATTGCCATTTGAGGTTTGCCTGCACAGTTTCGGATTTTCCGAAAGTCTCATTGTGGACATTGTCGTTTTCAATCGCAATCACATGGGCATTCATCGCTTCACGATATTCCCGAGCACCATCGATCCGACCAAAGTAACGCCAGTCGGAATTGAGAGAAGAGGATTCGTGACCCTCGACTTCGAAGATGAAATCGAATTTATAATGCTGAAGATCTCTGAAACTTGCTGGGTGACTTGTGGATGAGTTGAGAATCAAGCGAAGCAGATAGACTCCGGGAACAACGGGGGTGACAAAGCTGAAGGATTCCGTTCGGGTTTCACCGATCACGGGAAACCCTTCCTGAATGAGAGAAAAGGGAGTTTCTGGAACCCAGTCTCCAAAAATCCCGCCGAGGTAGATCGTTCCGGTATCCTCATTGTCAGGGAACTGCCAATTAATAATCGCGCTGATCGTCGTTGCAGGTTCATAGACGCTCAAAAGGTTGCTACTTTCCAATAGCAGGGTTTGACCTTCCTGATCTGCATCGAAGCGCATCACCTTTTGATTGATCGGCAAAAGGGGGTCATTATTTGAACCTCCGGGTTCCTTCTTCTCTTCTTTCTTGTCGGCACCATTGTCATTGTTGACCCCATTTGCCAAAAGAAAGATTCCTCCGGTAATCCCGGCTATTCCGCCAACCCCCAGGTTTTCCTTTTTAAACTTGATGGAATCTGCGGAACAGTTCGAATTGTTTTCGTCTTCACAATCGACGGGGATTTCTTCAACCGATGAGCAATGCGAGAGAAGGACCAGACTGATTGCCAGAACGAATAAACTTTTTAGATTCTTAAATTTACCGTTCAAAGCTTTTCTCCGTCTCAAGCAGGCTCAACATGCGCTGAGCCATTGGATGTCCTTGATGGGCGGCTTTCTGATAGTGACGAATTGCCTGAGCCTGGTCTTCAGGGACACCATAACCTTTTAAATACATCCCTCCCAAATTGAATTGCCCCTGAGACATTCCCTGGCTGGCTGCCCGGCGGTACCAATATAAAGCTCGTGACAAGTTGGGCGGTGTCCCGATCCCGTTTCTCAGCATGAAGCCAAGTCTTGTCTGTGCCCGGGCATGTCCTTGATAGGCAGCTTTTTCATACCAGTAAACAGCTTCTTGAGCATTTTTTTCAGTTCCGAGGCCTTCCCGGTAGATCACGCCGAGTTTGAATTCATCATGAGGCTGGAGTTGTAAATTGATCTGAAGATCCTTGATTCCATAAGCATCCGTGTATTTTTTGACCAGTCTACCTGCGTTGAAATCCTGACCTGAATGAGATCGAATGGCATGTCTGACTTCGGTCAAAAGACCTTCTTGTTCCTGACTTGGCCGCGTCAGTTCTTTCCATTTAATCCGCGCATGAAACGTATACCGTCCCGATGGGTAACGCTGCAGAAATTCACCAATCACTTCAAGATCCTTTGTTGTCTTCACCAACTGCCAGGCCTCCTCTTCCTCCTTAAGGCTTAGAGCCGGTGAGGATTCGGGATTGAAATAAAAGCGTCCGGTGATCAGCCCTTCTATCCATGGTGTTTGCTGGTTATCGGTTTCTTCAGAAACTCCGGCGGCTACTTCCCGCATCATCAATCCGACTTCAAGGCCAGGCCTGCGCATTTGCTGGAGAAAATGCTTCATAAAAGGGCTGTTTCTTCCTTTTCCATCCAGTGCCAACATCCCGGGGCGAGTGGAATACATGATAAATGTCCCTTTGGGAGCGTACATTCGGGCCAAACCTTTGCTGATACTGCGTGTGGTTCGGTAGAAAGGATTGTTGCGGCAGGCATCAAAAATCACCAAATTCAAATCATTGCCGGCGCTTTCCATTTTGCGGAGCACCAAATCGGCTTCAATGGCCCGATCAATCACTTCATCTTCACCCTGAATATCAACCCCCATTGGAATCAGATAATTGCTGCCTTTTACCTGAATTCCGTGGCCTGCAAAGTAGAACAGGCCCATACCGCCATGTTTTAATTCATTTCCGAAATCCCGGATCGCTTCATGCATTTGAGGACGGTTCAAATTGGTTTTTAGGATGACTTCAAAGCCCAAGTTCCTCAGTGTCTCTGCCATATCCTCAGCATCGTTGATAGGATTGCTGAGAAAACCCATGCTCTGGTAGTTTGAATTGCCTATCAGCAGGGCAAGACGACGTTGGTCCTCAATTCGTTCGACACCTCTTGTCTGCGACTGGCCCCAAACGGGTAGAAAAATCATTAAATTAAAAATGAGAGTAAAAAGTATGGTTTTCATAGATATTCCTTAATTTATTTTCATGCTCAACCGTACCCTTGCAAAGTAGGTGCAGAAATGTCCAATTTGACATGTATATACCACATTGAGAGACTCATAGAGTAAGTGTAGTTGAGCAATCATAGAAATCAATTGAGTTCCTCTGAATTACTCATTTTCGGCAAAACAATCAAACACAATTAACCCAAAATTTATTTCAATTGCATCAAATCTTTCCAGCGCTCTGAGATCATCTACACTTTTTCAGTATGCCCCCTTCTTTTATGTCAAAAGAGTCGGGATTGTTTCGAATATTAGCAGAATCAATTAATTTGGGAAATCGTGGTCAAATAAACACGCGTTTCGGACTTTTCGACTTCGTTTTCTTTGGACCGGAGCTTCTGGAGGAGTTGGAAAGGCGACCGTTCGAGTAAAACCAAATGCTCCTCATTTTCATCGAAAGAAAAAGGGTGGGTGGAAGCAAATGCCATGATCATTTCTCGTCCGCAGCTATTTTCGCAGGAGAGCCGCCATCGGCTCTGGGCGGACAGTTCATGGAGGCGGCCTTTCTGCAGTTTGACTGGTTTTTTGACTGTTGGATACAGAAGGATGCGATTGCCATCAGCATCAAAATAAATCACTTGAAGGTAGCTTTCTTTCTCTGTTTTAAAGAAGAGTTTGAGTTCTTCACCTTCCTGGTAACTTGCTCCGTCACTTTTGTTGAGAAAAAGATCGATTTTAAAATCTTGAGGAGCTGCAATAGGAACTGCAGCGATTTCGTTTTCAATTTGCTGGATCCTGCCTGGCTGGTCTTGACGCAGACTATAGAGTGCCGGGTTTGGATCGAAAGCGAACCAGGCAGTGACTTCGTTTTTCCTGACATCGAGGGCGAAATGAGGAAAGATCCAGGTTTCGCTGCCGAAATTTTGTACCTTCCGCAAAGGAATTCCCCATTGATCGATGACTTGCCGGATAGACCAGGGATCTGAAAGTTTTGTTTCCACAAATTCGATGTTTTCCTGATAGCGGCGATTGGTCAGCGCCAATACTTTAAGGTTTTTCGCTTCGTACAAATTCCCTTTGAACAGCGAAGTTTGAAACGAATAGTTGGAGTTCATCCGACGCAGTTCCTGTGCGGTTTTGGAGTTCACTCGTCCGAGCGGGAGAGGAGTTTGCGGTGGTGAAACCCGCATACGGTTTCTGAACTCATGAGTCGGATCAAGAGTCGGTTTTAACGTCGTATATTCATTTTTAAGATTGGCTTTTTGCTCTGGTCTATCCTCTAGATATGACTCAATCACCGAAATGTTGTAGGAAGCAAATGAAAAAAGACTTTGCTGGGAGAGTTGTTGGAGTATGTTCAGTGATTTTCCAATGGTTTCAAGCTTTTCTGACCGGCCATACAAAAAAAGCGCGATGGCTTTGTTGTTCAGTGCTTCGGAACTTTCCGGACTCTGCTTAAGAATTTCTTCTACTGTGGCAAGCGCTTTCAGATAAAGGCCTGCCGTAATTTGAACCGTCGACAAGTTAACACGGGTTTGGGTTCGGTATCGATCCATTTCCACTGCCCTTTGCAGATGATCAGTGGCCAGTTCGAGGTATTCTTTTCCTTTTTCCTTGTGTCGGCAAAATGAATTGACGGGTCCTCTCGTCATGTGGCGGCCTTCAGTTTCGCCTGCCAGCGAAGTCGGAAATTTAAAAACCAAAGCAGGCATTTTTCTTTGCATTTCAGAACAGTCCGACAGGTATCTCAATGCCTCCTGATAGTAACTCAATCCAATATTATTGAAGACCTCCTGGCTTGGAAAGCGTTGGAGAAAGGTGTCGAACAGCGCAATGGCCTCCTGATACCTTCCCAGTTGATACAATCTGACACCAAAATGAAAGACACCCAGTTCGGCCGAAATTGATTTGAACTGGGTTTCCAAAAATTTTGCACGGGTTTGGAGTTCCGGATGGGACTCGCCATAGGCGAGGTTAACCGCAGTTTGCAATCCATAGTGTTCAAAAAAACTGATGCCGTCAAATTGCAGAATCACTTGGGGATCATAGCCCGCCATTGTCATGTAGAGGATCCCATAAGCATCTGCCCGAAGTTCCTTGGATTTGGCCACATTTCGGGCAAATTTTTCCATTTCCTCGGAAGGAGGCAAGAGGTTCGAACAGCACTGGAGTAAATATTTTAGAACTTCATGCTCGCTTTCTTTTGAATTTCCATAAGTTTTCACGGCGTGAAAAGCAGCGGTATGCCAATAATCGTCTCGTGCCAGATGTGCAAGTTCATGCCCGAGTACAAAGGCCATTCTTGCATCACCAATGGAACGGGGCACATTTTGATATGCCAGATCCAGCAATGGTTCAATAATCAGGACACTTCCGTCTGGAAGAGCCCGGGCCAGACTGCCCTCGCACAAAAACTTCTTTTCTTTGACGATGACCAAACGAGGTAAATGTTTTCCCCCTTTGTCCGATACGTCCCGAATTTTTTGAAACACCTCTTTGGTGTGTGAAACCCAGGGGTGCTCACTCTGCTCCAGGGCACCGCATTCAGTGAGGAAAAAATTGGCAGACTCTTTCAAACCGAGCGCATGGGTTGAAGAGAAAAAAAGACAGATGAAGAGAAGGAGAGAGTAAATTTTCAATGAAAGCCTGAGCAGCATTAACATTTCAGTTTAAAAAAAGGTCATAAGTCTTTGTTTGACGTGATGTTGGAATTCTTTACCAAGTTCTTATCAAATATGATTCATTTTTGCACTAGAAACTTGTAGACTTCAGACAGTTAATTCCTGGTCTGACAGGTTTGTGTATTCAAAAGGATTAAAGTTTTTCCCCTGTACTTATGGTTTCCCAGAATTATTTCCATGGAATCAGCGGTCCAGGAATTTTATTGTATTATTTTTCAAATTTGTTTTTCTCGCTCCGTCTATACATTAAAAACAACAATGAGTGCAGTCAAACGATTGCTTCGACACAGCTTGAAGCGGTTTCTTAAAAAATTTGAAGACACGCTGGACATTTTTATTTTGTCGGATCAAATTTTGATGCCGTTCAAGAAGCAGCTTGTTATAGAAATCTGGGAAAAACTGCTGCTGATCGCCCAGTTTCGTTATTTGACCAGTGCACGTTTGAACGGGCATCTGGATTCAGTTCTAGGGGAGAAAAGCGAATTCAAGGCTTCGATTTTCAGCAAGGCCCTCGACCCTCATCGCTTGTTCGATATCGAATTTGAAGGACGAAAAAATGGGAAGTTCGGGCCGATTGGCAGCATGGTCCAGCTGATGTGCCGTCACTACCGTGTTTCAGACGCCGATGTTGAGGACTGGACACAGGAAATTTATTTGAAACTCAATGAAAATGACTTTCATAAATTGCGTGCCTATCGGGGGAACAGCTCCTTTTTGACCTATTTGATCTTGGTGGTGGAACGTCTCTGCATAGACGAAGCCCGCTCCCGCTGGGGAAGGAAGGAGATACCCGAAGAAATAAAAGAAATGGGAGGTTTAGCCTCCCGACTGTATATACTCCTTTACTGGAAAGAAAAACCGCTACATGAAGCTTATGAGCAGCTGAGTATGGAAGAAGGTGACTCGGTTCATGCCAATTTTGAAGAAAAGGTTCAAAATCTTGCTGAAAAAATCGTGCAGCAATTGGGGAAAATTCACCATACCAGGCACCTTCGTATGGAAGATGTTTTGGTCTTAAAAAATCAAAACCCTGGCAAAAATACAAACAATGAGGATTTTCCGGATTTGGAAAATTTGGCTGGAAAGACAAAAACTCCGGAAGAGGAGGCCATTGTAAAAGACACACTAGTGCAACTCAAACAAGATCTGTTCGGCTCAAAAACGGTGACTTTTTTCAAACTGACATCTCCTGTCCTGGAGCAGCTCAAACTGGAAATTAATGATGAGAAGGTCTGGGAAAAACTTTGGCGGCTTCAAGATCGTGAGTATGAAAAGGAAGAAGCTTTCAACAACGTACTGACAGGGATTCTTGGCCGCCGAACTGCCACAAAATGGCAGCATACAATTGTGAAGCATGCTGCCTATGTTCCTCTTCATTATGTGAAGTTTATCAATAATGTGGAAGGGGGACAATCAATTCCCAAAATTGCAGAAAATTTGGGAATTCCTCTTGACCAAATTTATGCTCGCCTCAATCGATTGAAAACAGAAATGATTGAGAAAAACTGGAATAAGGAACTGATTGATCAATTTTTTAAACGGTAATAAAATGACTTCAAATTGCCCTTCCCTGGATGAACTTTCAGCATTTATCGACCAAAAGATAGGCCATGAACAACAGGCAGGAATCAAAAAACACTTTGACTCCTGCTCGGCCTGCTATGAATTGTATCTGGATAGTTTGGAAACTCAAAACAGCTTTTCCAGACTACAGTTTTCAAAAGAATGGCGGAAGTGCTTTGCTATGTTTTCCCGTCCTGAAAAACGTACCTGGCCTTTTGCAATTCCAGCTGCAGCAGCAGTCATTCTGCTCTATATTTTTTGGTTTCAAAGCTGGCAGAGTTCTCCCTTTCCTTCCTCCTCCGAACTGACAAGTCAGCTTATCCAAAAAAACCGGGCAGCCAGTTTGATTGAATCCGGAATGGAGCAGGGAACGAGAGAGCAGGCATTTGTCAGCAACACTTCAGCCATGCAGCAGGCATTTGGAACGGGTGTCGCGCTCATTGATCTCGAATTGGCGAAACAGGCAGAGAATTGGGAATTGGCCGCAAAACAGCTGATGATATTAAACCATCATCTGGATAGCTTGCTCAAATCGGCAGTTTTGGTGAAGAAAAACCGGGAATTCATTCTTCAAATTGAGGAAAAAGGATTTTTGCAGCCAGGACAGAACGTCGGAGCCCCAATTGAGGCTTTTTTTAAAAATGAACCTGCGGTACTTTTTTTTCAATTTGGAAAATGGGTTGAAAGTGCCCGTCTGGCAGCAGTCTCTCAAAATTCTGGATTTTTTAAACGAGGAGATTTTGCTTTTTTCGAGAAAAAGCTGAACCCGGGCAACACTCCGGAAGCGGTGCTGGAACGATTGCTTTTGGCAAAATCCGTCATTTCACTGGAGACTTTAAGGGAAGAGGATATGAAACGACTGGAGAACCTGCTCATGGATATTGAGCAATACCTGCTTCAGTAAAAAACGAGTTTACTCGATTATTTTGAAGGAACAGGATCGCCCTGCAAATCTTCGGTCAAGGCAGACTTTTGGCTGGTGTTGAGTGGGCTTTCAACAGAAAGTTCCGGGTGTTTGCAGCCTAGAGACACCGGTGTCCGTCCTCCAGTTTTAATTTTAAGATATTGGACCGAAGACACTTTTTCATCACCAACCTGGCGCGGATCATAGGTGACAGGAACTTGGGTACCGTCTTCAAGAACAGCATAAAGATGCTCGGGGAGATTGTGCCATTGCCTGAGTTTGGTGTCTCTCTCCTGCGGGTCATCAATTTCTATCAGGAGAGTGCATCCGAGTTCTCCTGAATCCCCCAAAAGCTCGTTGTACGTGTCTATTTCATGCTGAATATCGGTTTCCTTGACTATTCGCTCTGCCCTCATCATTTCCTGAATCTGATAGCGCATCGTGTCGGTGTTTTCAAACAAAAAAGTCAGCGATTCGCCGAGGTGAATCCGACGTGCTTCTTTTATGGTGAGGACTGTGCTGCGAAAGGCATCACGTTGTTCCTCATAAGTGACATAGTCGACAATATCCTCTCGACGAACCTTTTTCATTCCTTTTTCTCGTTGGGGGGTTCTGCTTCAATTACTTTATTGGGAAAACCATCTGATCGATAGGCTTTGGCCAGAATACTCATGGGATGCATGGGTTTGATGCCGGCGTGCTGTTCAAACTGAAGCGCGGCCAATGGACAATCTGTTGACCAGATCGGGGCATTTTTCTGCATGGCGGAAAATGCTTTTTGGCCGATCCGTTTCGATGCTTCAAAGCTTTCAACTTTCATCGCGTAAGTACCGTCGTGACCGCAGCATTCCATCACAGTTTTGATTGGGGCCCCCAGGATTTTTTTAATCAAATCCCGGCCCTTGAACCCGACACGCTGAGCACGTAAGTGACAGGGAGCATGATAACTGATTGATTCATCAGGTTTGCTCTTGATATTCGGGTTAAAGCGTGATTCATTGCGAATATTCCATAAATACTCAGAAGGGTCATTGACGGCTTCTGCCAGTTTAACTGCTCTTTGGCGGTCCTCTCCTTCGAGAAGCTCGGGATATTCCTGACGCATCATCATGGCGCAGGTGGGGTTGATTGCCAGAACCTTGCTTCCGTTTTCCACAAAAGGCATCAGGCAATCCAGATTATGTTTGGCATGCCGGCGCAAAGATTCCAGGTCTCCTTGTTCCCATGCAGGCATTCCGCAGCACTTCAATCCTTTAACGCAAGCACATTCCACTTTATTCTGTTCCAGCACTTCCAGGGTATCCCGTCCAATTTGAGGTTCATTATGCTGGACATAACACGTTTGAAACAAAACGGTTTCTGAATTTTCGGATTCTTTGATTTTTCCTTGTGTTGATGCCCATTTTTCGAAGGTGCTGGCGCTGAAGTCCGGAAGGAGCTTGTCTCGGTGAATGCCGAGAAATTTCTCCATGAAGAGGCGATGCGCTTTGACCCGGTTCATCACGTTGGCCATTCCGAAACTGGCGCGTGCCAGTTGCGCAGAAGAATCCGGATCTCCCAAAACACGATCCCGAAGAGGTTTTACCTTTCCTTTTGCCTGAATTGCTTTGAATCGATGGACAAGTTTGGGGAAATCCAATTGAAATTCATGCTCATCCCTGGGGGTGTAGGGACATTGTACTTCGCAGAGTTTGCATTGAAAACAGGCGTCCATCACGTTTTGTGTGTCTGCCGGTGTAATACGACGTACGTCTCCATCATACTGATTGTCCAATAAACTGAAGAGATTGGGAAAAGAATCACAGAATTTAAAGCACATTCGACATCCGTGGCAAACTTCAAATACCCGCTCAATTTCTTTGCTCAGCATTTGCGGGTCCCAATAGCGCGAATCGGTTGGATCGTAGCTCAGTCCATCAGTGGGGTAGTAAGATACATTGGCATTCTCTTCGCTCATGGGTCTCTCCTTTTGAAACATGAAAAAGCCGACTGTTTAAAACAGTCGGCGGATTGACTGGAATTTAGCTTATTCCGTCAAGCAGGCTTTGAAAACGGCCTGCATGGGATTTTTCTGCTTTTGCCAGAGTTTCAAACCAATCTGCAATTTCGTTGTGGCCTTCTTCTCGAGCGGTTTTTGCCATGCCGGGGTACATGTCCGTGTACTCATGGGTTTCCCCTGCAACTGCGGCTGCTAAATTGTTTGATGTGTCGCCAATGGGGAGTCCTGTTGCCGGGTCTCCGACCTGCTTGATGTAGTCCAGGTGCCCGTGAGCGTGACCTGTTTCACCTTCGGCAGTGGAACGGAAATTACTGGCAATTTCGGGATATCCCTCAACATCTGCTT
Source organism: SAR324 cluster bacterium (assembly GCA_015231825.1). Classification (GTDB taxonomy): domain Bacteria; phylum SAR324; class SAR324; order SAR324; family NAC60-12; genus JADGAV01. The sequence continues at coordinate 129,979 of JADGAV010000002.1, forward strand.
CTTTTGCAAAATAAAGATATCTACGATTTGCTTGAGATTCGCCGGCAAATGCCGCTTTTAAATTTTCCAGGGTTTTTGATCCGTTTAGATCAGCCATTTTTCCTCGTATTGCTTGAAGATTAAAAATTTCGGAAATCCTGATACTTTTGATATCCGATTTATTTTGACGAAACAATTTTTTTTCCTGTTCGGCCATTTCTTTAGAAACAGGAATTCTGGTTTCCTTCATAAATTCAGGAAGACTTCCTTCTATCAGCACAAGGGATGCCAAACTTCACTGGAACGATAAATCATTTTTTTCACACGGCACGTCAAATGAGAATGGGTGTTTTTTGGATTATAAAATTTGCAATAATTTCAATTTATTAGTAATGAACCAATCAACAAGCAAGGGAAGAGTTTCTGGTTTTCAAAGTGTCGGATATTTGCCAATAAAGGGAGATGCGAAATTTAATTTAAAGATAAATTTCATTTTAAAACGAAATATCGTTGATATTTCCTCGATATTTCAGTATAAACGATATTTCGTTGAAATGATTGAGGTCTTGAAACAGCCTGAAAAAATGCGAAATGATGATGAATATTACAGAGAATTTAAAAGAACTGGTTCATTTAGCAGCCAATGAAAAGGACTTGGATGAAGTATTCAATTCAGGGCTCAGTTGGTTGGATAAATTGGCTCCATACGATTTGACGACGATCTTTATTCTGCAAGATGCCCGACTGGTGGTGCGGGCCACTCGCGGACCGCTAGCCTCGAAGCAGATCTACGGCCATACCTTGTCCCTGAACGAATTTCCCAGCCTGCGTGAAATTCTGGACACCCGGCGTGCAAGGGCCTTTACCGAGAATGATCACACTCATGGAGATGGCGATCCTTTTGACGGAATCCTGGATCTTCCTCCCGGCCATTCCTGCATGGTGGTCCCTCTTTGTGCAGGAAATCAATGTCTGGGACTCCTGACTCTGGACAGGACTCATTGCGAAACTTACCCGCAAAGGATTGTCGACCTGGTTGAAATTTATGGACACATTCTGGCTCTGGCAATTCAAAATGCAGAAAAAACGTCTCATCTCAAGTATTTGTACCAGCAGGGAAATGAACAGATCAAGCTTCTGGAAGCCGAAACCCGCGGAGAAACCGACGATATCCTGAATACTACCCAAAGCCCGATTATGAAAGAACTGGCAAATCGGACCCGTCTGGTTTCCCAGACGGAAACTCCGATCTTGATTCTGGGAGAAAGCGGTACTGGAAAGGAAAGACTGGCGAATGCAATTCACCGCTGGAGCGCAAGAATCCATCGACCTTTTATCAAAATCAATTGCTCTGCAATTCCCCATGAATTGCTGGAAAGTGAACTTTTCGGCTATGTCAAAGGCGCATTCACAGGAGCAGAAAAAAATCGATTGGGACGATTTCAAATTGCTGATGGCGGCACTCTTTTTCTTGATGAAATCGGTGACATGCCGATGTCTCTGCAACCCAAATTGTTGAGAGTGCTCCAGGAAGGAACATTGGAACCGCTGGGGAGTGATCAGACGATCAAAGTGGATGTGAGGATTATTGCCTCGACCAACGTCTCCCTGGATAAGGCCGTCAATAAAAATAAATTTCGGGAAGATTTGTATTATCGTTTAAATGTTTTTCCTCTGCAACTTCCTCCTCTTCGGGACCGTCTTGAAGATTTGCCGGAGCTTTGCCGTATTCTATTGTCAGAACAGGCACTTCGTACACGCAAAAAAGATCATCGGGTCACACCGGATGGCATGTCCAGGCTGGCTTCCTATCACTGGCCAGGGAACATCCGTGAACTGGCCAATATTCTGGAACGTGCCACGATTCTTTCGAAATCAAAAGTCTTGGGGGAAGATGTGTTTGAATTGCCCTCGACCGGTCCCGGTGAGAAAAAGGAAGCTTCCTTATTTGATGAATCCAGGGATTCGGGCTTTGATGAAATCGTACCAATTGATGAAATGCAGCGTCGCTATATCCGCTTCGTACTGACGCGCACCAAAGGCAGAATTTATGGAAATGATGGAGCGGCCCGACTTCTCGCTATGAAGCCCACCACCCTGCAAAGCCGGATCAAAAAACTGGGCATTCAAGTTTGAAGCCTATCGATTGGGACCCCGATCCATTGAGTAAGGCTGCCATCGTTCCAGATCAATTTTGGGTAAAACCGTCGGATTGACACAACTCATCGGCCAGCGTCCTTTCAATACCAAAGCAACTTCTCTTCCCACCCGTCTCCGCGTTTCTCGGCGCATTCTCGTGGATTGGGCAGAGACATGAGGAGTCAGAATCACGTTTTTCATCTGCAGTAAAGGATTGTCTGGAAGAGGAGGCTCTGTTTCCAAAACATCAAGACCCGCGGCAGCAATTATTCCATTTTGCAGTGCCTGAATCAAAGCCTTTTCGTCTATGACCTGGCCGCGGCTTGTATTGACCAGCACTGCCGTGTCCTTCATCTGCTCCAATTGAGCGGTACTGAAAATACCGCGGGTTTCCTGATTCAAAGGAGCATGAACGGAAAGATAGTCGGATCGCGCCAGCAATTCCTCGAATGAAACCGGCTCGACTCCTTCGCTGATGATTTTCAATTCGGAGACATAAGGATCATGAGCAACAATCTGGAACCCAAAAACCTTCGCCCGTCGTGCGACGGCCCTGGCTGCATTTCCAAAAGAGAAAAGCCCGAGGGTTTGCCCCCAGAGGCGCGGGATTTTATTTTTGTGGGGGCGACCATCGAACCAATTCCCTTTTCTCACCATCAGATCCAGTTCCTTTAAACGATTCGCAGATGCCAATAGAAGCATGATCGTGTGATCGGCGACTTCTTCCATGTAGATGTCCGGGGTATTGGTAACGACAACTCCATGATCGGTCGCAGCTTCGACGTCGACCATATCCACACCCACGCTCCCTACGCCAATTACTACCAGCTTTTTTAAACTGCGGATGATATTTCGAGTGATTGGAAATCCCCATGAAGTGATCAGTGCATCTGCTTCTTTTGCGGCTTCTATGAATTCATCTTCTTGCTCAGCCTGGATTTCAATCATTTCGGCCAGGGGCTCTAAAGTCTCTAATTCATAAGAATAGCGTTCGCTAAGTAGCTCTGCGTTGGCGTGGGAAGAGAGTCTTACTATAACTTTTTTCTTGGCGCTCATAAGATTTCTTTTCTGCTTCTTTTGAGGAATAGGAAATTATTTTTAAAGTGAGAATGATTTCAGGGTCCGATGATGGTTTATCCAGGACTGTTGAAATGAAAGTGAAATTAAATCAACACGTTTGCTATATCATGTTTTCTGTATCGGTGGCCATCTTTATGAGAAAAGTGACTGCGAAAATGGAAGGCAATTGTGGAATGGGGGAAACCACGCTATCGAATAAGCTTCGTTTAAATGGGAAAAGGTATGTCAAGAGTATTTTTCCTGAAAGCGGTGTCAGGCCTCGTGAACCGCAGCATGCATATGCGCTTTCAGCATTTAAGGATCGCACCCGTCAAGTATTGCAGAATTCCTAATTGATCTGCTGGAAAAATAGTGAGATGTGTGACATCAGACACTATTTGGTTTCAATGGAGACGAAGCCTGGCAGGACGACATTTTGAGAATCTTGTTATTCGGGGGTTTATGATCTGAACAACAGTGAGCTTTTAGCTTAATCAAGTTGGGGAGACTAGCTGTTGGATTCACCTTTGTGTTCGATTTGTGCGCGTTTTTTAAGTTCCAGCAATTCCATGTCAATGTCAGAGGAACCTCCTTCCAATTCAGAAAACTGCTTTTCAAGACTGTCTTTCCCTTCTTCCATGCTGATTTCCTGGTAGGCTTCGGATTGATCCTGCATTTCATTGACTTTTTCTTCCATGCGATCGATGGTTTCCATGGCGCTTCGATCCCCTAAACCCTGGATTGTTTCGTACATGGCTTTCTGTGCTTCCGACGTTTTTTGTTTGGCAATCAAGATGCTTTTTTTACGTTTAATTTCTTCAATCTTGTCTTCCAACTGCTGGTAGCTTTGCTTCAAGGCTTCCGAGTTTTTCAGGTGAACCGCAAGCTGCTGTTCAAATTCTATGGCGCGACGTTCATGTTCCTTTTTACGTCTCAAGGCTTCTTTTGCGAGATCATCTTTTTCATTTTGCACTGCAAGGATTGCTTTTTGTTCCCACTTTTGAGATTCTTCCTGCTCTTTGGCAAGTTCACGTTCCAGACGCTTTTGGTCAGCCAATACGTGAGCCACCTGCTGTTTGGTCTGTCGTTTTTGTGCTTCCATGTCCGTGATCATCTGATTGATCAATTTTTCAGGATCTTCAGCTTTGTCTAAGATGCTGCTGAAATTTGAACGAATTACATTAAAAAGTCGTGATAAAATTCCCATACGGCTCCTGAATCAATTTTTAGAACAATTGCTTGCGTTTGTTGGAAGGAAGAATTTTGAGTGCTTCTCGATATTTGGCCACTGTTCGTCGGGCCACCCGAATTTGGTTTTTTTCAAATAAAATTTTTGCAATTTGTAAATCGGTGTAAGGTGATCGGGCTTCTTCGTTTTGAATCAGCTGTTCGATCATATCCTTGATTCGTTTTGAAGAGATCGTTTCCCCACTCCCCTGGTCAATACCGCTGGTGAAAAAATATTTTAACTCAAAAATTCCCTGTGGAGTATGAACGTATTTGTTGGTGGTGATGCGGCTGACGGTGGATTCATGGACACTTATGTCTTCTGCAACATCTTTGAGGACCAGGGGTTTTAGAAAATTAATTCCTTTTTCAAAAAATTCTTTTTGGAACTGCAATATACTTTGAGTGACCCGAAAAATTGTTTTTTGCCGTTGTTCAATGCTTTTCATCAACCACTGGCCTGCCTTGATTTTTTCCTGGATGTACTCCTTTGTCAAATTGCCATCCTCTTCCATATGCTCGGCCAGATTTTTATAGTATCCGCTGATTCGCAGACGCGGAACACCGCTGCCATTGAGAGTGACTTTAAAATCCCCTGTGTTGGAACGATAAATATAGGCATCCGGAATAATATAATTGTGAGAGGCAGGTGCTCCGAAGGCCCGGCCCGGCTTGGGCTCAAGAGACATGATCAGTTTGTAGGCGTCAATCACATCCTCCAGGCTTTCTTTGTGACGACGGGCAATTTTTTTCAAATCTTTACACTCAAGCAGTGACATGTCCTGTTGTACAATGTGAGAACACAGGGCGTCTTTCATATTCAGCAGTTCCAGTTGAACGAGCAGGCATTCCTGCAAACTCCGCGCACCCACTCCCGGAGGATCGAATTGTTGGATTGTATGAAGGAGTACCTCAATAAAACATGCTGCTTCTGCAGAAATCTCCAGTGGAGGAACAGATGATTCCTCTGTCTGAGAATCTTCTTCAAAATCTGGAGGGCTTGCCTGTTTTGCAGACTTTTTTTCAAAAGCCGAGGTGATTTGATATTTGTGATCCAGAGCCGAAGGATTGAAATCGGAGACATTGACGGGATTCTTTTGCACCCATGCTTCAATTTCCTGGTGCAGTTCCTTATTGGTTTCTAAAAGCTCCCGGATGCTGACAGTCAGATAACCATCGTCTCCTATATTCCCGATAATATTTACTCCGAGCTCATGTTCGATGAGTCCAAGATTGAGCATATCCAACTGCCACAGCAAATGATCAGAAAGCGATTGACTTTGAGCAAGTGTGGCTTCCAGGGAGGGAAATTCATCGTCTCCAAAGCTTTTACGAGAATCATGGGCGGTTCCACTGAATTCAGCATATTGCTGCCAGTCCATATCTTCGGCGGGTTCTTCTTTTTCAACCTCTTTTGCACTCGCAAAAGGTTCTGGTTCTTCTGTATTTGGAACGTCCCCCTGATATTTTTCCTCTTCGGGAGAAGGATCCGTGTCAATATCGATCCCTTCTTCCAGAACCGGGTTTTCTATCAACGACTGGTCGATCAATTCCTCCAGTTCGGTTCTTGACAATTGCAGCAATTTGATTGCCTGCTGCAGTTGAGGAGTCATGATCAATTGCTGTGAAAGCCGCATTTGCAGCTTCATTTCCATCGCCATACCTGCTCTCTTTTATTTCACTTTGAGTTGATTGATTATCCTAAGGTATGCCATAGAATGCCGGATAATGAAAGTCAATAATAAACGACTCACATTGAGAAGGACTCTCCTAAATACACTTTCCTGGCCTGCTCATTCTGCACCAGCTCCTGAGGAGTTCCGTGGGCGAGCAACTCTCCTTCATTCATGATGTAGCCGTGATCAATGATGCCGAAAGTTTCCCGAACATTGTGATCGGTGATCAATACACCGATATTTTTATCTTTCAGGTGGCGGATGCTCTCCTGGATATCTAAAACTGCAATAGGATCGACCCCCGCAAAAGGTTCATCAAGCAAAATAAAGGAAGGTTTCATTACCAGAGAACGGGCAATCTCTGCTCTGCGGCTTTCTCCACCTGAAAGAGCATAGCCTTTGAGCTGCCGGATATGAGCAATCCCCAGCTCTTTCAATAAAGCTTCCATCCGTTCCTGTTTTTCAGCCTTGCCTAATTTTAGGATCTCCATCACGGCCAGGAGATTCTGTTCAACCGTCAATTTGCGAAATATCGACCGTTCCTGCGGCAGATAGCCGATTCCGACCCGGGCACGGCGGTCCATGGAAAATCCAGTGATGTCTGTTTTGTCCAGAACAATTTGCCCGGCATCTGGACGAATGACTCCGGTGATCATGTAGAACGAAGTCGTTTTGCCGGCACCATTCGGACCCAGTAATCCAACCACCTCGCCCTGCTTGACTTGTATTGAAAGGCCTTTCACCACATGTCGGCTTTTGAAGGCCTTTTTAAGGTCTTTTGCAATCAGTGTTTTCATCAAAATGTCTGACGTTACGAAATTATTGACAATTAGCACTTCTTCCGATAGAGTGCCAGATTATGAATTTGAATTGTTCTTTTATTGAAATCTTTCAGCGCAGGAGTAAATCAAAGATGCCAATTTATGAGTATATCTGCAGTAAATGTGATCATGAGATTGAAGAGGTTCAAAAATTTACGGATCCTCCTTTAGCATTATGCCCCGAATGCAACACAAATGAACTCATCAGAAAGCCTTCGGTCAGTTCATTTCATTTAAAAGGGGGAGGGTGGTATAAAGATGGTTACCATGGCACCAGCGGCAAGACGCCGGAAGCAAAAAAGACAGAACCCGCCAAAGAAAAATCCACGCCTTCTTCTGAGACCAGTAAGACAAGCACCACAAGCGACTCCACGACTGCAACCAGCAATGCTGCTTAGCAGGGGTACGATCTCTCTTCTGCCATCTGCTTTTCGAGTAGGTGGCGTCCTTTAAGTACCTGATTTCGGCAAAGATTTCTTTATAAAATTGATAAAAGTGCGAATTTTTGTATTTTTCTGTGTTTTTTTGGACAGAAGCGGTTGATTTTTCTAGTTTTTCGGATATGATGACGCTGCATTGTCCAAGCCTTTTCGAAATCCCTATACAGGAAAAAAGAAAGATCCGTCAAATATCGTCTGATCAAGGAAGATTTCAGGCTTTTTGACAAGGTACGCAAATGGACGGATTGGCACTAAAATCAGCTTCGTATTGACGAAACTGAACATTTTTTAAATTATCTGTTTTTGAGTTGGAGTCATGACAAGCAGAGAGATGTCTCGATTTCAAGATGCCTTCAAGGACGAGGGTATGAGTAGAAGAACGATGCCTTCATATACAAAATCCGTGAAGCATGAAAAATCCTTATTCCCCTTAAAAGGCTGGTACATCGTTGTAGCAGGAATAGTGATTTTTTTGATTTCTACTTCGATCCAAATAGTAATTTTATAGTTTTTTCGGCAATTTTTCAGCTTTGCTGAATTCCAAATATATCAGCAAAACCCTCACGGAAAGAAGGAAACTGCAATGAGAACTGCATCTCGTGCAGAAGCTTTTGATTGGAAATAAGCCGATTTTTTGCCAAACAGTCTTTCTCGAGAGAGCTTCCTGTTTGTTTCGGATTAGAAATTCCTGGCGGAAGGCGTATCAGTTCGTTTTGCAGAAGCCACTCAACGATCTGGTATGAAGGTTTCGGCTCCTCATCAACAGCGTTGAGCCTGCTAGGGAAATATTCCTCCTCCAGAAAACGTCGGACGATTCGGGCCAGGTCCTTCACATAGATACGATGAATGGGACGTTCGCTTTGAGAAAATGGTTTCTGGTCCAAAATTCTTAGTCCAAGGTGCCTCTGCGGTCCGTAGATGCCTCCCGCTCTAATCACTGAAAGGTCAAAATAGTTTTCCAGAGTTCTTTCAGTATCCAATCTTAATTGACCTCCCGGCCGATCCGGCACGAAAAAATCTTCTTCTTTCCAAATCCGGTTGCTATTTGGATAAACGCCGGTTGAAGAAATATAAATCAATCTGGTCAATTGTGGTCGTTCTTTGTTCATCCAGACACTCCACTCAGACAATCGTTTGACTTCTTTCTCAGGGTCTTGAAAGACTGGAGGCATTGTCAGCACGGGTACGACTGGTTCATCGGGAATGCGATTCCATGTCGAATGGACGTTCCACTCAAACTCAATGGAGTTGATATTGTTCTGCAATGCTTCTTGTGGAGGTGCGGTTCGAAAGGTTCCCCATGAAATGAGCTTGGGGTACTGCTGTATCAGATGTTTTCCGAGAAACCCCATCCCGAGAATTCCTATTTTGATATCGCTCATTTTCCTTAGTGAGATTATGGGATCCGTGTTGTCTTGATCTGTGGTCCTCAATTCAATTTCAAAGTTTAGGCTCTTCTACAATTTCAATCAAAACGCCGAAAGAATGTTCTACTCTGGATTTGGGATGGAGGAAAAAAACAATTGTCCCTCGAGAACCAGGTCGAGGGGCCGGATCGATAATATTGAATCCCTGCCCTTTTAAGTAATTATGAGCTTCTGATGCGTTTCGGACTCTGAAACCGACATGATTCATGCCGCCTCTTCCCCCGTTGCGGTCAATCCATTTTTGAATCGGAGAAGTTTCATTTAGAGGCTCAATCAATTGAATCAGATTGGGACTGTTACCGATTCGCATCAACGATTCGCGTACCTGATCATTTCCCAACATTGTTTCCTGATGGATTTCGGTGAAGCCGAGCTGCTGATACTGCTGGATTTGAATTTCGAGTTCTCCTTTTTTCACCGCGATGGCTAAATGGTCAATGAATAAAAAACCTGGCAGACCCGTCATATCGTCACTGAATGTCTCGGGCATTTGTACCATTTCCCCTCCTGAGATCTATAGTATTTACAAGTCGATTGATCCATCTTCAATGGACTGGTCGTCTGCATTTGATAGCAGATATTAGTGTGGCTATCCAAAAAACGCCAATAAATGAAAGATCGATTGCATCTTTTTGCAATGCAATCAGCTTTTAATCTTTCAGTCGACACAAAAGATACTACAGGAGACCTGATTGTTCAATTCCAGTTTTCTTCCTTCCCGAAGTAAATTCTGAGTTTTTATTCCAAAAATATGTGTATTCCAGATGCCAGAGCGTAAAAGATGTTCAAAAGATCAGAAAACATGTGCTTGCAGGAGGACTTTCAAATTAAATCATATTTTCATGGTCTATTCCAAATTTCTTGAACACAATTTTATGGAATTATTTTAAAAAAAAGTTTCTGAAATTCTAAATTTAAAAAAATTAAAATATGTGTTGATATTAGCAAAATAATTGGATATAGCTAATTTACCTAAATTAATTAGTAGATGCTAATAATTAATATATTTTATATATTATATATTATTCAGTAATAAGAAAAATTTTAAAATGAAATTAAATAATAAAATTTGTGGAGGCAAATATGGGAGTTGTGGAAGGTCTTGTTTTAACTTCAATCTTGTCGGGCGCGGCTTTTTTCCTGTACCGGTCTTTTGTTAAAAAAACTTCCTGCGGAGGATGTTGCAGCTCTGATTCATGCTCCTCGTCTCAGCAAGCGACCAGTTTTCCCAAGATCGATTAACTGCGGGAACTGAGCAGTTGGATGAGACTAAGGGGAATACTTTGCTGTTTGCTGATGAGAGAAGCACTTAATGAACATTTGAGAAGTTCTGGAACAAACTGAAGTTTTGTACCCCGGAAGAGATTGAGTGCCGCCTGAATAAGATCGGAAAAAAAGCTAAAGAGATTAATTTGCAGGCGTAAATAGGTAAATCAGTTAATTGAGGAATTATCATGGAAAATCAAATCAGTCTTCGCAACCTAAAAGTTAATGAAAAAGGAATCATCACTGCTATCAATGCGGAGGGAGAACTGGGAAGAAGAATTAGAGACATGGGGCTTGTCAAAGATACCGAAATATCAGTCGTCGGGAGGGCTCCTCTGAAAGATCCGGTTGCACTGCGTCTGAAAGATTTTACCTTAACTTTAAGAAATAAAGAAGCCGATCATATTCTTGTCGAAGTCAAAAGAGACGAAGAAAAAGAATATATGAACATCGCGCTGGCGGGAAATCCGAATGCCGGTAAAACAACAATATTCAATGCCTTGACAGGTTCCAAACAAAAAGTTGGCAATTACCCCGGTGTGACTGTCTCGAGGCGTGAAGGGCAAATGAACATGAACGGCCTGCTGCTTAAAATCTCAGATTTGCCTGGCGCCTATTCTTTAACCCCTTACTCCCAAGAAGAAATCGCCGCCAGAAATCATCTCATCAATAACCGGCCCGATGTTATTTTGAACGTGATTGATTCAAATAGCCTGGAGCGCAACTTGTACTTTACGGTGCAGCTCCTGGAATTGGGACTTCCGGTGGTACTTGATTTAAATATGATTGATGAAGTCCGGAAAAAAGGAATTGATATTGATGGCGGTAAACTTTCCAAAATCCTGCAAATTCCTGTGGTTGAAACTATTGGAAGAACGGGGGAAGGAAAAACTGAACTGGTTCAAGAAGCCTTGAATTTTGCAAAAGAGTCCAAAGGGACAGTCAAACCATTGGATATTTCTTATGGCCCCGACTTGGATGTGACACTTCAGCAGATGGAAAAAATAATTGAAGAAAATGAATTTCTGACGGAGTTGGTTCCGGCAAGATGGACTGCATTGAAATATCTGGAAAATGATTCTCATATTATTTCGATGGGAATTAGGGACGAGAAAACAAGCCAAAAATTGCTGGAAATTGTTGAAAAAATTACGACTCATTGTAAAGATACCTTGAACATGACACCCGATGGTATTATCGCGGATTATCGCTATGGATTCATCCGGTCAGTACTGCAGGAAGGGATTATTCTTAAAGACAAGCTGACGAGTCGAATCGAATTTTCTGACAAAATCGACAAAGTTGTGACCAACACCTTTACCGGTCCGCTGATCATGTTGGGAGTATTGTATGGGATTTTTACAATAACCTTTCAGCTTGGCGAATATCCGATGGGTTGGCTGGAAGGCTTGTTTTCCTTTTTGGGGGAATCGGCGACCGCAATCATTCCTGAAGGTTTGGTGCAATCTTTGATTGTCTCAGGGATAATTGATGGTGTGGGAGGAGTACTTAGTTTTGTTCCTCTTATTTTGATCATGTTTTTTATGATTGCCTGTCTGGAGGACTCCGGATATATGGCTAGAATCGCATACATCCTGGATAAAATTATGCAGCTCGCAGGTCTGCATGGCGCTTCTGTGATGCCCTTTGTCATATCAGGAGGAATCGTTGGCGGTTGCGCTGTACCCGGAGTGATGGCAACAAGAACACTGAAAAGCCCCAAAGAGAAACTGGCAACGATTTTAACTGCCCCATTTCTCACCTGTGGCGCTAAAACGCCGGTCATAATGCTTCTCGCAGCGGCATTTTTCCCGAACAACGGAGCGCGAGTTCTGTTCATTACGGTTCTTTTTGGCTGGACTGTCGCATTGCTTGTCGCAAGATTGTTACGTTCCACGGTTATCAAGGGAGAATCAACCCCATTTGTGATGGAGCTGCCGCCTTATCGGATGCCAACTTTAAAGGGCGTCTTGATTCATACCTGGGAACGCACCTGGCAATATATTAAAAAGGCAGGAACGGTTATTTTGGCGATTTCAATATTGTTGTGGGCTGCAATGACTTTTCCGATGCTGCCGGATGAGCGGGTGGAGGGTTTTCAAACACAAAAAGAGCAGATCATGGCGCAAATCAATGATCACCCGGATCAAAAAGAGGTGTTGACAGAAAAGATCAGCGAAATTAATAATATGGAATCAGGAGAAGCTCTGCAATATTCGGCAGCCGGCAGAATTGGGACTTTTCTGGCTCCTGTTACTTCCCTGGCAGGATTTGACTGGCGGGTCAATATCGCCTTGCTTGGCGGTTTTGCTGCAAAAGAAGTCATCGTTTCTAGCTTGGGCACTGCCTATTCACTGGGAGATGTTGATCCCGAAGAATCAGAAGCCTTGTCAACGAGGCTGCAGAATGATCCGAAATGGAATTTTGTCACTGCAATGAGTTTGATTGTATTTGTGATGATCTACGCTCCCTGTTTTATCACTGTGGTGGCCATAACCAAGGAAACATCCTGGAAATGGGCAACATTTAGTGTTCTTTTCAATACACTGATCGCCTTTATTTTGGCGGTAAGCTGTTATCAAATCGGTTCAATTTTGATTGCTGCATAAGGTATCACTAACTAGAAGAAACGAATACAATGCATATACACACAATTGATCAATGGAAACATCCACATCAATTTAATATCGAAAACAGTCGAGGGGAACGCAATACTGCTTTTGTGATTGTCCTGACTGTTTCGATGATGGTGATCGAAGTCTCAGGCGGTCTTTTCTTTGGTTCGATGGCTTTGCTGGCCGACGGGTGGCATATGGGGAGTCACGCGACCGCACTGGGAATTACCATTTTTGCCTATCGATTTGCCAGGCACCATGCAGATGACTCCCGTTTTACATTCGGAACCGGGAAAGTGGGTGCCCTGGGAGGATTTGCCAGCGCGATCGCCCTGGCGGTTGTTGCATTGCTGATGGCAGTGGAATCTGCAAAACGGCTGGTTTCCCCAGAAGCAATCCGTTTTGACGAAGCTATCGTGGTAGCCGTGATCGGCTTGATCGTAAACCTGTTCAGTGCTTTCCTTCTGAAAGAGCATCCACATGATCATGGTGGTGACAATAATTCTCATCATCACCACCATCATCATCATGATCACAATTTGAGAGGAGCTTATCTCCATGTCCTTGCTGATGCAATGACTTCCCTGTTGGCTATAGTTGCCCTGGTGACGGGGAAAATGTGGGGATGGGTTTGGATGGACTCTGCAATCGGGATGCTAGGTGCAGCGGTGATTCTTCACTGGTCCTACGGGCTTTTGAAAAACACGAGCGAAATTCTTCTGGACCGGGAGGTCAAACAGGAAACGATCTCCGCAATTCGATCTGCTGTTGAGGCCGATTCAGACAACAGGATTGCAGATTTTCACATCTGGAGGGTAAGCTCACGTTCTCTGGCTTTGATTGTATCGGTAGTGACTCACTTTCCTAAGTCCCCGGATCACTATAAAGCTCTATTGGTCAATTTCAAAGAACTTGACCATGTGACAATTGAAGTGAACGAAGCGCATAGTGAACCCTGCCTGACTGGAACTGACCATGACTGATTGCTGCAGTAACACGGCCTGCGAATTGGAGAAACTCAAAGAACGCCAATATGGTACCTTAAAGCTCGTTTTATTGATTAACCTCTTCATGTTTTTTATTGAGCTTTCCGCGGGAATACTGGCTGGTTCAACTGCCCTGCTGGCAGATTCTCTCGACATGCTTGGTGATACGATAGTATACAGTTTCAGTCTTTATGTTGTCGGACGAACTGATGTATGGAAAGCAAACGCGGCGATTTTAAAAGGTGGGATTATGGCCGGATTTGGAATTTTTGTGCTCGGACAGGCGATTTATAAAATAATTTTTCCTTCCCTGCCTGTGTTTCAGACAATCGGTGCGATTGGATTCTTAGCCCTGGCAGCAAATACTTTTTGCCTTTTCCTCCTCTGGAACCATCGAGAGGAAGATATTAATATGCGATCCGTTTGGCTGTGTTCACGAAACGACATTGTTGCCAATGTCTCTGTCTTGGGCGCAGGTTTTGGAGTCTGGTTAACGAAGGGACAGTGGCCCGATATTCTCATCGGTGTCGCAATTGCCGGACTTTTTTTAAGAACATCGTTCAGTGTTTTAAAAGAAGCATTTGCCCTGAGGTCTAATTACAGTCCCGCTGCTGCGAGTTCAAACAGCTGAACAGGTGGCTCAAGTTCCTTTTTTTACAGCCCCAGGGAAGTTTTTTGATTTCTCTGTACTGAGCCAATCTCCCAAATACATTTGGTGTGCCTTTGCCAGCTGAAATCTCTGATCCAAAATGAATTGTTGGAGAAAAGGGCTGATGGTCACAAAAAGATGGTCCTGCCACCCTGCAGTTTTCTGCAAAGGGATCTCATAGGAAAGATTGCCTACCCCAGTTTGACGGCGAAACGACAAGCTGTGCATCACAAAGCCTGGAACGATGAATGTGAGATCGATTTTTGCGGCGTTCAGGTCAAATGGGATTGTAAAATTTCCTCCCTTTTGAGGGAAGAACAAGCGTGCTTGTGGAAAATATGAGGGATGTCCATCCTCGAGTTCTACAAATTGGGAATAATACGAGCGTACCAGTATGAAACCCTTATTGCCGGGAAAGTCTCCCTCCTTCACGAGCATCCGCCCTTTGATCTCCCGAGTGGTCCATCCCCATTCATAAGTCAGATGTGGAGAATAACATCCATACATGAGTATAAATGTTCCAATCAGAATGATTTTTAAAAACCCGGATTTTTGGGAAGATTCCGCCCGCATCGAGTATCACCCCCAAGCTAAACGAGAAGAAAGATTGTTAAAAAAATAGTGTTGATCTAAAAATATCAGTTTTGCACGACGTTCAGATTCGTAAATCACTAATTCATCATTGGTGGAAAGGGGAATCTTATTTTTCCCGTCCGCGGACAGATAAATTTCAGTTTCTTTGGTGTCGGGGCTGATCTCTATGCGGATTTGAGCGTCATGATTAAGTATTAGATGACGGGAAGTGAAATTATACTCGTTCAGACCTGCTAAAACAATGCACCGTACTTCGGGCATCACTATGGGGGCCCCCACGGAAAGCAAATAGGCGGTACTTCCGGTGGGAGTGCCGACAATGACTCCATCTCCTCGAATATGGCGGACCAGAATCCCGTCAACATAGCAATTCATCGAAACCAGCCGGGTGATACCCTTGACGACCACCTCATTGACGGCATGTACCGACCCCCCCGGATAGCGGCATTCGAGGATGGAACGATCACTGATTAAAAAATTGTTCTTGAGAAGACGATCCAAAATCGATTGCAGTTCCTCTTTGTTGCCTGCAGTAAGAAATCCAACCGTTCCGTAATTAATGGCCAGCACAGGACAATTTGGAAATTGGCCCAAAACAAATAAGACCGTTCCATCGCCACCCATTGCTATGATGAGATCCAAATCACTCCGGGGAGGAGTGTCCCAACTGAGCAGACATGTTTTAATACGATGTCTGGCAAACCAGGATTCCAGAAACTCAACCAATCCCTCACGGTGTTTATTGTCAATGAACAACCCAACATTGTTAAAATCAATCATTAGTGGTTTCTTTCATAGAATCATAATTCATTTCAGATTCCCCGTGATTTGACAAAGGAGAGTGATAGAAATTCTTCTGAAAACGTGCTAGCTTGATTTTACAAATGCTGGCAGGCAACAAATTATACAAATCTGCACCAATGATCAATGCAGGAATCAATAATTCAATCGAAATTCGTTTAAAGGAGTAAATTCAGCGTGAAGAAAAATGCCTGGAAATGGAGATTCTTGCTTTGTGGACTGGCAGGATTTTTGTTCTCCTGTACCGATGATATTGTTTTTTTGGTTCCGAATACCAGCCCTTTTGTCAATAAAAATGCTGCTCTGCTGGTAAGTAAACCGACGGCATCCATCAAACCGCAGTTGGTTCGCGCAATTACAGAAAAGGTCGAAAAACGTCTTGCCAAATTTCCAAGCTTTTCGAAGCTCCTGCTGAGTTCCGAGGTGGATTCTTTTTTAAACCAGCGCATTGAACTCAAATATAAAACCGTTCAATATGTGGCTACTTTCGTTTTAACCGGCGTTTCAGACAAAGACATCTCCACACAGCTTGGAAAGGAATTGGGAGCTGATCAGCTGCTGATCCTCGATTTCAGCCAGTACCCGTGTTCAAACTGTGAATCCGGCGTTCAGCTCGCTGTTAAACTTCACTTATTGGAGGCGGCCAGCGGAGATTTATTGTGGAGAGGGCGGGTTCATACCGAGCTGGACCAGGAAGAAGTTGAAAAAGAGGAATTTGAAAGAATTGTCATTGAATCCACTGAGATGATTCTCGATGATTTCGTCAGAACGTTCAGGATCCCCTGGCATTATTTGCGATATGAACATTTAAAAAAAATTGAAATTTCTCCAGCAGAGGCCCACCCTTCCTGATTTCTGCATGAATTCAGACCGGGTGACAAAGGGAATTCAAGTAGGCATAGCCGGCAGAGACCCCTCCCTCATTTTGATCAGCCATCTTGGTTCGCACCAGGTACCCGACATCCCTGTTGATGCGGTTTACCCCTCCTTCTGTCAGGCAAACGCCATAACTCCCAATTTCGCTGATGCAGTTGCTCTCCTGCACGTCGCCCTCCTTCATTAAGCGGGCGTGATGGACAGGGGAATTGATCCGTTCCATTAAGATATAAGCTTCTCTTTCGTCCTCATTCAGTGTTTTCAGCCTCTGAATCATTTCCTCTTCGTAGAAATTGTTTCCTCCCCCTTCCCGCTGTGGTTTGAGGACAAAGTTCTTGGGAAAGCGACAGGCTGATTCACTGGCTTTTTCAGTTCCAGCGGGATTCTCGATCAGGTCATTCAGCAGATAGAGTCCCACGAATGTGGCTTCAATTTGGCGGGCTGCCTCCTCATCGACAAATGACCTCAGTACTTTTGGATTTGCAAGCACCTGCTGTATTTTTTTCAGTCCTGCAAGCTGCATTGAAATATTAGGAACAGCGATCGAAGATGATGCTTCAATCAGTTGTCTCCCTTTCCAGGCATCTGCAGTTTGATAGTCTTCCGGAGTGTAGCCTGCACGAAAATAGGTCACGGCGGCAATTCGGTTCTGGATCATCAAATGGCCTTCCCTGAGACTTCCCTGCGAGGCAACTTCATCCAACGAATACCTGAGCGTCGGAATCCCATATTTGTTCCACAATGCGTATTCTCCTCCTCTTTGATCAAAGATGTTTTGTTCATTTGCTTGAACAATCGATAATACGCATGCGTTCTGATGACCATATTGATTCACCGCTTCAGCCATCACTTCAACAATTCCCTTCATTGGATCATTTTCAACCACATTTCCCCCAATGTTTCCCGCTTTTTCCCCCAATCGGCCGCTGTTGAATATAAATCGGTGAAGATGATTCAATTGTCCCGAGAGAAAGGGATAACTTGCGGCAATTGTATTGAATTCAACCTGCTTGGGGGCGACCACTCCGGGCAAATCGGATTGAGCTGACATTAAAAAATCATTCCTGCTGATGAGCAGCTGATCTGCCTGGGTGAGGCCCGTTTCTCTTTGAATGTCCAACAACGCGCTCACGAAGTCATCGGTGCGAGCAGTCAGTTCCAAGTGCATTTCCAAAAAGCCGGTATCTCTGGAGACTTTGATCATCAGTTCGTTAAATAGCGGAGTGAGAGCGGTCATCTTGTCCAGCAATTCCCTGCTGATTTGATAAGGAGTTAAAGCCAATGGTGCATGCACTAACTCGTATTTGGTATTGAATTTGAGTAAACTGTTGGTCAGGGCATAATCAATCGCTTCTTGAATCAGGTTTTGCATAGGGACTTTCCAAATTTCTTGTGTTTTGAAATTATTACGGGTATATTGCCTGTTCAACACATCAGCAAGATACTATGGATGGTATATAATTTGCTCTTCAAAGGATAGACTCTCTTCAGTATTCGTCTATAAGACGAACCCTCAAAAATCGTACATTCACCCTGTGTTTTAAGCAATGATTAATTTCTAAAAAAGAGTCCGGACGGTCAGAAATCTATACTGGAATCTGCTTGATTTGCTCTATTTTAGTCATTTAGATTTGAAACGGAAAATAGAGTTATTTTCAAGAATCATCTTATTGCACAAATTTCAAACATTATCAAAGAGGTTTAATGCGACGGATCGCCTTTTTCGGTGCAGCCATTTATTTATCAATCAGCATCTTTTCTGCAGTTGCATTTGCTGATTCACTGAATACTCATGAAATTTCTAAAAATATTACAAAAATTGAAAATCAGAAAAAAGAAGACGCTCTAAAAACCAGGAGCAGTCAGGCCAGAAAAAAACGTATTTCAAAGAGACAACTCAAAAATGTGAAACGAATGATTGATCGTGCCATTCAAAAGGCCAGTGAGCTTCATGATCTGTCTCCCAGTTTAATTCGTGCTCTAATTCAGGAAGAAAGCGGCGGGGGAGTCAGAGGCGTTTATGCAGTCTCCAAACGAAACGCAAAAGGCCTCACTCAAATGATGCCCTCCACAGCGAAAGAAATGGGAGTGAGAGATCCTTTTGATATCGAACAAAATATTATCGGCGGCAGTGGCTATTTGCGAAAACTCCTGGACAAATTCGGCAACATCTATTTAGGTTTGATCGCTTACAACTGGGGGCCAAGGAACACCCTCCGTGCCTTGCGCGGTCAAAAACATCTGCCCAACTCCGTCAAACGTTATGCTGGTCGAATTATAGACGCAATCCGTGAGGCATAAGAAAATAGAAATGAATGTTCGGTTCATCAAAAACAGCAAGTTCTTTCTGATATTTCTTTTCTTCCTTTTTTTGAACCTTTCCTGTGTGTTTGGCCAAACTCAACTCAAGTCTGTCAAAAATAACAAAGACAATTACGAGCAGGTACTCCATCAATACCAGCAGTCTGCAAAAAATGGTGATACTCCTTCCCAGTACGCGCTGGGGTTGATGTACTATCACGGACGTGGGGTCGCTCAAGACTACAATATAGCCTTTCAGTGGTTCCAGAAAGCCGCCTCTTCTGAACACAGGGCGGCTCAATACTACGTTGGGTTCATGCATTATTACGGCAAAGGGGCCCCACAAGACTATGGAAGTGCCAGGGACTGGTTTGAGCGGGCAGCGAAGCAAGGTCACTCAGTTGCTCAGTATTATTTGGGATTTATCGACTACTATGGGCGAAGCGTCAAACAAAACTGGGAGAGTGCATTCAGTTGGTTTGAAAAATCTGCAAGGCAGTCTCATCCCGCAGCTCAATATTATCTTGGATTGATGTATGAGCAGGGAAAACATGTGCCCAAAGATAGGGAAAAAGCAGTCATTTGGTACAAAAAAGCAATTGCCAGTGGCGATCCTAATGCCAAACGAAGACTTACCAATCTTGAAAAACAAGTCCGGGCCCCTTCAGAGGCTCTCCCGGCAACCGTCAAATCGCCAGCACCTCCAGATGAAAGCAATATCCGCATTCCTGAACTTGCTGAAGTAAAAAGCGCAGTTTCTGTTCCTAAGCCTCCTGTTCAAACAGCAGAACCTGATGTCCCAATGTTGTCGGTCAACAAGGAACAGGTCAAAGAACCGACAGCTCCGCATATTTCAAAAGACACACTTCCTGCCCACATTTACCCATGCGAAAGCATGAATTTTGATGCCATTACAGAAAAAAGTGAATCCCCGCTTCCTAAAGGAAACTGCAAGAGTCCTGTTGCTTTGCATCGTTATGATCATTGTGATCTTCAAGAAGCAGATTTATCAGGTCTGGATCTCCATGGCGCATCTTTTGAGGGAGTGAACTTGGTAAAATCAAATCTGGAAGGAAGTAATTTGCAGGGAGCCAACTTCCGAAAAGCCCTACTGAGAAAGGCAAATCTGAAAAGAGCAAGGCTGATAGGCAGTGACCTTGAAAACGGGGATTTGCAGGGAAGCAATCTGGAAAATGCATTGGCCTGTCATGCAAACTTTAATCACGCTTTGCTCAATGGGGCGTTTTTGTATCAGAGCGATTTGTTTGGAGCAAGTTTAGTCCAAACCGATTTCAGTGGTGCGTTTCTCGTTGAAGCAAACCTAAATCATGCCAACATTTCTTCAACCATACTACGCCAATCACGTGTTAGAGGGATTCATCTGACGGATGCTCATTTGGAAAAAGCAAATTTCAATGGTGCGCTTGGGATTCCTGAATGGCTGCTTTCCCTTTTAACGCAAGACGGGGTTTTGTCTTCTCCAATTCAGCCGAAAAATCTGATCCGATAATTTAGGACGAATCTTCTCAAATCTATGTTCAATCTTACAGGCAGGAGTACGCTGCAGCACTTACCCGCGTCCAATAAATGGCATTTGAGTTGCCATCACTGTCATGAACTGAACATTGGCGTCTAATGGAAGGCTTGCCATATAGACGACTGCCCGGGCAACATGGCTTGAGTCCATTGTCGGCTCAATTGCCGTCGTTCCGTTTGCCTGCGGAACCCCCCTGCTCATCCTAAGTGTCATTTCTGTGGCAGCATTTCCAATATCGATTTGACCGCAGGCAATGTTGAATTTTCTGACATCCAATGAAGTGGATTTTGTGAGACCTGTAATGGCGTGTTTAGTGGACGTATAAGGAGAAGAGAAGGGACGTGGAGTATGCGCTGAAATGGAACCGTTGTTGATGATTCTGCCTCCCTGAGGAGTCTGGTTTTTCATAATCCGGATTGCTTCCTGAGTGCATAGAAACGATCCTGTCAAATTGATGTCAACGACATTTTTCCATTGCTCAAAAGTGAGTTCTTCGATTGAAACAGCAGGCGCGCCAATGCCGGCATTATTGAAGAGCACATCCAGGCGGCCGAATTTATTTCTGATTTGAACAAATAAGTCATGAACAGATTCAGGATTGCCGACATCGGTAGAAACCACGAGGGTTCTCGATTCAGGGACACCTGCTTCAGCAACCGTCGCTTCCAACGGTTCCAGACGGCGTCCTGCCAAAGCAACAGAATATCCTTCTTCAAGAAGAGCCAGGGATGCGACTTTTCCTATTCCGCTTCCTGCCCCTGTAATAACAGCTACTTTTTCATTTGGTTTCATTAGATTTTTCTCCTTTAAAATGGATTGGAAATATGTCTGAGAATATAGGCAAGAGCAGGTTCACATTTCCCGACTAGGGTTCAATGCGGGCTGTGGCGGTCCCTTTGATCACTTCGACACCATCTTCATTGGTGGTTGAAATGTCAATGTCCACAAAATGTTGGTCTTTTTCTTGCCGGATTGCAGTGACGATTGCTTTGGAGACCAGGGTGTCCCCCGGCCATACCTGTGCCGTGAACCGAACTCCGTACTTGCTGAGCTGCCCGTCTCCCACAAAGTTGGTGACCATTTTTCCAGTGAGCCCCATTGTTAGCATCCCGTGAGCAAAGACCGAGGGATAACCAGCCACTTGCGTGGTATAGACTTCATCTGAATGTAGAGGGTTGTAGTCACCGGATGCCCCTGAATACTGGACAAGTTGAGTTCTGGTAAGATTTTCTACAACAGTTTCTTCGTGGGTGTCTCCCACCTTCAAATCACTTGCTTTCAATGCCATGCTTTCTCCTATTCTCCAGTCGCTGCTTTTTCAGCGGGACGTTCCGTTTTGACAGTGACACTTCGAACGGTCACAACAAGCTCTTCTTTTTGGTCCCGATACTCGGTAATTTGCTCGGTAAAAGTCAACTTTCCTCCTCGACGCCCTTGTTTTTCCCAACATTTTCCGGGCATTGTTTCAGCTTTTAAGACATCTCCGGCGAGTAGATTTCGATGGTATTCAAAGTGCTGTTCTGCATGCAGCCCTCCTTCGCTCTCTGCGCCTCCTGAAATACCGCTCGGGCCTTTGCCGGAACCCAACCACGCTTCACCCGGCTTTGGCCGTAAATGCCAGTCCGGGTCATATTGGGCACTGCATTGGACAAAAGTAGGGGGTGCGATGATAGAACCGAGCTCAGTCTTTTTAGCATAGTTCTCATTGTGGTAAATTGGATTCTCATCGCCGATAGAGCGGGCGAACATCATGATGTGACCGGCTTCAATCGGAAATCTTTCAACGGCCATACTTGCCTCCTTGTCGTGTGAATAAAAAATTCGTAGCAAAAAAAGTCATTTACAAGCCGCTGAAGAGTAGCAGAAAACGGCAAAATTATTCAACTTTTTCTGCAAATTTATTTCTGTACCGATGTATTTGGTGTCTGAACATTTCTATCCGTTTTGACTTTCTCCCCTTCTGTCGGTAAGGTGGATTTCCAAGAACAATGAGCACCCGGTTTCGGCTTGGAGGATAAATGAGAATTGAAGAAATTTTAGAAAAGCTGGACGATTCCCAAACACAATGGTTCGCCTGGTCGGTGGCATTGGCGATTACTGCGGATCAAAAAGTTTCAAAGGAGGAAAAACCCCATCTGCAGAAACTTTTTGGATTGATTGATCGGGAATTGGCAGGGGCTATTGTAGATGCCATAAAAAAAAAGCGTAAAATCGAACTGGAAATTTTTAAAATAAAGGATCGAATTTTAGCCACACAAATTCTTTTCTTTCTTGTCAGTATATTCGGGGATGATGGAATGGTGTCCGGTTCTGAAGTTGAGACCATTCGCTATATCGGATCGAAAATTGGTTTTACAAAAGAAGACATTGATTCTGTTTTGGGGTGGACTCAAAAAAATCTGAAACTTTCCAAGGAAAGAAAAATGCTGATCGGTCTCTTGACCAACACGAATCCGACCTACCACTGAGTTTTCTTCTCATTTTTTCGTTTAAATTATCCAATTGGCATGAATAAGGTGATTCGTCGATGAAAAAATTGCTTTGACCAGTTCTACAATTTTTTGTCTATCGTTTCAGTGTGCTGAGGAAAGAGTCACTCAATCCGAAAAATGCAAATACTTGTTGATGCAGATGCCTGTCCGAGAGTGATAAAGAAGATTCTCTTTAAAGCGGCCAATCGTCTAAAAATTCAAGTCACTCTGGTGGCCAATCGAAATCTCTATGCACCGCAATCCAGATTTATAAAAACGGTCCGGGTTGAAGCGGGAATAGATGTGGCTGATGAAAAAATCGTGGAATTGCTGAAACCGGGAGATTTGGTCATCACTGCCGATATCCCGTTGGCAAGCAACACTATTGAAAAAGGAGGATTTGCGATCAATCCCAGGGGAGAACTTTATACCGAAGAAAATATTCGAAATGTTTTATCGATAAGAAATGCAATGGCAGAACTGCGGGAAAGCGGCGTTGATACTGGAGGACCCAAAGCGTTCAGTCAAAAAGATCAACAAGCATTTGCCAATCAGTTGGATCGGTTTCTAAACCACGGGCAGTGAGAGCATTGAAATGGAATTTTTCCGCTAGAGCAAAGGCCTGCGACATGATTTGTTTAGAAGAAATTTTGTTCGAAACACGCCCTGCACATGAGTCAGGTTTTTTTTACCAGCAATTTTAACCTTTTATTTTTTTCATTTGAGGATCATAGAGTGGACGCATTGACACTTCGGCTGAATATTGTTTTCCTGCAATTTCAATTTCCCAGTTTCCTTCACGGATATATTGCGTGGTGACTGGTTCACCAGCTTCGATCATAAATAACCCAACAGCCCCTCCAAGAGAAAATCCGTATGAACCGGCTCTGACATAACCTACTGCTATTCCATTTCTCCTGACAATTTCAGCATGAAACAAAAGCGGTTGGGGATCCTTCACCAGCACTTGAGCAAGGCGTCTTGTCATGAGCTGAGCTTTTTTCTGAACAGCAGCATCTCTGCCAATGAATCCGTCCGGTTTTTTCAGATCAACAGCAAAGCCCAATCCAGCCTCAAATGGGTCGTCAGTATTATCAATGTCATGTCCGTAATCGCGGTAACCTTTTTCCATTCTCAAACTGGAAAGAGCTTTCAATCCAGCGTGGTGAAGATCAAATTGATTTCCAGCTTCAATAATACGATCATAGACATGAATTGCTTGTTCAGTTGGAATATATAACTCATAACCTAACTCACCTAAGTAAGTAATACGAATACAAAGGACGTTTGCATAACCGATCTCAATTTCGCGGGCACATCTAAAGGGAAAAGCCTCATTTGATAAATCAGCATTGGTAATAGATTGCATCAGTTCCCGAGATTTTGGTCCTTGAATGTTCAATTGCCCATAAGCGGAAGTCACGTCTGTCACAAAAACATGGTCATCTTTTGAAATATGCTTTTTTAACCAGGCTTCTGCATGCCGATGCATTGTATCCGTCACAACCACCAGGTATTCTCCTTCCTTCAGTTTTGTAACCGTTAAATCCGCTTCAAGTTTCCCTGCTTCATTGAGCCATTGAGTGTAAGTGATTTGATTTTTCTTGACATCAACATGATTGGCGGAAACATAATTCAACACGGTGCCGGCGTCATGGCCTTGTACCAGAAATTTTGACATGAAGGACATGTCCATCAGAATCACATCCTTGCGGGCAGCATGGTGCTCCGCTTCCCACCAGGAAAACCAGTTTTCTCTCCCCCAGGATAATTGATCAAGCTTCGCTTCAAATCCTGCCGGTGCATACCAGTCTGCACCTTCCCACCCGCTAACATCCCTAAAGTAGGCACCATGTGCTGCCAGGCGATCGTGAAATGGAGTTTTTTTCGCTCCTCTTGCTGTTTGGTAGGTCATCGACGGATAATGACACTTATATACCCTCCCCAGCGATTCTACGGTCCGATGTTCGCGATATAGAGGCGTGCTTTGGTATGCATGAAAACGATCGATGTTGAATGAGGTGACATCTACATCGGGTGATCCATTGACGATCCAATGGGCCAGCACCTTTCCCAGGCCGCCTCCTGTCAAAATTCCAATTGAATTCAAGCCTGCTGCGACGAAGTAGTTCTTCAATTCGGGAGCTTCTCCAACGATGGGCTGAAGGTCCGGGGTGAAACTCTCAGGACCACAAAAAAACTTTTTTATGCCTGTTTCCATGGTTATTGGCACTCGAGCCATTGATTTTTCCAGATAAGGAGCCATCCGACTCCAGTTTGGACTGATTTCACCAAATGAAAAATTGAATGGGATTTCATTTACTTTCCAGGGAGCACACTCCGGTTCAAATAGCCCCACCATGATCCCTCCCGCCTCTTCACGGTAATATCCATAGTGAGATGGATCTTCAAGCACTGGCATGTTCGGTGGAATATTTTTTAATGCTTCTGTAATCAGGTAGTAGTGTTCCGCAGCCTGATTGGGAATCGTGACCTCAGAAAGTTCTCCAAATTGTCTGGCCCACATTCCTGCGCAGTTGACAACGTATTCGGTCTTGATGGTTCCTTTTGTTGTCGTTACTCCGGAAATCGCAGCGTTTTTTTTAATTACTCCCGTCGCAGACGTTCCTTCAATTACTTTTACTCCCTGCTGCCGGGCTCCTCTTGCAAGAGCCATTGTTACGTCTACAGGATTAACACGTCCGTCATCCTTGACATAAAAACCTGCAAGCAGATCGTCAACACGAGCTATTGGGAAAAGATCTTTGATTTCCCTTGGAGAAATTTCCTCGACATCAACACCACAATAGCGATTGAATGAAGAAACACGCCGGTATTCTTCCAAATGATCTGGATCGCTTGCGACTTCGATAAAACCAATCGGTTTAAAGCCCGTTGATAGGCCTGTTTCGGACTCTAGACGGCTATAGAGGTCCCGAGTGTATTTTCGGATTTCTGTTGAAGTTTCAGAAGTTGAACCGAAAGTCACCATCAATCCGGCGGCATGCCATGTGGTACCGGAAGTCAACTGGTTCTGTTCAAGGAGAACGACATCCTTCCAGCCCATGTGGGCTAAGTGATAGGCAATTGAACATCCAATCACACCTCCACCGACAATAACAACATGAGCCTGTTTAGGAAACACTACTTCTGACATATAATTGTTTTCAGTTATCTTTTGATTCTCGGGGAAAAGTGATTTACAAAAAGGAAAAATCCGTTGCCTCGGGCATCACTGTCCCGCTCATTTTTACCGGGAAATTTATTGGATCTCAGCATGTTGATGTCGGGTGGGTTTGTGTTCCCCCAGTCTTTCGAGTAAACTTCCCAGTTGCTCAAGGCTGGAAAGATTGTGGATTGGAAGAAAATCATCGATAAATGGCAAAGCTGCTTGAATCCCGCGTGTGAGGGGTTCGTAATTTTCGGCACCAAGAAGAGGATTGAGCCAAATTAAACGTTGGCAGCTCAACTGCAGTCGATTCAATTCATGGCTGAGGAGTTGAGGGTCCCCACGGTCCCACCCATCGCTGATCACGATCACAATTGCACCTTGCCCCAGGACCCGACGTCCCCATTGATAGTTAAAAGTCTTGAGCGCTTCACCAATCCGGGTTCCTCCTGCCCAATCGTGAATTGCTGCGATAGCCTCATCCAGTGCTGAATCGATGTCACGCCCACGAAGCTGTCGCGTCACGCGAGTCAAACGGGTGCTAAAGACAAAGGATTCAACATGATCCAAACCGTTGCTGATGGCATAAATAAACTTGAGCAAGACCCTTGAGTATCGTTCCATAGATCCGCTGATGTCACTGATTACTACCAGAGGTCGTCGTTTTAGTTTTCGGCTTTTCCAGGCCAGTTTAAGCGGCTCGCCTCCAAAATGAAGGTTCCCCCTGAAAGTTCGGCGCATATCCAGGTAGACTCCTCTTGAATCCGCTGTTTTTCGCCGGGTTCGGCGCTGCTCCAATTGCCAGTTCATTGATTGTATCAGCAGTTTGATCTCATGCATTTCTTCCGGAGAGAGGTCTGCAAAATCTTTTTGCTTCAAGATCTCACGTGCACTATAAGTATAAACGGTATCGATCAAAGGCTCATCCGATTC
This sequence comes from SAR324 cluster bacterium, assembly GCA_015231825.1. Taxonomy (GTDB): domain Bacteria; phylum SAR324; class SAR324; order SAR324; family NAC60-12; genus JADGAV01. The sequence continues at coordinate 156,945 of JADGAV010000002.1, forward strand.
GCGATCAGGGAGATCTTTTTCTTCGTCTGATGCCGGCGCGATTTCCAGGATTTTTTTCTTTTCGGTCTGCTGCGGCGGCACAAGGACTCTCATGTCCAAATCAAGCAGGGCTCCTTGATCTCTTGCCTGCCAGAAAAGGTCAAAAGCGCGGTCAAACAACGAAATGTGTTCATGTTTGCTGATGAGAATTGTGCGGGCGCCATTTTTAAAATCTTCTCGTTTCCGAATCTTCAAATGATCAAGCCCTTCCACCAAATCAAGAATTTGCGTTGGTGTGATGTTCACCCCCAGACTCCTTAAAAGGCGGCCAAATAAAAGCATATTTCGCAACAGATGCCCGGGTTCTGTTTCATTGGTCATGTTTTAACTTTCTGAAATTTCTGTGTTGGGGGCAGGAAGGGAAATGGTTTGGACCCGGAACAGCAAAAGGCAGTCACCAAGCTTACCTCAGAGAAAGATGGGTCATTCCGATTCAGTGTTGAGCCGTCCGATTATTTTCTGCACCAGTTCCCCCTGCATTTGTTGAATGTCGTCCTGGTATTTTAGAAGCACCCCCAGCGTGTCGTTGACAATTTCTTCACTGAGATCTTCTCGATTGAGAGCAACCAGCGCTGAAATCCAGTCCAGTGTCTCGGCGACCCCGGGAAGTTTGTAAAGATCTGCCTTGCGGAGTTCCTGAACAAATGTGACCACCTCTTTTGCAAGTTTTTCTGGAACCTGCGGGATTTTTGCCAGCACGATATTGTATTCCTTCTCGAACGATGGATAGTCAATCCAGTGATACAAGCATCTGCGTTTTAATGCATCATGAATTTCACGAGTCCGATTTGATGTAATAATGACAACTGGGGCCTGCTCTGCTTTCAGGGTTCCTATCTCAGGAACTGTGACCTGAAAGTCAGACAAAATCTCTAATAAAAAGGCTTCGAATTCTTCGTCTGCACGGTCCAATTCGTCAACGAGCAATACGGGTTCAATCCCGTCGATTCTTTCAATGGCCTGCAAAAGTGGACGTTTGAGTAAAAATTCCGGGCTAAAAATTTGTTTTGTCGCCATTTCTCTGTTTATTCCGCCTGCCGCCTCCATCATTCGGATTTCAAGCATTTGACGAGTATAATTCCATTCATAAACTGCCGTGTTGACGTCCAGCCCCTCATAACACTGCAATCGGATTAGGGCTCGTCCGAGCATTGCAGAGAGGACTTTTGCGATTTCAGTTTTTCCGACTCCGGCCTCTCCTTCCAAAAAGAGCGGTTTCCGCAGTTTCAAAGCCAAAAATATGGAAGTGGTTAAACTTCGATCAGCAATATAGTCGTGTTGTGCTAATTTTTGATGAACCTGGTCGATAGATTCTATGTTTTGTCGGCTTGTCAAGGGGTTCTTTCTCCAAAAGTAAAAGTGCTCATAAAAGAAGGGCCTTTCCAGCTTGTTTGGTTCTATTGGTAAAAAGTATGAAAGTCATCTGGAAAGCTGGAATGCAGGGATTGGGGATCATATAAAAAAGGCCGGCAAGACGACTGTCTCCCGGCCTTTAATTTTGCGATGCGGTTTGTCAGTGTTCTCGTGAAAGAACATTCTGCCTGAATGTTTTAAATTCCTGCAGCTGCACTGACCGCGCGTTTGACATAGACTTTCACCATTGCTTTGCGATACGCGGCACTGGTTTGAAAATCACTTAAAATATCACCCGTTAAATCACCGGCAACGGCGTCAGCTGCTGCTGCAATCGTGGCTTCATTCAACGCTTTGCCTGTCAATGCCGCTTCAACCGAAGGAGCTTTCGTAGCGCATTCTGTTAAACCGCCGACGGCGACACTGGCTCCGGTGCATTGTCCGCCCGACATCGTGATCACTGCCGCTGCACCGACAATTGCATAACCTGAGGCGGGATGAAATAACTTCGCATAACTTGAACCGGTGCCTTCCCCATGACTCGGTACGGAAATTGAGGTGATTATCTCATTTTCTTCCAATGAAGTCTCAAAGAGACCCTGAAAGAAATCCGTTGCTCCCACGCTTCGCTCTCCATTGCTTCCGGCAATATTGATGGTGGCACCCAAAGCGGTCAACACCGTAGGCCAGTCTGATGCGGGATCGGCGTGAGCAATATTTCCACCGATGGTCCCACGGTTCCGCACCTGAGGGTCTGCGATTCCGCTGGCAGCCTGCGACATCAGTGCAGGAACATCTGCCGATGCCTCGATCATGGCGTGCGTCGTCAAAGGGCCTATTTTTACAGAACCGCCGACGGATGAAATGCCTTTCAAATCACCTATACGCCCAATGTCAATTAAAACTGGAGGTGTGGCAAGGCGCAGATTCATTACAGGAACCAAACTATGCCCGCCGGCTAACAGTTTGGCATCCTCATGCTGCTGCATTAATGAAAGAGCCTCGGAAACAGACCCGGCCCGGTAGTAGTCAAATTTTGATGGATACATTTTTTCCTCCTTTAGCTGCCACTGTTTTGAATAGCGTTCCAGATTTTTTCCGCAGTCAATGGCATGTCAAGATGCTTGATCCCTAAGGGGGACAGAGCATCCATCACTGCATTTGCCATGGAAACAGTTGATGCAATCGTTCCCATTTCACCCACACCTTTAACCCCGAGAGGATTGTGAGGAGAGGGAGTTTCGGTACGATCCACCTGATAGTCGACTAATTTACCAGCTTTGGGCATTGCATAGTCCATCATAGACCCTGCGAGAAGCTGACCTTGATCATCATAGGCTCCATGCTCCCACAATGCCTGACCAACCCCTTGAGCAATTCCGCCCTGGATTTGACCTTCGACAATCATTGGGTTGATCACTTTTCCGACATCATCAATCGCTGTATATTTCTTGATTTCCACTTCTCCAGTATTCCGATCAATTTCAACCAGGCAAATGTGTGCGCTGTTGGGGAATACAAAATTTTCAGGATCATAGAAACTGGTTTCTTCCAAACCAGGCTCCATTCCGTCAGGAAGTTCATGTGCCGTCAGACAGGCAAATGCAATTTCTCCAAATGCTTTCTTTTTGTCTGGAGAACCTTTGACATGAATTTCTCCTTTTTCCTGGTCATAGACCATATCTTCCACGGATGCTTCCAATTGATGGGCAGCAATTTTGATAACCTTTTCACGGATTTTTTCTGCCGTTTTGGACAAGGCGGCCATCCCGACATTACTTCGGCTTCCATAGGTCCCTAATCCCATTGAGGAACGTCCGGTATCCCCATGAATCACTTCAATGTTTTCAATCGGGACCCCTAATTCATCAGCCACAACTTGAGCAAAAGTGGTTTCGTGTCCCTGCCCATGGCTATGATTTCCAGTGAATACACTAATCATTCCTGTTGGATGTACACGAATGCTTCCACTTTCCCAAAGACCGACTCCGGCACCCAGGCTAATTACTGCTTTGGAAGGGGCGACACCGCAGGCTTCAATACAGGTACTGACTCCAATTCCCACCAGCTTGCCTTCACCGCGTGCCTGTTTTTGAGCAGCACGCATTGCTTGATAACCAGAAACCTCTTCTGCTTTATCCAGGAGTCCGGGATAATTACCGCTGTCATAAACTAAAGCTACCTGAGTTTGAAAAGGAAAGGCATCCGGCTGGATCAAATTTTTACGGCGAATTTCCAGGGGATCCATATTCAATTCCTGAGCCGCTATGTTGATCAGACGTTCGACCATGTAACTCGCCTCTGGTCGACCGGCACCCCGATAGGCGTCAACCGGCACTGTGTGAGTCATGACCCCGTAAGTTTCGCCATAGATGGCCGGGATCGTATATATTCCGTTCAACAAGGTTAAACAAAGGGCTGAAGGGACCATGGGGGCAAACAAGGATAGGTATCCTCCCATGTTGGCATGAATCGAAACATAAAGACCGGTGAAAGTTCCGTCACTTTTCAATGCGAGTTTGCAATTGGTCACATGATCGCGGCCATGGGCATCCGTCACAAATGATTCACTGCGCAGAGAAACCCATTTGACTGAACGGTTGAGGGCTTTTGAAAGCCAGGGGATGATGATTTCCTCAGGATAATGAAAAATTTTGCTGCCGAATCCACCTCCCACATCAGGAGATATTACGCGCAGTTTGTTTTCTGGAATAAAGAGCGTGAAGGCACTCATCAAGACTCGAATCACATGGGGGTTTTGAGTCGTGGTCCATACGGTCATTTCACCACTGAAATCATCCCATTGAGCAACCACAGCACGAGGTTCCATTGCATTGGGAACCAATCGCTGGTTGATCAGATTCAGATCAACAACATGATCTGCTTCAGAAATTGCTTTTTCGACTGCTTCTTTGTCGCCGATGGGCCAATAAAAGCTGGTGTTGTTTGGAGTTTCCTCGTGGACTTGAGGGGCTCCTTCTTCTCTGGCTTTTTTTGCATCAACCACCGCGTCAAGGACCTCATAATTCACTTCAATCAGATCGAGCGCGTCTTGAGCGAGATATCTGCTTTCTGCGACAACGACTGCTACTCCGTGTCCCATGTAACGGATTTTATCGATTGCCAATGCAGGATAAGGAGGAAGTTTGATATCGGGTGGAGTGAAACCGCATGGCAATGTGCCGAGACCACTTTCGGCTAAATCCTTGCCGGTCATCACCGCGATAACCCCTTCCATATTCCTTGCTTTTTCCACGTTTATGCTTTTGATGTTTGCATGAGCATGAGGGCTTCTTTTTATGGCGGCATAGCTCATTCCCGGCAGGTTCAGATTCGCAATATAGCGGCCTTTTCCCTGAATAAAACGTGGGTCTTCAACCCTTTTGACTACTTTACCAATATAATTCCCCATTATGCACCTCCTCCCATAGCCTGGGCTGCGGCTTTAATTGATTTGACGATATTGGCGTATCCCGTGCATCGGCATAGGTTCCCTTCCAGTCCATGCCGGATTTCTTCTTCTGTGATACCCGGGTTGTTTTCAACGAGTTTCGTTGCAGCCATGATCATACCCGGAGTACAATAGCCGCATTGCAGGCCGTGATTGTCCCAAAATGCTTGCTGCATTGGATGGAGCTCACCATCTTTTGCTAAGCCTTCAATCGTTGTGATCTGCGAACCGTCTGCCTGAACAGCCAGGGTGGCACAGGATTTTATCGCCATGCCGTCCATGTGAATGGTGCAGGCGCCGCACTGTACGGTATCACAACCGATATTGGTACCGGTCAAACCCAATGTGTCCCGGATAAAATGCACCAGGAGCGTGCGAGGCTCGACATCTTTTTGATAGGTGGTGCCATTAATGGTCACACTAATGTTCACTGTCATAAAAATACCTCCTTCTTTCTTTGAATCTCTTTTTATCGAAGAGCAAAATATTTCCCCTCACTGAGGATAACGAACGATACCGTGGAGCTCGCAGGTTTTTTCTGAAGCTGGGAATTCTAATGCTCGGAGTCGGAGTGTGATGAACCCTTGAGGGTTATTATCACCATGATGTTCTAGCGTTTTGAAGCGGGCGAGTCAACCACAAATTTTTGAGGCTCCGTTTTTTTCATCCAAAGTTTTCCCATGCTGCTGAAAATGCTAAAAATATCTTTTTAAATCATTTACTTATAAATTGCTAGAATCATTATTTCGAGCCTGAATCAATTTGGTTGTGGGATTTTTGGAAGAGAATTTAGCAAATGTTTTCACTCAGACTAACGAATTCAGTGGAGTAAACAGAATAATTCAGGAAGGCGTTGACAGATCCTATCCAAAGTACTGTTCAGCACCAGAGATAGAGAGGGGAGAGGCTTAAATAAGAAATTGAAACGGGTTTCATTGAGCAAGATCAAGTCCGGTTCCACCATAGAGCCATTGCAGTCGTTCGTAGTATTCCTCCGCGCTCATAGCGCCCATCATTGAGTTGCGAAGCATCGCTTTTGCCGATGCGGGATGATAAATATATTCTCCGATAAGGCGGGAATCAATTTGTACCCGCGCGGTGCGCACAACACGCTGCAGTCTGTATGCTTCAAAAGCTTTTTCATAGTCTCCTCCGTGTGTCTCAAACATATGACTGAGGCAGACTGCATCTTCCATCGCCATGCATGCCCCCTGGGCAAAATATTGAAGCATGGGATGGGCCGCGTCTCCCAGCAGGGCCACCCGTCCATCCACCCAGTTGTCAATAGGTTCGCGGTCGCACAAAACCCAAAGTCGCCAATTTTCGCCGATTTCAATAATTTGACGTGCTCGAGAGTGAATGTGATCAAAACCCTGGCTTACTTCTTCTTTTGAAACGGGTTTTCCAGCTACTGCTTCCGGGGCATCATTGTGATAGGTAACCACCAGGTTGAACACCTTCCATCCTTTGAGCGGATAATGCACAATGTGGCATTTCGGGCCTGCCCAGAGGGTGGCAGCGTTCCATCGCAAGTCTTCAGGCATTTGTTCGGTAGGAATGACTGAACGATAGGTTGTGTGCCCGGAAACATTGGGTTCACCGTCGCCGACCAACTGCTCCCGTACGGCAGATCGCAGCCCATCTGCACCAATCAGGGCTCTGCCTGAAAGAGGCGGTTGATCTTTTATAAATACATTCACCCCATTCTCTTCCTGATCATATCCTGTCACTTCGTGATTGGTGCAGAGTTCCACTTTGTGATTGGTTCGACAAGCTTCCAGCAGGACTCCATGGAGGTCTGCCCGATGGATCACCGCATAAGGGTTTCCAAAACGTTTTCGAAAAGGTTCATCCAATGGAATATGAGTGATTTCTTCTCCGCTCAAAGCATCCATTAGACGAAGTTTTTCGATATAAACTGCTTTCTCTCGGGCTTCTTCTCCGACTCCAAGAAAATCTAATGAATGAAAGGCATTTGGAGCGATTTGAATACCGGCTCCTATCTCACCAAATCGGGAAGCCTGTTCCAGAACCGTAACCCTGATTCCTTTGAGTGCCAGGCCAAGGGCGGTTGCCAGCCCTCCGATTCCCCCACCTGCAACGATAATTGAATCCTGTCTCATTTTTGTTCCTATTGTTGAGTGGCAATGTCAGACATTCATTGGTGCAAAATGACAAATATTACAAGATTATTCAAAAATTCGTCATCGGCAAAACAACTCCTTGAGAAAATAAGAAACAACTCATTCCCTGTTTTTGACGATCAGTGAGATTCTCAAATATTGTATTCGGGATACTGGCACAGGAATCCTGGTAGTTTTTCTTGTCCCATATATGCACTGAATCCGCTTTTATTTGACGATGAGACCGAATTTCTGGTATTTCATCATTATTATAAATATGATCATTTTTGGATAAATTGAATTCTCTAATAACACGAAAAGTTGATATTGAAAGGAAAGAATGGACAGGAGTATATATGCAGTTTGGTATGATTTAAGTGAAGAAGATAAAAGCGGATACTTGGCATGGCTTCACGATGACTACTTTCCCAACCTGCTTGAGCGACCTGGCTATTTGTGGGCAGCTCATTATGAAATTACCGGAGGAGGATCGGGGATGAATAAGTTAACAAGCGGCCTGGAACGATTGTCAGGCCCGGAAATAGGTTCAGGGACCAATTTTGTAGCAATCATTGGAGCGGAATCTCCTCATGTATTTTTCAATCCACTGATATTTCAATCAGATAACCCTTTGGCAAATCGACATCACGATACCGGTGATCAGGCCGTTCAAAAGATGCTGGCAAAACGGGCCGGTGCGAGACAGGGAGTATATACAGAGCAGGAACGAGTCGAGGGGCCTGAAATTGGGCAACGCCCGGTCGGCACATGTCCGGGACCGGCCATTCAATTTGGAAGTTTTTTAACAAAAACAATCCAGGATGAATACGACCTGGCCGCCTGGTATGCCCAGTACCGTTTTCCAGCAATAGCAAAGATGCCGGGAAGCATTGGTGCCAGGAAAATGGTTGCAGTCGCAGGTCCTGTCAAACATTGTATTTTGTACGAGTACACTTCATTAGAAGCACGTTTGAAAAACTTTGAGGAGCATGAAACATTGGGATTGAATGATGGGGAGTGGACCCACCGAATCGTCAATTACACGATACATTCACCGGGATCTCCCAGTGTGGGGCGTCGAATTTGGCCTGAGGTGGAATGAATGGCTAGGAATCAGAATTAACTAAATCTTTGTAAAAAGAAATTATAGAAGCGTTGTCCCATTCTCCCCGGTCTTTGGCGACCAATGACGCAAGAGCTTGAGCATGGACGCTGCTTAATGGAAGGGGGAAATCCAGACGTTTTCCCAAATCGAGAATCAAACCGACGTCTTTGCGGTGAAAAGCGAGTTTGCCTTCGGGGTTCCGATAGTTTTTTTCAACCATCCTGTCACCTTTCATATCCATTGCTTTGGAGTAGGCAGCAGAATTTTTGAGAATTTCCAAAACACGGGATGATTCCATGCCAGCCTGCTCTCCCAATGCAAGCCCTTCTGCCAGGACCATTCTGTTCAATCCCAAGACGAGGTTGACGATCAATTTCATCAAGGCTCCGGACCCGTTTTTGCCCAAATAGAAAAACTGTTTGGCAATGGCATTAAAAATTGCTTCACACTGCTGGTAAATGGCTTCTTTTCCACCCACCATCAAGGTGAGATCCCTCTCTGCACACATTATTGCCGTGCCACTGAGTGTGACATCAAGCATGAAAATTTCTTTTTCCAGTAGTTCCAATGCCAAGGTTTCAGAAAGGATAGGATCGGCCGTGGTGGTATCCAGCAGAATCAACCCTTTTTTCTCCGTTTCAAACAATTTCAGGGAATGCTTGACCACTTCGTTGACGACATGGGAATTGGGAAGTGAAAGAATGATCACATCAGAATGATTTGCCAATTGAGCAGGATCTTCTGTTTCGGTCCCTCCCTCCTGCACAATTGCTGAGCAATTTTTCCGGTCAATATCATATACGGAAACAGGAAATCCGGCAGAAATCAAATTTCTTGCCATTCCTGTTCCCATCAAACCAATTCCAACAAACCCAATTCGTGTTTTCGGCATCAATAGAACTCGTCCAGTTCCAGGGGGAATTTTACAAGCTCTCCACGGGCAGTGGAAAGGTCCATTGCCATGGTGTATAGCAAATTCCGGTGACCGTCTGCCGCGGTGGCATGAGGTGTGTCCAAACCCATATACAGGCGTGAAAACCAGGAGTTTGTTTCTTCCCGCATAGGTCCCCAGAGCTGACCTTTGTAGATATCTCCCGGCGGATAACTGGTTAAAAAATCAACGTGTCGTTGAATTTCCAGATCATATCCCTCAGGATTGTATCCGGCCCCCTGAGGGTTTTCAGAAGCGAGAATCAAATCGCGATGCGTGTCTTCGACATCAATTGCTCCCTCAGTGCCGACAATTCCAATCTCAAGGCCATAAACAGAACCGGGCCAGACAATCGGCAAAGACCAACTGATATTCATGCTCCAGATGGTTCCGTCGTCCATCGTAAAGATTCCGAACGTTGCGTCTTTGGTACCAATCATTCCGAGGGATTTGTCTGTGGAATTGGCATACACGGAAACGGGTTCTTTCCCTTCCATCAACCAGAGACTCATGTCGAGGCTGTGAGTGCCGGAAACTACCATGGGAGTTAAATTTGCTTTTTGATTGGTTCGGCGGAGGGTAGCCAGGGGTACCATGCGGTTCATGAATGCCCGCGTCACCACGGCGTTCACTTCGCCTATTTGACCGGTTCTCAGTTTTTCTTTTATCGCCAAAAATCTCCGACGAAATCGCTGTGTGTAGCCAATGACGGCATCGACCCCACTTTCTTTGATCGCATTTAGAATGCGCAGCGAATCCTTAATGTCCGTTGCCAGAGGTTTTTCAATAAACAGATCATGCCCCTGGGCAGTGGCGAGCAGAGTGGGATCCACATGGGCATTTTCATCTGTTGCAATAATGGTTGCAGTGACTTCCGGGCGTTGAAGCAATTCGTTGTAGTCTGTCGTAAAGAAATCGGCGGATGTGTCTTCTGCCAATTTTTTTCCCAACTCTTCATTGACGTCACATAAACCTAACCAACCGATTCCCGGGTAGTCCCTGGCGAATTCAGCACGAATACGTCCGATGGTCCCGCATCCGACGACGGCCAGGCCTATTTCTTTTTGTTTTTTTTTCAAAACAGTCTCCTTCTGTGAATGTGTTGAGGTATGGAAGCATCGATGTTCAGACCATTACTGTGAGGGAGGTGGTGAATGATCGCCTTCTGAAAATTGATACGGTTGAACCGGGGGTGTTCAGGTTTCCCAACGAGGATCAGTTGGGAAACCTGAAGCAATTATGCAATGGCAACAGTTTTACCAGCAATTTCCTTGAATTCGTCATACGTAAGCAGTCGTTTGTGATCCACACCGAATGCTTTGACATTGCCGAGGATTTCCATGGTCTCTTCCTCGCTTGCTTGTATTTGGAATTTTTCCAGCCATAGCTTGATTGAATCAACCCCGCTTCCTTTTCCTAAAACAACTTCTGCTTCAGGTTGCCCTACCAGTTCTGGACGAAAAGGAAAAAGTTCAGTTTGGTGTTCAATTCCGCAGTTGGCAAACCAGTTCGCGATGATCCCGGATTCGACTTTAAAGAGGTCTTTTCCAACAACTCCTCTATTTCTCGGGACTGCAACTCCTGCAATTTCCTGCACCATCTGTGAGAGGGGATAAAGTTTGTCGTAATTGATGCCGATGTCGATTCCATACATGGTTAAAAGCGCCATCACCACATCTTCTGTTGGAGCGTTGCCCGCTCGTTCACCGAGGCCAAGCACTGTTGATTGAACGACTTCCACCCCTTCCGCCAAAGCCATGATGGTGTTGGCGACTCCCATTCCAAAATCCTGATGAAAATGGGCTTCAAGGCGGCCTGAAATGCGTTTCTTGACTTCCCTCACAAAATACTTCATCGCATGAGGTGAGGTAACCCCGAATGTGTCCACCAAAGCCAATGCATCCATGTGACCTTCATCGGCAACCCGGGTGATCAGGTCCAGAACCCAGTTGATTTCTGCGCGGGTGAAATCAATGGGGAAAAAAACAACTTCCAAACCTTGTTCATGGGCAAAAGCAGTTGATTCGATGGAAAGATCAATGGCCTTGTCCAATGGCCATTTATAGGCATGTTCGATAATGTGCTGGCTCGAAGGAACTTCCATGACCACTCCGGTAACCCCGGCATCTACGGCGGCCTGTACGTCATTTTTCATACAACGGGAAAACGCAAAAATTTGAGGTCCCAAATTTCTTTTAACGATTTCTGAAATTGCTTTGAAATCAGCAGGGGAAACAGCCGGCAATCCCGCCTCAATCCGGTGAATTCCCGCCTCGGCTAAACCTTCTGCAATGCGGATTTTGTCGTCCATGTTGAAAGCAATACCAGTTTGCTGTTCACCATCGCGTAACGTGACATCATGAATTTTGATATTTTTTGAGAAATTGAAGTCGGCAGTCACTTCGTCGACGAAATTCCAGGGACTGGTGAACCAGTTTTTTGTATTCCAGGGTTGTGCACTCATAAGGAAATTCTCCTTTTCGATAGGGGTCACTTGACGTGAACGGTTTGACAATTTGTTTTCACACGATGAACAAGGGATGTTCCTGTTGCCTTATTTTCTACAAAAACTCCCTTTTTTACAAGTCACATTTTCCTGGTTTGTGTTTGGACTCAAATTTTATTCCCTGTAAAAGCCTGGATGAGTTTGTCAGAAAGGGCTCTTCATTTTGTCCGGTTTTGGACGTCGGGATTTTGCCGGGAAGTGTGCTTTCGGCTCGAGGAGCTAACTCGGCTGATTGGTCCAGCGTACAATACCGGCCACTCCGTCGACGGCAACTTGGGCACCATCAGGAATTTTTTGAATTGCATCCAGAACACCAAGTACCATCGGAATCCCTTTTTCTCTGGCCAGTGATGCCAAATGGGAGGTGCTGCCGCCTAATTCGGCAACAACCCCCGAAACCATAGGCAGAATCTGTGTCAAAGAGGGACCGGCAACTTGGGTCACCAGAATGTCTCCAGGAGCCACTCTACTGAGTTCACATTCGCAGTTGATAACGCAGGCACGACCGATGCCCCAGCCGATTCCTGCAGGATGCCCGCGAAGACCAGGACGGCGGGCCCAGAGTTCATCAGGAATGGCAGATTTTTCCATTTGCAGGGGTCGGACCTGAAGTAGCTTGAAGCCGTCATCGTCCCTTGCCCATTCGATCTCTGCGGCCATGCCGATCAATGCTTCAGCTTTTTTGAGGTATCGGCTTAATTCACGAACCTGTTCATCGTCGAGACAACGTTTTTCTGAATACTCCTTGGAGACAATAGCGGAGGGAATGGCGCCGTGGAGATTGCATCCCATCTTGTGTGTTTTGCGACCGGTGTCTACATGGAGGAGGGAACCGTCGCTATCCAGTTCGTAGCGATCCGGGACGACTTCCCCTTGTGCAATTGCTTCTCCGAGACCCCAAGTCGCGCTGATCAACATTCCACCATCTGCCATTTGACTGAGACCACCGCCCGAAGATTCGGCCTTGATGAGGGGTTGAATCAAGAGTGCCATTGCAGTGTCTGATGGGGCGATTTCATGGGTTCCCATATAACGGAGCGCCCGGACTGACCAGAGCGCTGCCCAGCAAGCACGGATTGCTGTCAAAAATTCGTTCTCGTCGGCCAGTCCCAGAAAACTTTCAAACTGCCCTGCAAAACTGGACCCGTCCCGATCTTCGACCAGGGCAGATGAACGGACAACCAAAGGCGAATCGGTGCGCTGGAGCAGTTCTTCACGAGCAAACAGAAGCGGGTCTAATATTTCAGGTGCAATGGGATGATCGAATAGACCGATGCGTATTTGATTGGCCAGCAACCTTGCTTCCTGTACATCAGAACTAGCCAGTTTTTCAATCACCTGATCGAGTTTCGAATATTTTAATTGGATCCGATAAGCCTCGGAACTCAGGCAAAAACCGTCAGGAATGGGTAGATCTGCCTGCCCCAGCGAGGATTGATTTGCGGCTTTTGGGCCAAAAAGTTCGATATTTGTGGCTTCTGGAGAACTCAGAGCTACGATCAATTGAGGCATTGGTGTGGTTGCTTATCTGAATGTTGCTGGGAACACGAACAAGTGCCATTGACCTCGTATCGATTGACTTGAGGTCAACGGCTTTATTGCATGGTTACGCTGTGACTACAGCACTTTGACCGGCATAATACGGTCTATCGGGAAGTGGGTGATCAATTCAGTTTCGTCTTTGTGGACAATGACCATTTCCTCAATACGAACTCCCCATTCGAGAGGTTTGCCGTGCTGGGTTTCCAAAGCAAAGACCATCCCTTCCTGAATTTCGATGGGGTGATCCAATGACCAAATCCGAGAAATTACGGGTGGGTCATATTGGGCCAGACCAAGACCGTGTCCCCATAGATTTGCAGCAGCCTGATCTTCTTCTTTGTAACCCCATGCTTCTTTTGCAGAAGGCCATTTTTCAGCAATATCTCTTGTGGTAGCCCCTGGTTTGACCGCATCAATAGAGGCCTGCAGCCATTCCAGTGCCTTGGCATAATAATCTTTTTGTTCCTGTGTTGGTTCAGCACCGACGCAATATGTTCGGTAATAGCATGATTTGTAACCATTCCAGGTGAGGGCTGCCAGATCCATAAAAACAATATCGCCCGGTTGAATAATTCGATCCGAAAAATTCCGCCAGTTTGGCCAGGTATTGGGTCCTGAAGAAACAATGACGTCTTCGACATCTTCGATTCCGGGAAAGTTGTAGAGGTATTGCATGATGTGGGCGGTGACCTGATTTTCGGTTACTCCGGGTTCCAGAAACTTCATGCATTCCCAGTGAGCGGCATCACCGATTGCCCCTACAATGCGCATGCATTCCTGCTCATCTTGATTTTTTACTGCGCGAGCTTCCATCATCGGAGTCATTCCATCAACCCAATTGATACCCTCAGACTCAAATGCCTTCAGCATGTTGATGTCGATAAAATCAACTCCCAATTTTTCTCCCTCAACACCATGACGCTTCATTTCATATTTCGCTGCATCAATGAATTTTTTCACCTGCTGGCTTGAAGCTGGACCTGCGGCCCCTTTGATCCATGCATAAGAGTAACGAATGTTTTCCGGCGGTATCCAGGGGGCATGACGCTCGATTTGGATGCCGATGTCCCCTTGTTCGAACAATATCGGGGCACCGTCGCCGCACAGCATTGCATAACGAAGGCCGGGCTTCAGGCGATTCCAGCCCGGAGTCAGAGTACTGGTTACGTAACGGACGTTTTCATCGTACATGAGAAGCATGGCACCGATGCCGTGAGCCTTCATTTTTTCACGTGCACGTTCAATGCGATAATTTCTAAGACGGTCCCAATTGACGCGTTGTTGCCAATCAACGCCAGTCATACCAAAATTAGCTGTGCCTGCGGACATAATAAACCTCCTTAGTTCAGTGATAATCAAGAATAGAAGCGGGATCGGCCCGCTTTTTCCCGGTCTCCGATTAGACAGGGTGTTTGGCTCCTGAAAACAACAAGTGGAATGAACTGCTTACTGGGCTGCAACAAGCGAAAAGAAGCAGCAAGCCATCAGGTGATACAGGTGGATTTAACCCATTTTACCTATGCTGTTTTGCTCACTTTAACAATGTATAAATTCGTCGTCAAGAAAAATATTTCACTCAGGGCAGAATGGTTTTTTCCTACTTTCCGCGCCTTGAATCATTTGTTTTCTAAGCAGAAAAGTTGCTTCCAAAAGAAAATTTCTGAATAACTTAAATATCTGAAATTAAAAAGTATTTAGTAGGTTGGAATTTTATGCACAAAGTTTTTCCGGCTATAACCCTGTTCGTGATTAGTTCAACTTTACGACTCCTGAAAATGCATAGTGGTGAAAATTATTTCACCGTGAGAAAATAAAATTTTAATCAGGTAGAAGCGCAGCGGTCGTGGTGTCTTTAGAGATTTCGTTTTCTGTCGCCAAGGTATGGGGAATTAAAATGAAGGAGGGGTCAAGATCCAGAATACTTCGATGACATCTCCTTTGGTAGCGAGCCAGGAATGAGGCACGTGGGCCGGATAATGAAGACTATCTCCTTCATTGAGCTGGTAAGTGTCGTTTCCCACTTTTACCTCCAGGGTGCCTTTCATCACGATACAGATTTTTTCTCCAGGAGAATCAAGCATCGGCTCATCTCCGGAGTTTTCTCCCTGAGAAACGCGCATCGACATGACTTCCATCTGACGGTTCATGTCCGGTGTCAGCAAGTCGTAGACCACCTTCGATCCAGGGAGTGCCAGACGTTTGCGTTTGTCTGCCCGGACCACGGACACCTTTTCGACATAGCTGGGTTTTTGTATGACCAATTCCGGCACTTTTTCATGAAACCCCCAATTTTCATCGCTGTTTCCGCTGGAAAACAAGTTGATGACACTATATCCAAATTGACCGGCAATTTTTTTTAAGGAAGTGATGGAAGGTTCAGTCACCCCACGTTCTATTTGACTGAGAAAACTTTTTGAAAGTCCAGTCATATTTGAAAATTTTTCCAGTGTTAGTTTCCTTTTTTGACGTTCCTTCCGGATTCTTTCACCGAGATCAATCATCGTGTTGGGCATGAAAGATTGCTTTCTATTCGAAAACTTGTCGCTAAAATACGAATAATATTTCTAATTCAGCGAACATTGGGTTTCTGTTTTTATGGAATAACGGCTCACCTCATATTTTCTATAATTGACTGAAAACGTCAAATTTTTTATTTCCTCTGAGTGTACTGGATGCTCAACAGCTGAAAGCAAAGCAAGGCTTTCAATGAGAAAGCTGGAAAGATAAATTTTTACAGGAAATTCTATGATCCAGCAATTATATTAGTTTTAAAACTAATATATTCAATAGTATACAGCCTTTGAATTTATCCAGTTTTATTTTAAAATTGAGCCCGGGGAGAAATAACTGAAAATCATAATTGGGAAAATCGATTCTGTCCTGAGTGAATTAATTTTCTTGACGTCAAACTTTTTCCTTGTTAAACTGTCCTTCTGCCGAGCGCGGCTCTAACAACTTTCCAGACTCTCCCTTGGCATCAAACGGTACAATTCTGCATAACAAACCTTTTTTTATCGCTTGTGTGGTGTTCCCGCCACTGCTATCATCTCGTCGAAAAGTGATTGATTTACCCATTTGCAGACAAGTTCTCTGCGATGAAGTTCAAGTAGGAATTAGGGAGGTAAACGAGTGGAAACAATAGAAAAAATTCCTGACAAAATGATGGCAGCTGTATTAATGGGGCCGAATCAAGTGGAATTGCAGGAAGTTGAAACACCCAGTCCAGGTCCTGCGGATGTCCTGATCCGGGTCGAAACCTGCGCGGTATGCAGCACGGATGTCAGTCTGATCGCCAAACCGTTTGCCGGGCAGCCTCCTTATGGTGATTTTATTATCGGGCATGAATATGCCGGCGTGGTGGTCGCGTTAGGAGAAACTGTTGATGAGTTTAAGCTTGGTGACCGAGTTGCGGTCGAAGCTCACTTGGGATGTTCCCGCTGTCGGAATTGCCGAAGAGGCAACTACACATCCTGCCTCAATCATGGAAACCGAAAAAAGGGACATCGTGCAAACGGGTTTACGACCAATGGTGGCGATGCTCAATATGTGATCAACCACATCAACACCGTCTACAAAATTCCGGACACGTTGAGCTTTGAAGAAGCCGCTCTGGTCACAAACCTGGGTTGTGTGCTCTATGGGTTTGAAACCATGGGAGGTTTTGTTGTAGGCGACAATGTCGCTGTGATCGGTCCCGGACCATTGGGTTTGATTTCCATCCAAGCGGCCAAAGCATTGGGTGCCGGGAGAACATTTCTCGTGGGCAGGCGCGATGCTCCTTTGCAAATTGGGAAGGCGAATGGGGCAGATCGAGTGATCAACATCAATAAGGAAGATGCTGCAGAAGTCATTCGTGAAGAGACGGATGGTGTTGGTGCGGACATTGTTTTTGAATCGTCGGGCAATCAATCAGGGCTGGATTTGGCTGTCAAAGTGGCAAAAAGGATGGGGCAGATTCTGTTGTTGGGATTTGCTCACGAGCCGATCCCGGCCGATTTTGCCGAACTGGCGCTGAACAATAAATCGATCCACACGGTGCGAGGGGAAAGTTGGGCCAATGTTGGCAGAGCCGTCTCACTTTTAAAACAGCAGAAAGTCAATTTAAGGCCGCTGGTGACACATTCTTTCCCGTTATCACAGATCGATGAGGCCTACAAAACCTATACGGAAAGAAAAGACGGTGCCATCAAAGTGGTTGTAAAACCTAACGAATCATAAAAATCACTCCTCAGGGACTTCGTTCCTCATTCGGTAATTCAAATCGAATTTGTTCATCAAGCGATTTATCCAGCGGATAAAATATGGAAACTCAACAAGATCCCTCGCAAATGACCATATTGATCACTGCGACTCTCGATACCAAGGGGAATGAGGCCGTTTTTCTCAGGGAAAGGATCGAATCTCAAGGATGTAAAACGTTGCTGATGAACACCGGTATTTTCTCTATCCCCTCCGAGGCTTCTCAAGAGTTCAACCCTGATATTAGCCGTGAAGAAGTCGCGATTGCGGGAGGGGTCCCCATTGAAGAACTGCTTGATTCCAAAGACAAAGGGCGGTGCATTCAAACAATGATGGTCGGAGCTGGAAAAATTGCAGCCGCATTGCACAAGGAAGGGAAATTTCAGGGAGTGATCGGCATTGGAGGTGCCCAGGGAACTGATATCGGAACCGCTGCGATGCGCGCTCTTCCTTTTGGTCTCCCGAAATTCATGGTGGCCACCGTTGCTTCAGGATTAGCGACTTTTGGTCCTTACGTGGGCACCAAAGACATTATTATGATGCATTCGGTTGCCGATATTCAAGGACTCAATTTCCTCACTATCCGGGTGCTCGAAAATGCCGCCGCCGCAATCTGCGGGATGGTAAAAGCTTCTTCCAGCCGAAAGAACGCGGAAATGTCTAAAATTCCAGTCGCTATGTCTATGCTCGGGACTACCACTCCAGGGGCTCTACGGGCAAAAAAAATACTGGAAGAAGCAGGTTACGAAAGTGTTGCCTTTCACCAGAATGGAACGGGAGGCATCGCCATGGAGGAAATGATCAATGAAGGGTATTTTAAAGGAGTACTGGATTTGAACATGCACGAATTAGCTGATTCAGTGGTCGGCGGTCTGCATCGTTCGATCCGGGATTTTCGCCTGGAATCGGCAGGGAAACAAGGAATTCCTCAAGTGATTGCTCCCGGTAGTGTCAATTATTCGGTCCAGGGACCATTCGACACCCTGGCGGAAAGTCTTAAAAAGCAAAAGTACATCATACACAATCCGAATTTAACGTTGGTGCGTTTGACTCGGGAAGAACTGATTGAGGTTGCAAAACTGGCGGCGAAAAAAATAAATATGGCAACCGGTCCTGTCCATGTTTTCATTCCGCTGCAGGGGTTTTCGTTTCCTGACCGGGAAGGTCTACCTCACTGGGAACCGGAGAGTAACCGGATTTTCATAGAAACTCTACGTGAGAACCTGAAATCGTCTGTTCCCTTTGAATCAGTTGATGCTCATATCAATGATGACGCTTTCACAGATCACGTTGTCGAAAAATTTATGTCCTTACTGAGCACTTGAAATTAACAACGATCATGAAAAAACTTAATTTTTGGACGAGGAGATTTTGAATGGGAAGTTCCAAAGAAATGCTGGCAGGAGTATTTTCGCCTATGTGTACTCCTTTCATCGACGAGCAGGTGTCACTGGACGGTGTCGCCACAAATATTGAAAAAATGAATCAGACAGGTTTACGGGGATATTTTATTCTGGGAACCAATGGAGAATTTAAATCTCTCACTGCTAAAGAAAGTTTTGAGGTACTGCAAACCGTTGTGAAACACCGCAGTGCAGATAAGGTGGTGATGGCCGGCACAGCGGCCGAAAGTACATTTGAAACGATCGAAAAAACTCTAAAAGCTGCTGATTTGGGAGCAGATCTTGTCAGTTTATTGATGCCCCATTTTTTTGCAAAAAAAATGGAAGATGATGTGCTGGCCAGTTTCATTATTGATGTGGCCGATGCCTCTCCCATTCCTGTGGTTTTGTATAATAACCCTTCCGTTGCTGCAGGAGTCAATATCGGTGCCGATTTGATCAAGCGGGTGGCGGTCCACCCCAATGTGATCGGGATCAAAGACAGTTCCAAAAGCACTTATAAAAATGGTTTGGAATCTGAAGGTGACGGGTTTTCCGTAATGGCGGGATCAGCAGGATATTTTTTGGATCTGCTGGTTTCGGGGGGAACAGGAGGCGTACTTTCCTTAGCGAATGTCTTTCCAGATGCCTGTGCGACTTTGTACAGAACCTTCAAGGAAGGGCGTCTGGAAGAAGCACAGAAACTGAGCGATGAGTTGATCAGTTTGAACAAAGAAGTGTCGGGAGCCTTTGGTGTTGCTGGAGTAAAGGCAGCCATGGACCTGGCAGGTTTTGTTGGCGGTAACCCGCGAAAACCTTTGAAAGGCATGCTTGAATCTCAAAAACTCCAATTGAAAGAAACCCTGACAGAAAAGGGTTTTTTGAAATAACGGAATTCGATTTTTTTAAACGACCATAATTTTTTTTTAAAAAGGTCAATTTTTCAACAATAGAAGTAAGGAGAACAAATGGCAAGAAAAGCAACATGGAGCCTTCAGCACAACAGTCATGATGAAGTGAAGGAAATTATTAAAACCAATGACACTATTCTTATTCCGATGGGATCCACAGAAAAACATGGAGCCCATTGCCCTCTGGGGACGGATACAATGACCGCGATCGGTGTTGTAGAAAAAGCAGCGCCTCGCTGCAATACTTTATACACTCCTATTGTTCCAGTGGGTTATTCTCCTCATCATATGGGAGAACCTTTAGAAGGGACTGGGACCATGACACTGTCTGGAAACACTTATCGCGCTGTCGTGTATGATATTGCCAGAAGCATGATCTTCCATGGATTCAACAAACTGATCTTTGTTACCCATCATGGCAGTAACTCCAAAGTGATTGATGATGTTCTTCGCAAAATCCGGTACCAGACAGGTGCCTTTGTCGGATGGTATAAAACACCGACTGAAAGAACTTTGTCTTTGCTGAAGGATGTCATCGAAGGACCGCCGGAAGAGACACCAGGATGGCATGCAGGTGAAATTGAAACCAGCACCATTCTCGCTTACGACGAATCTGCTGTGGATCTTGATAAAAGAAGAGATGACAGGACCCATGCCCCTCATTGGATGGGTGACAGTTTTAAGAAACACGATGGTTCCGGATTTGTTACTTTTCAGGGTGCTGAAAGCATGTGGGTTCCAATGGAACATCATGAATACTCTGATCATGCGACCATTGGAAATGCATTCCGGGGAACAAAGGAAAAAGGTCAGAAATATTTTGATATTGCAGCGGATGCACTGGCTGCACTCGTTGAGGAAGTCAAAAAATTTGATGTCAAAGTTCCCGAAGAAAACCGTGACTGGGGCGACAGGGCTTAAGTTTTCTTTCTGGAAAACGAAAATAACAGGGTGGGATGTTTCCGACCCTGTTGTTTTCCAGGAAACGAAAAATTTAAAAAATTCAAAAGGTTTTTTCGCAATTTTGTATTCTTGTTCTTACTCCTTGTCATAACCCCTCTGTTGAGGATGGTTTTAGTTGTGAATATGAGTAAGATCATGAGTAAGATAAATGACAAGTTCAGAAATAAAGCATGATCAAAATTGTAATTCTGGCCATGGAGCAGGCTCACCGAAAGAAAAAGACTCCAAGTTGACGATTTTCAAAAACGGAAAACGCTAAACAGGCAAAAAAGATGGAAAGACTGAAAGGAAAAGTGGCAGTTGTGACCGGCTCTGCACAGGGAATGGGCTTCGCGATTGCCCAGGGACTTTGGCAGGACGGGGCAAAAATCGTCATCACTGACATCAATCAAGACGCGATTGAAAGTTCGGTTGCCAAGGCCCGGGAAGCTGGCGCTGAAGTTATGGGAATTCGGATGGATGTCACCGATAAAGCGCAGGTTCAATCCATGGTCGAAGAAGTTGTCTCGAAATGGGGGAGCCTGGATGTTCTGGTCAACAATGCCGGAGGAGCGCTGTTTACCCCGCATATTTTGGATGAAATTGAAGAAAAGCATTGGGATCTGGTCGTCAATGTGAATCTGAAAGGATCCTTTCTTTGTTGCCAGCAGGTGATCCCGGTGATGGTCAAAAACGGGGGAGGTACGATCATCAATATTTCTGCCCTGGCAGCCCACTGGCGGGCATCCTTGGCCGGGGTGCAATATACAGCAGCAAAAGCAGGCGTGGAGGGATTGACTCGGCAGCTCGCTTATGATTGGGGAAAAAACAGGATCCGGGTCAATGCAGTAGCGCCCACGGTGACCATGACCGGAGACAGAGTGGGGGCATTGTGGGAACAAAAAGGAGATGCTGAACGGGAACGAATTTTAAACCAGATTCCCTTGCGCCGCTTGAGCGAACCGTCTGAAATCGCAGCCACGGTCGTTTTTTTAGCATCCGATGAATCAAGTTACATCACGGGCATTTGCCTGGATGTGAGTGGAGGGCGCTATCTTCGATAATAATCGGTAGGGTGTGCATATCTGCCGCTAGTGCATAGAAAAACCCAGGTGTAAACGAAGCTCATTCGTTGCCCGCTTTGATGTCCAGACTGCAAAAGGAAAAAATGAAGGAAAGACGCAAAGTTCTGCTTCCTCAACCCATAGAAGATGAAGCCCTGCAAATGTTGAAGGAGAACAATATAGAAATTGTCCAGACTCCAGATGCAAATCCTGAAACCGTGGCCCCTTTGATCGGTGATGTTGAGGGAATCGTTCTTCGCACAGGAATCCATATAACACGGGATCTCCTCGACCGTGCCGAAAAACTGCAGACGATTTCCCGCACCGGTGGTGGAGTGGATAACGTCGATGTCAAATGTGCTTCTGAGAAAGGAATTCTGGTCACCTCCAGTCTGGGAGTCAACACCACTTCGGTTGTGGAACACAGTCTTGCCTTGATTCTTTCTTTGTCCAAAGAGCTTTTTTTAATGGACAGGGAGATGAGGAACAACAATTTCAGAATCCGGTATCAAAATCGTCCGCGGGATCTCAGAGAAAAATGCCTGGGAGTCGTCGGGTATGGAAAGATTGGTTCGGAGCTTGCGGAATGTTGTCGGGGAATTTTTAAAATGAGAATCATTGCTCATGATGATTATCTGAGCGATGAGATCAAAGCGAAACATCAAAATACAGAGTTTATGAGTCTGGAAGACCTGTTTCGCCAGGCTGATGTGATATCAATGCACATCCCCCTCACTGACGAGACGAAGGAAATGATTGACTGGCAATATCTACAGATGATGAAACAAGATGCCGTGATTATCAATACTTCGCGTGGAGGAGTGATCAAAGAAGACGATTTGGTGAAAGCTTTAAGCGAGAAAAACATCGGAGGTGCAGGTCTCGATGTCTTTGCAGAAGAACCGCCCAGTGCCGATCACCCCCTGCTTCGATTGGACAACGTGATCCTGACTCCCCATTCTGCTGCCTTGACAAAAGAATGTGTATTAAGAATGGCGACCAGTGCAGTTTCCCGAGTCCTGGACTGTTTCAACGGAATCGTTCCGGAAAGCATTGCCAATCCGGAAGTTCTGTCCCAGGAAAAGTGGAGGCACCTCAAGAAATCTAATCAGTAAATTCAGAAACAAGGCCCACCTGAGCATCCCATTCCTCTTAGTTTTGTTTGGTCACCTGAAATTTTTTAAAAATCTCTTGATGAGCAACGATTAAATTTCGTTAACGAGCAAAAACGATATACTTTTCCAGGAAGATACTCATTTCTTCAAAATAACGAAGAATGGTTCTCTGCTTTCGCCATCCATGCCCCTCTCCTGGAAAGAGATGGTATTCATGAGGAATACCGTTCTGCCTAAGTGCTTCAATGATTGCTTCCGCCTGATTTTTTGGCACCACAGTGTCCTCTTCCCCTTGAAACAAGAGCAAAGGGTGCCGGATTTGATCTGCAGAAAAAAGTGGGGATCGTTCGTGGAAAAGCGCCATCGCCTCTGGAAGAACACCAATCAGCGAATCCGTATAGTGCAGTTCAAATTTATGAGTATCCTTAACCAAATTGAACAAATTGGAAATCCCGTAAGAACAGATTCCTGCACAGAAAAAATCGGGATGCCTCACCATCGCCTGCAACACGGTGTATCCTCCCGCGCTCCCGCCTTTGATGACCAATCGCTCAGGATCGACCCGCTTTTGCTCAACCAAATGCGAGGCCACGAAAACAGCGTCTTCGACATCAACAACTCCCCATTGGCCTTTAAGCAAATCACGATACTCCCTCCCATATCCGCTGCTGCCCCGGTAATTCAAATTGAGGAAGGCAAATCCCCGTGAGGTAAAGTATTGAATTTCTCCGTTCAAAAATGGAAATACCTGGCTGGTGGGGCCTCCGTGAATTTGTATGATCAAGGGAGGTAATCCACCGCTTTCAAATTGGGGATTCTTTGGAGGAAAAAACAGGCCATGAACAGATTGTCCCTTTTGATTTTTAGGCAGAACCGATTCCGGATAAGAGATGTAGCTTTTCGGAATTTGTTCATTTGCAGATCTCCGCAGGACCTGGACTGCAGGAACTCGTTTTTTAATTGAAACACGAAGCAAGCGCTTCGGAGTGCCGGGATCAGCCGCAAGCAGGGCTATTTTTCCTTTTGATGAAACATGAATCGATTCCAAATAACTATATTGCTTTTGAAATCCCTCAGGGGAAAAGGCATGGCCCGATTTGGCATCAATGCATTGCAATATGCAAAATCCACGTTCATTTTTTATGGCGATGAGTTCCTGTCCATCTGGCATCCAGTCGTACCAGCGCATTCCCAAAACCCAGGTGGGCCCTCCGTATTCAGCTTTTTTCTCAAGCAAGGGTAAACTTTTTTTCGACTCCAAATCGTAGAGGTGAAGATTGTACCATCCGCTTTCATCACTGAGATAGGCCAGTTTGTCTCCCTGCGGAGAAAACTCTGGTTGGAGCACAGATATGTTTTTCCCTCCGGCAATGGTTCTTATTTTTCCGGTCTGTCCCTGGGAAAGAGCTTTTTCAGAAACAGTTGTCAATTGAAGGATGCTGCCATCCCAGGGCATGTTGGGGTGATCCCAGCATATCCAACTCAAAAGTTTCCCATCCGGTGACCAGCGGGGGTCAAAATAAAAATCTGCCCCGGAAACTAATTTTTGCGGCCATCGGCTTCCATCGGTCGGCACCAGAGCCAGTCCATTCTCCCCATCCAATTCATAAACAAAAACGATCCACTTGCCATTGGGAGAAATTTGGGGTGATGCGGATTGTCCGAACCCTGGCGTGATGGCAGTACAGAATCCGTCTGCAATCTCTTGACGGAATAGTTTTCCTTCATTGCCTGCGAAGACCACAAGTCCATTACTCACACAAAAATTTCCACCACCGTATCCAATTTTTCCTCGTACATTCTGACCAAATGTCAGTTCTCTGGGAGAATCTCCTGAATCGTCACAAACCATCAAAGTGCCCTGCCCGTCCTTTTGTTCCAGCCAGACCAGGCTATCTGAATTCCTGTCCCACCGGGGCTCACTCATATTGACTGCTCCGGACAATAACTGCGGGGTAAAGACGCTGGTCCACAAACCATATGCTTTTTGTGTTTTCAAAATACCTCTTTTTTACTTTTTAAGTTCTCTTTTCCTGATGGGAATTTAAACTTTGTTTCATTAAATCTGCTGAAACGTCGAATCAACTGGCAGCAGTGGAGGTCGCCTTGTATTGGCGGGAGATAATTTTTTTTGAAGACTTGTTATGAATTGTGTTTATCAATTATACCGCTTCATCATCTTCCAGCAATAAGCTGTCGTCATCATGGTCCACAGTGGGAGACTGGGAAACCCTTTTTATTGCGCTTCTGAGGTTTTCACAGATCTCTTCCTCGGTGATGTCTTCTTCCAGCGTGAACCCTTCGGCCTGAATGTAGCGGGCGGGCAACTTATTGAGTGTCAATGCGTAAATATCTTCCAGATCAATTTTGGTTGGATAATAATTGTCAAACTCCTTCAGCACATCAAGCATCATCGCTTTTACCCGTGATTCATTTTGATTTCGAATTTTATCGAAAGAAATTCCGTCCAGAGATTTGATTTGATGCATACGCTTCCTTTCCTAAATATTTTTCTAATTCCGTTTGCGTCTTTTTTCTTTGATTCTATGGCTGTAAAATTCTTTCTTTGTGATTTCCTGAACCAGTCCGGGAATGAGCGAGTCATCCAGGGGGTTAACCGATCCGCAGGCATCACAGTTTAGATAAAAATGCATTTCTTTAGGGTGGTCACTGCTTTGATCTTGAAATCCGTAGTGCAGGACTTCGTATGTTCCTTTCAGTTTTGCATTGCAAACAATACAAAAACGCCAAATTTCCCATCGTTCTCTGGCCATCATACTTTTTTTTTAGGTGAGCTGTCTGTAGCTCTTCCCCCTGGTCTTTTCCGTAAATATATAGATGCTTGGACTCAATTCATTCAAATAAAATCAATACTTGATTCAAGCATCCGGTTGGTGTTTCTTCTGGTTTACCTTTTATTGCGAAGCATTGGGTTTAATACCCCGCTGCTTGCAGCGTTTTTAAGCGCCGCAGGCTCAACGAATAGTTTGGTCAAGCTTTTTAAAGCTTGCCGCCGGAGGCCCTAAGCAAATACCCCGTCTGCTTGCAGCAGGGATTTTTTTATTTTAAGAATCGCGAGTCCATTCATTCAGTTTTATTTTCAAGTGAATGTATTGAAGTCTACATTGACACTCACAATTTAGCAAATCGAAGATAATCAACAAGAGCAGATTTTTTTCTATTCCCTCTCTAGTTTTTCATAAACGATCCATCGTGTGGGGGCGTTTCTGGCAGAAATTCGGTTGAGCCAAATTTCCCAACGGGCATTGAAAGGAATCGCTTTACTCTTTTTGATGAGTGCAAAGGAAGAAGAATTGGTCAGAGATCGAATGAGATCATCGGGATAGTGAGATCGAGGACGGTAGTCATCATCAGTTTCCAAAATTATCCAACTTCCCGCTGGCGATGACTTCAAATTTTCTTGAAACGTGTGAGGCCACGTCCAGCGGGCGTTCAGGGATGGAAGCCGGCAAAAAAGATTTAAACGGCTATTGATGTCTTGAATAATGCGACGCGCTGGAGTTTTTTGATGAGTTTCCAGCCAGCTGCATAATTCCTTCTGAACCAGCGCCCGCTGATCATAAAATCGCAGAGGATGCCAAAAGAGAGGCACACTGAAAAGAAAAGAAAAAATGAGAAAGAAAGCAATGGATGAATGATTGAAACGTGCTGGCTTCTCAGGATTTCGCATCGGGCGAAAGTAGTACCAGGCAAGCCAGCAGCAAAAAATAATTAATATTGAATAATGTATACCCAGTTTGAACAGACCTTTTTTCAAACTGGTTCCAAGCGCCTGCTGGAAAAAGAAAAAGGTGATCAAAGCAATTTCTGTAAGCCCCAGGGAAATCCCCCACTTACGAAACCAATTCGTGTGAAAAGCCTGATTCATCAACTTGATCAGGTAGATCGACCCTGCAAAAATAAATAGAGCGATAATAGGCGAAATGACGTTATAATTTCTGGGATTGATTGCTCCTATTGCTAAATCTCCAAAACGGCTTCCTTTCGGATAGACAACAAAACTGCTCAGAAATAATCCATGGATCAGGAGGATGCCGTAAAGTCCTTTTTGAATCCATCTGGAATTACTGGAATCAGCACGGCAGACAACAGGAAAGTGGAAGATTCCCAGGAAAAATAAAAATAATCCAGGTGCCGAAAGAACTCCCGGCAATCCAGTAACAAAATTGATTTTTAGTAGATTTGATATTTGAAAAGGCCGGAGATAGGGGGAATAGGAAGAGTCCAGGAACCAGCGCCAGCTATCTGTGTAATGGATTCCAACCCCCCACCAAGTTAAAAATGGAATCGATCCCACGGTATTCCATTGGATCACTTCAATCCACTTGGTTTTTGACCATCCCTGGTTTTGAAGCTGCTCCAAAGAAATAAAAATAAATACCCAGGCCAGTATCAAAGAGGTTTCCAGACGTGCCAACGGAAGAAATCCCAAAACAAAAAATGCCGCAAAATATCGTTTGGTCAAAAAAAGAAAAAGTCCGCATGCCAGCAGAAATGCAGCAAACAATTCTGTCATGGTCAAAAAAGCCTGCGGAAGGACGGCGAGCTGGCAGATAAAAATTCCGACGAATGTCCATGGGTGTTTTTTGATTTCTTCCGATAAAATTAAAATCGCCAGTTTGAACGTAAGCAGTCCTGTGAGCAAGGTCAGGACAACACCGGCCCAGCGAGCAGGGACTATTCCCCATTGTCCAGTAATCCCATATAGGATTGCCGGAAGCGGTTTGTTCCAGGTATCGGTGAGCAGCATTTTCCAATCCCGATTATTCCAGACTTCAACACTGGTTTGAAAATGCTGGTACGAATCTTCCGACAATTCTTCACTGTAAAAAGCAGCAAAAAACATCAGGAGAATCAGCGTTACGATGAGAGGCAGGTAAATCCGAGGGAGCACTTTATTTAGCATAGAAATCCAAATCATGACTTGCTTTATCCTCGAGCTTAGGATAATTTTTTGAGATTACACAGGGAGGATCAGAGGAACATATTTTCTGCATTGAATTGACTTGTAAGAATTCAATTATTATTCCAAGCGTGGTTACATTTTGGAATACGGGCCTATAGCTCAGTTGGTTAGAGCTGCCGACTCATAATCGGCCGGTCCCTGGTTCGAGTCCAGGTGGGCCCACTCCTTCGGACTTCTACTTCATCCAAATTTCTCTTTATCATTTCTCATCCATGAAAGGAGTTGTATGACTTCAATCGTGCTGTGGATCATAGCATTAGGTGCGTTAGGTTTAATTGTCGCTTTTTATTACGCAAAACAGACAGCAGATATTCCTATTGCGGCAGGAGTTGATAGTCCTGAACAGGAAGAACGCCTGCGTTCCATCCATGGGGCTATTGCAGAAGGAGCAATGGCCTTTTTAAATCAACAGTACAAATATCTTGCAATATTCATGATTGCCTTTGCGGTGATTATTTCGTTTTTGATAGACGATCCACACACTCCCGACGTCAATGAAGGGATTTACACCGCGGTATCTTTTATTCTGGGATGTTTAATATCAATTATTTCCGGTTATGTCGGGATGAAAATTGCTACCATCTCCAATGTTCGTGTCACCGCTGCTGCTAAATCCGGTATTTCGAAAGCATTTGACGTCGCTTTGAAGGGCGGCGCCGTGATGGGATTCGGACTCGTTGGCCTCGCAGTGCTGGGTTTGATTATTATATATTTGATTTTAAAAGCTTTTCTGCCTGAACTTGATACCCACATTTTGATGGAGGTGATGGCGGGTTTTGGTCTGGGTGGTTCTGCCATCGCTTTGTTTGCTCGTGTTGGAGGAGGAATATTCACGAAAGCAGCTGATGTCGGAGCGGATCTGGTCGGAAAAGTCGAACAGGGAATTCCTGAAGACGATCCGAGAAACCCGGCAGTGATTGCCGACAACGTAGGAGACAACGTAGGAGACGTTGCCGGGATGGGTGCAGATTTGTTCGGCTCATGCGCAGAGAGTACCTGTGCTGCTCTTGTGATTGGAGCGGTCGCTTTTGCCACCAATCTCCAGGCTCTGCTTTATCCCATTTTGATTTCTGCAGTGGGCATCCCCATCAGTCTGTTGACAATTCTTCTGGTGCGAGTGAAAGAGGAAAAGGATGTCGCACCCGCTCTCAAAAATATGTTGCTGGTTTCATCTGCATTAATGGCCATTGCTGTTTTTGCAGTTACTAAAATGATGCTCCCGGAAAAATTTGAAATCAACGGGGTCACCTACAGCGATCTCGGAGTCTACTGGTGTTTTCTTTCTGGTCTGATCGGCGGCTTGACCATTGGTCTTTACACGGAACGTTATACTTCGCACGAATTTAAATATGTCCGGGAAGTCGCGAAAGCCTCTGAAACCGGAGCCGCAACCAATATCATATTCGGTCTGGCATTGGGGTACTACAGTTCTGTTGCGCCAATCCTTGCGATTGCAGTCAGTGTTTTCATTTCCTTCTCATTTGCAGGAATGTACGGGGTGGCCATTGCATCTTTAGGAATGCTCGGAACCCTAGTTGTTGCTTTGACAATTGATGCCTATGGACCGATAGCAGACAATGCGGGGGGAATCGCTGAGATGACGGGGATGGGAGAAGAAGTTCGTGAGCGGACTGATCTCCTTGATGCTGCCGGTAATACCACCGCAGCAATTGGAAAGGGTTTTGCCATTGGTTCCGCCGTTTTGACAGCGTTGGCCCTTATTGCAGCTTTTTTGACACGTGCTGATCTGCTCGCGCCTGAGCAGAAGATCATGGAAAGTGTCAATCTGCTGGATCCTTTGGTTTTGACCAGCTTGTTTATTGGCGCAGTGCTGCCGTTCTTGTTTTCAGCAATGACCATGAAATCTGTGGGAAAAGCAGCCTTTGACATGATTGAGGAAGTCAGACGACAATTCAAAACGATTCCGGGATTGATGGAAGGAACCGGCAAACCCGATTACCGCAAGTGCGTAGAAATCTCTACAACTGCTGCCCTGAGAGAGATGATTGCCCCAGGAATTCTAATATTCGGAACTCCCTTGTTCGTCGGTTTTCTATTTGGGATTCCGGCCGTTGCTGGAATACTGATTGGATCTCTGCTTTCTGGAGGTGTTTTGGCGATCGCTTCTGCCAACGCAGGAGGGGCCTGGGACAACGCAAAAAAATATATTGAAGCAGGAAGCCTGGGAGGCAAAGGATCTGAAATGCACAAGGCTGCCGTGGTGGGAGACACGGTTGGGGATCCTTTTAAGGACACTTCAGGACCCTCTCTGAACATTTTAATTAAACTTTCAGCAATTTTGAGCCTCGTATTTGTACCCTTTTTTGCACAATACGGAGGGATTCTCACTCGCATTATTGGAATGTAAATTAGCTCTGCAGCATGGTGCAGCTAAAGAAAACAGGTGGTTTTTTGAAGTGCTTCTGATTGTGGAGGAGCGCTTCCTAAAACTCTGTGCGGATGGTGTCTGCCATGGTTAAATAAGAATGCAGCATATGGCCGTAGTGTTCCAAATAGTCTTCAATTTGATATTCCAGTAAAAATCCTACCACTAATCGTTTCACCCCGTTAATTTCAACAAAAACACTTTTTCCATTAGCTCCCATAGTATGAAAATAGGGGAGAGAGAGTGCTTTGCGAATTGCGAAAACTCCGTTTTCGTATTCAATGGAAGAGAACAGCATCACGTGTGAATAGGGGATTTCCAAATTAAAAAAAGTGTTTTTTCTCGCCTTAAAAGCATCTTTTGGAGCTTGAAAAAGATTTCCTTTTTCAAAGGGTTCCAAGATCTCATCCAGATCAAACTCACTCATTACTTCTCTCCATTGGCATTGGGAACGGTTGCTGGGAAATATTTCATTACAGGCCGGACTGAAGTGTTTTGACAGTCAGATTATATTCGCTTCACAAAAGCTTTGAAAGGCAGTTTACTAATATAGTAACCATCTTTTGGTGACCGTGTTCCGCACGATTCGCTGCCTTTTCATGGAAAAGGTTGAAATGGATTGATCCTCTTTCCTTTTCGCAAAAGTCTTTGAAGTTTCCTTTTCCGATTAAGTTAATCTGGATAGAATGTCCAGTTTATTTCAAAGTTTTGACGTCAAAACGAAATTTTTGATCGGCCTGTTGGTGGTATAAATTCCTGTTTTCCTGATATTCAATTACTGCTTTTTCTGATTTCTCAACTTTAGAAATATTATTGAATAGCACGGGCGTTGGTTCAGAACTATGGTATTTCCAATGGTCAAGCAGTGTTTCAATGGATTGGTTTGTGCGCGGATCGATTTGCTTCGGTATCATTTCCGCCAAAGGCAGCAGGACAAATCCTCGATTGACCAAATCAAGGTGCGGGATGCTCAATTGTTCTGTATTCAATACGAGATTTTCATAAAACAAAATATCAATATCAATTAAACGAGACTCCCAGCGTTTTTTCCGGATCCGTCCCAGATTTTTTTCAATAATATGACAGGCATTCAAAAGCTTGCTGGGAGAGAGCTGTGTCCATCCACCAACGACCTGATTCAAATAGGGTGGTTGTCGAGCTCCCTGATAAGGCTCACTTTCATAAATTGCGGACGCCCTGAAATGAGCCAAAGGCAGGTTTTCAAGACTTTGGCGTGCGGCCTTCAATAGATTTACCCGATCTCCGATATTGGAACCAAGTCCCAAAAAGACTTCAAATTGATTGTTCATTTTATTGGCCGGAATGCAAATCAGAAAGGGTCTCGATGACGCGATCCATTCCTGTGTTTAATTCTTCATCCGTGATATTGAGCGGAGGTAAAAAACGCAGCACGTTGTTTCCTGCCTGAAGAACCAAAACACCGTGGTGTCGGCATTTTTCTGTGATTTCATAGGCCTGATCTTTCCATTGATCTTGTAACTCTGCTCCTATCATCAACCCTTTGCCGCGGATTTCCTTGAACATATCCAGATTCAATTCTTGTAGCCGTTTTCGCAATTGATCTCCCTGGCGTTTGACATTTGCCATAATCTGAGGAGAACGGATTTTTTGAAGTGCGACTCTTGCGACTGCGGCCACGACGGGGTTTCCGCCAAAGGTGGAACCATGGTCTCCAACCGAAAATGCCTTTCCGACAGCTTCGGTTGTCAGCATGGCTCCCATCGGAAGGCCTCCTCCTAAAGCTTTTGCGAGAGTAACGATGTCTGGCTTTACTCCTTCTTCCCATTCATAGGCAAACAAGCGTCCGGTTCGCCCCATTCCCGATTGAATTTCGTCAAAAATCAAGACTGCATCATATTTGTGACACAAGGTCTGCAGGTGCTTGAGGAAGCCAGGTTCTGCAGGAGTGATTCCACTTTCCCCCTGGATAGGTTCAATCATGACTGCGCAGGTCTCTTCTGAAATAATTTTTTCAAACGCGTTGAAATCATTGTAGGGACAATAAGTGAAGCCTCCCGGCAGAGGGTCAAACCCCTTTTGGTGTTTTGCCTGCGCCGTTGCAGTGACGGTTGCCAAAGTCCTTCCATGAAACGAGCCGTTGAATGTAATGATTTCTCGTTTTCCCGAAGTTTTTTTCGTAGACGCATATTTTCGCGCGAGTTTGATGGCAGCTTCGTTGGCTTCTGCACCGGAGTTAGAAAAAAATACGCGATCTGCGAAACTGGCTTCAACCAGTTCGGCAGCGAGCCTAATGACGGGCTCGGTGTAGTACATGTTGCTGGTATGCCAAAGTTTTCTGGTTTGCTCGATGGCGGCCTGAACCAAATCCTCCTCCTGATGCCCTAGGGCATTGACAGCAATTCCCGAACCCAAGTCAATATATTCTCGACCCTCCAGATCCCACAAACGGGCCCCTTTCCCATGATCCAAAATCATTTCTCGGGGTGAATAGACGGGGAGATAAGCTGCCTTGCCTCGGGCAACTAATTCTTCTGAAGAGAGTTGTGAGTGCCTGGACGATTGGGCATTGGATGTCATTGCGGCTCCTTTTTTTATAGCGCTTTAAACACGGGTGTGAAAGAAAATCTCTGCAGCAGATTCAGTACTATTCTGTAAGCATGGCAGCACCAAAAATTCCGCTGGAATCCCCCAGTTGATTTTTGACAATAGGAATCGGGAGTTCGGGGCGAAAGGATTGCCTAGTGGTAGAAGACACGCCTTCACTGTAAAGGATCGGCAAGTTGGAAACTCCTCCACCGATGACAATGATGCTGGGGTCGAAGATGGTGATCAAATTTGCCATCCCGCGTCCGAAATTGAAGATAAATTCCTCAAACACCTCTTCAGCAGCAAGATCGCTGCCGGCTTCATAGCCTTGATAAATTTCCTGAAGTATTCGCTTTTTCCCGGTTCGTTCCTGATATATCCGTTGAATTCCGGTGCCGGACAGATAGAGTTCCATACAGCCATTTTGACCGCACCAGCACTTGGTACCATTGACAATGAGGGCCATATGACCCCATTCTCCCGCGTTGCCGTGAACTCCTTTTCGTAATTTGCCCGAAAGGACTATCCCGCCCCCCATTCCAGTTCCCATGATGATTCCCAAAACCGATTCATGTCCTTTTCCTGCACCGATCAGGGCTTCACTGAGAGCGAAGCAATTTGCGTCGTTTTCAATTCTGATTTCATGCTTGATCAGAGCTTCCAAATCTTTTTTGAGGGGATGGCCAATGAGACATTGGGTATTGGCGCTTTGTACAAGACCGGTTGGAGGAAAGACGGATCCCGGGATACCCATTCCAATAGTGATCTCTTCGTCCTCATGTACCAGACTCTGGAATTCGTTGATCAATTCTGCAATCTGAGCAATCAGACGCTCGTACCCTTGATCCTTAATAGTTGGGACTCTTTTGCGTTCGACAATGTCCAGCACATTGTCCCCGGTTAATATGATTTCAGTTTTGGTCCCTCCTAAATCGACCCCGATCCGTTTCATAGTTTGTCTTGTCCTTTATTTATTGAATATTTATTATTGGCACTTCGTTCTTTGTCAGACCTGAACTACTGCCCTTGCTGGACCTCCGGCTGCGTACAGAAAAACTCGACGCTCTGGCAAAAACTCCTCTTTTGCAACCTGGAATTTGAGTGATCAATGAGTGTTCTGCTCCAGGTTGCTTTGAAACATCCGAGAAAAGCTGATTGTATATCAAACAGGCTTGTGTTACCAAACAATTTTGCGAGAAAAAAATTATTGGATTCTTGAATTTTCTGCTCGTATCTTACATCAAAAGGAAAAATTATGGGTTTACGTGTCCCTATCAGCTGGCTTAACGACTTTGTTACTACCTCAGATCCTGAAGCATTGGCGGAACGGCTGACTTTGGCGGGATTAGAAATTGAAATGCTCGAAACGATTGGGCAACTGTGGGAAGAAAACCTTTTTTACGTGGCGGAGGTCCTTGAAGTGTCACCACATCCGCAGGCAGACCGCTTGTCACTGGTAAAGGTGAGCTATGGAAATGACGCTTCTTTGGTTGCCGTTTGTGGTGCTCCGAATCTTCGGGCTTATGAAAACAAAGCAATTCCCTCTGCAATCAAAGTTCCACTGGCTCTGCAGGGTGCAACTTTAATCGATGCCTACAGTGAGGAACCGAAAACTTTTAAATTAAAGGCTGGTAAGATACGTGGAATCGTCTCGGAAGGAGTTTTGTGTTCAGCAAAAGAACTGGGAGTCAGTGATGATCATGAAGGGGTGATGATTCTCCCTGAAGAAGCGCCGGTAGGTGAATCCCTTCAAAAGTATCTGGGTGATACGATTCTACATTTTGACATAAAAGGAGGATTCAGTCACCTGCTTGCCGTTTTCGGCATTGCCCGAGAAACCGCAGCTTTAACGGGAGTTCCCTTCAAGCAGGACGTCGTAACCGATCTGCAGAATCAGGCGCATGAAATTTCGGATGCTCCCCCATTTTTAGAACTTAAAATTGAAGATCCCCACTTCTGTTCACGCTATTCGGCACTTCTCATCGAAGGGGTGACAGTGGGACCTTCACCTTATTGGATGCAGCAGCGGCTGCTTCGTGCAGGAATGCGCCCGATCAGCAATATTGTTGACATTACCAACTATGTGATGCTTGAAATCGGACAACCCCTGCACGCTTTTGATTATGATTTGTTGAAGGAACGAGCCGGCGAAAATCAGCCTGCCATCATTGTTCGCTGCGCAAAAGATGGAGAGAAGATTACGACTCTGGACGGAGTTGAGCATACTTTGGATGATCAAATGCTCCTGATTACTGATACAAAAAGTTCGGTGGCAATCGCCGGGGTGATGGGTGGCGCAGAGACTGAAGTTTCCGAAAAAACAACAAGGATTCTGCTGGAATCAGCAAATTTTGAATTTTTAAACAACAGGCGTACCTCGCAGATCTTGAAATTGAGAACCGAAGCAAGTGAACGGTTTGGAAAACGAATCGATCCGGAACTGACGATGATTGCAGCTTCGAGAGCAGCGCAATTGATGGTGGAATATGCAGGGGGAAAACTTCATCCTGTTTATGGAGATCTTTATCTGCACAAAAAGGAAGTCGTCTCGATTGAATTGGACCCCGTTTATGTTAGACGTTTGTTGGGTATTGATTTAAAACCTCAAGAAATGATTGAAATGCTTGAACGTCTGGAATTTTCGGTCATTCCAGGAGAAAAACTAATGGTTTCGGTTCCCAGCCACCGCATGGACATTCAAATCGCTGCGGATCTGGTTGAAGAGGTGGCACGTGTTTATGGCTACAACCGGATGCAGGGAACTTTGATGAATGATGAACTGCCCAAATTTCACCTCAACACTAAATTAACCGGAACACAGAAGGTTCAGGATATTTTGGTGGAACTGGGCCTGGATGAAATCATCTCCTATTCGATTATTGATTTGAAAGATGAAGCGGCGTTGAATTTGGAAAAATCAATGGACCAATCTCAATATGTCGGACTTAAAAACCCATTGTCTGCGGAAAGAACACATCTGCGACGCTCGCTGGTTCCTGGTGTTCTCAGTACAGCCCAGAGAAACTTGCGAACTCAGGATCGAATGCTTGTTTTTGAAATTGGTAATATTTATCTTCCTCTGAAAAATGAAATCCTTCCTGACGAATGCTCCAGTTTGTGCATTTTGATGACGGGAAACAGCAATCAGGATTCCTGGATCCATGCAGAAAATCAGGAAAAAATGGATTTCTATAATCTCAAGGGAGTTGTTGATGCCTTATTGATGGGTTTGCACGTAGAAGATGTGATTTGGCAAAAAGGAAAGGGGGCCTCTTATCATCCGGGACGCTGTGCCGAGATCCTGCTTGATGGTCAGGTTTTGGGAACTGTTGGTGAAATCCACCCAAAAATTGCCCAGCGCTTCGAATTGCCGGAACAGCCGTTCGCCGTTGCTGAATTGGACATGGATCGTCTTTTGACCCATTGGGAACAAAACTACGAAGTGGAACCATTATCTGTTTACACGCCGATTTATGAAGATCTCGCCTTTGTCGTGGAAGAATCAGTCCCTGCGGGCGAAGTCGAATCGCTCATTTTGAAAGTGGGAGGAAAACTGCTGGAAAAAGCCAGGCTGTTTGATGTATTTCGCGGAGAGCAAGTGGGGAAAAACAAAAAAAGTCTCGCATACGCCTTGACATATCAATCTTATGATCGAACACTAACAGACCAAGATGTTGAGCCGATTAGAAAGAAAATCGTAAAACAAATGAAGCAAAAATTAAATGCCGAATTGCGGGTTTGACTGAGATTTCAAATTCTCCCGGCCATTTATAGAAGGGAAAAAATGAGCACAATTCTCTCGATGATTCTTGCAGGAGGGGAAGGCACACGGCTTTACCCTCTCACCTCTGCTCGCACGAAACCGGCAGTTCCCTTTGGCGGAAACTATCGGATCATTGATTTTGTCCTGAGCAACTTCATTAATTCTGACCTGGTGAGTATCTATGTGCTCACACAATTCAAATCCCACTCTCTGATGAGCCATTTGCGTCAGGGTTGGAGAGTGTCCGGAGTGGTTACAGGGCATTTTATAGATCCCGTTCCCGCCCAAATGCGCACCGGAAAACGATGGTATGAAGGAACCGCAGACGCGATTTTTCAAAATTTAAACCTCATCTACGATATTGAACCCGATATCGTCTGTATTTTTGGCGGGGATCATATTTACAGTATGGATGTTCGTCAAATGATAAAGTTTCATGGGAAAAAAAAGGCAGCACTGACGGTCGCAGCGATTCCGGTTCCTGTCGCGGAAGCTCACCAATTTGGTGTGATTGAAGTCGATGAAAACTGGCGTATGATCGGGTTTGAGGAAAAACCAAAGGTCGATCCAAAAACGATTCCAGGCGATCCCGGGCATGTACTCGCTTCCATGGGAAACTATATTTTTAATGTTGACCCTCTACTCAAGGAATTGATTGAAGACGCGGATGATGAACAATCTTCTCATGATTTCGGCAAAAATATTATTCCTAAAATATTCCCCAATAAACCGGTGTTTGTCTATGACTTTTTTCAAAATAACGTACCCGGTATGGGAGAAAGAGAAAGAGGATACTGGAGGGATGTGGGGACCATTGATTCGTATTGGGATAGCAGTATGGATCTGGTAAAGGTCGAACCGATTTTTAACCTTTATAACCGCAAATGGCCCATTCGTACCTACCAACCCCCGACTCCTCCAGCTAAATTTGTTCATGTTGGTGGTGAACATGCAGGATACTCGTCTAATTCCGTGGTGAGTTCCGGTTGTATTCTAAGCGGAGCAATTGTAGAGAATTCTATTCTTGGGTATGGAGTTCGTGCTCATAATTCATCCCGCATCGTTGAATCGGTGATCATGGACAATGTCGAGGTGGGAGCCAATGCTCGTATTTCAAAGGCAATAATCGACAAAAACGCTAAAATTGCGCCGAATACCGTGATTGGTGAGGATCTCGAAGCGGACCGGCAAAAATACACTGTTTCTGAAAATGGTATTGTTGTCATTCCGAAAGGAGCACAAATTGGCTGAACCCTTGAAAATTATGCTGGCCATTTCGGAGGTGGATGGATTTGTTAAAACAGGAGGGTTAGCTGATATTGGGAGGTCTCTGCCCCTGGCTTTGAAAAAGCGGGGGCATGATGTGCGGATCATATTGCCTTATTATAGTAAAATCATCCGTCAGAAAACGATGATTCCCGCTGTTGAAACACTTGGTGTTCCCATGGGGAATAAGGAGCTTTGGTGTGCGGTGAAACAGTGTTTTGAAGAGAAAGTACCGGTTTATCTGGTGGAGTATGATCTCTTTTTTGCAAGAGAACGCTGCTACGATGACGGAACTTACCCGTTTGTCGACAATGCGGAACGTTTCGGTTTTTTTTCAAAAGCGGTGCTGCAAGCATGTCAGGCACTCAATTTTGCTCCCGACATTATACACTGCAATGATTGGCACACAGCTCTTTTGCCTTTTTATTTAAAAGAACATGAAAAAGACAATCCCTTTTTTAAAAAAACTGCAACTCTGCTCACCTTTCACAATGCTTCGTTTCAAGGACATTTTCCATTGACTTCACGAGAATTTTTAGGAATAGGCTGGGAACATTTCAGTTCTGATCGTTTTGAAGATTTTGGTCAGCTCAACTTTCTTAAAGGAGGAATCGCATGGGCTGACAAAATCAATGCAGTCAGTCCGGGATATGCCGAAGAACTGCTCACTCCTCTCGGTGGTCACGGACTTCACGAAATGCTGCAACGCCGCCAAAACGATGTACATGGTATTTTAAACGGATGTGACTATCAAACCTGGAACCCCGAAATTGACCCTTATATCCCTGTCACCTATTCGGCGCTTGATTTGAATGGAAAGCGGACCTGCAAAGAAGAACTGCAAAAGGCATTTCAACTTCCCCGCCGACCCGACATTCCTGTCATCGGAATGGTCACCCGCCTGAGTGCCCAAAAAGGGTTTGAATTCGCAATCCCTGCCTTGATGGAAATATTGAATTGGGAGCTTCAACTGATTGTTTTGGGAGCTGGAGAACACTGGATTGAAGGAGCACTGGACGTTCTGGAGCAGCAGTTCCCGGAAAAAGTCGGTTGGAAAAACGGATACGATTGGGGTTTGGCTCACTGGATTGAGGCGGGGAGCGATATGTTCCTGATGCCGTCTCTATTTGAACCTTGCGGGTTGAATCAAATGTACAGCCTCAAATACGGAACATTGCCTATCGTCCGTTCAGTAGGCGGGCTTCGAGATACCGTTACTCATTTCACCGAAGCAGACGGCACAGGATTCGTGTTTGAAGAACCTTCCCCTGAAGCCTTGATTCATTGTGTGCGCCAGTCTGTCGAGACCTATTATGAGCAGCCTGCGGCCTTTCAGAAACTGATTCAAAATGCCATGGCGAAACAGTTTGACTGGGAAAATTCTGCAGACCAATATGAAGATCTCTATTTGGAAACTATGAAAAAATAGGTGGAAAATTGCCAGGGTTGGCCGCCCCAATGACTGGAGCGGCTGAAGTTTTCTTAACGAAGACTTTTGCCTTAGTTAATTACCTTGTCTGCCTTAAGGCAGTCTGAACGCCACAAACATCCGTCCTGCCCGCAGGTTTCAGAATAGCTGGTGGAGTAGCAATCATAATTGTTTTCATCACGTTGGATGATATGAATCAGATCAGCTTTCTTTTTTCCTTTCAAGTTCAGCTGAATTCCGCGATGAGTGATTATATTACGAATTTCCGATACAGTCATATGTCCTTTTTCTTGCTGAGTTTCAAACGGAGGCTCCGTTTTTAAATGTGATTGTCCAAAATTTGAATCCTCCCGAACTCCTTTCCAATTGGTAACAATCTGATGAATTAAACCTGCAATATATCCCAGTTATTTTTCTTTGTCTATCTCAAATTGAATAACTGATCCTCCAAATCACCAATAAGGGTCGTGCCAGAGAGCTTCCATGAACATGACGCTTCCGGCATAGGCCCCCAGTGTGAGCATCGGGTTATAGCCATAATCGTATCCATAAGGATGCTCTTCAATAATTGTGACAGTTTCCCCCCGTTCTTGCTCTTCTGCTTGTTGGGATTCTGCTCTTTCCTGCTCCTGTCTCTTAAGATAACGTTCCTGGTTAATTTTTGATCCTTGGGCGATGATATCATCGAGGACATCGTGACCGGATACAAACCCTTCTTCATCTTCATAAGAAAGGTCTTCCTCTCTGATCTGATCGTTGACAATGGCTTCCATTTCTTCAAATAAAGACCCAGCCGCTAAATCAAATTTCCAGTCTGAGTTTTCAAAAAATATTTCGTTGCTCATCATTCCCAAAAAAACCATGCGGAAAGGATCTATTCCCTTAAAGCGGGC
Source organism: SAR324 cluster bacterium (assembly GCA_015231825.1). Lineage (GTDB taxonomy): Bacteria > SAR324 > SAR324 > SAR324 > NAC60-12 > JADGAV01. The sequence continues at coordinate 196,940 of JADGAV010000002.1, forward strand.
AACTGCGACACGGAGGTCATCCCAACGTTCATCTTCCAGAAAGTCCGCTTCTTTGTCTGCAAAGGTTCCTTCTTCCAGATCCACATAAGCGTAGATATCAAAATGAGTGTCGTAGGAGATCTGTTGGTTTAGAAGCTGCTGATAAATTTTCCGTCCTTTTTCTGTTATTTTAAAGTAAAGATCTTCTGCAACCTCCAGCAATTCTCTTTTTTCCAGAATGTTGAGGTATTCTTCCAGCAATTGGTCATTTTTTTCCATAAAAGAAGAGTGGATTTTTTCTTTTTCAGTAGCGATCTGGTCTAATAAAAGCAGACCGGCAAATTGCTGCTTCTTTTCTTGAGACATGTGTTCTTGAGTGGCAGTCATTGTGCATTCCTTTTTGAAATCGGATTAAGAACTATGAATTTTATAATCTTCAGACAAGGTCCGGTGATCTGTGAAAATGCAATTGCTTTCCTTTTTAAAAACTGTTAGCTTCTAGTGCCCTATAACACCGTAACCGTTCCTTGTCAGAAGCTTTTAAAGCATGGTAGAAAGTTCTCAGAATAATTTAAAACAGTACAAAATCAATATCAAGGGTCATCAGTTTTCAGTTTCCAGTCAATATACTGAAGAACAAATTAGAGAGGTTGAAGCATTTTTAATTGAGCGGATTGATGAGATCGCTGCTAAATCAGATACCTACAATTTGATGAGTTTGACCGTGCTGGTAGCTTTGAATTTAGCGGACGATTTGTTAAGCATACGCAACAACAAAGATTATATGGCGGATGCGGCTCGAGAAAGTTTGATGTCGATTTGCAATCGGTTAGACAGTGTAATGGAAAAAGAAAAAATTTCCAGCACTTCTTGAAATCTGAAAGGTACCAGAATTTTTACTTAAACTCTTTTGAAATCTCTAATGAAACACTTCATACCGATTTGGTGAAGATATTCCTGTGGTTCTCGTGATGCAATCTTTTGCTACCTTACTTGTTTTGTAAAGGGATTTGTCCCTGGCGATGGTGTGCATGCCTTTATTTAAAGGAAGCCTTAAATCCCCATACGTTATCCCACCTGGAGAACCAGGTACAAAATATTCCACACGGTTTTGCGGCAATATCTTCCCTCCTTCCTTTTTTCAACTTCTTTTTTCCTTCTGATACCCAATAATACCCGCCCTGTGCCCCACTCTTCTATTGTTTAGGCTCAAATCCCGTTTCCGTAATATTGATGTTTTGATGCGCTCTGTCTGCATGTAGGCAGGATTCGATTTGTATCAATCAACAGGTTTTTATTTTTCAATGGTTTGGTCAGTTTTCTTTGAAACTCCGGTTTCCGGTGACAAATCGGCTTCTAGCGGTGGAGCATCGATTTTTTCTGGTCTTTGCTGGCTCAAATCAACTGCTCGATTCGATCGGCCGGCGGATTCGGGTTCGGCCAAATCTGAGAGCAGGGAGTGCTCATTCTCCTCATATTGATATTCATTTGGATGACTGGAGATGGATTTCCGGCATGAAGGAAGATCTTTGAGGAGTTTGATTGACCCTCCCTGAGCGTTTTCAGGTTGGAAGAAGTATGTTTTCTCCACCAGTTCAGTCAAGAAAAAGGTGCGGTAGGCCGCAATATAATTTTTGCGATTCGTATAACAGACACATTTGAGCCAAATCTCGCCATCCTTGAGTTCAATTCCAACCTCAGGAGGCTGTTCCAGAGAGCGGTAAGCTGAAAGGAGGACGGTTTCATGGCAAAAATTCAGTAATTGACTCATGAGATCATGATAAATGACAGGAATTGGGAATTCACATTCAAAGTGATAAATTGTATTTGAGTCTACATTGCACAAAAATGTTTCCGTCAGCAGTTTTCGGTTGGGGATGGTGAGGGTCTCTCCATAAGGTCCTAACAAGTGTATATGTGTGAATCCGAATTTGGTCAGTTTTCCCCGATGTTTGATCAGTTCCACTTCGTGGCCGATATTTGCTGCCAAAGTGCGTCGTACAACAGGATAGGCGATGATATTTTTTACAAGATCCTGACATCCAATTCCGAAACTGATCACTCCGATCCCTCCGAGACTGACGATCAATGCCCAGTGCAGCTGCATCGCTTCACCAATCAGGAACAAAATGAGTGTTAAAATCAAAGTGAACTCAACCCATCGCTGGTGTCGAAGATAGCTGCGACGATACAGGGGGAGCCGGGCAAGCCAGTTGTGAACAGTTTTTAGAATCCTGAAAAGGACGAGAACAAAAATGAGCAGAACGAAAATACGGATGCCACTTTCCAAAATAGAATCTGTGAATAAATCTTCAAAATGTGGGATGGTAATATTTTCGGGTACAAGGGGAAGGGCAGATGGATCTTTCATGGCAGCAATGTCGATTTTTTAAGCAGTTGATAAATGGTCAAATAAGACTCTGGATTGACGGAAAAAACAGTCTCGTTGTTTTGCCGACGAATAAAAATCAATTCTGCGCGTTTGAGGTTGTCCAGGGCGACTCTCAATGATTTGGAGGAAACTACGGCCTGCTGCAAATGTTGTGGTCGGACGGTTCCCTGTGCCAGGATAATCCTTAAAAGCAAATGCTCTTCTTCTTCAAGGTGCGGCAATTGGGTTTTTTCTATGAAGGGATTGAGCAGGATTGTATTGTCTTCAAGAATGCTGCAGTGATCGATCCATAGTTTCATCGCGATGGCCGGGAGTCCCATGCTGTGACGTTCCAGTTCGGAAAAAAAATGTCGTTCCAGCATGCGTTTACAGGTAGGTGAGTGAAGCTTGTTTAACCACTTGAAGTCACGATGATCCGCAGGGATTTTAAATTGCAGTGGCAGACCCACAACTTCATGGCGTTTGTAGAGCATCTCTTTTAGTTTCTTTTTGCGCACCGGTTTCAAATGAAAGACATGAGTGAAGGCTCCTCCTGTTTTCGGCATCAATTCGATGGTTTTCCAGGCAATTTCGTTGACTGCTAAAATCCAGATGATTTCCCGAGGAGTTTTCTGCAGATACTCAAAAAATTCAAGCATGGGCCGTGCCCCTCCCATTGTTTCAACGAAACAGGCTTCCAAACCGTCAACAACGACTACCTTTATTTGTTCCAATTCAATTTTATGAACGATTTCTTCCAGAGAAAATGGACGGCTATTGATGATTCCCGAAATATTATTGTCAAGCAATGCCAGATGAATTTGGACCGTTTCTGCGTCGAGCACATTTCTGACGAAATAATTGATCAAACTTCGCTTGCCGCTTCCGGGCATTCCGACGATGGCGATGGCAACACGTTCATTATCTCGATGCTCGGTGCAGATTCGTAAAAGTTCTGCTGACTCTCGTTTTCTGCCAACAAACAAGGATGAAATCTCCAGTGGATCAACCATGAAAACCCGTGAATAGTAAGCTGGTAACGGAAATTCCGGGGGAGGGGATTTGGAGCGCAATGAGCCTTTGAATCGCAGCCAGCGTGTTTGAGCTTTTTCGACCAATAGCAGTGATTTTTGCACCAGCGGCCATTGCTGGACCAAATTGGTCTGGCCCATATGCAAAACCATACCAAGCACTGCAGCCACCACACCAGAACCTTCAGAGGCGAGCTTCAGCAATTTCTGTCGCAATCCGGGATCAAATATGACATCTTCCAAGTCATCAACGGTTTCGGTTAGGATTTGTCGAACACCCTGATCAAAGCGAGTGAATTCAGCCTCCAATTCCTCAAGGATTGTCTGGAATTGAAGCACGGTCGGATGTGCACTCTCTTTCAACTCCTGGTAGACCACCGCACGGTCAGCATTTTGCCATCCCGAAATTGGATCTGTCCATTCCTGGCGCAGGGCATAAAAGCTGAAAAGGAAAAATTGCTCCTGTTTGTCAATTTGTTCAGTCCAATTTCGGAGGAATTCGATCCAGCGAGCATGCTGTGTATTGAGTTTTTCCAGGAGACGTGTGCGAAAAAATTGTTCAATGGTATATCGAAGCGGGACTGCTTCATCGATTTCAATTTTTTTGTGGGACCATGACCACAATTTTTCGAGATGAATGATATTTGCGTGTTCAGGAAGTGATTGAGCCAATGTATCGCATCTTTTCATGGTCAAATTGACCATCCGGTTGGCTCCTGAATCCCGGAAAATGTTGCGATATACGTTTTTGAGTTTGCTGATTCCTTCGTGAAAACTGCTTTCTACGCTTTCCATCTGAAATGCAAATTTGAAGGGATCCAGGTCCACCCAGATTTGCTGATCTTGAGGAATCCCTTTTTGAATCACTTCAATTGAATTTGCCAGCTGCCTGTGCATGAGATTATATTGACGATGCATGGTCTTCATTTCTTCATCAAGAATGTTCAATGCATCCTGACGAATTTGAAAAAATTGCAGGCGAATATAAAAATCTTCTAAAACATATTCCAACGCTTTTGACAGTTGCTCCAGACTCTCCTGATTCTCTCGGTCTACTTTAATCAATTTTGAGGCGAGTCTGGAAGCTTTCGGCAATTTATGATTTTTCGAGGCTTGGCAGGCAATCCAAAGTTCCCTTTCAAACCCTTTATAAATATACATCAGATGGCCGCGATGCGCAGAGCGGAGATTGTCGGACAATTGATGTATGTCATTGATCAAATCCTGACGAATGTCGACGATTTCCAGACCAGGAGGAAGATTGAACAGGCGTTGGGTTGCTTTTAGAAAAACAAAATACAGATCACCTGCCTCACTGAGCGTGCCATGCAATTGCAGGGCATGCTGGTATTGCAGCCAGAAAGTTCCAATGGCGCGCATTCTGACACTTGCTGTGACCTGTTCACCTTCAGTCGGGCTTTCTTTTTTTGATGGCTGTTCTTTTTCAGGAACCCGGTTGGGTGTTTGGGATGCGGTTTCTTTTATAGATTCCTTTTGAATAGGAGTTTCTGTTAGAATCGGAAAAGTATTTGGAATAGTAGGAATGCCAGCAAAGCATTCCAAATATTGAGAAATCGGATGATGTTGGGAAATGCCAAAAAAGCGGCCGAGAAATTTGCTGCTCACATTTTTACTGTCGCTTTCAGGCCAATGTTCAGGAAGGGAGAGGACCAATTCTTCCAGTAGATCTTCAGTTATGGTAACCCAGCGGTCTGCTTTCTGGCATGCTTCCTCAATAAGTTTTGAAGCGCTGAAAAAAGATCGGGATAACTTGCCGGGATTCCATTCTGGTGCTGTTAGCTCAAAGTGGACTGTTTGCCTGGGGACTGCTGGAGTTTTCTTTTCTTCCAGTTGAGAAGCCAAGCCGATCCCTCTATCTTGTGGAGGGGGTAAGGATGGGGATTTCTCGTCGAGGAGTTCTATGGGCATATCATTGCCTATGTTTTCACCTGTATTATTATGTTCTGTATTTTGTTTTTTCATCTCAAAATGAAGCGGTGAAAATCTGCTTTGACTTTTAAGATCAATCAAATGGGGCTTTTATTCCAACCGATAAGAAGACCTGTATCAGCGTACCCAAAATTTGTGATGCAAAACGCCCAGAACCGTAAAAAATTCCAACCGTCCCAGCAGCATCAGAGTGGCTAAAACGTACTTCGCTTCGACACTGAAATGAGCAAAACTTTCTGTGGGGCCGACTGTTCCAAATCCGGGGCCAACATTTCCCACTGCCGTCATCGAGGCCGTTAGAGCGGTCAGCATGTCATGCCCCTCAATTCCCAGAAAGAGAGCTCCAAAGGTAACAAATGAAAAATAAACCCCGACAAAAGCAAGGACCGGACGAAATAAGTCATTGGAAATGACGGTGTTTCCAACCCTTATTTTGCTGATCAGCGAAGGACGAAAACTCATTTGAATTTCATGGAAGAGAGTTTTTCCGATTAAAACGACTCTGAACAGTTTGAGTCCTCCGGCCGTTGATCCTGCGCAGCCACCAGTGAAGAGCAGATAAAAAATGATCAGATGACCAGAGACCGGATAGCGTTCATAATCATCAGACGCAAACCCGGTAGTGGTGATTAAGGCGATCACCTGAAATAAGGCTGAACGCACAGCATGATGGACACTGTAATTTCGATCAGCTTGAGTGACAACGATCGTCTTGAGATTTTCAGAAAGGCTTCCTTCAGTAGCCTGATTTATGGAGTCTGTAAAAGTCTCTTTCTTGTGAAATCGCTGATCTTTCAGTTTTTCGAGTTGATCAATCGTTTTTAATGGGAGTCCCTGAGACTGCAACAGAGCTAAATCCTTTTGATCCAACTGATACCCGCCCATCCACAGCATCAAGGCAATAAGCCCTGCTGAGATCAACGTCAAGGTTAGATAAAACCTGAGTTCGGCATCCTTATAAACAACTCGCCACTGCCATTTACTGAGGAGATAGTATAAGCCAAAATTGGCCCCGGCGAGGAACATGAAAATAAGAACAATCCACTCAATCGTCGGAGAATTAAAGGCGGTGATGCTGGCATTTTTTGTAGAAAAACCTCCTGTGGCCATCGTCGAAAAGCTGTGAGTGAGGGCGTCAAACCACGACATTTTCCCCAGCGTTCGCAGAAGTGCGGTTTCGAGCAGAGTCAGTCCAAGGTAGGTGTACCACAAGTTTCGGGAGGTATCTTTTATTTTAGGCGTCACTGACTCGGTGATCGGACCGGGCACCTCCATTTTAAACAAGCTCTTCCCTCCCACTCCCAGACTGGGAAAAATACTGACAAACAAAACAACTACCCCCAGTCCGCCGATCCAGTGGGTGAGCGTCCTCCATAAATGAAGCGCTTTGGGAAGCGATTCGATGTCATTCAATATTGTTGAGCCAGTCGTGGTGAACCCTGAAACCGATTCAAAAAACGCGTCTGCAAAGTTAGGCACAGCGCCACTGACTCGGTATGGCAGCGCACCGGTGATCGCGAGGGCAATCCAGGTATAGGTGACGATACCCAATGCATCTCGAGGCATCAAAACAGACGGGGCCCCTTTGCCGATGCGACGAAAAAGCAGTCCGACTGCGACCATCAGCAGAGAGGAGATGATGAACCAGAAACCCAGCTGTTCATTGATTTCAAAATAAAAACACCAAAATAGAGGCAGGAGCAGCAATGCTGCCAATAGAAGATGGAAAGTACCGCAAATATTGAAAAAAACCTTAAAGTTCATAGTCCTAACAACCGTTGTGTACCTTTTTTTGACCGGGGTGTCACCATCACCACGATATGATCTCCTTTTTGCAATTTGTGCTCTCCATGGGGCATGAAAACATGATCTTCTCTTCTCACACCTCCAATTAAAGAACCGACAGGCATGATGATTTCTTTCAAAGGGGCTTGTGCAATGGGGGCATCATCTTTGAGTGAAATTTCAAAAATTTCTGCAGCACCATTTTCAATGACGCTCATCGCTTTGTATTGTTCCCCTTGCACAAATCGCATGATTTCTTCTCCAGTCAACAGATTTGGGCAAACCACCCGGGGAATATCAAGGCGTTCAAAAAGTGACACGCGATTCACGTCATGCACCAAAGCAATGATGTGGTCGATTCCCATCTGCTTTGAGACCATCGCCATCGTCAAATTGAGAGAATCGTCTTTGCTGCCTGCTAAAAAAGTACGGCATAAATCAATGTCTTCTTCCTGAAGTTTCCGATAGTTGGTGCTGTCTCCCTGAATTACAGTAATTTCTGCAAAATCTTCTGCCAATTCTTCACATTTTGAGCGGGATTGCTCAATCACATGAATTTTATTCTGCATGTTTTCGAGGAGAAAGAGGGCCGCGCGACTGCTTTCTGTTAATCCCCCAAAAAAGATCTTTTCCCTGGATTCCCTCAGCAAATGCCCTTGCTCCATCGCCGTTTTATGGACCACGCTGGACAATCCGATCAATAGAACTTCACTGCTGGGCCGAATCATTGTTCCTCCTCTTGCAACTTGAAGATTTCCATTTTCGATCACGGCGGCAATGACGATTTCTTTGGGGAGTTTGATATCCTGGATCGAATAGCCGATCCAATCAGATTTGTTGTGAAGTTTGATTCGAGTCGCCTCAATACTTCCGCCGGCAAATTGATCAACAGAAAGTGCTCCATAACTACGGACCAGACGGTTGATTTCTTGAGCGGTTAAGCTTTCCGGAGAAAGAACGAGGTCAATGCCCAGGAAGTCATCATGACTTCCTGCATGTGATTTAAACAACTCGTTGGATCCGACGCGGGCAATGGTTTTTTTAACGCCATATTTTTTTGCAAGCAAACATGCGACAATATTTTCTGCATCGTTTCCCATGACTGCAATGAACAAATCAGTCGCAATGGTTGTGGCAAGTTCATAGGAAGAAACAGAGAGGGCGGAATCATTGATGACTAAAACATCAAAACTATCCCTAATTTCTTCAGCAGTGACGGGATCTGATTCGATCACCAAAATTTGAGATTTCAATTCAATCAGGCGGGATAACAAATAGCGCCCAACATCTCCGCATCCGGAAACAATTACGTTCACAATACCTCTTTTGAGCGAAGAAGACAGAGAGAGGAACAGTGTTCCTCGTCACGTTCAACTATAAGCTTTCTTGACGTATTAAATCGTTAATCGCAAGTCTTTCGCGAAGTGTCGAATGAAACCTGATGCAGAAGGAAAGCATTCACGGAGTTTGACGTTTCCGTTCTTGTTTCTTTTTTCTTGGAGAAGGAGCGATAGGAGTCAATAAGAAATTTTTCAGCAACCCGGAATTTAACAGTTTTATATACATTTTCAAGCAAACCCAGGCGTCGGTGGCCGCATAAATCATTTGAGTTTCGGTCAATTCTTTACTTTCCCAGTTTGACAAGCGGGCGCTTTTGGAAATTCTCACTCCCAAAAAAATTCCGGCAAGACTTCTTAATCCTGAATTTTTCAACTCCATTTTTTTAGAGATGTGGGCAAAATCTGCGAATCCGTTGGCCTCAAAAGAGGAAAGTTCCTGCAGTGCTTTAATGTCGTCATGAACCGCAACACCCAGTTTGACAACATCTTTATCTTCAAGAATTTTTTTGAGTTTCGCCGGCAGGTGGATAAGATTAAGGCGGAATAAAAAAACTTCATCTGAAGTCGACAGTTGCAGTAAGGACACGGAATATCGGGTCCCTTTTTTAAAGGAGGGGCGGGTTTCTGTGTCAAATCCTAAAACTGTTTCCTTGCTCAATCGTTTGAGAGCATCAGGCAGCTTTTCTGGAGAATCGATCAGATGAATTTTCCCCTCAAATTGAACTTGGGGGAAATCATTGATTTCTTCTTTTGTAATGTGAACGGGAAAACTGTGCTGCATCTTGTAATGTCTTGAGAGAAAGTCTCTGAGGGGTGCGTCACCTTTTTAAAAACGAACCACCCCGGGAGATGACAGTCGGAAGTCATCAGAAAAAATACGGTCAAAAGAATTCATAGAAGGCGGGAATAATTGTGAAGATGTAAAGCCTTGAAATGCACAGGTTTTGATCAGTCATACTAAAGGTTGATCAAATTGTCGAGCGCGGGCTCATTCTTCTAATATTTGTTTTATTTGCTTTAAGCCGTATCAGCTTGTCTTTTTTCCTTTATTGATCGGCCCCGGCAGAGCTTTCTTGGCTTTTTTTCCGATCGGTGCCGAAGCTGCCGGTGTTGCTGTGCTTCCAGGTTTGACGGGGCCTTTTTTGGCTTGGGCATTCATTGTTTTTGCTTTGGCATTTGCCGCGGGGTTGGCTGTTTGAAGGAGTCCGTTCTGGATCTGCTTTGCTTTTTGCTGCGCCATCAGAGATTGGTATTTATTGTAAAATTTGTGTGCCTTTTCGGTTTCAAACAACTTATTGTAAATCAATGCCACATTGTAATAAGTGTCTGCCATCTCGGGGGATAATCTGCTGGCATTTTCAAAGGCAGTCAAAGCGTTTTTGTATTTTTCGACATGAAAATAGGCAAGCCCCAGATTGTAGTGAAACTCTGCGGTTTGATCATCCATTTCAATGGCTTTGTGATAATTGATAATGGATTCTTGAAAATCCATTTGTTCAAAGGCTACATTGCCTGTTTGAAAAAAGCGGATGGCCGAAAAACGAACCTCCTCTTTATTTTTCCACAATGAGCATCCCATCACCACAGCGCTTAAAATCAGTGTCGACGCTAAGAATCTAAGCCGTTTAATCCATCGGTTCATGAAGTATCCTTTTCAGTTTGGGAACGCATTTCAATGTTGAACTGCGTCCAGAGAGAGTCTTATATTGATTTTCTGAGTTTCTCCTATAAAATGAAATGCACAATCCGTACTCAATTTATAAAAAGGAACCTAAATTGCTTGGCAAATAGTCAAAGAAGCACCTGTGGAAACCGTATTTTCATATATATTTTTGGAGGATGAAAATGAAATCTTGGCGATGCAACCTTATTTTCTTCATTTCTTTCCTTTTGCTCAGTACTGGTTTTTCCTTACTCTATGCGCAAAGTTCCAACATCTCGGACCTCAACACTTCAGAACTTTCAGATGAAGAAGTTGCAGAACTCAAAACACGTCTGAAGTTGAAGAGTGACTGTGAGCGTTATATCGAAATTTCCAAAAAGGCTGATTTTACGCAAAAGGAATTGGAGGAAAACATTATTATTGAATCTGGAGATGAATCGATCAATTGCTGGACCTTTGTAAAAAATGAAGAAGAAAAGATGAAAAAAGATCTGCAGGCAAAAGAAAAGGCGGAAAAAAAGATTTATATCACGGTTAAAGACATTACCGAGGATTTGATAGAAAAAGAAAGTGATCAAGTCAGCCGATTGCGGGATCAGTTGATCTTCACCGGAGACAAAGAATGAAGAATTCCCCCATTTATGTGGGAGGATCCTCAAAAGGAGTGGGGAAGACTTTTGTGGCCCTCGGCCTGCTTCATCTCCTCAGGAAGAAGTTTCATACCGTAGCGTGGAAACCGGTTGATGTAGGACATCTTGCCTATAATGCTGCTGATGTTTTGAGTGATGGTCAGCGTTTGCATCGTGCAGCCGAAATCGAGGAACATCCGAATCTTGTCAACCCATTCTTGTTGAACGAAGACTTTCCTCCCATTCTGGCAGCCAGGAGGGATGGAATCGCTTTGAAAAGCGACACGCTTCAAGATTATTTTAAAAGCCTTTCCGCCCGATTTGAGCAGATTGTGATTGAAGGAGGACGGGGGTTGCTATTGCCTCTGACGGAATCGCAGACTGAGCTTGGCTTGTTGAGCAGCTGGAAGGCAAAAGTCATCTGGGTAACAAATATTGGTGAGCATGAACTTGCAGACACCTTACTGCAGATCCAGACATTGAAAAAGGAGCAGATCGAGATTACAGGCATTATACTCTCCAACCGGGAAAACAATAAAAATGCAGAGTTGATCTATTATCAATGGCTCACCCTTGAGGAAAAATTGTCGGTCACTGTTCTCGCCTTGCTTCCTTTTTTGGAAAGCGGATTAGAAAAACCTGATGCAATAGGCAATTTGCTGGAAAAGCAATTTGATAAAAAGCACCTTGGTTTATTTGAAAGAATAGCGTAAATCTGAAGAACACGCCCTGGCCTCGTTTTTGACGATGAAAACTGCCTATCGAACAAGCTCATGGGCCGAAATCGAACGCCAGGGATTGCCTTCTTTTCAATCGGGGATCGGGAGACTGGCCCGGAAAATTCTGTTAACTGTTCAAGTTCTGCCGTTGAACGAACCTGGTGTGGTTTGGTTCGAAATTTTGAAAAACAGTCGAGGAGTCGTTGTCACGGTTTTTGGAGAATTGCTCTAATTGAGATAGTTTCATGAAGATTATTGCCATCGCAGGAGGAACTGCAACCGGGAAATCGACTTTTGCCCAATATTTGGCCTCGCGACTACCGTCAGCAATGATTCTTCCTCTCGACCGTTTTTATCTGAACAAACCTGCGCATGTCCCCATTGAGCAGCACAATTTTGAAGCGCCGACAGCGTTTGACTTTAAGGAATTTCACAAAGCATTGGAAGATTTGAAGGACGAATTGCCAATCCAGTTGCCAAAATATGAATATACCCTGGGAAAGCGGACCTCCTCAACAAAATTCATCCCGGGACGGTACTTGATTATTGAGGGGCTCTATTCCCTGATGCATGCCAGCATCCGTTCATTGCTGCAATATTCATTTTACCTGGAGTGTTCGGCGGATGTCGTGATGAGTCGATATATTCTCAAGAATATGAAGGAAAGAAACTATACTCCTGAATATAGCATTCAACAATACTTTGCATTTGTCCGACCATCGTTTTTCAGCTATGTTGCCCCGACTCGGCAGCATGCGAAAATGGTCGTGACCAATGACTACAACAGCCGATTGGATTTGTTCCTGGATGATTTTCTAGCGAAATATCAGCTGTAAGCCAGCACCTCTTCTGCATTGAGATTCTCAGTTTCGATCACTCGGGACAGCAGTTTTTCCATTTCATCAGTTTTTCCCGATTCCTGAGCCATGACGAGCGCCCTGTAGGCACGCTGCATTGCTGTCTGAATCCAGGGTTTTGGAAGTTTTATTTTCAGGAGGTGATTGGCAATTTGATAAAAATAAAGAATGATGTTGGCATATTCAATCAAAATGGAATACTGGGTGGTTCCCTTGACGACTTTTCCCATCTTTTTGACAGCCAGTCCATATTGGTGATAGGCTTCTTTAAAATGTTCCTGAACCTCTTTTTTTGTGCCGGCCGTCCGTTCTCCTCCTTCATACCGACCCACTGAAAAAACCATTGCACTCATGCTGATTCTTGCTTTTAAAAAATGACCAATCGGATTTTTGTTGTCCAACCTGATCAACAGGTCAACCAGTTCATGGGCATTGGGATGAAGCAGTAAAATGTAGCGAAGGATATTGATCACACCAGTCACTTTTTTTACAATCATTTGTTTTGAGTTTTTGTCGGATTTCTCCCCTGTAGTGCTTAAAAAAGTATTTTGTATTTCACCCAAAGAAATGGTGAAATCTGCTCCAATCACCTCTTTCATTGGTTTGTTGGCGTGTTCTTGGTAAGTTCTCAGAATATTGATGTTGCGTTGGACTTCTTTGATTTTTTCTTCGATGGGTCGGCGCTGTCGAAATGAATGGTCGCTATCCTTTATTCCTTCAAGATTGGACTTCAACTTGTCCAAATAATCTTTACAGAGTTTGGAGAGTTTCTGAAAATAGGTGTTCTGAGCCCAAATTGCGATCTGCAATCCCTGGATGCTTATTTCTCCTAAACTGCATGCCACCATTGATTGAAGCAGCATAGAACGATAAAATTCAACGGGGAAATTTCGATTGACCTTCCCGAAATTTGAGACCAATTGCAACCGGATCAATGCGTTTTGAGGATTTGTTTTCAGTTCCTTGACCAATTCTTCATTTTTCTTCAGGGGATGAAATTTCACCAATTCGTACCCATTGGTCCCTGCGGACAATAAATCTCTTTTCAGAATACCGGCCGCCCGCTGCATAAATGTCCGTTCTGTATATTTGACAATGTCTTTTTTTCTCAACGCAATATCATGCTGCCAATGCTCAATGGTTCCAGGAATATTGCCAATTTCATCGGCCTGAATCGCCAATTCTGTCATTCCTGCTTTGGGATCAATTTCCTCCAGTGATTTCCCAAAAATTTTTTCATTGACGATCATCCCCTTTTTCACTTTGGTCTGTTTGGAATGGTTTTTTACAGAGGATTGCCTGCTTGTTCTTGCGTGAGTCATGAGCAAAGTTTAAAAATGTTAATATTGGATAAAACGAAAAAACTTGAAAATCTTGTCATTTCATCAAAAATCGCCTGCTGTTCTAATATTCAATTATTCAATAAATGTGCAATTTGCGAAAATTACTGAAATTATTAGGAAATGAGGAACAATGATAGAAAAGAAGATACGCTGTGGATGGTGCGGTCAGGAACCGCTTTATGTGAACTATCATGACATGGAATGGGGAGTCCCGACTCATGATGATCAGAAACTGTTTGAAATGTTGATTCTGGAGGGACAGCAGGCGGGTTTGAGCTGGATCACCGTTTTAAAAAAAAGGGAACATTATCGAATGGCACTCGACAATTTCAATCCTCAAAAAATGGCAAGCTATGACGATCAAAAAAGAAATGAATTGATGCAAAATTCAGGAATCATTCGCAACAGGTTAAAAATCCTGTCGTTCACCAAAAATGCGCAAGGATTTCTCAATATACAAGAAGAGTTTGGCAGTTTTGACTCCTATCTCTGGGAATTTGTGGAGGGGAAAGCGATTCAGAACGCCTGGCAGTCACTGGCTGATATCCCGGGAAAAACTCCCCTTGCTGAAAAATTGAGTGTGAATCTTAAAAAACGGGGATTCTCTTTTATCGGGCCCACTATTTGTTACGCTTTTATGCAGTCAGTGGGGATGGTGAATGATCATCTCGTTGACTGCTTTCGCTACTCTGAACTCGCAAATCTGTAAAGAGCAGGGTAAACATTTTCTTACCCCTGATTCAGTTCCTGAAAAGAACTGTTCAGGAGTTTTTTACTTCTTCTCCTGCTGGAAAGTATAAATCGACCCCAACTGGAGAATTTGAGTTAAGTCGTCCAGCGCTCGCCGTATTTCCTCGAGCAGCAGAGGATCGGCCAGATCGTCAGGGTGAAGCCGGTCACGATAGTGCTTTTCTACCCAAAGAGTGAGTCTTTCATAAAGGTGTTGATTTAAAAGCACGCCTGGATGACATTTTTGTAGTTCTTTTTCTGTCAGTACGACCCGCAGTCTCAAACATGCAGGACCTCCTCCGTTTTTCATACTCTGGCGAAGATCAAAATAATGGACAGTTTTGATTGTTGAATTTCCTGTAATCAACTGATCCATATATTTTTTGACAACCGGATTTTCCTGGCATTCGATCGGTGAAACCAGAATCGTGGTGCGATCCGGCAGGGTGAGCAGCTGGCTGTTGAAAAGGTAGGATTGTACTGCGTCTGCGATTGGAATCTGGGCTTCCATGACCTCAATCAGTTCCATTTCTTCCGGATGAAATTTTTGTTGAATTTCTCTGATCACATGCGGTGTCTCTACAAATGCCGAGCTGTGAAAAAAAAAGATGTTTTGGTTTCCGACTGAAATGACATCGTTGTGAAACACTCCTGCATCAATGGCGTCAGGGTTTTGCTGTGCAAAGACAACTTTTTCAGGATTCAGCCGATGCAGTCGTGAAATCGCAGTGGACGCTTCCAGCGTTTGACGCGAGGGAAACTTCTGGGGAAGGCGGTTTGGCGGAGCCTCCAGGAATCGTCCGTATACGAAAAATTCGATTCCCGGATTGTGGTGTCCTTGACTGAATCGAGTATGGTTGGCAGCTCCTTCATCACTGAAAATCGAACCGCCAGGAAGAGGGGCGTGGTGAACAAAATAGTCTTCATCATGAAAAATAGTTCTCAGGATCTTCGAGGTGCCTTCGGCTTCAATAGAGCGATGAAAATTTCCGTAAAGGTTGGCAGGAGTGAAGTGGACTTTGTGATCAGCAGTATCGGCACTGGGGGAAACAGTGGCTGCATTGGCGGTCCACATGCTCGATGCTGTGAAACAAGCCATCAAAATCGCAGGGGCCTGCTGTTGAGCGCTCTGCAGGATCTGCATATCATTTCCACTGAATCCCAGTTTTTTCAACGTGGCTATATCCGGCCTCTCATGAGGAGGAAGAATGCCCTGCCTGATTCCCAAATCGCCGAGCCATTTCATTTTTGCCAGGCCTTGTTTTGCCGCTTCCTTCGGATTTGAAAAACTCAATGCATGTTTTGATGAGGAAAGATTACCGAAGGACAGTCCTCCATAGTTGTGGGTTGGACCAACCAGTCCATCAAAATTGACTTCAAAAGCTTCCATTGTCATATTCCGTTGTGGATTGTCTCACTGGAGAGGAATTTCTGGATTGTACTGTTTACATTTTCTAAAGGACTAAGCGTCTTCAGTCGTTTGATACAAAAGTCCGTTCCGATCGAATCTTGGTCTTTTATCCGTCACTTGGAGAATTGATTTTTACGAAAAATAAACCCTAGGAGGATCCAAAGAAATTGTAAAGCGAATCTGACTTTCTAATTCACAAATTACCCGGACGATGCTTCTGAAACAAATGTGAAAACTTTATTTGGGGACCTGTCCGCTTCAGTTTGAGCCCTTCCCTTTGAAAATTTGATTTAGACTTTCTAATTCAGTTTATTAGAAAAATGATCCAGTGAAAATCTGCGGAAAGGCTTAAGAATGGAATTTTTTTAATTTGTTATTTTGATGATAAAATGAAAGCTTACCCCGAAGATTTTTCCAAAATATTCCGATATTTCTTAAACACAGGTTCAAGCGAGAAAGGAGACAAAGATGGGGCAGTTAGTTGATGGAAAATGGACGACCGATCAGAGAAGGATTTCAGAAAAAGGGGAATATATTCGATCTGAAACTCGCTTTCGGGACTGGATTTCTGCCGATGGGTCCACTGATTTTCCTGCAGAATCAGGGCGCTATCATCTTTATGTTTCCTGGGCTTGCCCGTGGGCCCATCGGACCCTTGTTTTGAGAAAATTAAAACATTTGGAAGAAGTCATTACCCTTTCAGTTGTGGATTATTTCATGCAGGAGGATGGTTGGGAGTTCACTGAAAATGCGGGATGCATTCCTGATATGCTCAATGGGGCACGATATATTCGTGAAATTTACACAAAAGCGGATCCAAATTACACGGGGCGGGCTTCGGTTCCCGTCCTTTGGGACAAAGAAAAGCAAACAATTGTCAACAATGAATCCAGGGAAATCATCAGAATGTTTGATGTGGAATTTGATGCCCTTGGAGATGCCTCAGTCAATTTTTGCCCGGAACACCTGAAAGAGGCTGTCGAGCAGACTATTGACCAGATTTATATGCCCATCAACAATGGTGTTTATCGCGCCGGATTTTCCAGATCCCAACAGGCCTATGAAGAAGCCGTCATTCCCCTTTTTGAAGCACTAGACTACTGGGATGAAGTATTGTCCAGACAGAGATACCTCTGTGGAGATCAAATTACCGAGGCGGATTGGTGTCTCTTCACGACATTGATTCGATTTGACATGGTCTATTATTCACATTTTAAGTGCAATCAGCGCCATATCTACGAATACCCCCATCTGTGGGGACATTTAAAAGAACTCTACCAGATTCCGGGGGTTTCAGAAACTTGTCAATTTGACCACATCAAAGGGCATTACTATAAAAGTCATGAATCCGTCAACCCCAGTCGAATCATTCCAGTCGGCCCGATGCTGCAGTTCGACGCTCCGCATGGGCGGGAGCTTTTCTGAGACTTGTTTTCTGGGAAAACTTTTTTTAAGTTGAATTGAGAAACTCCCTGACAGAAGCGAGTGAGGGAGTCAGGGATTGTTCAAAGGCGGATGAATTGGTGAAATGGATATTCCCGGCAAAATTGCTCAAGGGGTTCCAGGAGAAATCTTGATCTGCACTGTTTTCGAAGGAGTCCTTCTGTCAGCCAAAAACTCCGGTCGCAAGCACGAGCGAATAGAGCACGATTGCGAGATAGAGCGCCAGCATCAGTATGGATTTGGATTTTGTCAGTGTGTAGTTGTTGGAGTAAAAGAAATAAATTGCAATCAGCGTTGACAGCAGCAAAAGCCAAAGCAGGGAAATGTGTTCCATTTCCATCAATGTAAAGGCGGATCCGCCAAAAAACATCAAGGCAATCGGCACGCTCAGACAGATACAAATATCAAAGATATTGCTGCCAAATACATTGGATACCGCGGCATCGTAGTTTCCCCGTTGCGCACTCAAAACAGAAAGGGCTGTGTCCGGCGCCGATGTCCCGGCTGCGATCACGACAAAAGCCATAATTACGGCGTCAATTCCCAGCAAATTTCCCAATCCAATAGAGGCCTCAACCAGAGCATGTGATGCACCTCCCATCAACAGCATCATCCCAACTATCCAGCTCCAGGCTTCTTTTTCGGTGTTGATGTGCAGTTCCTCCTCCTCCTCCTCTTCAGAAGGACTTTCCTGCTCTTGATGTGAAGTCTTTTTCTGGTGACTTTTGTAGTGCCGATGCAAAAGAATCACATAGGCAACATAAATGAAGAAAAACAGTGAGGCAATTCCGATGCTCCACTCTGTGAACATCATCACGGTCCCGATTAAGACGGCTACTACCATCAGATAAAAAAGACTGTCTCTCCATACGACTTCACGACTGACAACGAGCGGGGTTGCCGCTACAAGACCTGCTGCGGCAGGAATCACCAATACGTTATAGAGGGCCGAACCCGCGATAGTCGCTACGCCGACATCAAATCTCCCCAGAAAAATTACTGCAATCATCGCCACTGCGAATTCGGGAAAGGAACTGGCAACTGCGTCAATCACTGCTGCTTTCACCGATTGGGGCAGGTTGTGATGCTCCTCGATAAATTCAGCGGCGGGCGAGAAATGATCTCCTGCTCTCCAAATAATTATCGATGATAGGGCAATGGCAGAGAAAAAGAAAAAAAATTGAAAAAATCCCGCATCAATCGGCCATGTGATTATTATCACCGCAGCCAATATTAGTGAAGGCTTGTAAATTTTGGGACCAAAAAAATTTGCTACTACTACCACAGGGTTCATAATGTTCCGAGTTCAAGGTCGTGCGAATAAAATGGAAAAACTAGTGTATTGTCATATTTTTTAAAGGGTGAAGTGCGGCCGCCATGGAACGGACCGGGTGCTTTTATGTCGCCTGTATCAAATATTTTCATGTCCGGCGTTCGTCGTATCAAAGTTGAAATCTTAAGAGTGAGATTGGCGTACCGTTTTTAGCTGTTTTTCTTCTCCCCGCAACAAGCGGTCGATGTTTTCACGGTGCCGGAAAATGATTAAGGCTGACAACCCGCTGAAGAGAAAAAATTGACCCAGCGAGATGTTTTCTCCAGACATCCATGGGACCAACAGAAACAAAAAAGGAAGTCCCGCAAGCATTACCAGTGCCGCAAGGCTTGAAATCTGCTTCGCCAAAAAGGTTCCTACCCATAAGAAGGCGGCGATTAATCCTATCGACAAATTGAGAATTGCCAGAATCCCAAACAAAGTCGAGATCCCCTTGCCTCCTTTGAATTTTAGAAAAATAGAAAAAATGTGTCCGGAAACTGTTGCAATTCCGACACAGCTCCATTGAACAATTGATCCATTTCCGCTGCTGTCAAACAACCAGGGTTCTGCAATCATCATCATCACAGAACCTTTTGCAAAATCTAAAAGGAATGTCAAGATACCAGGAAGTTTTCCTCCCACTCGCATGACATTCGTCATTCCGATATTTCCACTGCCTTGCTTGCGGATGTCAATTCCCAGCATGAGTTTGGCGACAATTAAGCCGAAAGGAATGCTTCCAATACCAAACCCCAGGATAAGCATCACGAAAAACGTCATTGGGTACCCCATAGTGGAAAATATAAAAACGAACGGAAATTATATCTAACTATTGTAAAATAATCCAATTTCTTTTTGATCTTCATGGATTTAAGAAAATACAGACGAACAGTCCCATCAAGGTGGCTCGATTGTTTCGAATTCCTTTTGTCAAAGCCGAACGATCCAATGCGGCCGAGTCAGGGATTTCACTTAATTGATAATTCAATTTGGAGTTATGTTTGGCCTGTGATAAAACAGAATTCAATTCTATCAATTTGTCTGTAAATACGTTGAAGGACCGCCATGGCAGAAGAAAACGGGAAAATCGAGGAAGAAGCACAGGAAGACCCCTCTGAGAAAGTTGAGAAAGACCGTGCAGAGGAAATTTCAAAGGCCCAAAAGGCGGTCAAGGAAATGCTGGGAGGAGACAAGAAACCAAAATCAGCAAAGCTCCCCCAGAAGCTTCAAAATGCAATGTTGAAAAGTACATCTCCGAAAAATGTGTACCATACAATCCAGTTCATGGAAGATGTTCCGGTAAAATTATATGCAGAAGTGGCCAGGACGGAAACCCCTTTGCGTAATATTCTTTCATGGAAAACCGGCAGCATTGTTAAATTTGACAAAGTTATTGGAGAACCTGTCGACGTTCTTATTGGGGATCAACTGCTGGCAAGAGGAGAAGTTGTTGTCGTCAATAATCGCTTTGGGATTCGCATCAGTGAAATCACGCGTCCCGATGAAAAAGTAGGAAACGCTCGCCAATAATCACAACGCGATATGCCTAAAAAGTGGGGACAACATTTTCTCATTCAGCAGCAATATGTTGACCGACTGGTGCAGGCCGCTCATATTTCTGAAGAGGATAACATTCTGGAGATCGGCCCTGGAAGAGGAGATCTGACCCGGGCGCTTCTCAAAAAAAAAATATTGGTGACCGCCATTGAAGTGGACTCAGACCTGGTGAAATTGCTAACACGGCATTTTGCTGGAGAAGATCGTTTTACTTTGATCCACCAGGACATTCTTCAATGTGAAAACTCGATTTTAAAGGCAATTTTTCCAAATCCGTATAAAGTGGTGGCCAACCTCCCGTACAACATTTCCGCTCCAATTTTTTATAAACTCTTTGAAATTCGCCGGCATCTCAAGTCAATCACTGTGATGGTGCAGAAAGAAGTGGCATTGCGGATTTGTGCAGGAGTAACAGAACGAAAATCATACGGAGTGCTTTCAATTGCTGCAGAGATTGGCTTTGAGCGGACGCTTGTGTCTTCAATTCCTCCGTCTGCTTTTTCTCCGCCTCCCAAAGTCGAGTCTGCCATTGTTCATTTGACTCCCAAACCCAGAGTGTTTTCTGGAGAAGAGGAACCGCTCTTTTTGAAATGGATCCAGGCGATCTTCAATCAGCGTCGGAAAACATTGTTGAATAATCTTCAACGCTGCTCACCTGATGCATTTACCATGAAGGAAGCCCGTCTCAGAGAAAAATATTCACAGAAACGCGCAGAGACTTTGAACGCACATGAATTGATAGAGCTTTTCCGCTTTATGCAAGCGGCGACATAGACAGACATGTTGCAGGAAGTTTGGAGCGTCAGTTATTCTTCATCAACCTTATTTTATGAATTGATGCGTAAGTTAAAAAATCGGTAATCTGGAGAATTCATGACTCGCTTCAAAAGAATTCAATTTTTTCTGCTATTGCAGTTTCTTCTTGCCTGGACAATGGCTTGCAGCAATGAAGTTGGCGATGACGATGCAGCAGCCAGGGCGGCCTTTAATGATTCCGAGATTGTCATCGATCGCGGATCTATTGATGAGTTGGACTATGAAGTGAGGGAAACGGCTTTACGTATTACCAATCCGACGACTTATTCTGCAACTCTGACACAATACGACGGTGGACATCAAATTGTCGATGTCAGTTCAATTCGTACTGAAACAACCACGGAATTCATCTCGTCGCTGCTGAACAATGATAATGATGGTATAGAAACTCATCGCTTTATCCATGAAGATGCCTATACCGGGGAGGTTTTTTTTAAAGGAGAATACTCGGTGGTCGCGGAGGTGATAAATATCATTTTGGAAACTTTAATTGGAACTTCCTTTGCCGCTCAGGCAACGATCTGCTTTTTCAGCAGCGCCAATGATCGAAAAAGCCATCTCCTGGAACAGTTGGAAAACAATGTGGAGGATTGTTTTGCTACTGCCGGGAAAGAACTTGCCCTAGCCAAGGGATCTATTTTGGATAGTCTCGGCACTATTGCTCTTTTAGTGACGACTTCTTCAACGAAAAAGACGATCCAGCTCCGTGCTCTTGCGGATTAAAATAAATAACCGGTTATCAATTTCACGCCTTTCGCGCCAGCAAGCGAAATAAAACCCGTTTGAATGGTAAATTCGAATCTTGTAAGGCAGTCAGGTTATCTGGAGAAACTGGTTTGAGGACAATCAGGAGTATTGTGTAAGAAAGCCCCCCTGTTCCTATCAGCAATATCATTTTCAGAGGAAGAGAAAAAATCGGCAAAAATCCAAGAAGCCAGACAATTCCTCCCATGCCGCAGGAAGCAAAGGCAATTTTTCTTAAAAATCGCCAGGAATAGCGAGGATGAATCAATTGATGAACACACCATGTTTCATACATTGAGGCCAGGACTCCCGTGATTAGTGTCCCCCACACAACCCCCAAAGCCTGGAAGGGAAGCACGAGAAGCATATTCAAAACCATATTGAATCCTCCAAAAAATATCCTTGAAGCGATCAGACGATTTTGCTGGTCTGCTGCAAGCATGAAACTCGAATTCAAAATTCCAATTTTGACAATACTGAAATGAACAAAAAACAGGACGAGAAGCGAAGCGGCTTCTGCGTTGGAGGGGCCATAAAAAACACTGATCAGCTCGTCAGCCATCAGTATCCCGCCGACGCTGATGGGAATTGTAAACAAATAAATGAACTCAAACAATCCGTTGTAGACTTTGTGGACCACCTCCTGATTCCCTTTTTGATAAATTTCTGAAACAAAGGGTAAAACAAAACCTCCCTGCAGGGCCAGTTCAAAAAAACTTGTGGAAAAAAATGCGAAATTGAACGCAATTGTATAAAACGCCACCTGATTGATATTGGGGAGAAATGCACCGAGAATAAAAATGTCTCCCCCTTTTCCAAGCACGTGCAGCATCAATGCATAAAAATAGAAACTGATGGCGTACGGGTAAAAACGTTTCCTCAAAGAAAAGGAAGCACTGCTGCCGGTTTTGATCCGTATAAAATAAGTGCGGCTGTAGACAAGAAAAATGAGTAAAATTGTCAGTTTGGAAGCAAGGTAGGAAAGCAGTACCCCTGTGATTCCCCAGCCGGATTGAATCGAAACGACCGCCCCGGTTAAGTATGCACAAAAGGTAAAAAATTCAACCGTATTGATCAATCGTTGACGATAGTGAATGACTAAAATCCGACGAATCAGATCCTGCATTCCTACTGAGAAAATTAAAAATGTTGCAAGGCGCAGATAGTTTTCCAGCTGCTGGGGAGTGTTGGTGGAATCTTCAAAAATGAGTTGAATCAACGGTGCCGCGAAAAAGAAGCATAGACCGCTGACTAAAAGCAGGAGGACGCTGCGAATGATGCCTGTTTGACGGATCAGCTCGGGAATTGTACTGGTCTTTTCTTTTACCTGAAGTTCTGGAATAAAGCGCGAGAGCGCACCCTCGATTCCAAGGGAAGTGAGCAGAACTATGGTCCCTTGAAAATTGAACAGCACCGCGAGAATGCCGTAGTCACTGCTGCCCAAAAGTCGCACCAGTACAATTGATTCGGCAAATCGGGCCAGAGTCAGGCCTCCTTTTCCCAAAAAATCCCAAATCATGGCCGAAATTACTCGTTGTGAAGACATCAAGATTTGAGGAATAGAATTGAAGAGAAAAAGTGCAGAAGCCTATCAGCCTAGTTGATTGACCCGCTCGATGTTTCGTCGTTTTGATCTGCAAACGCGGCCATTTGGAGCAGTGCAATTAAATCCCGCCAGCGGGTGGACAGATCATGAGATTCCAGAAGCGTTTGTTTTTCCGAATATCCGAATTCCAGGTTCATGGAAAGAATATTGACCAGAAGATGTAAAGGAATTGTTTCGATTTTTTCCCAATCCACTTTTAAATCACGCTGTTCCAGATAGTTTTTAAACGCATCATAAAGCGGTTCTTTTTCCAGAAATTGGTCTTTCGTCTGGTTCGAGTCATGAAGAAATTCGCCATAATCCACCAGAGCCTTGCGATAGGGAGTATCGGTTGAAATTTCTTCTCTAACCCGAAATCGCATTTCTCCCTGCAGCCGAATTAAGAAGTTGCCATTGGGAAGCTGGCGGTGGTGTTCAATTTTTCCCAAACATCCGATATCATACAAATCTGTTTCATTGTCCCATGGTTGAATCATGCCGATATACGGCCTGCCTTCAATGCAATCCTCCAGCATTTGTCGATATCGCGGTTCGAAAATATGTAAAGGCAAGATGCTGCCTGGCAAAAGAATCGCGCCCGGCAATGGAAAAAGTGCGATGGTGGTGGGCAATTCAGGCATCATAAATGGTCAATGTGGAAAACTGAAAAATCATTCTGTTGTCGTCGAACAGGCGGAATAAAACTGCTGCTGGTATTGATGCGAAATGTATCGGTCCAGTTCAAGATCGGTTCCTGGAGGATTGGACATCGTCTGTTTCCACACCGGTTCCTTTTCCATGCACAGGTACGTGGTGACATGAGGAGCACGCTTGTGGATTCTTTGCCTCACGGCCTGAAACATTCTTTGCCGAATTTTTTTCATGTAGCGCATTTTTCCGTCTTCTCCTCGTATAAACTCTCCCAGAAAAATTTTACTTTTCGGAAAACGTTCCTCAACGACAGTTTTGAGCCGGGGGATATAACGCAGGGTGCCGAGGCTGATCCATGCAATTTTTTCGGGTGGAATTGAATCCATCAACAGATCAACCAGTTCGGTATATCCTGCCTCCCAATCCGGATAGTAAATCATGGGATCAAAATGAAATGCGACTTTATATCCTGCTTCAATCACTTTTTGAGCCGCGGATAGGCGTTCATGCAAACGTGCCGTTTTGTGCTCTTCATGTTCAACAATATATTTTGGATTGAGAGACCATGAAATGACCGTGTTTCCCTGGTGCGGCAAATTCAGAAGGTGATCAATATGGACCGATTTGGTTTTGAGTTCCAGAACGGCATTTTTCAGTGCACCAAAAAAAGGAACTACCTGTGTGTTTATTTCCAGCAGAGGGTCCATCGCTAAACTATCGGAATGCTCGCCGGTGCCGATACGGAACAATCGCCGGGGTTGCTGTTCGACGCGCTCACGGACCTGATTCAAAATCTCTGAAATATTCGCATGGACTGTAATGACCGGTTTATTGAGAAATGCCTGCAAAATGCAGTAACTGCATTCCAAAGGGCAGTTTTCAATGAAATCAATGGTAAAATAGTTGCAGCAAACGGCTTCCTCAGTACTTCCAGGACAGAGCTTGATCGGCATGCCTGCAAAATGTTTCAAATGCAGGGTTTTTTTCCCGAGAGTGAGGTCATTCTTTTTAGGGTCCAGGCCGGCTTCATCTTTGTGCCAGACGTAGCTGTCTACGATTTGGTAAGGGACATTTGATAATTTTGAAAGCACTTTTTGAGTAAAATTTTCCTCAAAGACTGCTCGGTCTACAATGATTTGTTCTGGATGGTAGTCTGTCATCGTGCTTGTTGTGATTGAAAAAAAGATTGGGCACTTTCAGTATCTTTTTGAATTTGCTCCTGCAGGCTGTTTAGTCCGGAAAACTTTTTTTCTTTCCGAAGTTGTTTCAGAGGCCACACCTCCATGGTTTCCCCATAGATGTCGTCTGAAAAATCAAAAAGGAAAGTTTCGACAATTTGTTCATTCAGGCCGAATGTAGGACGAACTCCTACATTGGTGACCCCCTGGTAAATTTGATTACGCACTTTGGCACGGGACACGTAGACACCATTTTCCAATGGGATGCTGTTTTGAGTCCGCAAATTTGCTGTCGGAAAACCAATTGTCCGCCCTCGTTGATCTCCTCGTTCTATAGAGGAATAAAGGCTGTATGCTCTGCCGAGAAATTGGGGAATTTCATCGAATCGGTTCTCTTTGATCAATTGGCGAATCAAGGTGCTGGAAACGGTCTGGTTCCCAATCTGCACCGGTGAGATTTCTTCCAGTTCAAAATGATATTCCTGGCTGAAACGCTGCAGCAAATCTGCATTTCCTGCCCGTTTGCGGCCAAAGTGAAAATCGTGGCCGATGATCAGCTTCACCAGATTGAAGCGTTCAATCAGGAATTCCAGTGCAAAATCTTCTGGAGAGAGTTGTGAAAATTCCGATGTGAAATGAATAATATGAACCGCGTCCAGGTCCAGGTCTTTCAAAATACGGTTGCGCAGGGAAGGAGTGCAGAGCTTGGCCACGGTTCTTTGCGGGTGCACAACTTCCTGAGGGTGCGGATCAAACGAAACTAAAATGCTGGAACACTGCCTCTGACGCGCCTCCTTCACCATCTTGCGAATAATAAACTGATGCCCCAAATGCACGCCGTCAAAATTACCGATCGTCACAATGACAGGATCTTCGCGAGCTAGATGGGTTCGAAAATTGACAACTTCCATAAATCAGTCTGTCTGCATCGTTTTATATATTTTATCCGTTGATCTGGATTTCACGTCCGCGGACTTCCTCGTTGATCTTGCCATCCAAAAAAACAGTCTGTCCGTTGACAATGGTCCTTACCGGCCAGCCCTGCAGTTCCATTCCGTGATAAGGAGACCAGTTGACTTTGGTAAACAGTTTCCCATTGGTGACTGTTTTTTTCATATTTAGATCAATCAGGACCAGATCTGCATCCATACCGACTTCAATGCTCCCCTTGTTTTTCATCCTGTAAAGGCGGGCTGGTGCCTCACACATCCAGTGAACCACATCCTGTAAAGAACACCTGTCTTCGTTGACTCGATTGAGCATCAGCGGCAGAGAAGTTTCCACACCCGGCATTCCGGATGGTGCCTGGCCGTAGGGGACATCTTTTTCTGCCAAAGTATGCGGGGCATGATCTGTGGCGATGCAGTCAATCACTCCGTCTTGGAGGCCTTTCCAGAGAGCGTGGCCATGTCTTTCGGTTCGCAGGGGAGGGTTCATTTGTGCACGAGTGCCGAGTTTTTCATAACATTCAGGGGCGCTCAAAATAAAGTGTTGAGGACAGACCTCTGCAGAAATTTTATTGTCTTGAGGAAGCCGGCGGAGCAATAATGTTTCTTCCTCAGTAGTCATGTGTAAAATGTGCAGGCGGCGTTTGTATTTCAAAGACAGTTTAACCGCCAATTCTGTGGCACTCAGGGCCGCGGCTTCATCCCGGATTTTTGGATGGATGGCAACATCGTTGATTCCGGAGAGCAGTCGCTCATTTTCCTTCATGATGTGCTCGTCTTCTGCATGGACGGCAATCAGTCGGGAGCCGTTGCAAAAAATTCGTTCCAGGTCTTTTTCTTCACTGACCAGCAAATCACCAGTGGAAGACCCCATAAAAATTTTAATGCCGCAAACATTTTCAACACGGTTCAACTCTTCAAGATTATGGGGGGTTGCGCCAATAAAAAAATTGTAGTTGACCACGCATTTTTTTGCGGCATTGCGTTTTTTTTCCGCCATCAACTCTGCTGTTACGATCGGTGGATTATTGTTCGGCATCTCCAAAAAGCTGGTCACTCCGCCCGCAGCGGCAGCACAGGAACCTGTGTGCAAATCTTCTTTGTGTGTCAAGCCGGGATCCCGAAAATGGACCTGGGGATCTATCACACCTGGTATCAATACCAGGCCGTCTGCATTGATTTCCTCACCGGCAAGAGGCAGCTTTTTGCCGATCGCAACGATTTTTCCCTCACTGACTGCGACTTCTGCATTTGCCGTTCCGTGAGGAAGAACTACCCGGGCACCTCGTATTGTAATAGAACCTTTCATTACACCATCTTGCCAAAATCACGTTTGAGCAGTTTCGCCGCGTCTTTTGCGAAATAGCTTAAAATCATATCTGCTCCGGCCCTTTTGATGGACATCAGTACTTCCATCATCGCTTTTTCCAGATCCAGCCATCCTTTTTCTGCAGCAGCATGAATCATGGAAAATTCTCCAGATACGTTATAGGCGGCAATCGGAACATCGAAGGCTGCTCTCGCCTGGGCAATGATGTCCAGGTAGGACAATGCAGGTTTGATCATGATCACATCAGCACCTTCATCAACATCCATTGCCAACTCTCGCATGGCTTCCCTGGTGTTGGCCGGGTCCATCTGATAGGTTTTTTTGTCTCCCTTTTTAGGAGCAGAATCGAGAGCCCCCCGAAAAGGGCCGTAAAAACAGGATGCGTATTTCGCCGAATAAGCAAGGATGCCGACATTTTGAAATCCGGCATTGTCCAAGGTGTATCGGATTGCACCAACACGGCCATCCATCATGTCGGAAGGAGCGACCCAGTCGACCCCTGCTTCTGCATGTGAAAGCGCCATTTTACAAAGCACCTCAACGGATTCATCATTGACGATCTCATCTCCCACGACCAATCCGTCATGACCATGGTGTGTGTATGGATCCAAGGCAACATCCGTCTGCACACACAGCCCAGGAAGCGCATCTTTGAGCGCGCGAATGGATCGTTGAACCAGGCCGTTCGGGTCATAGGATTTGCTTGCCTGGTCGTCTTTGTCTTCCGAATAACCAAACAAGTTTACCGCCCCAATTCCCAGACTGAAGACTTCCTGGCATTCTTTCACCAGTTCATCCACTGAAAATCTGAATTGACCGGGCATCGTAGAAATAGGATCTCGGAGCTTTTCCCCCTCTGCGACAAACATGGGGTAAATCAAATCAGCCGGTTGTAATTGCGTCTCGCGGACCAATCCTCGAATTGCGGCATTTTTTCGTAATCGTCGAGGTCGATGTACCAATTGCATCATAGTTCGATTCAGTTAGAATTTGGAAAATTAGGGACTCATCTATTCGAAATATTGCTTCGCAGGGCTTTCTGCCGAGGAAGGGGCAAGGCTTTTCCTTAGCGTGCGCAGAAAAATCTCATCCCTCATGAACTTTGAATGAATCAATGCATAAACGTGGGGTCAATGACTTCCATCTATACCCACGAGCTCTTTTCTGGTCTGCACACAGGGAAACTTCCCTTGTACAAGCACGCTAAATGTAGCGAGTTCCTCAAAAAGATACAAGAAAATCTATTTCAATAGGAGGGTAAAACCATGTCCCGGATTTGTTTAGTAGACTTTTTTATTTTCTGATTTAAAAAAATCTGGGCAATTGAAGCGGATGAATGCCTTCCTGAGCAGAATATTGAAGTGAATTCAACTTGTTCAAACCATTGAAATCGCGCAAAATTTGAATTTCAGCTTTCGAGTTACTGCTTATAATTCAGGAGAGCTGCTTCGCAGAATTCACTATTGCTGGCCCAATAACGAATCAGCGAAGCCTTGGCTTTGTTGCTTTCAAGTGGATGGGATCCCTCGCGAATTGGGGAGAGCTTCTTCCTCAGTTTTTGGAAGAGGAATATCCGTGTATTTTGTCTCTTTGTTGGGCCGGTAGGTATCTTTGAGCAAATCACGTGTGTAATCGAAGCGATTTCGTGAAGAGTATGCCATGGCAATGACACCGGTATCCATTCGAATTGCTTCCTTGGGACAGGCTTCCACGCACAAACCGCAAAATACGCAGCGCAGCTCATCAATATCGAAAACAACCGGGTACTTTTCGATGGACAGATCAGGGTGGTCACCTGCCTCAATATGAATACAGTGAGCCGGGCAAATCGTCTCGCACATATAGCAGGCTACACATTTAATAAATCCATTCTCCCGTCTTGTCAAACGATGGCGTCCTCTCCAGCGAGGAGAAACATGCCGCTGCTCTTCAGGGTATTGAATGGTCACGACCTCTCGGCTGCCAAACAGGTTTTTAAAAAAATGCCGGACGGTTAATCGCAATCCATTGAAAATTGCCGGAAGATAGAGTGCTTCCTGAAATCCATCGATGCGATTCACTGTTTTTACTTTTAATTCCATGATTTGTACTCTGTGAAATGAAGATCAATTAGCAAGCAGTATGATTATTGCGGTGACCAGCACGTTCGCCATTGCCACCGGCAGCATTTTTTTCCAACCCAGCGCCATGGTTTGATCAAAACGGAACTTGGGGATTGTCCACCTGATTTGTAGCTGCAGCCAACAGAAAAATACTGAAAGAAGTGTGAATTTGAGAATTTGCAAGATGGTCACCAGAGCTTGAGGAGCGCTTTCCCAAAGGTGCAGCCACGGGATGTGATAACCTCCCAAAAACAGGGTCACCATCAAAACGGACACGCCGACGATCGCAATGTATTCGGCCAGCATAAACGCACCAAATCGCATTCCGGAATATTCCAAAAAATATCCGGCAACAATTTCAGACTCCCCTTCCGGTGCATCAAAGGGGGCACGTTTTGTTTCGGCAATCATGGCGACAAAAAAGAGAACAAAGGCGACCGGTTGAGTGAAAATTCCCCATTTGGGAATCAGGTTGCCAAACCAGTAGGTGTTTTGACCATCCACGATCACACTGATTTGCGTAGATTCATAAACCATGAAAATTCCCAACAGAGAAATACCGATGAAAACCTCGTAGGAAAGCATTTGTGCCGAGGCGCGGGTCCCGCCGAGGAGTGCAAATTTACTGTTGGAACTCGCTCCCGCAAGAACTGAACCGTAAACCCCCAGAGATGTGATGGCAAATATATAAAGAAGCCCCGGCTTGACATCCGTAATTTGAAAAGTGAAGTCCCCAATAGGGGCTGCAAAAGGAACGATCGCAAATACTGAAAGCGCTGCGGCAAATCCGAAATACGGTGCAATCGTGAATAGAAACCGGTCTGCACCTCGTGGAATAAAATCTTCTTTAAAGATGGACTTCAAAGCATCAGCTGCGATATGAAGTGCCCCGCGTCCCCGAAAGTTGTCGGCGAAGGGGAGGTTTGCCCGATTGGGGCCGACACGGTCCTGAATCATTGCACTCCACTTGCGTTCCATCAAAGTCAGGACGGTGGCCAGGGGCATCACGAACATGAAAATTATGACCACAATTTTAAGGATCGTCTGAATAAATGGATCAAGCAGGATGTTGATAGCAATATTGATGATCTCGTTCATAGGGCAGTTGAAAATGAAAGTTTTTGAAAAAGATTATCGATCCAATTCTCCGCCAATCATGTTGACGGAACCAAAAATCGGGACTATATCGGCAACATATCCTCCTTTGCAGATTGCAGGCATTGCTGACACAAAGTTGAAACAGGGGGGGCGCACCCGGCACTTCACAGGTTCTCCTGAACCATCTGATACGAGGTAAAAGCCAACCTCACCATTGCCTCCCTCCGTAGGCATATAGATTTCACCGGCAGGAGCCTGGTGCCCTTCCATGACAAGTTTAAAATGATCAATCAGACCTTCAATGTTCCCGTAAACCTGCTTTTTGTCAGGTAAGACCAGTTGCCTGTCATCAATCGCAATGGGGCCTGCCGGCAATTTGTCTGAGGCCTGTTCAATGATCGAGATGCTTTGCCACATTTCTTCCATGCGAACCAGGTATCGATCAAAACAGTCACCAACACTGCCCACGGGAATTTCAAAATCCAGATCGTCGTAGACGGAATAACGATCAGAACGGCGGACATCGTATGGGATTCCGCAGGCGCGAAGCATCGGACCCGTAAATCCGAAAGAAATCGAATCTTCTTTCGAAAGGACTCCGACATCTTTGACTCGGTCAATAAAGATTTTGTTGCGGGTCAGCAGGGTGTCGCATTCTCTCAATATATCCTTGATCTTTTCCAGACGCTCCTGAAGCTCTCCTAAAAATCCGTCTGGTATGTCGGTTGCGTTCCCTCCAAATCGAGTCCAATTGGTGGTCAGACGCGCACCGGTCACTTCTTCGACCAATTCCCAAAGATATTCCCGCCCCTTGATGAACCAGAGAAAAAAAGTGAATGCCCCCACTTCCATTGCGGCTGCTCCCAGGCACGTGAGATGATCGGTGATGCGTGAAATTTCTCCCATGATCACTCGCGTGTATTGAGCCCGGCGCGGTGCATCGACGCCGAAAAGTTTTTCCACTGCCATCGAGTATCCAATGTTGCAGAGCAGAGGAGAAACGTAATTCAAACGATCCGTGTAGGGGGTGATTTGAATCCATTTAGAATTTTCGGATTCTTTTTCAAAACCCCGGTGCAGGTACCCGATTTCCGGAATCATGTCGACAATTTCTTCTCCATCAATTTGTGTGGTGAAGCGGACAATGCCGTGCATCGCAGGATGTGCGGGACCGATTTCAATGGTCATCACAGAAGCATCGGCCTGGTCCTCCATCTCAGATTCGAGATTTTGTCCTTTGTTTTCTGTTGCTAATTCTTCCATTCAAAGCTCTCCATAATCATGGCGTTCATTGACAGGTCTCATCTCCACCAGCGGTTGTTGCCTTCCGATCGGGTAATCTTTGCGGAGCGGATAACCTTCGAATTGAGAATACATCAGGATCCGCTGCAGATTGGGATGATTCTTAAAAATAATTCCATACATGTCGTAGCACTCTCGTTCATACCAGTCGACAGCCAGCCAAAGTTCATGTATTGAATCAATTTCGCAGTCCTCCTCCGGGACCCTCACTTTGACGCGAATGCGGTGTTCCAGACTCAAAGATTTGAAATGGTACACGACCTCAAAACGAGGACTTTCCTTGATATAATCCACGGCTGTCAAATCAATCATCATTTCCATTTTGCTGCGTTCATCGTCCCGCAGAAATTGACAAATCGGCAGGATTTGACTTCGCTCCACCAGAACAGTCTCATCACCACGATGCTGATGATATGACTGAACCGCTCCGGGAAATTGTTCCTGAAGCAACTGCGTGAGATTTCCAATTTCTTCTTGTTCTGTTGACATGCTTGTGATCTCCAACTTCGTCTGCACTTGGTTATTGTCGGCTCAGCAGCAGGTTTTCCTTGCTTTCTCGAGCTTTGGGGATTACTTTTTCCTCCTGGTTGGGATTGATTCCGGAAATTCCTTGAGGACCTCTGTCTTGTATTCGATTCTGAAGTTCAATGATGGCGTCCAGTACTGCCTCCGGACGAGGAGGACAGCCGGCAATGTAGGTGTCGACCGGAATAACCCGATCGATTCCCTGGACCACCGAGTAATTTTGATAAAATCCCCCTGAAGAAGCACAGGCGCCAAAGGCAATGACCCATTTCGGGTTCGGCATTTGCTCGTAAATCAATTTGAGAACAGGGGCCATTTTGTGAGTTATCGTTCCCACGACAAAAAGCAGATCCGCTTGTCGTGGAGAAAATCGGGGAATTTCTGCACCAAATCGTGAAATGTCATAATGGGAGCAGGCGGCAGCCATGTATTCCATTCCACAGCATGCAGTAACAAAAGGATATGTGAACAGTGAAAATTTTCTCGACCAGTTGACCACCGAGTCAATAGTGGTTGTCATAAAACCATCTTGAAATTGAGTCTCTACTCCCATTCTAATGCTCCTTTTTTCCAGGCATATGCCAGTCCGAATAATAGCAGAACCATAAAGATCAGGACTTCGGCAAATCCAAACCATCCCATTTCCCGGAACTTGACCGCCCAGGGATATAAAAATACAATCTCCACATCAAAGATCAGAAAAATCAGTGCCGTCATGTAGAACTTCACATCGTAGCGCTGACCAACCAGTCCGTCGGAAGGAAGCCCGCTTTCAAAAGGCATTTCCTTGTTTTGACCCCTGCGTTTGGGACCGATCAAAATCCCCGCCAGCGTGAATATCGTGGCAAACACCACCCCCAGGCCGATCAAAATCAAGATAGGTAAATATTCAATTGCGATCATTCGAATCTCCTCCCCAATGGGGTCCGGGAACCCGATCTCCTAAGAGAAAGTTCTCCTTTTTTATTTTAAACAGTTAAAATTAATCTTTGACTTTATCACATTGCCGCAAAGGATTGTCAATTCATTTAAGAACGATTGCCGTGTAAAAAATAAAAGGGGACAGATTTATTTATTTCCGATGAAATTGAGACAAAAGGGGTTGCATGCAGGACTTGAGAGGACAAAAAGAGCAGGAAAATAAATCTGTCCCCTTTTATTTAGTTATTCGCTGTGTTGCGGAATTTGGAACTGGTTGTGACCAGCCAGAAATTCTTTGGTTCGCTGTTCTTTTGGTCTCACGAGCACTTCGTCGGGAGTTCCTGCTTCGTGAATTTTTCCATGGTGCAAAAACAGGATTTTGTCGGCCACTGAATAGGCAAAGCCAATTTCGTGAGTGACAATAATCATCGTCATCCCTTCATCTCTCAACTCTTTTATTGCAAGGAGAACCTCTCCTACCAATTCCGGGTCCAGTGCAGAGGTCGCTTCATCAAACAGCATGATGTCCGGTTCCATCGCCAAAGCCCGTGCAATGGCAACACGCTGCTGCTGCCCCCCGGACAAGCGGGCCGGGTAGGATTGAGATTTGTCGGCAAGCCCAACTTTTTCCAAATACTGCAACGCTCGTTGCTCCGCTTCTTTTTGAGAAATTCTGAGCACAGTTTTGGGACCTTCCATCACATTTTCCAAAACTTTCATATGAGGAAACAGATTGAAATGCTGAAAGACCATGCCTACCTGTGTGCGAACTTTGCAGAGTTGCGATTCATGATAGACTCTGTTTGTTTTGCCACTTTTCATCGATTTTTCTGTTCCCTGCAGGATCCCTTTGAGATAAATACACCCCTGGCTCGGTAGTTCCAAAAAATTTACGCAGCGCAACAATGTACTTTTGCCCGATCCGCTGGATCCGATCAGTACAATGGTTTCTCCCTTGTTGACGGTGAGATCTATTCCTTTGAGCACCTCAAGTCTGCCGAAGGATTTATGCAGATCTTCTATTTTTAAGATGGGTTCCATAAATTTTTCTGAATCGTTTTATTGATCTGCCCGTTTTTCGAGTTTCCTGACAAGGAGGGTTCCCGGATAAATCAAAACAAAAAAAATGAGTGCCACGACAGTATATGTTTCTATCGGATTGAAGTAGATGGTGCTGATCGTCTTGGCTTGATGGAGCAGCTCTCCAAAAGCAATCACGGATGCGAGTGTGGTCATTTTCACGAGTTCCACACCACGATTTGTAAATGCAGGAATCATCCTGCTGATGGCCTGAGGAAGAATGACCCGCTGCATCTGTTGGACGTAGGTCATGCCCAGGGCTTTGCCTGCTTCCCATTGACCGGGGGCGATGGATTGGATCCCACCTCGAAATATTTCAGAAGAAAAAGCAATAGTATTCATAGTCAGGCCCAAAAATGCTGCGGAAAAGGCATTGATTTGAGTTTGAAGCAAAATGGGAAGTGCGAAGAAAAACCACATGATCTGGACCAGTACAGGGGTGTTACGAAAGACTTCGACAAAGATACTGGCAGGCCAGTTAAAAATTTTTCTTTTTGAATAGCGGGCAATTCCGACCAGCAGGCCCAGAGACAAACCGGTTACAAGGCAGAGCGCCGCCAGTTTAATGGTATTGAGCAAACCAATGCCCAGCACATTCCAATTTGAAAATACAATTCCAAAATCCCAATTATACATTTCAATCTCTAAATTTCTGCGAATTCATGCCGCAGTCGATTCTCCGCTGACGGCGAGTCTTCGTTCCAGGCCCCTTGCTGCAACACTCGTGGGCCATAAAACGAAAAAATACATGGCCGCTACGACCGAAAAAACTTCGAGCGGACGATAGGTCTGCTGCGCAATGTCATTGGCCTGGAAAAGAAGATCTGAATAAGAAATTGCCGAAACGAGCGTCGTCGTTTTCATGAGTTCAATGATTCGCTCCAAAAACGCGGGAATCATCCGTTTGACCGCCTGGGGCAAAGTCACACGCCGCAAGACCTGTTTGCGGGTCATGCCGATCGCGTATCCGGCTTCCCATTGGCCACGGTCGATTGAAATGAGCCCTGCTCGAAAAACTTCAGCAAAAAAGGCGGATGACTGGATTGAAAACGCAATGATTGATGCGGAATAGGGGTCAATGGCAATATCGAATAAAATCGGAAGGACGAAAAATATCCAGAAAAGCTGCACTAAAGGAGGGGTGCTCCGAAAAAATTCAATAAAGATTCCGGCGGAACGAGAAACCCATTTGCTGTCCGCCAGTCTCAAGAGAGCGACAAAGAGTCCGAGGGGAATCCCGAAAAGAAGGGAG
Organism: SAR324 cluster bacterium; assembly: GCA_015231825.1. GTDB lineage: Bacteria > SAR324 > SAR324 > SAR324 > NAC60-12 > JADGAV01. Next base: position 232,593 of record JADGAV010000002.1, read on the forward strand.
ACTCCCGTGACATTTAAGGTGTTGATCAATCCCAGCAGAAGTAAATCATAGTTCTGAAATACAACAGCAAAGTCCCATTCATAACTCACGATTACCTGCGTTTAAAAAATCTTTCAAACTCTACTCCTCAGGGACGGGAAGGGACTCCGTACAGAACAGTCGGAGCCCTTACTTTCCTTGTTGTCTTACCAAAGTTCTTTTTGAATCGGGGGGACTTTTTTCGGGTCGACTCCAAAATCGCTCAAAAACTCTTCATACCATTGTTGTGACTGGCTGGTCGTGTAGTAATAGGAAATCGCGGTATTGACCCAATCACGCCATCTTTTGTCGGATTCTCTTCGCACGGCAGCACTGGATGCAGAGGCTCGGACCGGTTTTGGTACGACAATTTTTCCTCTGCCAATTCTCTTCTGCATTGCAATCAAAGGAGGATGAAAAAGCGATACCGCGTCCACGCGATTAGCCTGGAAAGCGGCTACGGCTTCTCCATTGGTGGGAAAACTCAGAACCGTGACGTTGGGCAGGTTTTTTTTGAGGTAGCGTTCCATTGTTGTTCCTTGGCTGACGGAAATTTTTATGCCCGGTTTGTTCAGGTCAGCCCAGTTTTCGACAGCAAGATCGTCTTTTGCCAAAACTGCCAATGCATAATACAACAGTGGTTGTGCAGGAAAATCGACCGCCAGCGCTCTTTTGGGAGTCGCATCCAAAACAAACATCGTGTCAATTTTGTTTGCCTGAAGAGCAGCGATCGCAGTTCCCCAGGTGACCTCGACGGGTTCTAATTTCACCCCCAATGTATCTGCCATTGCTTTACCAACGGAATGCCCAAAGCCAGACCATTCTCCACTCGATGGATTCTTGTAAAACCAGGGAGGAGCCTGTGTGACTCCTATCCTCAAAGATCCTCTTTCTTTGATGCTGTCCCAGGTGTTGTCTGCCGCAAAGACGCTTCCCGCTGTTCCGAATGAAAATGCAATCAACATCAGCAGAGAAACAATCTTCAATTTCTTAATCGTTTTTTTCATGTGGTGTTCCTTCCTCAATAATGGATTTTTTGAAGGGGGATGCCTCGCTTGTTTTGAGGCGGAGCAGTCTTTTTATTTTTTGAAAGGCTACAGTAATATATCTCCATATAAATTTTGTCAAATTGAATTCAGTCTATGAAAATTTAGAAAACTCAACTAAGAAAAATTCGAAAAGAAAAGATGAGTCAACTAGCAGACCTGTTGAGTGATGCGAATTTCTCAAATTCCAGGTTTCGCCGCCGGTCCTTCTTTGAGGAGCATTCATGCAGAAAAATGGCTCCTCAATTCCATTTGTGAAGTATGACGGTCCTGCTTCAGTCAATCGTCCGACTCTCCTTTCTCATAAAGCGTTTCCCGTCCCAAACGGTCAAGACAAAGCTCCGCGGTCCAGGGAAACATGAGCGATCCGCAACGGGCGTCCCGATACATTCTTTCGAGGGGAAAGGTTTTCAGCATTCCTCGACCTCCGCACGTCCTGACCGCCAAACGGCAGATGTCCACAGCTCCCTCCATAACAGTATACTGGGTGGAATAAGCTCTCATGCGGACTGCTTTGGGCGGATTGACCTGCACTTCCTGAATCGAACGGATAAAAAGGGAGCGAATTTGTTCCAGTTTGATATGCATCTCTGCCACCGCATACTGTTTGGCAGGATGTTGCCGAGCTTTTGTTCCCTGGAATCCTGGAATCTCTCCACGCAGATACTGAACCGTAAAATCATAAGCCCCCTGGGCGATGCCGACATAAGTGCCGCATAAGGTGAGAAACATATGAGGAATGTGTTTTGCGGCCAGGTGGTAGGTGCCTCGAGGCATGATTTGAGCTTCATTGGGGACAAAAACGTCTTTCATCTGCAAATCGCGGGAAACCGTCCCCCGCATCCCCAGCGGATCCCAATCTCCGCTGACACTAAATCCTTCAGCATCTGTAGGAACTGCAATATACAGGGTATCCTCCCGCCGCTGCTCGTCTTTGTCTTCGGTGCATAATATCCCATAGTGAGTGGCGGCTCCGGAAAGAGAAGCAAATATTTTTTTACCATTGAGCAGCCAACCTCCCGACACCCGCTTCGCCAATGTGCCAAAGGGAGTTTTTCCGGAAGCGGCCATATTCCCTTCTGAAAACGTTTGCGCATACAGGGCTCCTTCCTCCACAATCCGACGGTAGTGGATTGTTCGGCATGCTTCCAGTTCCCTGCGCTGATCGTCATTTAAATCCAATTTGTCGAGCAAATTCCCAATCCACAAAGTGGTGGAAGCATGCATATTGAAGCTCAATGCGGTTGATCCGCAATGACGTCCCAATTCGGAAGCAACCATCAGGTAGGTGGTATAGTCATGCCCCAGCCCGCCAAATCGCTCCGGAACGCACATGACGTGGATGCCGCATGCCTGCAGATCCGCATAATTCTCCATTGGGTTGCGGGCATCGCGATCAATTGATGCTGCACGAGGGGCAATTTTTTCACGCCCTACTTTTCCTGCAATGTTGATGATCTCCCGTTGTTTGTCCGTCAATTTACAATCTGCAAAGAGCTCTGCTGCTTCTTTCATAAGTTTCCTGAATTTAAGGAAGTCGTCGTTGACGCCGCAATCGTGATGCTGATGTTTCTCATGAACAGTTTTAACTGATTTCCGGAGGGATGGAATACCATGAACGCTGAATGGGAGGCAAGTATAAAATGCCTTGTTATTTTGAGTTGATAGGCATAGAGCAAAGGGATCTGGAATGCGAAAATTTCTCCGATAGATACAAGAAAATGCATAGAAAAATTCACAACAGAACGGGAGCTAAGATGTCCAAAAAATGGTTTTTTGTCGTGTGCCTGGTGATGTTGGTGTGGGCGAGTCCGGTTCTCACGAAAGAAAGGGTACGAAAAATAAAACTCGTCGGCAATCACTTGTTTGAGACGAGCAAATCGATCACCGTGAACGACCTTGAGAAACTGCCAATGACGGAGTATTCCGTAGTTGATCCTTATTCGAAGGAGGAAACAGGCTACAAGGGAGTTTTACTGCGGGAATTTGTCTCCCGTTTCGGGACTCAGGAGGTTGTAAAAATCACCGTAAGAGCGATTGATGAGTATGTGATCCATTTTAACCGTGAGGAATGGACACGTTGGGATATTTTGCTTGCAACCCAAAAGAACGGGACCCACATGGACGTGCAAAACGGAGGTCCGGTGCGGATTGTATTTCCTTATCATAAATCTAAAGATATCGATCAGGTTAAATATCATCCAAAGTGGATATGGCAAATAAAGCAAATTGAATTTTTTACCAATGAATAAATTTTTGATGCGCAGAATATACGGAGCAGGTCTTTTCTTATTGGAAAAGAGTCACTATCTTGCAGCCATTTTAGCGGCCATTTTGCTGATCTTTTCTCTCAGGTTTATTCAGCTGGAAGATCTGCTTTTCCAGCAGGCGATGGAGAATCAAGACAGAATCCGGGGGAATCTGAAAATGGTATTATTGGTTCACCGGGGTGCGGATATTTGTTTAAGCGGGGCTCGCTTGAAAGATGAGGAGCTTTACCTGGAAGGATTGGATCTTTTGGAATCTGCTGTCGGTTTTGCAAAGAATTTTCATCCGAAAATTCAATTGAAACTCGACCAGGAAATTCATGCCCAACTCCTTGAGGTCGTTCAGGAGGCTGAGCAACTCAATACGCTTCTTTTTGAATCTGAACAGGAAGCATCTCTTCAAAAAATTGATGCATTAGCAGCAAAAGTTGATGCCCTGAGCGCAATAGTTCTTGAAAAGGATTCCATTTATCGGAATTTGTTGAGTTCCAACAATTCAGAAATTCTGGATCGGGTTCAACAATCAAAATGGTTTCTTGGTATCATTTATGGTTTTTTATTTGCCCTCGTTGCTGGATTGGTATCTTATTCAATTTATCGAAAAAAGGCGAGGAAGGCGCTCGAAGAAAGTGAGGAGCATTATCGCCTGCTGGCCGAACTTTCTCCAAATTTCATTGCAGTGCATTGCGAAGGAAAGTTTGTTTTTATCAATCGGGCAGGGGTCGAGTTGTACGGGGCTGACAGCGCGGATCAATTGATTGGGAAACCGGTCATCGATTTTGTGCATCCGAGTTTTCATGAACTGATTCGCGAAAGGATTAAAAAAATGGAGCAGGAAAAGGTGCTTGCTCCCTTTGTTGAAGAAAAGTTTATTCGACTTGACGGGTCGACGGTCGATGTGGAGGTCGGTGCTCAGCTCTGCAATTATCAAGGCAAGCAGGCTGTGCAAGTCGTTGCCCAGGACATTACTGCACGCAAACAAGCGGAACAGGAACGTATTGTCTTGTCCACGGCTGTTGGCCAGTCGGCAGAAACAGTATTGATTTCTGATGCGGATGATATCATTGAGTATGTCAACCCGGCCTTTGAAAAATCCACGGGCTATTCAAAAGAAGAAGCTGTGGGACAGAATCCTGCTTTCTTAGCCAGCGGTGAACACGATCAAACGTTTTTTAATGAAATCCTGGACACGATAAAAAGTGGAAAAGTCTGGCAGGGGCGTATCGTCAACCGGAAAAAAACAGGCGAGCTTTTCACGGAGGATATCACCATTTCACCGGTCAGGGACGATTCCGGAAAAGTAGCCCGTTTTATTACGAATAAACGAGATGTCACCCAACAGCTTTCTTTGGAAGAACAACTCAGACAATCTCAAAAATTGGAATCGATGGGAGTGATGGCTGGTGGGATCGCCCATGAGTTCAACAACCTCCTTTCCCCCATCCTGGGGTATGCCGAGATGCTCTTGGAAAGATCTGCTGAAGGCAGCAACGAACAGGCAAGCCTGCAACAGATCCACGAGGCGGGATTGCGGGCGAGAGCGCTGGTTCAGCAGATTCTTGCATTCAGCCGCAAGTCCATGTCAGAACGAAAACAGGTGCAGTTGGAAGAAATCGTCAAAGCTGCCGTGGAGTTTCTTTCGCAGACTATGCCCGCAACAATTTCCATCAAACAGGAATTTGATCCGGATTTGCCCGGGGTTCTGGCATCCCCGCATGAACTTCATCAGGTGATCATCAATTTGTGCATCAACGCCAGCCATGCCATGCCCGAAGGGGGGGAAATAAAAATTTGTTTGAAGAACGAGGGCTTTCGGGACTTGATAAATTCTCACGCACAAAAAGTGTCAGGGGCCTTTGTTGGTCTGTCCATCCAGGACAACGGAATTGGAATTGATCAAACAACGCTGGCGAATATATTTGATCCATTTTTCACCACCAAGGAAGTCGGCAAAGGCACGGGACTGGGACTTTCTGTTGTGCTTGGAATTGTCGAACAGCATCACGGTATTATTCATGTTGAAAGCGAACCTGGAACAGGGAGCACCTTTCAACTCTATTTTCCGGCAGTGGAAAAAAAATTGCCGCAGATGCTCGATACTTCAACAAAAGCTGTTGCTTTGGGTGATGAACGCATTTTGCTGATAGACGATGAGCCCACAATCAGGAAAGTTTTTGCAGCCCTTCTGGAAGATCTCGGTTATCAGGTGACAGCTTTTTCAGATTGTGGAGAACTTTTAATAGCCTTTAAAGAGCATTCCCGGAAATTTGACCTGCTTGTCACCGATTACACGATGCCGGAAATGACAGGAAAGCAACTGACGGAAAAAATCAAACAAATCCGCGCCGACATTCCCGTCATTCTGATGACCGGGTACAACGAAGTTGTCACCAAGGAAAGCATCGAGACCTGGGGCTTCGATGCATTGTTGATGAAACCTTGCCAAAAAGACGAATTAAGCGAAGTGCTTCGCCAGGTTTTGGACCATGCGCATGCTAACGCTGTTTCAAGCGACTCATCTTCCCTTTAAGTCTGGAGAAAACCTGCCCGCAAGCACTGTTCTGCACGCAAAATTCTACTACCTTGGTTCGCCCGGAATGAGCGTTCAAAACAAGTTTTCTTTTGACTATTGCTTTTGTCTGCTTTAAAAAAATGCCGTATTAAAAAATTCACAAAGCCTGGCTGAAGAAATCATTTTTAAATGTTAAAAGTGAAGAGAAATCTGCTTTAATTTAACTTTGAATCGGAGTAAGAAATGTTTAAAAAACTTGCCGCAGCATCTATCGGAATTGTTCTGTGTTTTTTGTCTGTGAATGCATTTGCCCAAAAAAAGAGTGACATCAAAATTGGCTGGGGACCGTTTCCCGATGTTCCTCAGATTTCGCAGGCTGTTGATAAAAATCTCTGGAAGGAAGAAGGGCTCAATGCGCAAATTGTTCCCTTCTTCTCGGGGAGAGCGTCTTTTGAAGCCCTGCTGGGAGGCCAGTTGGACTTTGCTATTATTGCCGAATTTCCTGCGGTGATTGGTGCCATGCAAAAGCAGGAATTTGGTATTCTTGCCCGCATGTCTCAATATCAGGCTTCTCGTATCATCTCAAAAAACAATATTGGTTTCAATTCGGTCAAAGATCTCGCGGGTCGTAAAATCGGAACGACTGTAGGAACCAATGTTCATTTTTTACTGGATGTTGAACTGCAGATGGCAGGTGTCAAAGCAGAAGTTGTCAGTGTGGCCCCGCCTGACTTGCTCCCCGCTCTGGTGAGGGGAGATGTTGATGCGGCGGTCATGTTCCCCAGCTTTTATGCGGGCGCCAAAAAGGCTCTGGGCGATCAATACAACGAAGTGAGGACTCCGAGCTACTCCACACAGTTTCTCCTCGTGGGCAGCGGTGAGATCATAGATAAGTATCCGGATACGGTGCGGGGTGTTCTTTCGACTTTGTTGAAAGGGGAAAAGTTAATCGTTGATGACCCCGCTGAAAGTCAGCAGGCGGTTTCACGGGTGATCGGGAAAGCGATCCCTTTGGCCGGAATTGTGGCTGGATGGTCTGAGCATGAATACAAAATGGGTTTGGATAATGAATTGCTGGACTTGATGCTGAAGGAAGGTCAATGGATCAGGGAGACAGGGAAAATTAAAAACATCGAACCGACCCGGCAACTGTTTCGACCCTATTTCCGCGGAGAATTCCTGAAATCACTTGCCGGAGCTCGTGTCAATCTCTAGTTTTGCTGCTTGGCAGGAGTTGAATCCTATTTTTTAAATTGCTCGATACTCCATTTTGGAAAAATTTTTTTAAAGTAAAGCTTGAAAGGACAATGTGCAGGGAGGCTTGGATCAGGTAACATTGCGTCGGCGGGGCTGTGGTCTGATTGGATATGATGACGCTGGGTCCGCAGGAGGCTATACTTTATTTGCGCCCAATTCGGCCAAGGGACAGGTTTTTTTGATCGATATGGAAGGAACGCCTGTTCATTCCTGGAAGATGCCCTTTCCTCCCGGTCGTCACGCGGTAATCCTACCCAATGGAAACTTGGGATATAACGGCAATCACCCTGATTCTCCCAACATCTATATTCCCTGGGCATTGTGGCGCGGCGGCGCATTCTCCGAAGTCACTCCTGATGGAAAAGTCGTTTGGGAACACACGGACCTCACCCACCATCACGACGCGCAGTGGTTGGAAAATGGACACCTCCTCTACGGGACAGTTTCTCCGATGCCAAAAGAGATTGCCCAGCGAGTGGTGGGAGGGAGTTCCCTAAATGTGCTCGAGGACGGCAGAATCTATGGAGATGTGATTAAAGAAGTCAATCGAAGCGGAGAGATCGAATGGCTTTGGCGTTCCTGGGAGCATATGAACCCGGAAGATTTCCCCATCCACCCTATTTTTGAACGTCATCACTGGCCCTATATCAACGGGCTCTGGCACACGCGGGCCGGTTTGGTGCTGATGAGCCTGCGGACCACTTCCGGGGTGATCGGCGTTGACAAATCCTCAGGAAAAATTGTCTTCCATATTGGTCCCGAAATTGTTTCCCAGCAACATGCCCCGGTCGAATTGGAAAATGGTAATATTCTGATCTTCGACAATGGAAATTTAAGGGTTGGAAACTCAACCAATGCCTCTCGTGTTGTAGAAGTTAATCCAAACAACAACCATATCGAGTGGGAGTACAGTGACGAGATGCGGATTGCTTTTTTTTCTGCCTATATGGGGTCAGCACAACGTTTGAAAAACGGAAATACTCATATTACCGAGTCTGCTACCGGCCGGCTTTTTGAGGTGACCAGGGAGGGAAAAGTTGTCTGGGAATACGTGATCCCGTATTTTGCAGAATATGTTGATGAAGACGTCCGCAAATATGTTCCGGGGCACCACAACAGTGTTTTCCGTTCATACCGATACTCAAAAGATCAGATCCCATGGCTTTAATCAGAACCTGCACTCTCAAAAACTAACCCTTTGTCAGATTCGGCATG
>JADGAV010000002.1:241007-246929 GCA_015231825.1 SAR324 cluster bacterium
GGAAAATGTGGGGACATGTATTTTTTATTACGTGTCCCCATTTTTTCCCCGGCATGCATCTGTCAAAACATTTTTGACAGAGTTCCACCCCTTCGTCAGATTGGCAGGGATCACGGGCAAAAGCGGCCGAAATGGAGCGTATCACGAATTATTTAAGTAATGTGTCCCCCTTTTATTAAACTACAATGAACTCGGTCAAAAAAATCGGGAAGGTCCTGCTTTCTCTCTCAGGAGTGGTTGCGATTTGGTGGTTGTTTGCATTGTCGGATGCCGTCAACCCTCAGCTTTTTCCCACACCGCTGGCTGTTTGGGAGGCTGCACTGGAGCTGCACCAGGAGGGCTTGCTCTACAGTGATTTAAATGTATCGCTGGAGCGTGCTGCGATCGGATTTTTCACCGGGTCTTTGCTGGGAATTGTGATCGGATTGCTGACGGCGCAAACCCGCTTTTTCAGATTTGCACTCAACCCTTTTCTGACGCTGCTGAGACCGATCCCGGCCATCGCCCTGGTTCCGGTTGCAATTGTTTGGTTCGGCATTGGGGAACCTTCAAAATATTTTGTCATCTCCTACACCGTCTTTCTTGCAGTTTGGCTCAATACGCACCATGGAATGGAGCACATTGCGACCACCTACCTGCGTGCCGCGCGTTCCTTGGGTGCCAGTCGAACACGTGAGTTTTTTGAGGTGGTGATTCCTGCGGCCGCCCCCCACATTGTCGCGGGACTGCGGATGGGAGCTGCACTAGCCTTTCTTGCTCTGGTTGCTGCAGAATTGACTGGTTCTTCATCAGGAATCGGGTTTCGCCTGCAGGAGGCCAGGCAATTTATTCGAACCGACCGCATGTTTGTCGGATTGATAGAACTGGGCATCCTGGGAGCACTTCTTGATTTTATTTTTGTGACCATGAGTCGCAAAATAGTCCATTGGGAACATTTGTGAGTGATCTGCAAAAAAGCAATTCTAACTTGCAAGCTGTCGGATGTGTCGAAATTGATGACCTTTCTATTCGCTTTGCATCACCTCAAGGAAGAGAAGTCGTAGCCGTCGAGACAACGGATCTCCGCTTGGAACCGGGTTCTTTTACAGCTCTGATTGGCCCGTCCGGGTGCGGAAAATCGACGATCTTAAACGCCATAGCCGGTTTTGTGTCGCCCAGCTCAGGATCGATTTGCGTGGACGGCAAAGCAGTGACGGGTCCTGATCCGGAAGTGGGAGTCGTATTTCAGCAATACGCTTTGTTTCCCTGGTTCACGGCAATCGGGAACGTCAAATTTGCATTGAAACGATTCAGGTTGGGAAGGGAAGAACTTCAGCGGCAGGCGCACGAGGCCTTGAAGGAAGTAGGACTGGGTGATCGGGCCTCCGCCTATCCAGGTCAGCTTTCAGGAGGAATGAAACAGCGGGTTGCCTTAGCTCGAACGTTTGCATCGAAACCGAAAGTCTTGCTGATGGATGAGCCTTTTGGTGCGCTGGATGCTCAAACTCGAATTTCTATGCATGAGTTGTTGCTGCGCATCTGGGATGCTCATCGCACAACAGTTCTTTTTGTGACTCATGATGTTGACGAGGCGCTGCTGCTCTCAGATCGAGTTTTTGTCATGTCGGAAGGACCCGGACGAATAATTGATTCGTTTGAGGTCCAAAGTGACCGTCCCCGGGTTGTCGATCAAGTTGATGAACATTTTGTTGCCAATCGAAACCGAATCACCAAACTGCTGCGTCAGTCACATGCTGATTCAATATGAGAAGGCTTAGCGATGACAATCCCGGGTTCACACGGCATACAAGGAGTGAAATTATTTCATGAAGTGGATGCCCGGCATATCAATAAACCTCGGCAGTGATTGAATTCGCGTCAACCAGCTTTGAATGGCTGGATAGTCATCATGCTCGATCCCTCCGTCCCTGCTTAATGCAACATAAGGAAAACAGGCAACGTCGGCAATGCTCGGCTGTGTTCCTGCAATCCATTCCTGGCCAGCAAAGCCCACTTCCACCAGATGATCATCCAAAATTCGAAATGCTGCATGAGCATTGGCGCGGGCTTTGTCTGCATCCAGATCATAAGCCAGCATATCGTGCAGGCGTGCATTTGATGAATTCATGATTTCGGTCCCGGCAAAGGAAAGCCACATGGCAATTTTTCCCATCGCTTCCGGATTCCTGGGATACCAGCGGCCGCTGGTATCATATTTTGAGGCGAGGTAAATCAAGATCGCCTGGGCATCACGCAGCTTGACTTCGTCATCAACGAGCACTGGCAGTTGTCCCAAAGGGTTGATCTCGAGAAAATCTGGAAATCGGTGTTCCCGTCCCGGGTAGTAATCCACCGGGACTGTTTCGTAATTTATGTCCAGGAAGCTAAGAAACAGCCGGATTTTATAGCAATTGCCTGATAAAATGTAGTCATACAGTTTCATCGTCAGACCGTCCTTTTGAAGAGTATTCAAAAATTTTCCATCATGGTTCTTCTGTCTGCTGGATTCCCGCCGTCATCCAGTGCATGCCCCATAAGAGAGACCGTTATCCAGCAGCCAACGGCGATAGGCAATTGATGCGGCATCGGCGCGGACCGAAACTTCAGACCGCCCTCCCAGTGGAAGGAGTTTGGGAACCTGGTTTTCCAGAATTAGACGGTCCTGAAGAAAAATTTTTTGTTGAAAATGCAGGATTTCCACATCAGTGTTAACATTGTCGAAAAGCGATGCCGTTGTGTAGATGTCACAGACATCTTCTTCTCTGGGAAGCACCATCAATGCGATTACATCGAATTTTTCCGGGAATAACGGGCAAGTTTTATAGAGGATCGAGACAAAAGGATGAGGGACACGATAAATGTAGTTGACGTGGATTCCTTCTTCGGCAATGGCCGCGGCTTTCGGTTGGTGAAATGAGCAATCTTTGACCCATATTTCGTTGTTTATCCGCTCCACTTGATAGTCAGTCACCTCGGTCAGAGGTTCTTCCCCCAGGATTCCTGAATGCACATAGGGAAAGTGTGCTAAATCAAGAAAGTTTTCGATGGCCCGTAATCCGGAGGTTTTGACAGTCACGGCATCCCAAACAAAATGACGGCGCCCTTCTTCTTCGGTCTCCGGCATTTCAAAAATACCTGATTCCGGCATTCCCAGACTCGTCCAGACAAGACCATACCTTTTGCGTGAGGGTAATTCCGAATCCTGAGATTCGGTCCGATCCAGTCTACGTATCGAGACCTGCCCGTTTTCATCGTCTTGGCAAATGATATCGACTCCCAGTAGTCTGGTGCGATGGGTCCGGTCAGGGCCATTCTTATTTTCGGTTCGGACCGCGTACCACTGGTTCAGCGTGAAGGGATCCACAATTTTGCTCATCGTGCGTTCCAACAATTTGTTTGGGAAGCATTGGGTGTTTTATTCCGCGGCTCGCATCGTTCTATGCACCGCAGGCAATTGCATCCAGTTTGAACCCTCTGTTTAAAGTTTGCCGGCGGAGGCCCTTGGCACTTACCTCGCCGGTTTGCGGAGGAGATTTTTATGGGTACGATGCTGAATTTGATTCGGCTTTTATCCGGGAACAGGAATCACCATAAATCCTGCCGATCAATTCCCGATGCCATTCGGCTCCATCCGATAATTTATGATGCCCGGGACACTCCATTAAATCCAGGGGTTAAATGAATCGGTCTGTAGATTTCTATTTTCAATGGACCATCGCATGCGTTTTGCCCACTTTGCATAGTGGCGCTTTGCTGATGTCAGTGATTGTGACGAAAAGTCTCCGCTGAAGAGAACATGCACGCCTGTTTTTTTGTCGTCTATTGGAAGAAGGGCAAATATGAGGGATCCTTCATTCCCTTGATCGTCTTTATAATGGTTGACGAGAATAGCATTGTTTCGGACTTCTGTTTGACAGGTTAGCTCAGTCTTCTTTTTCTTGTCCCTGCCGGATTGCCATATTGCCTGGTAGTTTGCACCAGTTTGATGATGCTCGGCCTGGCTTGTTTCGATTTTAAGTTTTGCTCCGTCGGCTAAATCATTGCCGTAGGGTATAAAAATAGACGTCTTTAAAATTTCACCGACAAGTCCGGGGCTTTCGTTGACAAAAATGGAGCGGCAAAAGTGAATCGTTTGTTCCGCTTCCCCAAAATCAGAAAAATCGGGTTCCTTTTCTGCCTCAGCTACCGTTGAAATCCAAACAAGGCCGTGTTTTTCGAAACATGCAAAATCACGAACACAAGCAGTTTTAGGCCCTTTCAGGTTTGGTTGGGCTGGAATGTAAGAGCACTGTGCAGTCGCTCCTTCGTAGTTCCAACCGTGATAGAGGCAGACAAGCTGACTTCCTCTTATAAACCCGTAAGACAATCGCATTCCGCGGTGAGGACACCGGTTTTTCCAGGCATGTATGCTTCCATTTTCCTCACGCCAAACAGCAATATCAGTATTCCACATGGACCTTGCCCGGATTTCTGCCGGCATGATCTGCTGGCTGGCGTAAAAAGCAAACCAATGATATTTATTGAAATTGATACTCACGCCGGGCCCTCCTGTTCGCGAAAAACACTAATTTTGTCTGAAACTGAATATTTAGCATAGTTCCGTTAAAGATTCTGCCTGAAAATATTCTCCTCTACTCCGAACTCAATTTTTTCTATGGTTTGTGTTAAAACATCAAATCAGGTTTTCCCTGCCGGTGCGAGCTCTTCTTTCTAATTTTTGGTCGGATCCGTAATATGACAAAAAATAGAGTATTGAACCTCATTATTGAAAAACTGTCTGAGGACCTTGATTTATTGGTCAATGCGGCAAAAAAGGCACACGAGGTTTCAACAGATCAGGAAAATCTTCCCGACAACAAATATGATACTTTGAGCCTCGAGTCCTCCTATATTGCTCAAGGACAGGCCAACCGGGCCCTGGAAATCAAAAGGGAACTGGACTGCTATCAGAACCTTTCGTTGAAAAACTTTGCTCAGGATTCTGATATATTTTTGACGGCATTGGTGGTTCTGGAAGCAGATGATCAATCTCAGCGAACCATTTTTCTTGGCCCTCAATCGGGAGGCTTGAAAGTGGAAGTGCAAGGCGAAGAAATTGTTGTGATTACCCCCAATTCTCCTTTGGGAAGAAAAATACTTGGAAAAAGAGTGGGAGAGGTGGTGGAAATCGAGGTGAATGGAACTAAAAAGGAATTTGAGATTATAGAGCTCAGTTGATGGAATGTTTACCAATTCTCTACCAGGATCAACAGCTGGTGCTGATCAACAAACCTGCAGGCCTTTTGGTGCATCGCAGTGAAATGGATCGACACGAATCCCGGAACGCCATGACAATGCTGAGAAATCAAATCGGGCAATGGGTTTATCCGGTTCATCGATTGGATAAGCCCGCTTCTGGCGTCTTGATGTTCGCCCTTGATCCGGCAACGGCCAAAACAATGGGAAATGCCTTTTCCGAGCAGCAGATTTCAAAAACATATCTGGCTGTTGTGCGGGGTTTCACCGAAGCGTCTGGTTGCATCGATACGCCTCTCAAAGAACGCATTGATAAAATGACAAACAAAAATCCGGGGAGAAAAAAATTAGCGCAAACTGCCGTCACGAATTACCAGCAGCTGGCCTCTGTGGAATTGCCATATCCGGTTGGACGGTATCAGACAGCTCGATATTCTCTTCTTAAAGTGAATCCTCTGACTGGGCGCAACCGGCAGATTCGCCGGCACCTCAAGCATATTTTCCACCCCATCGTCGGTGATGTCGCCCACGGAGACGGAAGGCACAATCAATTTTTTAGGCAACATTTTCATTGTCACCGCCTCCTGCTTCATGCCCATCAATTGGGCTTCAACCATCCTGCCACCCAGCACCCTGTCCTTGTCAACGCTCCCCTCGACATCTCTTTCCAGCAAATCATTAACAAAAAAGGGGACAGATTTATTTTTT
>JADGAV010000002.1:247029-381122 GCA_015231825.1 SAR324 cluster bacterium
CTCGACATCTCTTTCCAGCAAATCATTAACAAAAAAGGGGACAGATTTATTTTTTTACAGAAGAAGAGTCCCATCAAATTGATTCGTTTGCCAGGCGGCATGGAATGACTCGCTCCGCCTTCCTGTTAAAAGCTGCCCAAGATTTTGTTAATACCCAATCCCATTCATAACAACCTGCAGTAAAAGGGGACAGATTTATTTTTTCCGGGCTGTTTTTCACGGAAAAAATAAATCTGTCCCCTTTTATTTGATACAATTTGGGCAAATTCCTTCGATTTGGAGGCGGACCTGTTTGAGCTGAAAACCGGGAGGGAGTGGGATTGTGGAAATTTGCAGGGTATTTTCTTCGATGCACAAAACGGTTTCACACTGCTGACAGCTGAAGTGGGCATGATTGACCTGACAGCTTTTTTCCATGTGCGCCTCATACAATCGGTGGCGGTTCCAATGGTCAACAGGCGTGATCAGTTTTTTTTCGACAAAGCTTTCCAGGATCCGATAAATGGTGACTTCGTTGATGGCCGTCTCTTTCAGATTTTGAATAATTTCCTGCGTGGAAACAGGACGATGAACCGTCACCAGATACTCCAGAACCGCCAGACGAGTTGCCGTGCATTTGAGTCCGCAATTGCGGATTTTATCTTTCAGTAGATCGACATTCATATCGTTATGAGGGGAAGAAACGGATTTTTGTCAGGATAGCATCGATTCTTTTCAAAATCACGAATTCATTTTTTGTGGAAAACGTGCCAGCCTCTGAATTTCTGGGAAGAGCAAATGATGATCCAGTCAAAAAGAATTCTATTGCTCTCCCACCGCAATTGTATTGAAAATTGAGAAAATAATAAGGGAAATTTTTTTCGGAGCCATCTCAATTAACTTTTAGGAGGATTCAAAAAGAAAAGGGAAATCGTGGTTCCCGTGGAATCCATGCTTTCTGCTTCGATTTTTCCTCCGTGTGCCTCCATTATTTTTCTGCAGAGGTGCAGTCCCAATCCGTATCCTCCTGTTTCTTTGGAACGGGATTTGTCCACACGATAAAACGGTTCGAATAAAAAGGGCAGATCTTTTTCTGGTATCTTCTCTCCGAAGTTCCGGATCCGCACAATCACCTGCGCATCCTTTTGTTCCAAAAAAATCTCAACCATTCTCTGGCGCTCATCGTCAAGATCCCCGGAGTGTTTGATCGCATTCGTGATAATGTTTCTGAAGACAATCTTGATTCTTTCTGCATCCAGATGAAGAACAATTTCCTCCGGCATTGAGTGAATCCGAATCAGAGCAGATTGTTCGTTGAAAGAAAGGACGGCTTCGTGGAGCAATGAGACCAGATTGACCGGGCGCCGGTTCAAATGCCCGTATTCACTTTCCATACGTGCGGATTCCAAAATTTCCGAAACCATGTTTTCCAATTCTTCGACATCTTCTTTGATGTTTTTTTTAACCGAGTTTTCCGGCATGAATTCAAGGGCCACTTTCATGCGGGTCAAAGGAGATCGAAATTCGTGACTGACGTCCAGCAGCAACTGTTCTTTGCTATGGAGCATCTGGGCGATTCGATCGGTCATGCCGTTGAAGGCCTGAGAAAGTTTTCCCAATTCATCCGGGCGTTTGACCGGGACCTGGTAGTCAAGATTTCCCATCCCCACTTGTTGAACCCCTTCATTGAGCCATTTGATCGGTTTCAGCACCTTCCGCATGGCAAAGTAGGCCCCCAGCAGAACTAAAGGCAAAAAAAACAGAACTCCAATAACCCATCGTTCACGGCTTTCTTCGTGTTCCGGTCCCAAATCGACTGCAAAAAGAAAGGTTCCTGCCTTCTCTTTTACAGACATCAGGTAGGCTCCATGATACCATCCAAAACGAATATGCGGGTATTCTCTCCATTGATGCATATGGATTTGACGGGTGTAGGGAAGGGATTCTGTCGTGCTCCAATTCAGGGAAGGACTTTCGAAGCGGATATTGAGTGAAAACTGACTGGCAATTTCTGATGCTCGATTCAAATCGGGGGGATTTCCAATGTCCTGTATCAGATAATTGGCATAATTGGTGATACTCTCCTGAAGGGCCTGTTTGTGATGTTCGGTGCTGTTGCGAAACATCAGAATGACCATCAAGTCAATAAAGATTCCGGCAAAAAATAGAATAAGAATCAGTTTGAAAAAAATAGAATGGACGACTTTTTTGAACCAACCTGATTTAATTTTCCTGTGCTTTCCCAATAAAGGCATACCCGGCTCCCCAGACAGTTTTAATGTAGTTTGGCTGCTTGGCATCATCACGAAGTTTGTGACGAAGACGGCTCATGGTGATGTCGACGGTGCGGTTGAATGCTTCCGACTCCATGCCCTTCAAAGCATCGAGGATCTGGTCGCGATTGAGAACTTTTCCCGGGTTTCTTACTAAAAATGACAAGGCAGTGAATTCAGTCGTCGTCAGATTGACGTTTTCTTCTTTGAGGAAAACGGATTGTTTGGAAAAATCGATTTTCATTTCTCCGAACTGGAGAGTCTCTTCATTTTCCGTCCCTTGAGCCCGCCTGAGAATCGACTGGATACGGGCTACCAGTTCCCGAGGCTCAAAGGGTTTTGGCATATAGTCGTCCGCACCGATTTCCAAACCGACAATCCGATCCATCACCTCACCACGAGCAGTCAGCATGATGATGGGAACTGAATGGGTTTTGCGAATGGTTTTGCAGACTTCAAAGCCATCCATTCCGGGCAACATCACATCCAGGATGATCAGATCCGGAGTGAAATCTCTCAGCTTTTTTAGGCCGGCATCTGGATCGGTTGACAAGAGCACTTGAAATCCGAAATCTTTCAAATAATTCTGCAAAAGGCTGCACAACTTTTCGTCATCATCAATGATCAGAATCGTCGGATCCATTTCGAACTCCAGGGGAAATCTCCCGCGGCGGCGGGAGAATTGTCAATTTATCCACGAGAATGCCAGCCCCATCGATGGTGATGAGAGTCTTTGTGGTTTTCAATTTTCTCGGCAGCCTGCGCTCTTTGTTCGGGTGTCAAGCTCTGATGAAATGTGCTGAATTGATTGACAAAGAGAGCGAGCAATGATTCCAGTTTTTCCCTGTTTTGCGCCAAGACTTCGTTGAGATGTTCTTCATCAACCTTATCTTTACGCAGCTGAAAAACCAGTTCCTCAGTAATTGTTTTTCTAATATCTCTGAGTTCCTCTCCCTTTTCAAGCAAATTTCCGATGCTTCTTTTCAGTTGAACCGTTTGCTCCTCATTCATTTTCAATTCATCTGCCACCGCGTCCGATATCCGTTCTGACCGTTCCTCAGGGCTGCTCCCCCAGCATCCTCCCATAAGGACGGCTGTGCTGAACAATGCAATGGCAAACATTCCATAGGTAGATTTCTTTTTCATAGTTTTCTCCTGATTGAAAATTTGAAATTGTGATTGAACATGCCGAGATTACCGAATCCTCGCAAAAAATGCTTTTCTCGGGTGTAACACTTTGTAACAAATTGTATCGTTCCACTTTTTGAACGATGGCCGCGATGCCGCCGCGTGAATCAGGGAGAACGAAGATCTTTATTCTCTCTTGAAGGTATGGTAGAGATACATGCTTTTGTTCAGAAGGGAGATCAACGATCTGAATGCCGCTTTTGTCGGGTTCTGCGTGTTGCGAATCCCGGCACAACGACGACTTTTTCATCCACAATTAGTTGAATCAATTATGAGTAATGGAAACAAGATAGATTTGGATGCCGTTAGAATTCGGATTGATGAAATCGATCAGTCTTTGGTTGAATTGATTGCAGAACGCTTTGAAATCACTCGCAAAGTAGGAAAGTATAAAAAAGACCATGGGTTGAATCCTGTTGATTCTGAGAGAGAAACCCGTCAGTTCGAAAAAATTGCTGCCATTTCAAAAGAATTGAATGTCAATCCCGGGCTTACTGCCAAAATTCTGAGACTCATTATTGATGAAGTCGTAAAAAATCATAAGGAAATCTGAGGGAAAATCATGCTGGGTCCCGAAAATCATGCAGTGACAATGCATCTTGCGCAAAAAGTGCTGGGTTTTCACTACGAGGATATTCCCCATGAAGCGATTGAAGTGGCACGCCAATGTGTTTTAGATTGGTTTGGAGTCACCTTTGCCGGGATGAAAGAACCTCTCTGTGAGATTTTAAAAGCTCAGGTGGAAGAAGAAGGGGGAAGCGAACAAGCAACGGTCTTTGGATTTTTTAAAAAAGGAACTGCGATCCAGGCGGCACTGGTCAATGGTGCGGCTTCTCATGCACTGGATTACGACGATGTCAACAAAGCCTGTCTGGGGCATCCCACGGCCCCGGTTCTTCCTGCAGTGCTGGCTTTAGCTGAACAAATGGGCCTGAGCGGTCGGGCGTTTCTCAATGCATTTATCTGCGGGTATGAGATTGAATGCCGGATCGGGCTTTTAGTTGGACGAGTACACTACAACAAAGGATTTCATGGCACAGCCACAATAGGCACTTTTGGCGCTGCATCGGCATGTTCGAAACTTCTGGAATTGAATGCCGAACAAACAACACATGCATTTGGCATTGCGGGAACCCAGGCAGCAGGTTTGAAGTCGATGTTCGGCACAATGTGTAAGCCCTTTCACGCAGGAAAAGCTGCAGCCAACGGGTTGCTGGCTGCCAAGTTGGCGGCGAGAGGATTTGATAGCAGTCCTGCAGTCCTCGAAACAAAACAGGGATTTGCTGACACCTTGAGTGAGGGTTGCAACACCGAACTGGCTCTTGATGATCCTGAAGGGGGTTATCATATTCGAAATAATTTATTCAAATACCATGCTGCCTGTTATTTGACGCATGCTCCTATCGAAGCTTTAAAAAAACTGAGGGTCGAAAATCGCTTGAAAACCGAAGATATAGAATCTGTGATCCTTACGGTGGAACCGGGATTGCTCGATGTCTGCTGTATCAATGAACCACAAACAGGTTTGGAATGCAAATTCAGTCTCCGCCACACTGCCGCACTGGCACTTTCCGGAGTCGATACCGGTGCCCTGGAAACCTACAGTGACGCCAATGCGAATCGGCCTGATTTGCTTGAGCTGCGAAAAAAAGTCAAGGTGTCCCTAGAGGGGGATGACCGCAATGTTGTGATGGTGGGTGTGACGCTGAAAAATGGCAAACAGCTTTCAGGAACCCACGATTCCGGAATTCCTGCATCAAATGTTTCAGCACAGGGAGAACGCATTAAAGCAAAATTCAGGAAACTGGCTTCAGCGGCTGTCGGTACGGAAAAAAGCGAGAAAATACTCGATGCTGTTTATCGTCTTGAAACGATTGAAGACATTTGCGAGTTGACAGCACTTTGTGTGGAATAAAGCCGGGGGGACAGCCGATTTTTAAGGATTAATTTTTAAATTTGCGCAAGCCTTATGAGAGGACCACTTGAAGGATACCGTGTGATCGATACCAGTCAGATGATTTCTGGCCCGGTTGCGACTCGAATACTGGGAGACCAGGGGGCTGATGTGATCAAAGTGGAAATTCCGGGAGTGGGGGATATTGTGCGAGGCATGGGGGATAAAAAGGCAAACATGAGCGCGACCTTTGCCACCGCCAATCGCAACAAACGTTCGGTCTGTCTGAACCTGAAAAAAGCGCGTGGCCTCGAGCTTTTGATGGAGTTGGTAAAAAGCGCGGATGTTTTTTTTCAAAATTTTCGTCCCGGTACAGCAGAACGGATGGGAATCGGCTACCAGGATTTGGCAGAGGCCAATCCCGCATTGATTTATGTTTCAATCAGTGGATTTGGAGAAAAAGGGCCCTACAAACACAAGCGTGTCTATGATCCGATAGTTCAGGCAATGTCGGGATTGGCCGCCATTCAGAAAAACAGGGAAACGGGAAGGCCGAACATGGTTCGCGCCATCATTCCTGACAAATTGACCGCCATGACCGCAGCCCAGGCTGCCACCGCTGCTTTGCTGGCACGCGTCAAAACTGGCAAAGGACAACATATCCGGGTTTCAATGCTTGACAGTATGATTTCATTCCTCTGGCCGGAAAGCATGTCGAATTATACCATCGTTGATCAGGAACCTGGACCCACGCGCGAAGATATTGCCCAGGATCTGATCTTTGAGACCCGAGATGGTTATATCACTGTAGGAACGGTTTCTGATTCAGAATGGATCGGCTGGTCGCGAGCCATAAAAAATCTGGAATTGGCAAATGACGCGCGTTTCAACACGGTTGGCGGTCGAATCAAAAATGTTGTGGCACGTCTGGATTTGATGGCTCAGGAATTGAAGAACAAGACCACTGCCGAATGGTTGGAAATCCTTGATGTGCATGAAGTGCCCTGTGCCCCGGTTTTGAGCAGGGAAGAAGTTGTCAATTTCCCTCAGGTGGTGGCCAATGAACTGATATTCGAAAGTGTCCATCCCATCGTCGGACGCATCCGGCAAGCCCGAGGCGCGGCCAGATTTGAAGAGACTCCCGGCACCGAACTGAATCCTGCACCGTATTTAGGAGAGCATACCGATGAAGTTTTGGCAGAGTTGGGCTTGTCACAAGAGCAAATCAATATTTTGCGTCAAAATAATATAGTTGATTGATTATGAGGTAAAACAGGAAAATTCACTTTGGTTGAGAGGGGAAGATATGAGCGAAAATTATTGGAATCAACGTTATCCGTCGATACGACGTCCTGTTCTTGCGAGGAATGTGGTGGCGACTTCCCAACCGTTGGCAGCGCAAGCGGGACTGGAGATGCTCAGACGGGGAGGCAACGCCATGGATGCGGTGCTGGCAACGGCCATTACGCTGACGGTTGTCGAACCGACTTCCAATGGCATTGGCAGTGACGCCTTCACTTTGTTCAATCAGGGAGACCGTTTGTTGGGATTGAACGGGTCCGGTAAGAGTCCCAAAGCCTGGACCGCCGAGCATTTTTCGAAATATGAAAGTATGCCGTTTCGAGGCTGGGATACCGTCACTGTCCCTGGTTGTGTTTCGACTTGGGTGGAGTGTTCCAAATATGGAAGATTGCCGTTCGAAGAACTTTTTGAACCCGCCATTCAGTATGCTCACGAAGGGTTTCACGTTTCTCCGGTGACGGCGGATGCGTGGGCTGCCGCAGTTGATATTTTCAGGGAACGCGAAGATTTCATGTCGACGTTCTCCATCGATGGCAGGGCCCCCAATCCCGGTGAACTATTTAAAAGCCCGGGGCATGCTGCCACTCTGGAATTGATTGCAGAGACCCGGGGAGAAGCCTTTTACCGGGGAGAGCTCGCGGAAAAAATAGTGGCTCATGCCAAAGACCAGGGAGGACTGCTGCGCCTTGATGATTTGTCAGACCACCAGGTCAAATGGGTGGATCCGATTTCTATTGATTTGAAAAACCTGGATCTCTATGAGATTCCTCCCAACGGACAGGGACTGGCGGCGCTGATTGCGCTTGGCATCTGCCGGGAATTTGACCTGGGGGCGATGGATCCCGAATCGGCAGACGCGGTTCATATTCAGCTGGAAGCGATGAAACTCGCCTTCGCAGATCTGCATTCCCACGTCAGCGATCCCGATACCATGGAAGTTTCCACGGACCAGCTTCTGGATCGAACTTATTTGAAACGAAGAGCGGGTGCCATTGATATGAAACGGGCTGGAACACCGGAAACGGGTATTCCACTAAAAGGAGGGACCGTTTATCTCTGCAGTGGAGATGAAGAAGGGATGATGGTTTCCTACATTCAATCCAATTATGCCGGGTTCGGCTCCGGTGTGGTGGTTCCGGGAACAGGAATCAGTCTGCAAAACCGTGGTGCCAATTTTGTGCTGACTGAAAATCACCCGAACCAAGTCAAAGGAAACAAAAGACCATTCCACACCATCATTCCCGGGATGATTTATCAGGATGGCAAACCCAAATCCGCTTTTGGGGTGATGGGAGGAAACATGCAGGCACAGGGGCATTTGCAGATGATCCTGCGCCTCCATTTCTGGGGTCAAAATCCGCAAACAGCACTGGATGCCCCCCGCTGGATGATCGGAGGGGAAAGCAGTTTGAGACCCGAAGTAAGCCTGGAACAAGGCTTTGCCTCATCAGTTTTGGAAGAGTTGAGCAAGCGGGGACATTGGGTGACGCTCCATCCGGTCAGTGCCGCTTTTGGCGGCGGTCAATTTGTCTGGAAGACCGATGACGGATACCTTGCCGCCAGTGATCCAAGAAAAGATGGACAGGCCGTTGGTTATTAAGCACGAACAGACCTGAAATTCGGCTGCTTAGTTTGGGGACGCCGATGTTTTCTTTTCCTCTCTCCCATGCTGATGCCAAAGAGCAGCGCGTGCGGCGTTTGCACAACAATACTTCGTCGCCGCTCTCTTCTCAGAGCCGAAGACTGATTTTGATCCATCATTTGAAGTGATGGCGAAAATCAGAAAAAATGGTATAGTGATTTGGCGGAAATACTCAAATGGGCTTCCTGTTCCAAACTCTGAGCCGGCAATAGAATTGGGAACGCTCCACAAAATTAAGATACTGGGGAATCTTTACCTGGGAGGCTCCAGTGCATTATAAAAAAAACATTGAAAAACAAGTGAAGCGAATCTTAATTATCAGTCATGGAGAAGTCAAAGCGCGGATGGCTGGCCCTGCCATTCGCTGCTGGGAATTTTCCCGGGTGCTGTCTGCCCACCTTCCGACAACGCTGGCCACTCCCAATTCGGTTCCCGAATCGTTTCAGCAACAAACTTCCGCCATTTGCCAAGCTTACGACCGCGGCACTCTTTTGAAACTGGCCGGCAATCATGATATTCTTCTGCTACAAGGCTTTTTGCTGGAGCAGTATCCGGAATTGGAGCATTTGGGCAAGATCATCGTCGTCGATCTTTATGATCCCTTCCCTCTGGAATCGTTGGAAAATCCTCAGGAATCCGCGAAACCCTTGCAATGGCAGCGACATCTGAATAATATCCGTGTCTTAAATCGGCAAATCATTCTGGCGGACTACATGATATGCGCCAGTGAACGGCAAAAAGACTATTGGCTGGGATATCTCACCGCCTTGAACCGGGTCAATCCTTCAACCTATCAGCAAGGGAGCTACCAGCACCTTTTGGGCGTGGTCCCTTTTGGAATCCCGGAAAAGCCAATGCGGATCCGGACAAATCGTCTGCGAGGGGAAAACGCCGGTTATGGGATTTCAGACAAAGATTTCGTGCTATTGTGGGGTGGCGGAATTTGGGATTGGCTGGACCCCCTCACTCCCATTCGCGCAGTGGCCCGGTTAGCAGAATCAGGGAGTGCTGTTAAACTGTTTTTCCTGGGTGTGATTTCTCCTGATCCGAACATTCCCCAGATGCAGATGGGCGCAAAAGCAGTAGAATTGGCCAAGGAATTGGGTGTTTATGGCAGTCATGTGATTTTCAATCAGCATTGGATTCCGTATGAAGACCGCCAATACTATTTAAAAGGAGCCGATGTCGGTATCTGCAGTCACTTTGAACATCTTGAAACCCGCTTTTCGTTTCGTACCCGGGCCTTGGACTATTTGTGGGCTCAGTTGCCGATTATCACCACGTGCGGAGACACTGTATCGGATTGGGTCGAACGTTATGATGCAGGAAATGTCGTGGGTTATCAGTCCGTCAGCGAATGGGTGCAAGCCATACAATCCCTGCAGCGTCCATCTATTTTCAGGAAAAAGCGGGAAGCTGCAGGCTTGTTGCAGGATCAGCTGAAGTGGAGCGTGGCTACCCAAGCCTTGCTCACATTCTGCCAGAATCCCACTCCAGCCGCGGATCGGGTTGATCGCAATAAAATAAAAAAATCCCTGGTACTCGACCATTTTCCGAAAATACGACGTTTATCAGAAAAATGGGAAACAAATGGCGCAATGGGGTTACTCAAAAAAACAGGGCAGCGAATGCTCAGACCGTTAAAAATGTGAATTGAACCCAAGTTTCAAAAAGAAGGAAAATATGAGTCGGAATTCTATATTGGTGATCGGATTGATTTTTTTGGGAGTTTTATTGGCAGCTTCCGGATGCAACACCTGCGTGGGGGATAAGGAAGACAATAGCGGGGATGTCCGTTGTGCAGGCAACATCCTGAAAACTGCTTCTTCTTCCAGCAGTTCTTCCAGTTACGACAATGACATTTTTGACCTGATCGACAATCCAAAAAATATCCTTATCCCGGATCAGGTCACCATTGCAGATTCTGACAATTCTTTCCGGATCTTTAAAACCGAAGTGACCAATGAACAATTTGCTTCATTTCTCAAAGAAAAAGGAGCCAGACCCGCACTGTCACAGGATGGCGCCAGCAACGACTGCCACTTGGACAATGATCTGACTGCTCTTTGTTATCAATTCACCGGAGGCGGGACTTCTGCAAAAAATCTGCAAAACGAAGACGTTCAGGGAGGTGCCGCAAGAATTTTGGATAGCAGCTACGCCGTCTCTCCCAGTAACGCCAGCTCGCACCCCGTGTCCTATGTTAGCTGGTATGCGGCTCGTGAGTTTTGTACGGTCGTCGGATGGCGCCTTCCGACGGAAAAAGAGTGGAATCTCGCGGCAGGAACAGCCACCCGCACTTACCCCTGGGGAGAAACGTCACCTTCCTGCAGTCTTGCCAATTTTGCATCAGATGATGCCGCCTTTGGTTATTGTGCCGGAGACACAATCAGTGTCAACAATGGTCCCGTTGATTCATTGGGGCTTCGGCATATGTCAGGCAATGTCTTTGAATGGACCAGCACCATTATTGAGGACGACGACAAAGAGGAAAATCTGGAAGACCGCGTGGTCAAGGGAGGTGCCTGGGATAGCGGGGTTGATAAATTGAAAAACTCGGAACGGACTTTGCTGACGCCTACCAGCACCTTGGCCAATCTCGGTTTCCGCTGCGTCAAATGATCTTCCTGCTGGATTTTGATTTTTCAAATAGTGCTTCTTCAAGATTTTGAAAAGATTAAGGAAAATATTCCTTTGAAATTATAGAAGTGAAGAAAAAATGAACAAGGACAGCGCGGTCGAATAGGAATTTCAAGTATGTGAATTTAAACTGGTGAGTTGCGGGTTCTTCAGTCATCCTGGACTTGACTGAAAGGCCAACCCGGTGAATCCTTTCGGAAATACTGTCAGCTGAATCAAATCACTTTAACCTGGAAAAAGATGAGCTGATGAGCTGTCTGTTTGGCTGCTCCCTTTTGTGATTCTACGCGCAGCACTGGACATTTTTTTGCTCATTTACTATATTTTGGCTTCAACCCCGCCTAAGGGAGATGGATGCGTCACTGGTGGGCGTCCCGGACTTCAAATCCGCGTGTGTGGCACTAACACTGTCATAGGTGAGTTCGATTCTCACGCATCTCCGCCATTGTAATTGTTGACTATTTATTTAATATGCAGGAAATTAAAAGATTTTAATATTCATTGAATGATAATTTTTAAACCATGATTTATACTTTACAAGCGAATGAATTATTCCAGTTTAATTCTACACCACAGCTACAGGAATGAAATTGCCCTGGCTTGTTCTGAGAAACACTAAAGCACGGACTTTTTTACTCGGGAGATAGCATTTTAGAACCAAAGTACTGCTTTCAAATTGATCCACGTAGGTGATGTCACGAGTGTCAGGGTATTTTCTCAGGAGAGTTTTTACATCATCAAGATCGACCGAACCAAGCTTCTTGAGATGTTTAAGAAAGGAATTGCAAAGAACAATAGTCATAAGCCTTTGGACGCCAATAATTGATCAAGCTCCTTGAGTTTGTTAGGAATTGGAAGAGATCTTACGGCGTCTTTGAAGGCTTTCTCATCCGGATCTTTTTCATCCTCAGTGGCCTTCTGCTGTTCTGATTTTTTGAACAGCGATTTTTCAAAGCGAGCCACTTCCCGGTTAATTAAACTGATGGGAAGAGTCCGCTATCAAACTGTGATCAAGAGCTTCCGAAAAGCCAAACCATCTTGCTGTAATTTCTTGAGTTCCTAAAGTCGGTCTGTTATAACTCTGTAAATTGCAACTTTGAAATAAAATTTGCAGAGTTATGCTTTCTCGAATAATTTATTCTTCATTGAAGTTTCTTCACGAAAACTATCCCATAGTTGCGATCTTGGGTTCCCGTCCGTGTGGAAAGTCGACATTGGCAATCTTCCTCAAGTAAATGACGATCCGGTCGAAGCAAATCATCTGGCATCCCGGGTTCAGAGTACTCCTTCCCCTGTTCAATTAATCGTTACGAAAAGGTCCCGCGGTTTCATTTTTCTTGGCCTTCTCAGAGCAAATTTTACTGAAGATCTATGAGTAATCCTGAAACGAATACGATTCTGCATTGCCATTCGATTTCCAAGAAATTCGGACAGCTCACAGTCCTGGATCAGATCAGTTTTCATCTCAGAAAGCAGGAATTCCTTTCAATTCTGGGACCTTCCGGGTGCGGAAAGTCAACACTTTTAAGAGTGATTGCCGGATTGGAAAGCATTGATTCGGGACAAGTTTTTCTGCACGGTGAGCTTGCTTCAAATTCAAAAAAGATCCAAGCAACTGAAAATCGGAACTTGGGAATGGTATTCCAGGATATTTCTCTTTTTCCCCACCTCTCTGTGGCCAACAACATTGCCTTTGGATTGAAAGGAAATGCTTCACAGAAAAAGCTGAGAGTCGAAGAAATGTTAGCATTGATTGATCTCGAGGGGTATGAAGAAAAGAAACCTTACGAAATTTCAGGGGGAGAACAGCAGCGGGTTGCGCTCGCTCGTGCTTTTGCACCGAATCCTGGATTGATTTTACTCGATGAACCGTTCAGCAGTTTGGATTCGAAACTGCGGATCCAACTGAGAAAAGACCTTTATAAAATATTGCGGACAACAAAAGTCAGTGTGATTTTGGTCACTCATGATCAAATGGAAGCCTTCATTTTTGGCGATCGCTTGTTAGTGATGCAGAAGGGAAAAATTGTGCAGGAAGGAACTCCTGTTGAAATTTATCATCACCCTGCTTCGCCCTGGGTCGCTTCTTTTGTCGGGGAATCCAACTTCCTGTCGGTGAAAGATCTCGATGACATGATTGAAAAGGACGGAGGGCTCATTCGTGATTTATTAGAAATGGAGTTGACTGAGTTGGATCGCATTTTGGTCCGTCCGGAAGATTTCATAATGGATCCTGTGCCCAACGGCGAAAAGGAAAATGGGGTTATTGAAAGCATAGAATTTTGCGGGGATCAGACAGAGCTCGCTGTAAAATTGCGATCAGGGACGTTGGTTCAGACCAGTGTCTCTTCCCGGGCGGCCTGGCATATTGATCAAAAGGTTCAATTAAAAATTAAGCATTTCAGACTTTTTTCAGCATTGGACCGTCCTGTGACTGGGAAAAAATAAATCTGTCCCCTTTTATCGGGCGGTTTTCGATAGCGAGATCTCCCTGTTTGCTGGGACAATAAATATTTTTCTGCTGTCAAGAAGTAAGTATAATTACGGATGGTATTCTTTATTCAGAGGAGTATTATATTCAGTGTCAAAATATAACTCCCTGACAGGAAAACTGGATGATCGACGCAAGGAAAAGAAGAATTACACTGCTCTTCATCATGCTGGCGCTTTCTGTAGTGATCGGAGCGTTGTTTATTGGCCTCTTCTTTTTCACCTCACTTGAACAGCAAAAAGAACGATTGACGGTTTCGGCCCAAAGCCAGGTCAAACTGATTGAGGCCATTTACCTTCATCAATTGGCGAATGCTGTAGAATATTCAACCAATCGTCTACGACAACCGCTTGGGGAAACCTTGGATCAGATTGTTGAAGCACATAAAAATTATCAGGGGTTCGGCAGAACGGGTGAATTCACACTCGCCAAAAGAGAAGATAATTCGATCGTATTTTTATTGCATCATCGTCGACAGGACGCTAGTCAGGGTGGAATAGAGTACCATAAAACAAATGAACCGGTCCTGTTTGACTCAAAGAATGCAGAACCCATGCGCCGGGCGCTTTCGGGGAAGTCGGGCACCATGATCGGATTGGACTATAAAGGAGATCTCGTATTAGCGGCTTATGAACCGATTAAAGTTTTAAATTTCGGGATTGTTGCAAAAATAAATTTTTCTGAAATTCTTTTTCCTTTTATTAAATTCGGAATAATCGGCGGCATGATTTCATTGATCTTGTCGATTTTTGCAGTGTTCCTGTTTAGAAAAATTAGCGAACCCGTTGTGCAGGCGCTTGAACATGAGAATGTTCAGTTACAAAACAGCATAGAGGAAGTTCAACTCTTGATGGAACACACGGTTGAAGCAATTTTTGGGATAGATCTCAATGGAGATTGTACGTTTTCAAATCAATCCTGCAACAGAATGCTCGGCTACAAAGAGCGTGAATTGATTGGCAAAAATATCCATAGTCTCATTCACTGCAAGCATTCCGACGGTCAAAACTATAAGTCCGATGAATGCAGGATCTACCAGTCATTTAGAGAAAATAAAACCATGCATATCGATAACGAAGTTTTCTGGACTTCAGATGGATCCAGTTTTCCGGTTGAATACTGGTCGCATCCTATCTTTAAAAACGGGAGTGCCATCGGCAGTGTTGTTACTTTTGTCGATATTACGGAACGAATATTTGCAGAAAAAGAGTTGAGAGAATCAGAAGATCGGTTTAAAAAGGCGATCACCAATGCTCCATACCAGATAATGATCCATGCGGAAGGGGAGGTCCTGCATTTGAGTGATAGCTGGACTGAAAAAACAGGATACACAATATCCGAAATCCCCACTATGCATGATTGGGTTGAAAAAGCCTACGGGACCAAAAACCTTGCCGCCAAAGCGTTAAAAACATTTCAGCACGTCTACGAATTGAGGGAGGATGATAATTATTTTGGCGGAGAATGGCCTGTGACAACGAAGTCGGGAGAAACACTCTATTGGGAATTCAGCTCATCTTCTCTGGGAGTTTTACCTGATGGACGGAAAGTTGTCATCTCGATGGCTGTTGATATTACCGGCAGGAAAGAACTGGAGAATCAACTGCTTCAATCTCAAAAACTGGAATCAATGGGTGTCATGGCCGGGGGAATTGCTCATGAATTTAATAATTTGCTTTCTCCCATTCTTGGATATTCTCAAATGCTGATTGATGAACTGCACGAAGGAAGTTCACAAAAAGATGATTTACAGCAGATTTACAGCGCCGCTCGAAATGCGGCGGCATTGGTAAAAAAAATCCTTTCCTTCAGTCGTAAATCCATGGCGGAACGCCAATCGCTGCAGCTTAAGGAAATTGTTGAAGAAACCTTAAAATTGCTTGAGCGAACCTTGCCTGCTACGGTTGCAATTCGTCAGGAAATTGAGCCAAATCTGCCTCCGGTCAATGTTTCCTCACTTGAAATGCAGCAGGTGATTACAAATCTTTGTGTCAACGCCAATCACGCAATGTCTGAATCCGGAGAATTAGTGGTCAGTTTAAAAAACGGAACTCCCAGGAAATGCGAAAATATTTTTGGAACCCCCGTCAGAGGACCCTTTCTCGTGCTTGCTGTGGAAGATACTGGAGAAGGCATGGACCAGGAAACCATCAATCACATTTTTGAACCGTTTTTTACCAAAAAAGGAGTGGGAGAAGGAACAGGGCTGGGGCTTTCGGTTGTTCTGGGGATTGTTGAACAACATGGCGGACATATTGAAGTGGAAAGCAAGGCAGGAAGCGGAACAAAATTTAGTATTTGCCTTCCTGTTGCCGAATCAGAACCGGAATCCGTTTTGGATTCAAAAGACAAAGCCCGATTGCTTGGAAATGAAAGAATCATGCTTGTCGATGATGAACCGATGCTTACGAAAATATTGAGCAAAATGCTGGTAAAACAAGGGTACGAGGTGTCGTCTTTCAATAATTGTAATTTGCTTTTGAAAAAATTTGAAAAATTTCCTGAAAAATTTGATCTGGTGATTACGGACTATACCATGCCGGAAATGAATGGAAAGATGCTGGCAAAACTGCTGAAAGAGATCCGTTCTGATATTCCTGTCATTTTGATGACGGGATATAATAAATCTGTCTCAGAAGATTCTATTCAGGAATGGGGGATTGATGCCTTGCTGGAAAAACCTATTGAAATCGAAGAATTGAGCCAAACCCTAAGGAATGTGCTGGATCTGAAGGTTTCCTGATCCCGGCATTTCTGGTGTGCAGCGGGCAAATCCTTTTTTACCGCCACCTTTTTGAATCAATGCCCTTGAGCGAGAGTTAGCTGTCACCGGGAGCCGAATTGCCGCCAGCTTTTGCCTTTGCAGGAGAGCCGGCAACCACCACGACATTTCTTCCCGATTCTTTTCCCTGATAAAGACATTCGTCCGCCTGTTTCAGCAGGTCTTCTAAATCGGCAGCTCCCGGATAGGTTGCTACTCCAAACGTGGCAGTCAAATTTCCGCTCGGCTGTAATTCTTGATGGGGGAACTGCTCATCTTCAACAGCCTTTCTCAATTTTTCTGCAACATCCGTTGCGGAGCCAATTCCGCAATTGGGAAGTACCATCACAAACTCTTCGCCGCCAAATCGCGCGGCCAGGTCTCCCCTTCTTACGTTGTTCGCAAAAATTGCTGCAACCTGTGCGAGGACCACGTCTCCCATTTGATGTCCCTGTGTGTCATTGTAATGTTTGAAATTGTCAACATCAGCGATTATCAGGGAAAAATCCTGCCTGTTGTCCGGATAAAGGGTAATCAGTGCGTCTAAAAATTCATCCAAGCGACGGCGATTGGCCAATCCGGTCAGCCGGTCGGTTTCAGCTTCATGCTCCGCTTTGTCCAATTCTCGGTGTTTGTAGTACCAGGTTTTAAATTGAGAAATTGTGTGGTTCACTTCGTAAAGGGAAAAAGGTTTTCCTTTCACTTCCGTTGCCCCCAATTTGATCACCCATTCACGTTGTAAAGGGTCATTGCAGTATTCACTGATGACGAATATCGGAGCCCCCTGCAGTTTTATGGTTTCCATTCTCTCCGAGATGATTTCTTTTTCTGGAAATACCGAATTGGAGGAAAAAATATCTCCCACAATCAGATCAAAACGATATTCGGGTGGTTTTTCAAAAAACTGTTGAGGGCTTTCAAATTCTATCAAGGTGGCTTCCGGCCAATTGGATTGGAGAATTCCACGCACAATCACGGAGTCGAGAGGGTTCTCATCAATAAATGCAATTTTCGCGTGGTCTCCTGTTTTCACTCGTTCATTTTTGCGAATCAAAGATTGGGCGGTAGTAATCTTCAGTTTTTCTGCCAGCACATGCGTGAACATCACATAAAAAATAGGGGCATGCTGAGCATCTTTGTCGACGGCAAACATCTTCTCTTCAAATGCAATCAATTGGCAGTCGGCTTCAGCAATTACATCAGCGGTGCGAGGACCGGGATGGATCACACCCATCTCCCCCACTACATCGCCCGGCATTTCAAGGCGTAAAATAAATTTATCCTGCACGGTGACAGCAAGGGAACCTTCCACCAGGATATACATTTCCAGATGAGCGTCATCACCTTCCCTGATCAGGTAGTCATCTTTATTCAATGTGACGAGGTCTCCCAATTTGACCATGTTTTTCAGCAGTTCGAATTCCAGCTTGTTGAAATAGCGGCCGGAATGAATTGCAGTGGAAATTTTGTTCAATTGGGGGTGTTCACTTGATTGAGAAAGTGGTTCACGTTTCATAAAATGTCCTAACAGTTACAGAGACAAAGTTTGTTTGTTTAAATACGATAACTCAACTTCAAAGAAAGAAAAAGCAATAACTGGAAAATATAGAGAAGACAACCGGCAAATTCCGGCCTGGCTTCAATGCCAGCATTCCTGCAAAATCCCGGTCTCAGAAAGAATCAGAGTCGGGTGATTTGAACATTTTCTATAAATTCAAGTGCTTTCAATTTAATCGCCAACGATTCAGCAGATTCTTTGTTTGTTTTTCCGACTCTTACCCGGTACAAGGTTTGTTTTTCCGCATTCACATAAGGATTCAAATAGGCTTCCAGATACCCGCCTTCTTTGAGGCGTTTGACCAGGGTTTCTGCCTTTTTTTTGTTGCTGGAAGTGAAAACCTGCAATGTATAGGTCCCAGTTGAGGTGACGGTCACTTTGGGCATCGTGGTCGGCGGAGTTTTTATTGCAGCTGGTTCCACTTTTTTGTCTTTGCCAGAGCTAGTCGGGGTCTGAAGCATCTGGCTCGTTTTTTGGGGGGGGCTCCCCTGTGAAAGATCTTTTTTTACGGGTTGCTGTTCCTGACTCAATCGTTCTGTGTTTTTTCTCAGTTTTTCCAATTGATCAGTACTGAATGATTTCTTTTTCTCCTGTTTTTTAGAATCCAGGGAATTGAAAAACTCGAGCTCTTCCGGGCTGAGCGGTTTGCTTTGTGCCGCTTCTTTTTTCTGAGTTTGAGCAGCAAGACTGGTCTCGTTTACGGTGCGGAGACTTTTGCCTGTAACAAGCCCCAAATAAAAACTGATCAACAGGCTCATACCGACAAGGCAAACCAGCACAAGCAATTGCGCTCCCGAGAACTGAGTGCGATATGATTTTTGTTTCTTTTTAGCGTTCAATAATGCCATATCAAAATCTCAAATATGTCGTTTCCCGACCCGTTTCCTGCTATGAATCATCAAAATACGTTATTCAACATATAAGCCATGCGGATACTCTTGTCAATTTCAGCTCAATTGGAGTGTTTTTTCACGAAAAGTGCTGTTGGTATCCTGCCTCGAGCGAGTTGAGAATTTGTTGCTTGTAACGGTCTCGACCAAATTTCCGGGCATGATCCACGCAAGCTTCCGAGCTAATTTGGTGCTTTCCGGTTTCCATCTGCTCAACAGCATTTTGTAATGCTGTGACCGTGGGTTCATGAAAGAAAATTCCTGTTTCTTCAGTCACGGTTTCCAATGCTCCTCCTTTGCCAAAGGCAATTACCGGGGTCCCGCAGGCCTGTGCTTCCAGCGGCGTAATTCCAAAATCATCTTCTCCAGGAAAAACAAAGGCTTTTGCCTCTTGGTAGAGTTGTGCAATTCTTTCATCATCCACATTTCCCAAAAATTCTATATGCGCTTGAGCGATTCGTTTACAATAAGCTTCATCTTGTCCGCTGCCGACAATTTTGAGTGGAATTTTCAAAATGTTGAATGCTTCAATGGCCAGATCCACTCGTTTATTTGGAGCAAAGGCACCGATCATCAGATAATAATTTTTTTTGCCTGTACCAGCATGAAAACGGGAGAGATCTACCGGAGGATGAATCACCTCAGACTTTCGATTGTAAATTTTAAGGATCCGTTGCTGGACATTATAACTGTTGCAGATAAAGTGGTGCACTCGGTCAGAGGAATGAAAATCCCAATTCTGTAAATAAGGACGCATTGTTTTTGCCGCGGTCCTCAGACCCCATGATGTGCGGCCCTTCCCAAAATATGTGTCGAACAGTCCCCACATGTAGCGCATGGGTGTATGAATATAAGAAACATGATATGGCTTGCCATTGTGACGTATTCCCTTGGCCACACAATGGCTGGAACTCAGAATAAGATCATAGTTGCTCAGATTAAATTGTTCAATTGCCGTCGGAAACAATGGCAAATAATGCCGGTATTTTTTAAACACGAAAGGAAGTCGCTGAACAAAGGACGGGATGATGCGCATTGATTCAATCGTTGAAGAGACTTTCCCCGGTTCATGGAAAAGGGTATAGAGATCGGCCTTTGGAAAAATTTCACAAAACACCTCCAGACATTTTTCTCCTCCCCTCATGCCATTGAGCCAGTCATGAACCAGGGCAATTTTTTTTCTTTCAAAAGACATGAGAGCGAGACCTTTTTTATCGTGAGGCGACTTGCAGGCTGAACAGACGCTGGGTGTGATTTTGAATTGATTTGACCAGTACCCCCGCGATTTTTTGTCGAGTTTGTGCTTTCAATATGTCCCGGCGATCCCGGGCATTGTTCAAATTGGCGACCTCCACCAGCACCGAAGTGGGAATTTTACTGTAACGCAAAATAGCCGGTAAGGTGCGGTGTCCGTTTCTGTAGTGATAGGAGCGCAAAGGTTTAGACTGGTGCGTGAGGATCCCTGACTTTTTTAGATTTTTTACAATGACCCTGCCAAATGCTTTGCTGGATTCTGCACTCATTTCATTTTCATCTTCAGAGAACCGGATTCTCCTTTTGTATTCTTTGCGTTTCCGATAGACTTTGCTGCGCAGTCCGAAAACTTTCATTCTCAACCGGGGGTCTGGATAATAAACCATAGCGCCTCGCAATGACTCATGCAGGGCATCCCCGTGCAGACTCATGAGGAGGATGTTCTCCCTGGGGATTTTTTGACGATGTACCAGATTTTGATAGATATGATTGGCCAGGTAGACCCTTAAATTGACACCGATTTTTGTATTTTCCAACCGGTACGCGGGATGGACCAGCAGTACTTCGTCCTTGTCTTTTTTTAACAAAGTCCGTTGAGGTTTGCTTTGATTTGGATCTCGTACTGTCGGATGAACAATGAATCCCTTTTTCTCAAGTGATTCTTTCATGCGGAGCATGATATCATAGACCACTTCATCTTCATAAACCAAGTCTCCTCTTTTTGCAGAACCTGAGATGGCCCCGGGATCGTTCCCCCCATGACCGGCATCTAATATCACATGGATTGCCTGGTTGAGTTGAAATGGCTTCGGTTTATCCGGATTCTGCTTTTTGCTCTTGGAAAATTTGGAAACCTGCTTCGGTGTTTTGTCATAAAGGTATTCTTCACTGAGCCATTCCAGCGGTATCTTTAATTTCTTGTTCAGAGGAATTTTTTCAGGGTCTGTGACCTGGTTCAATGCCAGCAGTCGATCAGAAAGACGATTGACTTCTTGCGGCAGGACGCGGTCGGTAAAGCGGATCACTACCGAAGAATAGATGGTTTCTCCTTTCTTCAACTGATAGGTGGCATATTTTTTCCCTGCGCTGTCTTTGCCGATTTTTAAAGGAGCCCGAACGGCAACCGGACGCAGGTTCAATTCGTCTCGCAGCCATTTCCAGGGAATGGTGATTTTATCTCCTATGCCAAGCGACTTGCCGCCATTTTTC
Source organism: SAR324 cluster bacterium (assembly GCA_015231825.1). Taxonomy (GTDB): domain Bacteria; phylum SAR324; class SAR324; order SAR324; family NAC60-12; genus JADGAV01. The sequence goes on from JADGAV010000002.1 coordinate 268,111, forward strand.
AATTTGTTGAATTTGAGCAGCTTTGTGGCAGATACTCCCCGTTTGGTAAAAACGCCGGCAACAAAACTCAGGGTTTCATCAGGGTAGGTAATTCGGTGAACCCAGCCCGCCTCTTCTGCCGAATCTTTGGGAAACAAGCCCCGCAAAGCAACTTCCTGGATAGATCCGTTCAGGGAATTGAAAGGGAATGATACAAATCTATCAACTTGCAGCGGGCGATTGTGATTGTATTCCAGGATCTCGCGAAATCTTGTTTGCCAATCGCGCATCACTCTTCTGCCGAATTGAAATGCTCCTTCTCCGAGACGGGGTTGAAGCTGAATTTGAATGTGGCGTCGATGGAATCCCGCCTTGATGACGGTTTTTCGAACAACTCCCTTTTCTGTCTTTTCGTCAAAAATGAATTCCATCATTTTGACGGATCGGTTCTGTCCGGCTGGCTTTGCCCAAAGAGGAGGCACGCCCCCCGGTGTTTTTAAAAGGCCGATCATGAGAAAGATACTCAAAATAAACCGGAGCAGTCCAAATAATTTTTCTGATTGATTCATATTTCTAGTTTTGATTTGTGATTTATTTGTAGAGTCTATCGTTTACAAAGAAAGGATTGTGCCAATTTTCCCTTTCCATATCGCTTTTCCCAAATTACTTGTGAATTATCTGAGAAAATTCGATCTCTTGAAGGACAGTTGGATTGGGATGACGGGAGTCATAAATTGCCTGAACACCTTGAAAATGTGAAACTTGTGAATTGAAGTCGCTGTGTGCCTTGATCCGGATTCTTGATTTAGCGCAATTTCTGCGATAGGATCGTTAAGATTTTGAGAAGATCTCACTTTTTGAAGAAAGCAAAAATGAAAGCAATATTATGCAGATCTTATGGCACTGCTGAAAACCTCGTTTTTGAAGAAATCGATGACTTGCTTCCCGGAGAAGGAGAGCTAGTGATTGAAGTTTATTCTGCCGCGATGAATTTCCCGGATACTCTGCAGATTGCCGGAAAATATCAAAATAAGCCCAAGTTCCCTTTTTCTCCGGGCTCTGAAGCAGGGGGGATAGTCAAGGCAGTTGGGCCTGATGTAAAAGGGTTGGCAGTGGGAGACCGGGTTTTGGCAACGCCTGGAATCGGATGCATGGCCGAACAGGTTCTTTGCCGGGAAAATCAGGTGAAAAAAATTCCGGATCTTATGGATTTTAAGACTGCTTCCGGATTTACCATGGTCTATGGAACCTCCTTTCATGCCCTGAAACAGCGGGCAGCACTCAAAGCAGGAGAAACGTTGCTGGTGATTGGGGCTAGCGGAGGCGTTGGATTATCGGCAGTCGAATTGGGAAAAGTGATGGGGGCGACTGTTATTGCTGCTGCAAGTTCTGAAGAAAAATTGCTTTATGCGAAAAATGCTGGTGCCGATTTCCTGGTCAATTACGGTGATGGGGAAATGAAAAATAAAGTCAAAGCGTTGACTGGAGGAAAAGGTGCCGATGTGATCTATGATCCCGTAGGAGGCGATCTGTTTGATCAGGCCGTTCGCTGTATTAACTGGAACGGGCGACTCCTGGTAATTGGATTCACAAGTGGTCGGATCCCCCAATTCCCGATCAATCTGGCACTATTGAAAAGTATTTCTATCGTCGGCGTGTTCTGGGGTGCATTGCGTCAGAAAGAACCGGAAATTGAACTGGCAAATCAGGAAGCATTGTTTTGTTTGTATGCAGAAGGAAAACTGAAACCGCTGGTTTCTCAATCTTTTGCCTTCGAAGATTATGTCTCGGCATTCAATGTTTTGACAGAGCGCAAAGCCATAGGGAAAGTAGTTTTGGAAATCAAATCCGAATAGTATGGCATTGCATTTGTATTCCCATTCTTTCTTTGATAAAATTATTTGTTTTTTGGAATCAATACCCTCTTTCCATTGAAAAAGGTTTTGAGAGAAGGAAATATCATGCTGAAAAGATTATGGACCTGCGTCTCCTTTCTGGGATTATTCTTTTTGTCTTCGACTGGTTTTGCGGTAAATGACAATGCGAACTGCGGTCCGGGAAAATCCATGGCGAGCAGTGAGAATGCCATCGTGACTGTCAATATCTCATCCTCTTTGACCTATGCCGCTGCAACGACATCTTCCACATCAGGTTGCGAAGGACCATTTGCCTCCGGTGGACGAACTTCCGGGAGATTCACCCAACTTTATTTGGCACACAATTTTGAAAGAATTTCTGAAGAAATCGCCCAGGGAAGAGGCCCCTATTTGCAGACACTGGCAGGGATGATGGGCTGTAAAAAAGATGCTCAAGCGATTTTTACGCAATTGACTCAGGAGGCCTATCCCGAATTGTTCAAGAGCGTTCCCGCCAGCCACCTTGAAAGGTTCCGTCAGTCACGGGAATTGATCAAAAAAATGAAAAATCATATCGTGAACAATCCCCAACTGTCACAGATGTGTGCCACTTCATGAAGCGATAGAGACAGTTTCCCTTTTCCTGACTATAATTTTTGAACCGGCAAATTTTCAAATCATACCCACCGTCTGTTATTCTTATTGGTACAAGAAGATCAATTGAACGTTTTGCCGAGGGAGCATTCAGCAGACTTTCCAAAGATTAGAGGCTGCATTGTTCGGCAAAAACTGCGACATGCCTCATAGCCAATTGTTCGTCGTCAGGAATCCCGGTTACATTTTGACGGCATCTTCCCTGAGCAAATACCGGGTAAATATGTTCATTGTAAATATGAACCGCTGCGTCGGGCCTGGCGGAAGGGTTACGAAACAAGCCGGCATAATTTTCAGAATAAAGATCTTCTATTGGTGTCCCCTGCACCAGTCGACGCCAGGTGCTTTCTGCATTGCTCAGGCGTTTCAGTGCTTCTTGATGTTCCGTTTCCAAACGTGCCCGATCCTGGACCATTGCCTTGACAAATGCACGTGAAATAGGATTTTCAAATGAAGATCCTCGTGCACGAACAATCATACTCGTCAGGTTGTTCACTTCAGTTATGCGGGATTTGTCTGGACAGAAAACCAATAGCATTCCGCAGGGCCTCAATGCAAAGGTCACAAAGGCTTTTGTTGGACTGAGCGTGATCGAAAAAGACACGCCTTCATCTATAAAGGGCTGGATTTGAAGTTCATAACTCTTGGCGAGAATTGCATCATAAGAATGAGTCTCGACCAGACGGGCAAACTCGAACCCGGGATAGGCACGGTCGAGCACGACTGAAAGATTTTGTTTTTCCGCAGATTTTGCACGTTCCCGGATGACACTCTCGCTTCGGACTCGACCTGTTGTGTTCATCGGACCTGCCTGATAAATTGGTAAAATATCTGTTCCTGCACAAATCGCATCGGAATCGAACTCTGCAACCTCCATCCGAGATACTCTGGCAATCGCTTTGTAAGCAGGCCACCCCAGTTTTTCCACTCCAATTTGGCGGAGATTCGGATTCATCAATGCTGCAAGTTCCACTCCAGTTTTGACAGTTCCGGTTCCTGCATCGGAAGGGAGAGCGAGAATAAAATGATCCCAATGTTGCTCAGGAATGCGTTGCCATTTCAAAACAGATTCTTTGAGTTCATTCATCCATTTTGCGGAGTTCATGTAGTTTCCCTCCCTGCTTGAGTCCAACTCTTTGGCAGCGTATTCCAGCAAGACAGAGGAACTTCCCATCGCTTGTCCTGCTCCATCAAGCATGATGCCAATTCCGTAGTTGTGCCCCTGGGGATCCTGATCACACAAAATTTTCGCAATCTGATTGGCATCCTTGGCCTCACCCGCGAGCTTCTGTGCTTTTTCATGAACCGATTCTCCGAATTCTAGTAAACTCATAAATTCTCCTTCTCAGTTGTTTTGGTGGATTCTTTAATGTTTTCTTTACGAAAATAAGATTGCTGTCGGGTCCGGCTCAGATTTTTTTGGGGGAGTAGGGTGCTGAGCTGAGCAGGGGTTGAAATAATACGGTCACGATGAACCGGACGGAAATCTTTGAATTGATAGAGTGCGCCCAGGAGGAATCGAACCCCCAGCCTTTTGAACCGGAATCAAACGCTCTATCCAATTGAGCTATGGGCGCGGGTCTGGAATCAATATTTGGAATTTCTAATCATGCAACGGATTGTTGAGCTGTAGCCGAAGAGCCGCAGGCTCCGAAATTGCCGCTGACGAACGGAAGAGATCTTGTCGACTCGCAAGCGATAGAAGCACCGTTGACACCTCAGACTGACTGTAGCACAATGCTGACAATCGTAAAATACAAAATTAAAGGGAACTCCTTTCCTGCCGGTCCTATACGGCGTTCCCATGCCCCCTAGTCAGGCTGCTGATGGTTGTCAGGCTTTGTTAAGATATAAGACCAGGACCAGGTATCCAAGGTTTAAACTATTTGGAATTTTAATGCTGAATCATTAAAAAAAGGGCGTTTGTTTCAAAAATTGATGATTGTCCATTCATTGGGAAATTTCAATTTTGATCAAAAATCATAAGCGTGAAATCATCCTGAAAATTTCCCTCACAGAAATCGTTTTCGTAATCATAGATGGCATTGACCAGATTTTCAGATGATTGAGCACTGTTGTTTTCAAAAAGGTCAACAAGGCCTTCCATTCCCAGCATCTCCTTTTTTGGAGAGAAACATTCGAAGAGCGCGTCTGTGAAAAGAATCAAACGATCTGATTTTTTTAGGGAAAACGTGCTTTCTTCAAATTTCGCGCGACTGCTTGAAAACATCCCGAGAGGCAATCCTCTGGTGGGAGGGAGTTGGATGACCTTGTTTTCCCGCAAAATGAAGGAAGGATGATGCCCACCATAAGAATAAGTCAATTCAGATGTCCTGGCATCGTATATTCCATAAAAGACCGTGGAGAAACTTTTGCCCAGCATGAGAGCCTGGCAAAGGTCGTTGATCTGGCTGATGGTTGTTTTAGACGAAAAATTTCCCCTTGAAAAATTGGCGAAATAACTCACCATTGAAACCGCCAGCAATGACGCCTGGGTTCCATGACCTGAAACGTCTCCAATTAGGATTCCGTAAACCCCTTCGTCCACTTCCATCACACCGTAAAAATCTCCCCCCAGCAGATCTGCGAATTGACATTTGACAGTCAGGGGGAAATTTGGAATCAGGACGAGGTTTGAAGATAAAATTTCCTGCTGCACTCTTCTTGCTGCTTCAAGGTCAATGTTGAGCTGCTCATTGATCTTTTCAAATCGCTTGGCTTTCTGGGTTGTGAGATTGAGCTTTTCAGAGAGGATTTGAGAAATCCACTTATAGAATATGTGGTGGAGTTCGTGGGAATAATCATCCGTAATCGTTTTCAGTCGCTTTGCAGAGATTACAACCACTTCTGAATCTTCAACTGCTTCAATGGTAGCAGTTGAAGGCTGTCCGCTGATAACGCTGATTTCGCCAAAAAGGTCTCCATTTCGGGAAAGATTGTAGATGAACTCGCCATCGACTTTTACTGAAAAAATTCCCTTCATCAAAATGAATATGTTTTTGTTTTCCTGATTTTGAGAAAGTGCGGTCTCCCCCTTTTTGAATTGTCTTACTTTCGTGAGGTCAAGAAATTTCTGAAGAGAATCATCCGAGATATTTTTAAAATATCGAGATTTTTTAAGATCTAGAATAACGCTGTCTTGCATTCGTTTGTTGCGATGTTGAGAGTAGGTTGGTGCTCATTTTTACAATGATTGCTTGCTCACAATATTCAATTCTGGCTGTAGCGGTGCTCAATTGGAAAAGGCTGCTTTACGGGACTGCTGTTTCATAAAGCCCGCTGAAGATGATGAAAGTGTCGAATATGCGGCACTCTCGTTTGAATTCGATTTCTGATCTCTTCGGTATTCAAGAAATTTCCAAAAAAACTGAGGAGAAACGGAATTAATTTGAAAACAAAGCCTCTGCCTTGCTTTTAATATTTCCAATGAAGACTTGAAAATTGTTTGAAATTTCCTGAACTTCGACCATTTCTCCTTCATGAAAAAAAGGGTGGTCTTGCAAATCTACTCCGATTTGATCGGTAACTTTACTGAAGAATAGCTTTTCTTTTTCAGTAAACTCGTTGTCGACACTGGCCATCACCAGGAGGATATCCACCAAAAGTAATTTTTCTTCTCGGGTTTGCAATTTTTTTAATGCAACCGGAATCGGAGTATTTTGTTGGAAAAAATGTTTCAAACGTTCCACATCGACTCCCAAAACTTCTACCAAATTTTTAAACGCTTTCTGTTCATCCGGGTGGTATTCTCCGTCGACGCTGGCAAGACATCGGGCAAGATAAAGAATATTGAACAGGTTTTCTTCTGCAGAGTCATGCATGGTTTCTCCAAATTCGCGTTATCATTTCATTCAGGTCTTTTCCAAAGACCGCCGAGGCCGTTGGCATGGTTTTGGTGAAATTCCTGCCGCGATGAAGAAGAAATCCATGTCTTCGAACTGGGTGCCAAAATTCCTTTCTCTGTTCCTGTTTTTGCCAGCTTCTCCAGCGATCCTTCCAGGTACGAGGCGCTCGAAGCTTCTTTCATGGTGTCTGCCATCTTTACAAAATCCCTGATTTTCTGGATAAATACTTCTTCATCTCTGATTTCATCTTTCACCAAATAGCCAATCACTCCTTCAAGATTTCTTGCCCTTGCAATGGTTTTTTCATCATCTCTGGCCGACAGGAATATTATAGGAAATGGTTTTCCGACAATGAATAAAACCTGGCTCATGGTCAATCCGTCCATTTCCGGCATTTCAATATCTGAAATGATCAAATCCGGTTTGACCAAAAGTGCTTTCATGATTGCCTGCAGTCCGTTTTCTGCATTGTACAACTCGTAGTCACGAACCGAATCCAATGTCGAAAGACTGAACTGTCTCATCAAACGTTGGTCATCAACGATCAGAATGCGTTTGCGGTTGGACTCTCCCATGATATCCGCCCACTCCCGTTGCCTGAATTGATAATCAGGATCATGATAACTCCATTCAAATTTTTCAACGCCTTGCGTGATCGTCTGTTTGAGCTTTTCCTGGATTTCGGTATTTAATAAAAATCCGATCGTATTTTTAAAATTGAACGCCCGTGCTTTGTTCTGATCGGATTCGGAGGTGAAAATGCAGGGGATCCTGATTTTGAAGGCTTCCAGAATTTTTACGATCCCCAAACCGTTCAGATGTTCCAGTTCCAGTTTCAAAATCACTAAGTCCGGGTGAAAACGGAGTATTTTTCGGATCCCTTCAATGCCGTCTTTTGCTTCCAGAATCTTGTAGTTTAAGGATTGCAGGACTTCCAGTGTTGACCTGCTTTGCTGAATAACAATGATCTTCCTAATTTCTCTCATGAAATGCTCCTTGCACCAAATATCAACGACGTATTTGAGAAAGCTGACGTTTTTTTTCCGGATTGTATTGGGTTTTGAAAACACCGCCTGATTTTTCTCCCGATGATTTGAGCTTTTCCATATCGATCTTTTGATAATTTTGTTCCAACGCCTCTTTTTGCTCGGGAGAAACATCCATCAACTCGATCACGCGTTTTTGAAACAACATGCCGTCTTTCAAAATTTCGTGTTTGATAAGAAATCCCCGGACACCATCCAGTTTCATGGCCCGTTCCACGGTCTGGACATCGCTTTTGCTGGTGACAAAGGCGATTGGGAATGGGTGGCCCATGATATAAAGAGTTTGCGCCATCGTGATTCCATCCATTCCGGGCATTTCAATGTCAGTGAGTATCAAATCCGGTTGTATCATGGTGGCTTTAAAAATTCCCTCTTTTCCATCCGGTGCATGGAACAATTCAAACAAACCGGTTTGATCCAGATGTTCGAGAATTACGCTCATCATCATTCGGGAGTCTTCCAATACCAGGATTTTTTTCCTTTCCGATAAGCTGAGCAGATCAAGTGCTTCTCTTTGTTTTAGCGTGTAGGTCAAGTCTTTGTATTCCCAGGGTTCGATTTTCAAAGCATCAGAGACCATTCCCAAAAGATCTGTCTGGAGCTTTGTCTTGGAACAATAGTTGACGATGGTCGGGAAACGATTTGGGGATTCTTCTATTTCAGTTTTGGATGAGATAAAGATAATTGGAATTTTTAGTTCCAGCATATTCAGAATACGAGCGGTGTAAAATCCGTTGAGGTGCGGCATTTCAACATCCATTGTGATCACATCAGGATGATGGCGCAGTGCTTTGCGGACTCCGTCAATTCCGTTAACCGCATGGAAGAATTCAACATCCAATGGCTTCAAAAGAGTTTCGACTCCTTTGCGAATGATTTCACTGTCATCAACAATCAGAACTTTTTGCATATCACATCCGGTTTTTTTGCAGATGGTAAATTCGTCTACAAATTATGAATATTTGCAATATCTCAATCAATGAAAGGCGCTCTTAGGTTTTCATTCCGGTGTGGTGTGCTTTCCACTTGATCCCGGGGTCGCCATTTTTATCAGGGTATTGGTGAAACTGGCAACAACTTTTTTTAAATTGAATAGCATGGGAACCCTTCATTGCCACGCTACCGTGAACATACGATAGCAGGATGCTTGCGCACCGAATTCGAAAAATCTGATTCTGCAATTCAAGTGATTCGATTCAGCACTGTGAAAATCGCTGGGTTCCACGGGAGTTTCCTCTTTTTTTGAACTGCATCCTAAGTTTTAAATAAATGGAAATCAACCCCTTTTTTCCTAAAGACCTTGTCCTTCCCGCAGAGCCTGGAGAGCTTTTCTTTAGCTTCGCTCCTGCTTTGCTGTTTGACCTCGCGCTTTGAGATGTGCGATTCCGTTTCCCGCACACGCTGAGTTGAATTTTGTTTAAAAAGATTGTTATTTTCAATCAAAAGGAATATAAAATATGGTTTTCTTACCTGATTATGGAGAGGAGATGTGTTTGAGGGAGTGGCGTCTTTCTTTCTCGCACGAAGACTGATTCCTATCAATAAAGAAAATGGCAGGGTAGCTCAGTTGGTGAGAGCGCAGGATTCATAACCCTGAGGCCGGGAGTTCAAATCTCCCCCCTGCTACCAGATTTGCCAATATCTCTTTGCTGATAATTCTCTTCATGAATTCACTATTTCTTCAGAACCTCCAAAAATTTTCCACCTTCCTGAATGCTGAAAGGCATTTTTATCGCTGAATTCTTGATAATTAATATTGTGTCCCCTGATAAATAAAGGGAGAAAATCGTTTTATAGTGAGTAGGAAGTGTGATGATCTCCCTGATTTAGGATGCTTTCTTGTGTATAAATATTATGTCCCCAGTTTTACTCAAATTAAGGCGATTTCATTTATAATAGGTATTGTGTCCCCGGATTAAAAGGTGGACTGAGAGAGACTGGCGGGGAGTTTCTTCGGATCACTGGGGAGAAACGGATAATGACTCCACTCCCCAGTGAGGGTTCGAAGGGAGTCGCTGTTGTGAAGAATTTTTAAGGGATGAGACAACAGCGTCCTTTTACTTGTTGGAGGTAGAAGAACTACTAGAAAAAGAGATGGAAAAAATAGCAATTCTCTGTACTCACTGGATTCGAGGATACTCTTTGAATACGTCTCTGTCTATCCGCAAAACTACGTAGAAATAGCATTTTTTCACATTTTTTTGAGGAATTTTTAATAAGTGAGCGGAGCCAGAATCAGTGTTGAGCCGGAGTCAGATTTGAAAAAAGAACTATTTGCCCGTTCAATGCCTATTTGTCATTGGGAAAAGGCGAATTTTCATTCTGTTTGTTGGATCTTTCCGGGGGAGCCATGATCCAGGTGAACAGTACCAAACTTCCAAAGATTGAATAAAGCAGTGAAAATATCCAGGGTTCCGCCCGGAAAAAGATCAATTTGTGCAGCCAGTAGGCAATGAAATCTCCAGAATAAGATTCTCCGGTTCCTTTTTTTCGAAGAACCTGCTCCAGAGTTGTCAGGGGGCATACCATGCCAAACCAGCTTTGCATTGCGACGCCAGCAATTGACAACAAGTGCAGCAGGCGGAACCGGAAATTCCGGATCCAGTTCCAGGAGCGTTTCAGTCCTAGCACCGTGAAAAACAATCCCAGGACGACGAAGGCGATGAATGCCGTGTGAACAATCAGGACGATGTCTGCAGCAATCAGATAAAAGTTCACTTCAATGTCTTTCAAAATGATGTGATCAGGAAAGCGGACCCATGCTTCCCGGATATTGAATAAGGCCGGATGTCTGTTGGAGGGTTGCCCTGTTTCGCTATTCCTGCTTCCTCAGTTGCTTTCTGAGTGAAATCGGACTTGTTTTTGAGATTTCAATTTCTTTGCATTGATTGAAGATCATGAACTCATTCAGGCTTTGGTTCAAAGCAGAAATAAAATCCTCGCGCCTGGACAGGATGTCTTCCAGCACCAGATTGTTGATGATCATTCTTTGCTTTTTTCTGTCGGCCTTGATGTCTGCTCTCCCGGCAAATACATCCCCCCACAGGATAGGGAGAGAAAAATATCCAAATTTCCTTTTAGGGGCCGGGACATAACACTCGAGCTGGTAATCAAAATCAAACAGTTCCTGGATCCGCTTTCTTTGAATGACAAAATTGTCAAAGGGAGAAAGCAGGGCAATTTGTTTTTGCTTTGGCAGACGCAGGGATTGCTCCAGGGTTTCAGGGGTCGTCAAATAAAGGCCTTCTTTTTTTTCGACTCGAATTTGAATGATCTCACCTGTCTCCAGGAGCTGGCGGATCATGCTGTGAAGACCACGCTTCACCCCCGTCTGCAGATAGCTGATCTGTGATTCAGTGATGATTCCCTGGGCCTGAATGCCCCTCCGGATTAAAAATCGTGCCAGTTCCTGTGAGGAAGGTTGGGATTGGTCCAGATCTGGAGGCAAGACGCGTTCGGGGAGGTCATAGATTTTTTGAAACCCTTTTCTCCCTTTTACCATAAGCCTGCCTTCCATGAATAACTGTTCCAAAGCCTGTTTTGCGGGTTTCCAATTCCACCATCCGGATCGGCGTGTGCGATCAGATTCAAAGTCTTTTGCCTGCAGCGGACCTTCGGTTTTGATTCGATTGAAAACCTGCTGATACAAGGGATTGCTTCTATCCAGACGTCCCGCTTTTTTATTCCTGAACGCTTCCATCCTCGGCAGGCAAAATCGAAAATCCGAAATAGGGAGATAAGACGCTGCATGAAACCAATATTCGAAAACTTTTTTTTCTTCTACTAAATCGTCGAGCATCGACGGTTGATATGCTTTGTGACGCGTCCAGAGGACATGATGGTGAGCGCGTTCTATCACGGAAATGGTGTCAATTTGAATATAGCCGAGATGCTGAATCAGCTTTTCCGGAGAATGTGGCTTTTTCTGGGCAGGATGAAGCAGCTTTTGGGCATTCAAAATGATTTTAGATGCATTTTTTTGAGAAATAGCAGGAGACGACATATTGGGAAAGTCAACGAGGCCGGATTAGTTTTGTCTTGAACATTCCCTGGAAAAAGGGTTTTTTCAAGGCGTAATTTTGCGAGATCGAAGGTTTCACAAGTGAGTCGGGATTATAGAGAAACTGCGCAAAAAAGCGATAGAAAAAGTAGCGGGCCTTTTCACTGCATCTCTTCCTGATTTACATGCGAATCTGTAGATGACCTTTTCAATAATTCCTGAAATTGAACTTTCTGTATTACTGATTGTCTGCCTCGCCTTTGCGCTTGGAGGATTGGTAAAAGGAATTGCCTCATTCGGCCTTCCGATGGTGACGGTTCCTATTCTTTCTGAAGCATTTTCTGTCCCCACCGCCCTCGCCCTGACCTCGATCCCGATTCTGCTCAGCAATGCTTATTTGATCGCACGAAGCGGTCTTTTTCAGGTGACAGTCCGCCGTTTGTGGCCTTTGCTGATTTGTTTGGCCATCACTCTGATTTTCAGCACGCAGCTGCTGGTCATTCTCAAATCCGATTTCTTAATGTCCGCCGTGGGCTTGAGCCTGCTTCTGTTTGTGCTCAGTCAATTCCTTAATCTTCATCCAAACATCCCTCCTCGTCACGAATGGTGGATTTCTTCATTTATTGGAATTCTTTCAGGCATTATTGGAGGGATAACCTCTTTCTTTGGGGTCGCTTCTCTTTCTTATCTCGTCGCCCTCAATCTGACTAAGGAACGGTTTATTGCTGCCGCCAGCACTCTCTTGCTGACTGGAGGGCTGGTGATGGCCGTCATGCTGGCAAAGCTCGAAGTCCTCTCTATCCGGGAAATTTCAATTTCTCTTTTTGCCTTGATCCCCTTGTTTACCGGATTATTACTCGGGCAGTTCTTGAGGGGATATATCAGTCAAAAACTCTTTCGCTATGTTGTTATGGGGATTCTGACTTTGCTCGGCATATCGATGATTGTCAAAAATATTCCTTTTTAAGATTTGTACTGCCGGCAGCCCAGGGTGGCCACCTTCAATATACTGGAGAATGTGCTAAACACGGGAAGTGGACAGAAAGGCAAAAGGAATGTCTGAGGTCGCCCATCGACCCGGCGAATAGTGGAAGCGTGCTCTGATAAAACTCCGTCCTCTCGCCGCGGGAAGCAAGCCTGATTGCAGATTGAACCAAGAGAAAGGATTAATCCGGTGAACCTGGATTCGCATAGGAAATTGTAACAGGCTGACCCAGAACCAGGGACTGGCGAGCAGCGAAAATGACACGCATACCGGAAATCAATTCAGAAAAAGGAATTGGAGAAGTTCCTTTTTCAAGAAATGCCCGAACGGTTGCTTTTATTTGCCGTTCCTGACCTTTATCTTGATTGACCGCTTTCTGCCGTTGAGCCTTTCCGTTTTTTGTGATCTGCAAAAGCCGAAAATCATCCAAAACAGCCGTCATGTTGCTGCCGTAGAGCTCCAATCGCTCTTTTGATGCCGCTTTGTCACCAATGGTATTGTAACAAAGAGTCCCGGCAGATCCATTGGCGAACGAAACAGTGACGAGCAAATTGTCCTGATCCGCAATGGTCTGGTTTTGCAGGGAAAGAGCATGCGCATAGACTTTCACAGGAGCCGAAGCAGCCAGGAATTGCATCAAATCTACAAAATGACACATTTCCCCAACGAGCATTCCTCCTCCCTCGTTGCTTTCGTGGAGCCAGGAAGAATTGGGAATATGCCCGCTGTTGACACGATAGATCATTTGAATCGGCAGCCTGGAGTCAAAACTCTGTTTCAATTGCTCCACCATCGGAGCGAAACGTCGATTCAAGCCGACCATCAGTCCGACGGGCTGCAGTTCATTTGCATGAAGATAGGCTTGGTTGACGGCTTCGAGCTGTTCCCCGGTGACCACCATCGGTTTTTCGACAAAGACGTGCTTTTTTGCTTCCAGGGCCTTCACCGTCATTTCAGCATGGGTGCTGTGGCGTGTTGCAATAAAAATTGAATCAACTTCTGGATGATCAATCACCGACTGAAACTCAGTACTGCAAAAGGAAAATCCGAATTTGTCAGCTTTTTGCTGGCTGTTGATGCCGGTAGCGGTCACTAATCCTTCCATACGGACTGCAGGATTGTTCTTCAAATGGGGCAGCAGATGTAAAGCAGCGTAGTTCCCGGCTCCAATGAATCCTACCCCCAGCTCATTTTTCGATGAATGCACGTTGTCGGGTTTTAGACGAAGCACGGTCTCCTGTTTTTTTCCCACATCGTAGGAGAGAATAATACCGACAAAGGGTTCTTTGTTTTCTGAGATCATTTGATACGCGCTCATTGCTTCTTCAAAATCATATTGATGCGTGGTCAGTTCTCGTACATTCAGCTGTTTTTTTGCCATCAGTTCCAATACCGAACCCATGTTGCGCTGCTCTGTCCACCGCACATAGTCGTAGGGATAGTCAATTCCTCCTTCTTCATAAGAGGCATCATAGCGCCCTGGTCCGTAAGACATGGAGATTTTTATTTCAATCTCCTTTTTATAGTAGAGATCACGGGGAATGTTCATCCCCACTGCACCCACTGCAACCACTTGTCCTTTGCGTCTTGTGATTTCCCCAGCCAGTTCTACTGGCTGATTGCTCTTGGTGGCTGCGGTGATTAAAGTATGGTCCACCCCTCTTCCCTGGGTGAACCGTTCTACGATTTTGTGAGGATCATCGGAAATCGCAACTCCTTCATCCATACCCAGACTTAATCCCAGCTCGATTTTTGAGGGGTTCATATCGATTCCAATCACTCGGCAGCCATTGGCCTTCATCAGCTGTACGGCAATCAGACCAATCAATCCCAAGCCGTTGACAGCGACAATATCTCCGAGTTCCGGCCTGACCAGACGCACCCCCTGCAGTGCAATGCTGGCCACGGTCGTGTAGGCTGCATCTTCAAACGAAACCCCTGCTGGAATCAGCGCCAAGAGATTTTTAGGAACATAGTTGATCTCTGCATGGTTGGCGTAGCCTGCACCAGCCATGGCGACCCGATCTCCCACTTTCAGATCGGTTACTTCGGCACCGACCTTCTCGATGACTCCGGCAGCGCTGTATCCAAGCGGCATCGGACGTTCCATTTTTGACATTACATTCTGAAAGGTGTTCTTCCAGCCTTCCTTTTTTGCTTTGTTCAAAACCTGTCTTACCAGATCAGGACGGGCTTGAGCTTTTCCGATCAAACTTTTTTGTGCCAGTTCTATCAGCATTTTTTCAGTACCGGCACTGATCAAAGAAGCCGTCGTCCGCACCAATGCCCCTCCGGGCAGAAGAGCCGGAGGGGGGACAGAATTCAGGGAGAGGTTTCCCGATTTTAATGTCTGTATAATTTGTTTCATAACACTTTATTTATTTTCAAGAACACACAGGTACTGACTCAATGCCGTTGCAGTCTTTATTCAGCAAAAGCGATTGCACCCGATTCGTACTGAACATCGAAAAGACAAGATCTGAAAGGCAAGATCAGAAATCGGTACTTTTTAATTTACACATCTTCGCTCTTCTGACGGTTCTGCAATCCGATTACCGGCTTACTTTTGATCAATAAAGATCCGGCACCAGAGTTCGATGCATATCAGAGAAAAAATCGGGTAAGTCCCATCAATTTTTCCAGCCCGATCCATTTGAACCAGGCGATTTATTCCTTTCGGAGAAAAAAGTCCTCTTTGTTTTAGAGAAGACTCCGACAAAACATCTTCGACCAGCGGCCGAAGCTCATGCCGTAACCAGCGGCGAAGCGGTACACCGAATCCGGTTTTGGGACGATAGATCACATCCCGGGGCAAATAAGGCTCCATCGCTTTTTTGAAAATCCACTTTCCTTCTTTTCCCCGTTGTTTGAATCCAACCGGCAAACGCGCAGCCAGGCTGATCAAATCAGGGTCCAGAAGAGGCACGCGCACTTCAATGCCGGCTTCCATGCCCATTTTGTCCGTATAATTGAGGTTATGATCGGCTAAAAAGTGCTTGCCTTCCAGAAAAAGCATGCGATTCAATGCTGGGACATTATCGGGAAGTTTTGCCAGAGAAGCAAGCAGCGGTTCAGAAAAAGCAGCGGAAGCGAGTGACTCTTTCATGTGCCGACTGTACAAGCTTTGCTGAGTCTCTGCATCGACCCAATGGAAATACCCGGCAATGCGCTGGTCTTCTTCCAGTCCGGCATAGCGGAATGCTTTGGAAAGCCTTCGGCCCCACACGGCAGATGCAGGCAGTCCCGCTGCATATTTCGCTATCTTCTGCCGGATCGACCCGGGAAGCCACTGCCAGTATTTTTCCTGGCTCAACGCATAGTGACGACGGTATCCTGTAAAGATATCGTCTCCTCCGGCTCCGGAAAGTAAAACGGTTATCCCCTGTTCCCGCGCCAATCGACTGATAAAAAGCGCATTGAGAGGAGCAGGGTCGGCTTGAGGTTCATCCAGGTGATATATCATCCTTTCCAGCTGATCTGCCATTTCGGTACCGACTTCGACGGTGTGCAGATTCACTCCCAGATGTTTGGCCACCCGCTGTGCATACGGTAAATCATCCGCCATCCCTTCCTGCTGGAAAGAAGCATCCTTGAATCCTATTGTGAAGCATTGAAGCTGGCTTCCTTTTACGAATTCTTTGGCAAATGCAACCACAGAACTGGAATCCAGTCCTCCGGAAAGAAAGGCACCGACAGGGACATCCGCCACCATTTGCCGTTGAACCGCCTGTTTTAAATGTGCCTGAACCTGTTCAATCGCTTTTTGTTCGGAGAGAGTCTCAATTTCCTGGTTGTAAGGCAGCTCGTAATATTGCCAATGCTCTCTGATTTTTCCGTGGCAGATGATCATTGCATGGCCGGGTTCCAACTTTTTGACTGATTGAAGCATCGTCCGGGGAGCAGGACACCAGAGGTAAGTCAGATAATGATGAATGGCTTGCAGATCAAGGCTTTTTTCCAGACGAAAATCCTGAACGATGGCCTTCAATTCACTGGCAAACAGGAAGCCGTCGTTGTTTTCTGCATAATACAGCGGTTTGACCCCAATCCCGTCTCTGGCAAGAAAAAGCACATCGGCGCGCGAGTCCCAAAGGGCAAATGTGAACATGCCGTTCAAAAAAGAAAGCATCTCTTTACCGTGCTTTAGATACAGATTCAGCAGAACCTCTGTATCAGAACGGCTTTTGAATTGGAACCCTTGTTGAATCAGTTCTTCTCTCAATTCACGGTAATTGAAAATTTCTCCGTTGAACACGATTGAAACAGTTTTTGAATGATCCCACATGGGTTGATGTCCATCCGGAGACAAATCAATAATGGACAATCGACGATGAGCCAATCCAATAGCTTTTTCCCCGGAAAAATAAGTCCCCTGATCATCAGGACCCCGGTGGGCGATGACCTCATTCATTTTAGTCAGGAGGGAGGGGTCAAAATTTCCAGAAAATCCTGCAATTCCGCACATATTACTTTACTGCCAGTTGAAGAAGGGCATGCCAGGTTTTTTCAGCACTTTCCTGCCAGTGAAATTTGTCCGCCTGTTTGACTGATTTTTGTGAAAGCGCTGCACCGAGGGAAGGTTTATCCAGGTACTTTAGAAGCAGTTCCGTTAATTGCTGAGGCGTATAAGGGTCAAAATATTCGACAGCATTGGTCCCGAATTCGGGCATTGGAGGATAATTTGATAAAAAAACCGGGCGCCCGGAGGCCAATTTTTCCAGAACAATATTTGGACAGTTTTCGCAGGAAGAAGCAAAGATATTGATTTTTGCATGTTGATAATAATTTGGCAACTCCTGGTAGGGGACTGCTCCCACGAGCAGGATTTCAGATTCCAGGCGCAGAGAGTGTATTAAATTTTTTAACTTTTTTTCGTAAGGAGGAAAGCTCGGCCCGAGCAATACGAGCTTTTCCCGTGTGGACCGTTTCAGACGCAGCATATGCCAGGCTTTCACAACTTCCAGCTGGGCTTTGTAAACATCCAGAATCGAGACATACAAAACATAGTCAGACGGCATTTCCGGCGGAAATGGACGTTCTTTCCGAACTTTGAAATGTTCACTCAAACCATGCGGAATCACGGGTGAACTTCCTTTTCGCTGGGGAAGGTAATGATCGATCACAGTTTTGGCATGGTGAGAAATAAAGATCACCATGTCTGCATTTTGAAATGAGCGTTCCTGCAAAAATTTTAGGAGCCACAGTCGAAAACGCATATATCCAAAAGGGTAGCGTTTTCGTTCTTCAGGAGCAAAAGGCAGCATATTTTGAAACATTGTGACCGTTTTACAGTTTTTTGGAGGAACAGTACTGATCACGCCGCCGGGACAAAACAGGACATCGATTTCCCATTGGCGCAGAAGTCCCGGCAAAAATAATTTTTCCCAAATTGCCCGAAAAAAAGGATTGCTTTCCACTCGGGGAATGCTGTGCTTTCTGATATTGGAAGATAATTTCGGAAGCGGAAACGAATCGGGTACCAGCAAGGTGACGTCAACAGGGAGCTTTTCCGGGATAAATTTCAACAGATTCAGCAGATAGGTCTGTCCACCGCCCTGACGAGCTGAAATTCCATTGATCAGGATCCGAGTGCGTTCAGAAGCATTTTTACTCCTTTCCATCCACCTCCGGAAATAAAATCTTCATTTCTTTTTTGAACGGAAACAGGAGATCGCGCGCCAGGTTCGTCATTGAGAAGTATTTAATGGGAAACTCAAATTCCTTGTTCGGTGTTGAGCATATCAACTGTGGGTATAGTTTCAATCTCATTCTTCCCGCAGATTCTCAATACAGATAGAAATTTCTTTTCTTTGACTGAACTGCTGGGCCATGGCACAATACTTCTAAATCGAGCTCATTGGGATCTGAAAGAAGATCCTCACGCTCATTCCGGCAAATGAATCGAAAAAACCAATCAACACAATGATGTGCTTTTCAAAAATCTGAAAAAAGAAAGGAACAATTCTATGAGTGGTCCTCTTGCAGGTCTCCGGGTGATTGATCTGACCAACATAATTTTAGGCCCCTATACCACTCAAATCATGGGGGACATGGGGGCCGATATTATCAAGCTCGAAGCCCCTGGCGGAGATGCGATGCGGCAGGTGGGGCCGGCGCGCAATAAAAACATGGCCAGTATTTTTCTGAACTTGAATCGCAATAAACGCAGCCTGGTCCTTGATCTTTCGCAAAGCTCAGGACTTAAGTCCTTCAAAAAATTGGTTGAAAGTGCTGACCTCGTCATCCATAACCTGAGAGCAAAACCGGTTGCAAAGCTCGGGATCGCCTATCAAGATCTCTATCCGCTCAATCCCGCTTTGATTTATTGCTCTACGATTGGCTATCGACACGATGGTCCCTATGGAGACAAAGCCGCCTATGATGATCTGATACAGGGGATTTCAGGAATGGCCAGTCTGATCGGTCTATACCAGCAGGGTGCGCCCAAATACGTTCCCACAGCAATGGTGGATAAAACCGCTGGGTTGGCGGCACTCAATGCGGTATTGATGGCGTTGTTTCACCGTGAGCGAACGGGGGAAGGGCAGGAAGTGGAAGTGAATATGTTTGAAGTGATGACTTCCTATCTGATGGTGGAAAACCTTTGGGGATACAGCTTTGATCCTCCTCTTGGCGATGCCGGCTATAAAAGAATGATTTCCCCCAATCGGAAACCCTATGCCACGAAAGATGGTTATGTTTGCGTTCTACCCTATACGGACCGTCACTGGCAGCGTTTTTTTGAGATTGCCGGACGTTCCGATTTGGCGCAGGATCAACGGTTTGGCACGCTCACACAGCGAACCGTCAATACCAATGCATTGTATCAGCTTCTTGACGAAATTTTACCTGAGCGAAGCACTGCGGAGTGGCTGGATTCTTTTGAAAAAGCAGACATTCCCTGCGCCCCGGTGAATACTCTGGAAGACCTCTTCAACGACCCCCATCTCAGAGCGTTTCAATTTTTTTCTCTCGTCGATCACCCCACTGAGGGAAGGATCCGCCAAGTCGGCATACCATCCGTGTTTTCTAAAACACCGGGCGATGAATCCCGGATTCCGGCGCCAAGGCTGGGCGAACATAGTGTTGAAGTGCTCAAAGAAACAGGGATTCCCGAACAGGACATTCAGGCAATGATTGCAGACGGTGTTATATTCGATGGCCGATGATGTTTCATTTGCCTCAAAGTCCAGTTAGACATGGTGCCTTTGGCAGATCAGCTGCCGTTCGATTGTTGACCTTGCTTTTGGGTCTTTGATTTTTTCAGAATTTTCAATGGGATACATTATAAACTTATTGAAACGACTCTCCAGGAATTAAAAATCACTCTTTTAAAGTTGAGTATTGGATAGAATTGCGCAATATTGTGCCCCAGGCGGGACCAGTTCACCAAAAAACAGGGAAACAGCGAAAAATATTTTTCCTTCGAACTTTAACCGCTAATGAAAGAAATCTGCGGGCTGTGCCAAAGACGTGGTTTCATCTGGCGATAGGGGTTGAATTCAGAACGATTTGCAATTGGATCCGGTTGAACAAGGCAAAATTTTTTTGATGATCAAAGAGAATTTTTAATGATGAGTGAAAGCAATTTGAGGAAAAACGAAAAAAAAACGTTTGCAGGTCAGTCTGGAAGTTTAAAAATTCTGGTGATGGATGATGAAATTGATATTACGAATTTTTTATCCTCGTTTCTTGAGGGTGAAGCTCATTCTGTCAAAACGGTGGGGAATGGTAATGATGGTTTGATGATGTGTGCAAAACATCCTTTTGATCTTGCCATTGTAGATCTCATCATGCCCGACAAAGAAGGTTTGTTGACGATATTTGAAATGCATGAGAAGTTTCCGCAAATCAAGATTATCGCCATGTCGGGAAAAATGCCCCTGCTCGGCTTTGATTATCTGCAAACGGCGCTGCAATTTGGTGCTGATGCGTGCCTAATAAAGCCGTTTGCGACGGATGAATTACTAGACACAATTACAAATGTATTTGCACCATCAGCATGACGACCTGGAACTATCCTTCACTTGATATGCCAGCCTCGGTATACTTTTGATTGCCTGTCCTGGTTTTCAACTGTTCGGCAGTTACGCCTCATTTCTCGAGTTCCCCACTCCCAGCCCAAATAAAAAGAATCAAACTGTTGCGGAAGAAATGGATATATCCCCTTTTTCAGGTTTTTAAAATCGATTCCTGAAATCAAGGTGTAAGCCTTTTATTTCAAGTTGCAGAGCCTCGATTTTTTTTCTCTTCGCCAGATCTGCTTGAATCGGTGGGAAGTTCCTGTTTACGGCGTTACGGACGGATGGTTTTTTCATCGATCACCCCGAATTTCGAACCTAAAACTGGGAAGGGGCGTCACTTGTTACTTTTCCAGTTCTATGGAATCGGGTCCCGATTCAATATTCAATTGAAATCAAAATCCTGTTTCGGTACTATGGCCCATTCTGCCCAGTATCCAAATCTGCTGTTTATTTTATTGGAAATCTCACCTCACTTGGAATCCATTTAAAAAATGGTGAAGTTCGATCAATTTCCTAAATTTCCCTCCGACTCATTCAAAAGTCAACGTGAGGAAAATGAGTATCTATACAATTTGCTGGACTTCACTTTGCATCTGGACGCGATTGAGGACGAAAATCCGCATTTGATCGAATTTGTTGAAAATCTCCTTGAGTTGGTGGCTCCCTTGTTGGAAGTCGATGAAATTGCATTGATTTTAAAAGACCACTATTTAAATTCCTGGATGCCCCTTATCTCGATTCCTCGAGGAGAAACCATCCACAATTCACTGGACTTTAAAACTATTCTGCAAGTTGCAGAATCGGTTTTTGAATCTCAGGAATCCGCTGTATTCCCCCTCCAGTCCATCAATGGTGGTCTGTTAGCCTATCCTTTGGTTTTTAAGAACCAATCGATCGGAGTTTTATTTTTGTTTGAGTACCATGCGGAAAACGATCAGGGTGAGGAACGCTCTGGGGAAGCGGCGCTCCCTGAATTATTCTGCTCTTCATCTGATCGATACTCAAAAATGATGAAGATGCTCTGGTACATTAATGAATTGGAGAATGATGCCATCCGAGACCGCCTTGAGTTGTGGGAAACTCAATCGATTCTGGGAAAATACATTTCCTCTCAGGTCATGGAAAAAATCATCCAGTCCCCAGTGCCGATTGATTTTGAGGGGCAGGAAGTGGAGGTGAGTATTTTGTTTGCAGATCTCTGTGATTTCACAAGGATTGCCGAGAGTCTTCCTTCCAAACAAGTGGTTGGCCTGCTCAATACGATATGGTCGACACTGGTTGAGATTGCCTTTAAGTATCAAGGCACTGTTGATAAATTTATGGGGGATTGCATCATGGTGGTCTACAATTCACCCATGCCTCAAAAAGACCACTATTTTTGTGCCTGTGCAACAGCATTGGAATTCCAGGAAGGAATCCGTCGAATAAAACAGGATCCTCAATGGGCTTCGTTTGACCTGGCGCTTTCCATTGGTATCAATACCGGACCAGCAACCTGCGGGAATATCGGTTCCAAGGACAGGTTGGAGTATACCGTCATTGGGGATTCTGTCAATCTTGCCGCCAGATTGGAAGAGTCTGCATCTCCGGGTGAAATACTAATCAGCGCCAATGTTTTTGAAAAAATAGAAGGTGGTTTCTGGACTCGAAAAAAGGAACTGCGGCAATTCAAAGGAAAGTCTGAACTGGTTCAAACGTACCAGTTGGAGGGGCATTATACACAGTCAGATCTGGAAACGGAATTTCTCAATCACCCACCATCTTTCCAGAAAAACGTTCTGACGAATATTGCATTTTCTAATTCGCTGCTTTGTGCAAAAACACTTTGCCGGTTTTTGCCAAAATGCAACAAAGAGGTCGCACTGCAAATATTTGCATTGTTCGAAAAGTACTTCAGTGTTGAAGTCTTACCGGAACTCACACTCTATCTGCAGTCGACGGATGACCCTTACCTCGTTTCCAAATGTGTCAAGACCGTCGGCTTTTTGGGAGGCCCTCCATATCTTGAGTACTTGCTTCCTTTTCTTGAACACCACGATATTCGTGTTCTCGCAAATACCATCGAGGCGATTGGATTGACGGGATCCAAAGATACGTTTCAGTTGGTTCAACCATTTTTGGCTCATGAAAACCATCGAGTTCTGCTTCGAGCCTGTCAGGTTTGCTGGGATGAAAATCGAAATCTGATTTTGGATCAATTCGTCAAATCTTTGCTTTCTCCGAGTACGGTCAAACAAAGGGCGGTATTGGTGATGCTCAATGAAAGCACATTGAATGAAATCATGTTTTCGTTTTGGCACCGGTATTCAAGTCTTGCAGATGAAAATCGTCAGAAAATCAGAGCGATCATCATCCATTTCGGTAGCAAAAAACTGCAGCGTTATTTAAATGTTACAGAAGAAAAAATTGCGCATCACCCCAGACAGCAGGATTTTCCATGAAAAACCAGTCAATGCGACGTCTCTACATGCGTAAAAATTGTCCGATATCAGAAATTTCTCTGATTGGTCCCGAATATTCGGAACAGGTTCTTGTGCATGAAGTTTCATTGGGAGGTTTCAAACTTGAATTTAGCGATGAGGTTCCAGAATCTTTGATGTCAAATGCCAGAGTGCGCCTGATTTTACCCGCAGACTATCCTCTGAAATCGGTAATTGCCGGAGGACAGATTGTTTGGATTTCAGGAAATGCATGCGGCGTTAAGTTGATTTATACCAACTGTTCTGTGATTGCCTACCAGAAGGTGGTAGACCAATTCCATCAAACTGTTAACGAGGATTGAGCCAGGGAGATTGATGATGGAAATTACAGTTGCTGAACTCGCAAAGGTCCTGAATCTTGAATACAAGGGTGATGGCAGCACGTTGATCAGGCATGCCTGCGGATTGGAAAGCGACCGCCCTTTTGGTATTTCATATATCGAAAACGAACGTTTTTACAAGAAAGCAATGGAATCTTCAGTGGAAGTTCTGGTCTGCCGCGAAACAGTTGAATTGCCGGAGAAAACGCTGATTTTTGCTGATTTTCCAGACCTGATGATCGTGGAAATCACCCACTTGCTGCATCCGGCAAAAGCATTTCAAAAATCCACTCATTCTTCATCACAGATTGAAAGCGATTCCTTTTTAGGAAAAGATCTGTTCATTGGTGCGAATGTCGTGATTGGACATCGTACAAAAATTGGATCAGGTACGGTAATAATGGCAGGAACTGTGATTGGTGATGATTGTGAGCTGGGAGAAAACTGTATGATCCATCCCAATGTGACTGTCCGTGATGATTCAAAAATTGGTGACCGGGTAGTCATTAACTCTGGAACGGTGATTGGATCTGAAGGTTTTGGATTTGTCTCTCACGATGGACTGCATCATAAAATTCCTCAAGTTGGATATGTTCAGATTGAGGATGATGTTGAACTTGGAGCGTGCAACACCATTGATCGTGGGAGATTTGGTTTGACTCGAATCCGCAGGGGAAGCAAGACCGACAACCTGGTTCATATCGGTCACAATGTCGAAATTGGTGAAGACTCACTCATCGTTGGAATGGTTGGATTTGCCGGAAGTACCAAAACCGGACATCATTTGACGATGGGCGGGCAGTCAATGCTTGCAGGACATTTGACTATCGGCGATCATGTGACAGTCAGCGCCAAATCGTTGTTGGCGAAAAATGTCGGTAATGGGGAGAGATATTCCGGGATTCCAGCACGACTGCACAAAGAGTGGCTCAATGCGCAGGGCTATCTTTATCGTCTGCAAAGGATATTTGAATTCTTTAAACAATTGAAAAAGTAAAATTGAAATGAAAGAACGAGTCTTTCTTCATTGTTGATATTCCCTCTCTGTCTTTTTTGTCGGAACCTGTTTCCTGCAAGTCAGGCTACGAATTCTTTCTGCTGAACAGGGATTTCTTGATTTTCTGCTAGCCAGCAATCCAAGAATTTATCGAGCCAGTTCAGTATCTGAGGGTCATATTTGTAGAACCCCTCAATTTGTTCCCCTGGTTGCTGTGCTCCTGGCAGCTTCAAACGTTCCGCTCCTTTTTTCATCCAGATTTTCATTCGTTCCAGTTCCAACTCGACATGGAATTGAATCCCATAGATATTCTCTCCATAGGAAAACGCCTGGTTGCGAAATCTGTCACCCTCGGCAAGTAAAACGGCTCCTTTTGGGATTTCCAAACCTTCCCGGTGCCATTGGTAGGCGTAGATTGATTCAGGAAACAAATGCTGTCCTTCCGGAGTGGATTTAAGGCAGTAGTAACCGATTTCTACCAGTTCTTCGGGATGAAGATAGACCTCTGCTCCCAATGTTTTTGCCAGAAGCTGGGCTCCCAGACAAATTCCCAGGAATGGCTTTTGCGAATCTATGGCACTGGGGATCCAATCCAGTTCTTTTCGAATGCCCTCCAGTTCCTCATCATTCGCGCTCATCGGTCCGCCGAAAATGACAGTCCCTGCATAATCGTCCATACAGGAAGGAAGAGGGTCGCCTTCCAGGGGGCAGCATCGTTCCAAGCCATATCCACGTTCCTGCAGTTTGTCTCCTACTCTTCCAAAAATAGAGGTTTTCTGGTGTACCACCATTAAGAATTTTTCATTCATACTTTTCTTCCATTGTTGATTGAGATGAGGTTGAGCTCCTTCAAGGATCAATTCATTTGCCCTTCACCTTCATCAAGACTCCGCTGCCTGTTTTAATTCACGTATTACTGTTTCTGCCGGGTCTCGTCATTTTCGATCATATAGGAATGCCTGTCATGATGATCGATCAAAATGCGGGCATGATACCCTGAAATACAATTTTTCTTCAACTAATTTTTCGTGACGGGGAACTCTGTGTTCGGTTTTTTCATCTTCATTGCAGAGTTACTTTCCTCTCTTGTTCACGTGTGGTCTTCCGGGTGTTGAATTTATTTTCTGTAAAAATGCTCCCGGATAACCGGAAACAATCGGCCTCCTCTGTAACTCAGATGTTTTTCCCAAGTTATTTTATATTGCTTTTTGAAGCGAAGCAGGTTAAACGGTTGCCTGCTCATTAAATCGAAACATTGGGTTCCCAATTAAAAAAAAATAAATAACGATCATGATATTACTTTTTTCGTAACTTTTTTAACCAGTTTGACGGAAAACTCCGTTATTCATCCCGGATCGGTCGTCAAAATTCTGTCGAGTGTTCCGGAATTTGCAGAATTTTACACAAAAAAGAGGGGGAAGTATGAAATTATTGAAAAGATTTCGTATTCAAAACATCGTGGGTTTCCTTATGGGAAGCATCTTCATAAGCGGATTGTTTGCACCTTCCGTTTATGCTGCTGAACCTTTGAAAATTGGCCTGGGCATGGCGCTCACCGGCGGTTTGGCGGCAGCAGGAAAACCGGCAAAACTCTCCATTGAGATTTGGCGCGATGATGTCAACAAAAATGGAGGCATCATGGGGAGACCTGTTGAGATCATTGTCTATGACGACCAAACCAAACCATCCAATGTTCCCGCCATCTACGGAAAACTTCTCGATGTTGATAAAGTTGACTTCGTTGTCTCGGGCTACGGAACCAATCTGATTGTTCCTGCAATGCCCATCGTCATGGATCGGAACATGGTCTTCATGACTTTGTTCGGATTGGCGGCCAATGAAAAATTTGAATATGAAAATTATTTTCAAATTATGCCTTCGGGCCCCAACCCTTTGACTGATTGGTCTGAAGGATTTTTTAAACTTGCATCAGAGCAGAATCCCAAACCCAAGACAATTGCGATTTTGGCCGCAGATTCAGAATTTGCCCTGAATACCGCGAAGGGTGCTCGGATGAATTCGAAAAAATACGGGTTTGAGATTGTCTACGATGGAAAATATCCCCCCGGCACACCGGATTTTACTCCTATCGTCAGAGCGATCAAAGCAAAAAATCCTGACATCTTTTACGTCGGTTCTTATCCTCCTGGTTCCGTAGGGATCGTTAAAGCTGCCAAAGAAATTGACCTTTCACCCAAAATGATCGGCGGCGGTATGGTTGGTTTGCAATACACGTCTATTCAGATGAATTTGGGGAAGACCCTCAATGGAATAGTCAACTATTGGTTTTGGGCTCCTGAACCAACGATGAAGTTCACTGGAATTGAAGCCTTTCTCAGCAAATATCAGTCAGAAGCTGTCAAATACAAATATGATCCTCTTGGATACTACTTGCCGCCTTTCGCTTATGCGTATGTCCAACTACTGGGAAAAGCAATTGAAGGTGCCCAGAGTTTCGAACAGCAAAAAGTTGCAGACTATATCCGCAACAATGCCATCGACACCGTGGTTGGCAAAGTCAGTTTCGGAAAAAACGGGGAGTGGGCAAAATCCAGGGCACTCCAGGTTCAGCTTCAAAATATTCAAGGAAACAGTATTGATGAATTCAATCGTGCCGGTAAAATGATCGTTCTCCATCCGGAGGAAGTGAAATCCGGAAATCTCATATACCCGTTCCCGGGTTGGCAGTAGACAAAATGGAGCAGAATCCGGATTTTTGTTTTCTACCGTTCGGGAAAATCCCGGAATAATAGGCTTCAGAAATAGTCACGGATTACGCTCCAAAGGGCATTTCCATAGTTTTATACGAAATAGGACTGAATTGCCTGCGAATTTGCAATTTGTGTTTGAACGGAGAGCCTCCTGAAAAAGAGGCTCAATTTTTTTAAAAACCAGTGAGGATGAATGGTCAGTATAGATTTATTGCTCAATGCAGTGGTTGCAGGAATTTTGATTGGCGGTTTTTATGCGGCTGTCAGTCTGGGTATTTCTGTTGTTTTTGGCCTACTTGATATTGCCAACATCGCACACCCGCTTTTCGTCATCACAGGTTCTTATTTCACCTTTTATCTCAATTCAAATTTTGGATTGGATCCGATCCTGGTCGGTCTGATCCTGATGCCGCTGTTTTTCGTCATTGGGAACATCGTCTATCAGTCTTATTATCATTTTTTTGAAAAACAAGGGGCTGAACCTTTGAGGGGGCTTGTTTTTTTCTTTGGTGTCCTTTTTCTGATTGAGGTGAGCATCATCATCACTTTCGGTGTGGATTACCAGCTCGTAGAGGCCGCCTATCTTGGGGAGTCTTTGAATTTGGGGATCGTCAACGTTTCCTACCGCCTTTTTATTCCGTTTCTGGTTGGGGTTCTGCTCACCACCGGATTGCACTTTTTCTTTGCAAAAACTTTCTATGGCAGAGCCATCATGGGAGTCTCGCAAGACAGTCTTGCTTTGAGTCTGATGGGCGCGGATCCCGTCAGGATCAAATCCGTTGCTTTTGGAATCGGTATTGCCACTGCCAGCATGGCGGGTGCCTTACTGGTAATGATCCTGCCAATTGAACCGGCTTTGGGAAGAGAATATATCGGCAGGGTTTTTGCGGTCGCTGTTCTTGGAGGTCTGGGAAGTGTCAAAGGGGCCCTGTTTGCTGCGATTATTCTGGGAATTGCGGAGAGCCTGACTGCAACCTATTTTGGTGCAGCCTGGTCCTCCGGTGTCTCATTTGGTTTTTTATTACTGGTCCTGGCAGTGAGACCGGCAGGGTTATTCGGGAGGTAGTCTTGAACAATAAGCGTTTTTGGATCATTTCAATGTTGCTCTTCCTGGGAGCCTTCCTGATCACTCAGAATTTTCACAATCAATATTATTATCTGGCCGCATTCACGGTTTTGCAGTACATCATTCTTTCCCAGGGATGGAATATTTTGGGAGGTTATACCGGGTATGTCAATTTTGGCACAGGGGCATTTTTCGGAGTAGGGGCCTATACTTCAGCGATGATTGTCAAAACCTTCAAAATCGGAAAATCGGCTCCTTTTCTCGAATTGCCGATCCTTTTTATTGCAGGCGGCCTGGTGGCCGCACTCCTTGGTTTAGGATTGGGCTATCTGACCATGCGGATCAAAGGGATTTATTTCTCAATTTCAACCCTGGCCCTCGCCTTCGTCACTGTGACCATCATTCTCAACATCGATGCCCTGGGAGGGGCAACAGGGCTTTACATTATCAGGCCCAGAAAAATTCCTTTTTTCACAAATTACATGGAATTTCTTTTTCTGGTGATGGTCGCTTTGTCAATTTTTGCGGTGGCTTTCGCACGATATATAGAAAACTCCTGGATTGGGAGAGGACTTTCGGCGGTGAGGGACGATGAAGATGCTGCGGAATGCACCGGAGTGCCTGTTCTCAAATTGAAAGTATTTGCCACGATGGCAAGCAGTACCTTAATGGGCGTCGCCGGAGCCGCCTATCCTTATTTCGTAACTTTCCTGGAACCCATCAGTACAGTCAGTCTGGATGTCGGAGTCAACAGTCTGGCCATGCCGCTTATTGGAGGGACGTCCACATGGGCCGGCCCCCTGGTTGGAGCCGTATTGCTGGGAATTATTCAGCAAATTGCCTTAGTCACGCTTTCGCCTGAATATAGCTTGCTGGTGATAGGAATATTGCTTGTTTCATTTGTAATCCTTGCTCCTGAAGGAATCGTCGGGCTTTTCAGGAAATTTCGTGCGTCGCTCAAAAAGTAATTTGTCATTGGATTGTTTCCTCCACTTTGGAATTTTTAAACATTATTGAATCCCATGTCTCAGCCATTACTTGAAGTTCAGCAGGTATTTAAAAACTTTGGCGGATTTGCAGCACTTTCCGGAGTAAATATTTATGTCAATCCGGGTGAACGCCTCGGTCTGATTGGACCCAACGGTTCGGGGAAAACAACCATGATCAATTGTATTTCCGGGCTGCTCACTCCAGAAAAAGGAAAGATTATTTTTGAGGGAAACGACATTACTCAAATGACTCCACACCACCGTGCCCGGGCTGGAATCATGAGAACCTTTCAGATTCCCAAACCTTTCAACAGCATGACAGTTGTTGAAAATTTATGTATCCCCCTTGAATATGCGGCCGAGCACAAAACTTCATTGTCCGTAGCAGAAGAGGAAGCAAGAAAAATCCTTACGTTGATTGGAATTGAAGCACTGGGAGATCTGAAACCGACTGGTTTGACCCAGGTGGATATGAGGAAAATGGAATTGGCAAGGTCGCTTGCAGGCCGCCCAAAACTGCTTATTCTTGATGAGGTGATGGCGGGATTGTCCGGTTCTGAAGTAGATGAAATTCTTGAAATTTTGTTCAAACTGAATGAACAGGGAATTACCATTATTATGATTGAGCATGTCATGCGCGCGGTATTGGGATTTTCCAAACGGATTTCCGTCCTCAATACCGGTTTGAATATTGCTGAAGGCACCCCTGATGAAATCCTCAACAATCCTGAGGTAGAGAAGGTGTATCTTGGAGAATAGAATTTTCATAAAAAATATTGATGCAGGTTACGGATCCGTGAAAGTGCTGCATGATGTTTCAATCGAGATGACGGAAGGGGAAACCGTCATTTTGCTGGGAACAAATGGAAACGGTAAAAGCACCCTCATCAAAACAATAATGGGTATTGTTCCGCCAAATCAAGGGGAGATCATATTTGAATCGGAAGGTGTGCAAATCAATCTGGTAGGAAAAAAGCCGCAAGAGATCGTCAACATGGGAATTACAATGGTACCGGAGGGGAGGAGGCTTTTTCCTCAACTGACTGTGGAAGAAAATCTTTACCTGGGCGCTTTTCGAAGAGAAGCGCGCCAGAATCTTGAGCGGAATCTAAGCTATTGTTTCGAAGTTTTTCCCAGACTGGGAGAACGTCGTACGCAGCTTGCAGGCAGTATGAGCGGAGGAGAGCAGCAGATGCTGGCGCTGGCGCGGGCCATCATGTCCAGTCCCAAAATTCTTCTGATCGACGAGCCTTCCGTCGGGTTGGCCCCCATCCTGGTCAGTCAACTCATGACCAGCATCAAAGAAATGAAAGAAAATTTGAATCTCACTGTTCTGATGACCGAACAAAATTTCAGTCAGGCGACTAAAATTGCTGATCGCGGATATATTATTGTTCACGGAAAAATCGAGTTCCGAGGATCCAACGTAGAATTGAGCGGAAACGAATTGGTCAAACAATACTACTTGGGGACCTAATTCTTTGTTGAAGTTTTATATTCACGTCGGCGGGTGTGCAAAATGTTTTCAGTGTAACCGTTTGGTTCTGCTCGTCCTTTAAATACCAGATCAAGGGCAGCCTGAAATTCGATACTTGTATCAAAATCGGCTGCCATTTTTTTGTAGTGCCGATCCCCTTCATTTTGACGGTCAACGATCACGGCCATTTTTTGGAAGGTGTCAATGATCTGCTCCCGGGAGCATACACCATGGTGGAGCCAGTTGGCAATATGCTGGCTGGAGATACGCAAGGTGGCTCGATCTTCCATCAGCCCCATGTCATGAATGTCCGGTACTTTTGAACATCCAACCCCCTGACCTACCCAGCGTACTACATATCCGAGGATTCCCTGAGCATTGTTGTCCAAATCATTTTGCACCTCTTCTGCACTCAGGTTGCGTCCGCTGAGTACTGGCGGAGTTAAAATATCGTCAAGACTGGCACGAGTCCGGCTGGTCAATTCCTTTTGCCGCTTGGCTACGCTGACTCGATGATAGTGCATCGCGTGGAGTGTTGCAGCGGTGGGTGAAGGAACCCAGGCCGTATTGGCACCCGCGCCGGGATGTGCAATTTTCGTTTCCACCATGGCTTTCATTTCATCAGGCATTGCCCACATCCCTTTTCCAATCTGTGCTTTTCCCGGGAGTCCGCATTCGATGCCAATGTCAACATTCCAATCTTCGTAGGCCAGCATCCAGGGACAATTTTTGATTTCCATTTTTGGGATGACCGAATCCGCTTCCATACTGGTGTGGATCTCATCCCCAGTTCGGTCGAGAAATCCTGTGTTGATAAAAATAACTCGATTTTTAGCAGCACGGATACACTCCTTGAGGTTGATCGTCGTGCGCCGTTCTTCATCCATGATGCCAATTTTAATGGTGTTGGCTCTCAATCCCAGTGCCTTTTCCACACGCGCAAAAAGCTCAACAGTGGCAGCCACTTCTTCCGGGCCGTGCAGCTTTGGTTTGACGACGTACATCATTCCTAAGCGACTGTTGGAAATTGGACTGCCGCCTTTGAAATCATGCATCGCGGCCAGGCTGGTCACCATTATATCGAGAAACCCTTCGGGAATTTCTTTTCCGTCCGCTGTTTTTACGGCATCGGTATACATATGAATCCCCACATTGCGTATCAAAAGCAAGCTTCTGCCGTGCAGGGATAGCACTCCACCACCAGCAGCAGTGTAGGTTCGGTCCGGATTGAGTGTTCGTACTAATTCGCGGCCATCCTTATTAAATGTTGCCTGCAAAGTCCCTTTCATGATTCCCAGCCAATTCCGATAAACTCGAGCTTTGTCTTCGGCATCAACTGCTGATACGGAATCCTCGCAATCCTGAATGGTGGTGACTGCGGCTTCCATGACAAGATCTTTTACCCCTGCAGGGTTGGACCTTCCGATTGGGTGATTGCGGTCAATTTGAATAT
Source organism: SAR324 cluster bacterium (assembly GCA_015231825.1). Classification (GTDB taxonomy): domain Bacteria; phylum SAR324; class SAR324; order SAR324; family NAC60-12; genus JADGAV01. Next base: position 299,993 of record JADGAV010000002.1, read on the forward strand.
CGAAGTGCAGTCCGTTGTTTTGCAGCAGGATGTTGCTCAATTCTCCGTTGTCCGCATTGAAACCGGCGAATTGGGAGCAATCGGCAAGACTGGTTTCCTGTTTATCGATAAGGATGGCGGACAGCTGTTTTTTCCCATCAAGCTCCTTGAGCCTGAACTGGCTCACATCCGAATAGCGAGCTCCTTTCAAAGGAACAATTTCATCCAGAAAACGGTTTGCTTCGGCAATCACAAGATCGCCTCTTTTGGGATTGTAGCTCGTCCCTTTCTCTGCCCCCGCATCTTCCGATATAATATTTGTGCCGTAAAGTGCGTCGTAGAGGCTCCCCCAACGAGCATTGGCTGCATTTAAGGCATAGCGAGCATTGTCCACAGGCACCACGAGCTGCGGACCGGCAATCGTCGAAATTTCTTCATCGACCGCTTCGGTACTGATCTTAAAATCCTCTCCTTCCGGCATCAGATAGCCGATTTCCATTAGAAATGATTTATATTGCTTCGGGTCAATCGTCTGCCCTCTGCGATCCCGATGCCAATTGTCAATTTTTTCCTGAAGTTCATCGCGTTTGTTCAGCAAAGTTCTGTTTTTTGGGCCTAGGTCGTTGACGATTTCCCCCAATGCCTTCCAAAATTCGATGGGTTCAATCCCGGTGCCTGGAGCAATTTCCGACTGAATCAGATTGTATATTGGAGAGGCGATGTTGAGATTACCGACGAAGACTGAATCAGCTGCACCCATGATTTCCTTTCAATCCTTTTATAATGAGTTTCATCGTTGCGATGCTTGACGGTTGGCAATCAGTCTTGCATCAACCAGTGCCACCGTTTCGTCGACAATATCAGACTGCATGCCTTTTTGTGCGGCAATGTTTTTCACCAGGCAGTCTGTTCGTTCAATATTCACTGCTCCGTTGAACAAAGCCCGGGCTGCAGAAGACGGTTTTACCAAACCGAGCGCGGCTTTGGCATATTTCTCAAAGGGAACCTGATCCTCTTCAGAGGCACCCAGTTCCCGGCATAGTTTATTGACCCAATTGTAAACGGATTTTGATAATTGAAGATCTCCATGCACCGCGTCTTTGATTGATCTCATTTCATCTTTTTGCACACAGCGATAGTTGCCTGTCATCAGCATACTCCACTTTGCCAAGGGGACAAAAAGCGATTCATGTACTTTGAGCTTGACCGGTAATTCAAAAGAATCATCCTCTTTTTTAAAGCGGATTGCTTCAATATCAGTTTGCAGCTGCCGAAGCATTGCGGTGTGTTCATCGGAATCGAAACGTCCGACTTTGAAGTTGGTCGGTAAACTGACCTGCAGAACATTTATTTCCTCTTCGGGGGGACGAAAGGCCTGCGGGTCAGGACTGCACAAGGTCATTAAACCGGGTTCAAATGAATCCCAAATTGTGGAATCCGTATAACAGTGCTTTACAGCTTCTGCATCGAAACCCGGAAGACGGCTTAAATAAGGTGGAGGAGGCATGTTCATGATTGACATGCAGGGCAACTTTGCCTGGGAAATCGCCTTCAGCAATGTTTGTATTTCGGGTGCCCGGTATTGGGGTTCCTGCATGGCCAGGGCAACCAGATCGAAATCCGCAGGGTTGATCGCTTGTGGAATATCAGCTGACAAGTTTCCTTTGAGTTCCCGGGAATCGATTTCAACGAGTTTATCTTGACCCTTTACCGGCATGCGAACACGGGTTCCCTTTTTATTGATCAACTCAGCCTCGGCAGGCATGCACATTAGTTTAACCGTATGTCCTCCGAGAAGCAGTTTTGTTGCCAGTAACGAGCCGTAAGAGGCGCCCATGATCAGTATCTTGTAGCTGCTTGCCATATAGTTCTCCAGATTGGAAATGTGAAATTCAATAGTGTTTGAGGAAAGCTGAGTGAGGAGGCGATGGTCATCGGTGCTGTCATGGAAAGAAACCAATGGTCGGTTCCTTTGCCATTTTCAAATGCTTCATTTCAATAGGGATCGTCATCTTTACAGACAACTTTCAGAGGGGATCAGCGGTTTTTTTCACGCCTGATTTTTTCTCCACGAAAACCTTCTTTGACGGATTCCACTAAAACCACCAGCATCATGATTATGACGATTACAACAATAATGATAAAAGGAATCGCACCAATGGATTCGGCCAGTCCGCCAACGAAGGCGATGAAAACTAACGCACTGATGATCCCACTAATTAGATTGTCCATTAAAACTCACTCCTTCAAAATAAAATGTAACATCTCAGGTTTTTTACTTGCACCCGCCGCTATTGTTCTTCCCCGATTGTTTTCATGAGATGAGCTGCAGTTCTGAAAAGACGGGCATCATCTCCCTTCTTGGAAAGCAGCTGAACTCCGATAGGCATTGTGTTTTCCCCCTGAAGTACAGGGAGATTTAAAGCCGGCACTCCGCAAAGTGTCCAGATCGTGCAAAATACAGGGCTGCCCGTAGTCTCTAAACTTTTCGGTGCCTCTCCCGTTGTCGAGGGTGTCAGAATCGCATCGTACTCCTCAAAGATTTCATTGAGCATTTCATTGTATTCTGCTGCCCTTTCCAGTGCTGTGTTGTATTCTGTCGCGAGAACTTTTTGACCCCGTTCAATCAATTCACAAAGAACAGAACTCAATTGCTTTTTACTGTCCCTGTATTCCTTGTCGAAATTTTTAGCCAGATCAGCTTCCATGATTTGACGGTGGACTTCATAGACATCATCAAAGGCACCAGGCAATTCGATTATTTCAAGATGAACACCACGCTGACGACTGTGTTCAATTAATTCACGAAAAGCGTCTTTAGCTGATTCATTGACTTGATTCCATGCCGGTGTTCGAATGAACGCAAAATCCGGGTCAACGGGAGGATCCTCGGCCATTGTCTGCAAAAGTGGCATCCGGGCAGAAGGTTTCATCGCAGGGTCTTGCTGATCGTATGTGATCAGGACTTCGCCAATCAAGGCCAAATCTTCGAGGCTTCGGGCAAACACGCCAATGGTGTCTAGGGCCGGTGACTGTTTGAGGACCTGAAAACGGGAAATTTTCCCGAAGGTCGGTTTGAATCCGAATACACCACAAAAAGAGGCAGGCCGAATGACAGAACCATTGGTTTGGGTGCCGACCGCGAGAGGAATCATCCCTGCTGCAACAGCAGCGGCAGAACCGCTGGATGAACCGCCTGGTGTGTAATCCGGGTTGTGCGGGTTGCGCGTCTTGCCGGGAGATAAAACAGCCAGCTCGGTGGTAACTGTCTTTCCCAGTATAAGCGCCCCTGCTTCTCTCAGCAGTGCAACCAGGGTCGCATCTTTAAAAGGTCTGTTCCCGCTGTGGATAACCGTTCCATACTCGGTTGGCATATCGGCTGTGTCGATGATGTCTTTTATTCCGACGGGAACTCCGTGAAGGGGGCCAGTCGAGCCTCCTCGACTGCGAATCTGATCGGCATTTCTAGCCTGTTCCAGTGCATATTCCGGATCCAGAAAGGCCCATGCACCAATTGATTCTTCAGATTCTTCAATTCGCGAAAGACAGGCTCGTATGAGTTCTTCCGAGGAGATCTGTCCTTCCCGAATGGCCTCTGCTGCTTCAAGCGCACCCAACAAATTAGCTTCCATTGTATTCATACCCTGGTTGCAAGTTATCCTTTTCCAAAGAAGTACTCAGGCAGCCAAAGTGCAATACCGGGAAAATTATACATCAGCACCATGGTAAAGATTACAATGGCAAGATAAGGCATAATTCCCCTGAAAATATCGATAAGCTGAATGTGCGATGGCGCCACTCCTTTCAGATAATAGGCGGCCATAGCCATTGGAGGAGTCAAAAAAGAGGTTTGCAGATTCAAGGCAACGAGCATTCCGAAGAAAAGCGGGTCGACTCCAAAAGGCTCGAGCATGGGCAGGAAGATGGGCACGAAAATAATGATGATTTCGGACCATTCCAAGGGCCAGCCAAGCAGGAAGATAATCACCTGTGCCATGATGAGGAATCCGACAGTGCCGATATCCATTGATAAGACCCAGTCTCTGATTGTATCATGTCCTCCCAGGTAGGAAAATACAGAAGCAAATGTCCATGAACCAACAAACAGCCAGCAGACCATTGCAGACGTTCGGGCACAAAGGAAGACTGCTTCTTTCAGCCGTTCCCAGGTGAGTGAACGGTAAATGGCAGCCAAAAGCAGGCCTCCAAAGGCGCCCACACCCGCTGCTTCTGCCGGGGTTGCAAGTCCGAATAAAATTGCCCCCAGGACACTCAAAATCAATGCAGCCAGAGGGACAAACGAAGTGAGCAACTGCAGGACGATCTTTTGGAAGGTCGGGACGTCCTCTTCACGGGGTTTTGGCGCCAGGGAAGGATCAAAAAATGCTCTTCCCACAACGTAAAGGATGTAAAATCCCGTCAGGATTAATCCCGGGAACATTGCGCCGGCATAAAGTCTTAACGGTGACATTTCTGCAATTGCAGCATAAACAATCAGCATGATGGAAGGGGGGATCAGGATACCGAGGCAGCCCCCTGCACAAATCACTCCGGAAGCAAATTTAGGTTCGTAGCCTGCCTTGAGCATGGCAGGAAAAGCGAGCATCCCCATCAATGTTACGACGGCACCGACGATCCCGGTAGCCGTTGCAAAAACTGCGCAGGTCAGCAATGCTGCAACTGCCATCGAACCGGGAAGATTACGGGCAGCCAACTGGATACTGAAGAACAGTCGATTGACAATATTGGCCCGTTCCACAATATATCCCATGAAGAGGAAAAGCGGCACGGCGACAAGGACGTCATTGGACATCACAGCAAAAGTGTTTTGCACAAATAAGTCGAATATCCGATTGTCAAACAGATGTTCCATCCTGAAAGGATCAAAATATGCGTAATACCCAAAACCCAAACCCATGGCAACCAGGGTGAAGGCTATGGGAAAACCAAGGAGGACCATGAAAATAAACAGGCCCAGCATCATGATGGCAACTTGAGGATCAGTCATTGTTGAGATTCCAAAGATTGAAGGTCTTCCTTTTCATGCATGAGCATGGTTTCTGTTTCCTGAACATCATGCAATCGTGCCGGCCATTCTCCTGTCTTGATGCAGACAACGCATCGGACAGCTTCAGCAATGCCCTGTAATAAGACAAGAAGGCCTGAAATCGGGATCAGGGTTTTGAAAAAATAAATCTGAATGCGGGAAGGACTGCTCCAGCTGACTTCTTTATAAAACCAGGAATCAGCGGCAAAGCCGTAACCATAGTATATCAATGCCATCGCGCCTGGAGCGAGAAACAGAATGTAGAGCACCAGGTCAACACTGGCCTGCACGCGACGAGGCCAGAGGCGATAAAGAACATCTCCCCGGACGTGTGCATCCTGGGATAGCGCGTAGGCTCCTGAAATCATGAACAATGCTCCGTACATCTGAACCGTCATATCAAACGCCCAGACCGTTGGTGATCCCAGAACGTACCGTACAAAAACCTCATAACAGGTAGAAAATGTGAGAATGACAATGCACCAGGCGAATGTTTTTCCCATCCACGCACTGATGCTGTCAATAAAATGAAGGATTCGGGTCATAAAAAGTTCCTGAGGAATAGATCCGGAATTTTCATGTGACTGGGGAGGCGAAATAGATAACCTCCCCATTGTGTTGTGAGCAGCAAAACCAAGACGGTGTTACAGTTTACCGAAATAGTGTTCGTACGCTCCTTTGTAATTGGGGGCGTTGTTGATTGAATAGGCCCCGTGGCGTTTAGCCCATGCCATTTGAGAATCGATGACTTTCTTGAAAAACGGATCCTTCTTGTTGAAACGTTCAACAACAATATCCCAGGCTTTGAGCTGGGCATCCATGACACTGTCCGGAGTCCGATATACATTAACACCATGATCTCTTTTCAAGACAACCAGATCCTGGGAATATCGCTCCATGGCTTTCCATGCCATGTCAGACGAAGCGGCTTCTGACGCATATTCCAGAATTGCCTGATGCTCTTTAGGAAGTCTGTCAAAAAGCCTTTTGTTAAAAATAATTTCAAAGCACTCTTGAGACTGGTGGAAACTGGCGAGATGGTAATGTTTGGAAACATCCTGCATCCCAAAATCTTTATCTGATGTGGGATTATTGAACTCCGCGGCATCAATCAGACCGCTTTTCATGGATGGCTGAATTTCACCGCCGGGCAACTGAACCACTGCCATTCCCATCTCTTGAAGAACGTCAGCTGCCAGCCCTACAGTTCTATACTTGAGCCCTTTCATTTGACTGGCATCCGTGATGTGTTTTTTGAACCAGCCAAGAGGTTGAGCCGGCATTGGGCCCGAGAAAAATCCCACCAGATTGAGTTTTAAAATATCGTGCATTAACTCATAGTAAAGCGCCTTTCCGCCTCCGTGCTGAATCCAGCCCATCAATTCATTGGCGGACCAGCCAAAACAAGGTCCCGTTCCGAAAAGGGATGCAACTGGGCTCTTGGAATACCAGTATGCGGTCACCAAGTGTGCACCGTCGAGAACTCCTTTGTGGACAGCATCCTGCATTTGTGCGGTCTTTACAACTGCATCGACACTGAGGAGATCAATTTTAAGAGATCCTCCGGACATTTCGTTGACACGTTTTACATAATCCTGGGCGAATTCGAGAAAAATTCCTCCCCCCCAGGCAGCCTGGACCTTCAAAACAATAGGTTTCTGGGCTTTAACAATCTGAGGTGCAGAGATCGCCGCCGCACCGCCGGCTACAGTAGCCGCACCGACTTTTAGGAAATTTCGTCGTGACGTTTTTTGATTGTTTTCTGTGTTGTTCTTTTCCTTCATGATTTGGTACCTCCCTCATTGATTATACTGCAAATAGCAAATTTTATTACAAATTAGGACAATCTGTTAGAGCTAATAATCTTCTGCTGATCTATGCTTTTTTAGCAACTGCGTGCGGAAGTCGGCTTATACTCCAGAATTCAGCACTTGCCTGCGAAAAAAAGATCCCTGGAAAATTAAAAGCAGCAGGAAACGTATATTTCACAAACAGATTTGAATAGTCAAGGCCTAATGAAATTTATTTCCATTGTTCAAAAAAAGGGATAAAGAATATTTCTTCTATCTCATAATAAAAGCTGAGACCTGCTTTTTAGTTTTAAATTCCGGATTTGGTATATTGAGTTAATTATTTGATATAATTGCATTAAAATGAAAAAAGAAGATTGTTAGATTTAATATTTCAATAATTGAATTCAAACAATATTATAGCGGTCTCAATTGAGAGGCTCCAATTTAGTATTGCTAATTTTGTTGTATATGGAAATATATTTCATTCTCAAATTCCATTGAAGATTACTTTTTAAAGCCAAAAATGTCCGCACTAAAAAAAATTAGTTTTTTTCTTATTCGATAATCTAATTGTGTGTTGAAAGCCAATTGATATGACTAATGATAAAATGACAGTCTGGATTACCCGTAAACTGTCCAGGGCAACAGAAGATAGAGCCGAACGGGATTACAAAGTGATTTTGAATCCGGAAGACCGGGTGTATTCAGCCCGGGAATTGATTGAAGGCAGCCGGCATTGTGATGCAATTCTCCCCTGCCATTCGGAGAAGTTCACAAGAGAGGTGGTTGCAAAACTTTCTGATCGGGTGAAGATTGTGGCAAATCATTCTGTGGGAGTGGACCATTGCGACCTGGATGCTTTTGAAGAGCGCGGCATTATGGTGACGAACACTCCAGACGTACTTTCTGATGCAACAGCAGAACTGACTTTTATGCTGCTTCTTTGCGCGGCGCGGCGCGCAGGAGAAGGCGAGAGATTGGTCCGTTCAGGAAACTGGGACTCCTGGGGGCCGAATTTAATGGTAGGAAAGCAGACGACCAATAAACGTCTCGGGATTGTCGGTTTGGGCCGTGTTGGTCAAGTCGTTGCGAAACGTGCCCGAGGTTTTGATATGGAAGTACACTATTTTTCGACGTCCCAAAAGTCATCGAATATAGAAGAAGGAGCTATCTTTCATGAATCTTTGGACAGTCTTTTGGAAGTTTCTCAATTCCTGAGTCTGCATTGTCCCTCGACACCTCAAACGAAGGGGATAATGTCAGCAGAAAAATTTTCAAAACTACCGGACGGAGCAATATTTATCAACGCGGCACGAGGGGATCTCGTTGATGAAGAAGCTTTGATTTCGGCTTTAAAGTCGGGAAAACTAGCTGCAGCGGGATTGGATTGCTTCAGACAGGAACCCGGAGGAAACCCCGAATTGGCAGAATTGGAGAACGTATTCATGCTTCCGCATATCGGTTCGGCTACTGTAGAAACTCGCGACGCGATGGGGTTCCGTGCTCTGGATAATATCGATGCCTTTTTTGGCAATAAAAAACCGGGAGATCGCGTTGCCTGAATGAATTTATTAAAACCCCTGTTCCGATTTGCTGACGATGGCCTAAAATTATTGTTGATCCCTTTCAAAAGCAATTTCTGAAGGCCTGTGTTTTAATCGGAAATTTACTCATCATGATGTCCATGGAAAAATGTAGAATCCGTCCTCCATTTGAAAAATTATAGAGAAACAACAATGCCAGTCATTTAGAATCAAGATTATTCGGCACGGGTATTAGAATTTCAGCGGGCGTTTGAAATTCGTCCAGACGCACTCATTCAGGGGAATTTGAGAAAGGTCACCACTTGGCACAAATCAGGAAAAGAGGAAGAAAAGCAAATGACCCCGGCAAAGTAACTGGTCAGGTCCAAACGCTGAGCCGTGGATTGCTCCTTCTGGAAAGATTGGCAGAGGCGAAGGATGGAGCAAATCTAAGCGATATTTCTCAGCAGGTGGGACTCGCCCTGTCAACTACCCATCGCCTTTTAAACACGCTGGAACAAAACGGGTATCTCTATCAGAACAAGGAACTTGGCAGGTGGTATATTGGTGTCAAGGCCTTCACAATAGGAAACACCTTTCTCCAGAGCAGGGATATTGTCACGCTGGCCAGACCGAATTTACATGAACTGATGGAAAATGTAGGAGAAACCACCAATCTGGCCGTATTGATTGAAGATGAAGCAATTTTTTTGGTGCAGGCAGAATGTCATGAAAAAATGCGGATGGTGGTTCCTTTAGGAAGCCGGGTTCCTTTGCATGCTTCCGGTGTAGGAAAAGCGCTACTGGCCAATATGACAAAACCAGAGGTTTCCGCGATTTTGCAAAAAAAAGGGTTGGCCAAGTACACTGAAAACACGATTGTTGAACCAAAGCAGCTTTTTCAAGCCTTGACCGAAGTAAAAGAACAAGGGTTCGCGTTTGACGACGAGGAACATGCCGTTGGCCTGCGCTGTGTCGCTGCATGTGTTGTTGATGAGTACGGTCAGTCGGTAGCGGCGATCTCCGTTTCAGGACCGCGAGCCAGAATCCCGGATGACCGGATCTCATATCTTGGTCATATGGTCGTGACGATGGCTTCTCGAATTACCCGGCAATATGGCGGAAATTCCTGAACTCTTTAGGGAGAAAAAATTTTTCTGACTTTTTCCAGACTGAAGACCAGCTGATCGATGTCCTCTCGGCTATTGTACGACCCGAAACTCATTCGGACGGTGGCCTGCACCCCTAAATGCTTCATCAATGGCTGGGCGCAATGGTGTCCGGCACGAACTGCGATGCCGTCCAGATCCAAAATTTGCGCGACATCATGAGGATGGACGTCGCTCATATTGAATGACAGCACTCCGGCTTTCTGATGGCAGTCAAGAGGAGGGAAAACCGTGAGATCCGGGGTTTGGTTCAATGCAGAAAGAGCATACACCATCAAGTCATGCTCATGCTGCTGAATGCGATCCATTCCCCATTGATTGAGACAGTCGACTGCTGCTGAAAGTCCCACCGCCTCCGCAATAGCTGGAGTCCCGGCTTCAAATTTTGCAGGATATTCCGCCCAGGTCGACGTGTCTGGATGGACGCGTTCAATCATGCCTCCTCCTCCCATCATCGGTTCCATTGTTTCTAAATATTCAGGTTTCGCAAAAAGTACTCCGATTCCGGTTGGGCCATACATTTTGTGGGATGAAAAAGCTAAAAAATCACACTCCAAAGTTTCCACATTGATGGGATGCCGGGCGACCGCCTGCGCGGCATCAACTAAAACGGGAACTCCTTGGTTGTGAGCGATTTCAATGATTTTTTTAAGAGGAGTGACAGTTCCTAAAACATTTGAAATGGAGCAAACGGTCAAGATTCTGGTTTTGTCTGTAATGCTATTTTCAAGAGCCTCAAGATCAAGAATTCCTTCTTCGGTCAAGGGAACGTAGCGCAACTTTGCGTTTTTTTCTTTTGCCGCCATCTGCCAGGGAACCAGGTTGGAATGATGTTCCAGGGCATTGACCAGGATCTCATCTCCGCGGCGAAGCCTTGGCTTTAGCCAGGAATGAGCGACCAGGTTGATCGATTCAGTAGTTCCTCTTGTAAAGACGATGGTACGAGGGGATGGGGCGTGAACGAATGCGGAGACTTTTTCCCGTGCGTCCTCGTACAGCTGGGATGCCTCTTCAGAAAGGGTATATATTCCCCGGTGCACGTTGGCGTTGTTCTGCTCATAAAATCGACTCAATGCCTCGATCACCTGCCGTGGTTTCTGAGTCGTCGCCGCGCTGTCCAGGTAGACCAATGAACCGCTATTAATTTTTCGCTGCAGAATTGGGAAGTCAGAACGAAGTTTTTCCAGCCAAATTTTATCGACCGTGTCCTGACTTTCCTGAAGAGCTGGGCTTGCCATGACTAACCGGAGATTCCTTCTGAGGAAGTTTCAACTGGCTCGAGATTTTCGTTCGTTGCTGCAGGAAGTGCCATCCCTTTGATCTCCATCATCGGACGGCAGGATCCGCCCCGACGAACTGCAACAATCTCTCCAATGACGCTGAGAGCAATTTCTTCAGGCAGGATACAACCGATATCAATCCCGGCAGGAGCATGCACTTTAGTCAGTTCTTCATGAGAAACTCCCGATTCAAGCAGGTAATCAAAGACCAAACCAGAACGCTTTTTACTTGCCACCAAAGCGATGTAAGCCCCTTTTCCTTCCAAGGCTTTTTTTATAGACAGATGATCACCTTTATGTTGCGTGACAACAACGACATAGGTATTGGGTGAGACTTCCATCCGGCTGAAATCGGGGTCATTGGTGATGAGGCGATCCGCAGTTGGAAAAGATTCAGGGACGGCAAGCGGATCGTTGACGGTCACTGAAAATTCAACAAAATTTCCAAGCATAGCCAGAGATTCAGCAATTCGACCGTGTCCCACAATCAGCAGCTCAGGTTTGGGTAAAAACGGTTCTACATAGACTTCCATATTTCCTCCACAAGGCATGCCCACTCCCAAAACTTCATCATCCAAATCGATGGGGACAATTCGGCTTTGTCCGTCTGAGAGACTGTCAACTGCCTCCATACTGACAGCACTTTCAGCACATCCGCCACCGACCCAGCCCATTAAGGTTTTTCCATTTCGGTCAATAATCGCCTTTGCGCCGGTTTTAGCAGATGTCGACCCTGTAACTTTAATGACGGTGGCCACTGCAAACGCCTGATTGTCAGCACTCAGTTCGGCTACTCTACTGAAAAATTCCTTTGACATTGATTCTCACCATCTCAAATGTACCATTGCACGGGTAAAGTTAATTTCGAACAAGGGCTGCGTAATCGTCTTTGGTGTCAATATCTTTGAGGACATTTGCTGTACTCATTTCAATCTCGAGCACCTGACTCTGGTTTTGCCGGATGACTCCCTTGCATCCGTTCGCTCCCTGATGTTCCAGAATTTCTGCTTTGTAAAGCATCGAAAATATCACAGGATTGCCGCGTTGTCCCTGAAAAGTTGGCAGAACAATTTGTTTTTTGTTTCTTTGGATAGCATTTTCAAAAGAATGAATCAGCTCGTTCATCTCTTCTGACTGGATGAATGGTAAATCTGAGAGACAAATCATGATGCCGTCAGACAATGATGAAATTGCATTTATTCCTGCCTGAATCGACGTCGTCATTCCATTGCGAAAATCTGTGTTGTTGACAAAGCGAATATGCCGATTTTGCAAGGCCTTTCTGATCCGGTCTGCTTCATGACCCAAAACGAGTATCACTTCGTGCACCTCTGATGCCAATACATTGTCAACAATAGATTCAATCAGAGTTTTATCTCGGAAAGGGAGCAGTAGTTTGTTTTCTGCTCCCATCCGTTTGGATTCGCCGGCGGCCAATACAATTGCAGAAATCATTGCTGATTTGATTTAAAGAAATTCCGGTAAAGTTTCGGCAGGAGGGGTATTGCGGGATCGTCCAATGCGTTGAATCCCGTCGATCATCACGCCTCCAATGCCTGGAAGATCGCCTTTGCGTATTGAATCAAGAAGATCTTTTCCAGAGGAATGTTGAGCTTTGGAGAGAAAAACAAAATCAGCAGCTCGTCCTGATTCAATCATACCGCCGTCGAGATTGCGTATTTTTGCAGTATTTCCTGTCGCAAAACAAAATACAATTTCAGGAGGAATGTCTCCGAGAGACGAAAGCATGGCAATCATTCGAAGGATTCCCAGCGGTTGGACCCCGGAACCTGCAGGAGAATCGGTTCCTAAAATTACCCGGTCGAGCTGTTTCAGCTCCTTAGCGGTTTTCATGGCATGCAATGCTGCCAATTCATTGCCATTGTGAACCAATTCAATTGCTCTTGAACATTGTTCGCAGAGACATTCGATCTGCGTGAGAGGCAGTGCAGTGTGGCCGCCATTGATATGGCCAATCACATCAGCATCAGCTTCCAGCACCACATCTTTGTCAATATAGCCAGAGCCAGGCACAGATGGTCCGCCAGTATGGATGGTTGATTGTATCCCGTACTTTCGTGCCCATGCCACCATTTGCCGGGCTTCTTCTCCGGCCTTGACGCTGCCTAATCCAATTTCTCCAAGGAGGGTCACACCGGCTTTCGCCATTTCTGCAAAATCCTCCTCCACCATCTCTTTTTCGATGACTGGGGCACCAGCGTGGATTTTGACCCCACCCGGTCTGAAATTGTCAAAACAGCGTTGAGCAGTGATTGCCAGAGCCTTCAACCCGACAATATCTTTGGGGCGACCGGGGAGGTGTACCTCTCCTGCAGAAATCATGCAGGTGATTCCGCCATTCAAAAAGGAATCAATCCAGTTCAATTGATTCTGACGAGGTGTCCAGTCTCCAAAAACCGGATGAACATGACTGTCGATCAGTCCGGGTGAAACAGCTGCCCCTTTACAATCAACAGTAGAGTCGATACCCGAGGTGTTGAGGTCGCTTTCTTTCCCCAAAGAATCAATTTTTCCATCCTGCACAACGATTGCGTTGGCATCGAGGATCGGATTCTTTAAGTTTCCTGATAAAAGGAGACCGATATTTTTAATAAGTATTCTTCCAGAATGAATTTCTGCTGCTGCTTGTGCCATAGTTGCCTCCTTTATCGCAATCCGTCTTCTCCTTTGATTTCGTCTTTGGTCATCCCTCCTACTCTCGGAAAAGGTCTGCCGGAATCAGTCACTGCAATCGCGACCACAATCTGGTTTGCTCTGGGAGCATCAGTCACCCTTACTTCAATTGCATCAAAATGGCTTCGCACATAAGCGGCATCTTTATGACCAAGGGGAACATCGAGGGTGCTTCCCATTCCTCCCATTTTTTTTGCAGATGGGATAAGGGCAGGTCCTTTTTCCAATACCGCTCTGACAGGTTTGCCGAGGCGCGGGTGAAGGATGGCGGCGGCATGCTCCCATTCTCCATTTTCTCCGACAATGGCTCCTTTTCCAAAACTTTCCGCTTCTCCTCCCTTAATTCCAAGGGCATCCACCGCTTTTTTTGTTAGTAAAGTTCCTAGTTCCTCCCCAATTTCCATCAACGGTTCGAGATCTTCCTGATACGTTCCAGCCAAGGGGTTTTCAATGACCGCCACCGCTGCTGCTTTGCGGGTGGGGGGATTGACCTCTTTGTTCATCTCGAGCAGAATTTCTTCGACCACCACCATAGTTTTAATGATTTTCGCTTTCATTTCCCCTCCTTTGTATAGAGTTTAAAAAAATTTGCAAATTGTTGAGCCTTGCGACAGTGTGTATGTCTTGTTTTCGGGTGCCTGAGCTTAAAATAATGCGTCAGGAGATCATTAAACAATTGATTTTAATATTTTATCCCCAATTTGGATTTTGCCTGAATGACTGCTTTTCGACGCTCTGGAGAACCCAGCAGTTTCCGGCGCGGACTTTCCCAATTCGTAGCTGAAAAACTGCCGGAATCAAGATCTCGCAGTAAAGCTTTAGTGACTGACAACGCTTCGGGATTTCCTTCAGCAGCTTTTTCTGCCAATTGCCAGGCACGCTCCATCGATTTTCCGGTTGGAACGGATTCTATTGCGAGGCCCTTGTGAACCGCCTGCTTTGCATCCAGAAGGTTCCCGGTCAGCAACATGGAAGACAAAAGTGATGACCCCAATCGTGTGTGCCATTTGGCGATTGAAGATGGGTTGTAAAGCAGTCCCAGACGAGCGGCAGGAATTTGGAAATAAGCTCCCTCGGCAACGAGCAGCATGTCGCAGGATGTGACCAGATCAAATGCAGCCCCGATGCACGCGCCTTCTATGGCACCAATAACAGGAAACGGGAATGTCTCGATAGATTGTTTAACAAATTCTAAAGTTTCGTCAAATTTAAGATCGTCCAGTGTGCCATTGATATCCGTAAGATCTGCCCCGGCGCTGAAGGTGCTTCCCGTACTTGTCAGAATCAACGCGGATAATTTTTCGGACGCAGCTTCTGCCAATGCTTCCAGAAGAGAGTTCATCATTGCCAGCGATAGCGCATTGCGGCGACGGGGATTGCACAATACAAGGGCTCGTAATTTTCCCTGGTCAATAATTTCAAGCTGAGCTTTCATGCTTGTTCCATCAATCTCTGCTGGGACCAGACCAGGCGTTGATGATAAATCCACGATCAAAAGAAATCTCCATTTCCAAATCTTGCGCCAGATTGAGCAAGCGCTCCTCATCTTCCCATTTCCCCACCAATTGCAATCCGACAGGAAGCCCATCAGACAATCCGCAAGGAATGACAATCGCAGGATGCCCTGAAACGTTGAACGGTGCAGTAAAGGGAAAAGCTCCCCAAAGCCGGCTTACTTTATGACCATTTATTTCACTGGGCCGGATTCCCAGAGGAAAGGCTGGAACCGCGGTTGCAGGGGTTGCAATCACATCGTAATTCTCCAGAAAATCGTTGATTGTTTGACGATACCGAAGTTGAATCTGTCTGGCATTTTTGACAGATTCATTGGAAACGTGACAACCTGCTTCCAGAGAAATACGTACATAGTCAGATAGTTCATCACGGGCTTTTTCCAGCAAGTGGCCTCGTTCCCTGTGTTCTTCTGCAAGTACCAATGGTGCAAACGCATCATTCCATCCTGCCACCGGGGCTTCGGTTTCTGTTGTTTGATGCCCCAAACTGCGCAATGCTTGCCGGGCTAGTTCAATCGCTGATGAAACTCCAGGCTCCACGGGGCGATTTTCCATTGTAGGGCACCATGCGATCTTCAGGCTTTCCCGGATTCTCGTGTAGGAGTACTGCTTTTCCGCAAGCACCCCGAGAAGTACCCGGCCATCTTCCACACACCAGCTCAGTGGGCCTGGCGAGATAAAATCAGACATTGCCCGCAGTCCGTTTTCGTTTCGGCACAGGCCATAACCTGGTTTGATTCCGACCAATCCGTTAAAGGCAGCAGGAATTCGAACAGATCCTCCGCCATCCGCACCCAATGCAACGTTTGCTAATCCCGCGGCAACAGAGGCTGCGGCTCCTCCGCTTGATCCCCCCGGTGTGCGGGACAAATCCCACGGATTGCCGGTATCCCGGCCCAGACGGTTTTGGGAGCATGCAGACTGCCCGAATTCTGCATTGTTGGTTTTTCCTGTAAAGACAGCACCGGCTGCTCTCAGCCGACGAACAGTCCCACAGTCAAAATCAGGGATATGAGTTTTGTAGACACGCGACCCATAGGTTGTCACGGCTCCTTTTATTTCAAAGGTGTCCTTTATTGAAACAGGAATTCCGCTTAAAACCGAGGCATGACCTGATCGATAGTCGTCCTCTGCCTTTTGGGCTTGTTTCAATGCTGGTTGCTCAAAACGTTCGAGATAGGCGTTTACTTTCCCATCATAACGATCGATTCGGGCCATGGCTTCGTTGAGAACTTCAACAGGAGATATAGATCGTTTTTGATAGGCATCAATCAATTTGCTGATCGGCCAGTAAAGAGGGCTTAATTCCATTTTTTTCTCATGAATGAGGACTGACGCCGCCGCCGACGGTGTAGACTTCTCCTGTAATATATCCAGCTTTTTCACTGGCAAGAAAAGAAACGATGTTGGCGATATCCTGAGGTTCACCCACACGGCCCACTAGAGAGCGTTGCTCGGCGTAACCTTTAAAAAACTCATCCGGGTAGATTCTGCGCAGAAATTCATTGTAGATTAATCCCGGGGCAACGGCATTGACCCGGATTCCATATTTTCCATTTTCTGCTGCTGCAACCCTGGAAAGAGCCAGTATTCCAGCTTTTGCTGCAGAATATGCAGCACCGTGTTCGGTACTCGTTTCCCAGGCAGCGATTGAAGAAATATTGACGATTGATCCCGAGCCTTGTTGAATCATATGAGGCAAAGCCTGACGCATGCAATTGAATGTGCCGTTCAGATCGACATCAAGGCATCGCTGCCATGTTTCCTGTGACATCTCAGAAACGGGTTCAATTTTGTTCCATCCCGCATTGTTCACCAAAACATCGATTCTTTTGTAGTGCGCGACTACCTGTTTCATTGCTTTTGTAACGGCATCAAAATCGGTTACATCCAGTGGAATTGCGAGAAAAGGACGATCGTGTTTTTCTGTGAGCTTTTTTGCCACATCATGACAGCGCTTTTCATGAGCGTCAGTCACGACTACATCGAAACCGTCTTCTGCCAGTTGACGGGCGATGGCCAGTCCAATTCCCGCCCCTGCAGCGGCCGTAACAAGGGCTACCTTGCGTTGTTCTTCCATAATTATATTGCTAATAAATTTAATTTAAGGTTGATTGGCGGCAACGAATACTGAACAAGAATTGCCCTTACCGTGTCATGAACCCTTCGTCAATTCAGGGATAACCTTGTTTGCAAATTCCTCCAGGCGTCGCTGGCGTCCTCCAGAAAGCAGGGCAAATGTAATTCGATCAATGTCCAGGGCCGCCACTTCACGCAGACGGGCCAAGCTCGTTTCCATATTTCCCGCCACCGCAACCGATTGGACAAACTCATCGCTGACAAGGTGCTTGTGTTCAGCACGCAAAGAAAGGTGATCTTCAAAGTGATAGGCCTGTTCAGCCCTTGTAAATTCTTCACGGAAACGTTCCCATGCCGGCGGCATACGCTTCCAGACAGCAAAGGTCGCGGCCTGACTGGTCGCCCAGGCACGAACATCACTGAGTGCCTGCTCCACATCTTGATCAATACTGATCGTCACGGTCAGATCAATGGTGATTTCACTGCGTTTTCGACCCGCTTTTTCGAGTCCTTCATAAATATAGTCGAGCTGCCACCGGCAGAATTCAGGGTCAGCAGCGCCCATCAGGATAGCTCCATCGCACACTTCTCCGCACAAGCGCAGCATGCCCGGCTGAGAAACTGCGAGGTATATAGGTATTTGCCGACGTGCAGTTGCCAAGCGGACTTTGGTGCCATAAAGCTCGGTTTCTTCTCCTGAAAACAAGATTCGGAAATCTTCAATCCCTTTCCGAATCTCGGCAAGTTTGTTCGGTTTTTGTCCAATTGAATGCACGGCAACCCAACCGGCTCCAATCCCGAGCATAGCTCGGTCCTTTGACAAGTCGTCCAATGCTGTAGTCGCATTGGCAGTTACGGTTGGATGACGCGTCTGCAGATTCGTGACCGCTGAACCGATATGGATTTTCTCTGTCGCCATCGCAGAGACATTCATTGCCGTATAGACATCTTTCATTCCAAGTTGGTGATCAATAAACCAGAGTGCTTCAAAACCATGATTTTCCACGGATTTTGCAAGTTCTGCGACTTGATCGAATGACTCGCGGGGGCTGACACCGCGTGAAATTGCGAATCGATTAACCATTAAATTCTCCTGAGTTAAAAAAGACAATAAGCTGGAAGACCCTGTTGTTCAACGTTTTCCGGGCAAGGGTCACAAATATCATTTCAAGCTGCAAGTTGAAATGCGGGTTTAAAAATTTCATTTGCCAATTTTTTCAAGTGCATTTTGAATTTGCTCTGCGTATGCCTTTGGCTGATCAAGGCTGAGCAGGTGTCCTGCCGATTGAATCTCGTGATACCGGCTCTGAGGCAGTTGAGCCATCATGATTTCTGCCGCCTTTCGCGGACAAAAAAGGTCAGAGTCTCCCCCGATGATATCGACGGGACAGACTATATCTGCCAGGCGATCGGTCAAAGGGGTCTCCCGCATCCCTCTCATGGCATTGGCGGCGTTGATATAGCCGATCCCATCGCCAATCGCTTCCAAACGACGGGCAGCGACTTCATCAGGGTTAACAGCGGGGGAGATAATCTGGGATTTTGTATCGTCGGTCAGCAGTTTTGAAAAGTGTTGAAAATCTGATCGTATCGCCTGGATGCGGTTGAGAAAGTAATCTGCCGCCTGTTTGCCCACAATGGTTGAAGTGCCGGCGACCACCGCATGCAGGACCAGATCTTTTCTCTCTGCTGCAGCCCAAAGTACAATGGTTCCTCCCAGAGAATAACCGACACATTGCGCAGGCCCGGTAACGGTCTCTAAAAAATTGATCAAATCCTGACCTAACTGCTCCAGACTTCCCTTTCCTTTTCCTGCGGAACTTCCTCCGTGTCCGCGAAGGGTGTAGGCATAGGTTTTAAATCCGATCAGAGAAGATTGGACATGCTTCCAGCTTCGGTGGTCTTCGGCAAGACCGTGGATAAATACGACGGGATATCCTTCTCCATGAACCGTATATTCGACCTCAATGTCCGCAAGCGTTACTTTCATCGCTTTCCTTTTTCATTCAGCGGTGCTGATGGGTCTGAACAATAATTAGCTCTCGAAGCTCATTCTTGCGAATTTTACCGGCAGGAGTCATTGGCATTTGATCGACAGTAAACATCAGCTCCGGGCAGTGATATTTTGGTAATCCGTGTGTGATGGAATAAGCAACAATCTCATCAAGGTCAGGTAGATCTCCCTTCGGAACTATCACAGCACATATTCTTTCTCCCAGGCGTTCATCAGGAAATCCGATGACGGCTGCATACGAAATATTGGGGTGGGTAGACAAAATATTTTCAGCGGGAACAGGAGATATATTGACTCCTCCTCGAATGATGAGATCCTTGAGTCGTCCGGAGATTTGAACGTAACCTTCTTGATCAATGCAGACTAAGTCTCCGGTTTTAAAGAATCCGTCTTTTGTCAACAGAGAATGATACAATTCGTTTTGACCGTAGTAACCGACGAAAACGCCGGGCCCCCGCATGACCAGTTCTCCTTCTTCACCGCAGGCCACAGGATCACCCTCTGCATTCAGAGCACGAAGCTCCAGTCCTGGCAGCCCAATTCCTGCAGTTGAGAGAAGTTTTTCCTGCGACGTACTGTCCAAGCAAGTGGTGAGGCCACCTTCTGTCATGCCCCAGAGAACGGTCACGAAAGTTTGAGGAAATTGCTGCCAGGCTTTTTCCATCAATTTAGGAGGTACCTGAGCACCTCCGCATAAAAACCACTTCAAGGTCTCAAGTTTTGGTGTTTTCCGATTCCAGGGAAATTCGACGAGATCTTTCAGGAATGGCGTCGCTGCCGCTGTGAACACACATTGATATTTCGCAATCAGGTCAATGGCGAGCTCAGGATCCCATTGATCTTGCAGAATCAGCGGGGCACCATTATAGAGCGCCAGACGGGCTCCATGAATGGCACCCACGCTATGTCCCATCGGAGATGACATGAAGATCGAGTCATTCTGAGCGAGAGAAAATCGTTCGACAAAAGTGCCGTTCAGGGCTGCCAATGTGTCTGCAGTGTGCATGACGGCTTTTGGCAGTCCAGTCGTGCTGGACGTGAACATTAAATGATCCAGCCCTGCAAATTCAGGCTTTGCAGGGATTGGCTTTTCCTGAGGAAAATGCCATTGCAGTTGCTGTCCAATTGTCAGTTCGGCGACAAGAAGCGAATGTTCGCATGCCAGACTTGCTTGACGTGCAATTTCGACGGGTGCATTGGATCGATGCTCGCTGCAAGTGACAATCGCTTTTGCACCGACCAGTGTTGCCGTATAGGCGAGCGTGTCTGCATCGTTGCGGATTGGAAGATTGGCTGGAATCGCGCCAAGACGGAGAATTGCCACGAGAATTAACTGCCATTCAATCCGGTTTGGCAGAAAGATTATCACCACATCTCCTGCGCCAATTCCTGCTTCTTTCAATGCGGAAACGACACGTCCGGCTTCCTCCCACAGTTGAAGATGACTCAATTGTTTTCCGCGATCATCGGCAACCGCCAGGCTCGAAGGAGAATGCTGTACCCATTTTGCGTAACGTGAAAGCAGAGATTCACCGGTCCACCAACCCTGTTGCCGATACCAGGAATGGCGATCTACTTCTCGTTCTGGAGCGGAATAATTGCAGTATTCTAAATCTTTCTTCATAGGTAGATCTGCTGCCAGGAAACTGATCTTGTTTTCTGACTCATATTAGCACGGCATACAGTGCAATTTGTCGATCCGTCATTCCAGGCCCTGCCTGGAGCGGTAATGGTTTTCTAAAAAAGTGCTCAGAAAAATATAGAAAAAACTAAAGGGTCAGATAAGCGTCACGGACTTCTGCATTGTTGTTTAAATCATCCATTGTCCCCTTGTATCGGATTTCGCCTTTTTCTATGATGTACGCTTTGTCGGCGATCAAGTTGGCAAAACGAAGATTTTGCTCTGATAAAATCAGGGTGATCCCCGTGCTTTTCAGCTGAAGAATAGTTCTTGCCATTTCTTCAACAATGAGTGGAGCCAGACCCTCTGATGGCTCGTCCAACAGAAGCAGTTTAGGATTTCCCATCAATGTTCTTGCAATCGTCAGCATTTGCTGCTCCCCTCCACTCATTTGAGATGCAGGTCGGTCTTTCATTGATTCAAGGTTGGGAAAAAGTTTGAATAGATTTTCAGGAGTTTGTTCCATCCCGCCTTGTCTGGGTTTCTGCTTTCCCACTGCGAAATTTTCCAGCACTGACAATCCTGCAAAAACTCTTCTTTCTTCAGGAACATAGCCAATTCCCAGGCGGCTAATGTGGTAGGATTTTAACCCTGAAATCGTTTTTCCCTCGAACTCGACAAGTCCTGATGCCGGTTTGAGCAGCCCCATGATGCTTTTCATCGTGGTTGATTTTCCTGCCCCATTTCTTCCCAGGAGGGCTACTGCTTCCCCTTTTGATATATCCAAACTGACATCTCTCAGGATGTGAGCACGCCCATAAAATGTATTGAGTTTATTAACTGTTAGCATTCGCTTCGTCAGGTAAATGATGCTCCTAAATAGATTTCCTGCACCATCTGGTTGTTTTTGATTTCGTCGGGCATACCGCTGGCAATCAAGCTGCCTCTGGCAAGCACCATTATTCGGCTCGCATGGTTGAACACCACATCCATATCATGTTCAGTAAAAAGTGCAGCGATATTTTTAGTTTTTACAATTTCATGCGTCAATGCCATCAAGGCAACCCGTTCTTTGGGAGACATGCCGGCGGTCGGTTCATCCATCAAAAGCAATCCAGGATTATTGGCCAAGGCCACGGCCAGTTCGACGCGTTTTAAATCTCCATAAGCCAAAATTCCGCACAGGCGGTCGCGTTGGTCGACAATCCCTACCTGTTCGAGCAGATTCATGGCTTCCTCATGATACAATTTCTCTGTTCTTGCAAAAAAGGAATAAAGTTTTTGAGCATCATTGATCAAGGCGATTCTGACATTTTCCAGTACTGTCATGGAATAAAAGGTCGCTGTGATTTGGAAAGTTCGCCCAACTCCCAGTTTCCAAATCTTGTCAGGCGACATCCCGACGGTTTCCCTTCCATTGATCCTGACAGATCCCTTGTCAGGTTTGATTTGTCCATTGAGCATGTTGAAACAGGTGCTTTTTCCTGCTCCATTCGGGCCGATCAGAGAGACCAGCTCTCCACGATTGATCGAAAAACTGATATCATTGACGGCTTGAATTCCTGCAAAACTTTTACTGAGATGTTTGACTTCTAGCAGTTCGCCCATCATTCACTTTGTCCTAAAAGTTTGATTCTCTGAATAATTCCGGAACTGAAGATACCGGAAATTCCACGTGGAAAAAGAACAATCAACAGCATGATCATGATCCCCAGGAGCAATCGCCAATAATCAAATCGTGTAATGTAATCAATTAGAAAAGTATAGACGGATCCTCCAATGATTGGTCCTACCGGAGACTGAACTCCACCTAGAAGAAGCATAATCAATGCATCGAAAGAACGAGGAATTGCCATCTCTGTAGGAAAAATACTTCCTTTTGAATAAACATAGAGGCTTCCCGCGAGGCCCGCCATAAAACCAGAAATAGTGAATGCAATCCATTGGATTTTTCGTACATCAATTCCAATGGCGCGGCTCCTCAGTGAGGAATCTCTACAGGCTCTGAGGGCAAATCCGAAAGGGGAAGAAATTACTCTTCGGATTACATAAAGCGAGAGTGATGTGAGTGTGATGACCAGATAATAAAACACTATTTTATCTTCAGCCGGACCCGTAGGCCAGACTCCGATGATACCATCATCTCCTCCGGTGACAGAATCCCATTGGAAAACGACGGACCAGGCAAGTTGGGCAAAGGCTAAAGTGAGCATCGCAAAATAGACACCGGATAAGCGCACGCAAAACCAGCCAACCAGCAAGGCAAACACCATCGTAACAGCGGGGCCGGCGATCAAAAGCACTGACATGGGAAGCTGCAGATAGTTGACAAACAATGCTACCGCATACGAGCCCCCGCCGAAAAAAAGTGCGTGCCCAAACGAGACCATGCCGCCCGGCCCCATGATGAAATGCAGAGTTGCTGCAAAAAAAGACAAAAGGACCATTTCGATCACCAATGTCATTACAAAGTCAATTTGAAACCACGGGATGACGAGCAAAACTGCGATCAACAGCAGCCATCCCCAGTTCCAGGGCAGTTTCCTTCCGGAAATTGTCAGATCTTCCCGTTCAGAAGGAGGTTTGTGTTCCATCGATTCAGATTTGCCAAAGAGCCCCCAAGGGCGTGCAATCAAGATTACCGCCATCGCCAGGAACATCATTACCAGCGAGCTTTCTGGAAGAAACAGGATTCCAAAGGCATTCAATTCTGAAATAATGATTGCCGCAATATAAGCCCCCCAGATACTTCCCATTCCTCCAACAACGACAACTACAAACACTTCGGCAATGATGCCGAAATCCATCAGCAGATTGGCACCACCTTTTGGGAGTTGCGCCGCGCCGCCGAGTCCGGCGAGGAAGCATCCAAGAAAAAAAACTCCGGTAAATAGAAGGTTCTGATTGACTCCGAGGGCCGCTACCATTTCACGATCCTCAGTAGCCGCGCGAACAAGAGCTCCCCATCGGGTTTTATAAAACAGCAGCCATATCCCAACTAAAACCAGGGGACTCAAGACAATCAGTGCAATATCGTAGGAAGGCACCAATGCCCCCAGGAGTTCGATACTGCCTGTCAATCCGGGGGCACGAGGACCCAGAAGATCCTCCGCACCCCAAATCATGAAAGTCAGATCCTGGATCACCAGTATGACGCCAAAGGTCGCAATCAATTGGAATAATTCTGGAACATGATAGAGCCGTCTCAGGAGGACGATTTCGACCAGGACACCGACGAGACCGGTGACGACTGCAGCAAGAAACAACCCTCCCCAGAAAATAAGAGGGTTGTCACTGTCACCGATCAGGGAATATCCGATGTATGCTCCGAGCATATAAAATGAACCATGGGAAAAGTTCACGATTCTCGAAACACCAAAGATTATCGAAAGTCCTGAAGCTGTCAGGAAAAGGACCGATGCATCAGAAAGTCCTATTAAAAACTGAACCGCATATATACTCATATCAATTTGGTCTCAGTTTTCTGACTTCAGCGTCAGTTGGCAAATAGTTTTTTCCATCAAGATATTTCCAGTCTACCATAATTCCGGTTCCATTTTTAACTGTCGTCCAGCCTACATAAGCTCCCATGGTGGACTGATGATCAATCGCCCGGTAGTGCACGGGACCGGTCGGTGTATTGACATCCAAGCCTTTCATCGCTTCGACCATTTTTTCAGTATCTGTTGATTGAGCTTTTTTCAACAGGGCTTCGATTGT
Source organism: SAR324 cluster bacterium (assembly GCA_015231825.1). Classification (GTDB taxonomy): domain Bacteria; phylum SAR324; class SAR324; order SAR324; family NAC60-12; genus JADGAV01. The sequence goes on from JADGAV010000002.1 coordinate 324,426, forward strand.
CATCATGGTATTGTATCCGACAATGGAGCCGATTTTTGGAGTCTCATTGAACTTTTTCCGATAGCTTGCGACAAATTCCTGGTGAGTTGAGTCTTTGATGTCGTACCAGGGATAACCCGTCACCAACCAGCCTTCAGGCGCTTCGTCTTTGAGGGGATCAATATACTCTGGTTCTCCTGTCAGCAAACCGACGACTAAACGGTCTTTGAAAAGATTGCGCAGTGTTCCTTCGCGAACAAATTTGGCTAAATCGCTGCCGAAAGTCACATTGTAAATCCCTTGGGGCTTCATCTGCAATAAGGCTTGTGTTTCAGCACCGGCATTAATTTTAAACAGTGCAGGCCATTGTTCGCCGACAAATTCTACATCAGGCCGAAGTTTTTTGAGAGCATTTTTAAACGCAGAAACGGCATCTTTTCCATATGCATAGTTGGGTGCAATCGTTGCCCAGGTTTTGACATCTTTTTTCTTTGCTGCTTCTTCAGCCAGCATTGCGGCCTGCATGTAGGTTGAAGGTCTCAAACGAAAAGTATAGCGATTGCCTTTTGCCCATACCAAAGCGTCGGCAAGCGGTTCTGCAGCAATGTACAGTTTTTTGTTTTTTGCAGCATACGATCCCAATGCAATGCCGATGTGAGAAAAAAGGGTTCCCGAAATCAAAGACACCTCTTCACGGGAAAACAGGTCTTCGGCAATTTTGATTGCTTCGGCAGGCTTACCCTGATCATCTCTTGAAATCAATTCCAGTTGTTTTCCAAGTACGCCTCCTGATGCATTGATTTTTTCAATTGCCAGGGTCGCTCCATTTCGATATGGGATGGTGTGAGCCGGCAGGTTTTTATAACTGTTGATGTCCCCAATTTTGATTGTGTCTGCAGCAAACAAAGGTCCTGCAAATGAAACAATTAAAAACAGGGTTAACAAAGGTTTAAATCTCATATTTCCTCCTAGAAGTTAGAAAACAACGGTCTTGTAAAAGAAAAGTCTGCTGCAGACCGGTGAAACAGCGAAACTTTTTTGAAACAGTAAAAGTTATCTCAATCCATCTTTTCCCTCAATTTCTGACGCCTTTAAACCACCGGAGCGAGCATGAATTCTTTCTCCATCCGACATGGCCAGGATCATGATCAGTTCATCAGGTTTTGGGGCATCAGGAATTGAAACCGTGATGGTATCAAAATGATCTCTGACATACGCGGCGTTGATATGCTGAATCGGAACATCCAAAGAACAGCCGGCGGCGCCGACTTTTTTGGTAGAGGGAACTATGGCATTGCTTTTTCCCAGAAGCTGCCGCATGGCATATCCTCCGGGTGCATGCCATAATGCACAATGCTCCAATTCGCCATCAAGGCCGGAAAGGACTGCTTTACCATAACCCTCAACATTTTGAGCATCTCCAAAATGTTTGATCAATTGAGCGGCCATCTCCAACCCCAAAGGTTCGAGATCCTCCATGAAATGCACAATTTTTTCTTCGTACCGACCTGCAAAAGGATTTTTGATGACTGCCGCAACGGCCGCCTTTTTTCGAGGAACTTTTCGTGCAGGACCGCCATCATGAAAGGAATCATCAATGACAGTCACAATTTTTCTAATTTCAATCATGTTCATACGCAGGTTTCTGAATAAGAGGTTTTTGAAATGTTTGGATTGAGATATGGCCGCTTTGTTTTTTCTGGTGCAAAGATTCGCCGCTGTCCTTGCAGTGATAGAAAAGCAGCATCGATCAATCCGTTTCGATAAAATTGCTGTGTGGTCCTGATTCCTCGATCCAATGCTTCATTGATCGTTGAAAAAGGTAAATGCCCCACCGCAATGGTAACCAAGTTCCCTCGCAGATCGGAATCAGGATCGAGTGTCTCTGCCTTTTTCCGGCAAATTGCTGGATGATCCACATCCACGGCATTGGCGATCATGGTCGCCGCTGCATCAGCAATGGCAGCGTTTTTTGCGAGCACTGTCACCGAGTCGGCAATCCCTAATGAAAAAGATCGACCGGCCCATCCCGAAGTTGCGATTCCCCGGCTTGGGGAGTTGAAGTCAATCTGCAAACTTCCTGTAAAATCAGGAGAACTGCTGTTTTCGGCAATGGCAGCGGAAAAAACAGCATGAGGGGAAAGATGAATTGAAATATCACCTCCGTTATTCACATAGGCTTTTTTCAGATCGCTTCCTTCAACCATACTTTCAATAATTGTGTCGGCAACGCTTCCGGCCACTGCCGCCATCGGAGTGATGAAACAATCTTCAAAATGCAAACATGCATTTTCCATTTTTTTAGAAATTTGGTGTTTCCACTTCATTTTACCAAAACCAACGGGTTTTCGAAGCTGAGGAAGTTCTTCTACAATTTGCGCAAGAAGGTTCTCAAATTTTATTATGGCAGTTTGATAGGCAAGTTCCACTTCGCGAGTATGCCCCTGAGCCTCAATAAACAAATCAATGGGACCATGGTTCAACCACAAACGCCCGTCTTTCAGCAAAATGCTTTGAGGATTTTCCATTGCACGATTTTTATGACGAACTACTTGATTAAAGTTTCCAGGGGCAAAACACTTTCCATAAATCCGCCTATTTCCCGATAGACATCTAAATTCATAGTGAATTCAATTGGTGCTACAATGGCGGGAGTAGGGACATAGCCGAAAGAATGATCAGGCATCGTCATCACGTCAACCATCAAAGTGATTCCTCCGCCTGGCCAGACGAAACATGGTGCACCTCCACAGGTCACATTGGTAATTAAGTTTTTCACAGAATTTGTCAACAATACAGGATTCCGCGTTGCTCCGGCCCTTAAACTGCCGCCAGCGCCTGCCATAAATAAAACGGAGCATAAAGCAGGTTCACAGTTTTCTGTGATTCGCTCTACAATCACCCTCACCTCAGCCGGCATTTCTGATTCAATGGGATTCAGGTCTTCATCCAGAATAAACCAGGCAGAGTCTTCACCGGTTGTGCTGACCATCAATAATCGTTCTCCCGGAAACGCACGTTTCGGATTTATCTCTTTAATAATAGATAAAGGATCGACAATATTGGTACCTCCCCATCCCTGCCCGGGATCCGCAACTTGAAAATAACGTCCTGGAGTTGATTTTCTCCCTTTAATTTTAATGCCGCTGGGAGGCATTTCCAAAAAACAACCGGCCTGATGTTCTGTTAAAACTCCTGTGATGTGATCATCAACAACGATCACTTCATCCACTAGTCCATGCCATTGCAAAGCAAAAATTCCAATCGTAGCCGAACCGCATCCGACCCTCATTTTTTCTTCAGTTTTTTGATCGATAATGGGCGCCTTCCCCGATTGAACCACAATCGTCACTCCGTTATCAATACTCATTTCAACCGCTTCCTTATTGCACAATTTGAGTAAGGCATCACAAGTGACAAGCCCTTCCTTCCGACCACCCCCGGTAATGTGACGAACCCCACCGAGCGCCATCATTTGAGAACCATATTCCGCTGTTGTGACATGCCCTATCTGTTCTCCTTCCACCCGGATCGCTGACTGCTCCGGACCGAGAAAGAGGTCTGTATCAATTTTAACTTTTGCACCGCAATAACTGAAAATTCCTTCGGTGACCACTGTTACGGTATCTTCACCGTTAACTTTGCTGGAAACGATGAAAGGTGCAGGCTTGTAATCGGGATAGGTGGTTGTGGCTCCGACACCGGTAACAAAATCAGAACCGGGCCGGATCAGGTTGCCTTCCCAGCTATCTTTCATTTTTAAAAAAGGCACTTTGGCCTGATGGCTCTTGTAGTTGTTGAGAATTACCAGCGGATCCACTCGGACCAATGAACCTTCCGCATTGGCATAACGGTCACAAACTCCTGTTCTTCCCGGCTTGATTTTGCACAGAACAGGACACGCATCACAGCGGATAATCCCTTTCTGCTCACTTTTGGCTTCACGAACAAGCTGATTTTTGGAGTTCAGTTCCTGCTTCTGGGAGTAGTTCATGAGCCTCCCTTTTTTTTTCTTAATTCATGATACAAACGATGGGGAAGCACAGGGACCTGTTTCAAACGGATTCCTGCAGCGTGATTGATGGCTCCTAAAATGGCTGCGGCGGTTGGAATCAATCCGGGTTCCCCAACCCCCTTGGCACCGCTGGGACCCAAGGGGCTTGCGCTTTCAATAATCATACACTCAATTTCCGGGACATCTCCAATTGTGGGGATCAGGTAATTGTGAAGATTTTCAGTTTGTCCACTGACATATTCTTCCATAAGCGCCAATCCCAATCCCTGGCTGATCCCCCCCATGATCTGTCCTTCGACCAGCATCGGGTTGATCGCTTTTCCTGCATCATGAGCCGCGGCAATTTTCAATACTTTGACACATGCTAATTCCATATCGACCTCCACCATCGCTATTTGTGCGGCAAATCCATAGGCTGCATAAGGATTCCCCTGCCCTTCGCTGTTTAATGGACTCGTTGGAGGGTCAAAATAACCTTCTCCAATTAAAACGTCTCCATTGCTGTCTGGTTCTAGGACGGAGGTATCCAAACCATAAAATCTGTTATTGCATCTCACACCGATCAGATTATTTTCCCTTTCGATTCGATGCAGAGGATTTCCTGCATCTGTGACGCTCAAACCAAGGGCAGCAAAGAGCTTTTCCCGAAGGCTTTTCCCCGCCAACTCACAGGCTTTTCCGGAAATAAATGTTTGACGGGATGCGGAGGTTTTTCCTGCATCTGCAGTGAGGTCAGTATCTCCCATCACCAAATGGATTTGGCTGACTGCTATTCCAAGGGCATCTGCAGCAATCTGAGTCAACACTGTGTTGGAACCCTGGCCAATATCGACTGCTCCGTTGTATAAGGTGATTGTTCCCGCTTCCGAGATTCCAATTCGTATTGTGGAAGGATTGGACATTGACGTATTTCCCACGCCGTACCACATGCAGCCGATGCCGGCGCCCCTTTTGATCTGGGTGTTTACCCGGTTAAAACAGACAACTTCATCTAGAAACTCTTTCCAGCGAGGACGAAGAGCATCGAGGCATTGGGGAAGTCCTGCCGAATTTTCCAAAACCTGTCCCGTTGCTGTTGCATCGCCTTCCCGTAGCGCATTGATGTATCGAATTTCAAGTCGGTCCAGTCCGGCTTTTTCAGCAAGCCAATCCATTAAACTTTCATGGGCGATTGTACTTTGCGGCACTCCAAAGCCCCGGAATGCACCCGCAGGATGGCGGTTGGTGTAATAAGCAACACTGTCATTTTTAACATGAGGGACATAATAAGGGCCGCTGGCGTGAACCGGAACGCGATCCGCGACCGTCGGACCCCAGCTGGCATAGGCACCGGTATCAAATTCAGCAAAAAGCTGGGACGCCTTGAGTTTGCCATTATGATCACATCCAAATTTTGCCCAAATCTTGGATGCGTGACGTTTTGTCGACGAAGCCAGGCTTTCGGGTCGGTCATAGACCAATGCAACAGCACGACCTGTCAATTGTGCGGCTCTGGCAATAAACGGTTGAACAGACATGTCCAACTTCCCTCCAAATCCTCCTCCACAAGCAGTCGGAATGACTCTAATCTTCTCGGAATCACAAAGCAGAACTCCTGCCAATTCCATTTTGTCCATGACCGGAGTTTGGGTGCTCACCATGATTTCAATGCGCTCTCCCACGATCTTTGCCCAACCTGCTTCAGGTTCAATATAGGAGTGTTCCACAAAGCCGGTTTGGAAAAATTCTTCACAAATGAATGCGCTTTCTTGAAATCCTTTTTCAATGTTTTTTTTGTGAACTTTTCCTCGGGCCAGAACATTGTCAGCATGGTCTCTGTGCAGAACAGTGGCCGTTTCTGATTTTGCTGCCTCGATGCCCAAGACCGGGACGTTGACTTGAAACGATACCGGGAAATCTTCCAAAGGAACTTGAAGGAGTGTTTCTTTTTCACCAATGAGAGCAGCGATAGCTTCTCCTTTGAACTGGACGAAGTTTTCTGCCATCACTGGCTGATCTTTAATGTGAGGGTATACGCCGAAACGATTAAAAGGCATGTCTGCGGCGGTCATAATTTTTTGAATTCCAGGATATTTTTTCAAAAAAGGTCCGAAATCACCAAGCTCAAAATGTGCGGAATCATGAGGACTGCGAATTATCCGCAGCCACAACGCATCTGCCGGGATAGAATCTGCACCAAATTTTTCCTCCCCAGTCAGCTTGGTCATACCATCGGTTTTAGGGTAGCGGAACCCCACGGCTTTCCCGATTTCTGGTTCCTTGGTTTCAAGGCTGGGGTTATTGGCATCCAAAATTGCTTCTATGATTTTTTGATAAGCGCCGCATCGGCATAGCACGCCTCCCAACTCATCCAGGATTTGCTGTTTGGTAGGCTTTTCATGTTTTTTCAAAACAGATGCACCTGCAATCAGGAAACCTGGCATACATATCCCGCACTGTGCTGCTCCATGTTTTGCAAACGACTGCTGAAGTTTTCTGGTCGTCTGCTCCAGACGCAAGCCTTCCACGGTCGTGATTGTTTTGCCGTCAGCACTCGAAATAGAGGTCAAACATGAGCAAATTTGCTTGCCGTCCAATAAAATTGTACAGGCCCCGCAATCGCCTGCATCGCAACCAATTTTAAGTCCTGTTAAACGAAAATCGTCTCGAATAACAGCGGAGAGCCTTTTAAAAGGGGATCCGCGGTACTGGGAACGAGTCCCATTCAAGGTGAAGTTGATTGTGACTTCCGTCGAAATTTTTTGAATATGTGTCTCGGTCATAGTGATCTGTTATTAAGTTCCCTGTTCTTTATACCTGGATTAAATAAGGGAGGAGTGATCGTGAGTCTTTTATTCTTCCTTTTTTAAATTGAACAGCAGCCACTATTTAGATGCGTTACTTGTTTTAAAAAGTTTTTGAATTTACGAAAAAAATTTCATTCTCGTTTCTTTGATCGTTCTTTTCAGCATGATAAGGGCGGCCTCTTTCCGATAGACTGCATCTGCTCGAATATCGTCAATAGGAGACAATTCCGCGAGATCATCTGGCAGCACCTGTTCTTCCCATGAGTTCTCAATGCTGGAACCCTGCAAACGCTTTTCCAAATCGGAAATTCTTTTGGCTACTGGCGAACAGGCCCCGATACTGAGCCGGGCAGATGCAATTTTTCCCTGGTCTATCTCGATGACTGTTGAAACCATTGCGATGGAAATGACCAGGTACCGGCGAGCGCCCAGTTTGAAGAAGTGGGATGCCGTTCTGTTTTTCAGTTTAGGCACTAAAATGGCGGTAACAAGGTGAGCCGGATCGAGACAGGTTTTTCGATTGCCAAGGATAAAATCGGAAATCGGGATGTTCTTGGTTTCGCTGCTGCTGCTGACTTCAATCATAGCATCCAGTGTCATCAGCACCGGTGGTGCATCCGCAGCTGGCGAAGCATTGCAAATATTGCCGGCAATCGTTCCCTGATTTTGAATCTGGACTCCGCCTATTTCTCGGGCAGCCAGTTTCAAACCATCGAAATATGAAGGTAGAATTTTTTGAATGATGTCGCTCCAGGTGACCGTTGCACCAATCTTCCAATACTTCTCGGTTTCAACGATTTCTTTCAATTCCGGGATGCTGCAGATATCTAAAATTTTTCCTGCGAAATCGGTCCCTACACGTTCCGGAAAAAAATCTGTACCGCCGGAAAGGACCTTGACTTCAGGGGTAAGGAATTCTAAAGCACTGTTAAGATTGTCGGGTCTAAAATAGGACTTTGAGATGGATCCCATGGGGTTAGGAAATTAAGTTTTTAAGAGAACTTCAACTTTTTATCCTTTGCTCAAGCAGAATCATTTGGTCGTTGATTGCGAAAAATTTTTTTGTAAAATATTTTTCATGTGTATAGAGAATATGTTGATTGATGTCAAACAATAATTATGGGAGAAGGCTATCATTCCTTATCGACACTTTTCATCCTTTGCTGATCCAATGAAATTTTCAGATTCCGTCCGGTTCTGAGCAATGTTTTGTAAGAAGGAGAGGGGTGAAAAGTCTCAGATGCTTCAGTGATTGAGACGATCCAGCAAGTGTTTCAGCGCGTTGGTGGCAAAAAGAAGCTGATGTTCCCGCTTGCTGAGGAAAGAGGAACTTTGGTAAAAATAGTGATCCGCATGATCAGGACCAAGCAAGGCTGTAAAACACTGTCCCTGTTTGTTGCTGTGACGGACTCCTTCCATGGGACCCGCCATCCCGGTCTCGGAAAGAACAAAGTCTGCTCCGGTTTTTTCGCGAAATGCCCGAGCAAGCTTCAGCGCCATTTCACCGGAAACCGCAGAATGCTCTCCAACAGAATTCAAAAGACGATTTTTAGCCGCTTGATCATAGACAATTGCACTTTCCCTGAAATGTCCAGAAATGCCAGGGAGTGCGGCGAATGCTGCAGACAAACAACCGCCCGTGCTGCTTTCAACCAAAGCCAGAGTATGAGGATTCCCCTGTTTTGCTTGAACGTCCAAAGCAGATTTCACCAACTGGACTTCACGCATTAATTTCTTATGCAGAGTGTAGCAAGCCTGCTCCCATTCATTTGGAAGATCAGAAGCAGGTTGATCGAGGTAGAGGCGTTCTTCAGTAATCTTTGCAGACGCTCCATGTGTTAGAAAGCAGGTGAGGGCGTGCCCCGCCTGAATGGTTTTTCGAATTTGAGTGGAAGACAATTGCAGGAAGGGGAGCAATTCATGAGGGAGCAATTTTAAATTAATTTCAGTGTATTCGATGTTGACGTTGCGCTCGCCCTTCAACCCCTCAATTGAATCAGCGATTGTTGAATTTACTCGGGGAGCAATCAAAAATTGGCAAATTTCAGAAAGTCCAGACAGATCAGAATCTGAAAAAATCTGAGGATTCTTCATCCGTTGCATCAAATCTTCACCCGCAATCATCTTTACTGGAGCGGAGTAATTCTTTGAAATTTGCCTTTGATGGAGCAACGCTACATGAGAATAGAGGGAGACTGCCTGATTCTGATTGAATTCTGCTGTCGCAACCGCGGCTTTTTTTGGGGAGAGTCTCAGGACAAAATTCTTATTTTCAGAAATTTTTGCGACAAAACTCCGGGAAGCGGCAGCAAATTCGTCAATGGCAGTTTCCAATATTTGAAGTCGAATATTTTGAGCAGCAATTGCCTGTGCTTTGGTGGGATCGGGATGTTTTCCATTAGACAGGATAAATACCACTTTTACTATTTCCGGAAATTGCTGCAGAACAAGTTCGGCCAACAGTAAATGATGGAACCCTGCGGGGTTGCCAGTTAGCGGGAAAAAGGCTGTTTCCCGCAAATCATAGGATAAATGCTGCAAGGAGGACTGCATCTTTAAATCATCAGTTTTTAAAAATGGAGATTTTACCACGGCACCCAGAGCGCCAGCTTAGTGTCACATTCCCCATTTTTTCCACGTCTAACATCCATCAATGTAAAATTGAAACACTATTTATCTTCTTTGTGGAAAAACATCCCTGCAAAGTCAAAAATCGGATATAGGATCGAAGTGAACTTAAATTGAATCGATCCGGAGAAAAAATCAAAAAAAGTGAAAAACTAAGTAATATTACGGATTTACCAATCAAAATCAATCAGGTATAGTGTGTTTAACGGTAAATGATATTTCTATTTTTTATATCTTTTTCTAGCAGTTCATTTACCCTCTGTGAGCATAGAGTAGGGGCGCTGTTGATTCCCCCCCCCCCAATTTCGATGGCGCCCTCGTTCTAAACGATGTTTTTCAAGCTCAGAACAGTCCTCCTCGCACTCGCCCCAGTACGCTTCCAGACACTTGCACTTTATTTATAGTGACACATTTTTATTTGTGTTCAGACTTCCGAAGAAATTGTTTTGCAAAGGAGTATTCCTGATCAGGAATCTTTTGGTGCGATTTCCTGATCAAGAAGTCTTCAGATGCTCACGACAAAATGCGGATCACCTTTTAAAAAAGTCGTTTCCTTTATCGTCACAAATAATAAACGCAGGAAAATTTTCAACTTCTATTTTCCAGATGGCTTCCATTCCCAATTCTTCAAATTCCTGAATTTCTACTTTTTTAATGCAATCTTTTCCCAACCGGGCTGCCGGACCGCCTATGGATCCGAGATAAAAACCCCCATATTGTTGACAGCTTTTAGTGACGACCGGGGTCCTGTTCCCTTTTCCCAGCATCACCATCGAACCGCCTTCTTTTTGAAAAATAGGAACATAGGGATCCATCCGTTGTGAGGTTGTTGGGCCAAAACTTCCAGACGCATGACCTTTCGGTGTTTTAGCAGGACCCGCATAATAGACTGGGTATTCTTTAAAATATTCAGGCAATCCTTCTCCACGATCCAATCGTTCCTTCAGTTTCGCATGGGCAATATCACGAGCCACTACCAGTGGACCGTTGAGCATGATTCTGGTTGAAACTTCTAAACCGCTCAGGGTTTTTCTGATTTCATCCATTGGTTTGTTCAAATCAATGACCACCGCGTCTTCCTCTTCCAGTTCATGGAGGTTCACTGGTAAAAAACGGGCAGGGTTGGTTTCCAACTCCTCAAGAAAAATTCCTTCTCCAGTAATTTTTGCTTTGATTTGCCGATCTGCAGAACAGCTCACGCCGATTCCCACCGGGCATGAAGCTCCGTGACGAGGCAGACGGATCACTTTGACATCATGAACAAAATACTTCCCGCCAAATTGTGCTCCTATACCTCCTTTTCGCGCCCATTGTTCAACTTTCTCTTCAAGCTCCTTGTCTCTAAATGCACGGCCGTGATTGTTTCCTGTGTCCGGAAGGTTGTCGTAATAACCGCAGGAAGCAAGTTTTACAGTTTTTAACGTAGTTTCAGCAGAAGTACCCCCGATAACTAGTGCTAAATGATAGGGAGGACAGGCAGCCGTTCCCAGGCTTGTGAGCGCTTCTTTGACGAACTCTTCCATTGATGCAGGGTTAAGAAGAGACTTGGTTTTTTGATAAAGATAGCTTTTATTGGCACTTCCGCCTCCTTTGGCAATAAACAGAAACTCGTAATGGCTTCCCTTATTCGCCAAGAGATCAATTTGGACGGGCAGGTTGCTTCCTGTATTTTTTTCTTCATACATAGACAAAGGAGCCAATTGAGAAAATCGGAGATTGCGTTCCTGATATGCATCAAAAACTCCCTTGGATATAGCTTCTTCATCATCTCCTTTAGTAATAACATTTTCTCCCTTTTTACCCAAAACAATTGCCGTTCCGGTGTCCTGGCATGAAGGAAAAACTCTTTCAGCAGAGATGACGGCGTTTTTGAGGAGCTCTAAAGCAACAAATTTGTCATTTGCCGAGGCCTCACTGTCCTTTAAGATATTACTCAGTTTTTCCAGGTGAGCACTTCGGAACAAATGAGAAATATCGTCAAATGCTTCTTTTGACAAAAGCTCCAAACCTTGCTTGTCCACTATTAAGATATCTTGATTTTCAAACTGTTTGACGGTGACATATTCACCAGTAATTTTTCGATACTTTGTCGTATCCGGCATTTTTTCAAAGATGGGTTGATAATAAAATTCTGTCATTTCTATGTCTCCTTTTCAGCTCAAAGTGATATACTTTTGCCGTTCCTGGAAGGTGATGGATTGACAGCCGAATGCCCCGTGATTCCAATAGCACTGTTGATCTGTCCAGGTCTCGATCATTCTGACAAGGACCCAACCTAATTTTCTGGCTTACGGCCGTTCTGGAGAATGGATTTTCTGCAAAACAGGAGTTCCTTCGCGTTCCACTTTATTTATATCTGGGAATTTCATTTTTCAATTGAAGGGTCATTTCATTTTCATCTTTTTTCCCATCTGCCTGACGGGCCAACTCCCTTTTTCGCCAAGCGAGGGTCGCCATAACAGAGTTGCCGGAAAATCCGATTTTTTTTCCGATGAGATGTAAATAGTCTCTTTCGGCTTTGGGAATGTCTTGATCGATTGCAGCGATGACCACCAGGTATTTGAGAATCCGTGCGGCCACTCCCCGATCTTCCAGAACAAGAGAATCGAGTTGGATCTTGGTATTTTTCTTCATTGTTTCCGCAATCTCTGTTGAGATTTCAGAGTCGCCGTATTGAAGAAAAAGCTCCCGCATATATTTTTCCTCGGGTTTTGACATTTTGCCATCAGCCATTACCATTCCGGCAATTGCCCAGGCAAACCATCTCTTGTTTTCCGGTTTGCCTAAATCGTCCATGATATCTTCAAGTCTCATTCCCTTCATCGAATCTCCTAGGATATATAGTATGAAAATTGATTTGATGACTCAATGAAATGATACGTTAATGTTAAGAAAATTACGATATTAAAAAATTGGAAGAACGGGTGCTGGCTGAAGAAGTGAACGACGAATATTGAATCAACAGATCCAATCGGAAAAACAGGTCATCTACTTTGAATATTATTTTTAAAATCAGTAGATTAAAATTCTGCGATGCCATATTTTCAAAATGGCAGTTGCGGAATCTGGAAATGAACGGATGATTTGGTCTATTTTATTGGTTCGATTTTAAGTTGGACCATCAACTGGGTGACTTTTTTCCTCAAAAATTCCACCTGCTGCATGTTTTTTGGAGGAGTGACAGCATGCCTCAAGAGAAATTCGTTTTTTTGGAGATAGTCTTTTACGACATCTTTTGGGGTGATTTGTTTGCTGCAAATGGATAAGACGCATGCAATCAGATCCTTCAAGATGGTAAAATTAATCGGGCTTTCATATTGCTTTGGAGCAATTGTCCTGGTGATTTTGCCGTACTGCACCATTGCTTTCTTGAAAGGTTTAGAAATATCTTCGTGGTAGTCTTGAACATTGATTCCAAAATCGGGACGGAACGGCGGACTGGGACCCACTTTGTTCTGTTCGTATTCAATCAGAGATGCCTTGTGTATACTGAATCTCATCTCACCCTCCGCCTGGGCTATGATTGCTTCGAGATATGCGGTCATTTTGTTGACTTTTTCCTGACTTTTTCCAAGGCTGGCATCGGTCAGTCTGTCCATCAATCCCTTTTTTGGTTTTTCTCCAGCGTCTTTTTTCTGTTTTTTAGGTGCTTCTCCACTGACCTGGGTCAATTTTTCCACAATCTCAATCAACTCATCCGTGGTATTAGAGGCGAGAGGAAACCATTTCAAATCACCAATCAATTTCAATATGAATTCGTATATTGCCCCTTTTTTTTCTTTTGAAAGAGATTTAAATCCATTTTTCTGGTGTTTTTTTATTTCACTGAACGTCCAGATGCTGGCACCTTCCTTAGCTTCCTGTTTCTGCTTTTTCTGAGCAGCTTGCTGAGATGCCAGCCGTTTTAATTCTTCTCTGGAGTGGAATTTGGTTTTATCTTCCGTGCTTTCAGAAGTTTCCTTCTTTCCTTCTTCGAAATATTTTTTTAATTTGGTATAGAAAAAATTGATTTGATGCTCCACCACAACTTTACTGTTGTCAAGGTCAATCCGGAATGGCATCGCCCTGATTTCCAGATCTTTTCCAGGCTTTTCTTTCTTACTGTTTCTGATGACTTGCTGGTGCCGTTCGGTAGCCTGAGGATCACTATAAACCTCCTGAAAATATTCGATCCTTTTTAAAATGCTGAGCAGATATTCATGCTGGGATAGAGTAAGGACTTTAATGGTCACTTCAGAAGGTTGATGACGTAAAGCGACGTGAGCGTGAATCAATGCCCGGCGGTATTGTTCATTTTTGCATCCGGCTGCTTTGGCAAAATCTAAGAAAGCCTTCACACAAAGAGCTCGAGCTTCCCCATTTTTAACATTTTTTTCCAATTTTCTTTTATTGCTGGCAAATACGCTACGCACTTCTTCAGGTATAGGCCGGCCTCCCATGTAGCCGAAGAGATCTTCACATTGAGAAATTCTTTCTTTGTTTTTTGAGAATATTGAAAAAAGATTTGCATTTGCTTTTCCTTCCTGACTGATTATTTTGGAAATTCGATTGATTTCTCCACGCCATTGCTCGCGTTTTAACCATGGAATACTCGACGCCCTATCCACTCTTACCTTTGTGTTCAGGAATCCGTCTTTGGCATGGGTGTTCAGGTCTTTTCCATAATAGTAAGTCAATGCTAATGCTTGATTGTCTTTTCCTTTTGCCATGGAAATTTATGATTCAGTCAATTGAAGTTTGTGACGAAAGTACAAGACTCCTTGAGAAGCGAGGAAGTAAATCTGAAAAATTTAGGAAAGTGAGGTAAAAAACTATAAAAGTACCTGAATCCACAATACTTTTACCTCATACGATTATAATCAGAGAAGGAATCTGATGCAAGTGTTCATTTGAGGATTTTAAATTGTGATGAGACGCTGGGGGAATGGGATGGAGGCTAAAGCTAGTATTGGAATCCTGTCAATTCAAAGTAGAGCTTTTTTCCAGTTTCGATTAGGGGTGAATCTTCCGGAAGGATCAGCATCAGTTCGTCAAGCAGAATCTCCAAACGCTGGTCATGAAATTCCATTTCCAGGATTCCCTCGAAATGTTTGACCATGCCAGTCGGGGATTCTGCATTGCTTTCGGAAACAATGTTTTCAAGATTGGAATTTCCGCTGATTTTTGAAAAGCTTTCAAAGAGATCTCTAATTTGAGTGATGTAATCAGTAGTAATCAAAGAATTGGCTAAATAGTTGATTGCGCTTTTAGGGAAATTTTTAATCCCCTCCTCATCGTTTTTGAAAACAACCCTTTTCATATTGCTCAATATGGTTCTGCCTTTGTCGTCCATGATCTCCTCGAGTTTGGGAGGAATGGACTGAGCGATGCCCTCGAGAGACTTTTTGGAAATGTTAACCGTTTTAAATTTGTTCCATTTTTGGGTATTGACGGATTTGGCGCTGAGACTGCTCGTGATGACTTCAATCAATTTGCTTTGCTCGGTTCCTTTTACTTTCCAGAGTCCCCACTGCACAAGTTTGCTGAACAATGAGTCCCCAATTGAGTTTTCAAATAAAGCGAGGCTACTTTTCCGGCTTGCTTCCACATCTTCATTAATAAATTTCGGAAGACAATTTTTGAATGAATCCAATATGGCTTTGCTGAAATAGAAAGGTTGTTCCTTAAGGATATCCTGCAGAATATTGATCAAGGCGGGAGATGCCTTTTCCAGTTCAAGTGCCGTAAAACGTTCTTTTTCAGGGACAGAGGAACTGAGTTCATTCAAAAAATGATACTTCTGGCTGCACAAATCAACCATGAAAAGCCGTTCCTGAGCAGGAAGATCACTATTGCGAATCATTTCTGTTTCTTCAGAAGTCAAATTGGGTTTTTCTTCATACAGTTTGAGCTTTTCCCTGAGTGCGAACAGCTTTGTGTCGAGTGTCATGCTATTGCGGATTTCTATTTTTAATTTTCCCAACATCATCATCGGATCCACTCCTTTTGGACCATCCTTGATGTGCTGCTGGAGAATATTGAGCTTCTTGCGAATGGCCTGTTCTGTGTCCGGCAACAGTATTTGTCTGTTTTCCAAAAATGCTATGGCCTGTTCTCCCTGATGATTGCTCATGAGTTCATCCATCACATTGGCACCTTCCAAAAGCTGTTTCTGCAATTCAGCAATTTCCTGTAGAATCCCGTCAGAACCTGCTGTCGGAGCATCTGCACGCGGAGCAGCAGGCGGCGGGGTTTTACTCGAAGGAACTGCGGTCGGAACAGGAGCTTTTTTTGGAGTATCGAGGATTTTGTTACGAAGACCATCAAACGGTGTGTTTTTTGGCGGAGTGAGGAGATTACGAATTACATCAATCGTCAGATGGGAAATTCTTTCCTGCAAAGTTTCAGCGCCATTCAAGAGTTTATTGTAGAATTCCTTTAATTCAGGGTTCGGGCCCGGTTTGATCAAAGCTGCAAGTCGATTCTTGATTTCACTTTCATCTGGAGCTCCCTTCGCTCGGGCATGAACCAAAGGAACAACTTCTTTTTTGATTAGGAAAAACTGTAGGGTATCCAAAGATTTTGCCGCACGCTGAGTGCAGCTGTTTTTCAATATAATTTCGGACTGTTTGGGGTCGATCCATTTATTTTTGTTGAGCTTTTTAAGAAGCTTGACCATTTCAATACGATCCTGCAATTCCTTTTTCAATTCATCAATCCCACCCTTTCTCAAATTGATGAACAGTTCCTTTTGGAGAAGTTTATTGTCGTGAAGCCAATCCCATTGGCTGATGACCAAACTTCTAGACAAAGTACCGCCTAATTCCTCGTCTGGTTTTGCCATGACTTCCGCATAACATAGAAAGCTCAAATGCCCGGTCAATGCCAAATCGGTCAACTCCTTGCCGATTTCTGCACGACGATAGACCTGATAGTATGTAGAAAATAAGTGATGAATGATTGCTTGTGCCTGACTTTTTTGAAGTGAAGAATTTTCAATTTGCCCGCGAATCTTGTTGAGATCCGCAAAGAATTTTTTAGAAATTTGATGGTAGCGGGTGTCGTAAACTTTTGTTGCACTGGATTCAAGGCTTGTAAAGGCCTGCATCCATTCTTTCAGTTCAAATTCTTTGGCAAGTTTTACTAAATTTTCATGCGTCGGATCGTCCTGAAAGGCGATCAATTCTTCGTTGGCACAAAGTTTGTAGAGTTTTTGATACTCTTCAAACATCGCTGCCCGCTGCGGAGTGATATTGTTTTTTAACTTTTGAATTGATTGAAATCGGGGGTCCTGCAAACCGGGAATTTCAGTGATCAAGGATTGAAGCGGTTCAATTAGTTTCGGAACATCTGCCGAAATTCCAGAAAACCCGTTTAAGTAAAAAGTGCGAATTAAATCTTGATTGAGAACAGCAAAAAAATCACGCAGCAAAGCCTCCATTTCCGTAACGGATTTGGGGGATGCATTTTTGCTTCTGCAAAAACGTTCAAATTGTTGGGTAACGTCGGCTTTCATCAATAGCGCCTTTTTCCATTAGGTCTTAATCACTGGCTGCTGCTTCTTCGGCTTCGAGTTTGGCGAGGCGCTGCATGCGTTCAATGGCTTTGTTGTAACGTTCGGTGACATCTTCAATCATGTCATGCTGCCGGGTCCTTTTGTAAAGGCTGATCAGTTTCATGACCACATCTTTATCGGGTTTTAACCGGAGTGCCTCTTCATAGGCCTGAATGGCTTTATAAGGTATGTTTTTAGATTCAAATTTTTCTGCTCTCTTTAATTTGTCAACACGGGAAACTTCGATTTCGCGTTCCTGTTCTTCTCGATTGATTTGAGCAATCATAATTTTCATTTTTTTCATGCCCTCTTCGTCTCGCAGCAGTTTGTAGGCTCCCATCCCGTCTTCGCAAACATTCTTATCCCTTTTTATTTCAAGGCTCATTTCAAACATCAGTACCGCCCGGCTGTATCGGTGTTTTTCCATTAAGGATTTGGCCAGATTGAGAATGTAAGTATTGATTTCGACCAAATCTTTTTGAACTTCAGGATCTTCTCCGTATTTTCCAACCAGTTCTCGATAAACTTCGATCGCCTTGTCGTATTCATCGAGTTCGATATAGATCCGTCCCAACCGTTGCAGCACTACCGGCGATTCCTGTTCTTCACGAAGTACTTCAAAGACCTTCAGTGCATTTTTGTAGATTTCATCCCTAAAATATTTCTCCCCTTTTTCCTTGAAGGCATCCATATCATAAAAATCCTGGGATTTTTCCAGGAGTTGATAGGTAATGATGAAATATTTTTTTGCCAGGAGATCGTTGTTTTGTTTTTTGTACAAGAAACCGAGGTTGGCATTTGCATAGCGGTTGTACTGGTTTTTCCCCAATAAAGAGAGTAATTTATCAATTGCTATTTGTTCTTCGCCACGCAGTGCGTAAGCCATGGCGACAAAACATTGTATGTATTCGTTGGAGGGGATTTTAAATGCCAGGCGGGTTAGTGATCGCCAAGCGATGTCTGGATAACTTTTTTCAAGGCAATAAATTGCAATGTCCTGCATCAGCTGTTTGTGTTCATCTGTTGAAATTTGATGGCGCAGGCGTTCAAAAATTTCTTCAGGGACGATGTTTATTTTCTCCTTTTTTTTCTCTTTGCTTTTTTTCGCAGGACCTTCTGCTTCCTTCTTAAGTTTTGCTTGCCAATCTTCCTCTTCGTCTTCAGGAGGTGACAATGCTTCTTCCTGTTCTTTTAAAATTTCTCTCTGCAGCGCTTTGAGCCGTTCCACTCCTTCTTCATTGTCTGGCAATTTGGGATTTCTCATTTGCTCAAAGGGAAGGACGGCACTGACAGCATTTCCGTCATAAAGATCAATCCGGGCCATGGTCGCAGCCAGATTGTAGGGGGCGAATCGGTCATCGGGTGAAAATTTGAGGCAATGTTCATACAATTTTATCGCTTGCCCAAAGTTTCTCATTTTACGATAGGCATTTCCCAGCTTGTTGGCCAAAATGTTATTATCTTTTTGATTCAAAAGCATATTGGTGCCGATTGAAACGACTCCTTCGTAATCTCCTGTATCCTCTGCGGCGTCAAAGAGATTATCAAGGGCTCTCATTGTGGTTTTGCTGTCAATCTTCAATGCTTTATTGAATTCCACCATGGCACGATCATAGAATTTGGAATCCATCAATCGTTGCCCCTCAAGTAAATGCTGGTCTACGTCGCCGCGCTCTGCCATGTTTTCCTGTTTTTTCGACTTTTTCTAAAGGTTTTCGCAGTATAACTTTATTTTCTATAACTTCTTCACTAAAAAAGAGTTTATTCGGACTTTTTTTCTGACTATTAGAATGTATCCTTCGGAAAGTCGGGAGTAAAACGTCTGTTTCTTTTCAGGTTTTTACAAAAAATTTGTCAGCTTCTGGTACAGAATCCGATTCTCCTGTTTCGTAATTCTGAATTCAAACTGCTTTGATATCTACAGAGTTTTTGATAGGATCGGTGTTTTAATGCATTTCCTTTACCATCAATTCGTTCTTCTACCTCTTTTGCAATACAACAAAAAAAGCGATAAAACAAATTAGAAGGTGATTTTTCCTCAAATTTTTCAGAAAATTATCGCTTCAATTGTCACTTTTTTTCAAGGACTCCTGACGAGAGAATGAGAAAGAGAACGTTTCTCCTGCAAAAATCCTATGAAAGCCATGATTTTGGCCGCAGGTTTTGGAACACGAATGCGACCATTGACGGATTCGGTACCGAAAGCCCTGGTTCCAATTTTTAATATCCCAGCCCTTGAATGGCTGATACAGCGTTTTGAATTGATCGGAGTTGATTCGATTGCGATCAACACGCATTATTTTGCAGAGCAAGTGGAATCATTTGTGAAGCAACGGAAATCCAGCACTCAGATTGAATTGTTTAAGGAGTCAAAAATTTTAGGAACGGGGGGAGGACTGCTCAATACAAGAGGATTTTGGAAAACGGCCTCCTTCTTCCTTCACAATGTTGATGTATTTTGTTCTGCAGATCTGCTTCGGATCTATCAGAAACACGAAGAACAGCAAAACTTGGCTACTTTGCTGACTCAAGATCGGAGCAGTCAAACGAAACTGCTTGTTGATGAAGAAGAATACGTTTGCGGAATTCACTATTTCAAAACAAAGCAACGTATTGTCTTACGGAAGCCTAAAGGGGAGTTAAGAGAACTAGGATTCAACGGTATTCACCTGATTCGCCCTGATCTTTTCAGCCTCGTTCGTTGCTCCGGTCATTTTTCAATCATTGACTCATACCTTGCACTCTGCAAAGGTGGTTCCCCAATTCGTTCATTTGACATTGGCGATGCCTATTGGAAGGATATAGGCACCCTGGAAAAACTTAACTCGCTGGAATGCGACTGGCAAAAGAATCCGGAGCTGAGAGCATGTTATGGAAAATAGCCTGATGTTGAATCTCACATCGGATAACACTATTGCATTTAAATGATTCATATGCACAGTCCAACAGCATCGGAAACCCGAAAAATTTTAGAAACCAACAAAATATTCCTTGAAGACGGTCAGTGGTCTTTACTGGAAAAATGGGTAGAATTGCTCCTGGAAACCAATCAGAAGCTAAATCTGATTTCCAGAAAAGACATTGGCCAAATCTGGGGGAAACATATTCTGCACAGTTTAGCTATTCTCGCCACAGAAAGATTTGAGGATAATTCAGAAATATGTGACATCGGCACAGGTGGCGGTTTTCCGGGAATTCCTCTCGCGATTGTTTACCCCGGTATGAAATTCACATTGATGGATTCGACTCAGAAAAAAATCAAGGCGTTGCAGGAGATGATTTCCGTATTGGGGCTTCACAATGTTCAGGCGGTTGCCGGTCGTGCCGAAGAATTGGGACGATCTCAGCGTTACCGCTTCCGATTTTCGATCTTGATCGCCCGGGCTGTTGCACCGCTGAAAACATTGGAAAAGTGGACACGTCAATTGCGTTCACCTCAGGCAGTGATGTATGCATACAAGGGGGGTGATCTAGCCCGGGAAGTTCGTGAGGCCTCAGAATGCAGTCTGATACGCAGGATAGATCGAACCGTGCTGACAATAGAAGGAGCTCCCCAGTTTGAGGAAAATCAAAAGCAAATTGTATGTCTGCATTTTTAATATTTTGAAATTTATTCGTCGACGTGCTAGACATTTCCCTATCAATTTAACCTGAAAGGCCTTTTGTACTATTGGGAATTAACATTATCCGTATTGACCGGATTGGCTATCGGCAGTTTTTTAAATGTGTGCATAGACCGTCTCCCGCTGCAATGCCTGTCCCGGACCCAAAAGCAACAGCTTTTATCAGACCCGACATTATCCGACATCCTCAAGCAATACTTAGCTTCAAATCAGTTGACATTATCAAATCCGGCGCGTTCGATTTGCTTTGCCTGCGGATATCAAATCCCTTGGTATGAGAACATTCCGGTACTATCGTATTTACGGCTTAAAGGCCAGTGCCGGAGCTGCCTAACAAAATACAGTCAACGTTCGTTTTGGGTCGAATCGCTCAATGGCATAGTATATGGATTGCTCTACAGCATTTTCGGCTTTTCCAAAATAAGTATACTGCTGGCTTTTAATTTTTCATTTGGAATCGTGGTTTGGGAAATCGTGAGAGGCCATCTGAGCACTCCAAAGAAAATCACACATTTCGCATTTCTGATTGCTTTTGTCGATATCGGAATGATTTTGATGCAGTTGTCCTGAATCCTGCGTCGGGATCAAAAAATTCAGAGAATTGAATGAAGAAAATAATAATTAATTTACTCAAGCTTGCTCTGGTTGGAGGGATTCTCTACTACTTGATTTCCGATGATCGGATCGATTTTAAATTGCTGCTTTTGTATTGGAAGCATCCATCAACTTTAGTCACTTTAGTTGCGATTATGAGTTTGTGGATCGTCTCACTTGCTGCTTTGCGCTGGTGGCTGCTGCTTAAGGCAATTGGTCTTGAAGTACCCTTAAAAAGGGCAGTTCTGCTCTGCTGGATTGGCAATTTTTTCAATATGGCTCTTCCTGGTGCCGTGAGCGGTGACTTTGTAAAAGGATACTACATAATCCGTTCACAGGAAAAGGAGGGAAAAACACCCGCGGCGACAACGTTGTTGATTGATCGTTTTGTGGGACTGTTTGGCCTAATCGTGATGGCTTTCTTTGCACTAGTTTTCAATCTGGAATTCATTCTTGAACAGGAGAAGCTGACCTTTTTTGCCTGGCTGGTGACAGGATTGTTTCTTGGAACAGTTCTATTCTACACGATTGTGATTTTTCCATTCAAAGAAGGCAAGGACCCGTTTATCCTTTTTTTTCAAAGGCTTCCCGGCCACAAACTGACCATTAAAGTGTATCAGGCGTTCAAAACATATCAGCATCAGAAAATGACCCTGGTTGGAACTCTTTTGATGTCTATTGTGATTCACACCAGTGTTGCGTTCATGTTTTTTCAAATTGCCCATATGATCGGAATGACTGAACTGGATTTGGCGGCCCAATTTTTTATCATGCCTTTGGGTTTGATCGTGATTGCATTGCCTATCGCTCCTGGAGGCTTTGGAGTGGGACACCTGGCCTTTGGTGAGTTGTATGCTTTGATTGGGATATCTGGCGGGACCGATATTTTCAATTTGTTCTTTTTTGTACAATTTTCGATCTTTTTGCTGGGAGGAATTCCCTACCTCCTTTATAGCGGAGAATACCATCTTCCAAAAAGTGAAGAGGAGGATCTCGGTCCCGAAGAACCGGACTCATCTACTTCCGAGAGAGTAGCAAGCCGCTCATGAATAACAAAAGAAAATCAAATTCGGTGATACATTATGATTAACTGGAAAAAGCATAAGGAACTTCGAAATTTCGGGATCTTGGTGGGGACAGTTTTTTTAGGAATCAGCCTGTGGCCCCTTGTCAAAGGTCTATCCCCTATTTTCTGGCTTTCAGGGCTTGCCGGGGTTTTGATTGCTGCAGCTATTATCTGGCCAAAAGGACTTTCTCCCATATATTCAGTCTGGATGAAAATCGGAGAAGGGCTCGGATGGGTCAACACGCGGATTATCCTTGGAATTTTCTTTTATGGTATATTCACTCCAATCGGCGTTGTTATGAGAGTGCTGGGAAAAGATCCTTTGATGAAAAAACCAAATCCTGAAGTTAAATCTTACTGGTCTGAAAAAAAAGAAGTCGATTTTGAGGAATCGATGAAATTTCAATTTTAAATAACGGTAACTATGTCTTTTTTAGCTGAATTGTGGACTTTTATGAAAGTCCGGAAAAAGTTCTGGCTGGCGCCTATCGTGGTTGTTTTACTTTTGCTAGGCTCTTTGATCGTCCTCACTGAAGGCTCCGCAGTAGCTCCTTTTGTTTATACCTTGTTCTAAGACCATGAGCTCCCCTGGTCTTCCGGGAGTGGTGATCTCCGTCTTAAATGACGCAGTTTCATTGAAAAAAATTTTGCCTTCGCTGACTGAATTTTTTGACGAGATTGTAGTGGTTGACAATCACAGTGATGACGATTGCCGAGAGATTTGCCAAAAATTTGCAGTAAAACATATTTTTCCGAAATCTCAACAGCGTTTAGCTCGCGGGCAATGCTGGAATGAGGGTGCCTCTCAAATTCAGTCTGATACGGTTCTTTTTCTGCATGTCGACACGGTCATTTCCAAAAAGGCAGTTGAACATTTGAAATCGACCTGGAGTGAAAACCTCTGGGATTATTCTTGTTTTAAAATACAATTTGATGAAAACAGCATAAAATTCCGGATATTGGAATGGTTTTCAAATTTCAGAAGCCGGTCTCTGAAAATTATTTATGGAGACCAGGGGTTTTGTATTCGCAAACAAGTTTTCGATGCAATTGGGGGTTTTCCGAACGAATATTTACTGGAAGATTTGAAAATCAATCGTTTTTTGAGACGCTATCGCTTTTGTTTTATCAACTTCCCGATTTTTCCATCAACTCGCAAGTTTCATCAAGTCGGCTTCTTTCGGTATCTGTTTTTGATGAATCAGGTCCTGCTTCTCAATTTTTTTGGAATTGAAACAAAAAGAATTTACCAAATCTATTATTCAAATCCCCGCTGAATCTCTCCTGTTTTCAATATTTTCGATGCAGCCAATCGTGTGAGGACATTCTCTTTTCTGAGAGGCCATTTTTTGAGGATTTCGACTCAGTAAAGCCATCCATTCAGAGAGATCATCGCTGCAATCCATATCAATTTCTTCCGGCAGCAAACGATATGAGACGTTTCGATGCAAGCACCTTCGAACAAGCGCCTCTTTGTCAGTCCCCTGGCCCCAGACAATACCTTCCTTGAGAAGGCCCAAGGGATGCGAATAGCCGAGCAGATACATCCCTCCGTCATTATCAGGACCAATGATCATGTCGCTTGATTTCAGGAACTCAAAGGCATTATTTACTCTTTCCTTTGAAAGTTGCGGCACGTCACTTCCGATTAAAACGGTACGTTTATAACCTTTTTGCGCTGACGCTTCAAAGCAATGCTCCATCAAAGCTCCCAGGTCATTGATACCCGGAGGCATTGTTTCTAATTGCCCGGAATTCAGCAAATATTTTTCTCGAAATTCCTTGGACTCCTGATCATTGGCTCCTCCCAATCTCACGAGCATGTCGAATTCCTTTGCTGATTGAAAACGAGGAAGCAAATCTTTCAAAAAGGAAACGTAGAGCTCCAGCGCATCCCTGGGGTGAAGTGGATGAGAGGACGAACAGGCACGGGTCATTCGTGTTTTGACATGACCAATTCTTGGATACCGGACAAAAATGATTAATAGCTGAGGAAGCAAATTTCCCTTTCCTTCTTCAAATTTTACATATTCTGAAAGAATGATATATTAATTCCCGGAAGATCAAAATCTGAAACTGTTGCTAACCCTAACCTGCATTTTTATATGTCAAAGGCAGTTGAAAAATTTTTAAAAATTCTAAAGAATGGACCTGTTTCCCAATCCGTTTTTAATCCTTGGTTCCATCGGGACCTCGAAAATGACGGTCCTTCAAGGAGCCCGGAAATTCGCAGAAAACAATTGCAGTTATACCTTGAACAACGAATCAATACTGCCCGATTTCTCCTTATCGCAGAAGCTGTAGGTTACCAGGGGGGCCACTTCAGCGGAATTGCTATGACTTCGGAAAGAATTTTGTTGGGACATCTTGCTCACAAAAAAATCTATCCGTCTCATGTTTTCAAAAATCAAGAACCGCAACGCACCAGTCTTCCGGAAAAATGGCCGCAGGGATTTACTGAACCCACTGCGACCATTGTCTGGGGCAGTCTCCTCGATATTGGAATCGATCCATATCAGATTGTTTTATGGAATGCTTTTCCATGGCATCCCTTTCAACCTGAACATTCCAGGGGAATGCTCAGTAACCGAACACCTTCTTCTGAGGAAATGATTTATGCGCAACCTTTTTTAGATGCTTTTTTGAAACTTTTTCCAAACTGCCGACTTCTTGCGGTCGGGAAAAAGTCCTGTTCGCTGCTGAATCAGTTGAGTTTAGATTGTCATTCTGTCCGGCATCCTGCCAATGGAGGAGCCACTCAATTCAGAACTCAGACCCTGGCTTTTCTGAGGGAGCATTCCAGACCATGAAGAGGATTTGTTTACGCGTAAATTATATGGAGCATTGAATTGATGGAAGGGAGGTTTAGAAAGATCTTTCCAAAATCAAAGATTCCACATTCCTCTATTGACACGCCCCACATCTTGGATTACGATGAAGAAAAAATCCAGAAAGACCGGTGATTATTAATTATATCAAATTCACAGAAATACCATAGCGTGATATAAAACAGTATGACAAACAATGAAAAAATCCGCGATGAAGCTCTGAGATGGTACCAAAGAACAAACACCACACCTGATCGTCAAATTTCAGAAGAAGATGTCCTGAAGATTTATATTAAAACCAAAGATTATGCAGATAGTGACCCATTGCTGTCAGGATACTATCGCAGCAATCATTTGAAGTGAGAATCAAAAATGGCGAATTATGTTAAAGTGGCCAATGCGAGCGAGGTCAGCCCGGGGGAAATTAAATTGGTGAATGCGGGAGGAAAAGAACTCGCTCTTGTCAATTTGAATCAAAACTTTTATGCACTCGAAAATGAATGCACTCACGTGGGAGCTCCTTTGTGCGAGGGTGCTATTGAAGGGGATGAAATTATCTGTCCCTGGCATGGTGCCCGCTTCAACATATTGACCGGTGAAGTCACAGAGGCTCCTGCACCTGAAAATCTCGAAACCTATCCTGTCCGCGTCAATAATGGTGACATAGAAATTGAAATTTGATGCATCCAACTCACAATAACCTGAGCTTGTTCAGGTTTAAAATCTCACGTCTATCAATCTACTGAAATATGCTTTTTACACCTGAAATGGAAGATCTCCTGCCTAAAATGGGGAGCAAGGTTCGAAAACAATTTAAAATGCTGAAAAAGGAATTTTCTCAAATAGGAGAAATTGAAAATGCTGACAAGAAGATTTTAAAGTGGGCATATGAGCAAATTGAAAGCATGAAACCTATATATGTTGGGGGAAAAAATATGTCAATTTATCAGACTATGCTCGCCTTTATTCAGATTACTCTGGCACGCGGGCTAGGAGATGAAGTTTCTGAGAAAGCATACCGGGATTTTCTTTTTTGGTCTGATAAAATCCAGCTTTTCAAGGAAAGAGAAAAGTGGTGGCTTTACGCCAATAACATCATGTCTGACAGACATGGAGGATAAAAAAATGGCATCCATCGAGTTCAACCCAATGATGCTGGAGAGGTACGAGCAATGATTGAATTGGCTCAAAAAGAATGTGTTCCATGCAAAGGCGGGGTTCCGGCTTTAATAAAAAATGAACAAGAAGCCCTATTGGAGCAGTTGGGGAATGGATGGAAAGTTTTTGAAGAACACCATCTTGAAAAGGAGTATGATTTCAAAAATTTCCAGGATGCCTTGAAATTCACCAATGAAATCGGAGAAATTGCAGAAAAACAGGGCCATCACCCTGACATTTATCTTGCCTGGGGAAAAGTCAAACTTCATGTTTGGACCCATAAAATCAATGGTTTAACCGAAAGCGATTTTATCTACGCGGCAAAAGCCGATCAATGTTACCAATAAACTGTCACCAATTTTATTTGCGGAACATTTCCCCCTTTCCTCTTCCACTCAAGTGACAAGCAGTTTTGGCGTTTTCGATCACCCCCACCCTGCGTTTCTACTTAAATAACTTATGACGAATTCCCGAAATTTCGTAATCGGCACCAGCGGCCATATTGATCACGGCAAAACAACGCTCGTAAAGGCATTAACCGGTGTTGATCCTGATCGTCTTGCAGAAGAAAAAAAGAGAGGAATTACCATCGATTTGGGATTTGCTCACTATCGGGATGAGAAGGGCACGGAACTGTCTTTCATCGATGTGCCGGGGCACGAAAAATTCGTCCACAATATGCTTGCAGGAGCTGCCGGAATTGATGCGGTTCTCCTGGTAATAGCTGCCGACGATGGCGTGA
This sequence comes from SAR324 cluster bacterium, assembly GCA_015231825.1. Lineage (GTDB taxonomy): Bacteria > SAR324 > SAR324 > SAR324 > NAC60-12 > JADGAV01. Next base: position 351,379 of record JADGAV010000002.1, read on the forward strand.
TGCCGCAAACGATAGAGCATTTGGAGATTTGCAATTTACTCAATATTTGTTCGGGCATGGTAGTCTTGACCCGATGTGATCTCGTTGAAGATCCCGAAATGATCGATCTCTGCAGGGAGGAAATACAAGAATTGGTGATCGGAACATTTTTGGAAAACGCCCCAATTGTCCCTGTTTCGGCGGTGTCAGGAGAAGGTTTGGATGTTCTTCGGCAGGAGTTGGCCGGATTATATCAAAAATTAAGACCGCATGAAGTTGAAAAGCCTTTTCGATTCAGCGTTGATCGCTCGTTTACGATAAAGGGATTTGGAACCGTTGCCACGGGAACATTGCTCGTTGGGAAAATGAATAAAAATGATGAAGTTCATCAATTTCCTGCCCAAAAACCGGTAAGACTTCGGGGATTCCAGGTGCATGGTCATTCTGTTGAAGAAGTTGAAGCAGGACAACGTGTTGCAATCAATGTTGCAAACCTGAGCAAAGATGAAATTCAGCGGGGTGATCAGCTGGCCATGCCGGGCTCGCTGCTGACCAGTTATATCCTCAATGCAGAACTGCAGCTTTTGGAAAGTGCACCACGATCCTTGCAGCGAAGGGATCGGGTTCGTATATATTTAGGTACCCGAGAAGTGATGGGGCGCCTGGTTCCTCTTGAACAAAAGGTTTTTGAACCGGGAGGAATGCAGATTGTTCAATTTCGATTGGAACAACCCATTAGCAGTCGATTTGGCGATCGCTTTATAATCCGTAACTTTTCTCCTGTTTATACCCTGGGCGGGGGTCGGGTTATTGACCCTTCCCCCGGAAAATCTCGTCGAATCCGAACCGAGCTTCACGAACGTTTGAATGTTTTGCGTGGAGACGATCAGCAGTCAGCGGCTGAACAAGTCATTTATTTGCAATCTACTCGGGGCGTGTTGCTTCGTGAATTCACTGTTCGTACGGGGCTTTCTGAAAAACAGGCAAACAAAATTGTTCAGGACCTCGCTTCCCAAAGAATCGTCTTCTGTGTGGATCCCTCAGAAAAACGATACCTCCATGTTGATCATGTTGCACGGATTGGAGAATTCATTTGCCGCGTCATCAGGGCATTTCATCAAAAGTTTCCGGAAAGAGAAGGAATGACGAAAGCAGAACTTTCAGGAAAACTTTCCTTACTGTTTAAAACAGAAAAGGAAGTCGACCATCTGCTCAAGTATCTGGTGAAAACAAATGTCTTGGAAGATAATGAGCAATACTATCTCCTCCCTGGGCATCGGAAAAGCTTTTCTGAGGACAAGCAGCAACTGCTTGAAAAATGTCTGAGTGTTGTCAGGGAAGGAGGATTTCAACCTCCACGAAGAACTCATTTGTTTGAGCAGTGCGGGTTGGACGGAAAAGAAGGTGTCGCGATTCTCAAATTAGCGATTCACAATAATCTTTTGATTCGCATTACTGAAGATTTGTATTATACTCCAGAACAGTTAGCGGACATCGAATCACGTATCCGGAATCATTTTGATTCTCAAACGGAATTGACGGTGATTGAATTTAAAGATTTGCTCCAGATCACTCGCAAACACGCCGTTGAACTGCTGGAATATTTTGACGGGAAACATATGACCCGTCGGGAAGACAATCACCGAATTTTGTACAAATAAATTGAATTGTTATTCAGATGATCCTGAATGATGAAAGGAAATTCAAATGATTGAAAAATTCATTCGGCCACAATCTCGATTTTTCATAAAATCACTTTTTAAGCGGAACTATGATTCTTTTACAGATTCCGGTAAAAGTACGACGGATAAAATTGTAATGGTCGTTGATGTCGCAGTGATAGCTCTCATCATAATGCTATAAGTGCAGACGGTCTGCTGTTCTTCACAGGAGACTCCGTTAAAACGGGGTTCGTTGGATTTCACTCTGGAGAGATTCGTCAAATCAGTGCGATCTTCCTTTGATCCGGAATATTTTAAAAATATATTGCGAGTTACCCCAAGGGGGGCTATTGTGGCGCGCCACTGCATTCAAGACACCAATCAATAGAGGAAATACGCCATAGGATTGGAAGTCTCCTCTAAAAATTTTTTGGAAATCGAACTTGCCTTTGTCTCTCGGTGAAAAAAATCAGCTCTCTGAGGCAATACACATTCCGACTTGATGGTTGGAGCTGGAAAAAAGGAGTTTTTCCGGAGTTGCATCGCATCCCTGTGGAAAATCCCCTCCAAATTCGAACTGAGTGTTTTCAAGAGCTTGTCCTTTGGGATTGCTCTTAAATTTGGTAAAAGAAAACAAAACATGAGGTCAAAGTGAGTCTTTTTTCTTCCGTATCAAATTATTTTGCACACGATTTGGCAATTGATCTGGGAACCGCCAATACCCTGGTTTATGTCAAAGGACAGGGGGTTGTTATTCGAGAACCCTCAGTTGTTGCAGTGCAGCATGACTCTAAAGGGGGTTATAAAGTTTTGGCCGTTGGTGAAGAGGCTAAACTCATGTTGGGCAGAACACCGGGAAATATCATGGCCATTCGCCCACTCAAGGACGGGGTTATTTCTGATTTTGATATCACTCGGGAAATGCTCCGTCATTTTATTTATCAAGTCCAGAAAACCTATTCTTCATTTCTTCGTTTCAAGCCTCGCATTATCATTGCGGTTCCTTCTGGGATTACACAAGTTGAGAGGAGAGCTGTAAGGGAATCGGCAGAGTCAGCCGGAGTCAAAGAGGTCTTTCTAATCGAAGAGCCGATGGCGGCTGCCATTGGTGCCGGATTGCCTATTACGGAAGCAAGCGGTAATATGATTGTGGATATTGGAGGAGGCACGACTGAAGTTGCCGTTATTTCCCTGGCAGGGATTGTTTACAGCGATTCTGCGCGCGTCGGTGGAGATGCGATGGACGATAACATCATCCAGTTTGTAAAAAAGAAATACAATTTGCTGATTGGAGAAAGAAGCGCGGAAGAAATCAAAATCCAGCTTGGCTCTGCATTTAAACCGGATGAACCCAAAACACGAGAAATCAAAGGCCGAGACCTGGTGACGGGGATTCCCAAGACTTTGGTTTTAAGTGATGAAGAAATTCGAGAATCTATTTCTGATGTTTGTAATGAGATTGTACAAACAGTGCGTAATGCATTGGAACGCACTCCTCCGGAACTGGCATCTGACATCGTGGATAAAGGCATTGTTTTAGCTGGAGGAGGGTCACTGCTGGCTGGATTGGATATTCTATTGAGAGAGCAAACCGGGCTTCCTGTTTTTCATGCGGAAGATCCTCTCTCTTGTGTGGCTATCGGGACCGGAAAAGTTTTGGATCAAATCGATTTACTTTCCTCAATTGCGTTGTGAAACTTCTTATTCCGAATTGATCTCATCGTTTTGTGACGCTACTTTTGTTGATTCCTGAACAATGTTTGATTTGATCAAGAAGCACCGCCTGCTTCTCGCCATTATTATCACGACCATTGGAGCGCTCATATACCTTTTTGAAGTAGGAAAAAAACCGGAAAATTCCCGTGTCTCTACTTTGACTCAAACGCTCACTTTTCCTATTCAGATGTTGGTTCACACAGTCATTTCATTTTCTGCCGACATCACAGAATCCTATTTTTATTTGGTAGAGTTACGCAAAGAAAATAATGAATTGAAAAAGCAGATTTCTGCGTTAACCGAAGAAGTGAATCGATATATTGAAGAGTCCATTCAATACAATCGACTGAAAGTCCAATTAGAATTTGCAGAACAAAATCCTGATAAGAAAATTTTTGCAGAAGTGATTGGAGAATCTATCGACAATTTTCACCAAACTCTGCAGATCAACCGTGGTTCAGAACACGGGGTTAAACGCAATTTTGCTGTTATTTTGAAAGAAGGGGTCGTGGGGAGGATTGAAACAGTCACTCCCTATCAATCGACAGTACAATTGATTTTGGATCGACGCAGCCGATTTCCGGCAATCCTTCAGCGCACTCGTACCAAAGGATTAGTCTATGGCAACAGCAATGGCCTGGAGTTGAGAAGGATCCCGTTGCGAGGGGATGTTAAAGAAGGCGATCGGGTTGTAACCAATGGTCTTAGCGGCTTGTTCCCTAAAGGAGTCCTCGTCGGAATCGTCAAAGAAATCAGTCACAATGATCACGAATTGTTTCAAACAGCGACATTAAAACCAGTGGTAGAATTTGACAATATTGAAGGCGTTTTTGTGGTTCTAAAAAGTGTTTCTCAACTTCGTCAACCTCTATTTTCCGATAAATGACACATTTGCATTGGTGGATTTCAGGAATCTTTGGTCTTTGGGTGCAAATCGCACTCAGTCATTACATGCGCATTATCGACTTAAAAATCAATATTGTGCTGATAGTCTTGCTCGTGATGACTCTTCGTTGGAAATCTCCCTTCCTCTTGTTTTACGGATTGGCTCTTGGCCTCATGTCAGATGCAAGTTCTCATTCTTTGATCGGAATCAATGGACTCTCATTTTTTTTAACACTCATTCTGACACGTTGGTTTGGTGAGTGGTTTTATGATAAAAATGTGATTTCCACGGTTTTTTTTGTTGGTATTTTATCTGTAATAGAAGGAGGAATTGCTTTAATATTGCTTAAATTGTTAACTCCTGATTTTCCATGGAATCTTCTTTTTTTCCAAAAGGTCGTTCCTTTATCAGTCATTCATGGATTGGTGTCACCTTTCTTTTTATGGGCACTAACAAGGTTCGAAAGATTCCTCCATTTGAAACCTGAAGAGAAACTTCCATAGTTTTGATGTTTTAAAAATCTGAACACGGCTTATGAATTCCGACCCACTTGCTCCTGAAGAACTTCAGCTTTTCCGGACTCGGACGACAATTATCGTTATCGTGATCGCCCTGATTTTTTCGCTTTTGGCATCGCGACTCTGGTATCTGCAGATTGTTATGGGTAATGAGAATTCGGAACGTTCACTTGGAAATCGGATTCGTTTGATACCGCAAGCGGCCCCACGAGGCGTGATTTACGACCGAAATGGAGTGGCAATCGCTGACAATCGGCCTGCCTATCAACTGCAGTTGATTCGAGAAGATTCCCCAGATTTGGAACGAACATTACGGAATCTGTCTAAAGCACTCAATATTCCTCACGCATCTCTGCTGAAAAAACTGGAAGACCATCGGCATCAAGCGAGGTTTAAACCCATAATTTTGGAGGAGGATCTCGAATATAAAAAAGCGGCAATCATCGAAACATACCAGGAGGATTTTCCCGGAATCTCAATTGTGGTGCAATCCAGGCGATTTTATCCACACAATAAAATCGCTGCACATGTGCTGGGCTATGTTGGCGTTCGTAATGAAGAACAAAAAAGGAAATTGTCGAAAAATCAGCTCAGCTCTGGACAAATTATCGGGCAGGCCAGTACCGAACTGATTCATAATGAAACTTTGATCGGGACTGATGGGGGAAAACAAATTGAGGTAGACTATGTCGGACGTGAACTACGAATCATGAACAAACCAGTGGCTCCAGTCCCCGGACGTGACACCTATTTGACTATTGACACGAGGATTCAGCGATTTATCCATAGCATTATGAGAGGTGAAAGCGGTGCGGTTGTCGTTATGCGTCCCAAAACGGGAGAAATACTGGCAATGGGAAGCTTCCCGAATTTCAACCCCAACTTGTTTGCCGCCGGCATCAATCGAAAAAACTGGAACAGATTGATGAACAACCCCGATAAGCCGCTTCAAAATAAAGCTATTCAAGGAACCTATTCCCCGGGTTCGATGTTTAAACTTGTCACGGCATACGCGGGATTGGAGCAAAAAATAATCTCTCCTGAAACAACCTATTTTTGCCCCGGTTACTATAATTTGAAAGGTGGAAAGGCTTCTTATGCCTGTTGGAAACAGGGTGGACACGGAGTGGTTGATTTAACAAAGGCGATTCGAGAATCCTGTAATGTGTTTTTTTATCACGTCGCTGTAGAAATGGGAGTGGATACCCTTCACGATTATGCCCAAAAATTTGGTTTTGGAGTTAAAACAGGAATCAATCTCGTCAATGAGAAGTCGGGACTGGTGCCCAACAGCGACTGGAAATTGGAAACCTTCGGGGAGCGTTGGTATGCAGGCGAAACTCCTCCTGTCGCCATCGGACAAGGAGCGGTATCGGTTACTCCTCTTCAAATTGTGAATTTCATTAATATTATTGCGAACAATGGCAAAGTGATCCAACCCCATTTGTTGTTAGAAAAAGAGTCTGAATTTCAAAATTTGGATCTCAATCAGGAATATCTGGAATTAATTCGCAAAGGAATGACGGAAGTGGTCAATGATCCCCACGGCACGGCAAAAGGGGTGCGTTCCAAGATTTGGACTATTGGGGCTAAAACTGGAACAGTACAGGTCATCAGTAAGAAAACGAGAAAAACTCTAGATGAAGAACAATTGAAGCTAAAAAAATATCAAAATCATGCCTGGGTGGTTGCTTTTGGGCCCGTTGAGGATCCAGAGCTTTCTGTAGCGGTTCTCATTGAACACGGCAAAAAGAGTTCCTATGCTGTTCCCTTCGCAAAGAAAATATTCGACTACTATATTGAAAATTATTATCTCCCCCGCCGAGCAGCTCTAAATGATTTGGAATCTCAACCCCTCGCTCAGCGTTTGCAGGCTGCATTTCAGTAAAATCACATAGTTAGCCAATTGAATCTCATTTCCACTGATACTTTTGCTCCGGTTTATGATCGTACAGAATCGCAAATTATGCTTGGGTTCGTCTTCTCCAAGAAGACATGAATTATTACGAAGATACGGCTTGGAATTTGACTTTTATTCGCCTGATATTGATGAAGTCCAATTTGCTGGTGAGGCAGTCAGGTCTTTTGGATTGCGAATGGTTTATGAAAAGGCGAAAAAAGGATGCCATCAACATGGCGATGCGATAATCCTGGCAGGTGATACCATCGTCTACCATGATCATCAGGTTTTGGGAAAACCAATTGACAGGGAAGATGCACAACGAATATTATTCAGGCTGAGCGGACAATGGCATCAAGTTTATTCTGCCTATATTCTTTATGATGCACAATCTGGAAAATATATTGACGCTTGCCTCTGCACCTCTGTCAAATTCAAAGCACTTTCTTCAGAATGGATTGAATGGTATACCGGAATAGAAGAACCGATGGACAAAGCAGGAGCCTATTCTATCCAAGGATTAGGAACTGTCATGGTTGAAGAAATTCGTGGTTCCTACAACACCGTGGTGGGATTTCCTATAGAAGATATTTTCTGGCATCTTCTAAACGAAAAATGGATTGAGATTTCCAACGAAAAATAATTGTAGCTTGATAAAAAGTATACTTTTCATTTGTTTCAATTTATGAAAAATTTTATTGCACGAAGTCAACTCCGCTTTTCCGGTCTCCTCCTTTCATCCTTGATGCTTTCCTCTTCATTAGCTTTTGCCTTTGATCAAGAAGATCCAATTCCTCCGTCCACCTGGAGGATTAAAACCGTCGTGCAGACCACTCCAGCTTATGAAAAGGCAAGGGGACACAGTGGAAAAGTTGTTCCACTCCAGGATTTGATAATACGGGACCACGAGGTACGCAAACGAATTGAAGGGAAACTGATTCGCGAAGAAAAAAAGTTCGAGTTTGATATTCTATACGGGTTGACAGAGGAGTGGTACTTCTCAGCAAAAATCCCCTTTTGGCAAAAAAAACAGACGTCGAACCTCAAAATCACTGCTGCCGGTGCAGATTTAGATTTGGAATCTAAAATTTTAAAAATAGAAAAAAATCTTCAAACCGAAGAGGTGCAGGGACTGGGAGACATAGGGTTTCAAACAATTTACATGTTCAGTCGCAGCAATTCACATTTTTACCGTGGGGCTTTGGGGGTGCAGCTACCGACAGGATCAGCCGGAACTCCTCGCGGGATTTTTCCAATTGCCATCGGAGACCGTCAGTTCGATTTGCTTGCTAATCTGAACTACAGCCATTATCCAGGCTCAATCGCGGGACTTCGTCAAAATTTTCGTGGTGAATTACTCGTAAGCCTCGAGGGACGTCGTGAAACACTGGATGGTCAATCAGGGGCTTATACGGGAGGAAATATGTTTGATCTACGCTATTCTTTGAATTATGAAAGCGATAATTCATTTTTCGGCGGGGAAATTCAGCATTTTCTTGGAACTGGAAGCGGAATCGCTGCTGAACAGCAGGATGATTCTTTTTTTCAGGATACTGTTCATTTGATGGTGGGCTACGGCAATCTTTCTGATTTGGAAAAATCGCCACTTGCACTTCCCTTTCAAATTCGATTGGGATGGAGTTATCCTTTCCAGGGGCAAAACATCCCGTTGAATCCAAGCATGCAATTGATGGGACTTTTTTACTTTTAAATATCAGTAATAGGTAAATGAAAACAGTAGTTGTTAAAATCCCTGGATATGAATATTCGATTGCAATCGGGTCTCAGATATTAAGCCAAAACTTGTCGGAAGCCGTTCTTAAATCCGGCACGGATTTCGTGATTGTAGTTACCAACTCTTCACTTCACAAACTATATCCAAACCATGTACCGCTTTGCTTGGAAAAGACCCGCATTCCGGTCGAAACTTGTATTCTCCCCGATGGAGAACAGTATAAAAACCTCGAAACGCTCAATCAAATCTATAATTTTCTGCTAGAAAAACGTGCCAATCGTAAAACACTCCTGATCGCTTTTGGAGGAGGTGTACTTGGGGACATGACTGGCTTTGCTGCGGCCACTTATATGCGCGGAATCGATTATATCCAGATTCCTACCACCCTTCTGTCTCAAGTTGACAGCAGTATCGGCGGAAAGACAGCTGTCAATCATCCTCTTGGGAAAAATATGATTGGGGCTTTCAAACAGCCGATCTTTGTTTGTATGGAATCGGATTTTTTAAAAACTCTGCCTCCCAGAGAACTGAAAGCCGGATTTTTCGAGTTGATCAAACATGGTATTATCCATGATTCGTCTCTGTTTTCTTTTCTTCGAGAGCACTCAGGTGCCTTAGATCCGCTTAATCTTTCTGTTTTGGAACAGGCCATCGAGTCCTCCTGTCAGGTGAAAGCTCGAATTGTTGAAAAGGACGAAAAAGAAAAAGGACTGAGAGCGACGCTCAATTTCGGCCACACCCTGGGACATTTAATTGAGACGCACACGAACTATTCAAGCTATCTTCACGGAGAGGCTGTTGGTGTGGGGATGGTGTTTGCTGCATTTGTATCCTATGAGCTGAAATACTTAACAGAGCCTACTTTTCAACAAATCATTTCATTTTTGAAACCATTCATTACCCCAGTTGTCTTACCATCTCTGAACTTTGAAGCATTTCAGGAATTGATCATGCACGATAAAAAATTTGAAAAAGATTCTGTAAATTTCATCATGATCAGTGGAATTGGACAAAGCTTCATTCAGGAAGATACTTCACCCAAACTGCTCTGGAGGATTTTTAAAAAGTTTATTGAGTCCTATCCCTGGGCCTGCCAGGTCCAAAATAATTGACCCAACAATAAATCTGTTTTTCATACTTTTTGGATTCCATAACAAACAATGAACCCGTTGAATTCGAATCGAAACTCAGCAATGCAAAGAGATGGACAAGGCTTTTTTATTGCTTTTGAAGGGTTGGATGGCTGTGGGAAGACGACTCAGCTCAAGAAAACTGCAGATTGGTTGTGCCAGGAAGGAATTTCGGTCCTCTGTACCCGCGAACCTGGCGGAACTGAAGTTGGCAAAAATATCCGCTCTATCCTTTTGGATCCGGCAAATTCTAATCTCGTCGATCAAAGCGAATTGCTTCTGTATCTTGCAGATAGAATACAGCATCTTCAAGAATGTATTCTACCTGCAAAGCGGGCTGGCAAAGTAGTATTGTGTGATCGTTTCCATGATGCAACTGTGGCTTACCAGGGATATGGCAGACAATTGGATTTGACAGGGATTCATTCTATTGTCCAGAAATGGATTGCTCCACACTATCCCGAAATTACAGTACTTCTGGAAATTGCACCTGAAATTGCGATTCGACGCATTAAACAGCATGGAGAAATTGGAGATCGATTGGAGCAGGAATCGGCGCTTTTTTTCCGAAGAGTGTCGGCAGGCTATCGAACGCTCGTAGAAAAAATGCCTGATCGCTTTATTTGCGTGGATGCAACAGAGTCAATTGAGACAATTCATCAAAAAATTGTTTCTGATTTGTCAAAAATATTGAAATTGAAGTCTTCGGTTTCATGACGTTTTTGGGCAGGCTTGACGCAGCTTTCTATTGTGGAATACCATTTCTTCTATTTCAAACCAGATACGATCGGCTCGCTCAGTTTTCTCCAGGTCTTTGAACCGATCAAACAGTCCGCGGTAATTTCTTTGAATTGCTCGTGAAAAAAATGGGAAGGTGGCGGACTGACAGCCAGCTAAACTTGCCAGAGCATCCAGATGACTACCTTGACCTTTAGATGACTCTTCCATGACCCAATTCATGTTATTGTCGAGATAGATTGCACCTGAAGGACGGTAGAATTCGTCTGAAGGGTGTCCTCGGTCACACCCTGAAGTGTTGGATGTTCGACCCGAAGCAATTGAAGATGCCACAGAAGTAGCAACAAAAAATTGGCTGGAGAATATTGAAAATTTGTAATCAGGCGGTTCTGGACAACGATGACGGGCCAAAGAATATTTTGGCAGAATAACAGTGTTCCCCAGCAGGATAAAAACAAACAGAAAAGTTTTTAAACACATCAAACCCAAGCCTCCAAATGAAATTGATTGAGAAGAGAGATTTTTTTCCAGTTTGATCGTTTTCCAAACGATAGATTTTGTAAAATCATGCCCTGTGAAGTATAGAACGATGAACTACAAAATTCGTTCATTAGTTTTTCTTCTGTTGAAAATTAGCCTGCAAACTCGTTTCTGATTTTCAGGAACAGGTGAGGATCATCCAGATTGATCAAATCAGCCCCTGACCGTAGTGTCTGTTTAATAAGATCTTCGTTCCAATTCGCTTCGTAGATCATAGATTTGAGGTTCAGATCCCGGCAAATATTCTGATAATCCCTGTTAAAATTTTGGTTGGAAGTTTCAACAATATTTGCATTGTAGTGGCTTTTGGCCTTGCGTACCTCTTCCTGGGTATCGGCATTGATCTTTAATATTAACTCCGGCGCAATTTCTGACAATTCCTTTGCTCTTGAAGAATCTTTTGTTGAGTCTTGAAATCCAAAAAAACAGTCTTTTTCCATCTTGGTTTTATAAACCAAATCGACGACCGTTTGTAAGTTTTTACCATGCAGGAGCTTATCTTTCATATCCAAAAAAACCTTACTCTTACCTCTTATCCAAAATAGGTATTTTTCTAAACGAGGAACGGTCTGCTTTGCAAATTTTTGGTCAAACCAACTGCCTGCATCGAGTTGATCGATTTGATCAGATCTCAATTCGTTGATTAGCCCAGTGCCGTTGGTGGTGCGGTCCACGGAACGGTCATGGAGTATAAATGGAATTTCATCTTTGCTTAAACGGACATCGATTTCTACGAAATCCATTCCGAGAGCGATACAGGCTTCGGCGGAAGCCTGTGTATTTTCAGGAGCTACCTTGTTGGCTCCTCGGTGTACAATAACTTCCATAGCATTTATTTTGAAAACTCAGGTTGTTTTAGGAAAACTGGGATTCTTATCGACTGGCTGAAATGGGAAAGATTCTTCGGTTATTCTATGGCAACGAGCCGCAAATTACTCACCAATTTTTCTGTTTCAGTGTCAAAAAACAGGCAGGATTCCTTCTCGAACTGACAGAAAATATCTTCTCCTTGTCCCCATTGTGGCGCACTTTCCGGGACTAATGCCCTCAATTCACCGATAGTGGTTTCTAGAACGTAGAGCGTTTCTCTTCCCATCGGTTCGACAAGTCCTACCCGTGATTTTATCCCTTGTATATCTTTCGTGATCTTTATGTTTTCAGGTCTGATCCCCAGGGTCAGTTTGCCTTGATGAGCATGATTGAGAATGATCGATCCCTTGTTTAAGTTCAATTTTTCCTGCGATGCAACCCCTTCAAGCAGATTGATGGGTGGAGCACCTATGAAACTGGCGACAAACAAGCTGGAAGGATTTTCATAGAGATCTTTGGGAGAACCAATCTGTTCTATTTTTCCACGGCTCATGCAAATGATTCGATCGGCCATCGTGATGGCTTCCAGTTGATCATGAGTTACCAGGATGGTGGTGATTTTCAATCTTTGCTGAAGAGTTTTGATTTCACTGCGCATACTCATGCGTAAAGTTGCATCCAGATTTGACAATGGTTCATCCAACAACAAAAGCTGAGGTTCTTTGACTAGTGCGCGCGCCAGGGCAACACGCTGTTGCTGTCCTCCGGAAAGCTGGCTTGGTTTACGGTCCAGAAACTCCTCAATATGCACAAGCTTGGCGGACTCTTCAACGAGACGCATGGCTTCTTCTTTTTCCGTCTTTTTGAACTTCAATGGAAATCGGATATTGTCCCGAATATTCATATGGGGATAAAGTGCATAGGATTGAAAAACAATTCCAATATTGCGATCCCTGGGCTCGACATCATTAACGACCTGATCATCGAAGAGTACTTCGCCTTTACTTGGAGCATAGATTCCCGCCAGAATAAATAAGGTGGTTGATTTTCCACAACCTGAGGGACCCAATACTGCAACAAACTCACCATCGGCAACCGAAAGATTGGTCGGTTCCAAAGCCACTACATTGTCCCAGACTTTACTGACATTGCGTAATTCAATTCTTGCCATTGTTTAACCTTTTACTCCCCCAATGTTGAGTTGGACAATATATTTTTGAAAGAAAAGATATAGTAGAAGGCTTGGAAGCACATAAAAAACTCCAACAGCAGCTACAATGCCGTAATCGACGCCCATAATGTCTTCTGAAACCCAAAACAAGTACAAACTCATCATCCAGTTTGATTTCTCAAAGAGAAGGGTTCGAACAAAAACATACTCTTCCCATCCTTTAATAAAAGCAAGAATCCCGATGGCCAGCATTCCTCCCTTGACCTGGGGAAGAACGACCTTGACAAAGGCTTGCCGACGAGAAGCCCCATCTACAATCGCTGACATTTCGATGTCCCAAGAAACCGAATCAAAGAAACCTTTCATCAAAAAAATTGAAAAAGGCAACTCCAACGTCACCACCACTAATACCACTCCAGTGATGGTGTCAATCAAACCGACCCAAAACATGATAAGAAATATAGGAATGACCAGAGTCATTGCCGGGAAGGCATGCAGGACAAGCAGTGATTGTAAAAAAGTTGATCTTCCAGGAAAAGAAAAACGGGAAATATAGTATCCTGCCAATGTCGAAACATAAAGAACAACGATAGATTGGACGCAGGCAAAAATCAGACTGTTCCAAAATGCACTCCAAACCCATGGAAATTGATCTCCACCGGCTCCACTCATCCCTTTCAATTCTTCAACGATATTTGGATTCCAGAGGAAACGGTAGTTTTCGAGGTGCAAATAGGGTCCAATACTCCAAACAAGGGCGATTAATGCCACCACGATAATTGCAAAATATGCATCCAGCCGATGTCGGCGAGAAGGAATAAACATTTGGACTGCCCCGCCGATAAATACTGCCGGTAACAAAATCGCACAGGCACGCCAAAGGACAAATGATTCGACTCCTCCAGTTCTTGCTGAAAATGAAATGGTAAACAACCAGAAATAAGGCAATAAAACCGGAATGGATGCTAAAATCAAAAAGCCGATCAAAATGCTTTGCTGCCTCCAGCGGGCCCTTTTTGATTTTCGTGCACGGAGATTCCAATATTCCTGATCGGTCTGAAGATTGGTTTGGGTTTTTCCAGTCATCTTAATGCACTTCAATTCGAGGATCTTGCAGCATTCGTTTCATATCCATAAAACGCCACATGAGCAGGGAGGCCAGAATTCCCAGAGTTACAAGAATTAGCGCCAATGCTGCTCCATACGCATATTGACCATTTTCAAAAGCACGTTTGTAGACATAAAGTGCAAAAACAGTCGTGTCATAAAACGGACCGCCGTTGGTAATCAGCCAAATATATTCAAAACTAACCATCAATGAAAGCGTTTGGTAGACGGTGATGAAACTGAGAGGCCAGCGGATCGAAGGTAGGGTGATATACCATATAATCGACCAGAATCCAGCGCCATCAACCCGTGCGGCAAAAAACAAATGCTCCGGAATGGAGCGGATAGCCGAGGTGAAAATGATCATTCCCATTGAAGCACCAATAAATCCGTTAACCAGGATGATTAACATTAAAGGTGCCTGATTCATCATGTCAAATTCCGGAATTCCGGCAAAGGACAGGACTTGGTTGATCAATCCGCGCTCTGTGGGGTCAATCATCCAAATCCACATCAATGCATAAACAACAGAGGGGCTCATTCTGGGGAGCAACCAGACAGAGCGAAAAAATGCTCCTAATTTGTCAGGAACATTGGTAGTTGCCAGGGAGAGAATTAATCCAAATGTAACATTGAAAAATGCCAAAGTACCAAGAACATACAAAAAAGTGATTCCCAGCGTCTTTGTCAAACGACTATCCCGGGTAACCATCCGTTCAAAATTGGCGGTTGTTACTTTGTGAAACTGAAGATCCCTACCCAGGTCCGTAAATGAAATGCCAATGTCCACAATAACGGGAGCAATGAAGAATAAGAACAGCAGGAGGATGGCAGGTCCTAGAAATATGGCAAAATTTGTGACCTGCCTATGCTTTTGACTTGGGGCGGACATGGGCGTGTTCGTGAATGAGAATTGCTCAATCGTGGGAGCAGGAAAGAGATCTTCCTCTTTCCTGCAGGACCATTAATCTACAATCATAACCTTGTCGCCAAGTTCTCCTTCCAATTCTTCTAAAACGAAGGAAACCGCTTCATCCACCTTCAGGCGATCCGTTTCAACCCCTTGAATTCCTTTATAAATAATTTGGTTGAATTGCCCAATGTCAGGGTGGTTTGGCATGATCGTCGTGTATTTCAACATGGGAGTCCCCATTCGAAGCGGCCAAGCCTTTTGATAATCAGGCATGGATTCCTGACCGTAGTTGATCGCTGTATGATTGGAGCCAATGGCATGTTTTGTGTTGAAATAGGGCTGGCTGGCGATGGCGATCAACAAGGCTGCAAGCTCTTTCTTGCTCGATTTGGGATTGACTGCATAAACAATAGGATGAGAAAGGTTTTTTGGAGTTCCTCCTTTTTCTGCAGGAGGTGAGTTCAACCAACCGACGTTTTTTGTATATGCAGCTTCGCTGTCTTCGGAAACTCCAAATTTAATTTGACGGCCGACATCCCAGACGCCATGATGTTTGATAAATGCTTTTCCTTCAGGCAAAAGATGATTCACAGTATCCCATGAAAAAGATGTGTTGTTTCTGGGTGTGACGCCATTACTGGCATTCCAATCAATCCATGATAAAAATCCCATCAAAGCCTTTTTAGATGCTTTTAATTTTCCTGATGCCTGATCCATTGGTTCAAATCCAAAAGAAGCCATAGCCATCAGAAAATCAGGTCCCACGTTGGGACGGTGAATGATTCCGTATTCTGCAACCCCGGCATCAACAACTTCTTTGGCCAATTTCGAGAGGTCCATCATTGTGAACTCCCCTGCATTTACTTTGTCAGGCAATGAGTTGACAAAATCTTCAGATTTTCCAATTTTCCGCAGCATGTCTTTTCGGTAAAAAAACATCCGAATTTCTGAATCCTGAGGAACCGCGTGCCGTTCTCCCTTATAGAGAGCTGATCCCCACAATGTGGGTATGATGTCTGAATAGTATTCGGGATAGGCGTTAATATGCTCTTCAAGATTCATTGCATAACCTGATTCTGCCAATGCACCAATCCATTCGTGAGCTGCAACGTAGAGGTCAGGTCCTTTTCCGGCAGCAAATGCTTTAAATAAATCCAATGCATCGGCGTCAAAACCTTTTGCATTGTTTTCGTGAATCTTCACGGTGATGGTTTTGTCAACACCAGCAGCTTTATATTGTTTATTCAGCAAATCAGCGGCTGCGACAATATTGCCAGGACGAAGTGGTCCGGAACGGTCTGCGCGCGACCAAAGATTTACCTCTACGGTATCTGCCATCACGGGGGAAACCGCAAAAAAACTTCCGGTAAGGAAAACAGTTGATACTAATATGCTCAGTTTTTTGAGAAACTTCATACTACTCCTCCACAAAAAAATTTTTAAAAATTGATTTTGAAAGCACCTATGACAAATTCTTATTTCAGTTCATTCCGATGAAATACGGAGAAATCTAAAAAATAAAAGTTCCTTTTAGCTAACATGCTGATTTTTGTCAACTCTATTTTCTGGCCTCAGAAGGAAGATTTTTGCCGTTTACAATTGATCTTCCTTTTGTTACCAATGATGCACTAGCTGACTAAAAATTTGTTCACAAAACCTCCTTTTTGAAAGTAAATTTCGCGAATTCTGTATCAAAAAAAGTATGAAAAACCAGCACCTTGATGATTTATGGAAAATCATTAAAAAATCAAAAAATGAGTTTGATCTTACAAACGATTCTCATTATCAGGCGACTCGTGAACTTGCCGACTTTTTTATAGAAAAACATGTTCCTGAAGCTGAGCTTTGGCAGATGCTGCCTCATGAAGTTCCTCTTCAGGCAGGGCTAGGGGCGATGCTTGCTATTTCTAAGCTGAAACTGGAGGCGCACAAAAGCCGGAAAATGCGAATTGGAATTATTATCAACCTGGTCCATGAACACCATCGCTTGCTTCCCTTCCGATTTGACAATCCGAATGGAGAAAATTCCTTGAGGAATAAAATACTTCAGTTGAAATGGATTTTCCAAAACTCAAATATTTCCTGGGATCTCATCTATGTCACAGGAGGCTGCCCCTGGAAATCAGAGAATGTTTTCCAGAATATTGTGGAAAGTGAAAAAATTCAGGACCGTGTCCACCTATTTGATATTCGAGAGCACGAGGTTGGGGCAGATTATATTAAAAACCAAAAAGGAGGAGAAGTTATATTTGGGGCGAAGATTGTTACCGGTCAGCACGGTTACCCTAATTTAGGTGTCTTCGATAAGGTCCTTTTTACCGATGCCGATATGACTTTTGATTTGGGGCAGATTGGAAATCTCGTTGACCTGCAGTCTCGGGGAAAGTCCGTCTTGATTGGGAGCAGAGTCCATGAAAAATCAATTCTGGTAAAAAACCCGGTACGCGCTGGGAACGGTATATTGATGTTTCGGCACATTCAAAGACGCCTGGAACCTCACCTTTTTGAGGGTTTGGGTTTGTTGGACACTCAATGCCCGTGGAAATTTTTTTCTTTCGATGCTTTTCAAAAGATTGTTCCTCTGCTGGATTCAATGGATTGGTCCATCGATACTGATTTTATCTCGGCAGCTATGCATTTAGGCTATGAAATTGGTATTGTCCCGGTAACTGCAATTGACTCCGACCTCGAATCTCACGGACATGCAGTAGGGCATCACATAAGGATGTTCACCATTATACAGGGAATTTTGCATCAGGCGAAAAAATTTGGGTTCCCATTCGATCCTGAGATTGAAAGTTTAGTAAGGAAATACATCCAGTCTCCCGAAGATCTGGAAATGCTTCTCGGGGAAGGGGTCCCTGTGAAATTGCTTAACAAAGCAAACCATGAATTTGGAAAGGGGGATACGATCTCCTCTTTTGAATTGGAACAGTGGTTTCTCTCATTGAGAAAAAAGCGGCTGAAAAATTAGTCGGAAAAACGGGATATAAGCAGGAAATAAGGAGTAGACATGAAAAACAATTCGGGTGGAATGGGTCTATTTGAACGTTATCTGAGTGTCTGGGTTTTTTTATGTATTGTTCTTGGAATAATTCTAGGAAAAATTGCGCCTGAGTTGGCGAAAACTTTGGATGGCATGTCCATCACGATTGATGATGCACCGGTGGTTTCTATTCCAATTGCGGTCTGTTTGTTTTTGATGATGTATCCCATCATGGTCAAGATCGATTTCGCAGAGGTGATTCAAGCTGGTAAAAGTGGGAAGCCAGTGGGATTGACTTTGATTTTGAATTGGGTGATCAAACCTTTCACGATGGTTGCGATTGCCTCCTTTTTTCTCGGCTTTGTTTTTCTGGAACTGATTGGTGAAAACGCTATTGATTTGGTCAAATTGCCCTTTGGACTGGATCTTCCTGTTGGTGCAAAACATGGTGCTGGCACTGTGGTTATGCAGGATGGAATCAAAATGCTGGAAGTGCCTCTTTGGCGGAGCTATTTGGCAGGATGCATTCTGCTCGGCATCGCCCCATGTACCGCAATGGTTTTGGTATGGGGCTATTTAGCAAAAGGCAATGATGGCCTGACCCTCGTCATGGTAGCCATCAATTCATTGACCATGCTGCTGCTTTATGGAGTATTGGGTGGGTACCTTCTCGGCATAGGACGGCTCCCTGTGCCCTGGCAGGCTTTGCTCCTGTCCATTTCAATTTATGTCGCTTTACCCCTGGTGGCTGGGTTTTTTTCCAGAAAATGGATACTCGCTGTGAAAGGAAAAGAATGGTTTCAAGAAAAATTTCTATTTTTTTTAACACCACTCACCATTTTTGCACTCCTTGCAACTTTGATTTTGTTGTTTTCCTTTAAGGGGGAGATGATCCTGGACAATCCTCTTATGATTCTTTGGATTGCCATTCCTTTGTTTTTTCAAACAATTTTGATTTTTGTTTTGGGCTATTCTGCCGCAAAAGCTTTAAAAATGACATACGAGGACGCCGCGCCGGTTGCCATGATTGGGGCATCAAATCATTTTGAGGTGGCGATAGCAACTGCAACGATTCTTTTCGGTCTTTCTTCGGGTGCAGCGCTGGCTACCGTCGTGGGCGTTTTGATTGAAGTGCCCTTGATGCTGTTGTTGGTAAGAATTTGTATCAGGACGCAACATTGGTTCAGGGCTTCGTAGACTTTATAACTGAATTTGGAGCTTTAATATTTCATGATCAGAAATTGGGTTCCCTTCGCTGTCCACTGCGGCTAAAATTTCTGGTCCGCTGGCCTTTGCAGATTTTGTAAAAAACCAGTCAAGTTTGACAAAAGGAGGGGCTGGAGTCCCATCAGGACGTGTCCTTTGAGTGGTACCCGGGGCATTGCATGCCTCCCACTCCAATCCATACTCTTTCGCCATTGGAAACATGGGTTCATAAGGAATCGGATTTTTCAAACGGTCAGGGTCTTTTTCCAAACTTGCCAATTTGACTTCACGAGGAATGGAAACAGCTGTGGTCCGGGGAAAGGTGTTGGTGTTGAAATCTCCGCCTATCACCCAAGGAGTGTCCGCTGCGTATTCAAGCAGTTGTTCACACATGACTTGGGTTTGTTCGGCTCGCTGCTCCGGAGTGTCATGACTCTCGTAATGGACGGAAACCAACGTGACCGGGCCGTTCCTTGTTTTAATTTTGGCGACGACCGCAATACGGCCTCCAACTCGCCGTTCTCCGAGTTCTCCATCAAACCATCTTCCATCCAGTTCGAGGCGCATGACGGCAGGGTCATAAAGAGGAAATCGACTCAAGATTGCTCCTCCGTGGAGGCCTTCTGAATTGTGTTCGCCTTTGTGCCATGTTCGCTCCCGCTTGTCACCCAGATCCAACTCTAAAAATTCTACTGCAAAAATATAATTCATTTTCAGAGCTTCTGCCAATTCCCGGGTAGTGTGACGATTTCCTGAACGAACCATCCCTTTGTCCAGTTCGGCAAGTAAGACTATATCCGGCGAAAATGAAATCAACCTTTCTGCAATTTCTGGAACAAATTTACATCGCTCCACATTCCAAAACAGGACATTCAGTTCTGGAACATCACAGGAAGACAAGGTTGAATAATTTTTCATTTCAACCTGACTCAATACAGATTGTGACTCCAATGCCTCATGAAATGATTCGGATGTCGCAGGGTTGTTTAAAATTTTTTCTCGCCAGGATTTAGGAGGCGGAATAATCTCGGATACGACATTTCTCCCTAATTCGATCATTTCAAAACTCCAGAAAAGATTTGTCCTTTTTGAATGGTGGCGTGGAGGAAACAGATTACTTGCTTTATTGAATTGGAAATTCCGTATATCATTTTAAAATCGATTGAACAACTTGAAAAAGGGAGGGGCATGAGAATGATGTTCCGTGCAGATTTTTGTCGGTTCCGTCGAATAGGCAGAATAAGGGCAGAACAATGGGAAAAGAAAAATAAGATCAGGTGACTTTTTGATCTAATTAAATATAAGAATCTTTCATAAGGAATTGATATGCCAATGAAATTTATTCATTTTACCGATATTCACCAGCTGCAGGCTGGTCAATCGCTACATGGACTGAACCCCCATGAACGTTTGCAAGCCTGTCTTGACAGCATTAATCAGTTTCATGATGACGCTGAGTTTTGCGTGATCACAGGAGATCTTGCGCATCGTGGAGAGGATCATGCCTACCGCCTGCTTCTTGACCAGTTGGATCAGGTCAAAATGCCCTGCCATCTGGTTATTGGAAACCATGATCACCGAGAGACCTTCAAAAATTGTTGCAAGCATGTGAAATCTGATATTGAAGGATTTGTGCAGTACACTGTGGAGACAAACTCCGGTGTATTTGTCATGCTCGATACAGTGACAAAGCCCGGGTCTGACCTTGGAGCATATTGCAAACAGCGGCAGGACTGGTTGCAAAAAACGCTCATAAAGCATCAAAATGAACCGGTCTTTCTTTTTATGCATCATCCTCCCTTTGAAATTCATATCCCGGCATTCGATAAACCTGCTTTCAACGATAAGAATGCATTCAGTGAAATGGTTCACTCTTTCAAAAATATTCGCCATCTTTTTTTCGGACATACCCACAGACCGATTTTCGGGAATTGGCAAGGAATTTCTTTTTCATCGATGCGCAGCACTAATCATCAGGTTGAACTGAATTTTAAAGAACCATCAGAACTAAAATTTTGTGATGAAAAACCTGAGTATGCCGTGGTTTTTTTGACCGATGAAAGTGTAGTCATTCATTCACATTCGTACTTGTAGGATTAAAATTATGTTTCTGATAAACATAATAAAAAGTCCAATTTCGGCAAGCAAAAGGATTTTTGAGAGGTTTGAGTTTAGCTTGAATTCGCTTTCTCCAATGGCTACACTTGCGGTCCGCAAAAATATTCTTTTCAGTTCATTGTTTTCCTTAACAACCAGATTATGACAATCCATAAACGGAATAAAAGTTATGTGATTTCAGAAACAACAATGCATTCCAGCAAATGGATGGATTCTATTGAAATTTCATATCAAGATGCCTCCGGATCAACTCGTCTATGGGAGTGCGTTCATCGGAAAAACCGATCTGATGCTGTGATTATCATTCCTTATCTAGTTCCTTCGGGTAAGTATATCTTGATCAAGCAATTTCGTCCTCCAGTCAATGCCTACATCCTGGAATTTCCTGCAGGATTGATTGATGCGGGTGAAACACCGGAACAAGCTGCAGTCAGGGAACTGAAGGAAGAGACAGGCTACCTGGGCAAGGTTTGTCACACCACACCTCGTTTGTTTACATCTCCCGGCATGTTGTCGGAGGCCTGTTACTTTTCTTTTTTAGAAGTCGACGAATTGCTCGAAAGCAATCAAAATCCACTTTCAAATCCAGATCCCGAGGAGTTCATTGAAGTTTTTTCACTCGCCACTGAAGACATTGCAGATTTTATTGAAAATGAAAAATCTTCGGGAACAGCAATTGATATTAAGTTGTATACCTATTTTTATGAAAATTTTTTCCCTTCCATTAGGGACTTGCGAACAAAATAGGAAACAATGGCATTTTCTGAAATTCTTGGCCAAGATTCCGCAGTTGCCTTATTGAAAAAATCAATCCAGAATCAACGCATTCCCTCCGCATTTTTGTTTACCGGCCCCAATCATATCGGGAAACAGAAAACAATGACCGCAGTAGCGCAAAATCTCAATTGCCTCAGAGGTGGGGAAGATGCTTGTTTGAGCTGTGATGCTTGTCTGCAGATCGCCCATCAAAGTTTCCCGGATTACTCCATGGTTGTTCCGGATGGAAAGTTCATTAAGATTGATCAAATCAAAGAAGCGCTCAAGTGGCTGCACCTTCGCTCAAACACTGGAAATTATCGAGTGCTGGGAATCAAAAATGCTGAAAAACTGAATAAAGAGTCCGCCAATGCTTTTCTAAAAACTTTAGAGGAACCACCTGCGCAAACTTTGATCATTCTTTCGGCGGAAAATTCTCAGCAACTTTTAGAAACAATAGTTTCTCGATGTCAAATTATTCAATTCCGACTTTTAAAAAAAGATCATGTCCAAAGTATTTTGACGGCCCATCAAAATCTCACACGGGAACAAATTGCTTTCCTCTCTTGTTTTGCAATGGGGAAGGTACCTCTCGATTGGATTGAGAAGGTGGATCTTCTCCAAACATTGCGAGAAAATATCATTGAATTTCTAATTTCGCTTTCTGCGGCAAGGATGGAAGAAATTTTCAATACCATTGCAAAGTGGGGACCGGCAAAAGAAAAAGAGTGGGCCTATATGCTTGATTTTTTAGAATTTTGGTTTCGAGATTTAGATTGGCTGGCTCACGACTTGCACGAAGATTCTTTAATCAATCAGGACCGAATAAAGCAAATTCGCATCTGCCTGCAGCAATTTCATCCTCAACAGATCAGAGTCACATACAATAAAATTATCCAGACACGAGAGCGAATTGTGATGAATGCGCATGTATCCTTAGCAATGGAAGCATTATGGATTTACATCAAAAGAAATTTAGCGATTTGACCGCAATCAGACTCGGTTCAGGAATTTGTTTGTTCATTGTAATTTGCCTGATTTTGAGTTGTTCTGCCCCCTTTTTGTTTGCTCAGCAAGCGGGAGCTGCTGCTGGAGCACAGGGAGCAGCGAATGGGGAGCCGGAAAAGGAAAGTTCTCCAAAAGGGTTTTGGTCCCTTTCGGACCAGGAACTCCTGCGTGATGAGCTCCCGACACGGCCCACTCCTTATGAAATTGAAAAAATCCAGAACCAAGTCGACCAAGCTTTCAAAAACTTTCTCAGATTGTGGGCAGAGGAACAGTATTTTGAGTTGTATAAATTGGGTAAACAGCAGTCACGTGAATATTTGTCCACGGAACAATTTGCTGTTCGCATGGTCCAGCTGGACTGGGTACCTGAAGGTTTGGTGGAAGATCAGCCTTTTGAAATTTCTTTTCGATACCGAACCTTTATCTATGTGGATGCCGGTATAAAATTTCGTCACAAAACCAAAGGAGAACTTACTTTTGAGAAGCGTCAAACATTCCTCTTGCTTTGGGAGAATGGACAATGGCATTTTGACTTGCTGCAGATGCTGCGATCCCCATTTTATACCCCGCTCCAACCGGGTTAGGGCGAAAGGACCATCGCAGAGAGGTGATTGTGTCTCGAGATGAGATTACCCTGGTCGGAACGATTGAACGAATTGTTTATGAACAAGCGGAGACCGGGTTTTTGATTGCCAGTTTCCTGGTCGAAAAGACGCGTGAACCTATCACTATCAAAGGGACAATTTTTAATGTCTCGGAACAATCCATTGTTGAAATCAAGGGTAATTGGGAGCATCATAAAACCTACGGCCGACAGTTCTTTGTCAAAGAATTTTCCCCTGTACTGCCAAAATCTACTCTGGGTATTGAACGATATCTCACTTCTGATATTCCGGGAATTGGAAAACGGACCGCGTCTCGGATTGTCAAGGAGTTTGGGGAAGATACCTTCAAAATCATTGATAATTCTCCTCAGGATCTGCTTAAAATTCCCAAGTTCAAGAAAAAGCAGTTAGAACAATTGCTGGAAGTTTGGGAAGAGAAAAAGAGTGAACGGGATGTTCTTACTTTTCTTCATGAAATAGGCAGCTCCTCTGCACAAGCCCTCAAAATATATAAGCATTTTGGCTTGACAGCCATTCCTACCCTCAAAGCGAACCCGTACAAGCTGACTGAAATCCATGGAATCGGATTTCAAATTGCAGACCAAATTGCCCGAAACCTGGGGTTTGAAGAAAATTCACCGGAAAGGGCCACTGCCGGGGTTTTGTATATCCTCAACCAACTTTCGCTGAATGGACACACCTGTTACCCTCGTGAAGCCCTGACCGCAAAAACCACTGACGAATTGAAAATAGAAAAAGATATTGTCGATGCTGCGGTCCTGCAATTGCTGAAAGATCGTTTGGTGAAATCAAAAGAGATTTCGAATCATTCTCAAAATGATATGACTCAGGAAGTGATTGCTCACCCTAGACTCTACAAAGCAGAAAGGAGGATTGCCGAAGATCTTTCCCGAATTCTCAAAAGTGAAGCCTATACTGAATTCAGCAGTCCGGAACCTCTTGTCGTTGGAATTGAAAAAAAACTGGGGATCCAATTGGATGTGGTTCAAAAAGAGGCTGTAAAGGCTGCTTTGGAGCACAAAGTAATGATTATTACTGGAGGACCCGGTACTGGAAAAACAACTATTATTCGTTTCATTTTGGAACTGGTCGCAAAAAAAATCCCTCACATTTCACTGGCAGCTCCCACTGGAAGAGCGGCAAAAAGGATGTCGGAAGCTAACCAGAGACCTGCATCTACAATCCACCGTCTGCTGGGTGCCTCCCGGCTGGGATTTGAAAACAATCGAGAAAATCCGATCGATAGCGAGTTGGTGATCATCGATGAAATTTCAATGATAGATACGCTTTTGATGGCTGCGCTTCTTGATGCAATTCGTTCTGAATCACGAGTGATTTTGGTTGGCGACGTTGATCAGCTTCCTTCGGTGGGACCCGGCGCGATACTGCTCAATCTAATCCAATCCGAAATTATTCCTGTGGTGCGCCTCGAGAAAATATTCCGTCAAGCGGCTGACAGTTTGATTACTGTCAATGCCCACAATGTGCGGAGAGGCTCTTATCCCTTGATTCAGTCTTCTGATCCTGACGAACTGCAAGATTTTTATTTCATAAAGGAATCAGACCCGATTAAAGTAGTCGAAAAAATTATTACCATGGCAACGGATCGGATTCCGAAACGATTCAATTTTGATCCAAAAACAGAAATTCAAGTCCTCACACCCATGCATCGTGGAGTGACAGGATCCATTAATCTCAATCAACAGCTTCAAAAAAGAATGAACCCTGCAACTCAGTTTCTGCAGTTCAAAGATCAGCAGTTTAAGGTGGGAGATAAAGTCATTCAACTCCAGAATTCCTATGAAAAAGAGGTTTTTAACGGTGATGTTGGAATTATTTTAGATTGTGATCAAAAGTCCAAAGCCCTGCTGGTCCGTTTTGATTCAACCGAGGTTCAATATGATATTGAAGAATTGGAGCAACTCAGCCTTGCTTACGCCATTTCGGTTCATAAATCCCAAGGCAGTGAATATCCAGCCGTTATTCTTCCTTTAACCACGCATCATTTTGTGATGCTCCAGCGGAACCTTCTTTATACTGCTATGACCCGGGGCAAACAACTGGTCGTGATCATCGGGATGGAGAATGCGATGCAGCTGGCAGTGAACAATGCCAGCCCTGCCAAACGCTACACGTTACTTGAATCTGAGTTTAACGAAGTCTGGCACGAACTGTCTCTGTTTTGAACCTGACTCAAGCTATTTCAAATTTTTTGCCAAAAAGTCAATGGCTTTTACCCAGGCATCATCCGACTGGGTTTGGCAATACTTTTCTTGATTGGTGTGGTCTTGAAAACCGTGACCGGCTCCGTCATATCGATGAAATTCATAGCTGATTCCAGCATCTTTCAAAGACTTTTCATAGTCGTTTACATCCTCGGGAGTCGGATTTTGGTCGTCGTTGCCAAAGATTCCCAGCACCGGACACGGGATGCGGTTGGCAAGTTCAATAGGAGGAGGAGCCCCATCAACAAATGAAAGTTTAATTCTGCCGCCGTAAAACAAGGTGCAAGCTTTGTATTTGCTGTTGTGACATGCTCCGAGCCATGCGACACGGCCTCCCCAGCAATGACCAAGAATTCCGATCCGATTTTCATCGACATTGTTCTTGGCTGCCAGCAATTGAAAGGCAGCATCCAAATCAGCTACCGTCCAATCATCTCTAAATGCTTCTCGTTTTGATTCCATTGAATCTTCTGTTGGCCACCAGTGAAAAATGAATGGGATGACACAAACATAACCTTCAGCGGCATATCGCTCTCCAACATCAATGGTGAAAGGATCCTTTTCCAATCCAGCATGAGCGACGGGTAAGTGCTGAGCGATAACCAGTCCAGGATGAGGGCCTGCCCCTGCTGGTTCGAAAACAAGTGTATTCATTGCGTTGCCGCGAACATCGACAGATAGGGATTGATACATCGTTACTCTCCAGATATATATTTGATGGTAGCTTTTGTTGATGAAGAATTTAGAATGGTTCTGAAGTGATCACCATTTCAGCAAGAGATATATCGTTTTCCTGCTCTTCTTGCAATCTGAAACTGGAAGTTATTTGATACCGGGCAGATTGGTCTGCCTGTCTTCTTTTGATTTTTGTAGATTTGAGAAAAAATCTGATGAAAATAAAGATTTCTATAATTTTGAGGAAACTTTGGGAACAATTGATTTGTAAGGGGTCGACGACAATGTTTCACTGCAGTGACCGAATTTGAGTCGGTGCATGAAATTTCCATTCGTGATGCAAAAAAAGATAGAAACAGTAATCCTTAGAAAGGATCTCAGCTATCTGGAACCGGAAAAATCCATTTTATTGGTGAAGATAATAACTTTCACTTTCCTTATTTGCAGCTAAAATTTGCTCGATATCAATTGAAGATTTTGAAGAAGCAAAGAATAAATTCTGCATTTGCAAAAAATATTGGCACCTGTTACATGAAGTTCTCCGAAATTCTGCAATTTCTTCCAAAACGCAACTCTCATTAGAAAAATTATGGCTCTTTCCGCATTTGAAAAAATAGGGCGTTTACCGGATCCCAAAGACAATTCTGCAATTGCAGTTTGTGAAATTGAGGAAGGTACACAAATTTTGTTCAATAAAAGAAAAATAGTGATTGCCAATCGTATTCCTTTGGCACATCGGTTCGCGGTGAATCCAATTAAAAAGGGAGATTTTATCTATTCCTGGGGACAGGCATTCGGCGTTGCTTTGAGAAATATTGATTCTGGTGAATATCTTTGTAACGAAACGGTGCTGGCAGAATTTTCGAAAAGATCAATGAGTTCTCAATTTCCAGATTCTCCAAATTTTGAAAATTACATTCAACCGGTAAATCTGGAACAGCAGCTTCATTTGGGAAAACAAGTTCCTCTCTATCCTGTCCAAAAATATTTTGAAGGATTTGATCGGGGAATGCGCGGAGTCGGGACACGAAACTATATTATAATTTTAGGAACCAGCGTACAAAGTGCCGGGTTTGTTCGTCGACTTGCTGATTCATTCAAAGGAATTTCAAAACGATTTCCAAACATTGATGGGGTTGTACCCATTGCCCATACCGAAGGAGGGTACGGAGAATCCCCCAACAATCTCAATTTGCTGCTTCGCACACTCTCCGGGTTTGCCGTTCATCCGAATGTCGGTGCGATTCTTAGCATTGACTATGGATCTGAACCGATTAGCAATGCTGTGCTTAAAACATATATTAAGGAAAACAACTTTGCAATTGATGAGGTTCTTCATCAATTCTACAGTATTAACGGTTCTTATGAACAGGCTCAGAAAGAAGCGGCGCACATCGTTGAAAAATGGCTTCCTTCATTGAATCAAATCCATCGAACACCACAGCCACTCAGTGCTATTAAGATTGCTCTGCAGTGTGGAGGATCTGATGCTTTTTCCGGGGTGTCTGGAAACCCCTTGGCTGCTTGGATTGGAAAAGAAATTATTCGCTACGGAGGGATGGCCAATCTTGCAGAAACTGATGAATTGATAGGGGCAGAATCCTATGTCCTGGCGAATGTCCGCAGTAAGGAAACGGCAGAGCGTTTTTTACAAATCTCGCAACGGTTTAAAAACTGGGCGAAACAACATGGTCATTCAGCTGAAGGAAACCCATCGGGAGGGAATATTCTGCGAGGATTGTACAATATTGCCATCAAGTCCATCGGTGCAGCGCGGAAAAGAGACCCGGAGGTGCGATTAGACCATGTGATAGAATATGGGGAAGCGATGAAAGAACCCGGATTCTATTTTATGGACAGTCCTGGAAATGACCCAGAAAGTATTGCCGGTCAAGTGGCAAGTGGAGCGAATCTGATTTATTTTGTGACTGGAAACGGATCAATCACCAATTTTCCTTTTGTGCCGACAATAAAAATCATGACAACCACAGAACGGTTTGATCTTTTAAACGGGGATATTGATGTCAATGCAGGGCACTATCTCGACGGGGAACCCCTTGAATCGCTTGGCAAAAAAACAATGCTATTGACCCAGAAAGTCCTTTCCGGAGAAAAATCTGCCGGTGAGAAGGCTGGGCATTCTCAAATCAATATCTGGCGAAACTGGTACAACGACGGTTCTGTAGAATTGTCTCGTCTCTCTTCGGAAGACACCTTGGCTGGGAATCCGCTTCCACTCAGGTATCAGTTGAAGAAAACTCCACTATTTTATCAGGCTGTCCAGTCAGATGGGAAGTGCTTGCCGGAACAGATCGGTCTCGTTCTTCCCACTAGTTTGTGTTCCGCAGAAGTTGCGAAAATAATGGCGGACCGCTTGACGGAGCAAGGAGTTGGAAAGGAGTATGGAATTTCGCGTTTTGTTGCTTTGAACCACACTGAAGGTTGCGGCTCTTCCAGTGGCACAACGATGGACATGTATATCCGTACAATGCTCAACCATCTTCTACATCCTAACGTCAGTATAGCAGTTTCATTGGAACACGGTTGCGAAAAAACTCACAATTCCTATATGCGGCAGGAATTGACAAAACTTGGGGATTTCTCAAAAAAAATCGGTTGGTTTAGTATCCAACTTGATGGAGGGATTGATCAGGTTTTGCAAAAAGCAATTTCCTGGTGTCAGACAAATGCTGCTCTTTTAACTTCTGGTCCTTCAAAAAAGACTAATGCAAAAAATATTCGTATTGGGATTCTGACCAGGGGATCTTTGCCGGAACAGCTTGAAAATACATTACTTTTATTTTTGAAAATGCTGTTGGATGCTGAATTGTCGGTGATCATTCCAGAAAATTCAACTCCCCTTAAGAATCTGATTTCTCGGGAATTATTGGCGAATTCCCAGGCCCTTCCGACACTCGCCTATGGCCAACAGGCTTTAAATTCAGGTTTGCATGTGATGGCAACCTCTTTTGCAACATTGGAAGAAACAATGACTGGGATGGGAGGTTGCGGGGTTCAGATTATTTTTTCATTCTTGAAAAACCATCCGATCAGTGTTCATCCGATGATTCCAGTGCTTCAAGTGAGTTGGGAAGGGAATCGAAGAAATCCTTTTCAAAGTGATTTTGATCTGATCTTACCGCTGGATTGTGCTCAAGGAAGCCGGCAACTTGTTGATATGCTGGAAAGGGTTTTGTCAAGAAAGTACACTCCCAAAAACAATGTTTGTCACAACACAATCTACCAAATTAGCCGAGGCATGCGAGGAATCTCGTTATAAGATCGAGCCTCTTCTGCTTCGGCAGTTTGTAAGCGTCGAGTATTCATAAAGGAATAATTG
>JADGAV010000057.1 GCA_015231825.1 SAR324 cluster bacterium
ATGGGACAGCAATTTCAATTCCTGAACAGAACTTCGACGAATTGAGTTGAAATAAAATTTTGAAATGATATGAACACCATGCAACCCGGTAGGGAGCAAAAGATTTTGTTCTTTAAGGAAAGCGGCTGACTTTGAGTCCATATCAGGAAATTCAGCCATTCATGTTGATCAAGCAGGAGCCCAAATGAAAATGTCAATGGTGGAATTGAAAGATTTACGCTCTCAAATTATTGGTGGTGATTCTACCTTTGAGACTCCCTTTGGTGAAAGGCTGTTGACCTACTGCGACTATACGGCTTCCGGACGCTGCCTGGGATTTATCGAAAATTATCTGCACAAGCTGCAGAAAATTTATGCCAATACGCACACTGAAGATGATGTCACCGGAAGGAACATGACTCAATTGCTGCATGATGCTGAACAGATCATCAAAGCTTGCGTCAATGCCGGTCCCGATGGGAGGATCATCTCGGTTGGCACCGGAAGTACCGGGGCGATTTGGAAGTTCCAGCAAATTGTCGGTGTTGCTTTGCCGCCTGCTACCCGGCAATTGCTGTTTTCTCTTTACCGGGAATTGGAAGGAGAAGAGTCTCTCAGAAAAATGCTGGCATTCCTGGAAAAAAATCAGCCTGTTGTCTTTGTGGGACCCTACGAACACCACTCCAACGAGATTTCATGGAGGGAAGGTTTGAGTACGGTTTTGGAAGTAAAAATGAGTGAAGACGGGACGATTGACCTGGAACATTTGGAATCACTGCTTCAAAATCCAGAATATTCCAATCGATTGCGGATCGGTTCCTTTTCTGCCGCATCCAATGTAACGGGTATTATCAGCCCGGTTCATGAAATTGCCCGGCTGCTGCATCAATATGATGCTTTGGCCTGCTTTGACTATGCAGCGTCTGCTCCTTATGTAAAAATTGACATGAATCCCGGCAGTGATCCCCTAAATGCGCTGGATGCTATTTTTATTTCTCCCCATAAATTTATTGGTGGTCCCGGCTCCAATGGCATTCTTGTCTTCAACAAAAAGGTCTATGACACTGAACTGAGTCCGACCATGGGGGCCGGCGGCACGGTGGACTATGTCAGTCCGGACGGCCACGTTTTTATTGAGAATATTGAAGAACGGGAAAAACCGGGCACCCCCGGTGTCCTGCAAACGCTGAAAACAGCTTTGGTCTTCCAGTTGAAAGATGCCATTGGCGTGAAAAAAATTGAAAAACGGGAGCAGGAGCTGCTGCAGAAGGTATTTGAAAAATGGATGGCGAATGATCAAATCGAAATCCTTGGAAATTTGGATCTCTCCAAAAGGATTGCCATCATTTCATTCAATGTCCGCGGGCCCCGCGGAAATTACCTGCATCCCAAATTTGTGACCCGCTTGCTGAATGACCTGTTTGGTATCCAGTCCAGAGCCGGCTGCTCCTGTGCCGGTCCATACGGGCACCGTCTCTTAAACATTGATCAGCAGACCTCATTGCAGTACCGCGACTGTATTCAAAAAGGCTTCCAGGGAATCAAACCGGGCTGGTGCCGTTTAGGATTCCATTTTGTCATGGATGATACGGAAGCAGATTTTGTCATCGACGCGGTTGAATTTATTGCCGACAAAGGCTATTGCTTTTTATCGCTTTATGATTTTGATCTTCAGTCCGGGCAGTGGGTACACAAACAGGAACGGGACCTGACGGATCATTTCTCTCTGACTGCCGCTCTGGAAAGCAAAAGCTCCGAATCGAGTTCTCTTGACGAAAATATCCGCAGGGCGGTTTACCAGAGCTATCTTCAGCAAGCCGAATCTCTCGCGGCTGACTTGTCTAAAACTCCTCTCGAACAGCATACGCTGGAGGGAGAAATCGGGGAACTGCAGTTCTTCAGTCTTCCCCAGGGTTCCTATTCTTCCTGAAAATATCCCTCCCTCTGCAGGGAAATTCCTGTTTTCTCATTTTCCACAATATTTCCATTGTTCCTCCATATTTTGTCCACATTTGCCTGATATTCTAGGATCAGTTTTAAACAAACAATTGATCCATTTCAAATCAGTGAACAGGAGGGAACATGCAAAGTAACGGGCTGCACAATAGAGGAATGACCTCATTTTTTGTCACTATTGGTTTTCTGGTGATGGCGATCACCGGGTTAATGCTCTACATCGTACCTGAAGGACGAATTGCCTATTGGGTGGGGTGGGCTTTTTTAGGACTTTCCAAATCCCAATGGGGGAGTGTCCATACCGTTTCCAGTTTTGTTTTTATTGCCGGAGGAGTATTTCATCTTTATTACAACTGGAAACCGCTTAAAAACTATCTCATCAGTCGAAAGGCTCCTCGGCAGGTTAAATTAAAAAAAGAACTGGTGATAGCCACTGTGATTTCCGTGATGGTTGTCGGCGGAGCGATTTTTTCCATTCCTCCTGTGAGCTATGTGATGGATCTCAGTGGCGTGATCAAGTCATCCTGGGTTGTCAGCAAGGAATATGAACCGCCGATCGGGCATGCAGAGCAGCTTTCCCTCACGGTTTTTACGAAAAAGATGGACATTGATCTGGAGAAAGCCCTGGCAGAGTTCAAGAAGCAGGGGATGGTCGTCGACGATCCCGGAGATTCGCTCAATGAAATTGCTCAGGCCAACGACACTTCTCCGATGAATTTGTACATCACTATTAAACAATTCGAGGCTGATAAAGCATTGCAGGAAAGTGTGGTCTATACTTCTGAATTGGTGGAAGAAAAATTTTCCGGAACCGGTATTGGCAGAAAAACTCTCAATGAAATTGCTGAAGAATGGAAGATTCCGTTTCCAGAACTTGAAGAAAAGCTGAAATCTTCTCAAATTCAGTTTCAGCAGGATGAGAAACTGAAAGACATTGCCACACGACATAAAGTGGAACCCCTTGATCTCGTCAAGGTGATTCTTGTTAAGAACTTTCAAATTTGAACCATCGTTCAGGACCGGCAAGGTCGGTCCTGAACCCAACGACGTGTTGAAGGGGGAATCATGAAATCGCGTTTTTCGATTTTTTTACTAATTCTGATCGCTGGGGCTTCCCTGACCCTGACCGGTTGTGCATCGAGCATGCAAAGACAGGGGGGCGGGCCGGGACCCCGAGGGCCGATGTCGAGTTCAGGCAGTACACAGTGGACCAGTTCCAGTACTGCAAAGGGCTCATGTCCCTGGGGCAATGAGTGTCCCAATGCATTTAAATCATTTGAAGAGCAGGAGTATGTGAGTCAGAACAGTGAAATTATTCTCGAAGAACTGGCTCAGGGAACTGGCAGGCATTTGTCTGCTTTGGCTCAATTGAAAGGGTGCTCTTCTGACGATTTGGCTTCACTGATTCTGCTCCTGAAAAATGAATTTTCTGCTCTTCAGGATTCTCAGGGAGACGATCGCGAGATGCCGCCGGAATGGCTTCTAGAAAGCATCGATTCTGCACTCAATAGAAACCCTGAACGGCCTTCTCAATGTCGGCCGCAACCCCCAGTCCCTGTCGATTTGATCAATTCGCAGAAATCCTGAAATTAGAGGAGGTGCTATGAAAAAAGCCATCGGTTTGATTTTTACACTCTTTGCCCCTGCTTTGGCAGCAGGACAAGGGTTCATGAGAGGAGGGAATGGTGACTGTCCAATCGGCCTGTTCGGAGGAATGGGATGGTTCCCCATGATTTTAATTTGGGGTGGAATTGCGTTTCTGCTTGCAGCATCGGTCAAATGGCTGTTGTCCCGTCCCCGTCAATCGGGCAATTCCTCCCTTGATATTATTAAAGAACGGTTTGCCCGTGGAGAGATCAGTCAAGAAGAATACCAAACGATGAAAAAGGAGCTTGTCTGAGTTTTTCAAACGGGGATGAGGGATGTCATCCTCCCCGGTGAACAGATATAAAGAAATAGGAATATATTAATGTACGTAGATTTCCTGATAGACATTTTTGAATTTAAGTATAGATTTAAAATACTGCTGGCGAGGTTTTGAAGGATGAAAGCTTTGAAAAGTCTCACCGGTGAAACAAAAATATGCAGATTAGGAGGGCCACATGAAAAAGCGAAATCAAGCAAGTGCCTTAAGCCACAGAGAGATTGAACAGGCCGTCAATTATTTTCTATCGAAAGGTGGAAAAATCAAACTCCTGCCTGCGCAAAAAGCAATGACAGTATCAATGATTGGGGCTGGCAAATGGGAAGCTTATGAACCCTTGAGAGAATTGAGTTTCTAACTTTTCGCAAAAATTTGCTTTGAATAGAAATGAATTGAGAACTTTGCTTCTGTTGTTCTGTTCGATTTTTTTGTTGTCAACGGCAAGCGATGCCGATGCCGCGGATCTGAATAAAAAACTGAACATTCTGTTTGTTTCTTCCCTCGGCAAAGATTTTCCTGCTCAAAAACAGTTGGAAAAAGGTTTGAATCAGGAAATCGGATTTTTACGTGGAGAGAACTACCTCTATTTTGAATTTCTTACGACCCCCCAGAATGATCAGTTCAATGATTCAGTTCTTCAGGACTTTCTCAAAAAAAAATATTGGCATCTACAATTCGATTACATAATCGGTTGGGGTGCCGTTGCCGTTCTGTTTTTAGCAAAAAATCCCGCGCTTTTTCCCTCCACCCAAAGAATTTATCTTGAACCTCCAGTTCGGCTGAATCAACTCAATCAGTTGACTGGAAAAGAGATTCTGATCGGAGTTTTGAACGACTATAAGGAATCGTTGCGTGAAATCATAAGGGTCTTTGATCCGAAACGGATGATTGTGGTTGGAGCGTCCAGGGACAGAACTGCCAAGGGACGACTGAACCGTTTCAATCAAGCCATTACTGATATTGCTCCCACATTTGAAATAGACTATTTTCTTGATCTTCCTGTCAAACAGCAAATCCCTAAATTAAAAAAAGTAAAAACTGAGCGAACGGTTGCATTTTTTCTTTTGCAGTTTTCTGATGGAGAAGGCACGAAAATGACCCCCTTTTCTGTGGTTCAACGCCTTGCCGGTGAATCAGAAATTCCAATTTTCAGCCATTGGGAAAGTTTGCTGGGTAGTGGAATTGTCGGTGGGAACTTAATGAGCCAAACACTGATAGGCGAATATTTGGGACGTTTGATACTCTCAAATAATCGACTCGTCGGCGACCTGAACTTTTCTCCAATGCGCAGCAGTTATGACTGGAACGCGCTCATGCACTGGGACATTGACTTGGACAAACTGCCAAAAGAGGCTGTCCTGATCAATCAGCCAGAAGATATATGGAAGGAGCACCGGCAGAAAATCCTCCTGGCTGCATTGGCAATTCTACTCTTAGTGACCCTGTCGATTTTCCTGATTTGGGCCCTCAAACTTCGGAATTCAGCATTGGCTGAACTCTCTTTTGAACGGAAAAACCTGGAAAAAAATGTCAGGGAACGAACTCAATTGTTGCAGTCTCTGGCAGAGAACTATCCGAATGCATATATTTCAGTCATTGATCGGGCGATGAAGATCGGATTTACCTCCGGAGGGGAATTTAAAAAGCAGGGCCTGGACCCGAATCAATTCGTAGGTATGTTTGTTCCTGAATTGTTTGCGGCCTATGGAGCAGAAATACTGGAAACGGTGCAAAAAAATTATCAGAAGGCTTTTTCAGGAGAGGAAGTCAGTTTCGAGATAACCGTGAACAGTCAGAACCAGATCTACCGAGTTGTTCCACTGTTCAATAACCGGGGAGAAATTGATCGGATCCTGTCAGTTGCAGAGAATATCACGGAATATAAACGTTTGGAAAAGCAACTGAATCAATCTAATAAAATGGAAGCAATAGAAGTCCTGACGGGAGGAATTGCCCATGAATTCAACAATTTGCTTTTTCCGCTATTGGGATACACTGAATTGCTGATGGGTGAAAAAACGGAATACGATCCTGAATTTGAGGACCTTAAACAAATGCACACTGCAGTCAACAAGGCTAAAATGCTGGTCAGGCAAATGCTCGCCTACGGACGTCAGTCGTTGACGCAGAAATTGCCTATTCACTTAAATACTCGGCTGGAAGAAGTTGTCAAAAACCTTTTGGAAAAAGTCCCTGAAAATATTACTATTCGGCTGGAAATCGAAGAAAATATTCCTGCGATTCTGGGAATGCCCAGAGAAATCCACCAGATGCTTCTCAATCTTTGCATCAATGCGATTCAATCGATGCCGGACGGCGGACAGTTGATCTTGGGTTTGAAAAAGGAGGGTTTTCGACGCTTCATCAATGCGGAAGGAGTCGAAATAGAAGGGGATTTTCTCCGCCTGAGTGTCCAGGATACAGGTTCTGGAATGGATCAAGGCACTTTAGAGCGCGTTTTTGATCCATTCTTCACCACAAAAGCAGTGGGGCGAGGTTCAGGTCTGGGACTGTCAGTGGTACAGGGAATTGTTGAACAGCATCAGGGGCATATTGAAGTGGAAAGCAAACTGCGAACGGATCCTGTTTCCCCCGTCAATTCTGATGAGACGGCTTCAGGTTTTGATGAAACCGCCGGAGGCAGCACCTTTCTTGTTTATTTACCCATTTCAAAAGACAAAAAGAATGAAGGCCGAGAAGAAGGTAAATCATTCTGACTCCCCATGTTTTCAGATTCTCTAAGCCGATTATTGATTTAAATGTCTCATCATCCCCGGGATCAGTCGCTGTAGTGGTCCTTGTAAATATACATGGGGCATATCAAATGGTGTAAAAGAAAGGCCGTATTGCTCCCGACCAGCATTCGGTCCATCATGGTATGGGAATGGGCTGACATCACGATCAATCCTGCTTGCGTGAACTGCTGCAGTTCTTGTATTTTGAGATACGGTTTTCCAAACTCGACATCAAAATGACATTTTGATTGAAGATTGAGCGTCTTGATAAATTCTGAAAGTTTCGTGTCTTCAGTCTTGTAGGGACCAGGATAAGGAGGAATCGGTTCGACATGAATGAAAAACAACTCGGCATTGTTGCGCTGGGCGATTTTATCGGCAATCTGGATGGCCTTGATGTTGATTGGAGTGTAATCGACAGGGACCACGATTTTGCTTCGGTCCAGGGTCATGTTGTTTTTAAAAATATAAACCGGACAACGGCAGTGCTGCAGGACGTAGTCACTGTTGCTCCCCAAAAAAAGCCGACCCCACATGGTGTGCTCATGGGCAGCCATGAAAATTAAATCACAGTTGATTTCTTCAACCGTTTTCAGGATTTCGAGATAAGGAGTCCCGATTCGGTGGAGAACCTTGTATTCCCCCTTCAGCTTTATCTTTTTTAGCTCCTCTTCAAAGGCTGCCTTGATGCTTTCCTCAGAATCTTTACTTTCTTCTTCCTGAGTGACTCTTAAAAAATAAACAAGGGCACCTTTTGACTGTGCCCAATTCTGGGCGACTTGCGCCATCGTTTTGCCGATTTCACTTTGATCCAGCGGAACTAAAATTACTTTTTCCATATCCCCTCTATTGTTAGATTAAATAACCTTTTCTTATTGATAAAATAATACCTGAGCCGTTAAAAATTACCATCCGTAAAAATACGCAGAGCCAGTTTTTTCCCGGAGTCTGCAAATTGTTTCAATAGGGATCAGGAGCATCGGTTTTACGTAGAATTCCGGATAGTATTCTCTGGGCTTTGTAGTATTCTTGAAGTTGTGTGCACAAAGTCGAAACCATCCTGGCAAAAACTGATCTAGTTTTCGGGAGTTCTTATGAAAATCTATTTTTACCTCTCATTGGTCCCTGAATCCCTCATCGCGTCCAATTTGCCTCCTGAAGATTTTGGAACGTATTATGCTACCGGTGCTGAAAAACAGTCTCGCGGACAAGCAATATTTTTTGAGGTGAGTCCCTTTGAAAGCAATTATTTTTCCTTTCAGGATGCAGAATCCGCCTGTGTTCCGCACGGCGATGGTCAACCAAAAAATTCTGTTTATATGGGGATTTACCGGGTCCTGGAGCACATCCCGCTTTCTTCACTAAAGTCCCTATATCTGGTGACCGATGATGGCAAAGTCTTGGGAATAGAGCAAGCATCTTTTAGTGAAACTGAGCCGAAGCATTCCTATTACCTCTATCAAGAATGCTGTCCGACCTCGTCAATTGTCGTCAGCCGTCTCAATTCAATTGATTTTTGTGCTTCGATGACCAATCGCGAGCATCCGATTTCCGTGAGCAAACTGGTTTTTTGCGATTTGATGCTTGATGAACTGGCAAATGATGCTGATTCTCAAAATATTGATGATCTTCCTTACGAGAGAATCCCTCATTTGCGGAATTGTCTGCATCAGTTGGAACAGAATCCCCAAAAAATGACAAAAGTATTTCACCGCGGAATCTATCCCAATGTCTTGTATCGTACCGTGAACTACGGATTTTTTGTAGGAGACCATACCAACGTGCTTTACTATCCCCTGCCTTCCAGACATAAGCTGGAAAGGGAATACTATCAATGGTGGCGTTCAGCGCTCAACACGTTTCGACGGTAAACACCCGATTTCACCTGACTGAATAGGATCAATATGTCGAGTTTCTGGTTTTGGATAATTCCTTTTTCAGCGTTGACAGCGCTCCTTTTTGCCTTTTTCTTTTTTAAGCAGATGATGAGGGAAAAGGAAGGCAATGAGACGATGAAGAAGATTGCCCATCACATTCGGGTGGGTTCGCTTGCCTATTTAAAGCAGCAATACAAAATTGTCAGCGCAATTTTTGTTATCATCGCGCTGATTTTCAGTTTTCTGGCTTTTGGATTGAATGTCCAGAGTCCTTGGCTTCCCCTGACTTTAATCTCAGGAGGTTTTTTCTCGGGTCTTGCCGGGTATCTGGGCATGCGTACCGCAACTTATGCTTCTGCCCGAACCGCCAATGCTGCCATGGAATCACTGGACCGAGGTCTAAAGGTGGCTTTCCGCAGTGGAGCCGTGATGGGATTGGTCGTAGTCGGATTGGGACTTTTAAACGTTTCCGGCTGGTTCGCCATTCTTTCGTATTTTGTCGAGACCTCCCTGCCCTCGCAAAAATTGATTATGGTGACAACCACGATGCTGACCTTTGGCATGGGGGCCTCTCTGCAGGCGCTATTTGCCAGAGTAGGAGGAGGAATTTTTACAAAAGCAGCCGATGTCGGTGCTGATCTGGTTGGCAAGGTTGAGGCTGGAATTCCGGAAGATGACCCCCGAAATCCGGCAACGATTGCTGACAATGTAGGAGACAATGTCGGGGACGTTGCAGGAATGGGCGCCGATCTTTACGAATCTTACTGCGGTTCCATATTGGCTACTGCGGCCCTTGGCGCCGCCACGTTTGCCGGGAGTCAATTTTCCGCAGATCTGCAGCTGAAGGCGGTGCTGGCCCCGATGGTGATTGGTGCCGTTGGGACACTCCTGTCGATTTTCGGAATCTTTCTGGTCCGCGCAAAGTCAGATGCATCAAGTAAAGATTTGTTGAAAGCGCTGAACACTGGAATCTATGCCAGCGCCGGATTGATCGTCGTAGTCTCACTGTTTATTTTACATTTGCTCGAACTTCCCAATGCTACCGGGATCTGGGGATCCGTTGTGATTGGGCTTCTTACCGGAATAGCAATCGGAAAAGCAACAGAATACTACACTTCTCCGCTCTATTCTCCGACACGCCGAGTCGCGGAACAGGCTTCAAAAGGTCCGGCCAATGTCATCATCAGCGGATTGGGGGAAGGTATGATTTCCTCTTCATTTCCGGTTTTGGCGATTGTTGTCGGCACTTTCCTGGCCTATGCTTTTGCCTCCAGTGATTTCGGATTTGGCAGCAAATCGATGACCATGGGACTTTATGGAATTGGAATGGCTGCTGTCGGCATGCTCTCAACGCTGGGGATCACTTTGGCCACGGATGCTTATGGCCCCATTGCAGACAATGCGGGAGGAAATGCTGAAATGAGCGGTTTGGACCCGGAGGTTCGCAGACGTACCGACACGCTGGATTCTCTGGGAAACACAACGGCGGCTATGGGAAAAGGGTTTGCTATCGGTTCCGCAGCATTGACCGCTCTGGCACTGCTGGCTTCCTATATTGAAGCATTAAAAATGGGAATGCAGAATATCAACATGAATTCAATTTTAATCAATGAAATCAGTATTCCGACACACGCCCTGACATTGGAAAACTTGATGGTTTATTACCAGGTTCACCTCCTGAACCCGAAAGTGCTTTTAGGCATCTTCATCGGTGCAATGATGGCCTTTCTGTTCTGCGGATTGACCATGAACGCCGTTGGCAGGTCCGCATCAAAAATGATTGTGGAAGTCCGGCGCCAGTTTCGTGAAATCAAAGGGATTTTCGAAGGAACAACAGAACCGGATTATGCTGAATGTGTGAAAATCACAACCCTTTCTGCGCAAAAAGAAATGCTTGCCCCGGCGCTTTTTGCCGTCATCGCTCCTGTCGCAGTCGGAATCATTTTTGGGGTGGCCGGGGTCTTGGGCTTGCTCACGGGTGCACTTGCCGGCGGTTTTACTCTCGCTGTTTTTATGGCGAATTCGGGGGGAGCTTGGGACAATGCTAAAAAATTTATTGAAGAAGGAAATTTTGGAGGAAAAGGATCAGAGTCCCACAAATCCGCCGTTATAGGAGACACAGTGGGAGATCCGTTCAAAGATACCTCGGGGCCCAGTTTAAATATCCTGATAAAATTGATGACGATGGTGGCCATTGTCATGTCAGGAGTCACGGTCTCGTTCAGTCTGTTCTGATTCTTTCCGGGCAATGGGAGGCGACGCAAGCCCGGTTAAATTTCAGGCGGGCAATTTAAAAATCCTGCGGAGTAAATTGCTTTCTGTAAACTGGAATCTGACTCCGGTACGTAGAATTACGGATAGACAAAATCTTTCATTAGATTATTATCAGTAACTGGCACTTTCTCGCTTTTCTGAAAATCTTGGGGAATATAAAAAATATCATTGATATTATTGACTTTTGTTTAACCGGAGTTGGCCGATAGGAGATCGAAAAAAATAAAATGCCTGATTCAAAGTAGAGAAAGCCGTGACAATAATACGGATGGGTCAAATCGGGGGATAATGGCTTTAAATAAACCTGCATAGTGGGTTTCTGGTCATATTGAATGAATCCTCCACCAGGGACCTTCTGAGGATGAGGTACAGCCACCCCTCAAAAATATTTGAAAATATTGGATTCTATTGTGAGGGAACATGTTAACACGCCTGGTTGTTGCAGATAACCACCCTGTAATTCGGAGTGGGGTGCGGACGTTCTTTAAAAACGAGCATGAATTTGAAATCGTAGGCGAAGCAGTAAATGGAGAAGAGGCCGTCAGTCTTTGCGAACAGCTTTTGCCTGATCTGGCGTTGTTGGACATTTCAATGCCAAAGATGAACGGGATCGAAGCAACTCGCATAATCAAAGAAAGATGTCCGGGAACGAAAGTTGCGGTTTTTTCCTCTTATAATAATCCGGAATATATAATCCATGCCTTAAAGTCAGGAGCTTCAGCCTATCTGCTAAAAGATGAAGACATGGATCGGCTTCCTTTGATACTCAAGAAAGTATTGGAGGGGGAAAGTTACATCTCTCCGGATGCTGAATTTGGAGTCGAGACGTATCGTCATAAAATGAAAAAAGAGGACCTGGTCACAAACCTTCTGACCAGTCGGGAAAAAGAAATTCTGCAATGCGTGGTTGAAGGGAAAACGGCTCAGGAGATCGCACACAGCTTAAAAATCAGTGCGCGTACAGTGGAGACCCACAAGTACAATCTCATGAAAAAACTCAACACTCATGATACCCCTTCCCTGGTCCGGTTTGTTCTCACACACCCGTTGATTTCCGGGAATCAGTCGCTTTAAAGGAAGAGAAGATTGTTGAGCCTGAGAAACAGGATCGGGAATGTGTGAGTTATTTGCCATGTCGAGTCTCTACCCGACCACGGTTTCTTTTTCTCTAGAAGAATTTGCGAAACACGGTGGTTTGACGGGTCCTCATCAAGACGGGTGGGGAATTGCTTTTTATGCAGAAAATGATGTCAGGCTGATCAAAGACGCAGATGCTGCCAGTCAAAGCGCCTGTGTGAAGTTCATTGAAAAACATGACTTTATCAGTGATTTGGTGATTTCTCACATTCGAAAGGCGACGCAAGGAGGAGCAAAAATAAAAAACACTCAGCCGTTTTCACGGGAACTCGGTGGCCGGATGCATGTTTTCGCACACAACGGCGATTTAAAGAGAATCCGCTCCAGCAAAAAAACTGAACTGGGAAGGTATCAACCCGTTGGAGAAACCGATTCAGAGTATGCGTTTTGCAGCCTGATGGCGTCAATGCAGGATTTATGGACGAAAGGCAGCATTCCCAGCCTGGCAGAACGGTTGGCGCTGGTCTCGGATTTTGCAGGAACCATTCGAAAATTGGGTCCTGCCAATTTTCTCTATTCCGACAGTGAATATTTGTATATTCATGGTCACCAGAGAAAACAAACGGGAAGACCAGGATTTCATCCTCCCGGACTTTTTACTCTTTGTCGAAGCTGTTCTGTGAACAAAGCGCAGGATTCGATTGAAGGTTTAGATATTAAAATGGGGCATCAGGACCAAAAGGCAATTTTGGTGGCGAGTGTCCCTTTAACAGAGGAAAACTGGATTCCCCTGGCAGAAGGAGAAATCCGGGTGCTTGCTCACGGAGAAATGCTCTGAATGGAGTGGAAAAGGAGATTCAAATGGAAATACTAGGTGGAGTG
Source organism: SAR324 cluster bacterium (assembly GCA_015231825.1). GTDB lineage: Bacteria > SAR324 > SAR324 > SAR324 > NAC60-12 > JADGAV01. The sequence goes on from JADGAV010000057.1 coordinate 12,705, forward strand.
GCTGTGATTGTAATTTGGGTTTCCCTCCAGAGATGGGTTCTTCCCATGTTAGGAATTCCCAGTTGAATGGGACCCGATTCCTGCCGCGTGACGGCTAAAGAAGGATCCTCCCAAAAAAAAATTCAGGTTAAAAAGGCAGATGCTGAACTGGAAACAAAATAATTCACAAAGCCTATATCAGAATGGGTGTACTTGTTGACTGGCGCACCCTCATCTGCTCTTACATCCTCAACTGCATACTTCCCGAAAATACCGCCACTCAGGGCTAATGACAAAATCTTCGCTGCCCGCTCTGTACCCGCGCCCATGAAAATTTCAGTTTGACAGCACCGTTATCCGTGTGCTCCTCGCTAAGCCGTTTTCCCATATCCATCTGTTTCAACTGCTGAGGAATTCCGTCAACAGGCTTTCCCGAAACACGATGGAAGTTTTCCTTTGACTAAAAAAAGGGTATATTTTATCGTGTATTGAACCCATCAGGGAAGGGACATTTAAATCAACAAAAAGACAGAGAATGATTTATGAAAGCCGTTGGCGTAATTGATGTAGGATCCAATGCGGTTCGGATGAGGTGCGCCCATCTCACCAAGGACCATCGGGTGGAACCCATCGAGTCAAGCAGGACTCCGATCCGTTTGGGCGGCGATGTTTTCAACACAGGGGAAATTTCTGAAGAGAACATTGAAAAATTGATTGATGCCTTCAAAATTTATCATAAAGTTTTTAAACAAAACGAGTGTGAAGAGATCCGGGCTTACGCCACGAGCGCATTTCGTGAAGCTGCAAACCAGGATCAGGTCATTGAACTGCTTGAAAAAGAAACAGGAATTTTATTAGATATTATTTCTGGAGGAAAAGAAGCACAGATTTTAAAATTAGCGATTCTCAACACCGTTGATCTTGAAAAAGGAAGCTTTTTGCTTGCCGATCTGGGAGGAGGAAGTCTGGAAATCTCCCTAATTACCGATGGAGAAATCTTTTTTGCGGAATCCTATCGTTTGGGAACGGTTCGGCTGCTGCAGATGTTCAACTACACCCCCAAAAAAGAGAAAAAATTTATTCAACTGGTGAAAACTTATATCAATGAATTTCTTCGGTTTCTCGGCCCGATCCTGCTGAAAACACCGGTTGAGACCCTGGTCATTACAGGCGGCAATGCGGCTTCATTGGTACCCCTGGCCAAACTGCTCGGCTGCGGAAAATCAAAACTGAATACCACAACCTCCTATCTGCACGGAAAAGATCTCAGGCAGGTGCAAAAAGAACTCTTTGCCAGGACTTATCAGCAGAGAATCGATAACCTTGGGCTGCAGCCTGACCGGTCGGATGTGATAGTTCCTGCCATCTGTGTTTTCTCTGAATTGCTTGAACTTTCAAAATGCAAAGAGTTGGTCATCCCTGATGTTGGCCTGAGGGAAGGCATTCTCTGTGAAATTTCTGAAGAATTCTATCCGATGAAATTGATCACGGAGTATGAGCAAATCATTCATTCCGCCTACCATTATGCGGAAAAATATCAGGCTAGTCACGAACATGCGAAGTCTGTTCGCAGTTTGAGTACGCAAATCTTTCAGGGAACGGCCGGTCTGCACCATTATGGACAGAGAGAGCGAATCCTTCTGGAAGTTGCTGCCATTCTTCATGATACCGGACGGTTTATTCGGCTCTCTGATCATCATAAGCATTCGATGTATCTCATACAAAACAGTGAATTGGTTGGAATCACGAATCAGGAAAGGTCCCTGATCGGCTTGATTGCCCGTTATCATTCACGCAGTATCCCCAATGAAAAGCATCTGGAGTATGCCCGCATCTCCGAGGAGAATAAAAAAATCGTTAATCATCTGACCGCAATTCTGAGATTGGCAGACGCCCTGGACCGTGAGCATCAGCGTGGTGTCCAATCAGTGATTACCCATTACAGTGACGATAAAATTTTACTGTTTATTGATGGGACATACGACCTCTTATTGATCCGTTGGGCCGTTGAAAAGAAAAAAGATCTGTTTGAACAGGTCTTTCAAAAAGAACTGGTGATTCGCTACCAGACAGAAACGAATTCAGAAAGCCTCGAAACAGTGGCGACATGAATTAACCTGTAATTTTTTTGGTATGAAAAAATTTTTAGGCAGCGAAGTTCAAAAATCTGCTGTTCTTGCATGGCTGCATAATTCAGCTGTTTTTGCACAACTGAATTTCAAACATGGATCGTTTTCAGTTCACTTTTCTCAAAGCAAAAAAATAGATTCAACCCGGTTTGTAAATTCGACAATCAGTTGATAAAAATTGCAAATCTTGTCAATCGAAAAATTGTAAAGCAATGTCTTCGAAAACGGAAATTACAAATCCCAGCAGGTTGAATATTTATAACGTTTTGAAGCAAAAAAGGACCTTCGCCCAGATGCCTGACGAGATGCTGAGACGTTTGATCAACAGCATGAAGATTCTTCGGGTAAACAAAGGGGAGGATATCCTCCTGGAAGGAGAACCCAATTCTGACGTATTTCTTTTATTGAAGGGCCGCGTTTCAGTGCTGGCTGGTGAAAAACTGGTTTATACCTTTCAGCGCATTGGAGATATTTTTGGAGAGATGAGCTATATCAATCAAACTTTCTGCAGTGCCACTATTCGGTCTGAAACAGACGTGCAATTGATTGTCATCTCTCAAAAAATGCTCAAACATATTGGAAGTGAAGATTTTCTGCTGTGGCTATGCCGGATCCTTTCTGATAAATTGAATCGGCTCACGAAGCAGGTCAGCCAGCCCGATCCTCCTTCCCAAAAAAGCAACGAGTCAGATTCTAAAATGCCCGCTCCCATAAAAGCGGTTGAAGAAAAAAAGTCAGTCAAATCGAAAAAAGCTGAAGAAGCGGCTTCACAGGAAATGCCTCCCCCTCCAAAAGCTGAGCCCACTGAAGAAAAGTCACCTCCGCCCGCCGCAGCCGAGGAACTGTATGAGGAGGAAGCGACCAATTTGGAAGATGTCCCTATTCAACCTGAAGATCCCTCGGGTACGGGGTAGTATTCTGCGACCTTTTACTCTTTGCAATATGGCCCTAATTAAAATCCCGGTCTCGATCCTGTCGCTTCTGCTGCTTTTTTTTCCCGGCTGCACCTGGTTTTTAGCAGAGAAAAGCTATTCTTTGCAGTCTTCTGGAAATCGTCAGGAACTTGCTGGCGGGGAAGGAGAATTCCGTTTCTCAGAACTTTCGATGACGTCCGGCGAGCAGGGGGATCCTGTTTTGAAAGGCATGGTCCTCAACAAGACAGGTAGGGATTGGCAGCAGGTAGAATTCCTTGCCGATGTCTTCGATCGGGAAGGTAATCTTCTGCAAGGAGCTGGATACTATGGACGGAACTTCTCGTTTGAGAACTTCAAAGAAGATCAGATCAAAACCATCGGCCAGGGAAAGGGAGTCAGGATTTTAGGTTTAAAAAAGGAACAGATTGCGAGCTACCGCCTGCGACTCGGATCGATCGTCGGGAAAAGGTCGGCTAAACCGGCACAGGCCAAAAAGCCCCGCCGGTCAGATCCGATGCAAAAAGGAGGAAAAGAAACACAGGAAATCGATGGGCATTTTGAGCTCGGCGCGGGAGCGACCCTCCTCAATAGTCTCTCCCAAAAAAGCCTGGATTCTTTAGATGATGACCCCGAATCGAGCATGAATTTTTTCCCTCTTGTTCGATTTGAATTGAATTATCCGGGAAAACAGAAGCTCAATCGTTGGTACCTAAAAAACGAAAAACCGAAAGAATTCACTGCCGGAAGATCACAGCTGACTTCCCTGGGACTGTTTAATTTTTCAGCGTTTTACAATCTGCCGGAGGAAGAATGGAAGGATCCTTATGAAACCCGTAAGAAACGCAAAGCAACAAGTTCTCAAAAATATGGGGGCAGCGTTACCTATAGTATAGAAACAGTTCCGGGGAAACAACATCTGGTGCTCGGATTCACTCGCACTCAGCAAGGATTTGGGAATGACCTGACAGAAAAGAAGTATCCCGGGCACGGCCGTGCGATGCAGAGCAATTCCATTTTCCTCAAATACGGGATCCGGCCCTGGCAATTGGGTTACGGCTATACCAGGAACGATGCTAAAGGATCTGCCGACAGCAGCACTGCGCAGCGGATTGAGGGTGACTATTTTAAGATATTCAGTCAATCCCTGATTATGGTGCTCCAGGGGACTTTGCAAACCGAAAAATTTAATGCGCGCTCTCCCTTGTTCACCAAAACCCGGGAGACTCAGCAACTATCAGTTTCTTCTTTTCTGAAAGTGATCCAGACTTCACACTACCAGCTTTATGGGATGGTTTATCTTTACGAAGACAGCAATATTGATTTCTATGATCGAACATCCAGCATTCTGCTTGCGGGAGTCGGTTGGGATTTTTGATTGTTCCTCTGTCAAAGACTGCAATTTACAAAGTGGCATTAAATGGTAAATGGGATTCATTGCCTCTTAAAGTTGAGCGTCGGGCACGTCGATTGACTGAACTCATCCTGCCACTTCAACGCAGGAAATATCAAAAGAAAGTGATATAGAAATCCCGGCGCTTTCTAGGAGAAAGCTGTTGAGACGTTACAACTCATGCTGCTGGCTTTCCCGATTCAATATTTTCTGCCATTCCAATTTCAATCTGCGGAGTTCTCAATGAAACTGGAAAAATTAGGTTTCAATAGTTGGTTTCAATCGAAAATGGATCCTGACAAATTGGACCAGTTTCAGATTGCCAGAGTGAGCGCCGTCCATAAAGACAGCTATCTCGTGAACAATGGTGAATTTGAAATCCGTGCAGAAATTACAGGACGCTTGATGTTTACTGCAGAGTCTCCACTGGATTTTCCAACTGTTGGAGATTGGTGCTATCTGCAATATTTTGATGACGAATCCCTGGCCATTATTCATGAGGTCTTCCCGAGGAAATCATTACTAAAAAGAAAAACACCGGGAAAAAAAGTCGAGTTTCAATTGATTGCCGCCAATCTCGACAAGTCTTTTATCATTCAATCCCTCGATGAAAATTATAATCTCAGAAGACTGGAACGCTATTTGGTGATGGTCAATGAGAGCAACATCACTCCGATCGTTTTATTGAGTAAAAGCGATTTATTGCCCGCACATGAAATCGAAGAAAAGATCGCTGAAATTCATCAGTTGGTGAACATTGAAGTCCTCGCTTTTAGCAATACCACTAAATCGGGGATGGAGTCGATAAAGAAGCTCCTGAGTCCAGGTGAAACATTTTGTCTGGTGGGATCTTCCGGAGTTGGCAAGACGACTTTGCTGAACAATCTTTTGGGAGAAGATCTTTTTGAAACTCAATCGGTTCGTGAAAAAGACGGCCGCGGAAAGCACACCACCACCCACCGTCAATTGATTCAGCTGGACAACGATGTCATGATTATTGATGTGCCGGGAATGAGGGAATTGGGGAATTTTGACGTGGATTCAGGGCTTGAACAGACCTTTCAGGAAATCGCGGAATTGGCAGGTCAGTGTCACTATCATGATTGCACTCACTCTCAAGAGAAGGGTTGTGCAGTATTGCAAGCCCTCGAGGAAGGGGCAATTTCCCAGAGCCGTTATCAAAATTACGTAAAAATGAACAAGGAATCGGCCTACCACCAAATGTCATATTTGGAAAAACATCAAAAAGATAAAAAATTGGGGAAAATGATCAAATCGGTGCTGCAGGCCAAACATAAAAGAAATGCGTGACCCCCATCCCC
>JADGAV010000025.1 GCA_015231825.1 SAR324 cluster bacterium
TGGTACTGCCAGGGAAACCTCGGTGGGAGAGTCGGTCAGTGCCGGAACTGCTCAATCCTCGATAGAAACATTTCCAAATTCCCTTTCCATGATTTTTGGCGGTTGCCGAGGTGGTGAAATTGGTAGACGCGCTGGATTCAAAATCCAGTGGGGGCAACCCCGTGCCGGTTCGATTCCGGCTCTCGGCACCACATCCTCAAAAAACTAAAAAATACTTTAAACCCTCCTCTAACCGTCAATCGCCCTTTCTTCTCTCACTATTTTTGTTTTGTAGTTCAAATCTACATTACAGATTATCTAACGATATATCTTATCTATGTTAAAGACCGGATAAGACCCATGCTTCCATCAAACGAAAGTTTGATTCCTACTGCAAATAGAAATAAGTAATATAAACGGTACACCAACTTTTCATTTGTTCGGTTTAAAAGAAAAACTCCTAGCCTGACACCGATTGGAGCCAAAGGCATAAGGACCAAAGCAGTCATCATATTGATCTGATCTAGTTGACCAAGCCATGCATAGGGTAGCAATTTAATAAAATTGACGACTGCGAAAAAAATTGCCATTGTTCCTGCCAACATCGTTTTTTCCAGCCTCTGTGGTAGCAAATATATCCTAATGGGGGGACCTCCTGAATGAATTCCAAAACTGGTAAAACCGGCGATAGTTCCCCAGAAGATACCTTTGATTTTGTTGGGACTAGTTTTTTCCACAACACTGCGCTTGGACAAATAGTTTAAACAGAATACAACTGCGATTGTTCCGATTAAAACTCGAATTGCATCTTCCGAAAGATATCGAAAACTAAAAGTACCTATAACAATACCCAGTATTGCCCCAGGTAAAATTATTTTTAAATTTTCCATACTCCAGCGTTTACGGAAACTCCATAGCGCGACCCCATCCATTACGACCAGAATCGGCAGGAGAATTGCTGCTGCCTGGATCGGTCCGATTGCAATAGCAATCAAAGGAACTGAAAGAATACCGACCCCTCCAAATCCGCCCTTGCTCAATCCATTTACTAATATTGCCGGAATAGCACATATATAAAAAATAGGATCTGTAATCATAAACGCTTCATTTTAAAGTTACCGATTTTTCCTATAACGTTGAAAATGCATATAGGTGTGGATTCATCCTGTATCTCACAAGGGATGGATGGTACTTAAAATAGTATACAATCTGAAATAGAATAATATTTATTTTTCCCTGAAAAAATATAGCAAATTCAGAAATGGCTGCCTGCAACTGTGTAAAGGTGTACAATTAATCCAGTAAATTTTTGAGGGATAGGAAAGCGATTGAACGCGAGAACAGAACAATTAATCAAGACCACCGAATTAACGACCTTAACACAAAAATTGATTGTTACTAAAATCTTGAAAAATTGTATAAATAGACTGATACTATCTGATTTACTTCCTTAAATTGCATATAGTGCCATTTATTGGTTTATCAAATTCTAGCCAAATAACTTAAAAGACTATGAAGCCCTATCGAGCAACAGAAATTGAAGCAAAGTGGAAAGAAAAGTGGAATGAAATTTCCTTGTATAAAGCAAAACCCTTTGAAACAAAACCCAAATTCTACATGCTGACGATGCTGCCTTATCCTTCTGGGGATTTACACATAGGACACTGGTATGCAATGGCCCCTTCCGATGCAATTGCACGCTATAAACGTATGGAGGGATATAACGTATTTTTTCCAATGGGTTTCGATGCATTTGGACTGCCTGCAGAGAATGCTGCAATCAAGCACAACATTCATCCAAAAGAATGGACTTATAAAAATATGGATAGAATGCGAGATCAGCTACGCTCGATGGGAGCCATGTTCGCCTGGGATCAGGAGGTAGCGAGCTGTGATCCGGAATACTATAAATGGAATCAATGGTTTTTTTTGAAATTTTACGAGCACGGTTTAGCTTATCGGGACTATTCTCCTGTTGATTTTTGCACAACGTGTAACACGACATTAGCGAGAGAACAAGTAATTGGGGAAATGCGATTATGTGAACGATGTGAGAATCCAGTTATTAAAAAAGACCTCAATCAATGGAAATTGAAAATCACAAAGTATAGTGAAGAGCTTTTGAACTATGAAGGAATGGAATGGCCGGATCGCGTCAAAGCAATGCAGACACAATGGATTGGAAAGAGCGAAGGAGTCGAGTTTAATCTACAAGTTTCATGCGAGGAAAATCTCAGTTTTCGCGTATTCACGACCCGACCGGACACTGTTTTTGGCATGACTTTTTGCGTTTTGGCTCCTGAGCATCCCCTCACTGAAAAAATTACCACAAACGAAAGAATGGAAGCAGTTGAGGAATATAAAAAGGCAGCAGCGCGAAAGTCAGAAATTGAAAGGACTGCCGAAGGGCAGGAAAAAGATGGTGTATTCACAGGGGCCTATGCAGTCAATCCTATGAATCAAGAAAAAATTCCGATCTGGATTGCCGACTACGTGCTTGCTTCTTATGGGACAGGAGCCATTATGGCAGTTCCTGCACATGATCAGCGAGATTTCGATTTTGCACGCAAATATGAGTTACCGATCAGGGTCGTGATTCTTTCTAAGGAAACGAGTGAGATTATCCCGGAAGATCAACTCGCCGAAGCGTATATTAGCAAAGAAAACACGGTGATGGTAAATAGCGCCCGTTTTGACGGACTGGAATGGCCGACTGGTTTTGATCGAGTTGCAGAGTATTTTGAAAACAATAAAATTGGGGAAAGAAAGATAAATTATCGCTTGCATGATTGGCTGATCAGTCGCCAAAGAATGTGGGGTACTCCGATTCCCTTTGTCCATTGCTCGGCCTGCGGCATCGTTCCTGTTCCCTATGAAGAATTGCCGGTTCGGCTACCTGATGATGCAGAGTTTCAGCCCACCGGAGAAAGTCCGCTTAAATATCATGAAGGTTTTTTGAAAACGACCTGTCCTCAGTGTGGGGAAACCGCTGAGCGGGAAACAGACACTATGGATACTTTTTTCTGCTCTTCCTGGTATTATTATGCGTATGTTTCTCCTTACTGGAAAAAAGGTCAAAAATTGACACGTAATGACTTGCCCTGGGATAAAAATCTGGGGGATTACTGGCTTCCGGTTGATCAATATACGGGTGGGATTGAACATGCCACAATGCACTTGCTATATTTCAGATTTTTTACAAAAGCTATGGCTGATATGGGCCTGATCGAATTTAGGGAACCAACAAAAAAACTGTTCAACCAGGGTATGATCTTGGGGGAAGATCATGAAAAGATGTCCAAAAGCCGTGGGAATGTAGTAAATCCTGACAGTATTGTTCAACAATTTGGTGTCGATGCAGTTCGAATTTATTTAATGTTTATCGGCCCATGGGATGGTGGCGGACCCTGGAATTCTAAAGGAATTGAAGGAATTATCCGTTTTCTCAAGGATGTATGGAATATTGCCAGTACAGAATCAGTCCAATCGAATACTACCGATTTTGATGATTCGGATTCTTTGAGAAAATCAACTCACCAAACTCTAAAAAAAGTCACTGGAGACTATAACCAATTCAAATTCAATACAGCGATAGCTTCATTGATGGCATTTCGCAATTTACTAAAAGACATACCAGAAAATCAATATCTTAGTTCATCTTGGAACGAGGCAGTAGACTGCCTCATTTTGATGCTGGCGCCAATTGCTCCATTTATCTCGGAAGAACTTTGGCATCAAAGACATGAAGGAGATTCTGTTCACCTTCAGCATTGGCCTCAATTCAATGAAGAGCTTTCCAGGGAATCGATGCTCATGCTCGTAGTGCAGGTAAATGGAAAACTTCGGGATAAGTTTGAAATATCTGCCGATCTGGATGAGTCAGAGATTAAACAAAAAGCATTGAGTTCTCCCAAAATACAGTCCTATCTCGTAGAAAAGACTGTTCGTAAAGTAATTGTTGTTAAAAACAAATTAGTAAATATTGTAATTCGGTAATTAGAAAAAAATAAATTTTTTACAATTTACATATAATGTAATATTAGGACAATTAAATCAATAGTTTAGAAAAATGAAGACTGCAATCAATGAATTGACGAACAGAATAAGCAATTTTTATATTGCTATGGTTATTATTATCTGTTAAAAATGCTGTTTTTAACAATTAAGAGGAATCGCCCTCTCTAGTAAAATTTCTTACCTGAATTTAGAAATTCTACATAGGTTTGTCTGTATACAGACTGAACTTACCTTTGCGAGACTTCACTAAAAAGTTGACCTCAGATACTGTCGATCGGGTCAACCAGGCTCAAGGAAAATTTTATTAAACTCGCCTGAATAAAAGGTTTTTGGGGCACAGAGAAAGTTTTGTATGCCAACTTTAAATCAGTTAGTTCGAAAAGGACGATCTAGCAAAACAACAAAAAGCGACACACCTGCATTGCAGAGTTGCCCGCAAAAAAGAGGAGTGTGTGTCAGGGTTTACACCTCCACACCCAAAAAACCCAATTCCGCTTTGCGTAAAGTAGCGAGAGTTCGTCTGAGTAATGGCATTGAAGTGACGAGTTATATTCCGGGTATTGGTCATAACCTGCAGGAACACTCTGTTGTACTACTCCGTGGAGGAAGAGTCAAAGACTTGCCTGGAGTTCGGTATCATGTCATCCGGGGGGCCTTGGATACGGTAGGGGTTCAAGAACGCAAACAAGGACGGTCCAAATATGGTACCAAACGCGGCTAGAAAATAAGGAAAAAATATGGCAAGGAGACATGCAGCAGTAAAGCGAGAGGTATTACCGGACCCAAAATATAAAGACCGACTGGTGAGTAAATTCATCAATTGTCTCATGAAGGAAGGTAAAAAAAGTACAGCTGAAACTATTTTGTACGGCGCATTAGGAATCATAGAAAAAAGAGAGACGGAAGCCTCCTCACTGGACGTGTTTCGAAAAGCAGTCAAAAATGTTAGCCCGATGTTGGAGGTAAAATCGAGAAGAGTGGGTGGTTCTACTTATCAGGTCCCTATTGAAGTCAGATATGAACGCAGTCAAGCCCTGGCAATACGTTGGTTAATTTCCTATGCAAACGGACGCAGTGGGAAATCGATGAGAGGAAAACTGGCAGACGAATTGTTGGATGCGTTTCACAACAGAGGGTCTTCGGTCAAGAAAAAGGAAGATACCCATAAAATGGCAGAAGCAAATAAGGCATTCGCACATTATCGATGGTAACCCTGTCGTTGGTAAAAGGTTGTGATACGGTCAGAAGCTAGACGCAATATCGGTATCATGGCCCATATTGATGCTGGAAAAACGACAACAACAGAACGGATTCTGTTTTTTTCCGGAAGAATTCATCGAATTGGGGAGGTTGACGATGGCGCGGCAACCATGGATTGGATGGAACAGGAACAGGAGCGGGGAATTACGATCACCTCTGCGGCAACGACCTGTTTTTGGAAAGTAAACGGCAAAGACTACACTTTAAACATAATTGACACCCCGGGACATGTTGATTTTACGTTTGAAGTTGAACGGTCTCTCCGTGTATTGGACGCCGTTGTCGCGGTTTTCTGTGGAGTTGCAGGAGTTCAGGCCCAATCAGAAACGGTTTGGCGCCAAGCAGATGGGTACGAAATACCACGTATCGCGTTTGTTAACAAAATGGACCGAGTGGGTGCAGACTTTCTCAATGTTGTCAAAATGATGACGGAGCAGCTCGGAGCGAAACCGGTTCCAATTCAACTTCCCATTGGAGGAGAAGACAGTTTTAGCGGCGTCATCAATCTGATTACAATGAAAGCGATCTTCTACGATGAGCTTTCTTTAGGAAGCAGTTTTTCAATCCAGGAAATTCCAGACGAATATAGTAATGAGGCGCATGAATATCGTGAAAAACTGCTTGATTCCGTTTCAGAATTTGATGATCAGCTTCTTGAAAAATACCTGGAAGAAAAAGAAATCTCTGAACAAGAAATTGAAGATGCAATACGTAAGGGAACTTTAAAAAACAAAATTACTCCGGTCCTATGCGGATCGTCCTTTAAAAACAAAGGAGTACAGGAGCTATTAGACGCAGTTGTTAAATATCTTCCTTCGCCAATAGATCTTCCCCCTGTAAAAGGGATAGAACCAAACACGGGCAAGGAGATTTTGCTTGAGCCGAGAATTGACGAAAACTTGTGTGCAATTGCTTTTAAAATTGCAGCAGATCCCTTTGCTGGGCAACTTACTTTCGTTAGAGTCTATTCCGGTGTTCTGGAATCTGGGAAATCAATATACAACCCGTTAAAAATGAAAAGTGAACGAGTTGGGCAATTGGTTAGAATGCATTCCAATAAAAGGGAAGAGGTCAGCAAATTAGAATCTGGAGATATTGGGGCTGCAATAGGATTTAATTTTACGACGACGGGAGATACGCTTTGTTCCAAAAAGAAACCGGTTATTTTGGAACAAACACATTTTCCAATTCCAGTAATTGACATTGCGATTGAGCCGAAAACCAAAGCTGATCAAGTAAAACTGGATCAAGCACTGGAAAAACTAACAAGAGAAGATCCCTCATTTCATATCAAAATTGAAGAAGAAACAGGGCAGACATTGATTTCTGGAATGGGGGAGCTTCATCTGGAAATTATAGTAGAACGGCTGCAGAAGGAATTGCGGGTCGCTTGTAACGTTGGAAAGCCAAGAGTTGCTTATCGTGAAACAATTTCCATTGAAAAAACAATAGAAATTGAATTCAACCAGGCAATTGCAGGAAAAGAGCAGTATGCATATTGTCAGTTGTCATTAAGCCCTCTGGATCCAGGAACTGGAGTTGTTTTTGAAAATCAGTCAAACAACTCGCTTGAAAAGAAATTTATTTCTGCAATTGAACAAGGTCTTAGAGAAGCTCTAGATAGCGGAATTCTTGCGGGTTATCCTCTGATTGATTTAAAAGCGACGCTCCTCAAAGGGGAAGCGCACGAGAACGACTCTTCAGAAATGGCATTTAAAATTGCCGGTTCAATGGCCCTTAAAGAAGGTGCCAGAAAAGCAAAGCCTTTAATACTAGAACCTGTAATGAAAGTTGAAGTAACTGTTCCAATGGAATATATGGGTGATGTCATCAATGACTTAAACTCGCGAAAGGGACGGATACGGGGAATGTCGGAGCGCTCTGGGGCTCAGGTTGTTTCGGCAGAAGTCGCATTGGCTGCAATGTTTGGGTATTCGACAGATTTACGATCAGTAACTCAGGGGCGTGCCGTTTATTCGATGCAATTTAGCCATTATGAACCGATAGCTGAAAAACTATTTGATGAAATTGTTGGTGTATCTCAAAACACATGTGTGTGAAGGAGATTCTAAGAGCTGGGTAATTATTTGTTAGGAGAAAGACATGGCAAAAGAATCATTTAATCGAGCCAAACCGCATATAAACATTGGAACGATTGGGCACGTTGATCATGGTAAAACGACTTTGACGGCTGCTATTACAAAGGTATTAAGCCTGCAGGGTACGGCCGAATTCAAGGAGTTTGATGCGATTGACAATGCCCCTGAAGAGCGGGCCAGAGGGATTACCATTGCAACCACGCACGTGGAATATGAAACAGCTAACCGGCACTATGCCCATGTAGACTGTCCCGGACACGCCGACTATGTCAAGAACATGATAACAGGGGCTGCCCAAATGGATGGTGCAATTATCGTAGTTTCTGCTGCAGATGGACCGATGCCGCAGACGCGGGAGCATATTCTGTTGGCACGTCAGGTCAACGTCCCCTACCTTGTAGTATACCTTAATAAGGTAGACCAGGTGGATGATGAAGAACTCCTTGAATTGGTAGAGATGGAAGTCCGGGAACTCCTGGATTCTTATGATTTTCCAGGAGATGACATTCCGGTAATCAAGGGTTCGGCTCTGCAAGCAATGGAATCTTCAGATACTGATGCAGATAGTGCGGACTATAAATCAATTCTTGAGTTAATGGATGCAGTTGATGCTTACTTTCCAGAACCGGAGCGTTTGCTGGACCGTCCATTTTTAATGTCGGTCGAGGATGTATTTACAATTTCAGGCCGCGGTACCGTGGCTACAGGAAGAATTGATCGTGGAATTGTAAAAATTGGGGAAGAAGTAGAAATTTGCGGGATTCGAGATACCCAGAAGACGGTCGTTACGGGGGTTGAGATGTTCCGGAAGACTCTGGATGAAGGTCGCGCAGGTGACAATGTGGGGCTCCTGGTCAGAGGTTTGAAGCGTGATGAAATTGAACGCGGTCAGGTAATTTGTAAACCTGGAACGATTCATCCTCATACGAAATTCAAAGGTCAGGTTTATGTTTTGACCAAAGATGAAGGGGGCCGACACACCCCGTTTTTTACAAATTATCGTCCTCAGTTCTATTTTCGTACAACTGACGTGACCGGAATGATCAAACTTCCGGATGGAATTGAAATGGTAATGCCTGGGGACAATGTGGCAATTGAAGTTGAACTGATCACACCTATTGCGATGGAAAAAGAACTTCGGTTTGCAATTCGGGAAGGTGGCCGGACCATTGGTTCTGGGGTTGTTTCTGAAGTTGTCGAATAAAACCGGTTAGAGGTAGGATGGATCATAAAATAAAAGTTCGGTTCAAAGCATACGACGATAAACTTCTGGATCAAACGGTCAGTGAAATCGTCAATACAGTCAAGAGGACGGGGGCGAGGATTGTTGGACCGATTCCATTACCCACCCGGATTAACAAATATACTGTGCTTCGCTCCCCGCATGTCGATAAAAAATCGCGTGAGCAGTTTGAAATGAGGACGCACAAGCGTTTGCTTTATATTTTGGATACCACTCCGCAAACTATGGATGCTCTAATGAAGCTCGATATTTCCGCCGGGGTTGATATTGCAATCAAGCAGGGCTGATTCTTAAAATAGAACAAAATACGCAAGAGAAAATAATGGCAAAACTTCCAGTACTTAATTTTGACAAAGCTTCCGTTAGCGAGATTGAAATCAGCGAAGACGTGACAGAGACTCCATATCACCCTTCCATTATTAAAGACGCGGTGGTTCATTTCCTGGCTGGTCAGCGACAGGGAACCCACTCAACCAAGACCCGATCTCAGGTTTCTGGAAGTACGATCAAACCATGGAAGCAAAAAGGAACAGGACGTGCCAGATCCGGGAGTACGAAGTCACCAATTTGGCGTCATGGTGGAATCGTCTTCGGACCTGTACCGCGTGATCACTCCAAATCAATGAACAAAAAGGTTAGAAAACAAGCATTGTGTTCAGCATTAGCGGAGAAAATTCGGAATAATCAGGTTGTTGTGATTGAACATCTGGATCTGCAGGATCACAAGACGAAGAAATTCCAAACAATTCTTACAAAACTGGAATGCCAGCATGCCCTCATTGTTGTTGACGAATTACCCAGAAATCTCTCTCTTGCTTCACGAAATCTTCCCGAAGTCCAGGTCATTAATTATCGTACTTTGAATGTGTACAAACTGCTGAGATATAAAAAAGTAATATTTGTTAAAGAAGCATTATCAGCAGTTGAAGAAAGATTGCTATCATGAGTTTATACAATATAATCAAACGACCGCTCTTGACGGAAAAAACAACTTTGCAGCATGAATTCGCTAACCAGGTCGCTTTTGAGGTCAGCAGAGATGCAAACAAAGTTCAGATCAAGGAAAGCGTAGAAAAATCTTTTAAGGTATCTGTACTTCACGTGCGAACAATCAATATCAAGGGAAAGTCCAAAAGATTAGGACGGCATATGGGAAAAAGGCCTAATTGGAAAAAGGCCATAATAACCCTAAAAGAAGGTGATAAAATTGAATATTTTGAAGGTGCTTGATATCAATCAATAGGGAATTATGTCGATTAAAAAATACAAACCGACCTCGCCCGGAAGACGGGGAATGAGTGGATTTGGATTTGAGGAAATAACCACTTCAACACCAGAAAAATCACTTTTAGCACCACTTAAAAAATCAGGTGGCAGAAACAACAATGGTAGAATTACTGTAAGACATCACGGTGGCGGACATAAACGGCGTTATCGAATAGTCGACTTTAAAAGAAACAAATTCAATATTCCGGCGAAAGTGCTGAGCATTGAATATGACCCGAACAGAAGCGCTCGAATATCCTTGGTTCAATATACTGACGGTGAAAAAAGATACATTATTACACCAGAAGGGCTTACTGTTGGTGATACCGTTGTTACCAGTGAACAGGCAGAAATCCGGGTAGGCAATACAATGCCGTTGAAAAACATTCCTGTTGGAACGACGCTCCATTGCGTCGAATTGAAACCACAAAAGGGAGCTCAGCTGGCAAGAAGTGCGGGTAGCTCAGTGCAGCTCATGGGAAAAGATGTAGAATACGTGCAGTTAAAGTTGCGGTCTGGTGAAATTCGCCTCGTAAGGTCGGAATGTTTAGCAACAATTGGGTCTGTCGGAAACTCAGAAAGTATGAATTTGAAACAAGGGAAAGCCGGGCGCCGTCGTTGGAAGGGAATTCGCCCGACCGTTCGAGGAGTCGTGATGAACCCGGTAGACCATCCGCATGGGGGAGGTGAGGGACGTACATCCGGTGGAAGACATCCGGTCAGTCCATGGGGAGTCCCGACAAAAGGTTATAGAACACGTAATAATAAAGCTACCGACAAATACATAGTAAGACGGCGTAAAGCATAATTTCAGGAGAATTCATGCCTCGATCTTTAAAAAAAGAACCATTTATCGATAAGCATTTAGAAAAAAAAGTTATTGTAGCACAAGAAAAACAAGATCGGAAATTAATCAAAACCTGGTCTCGCCGTTCTATGATTAGCCCGGATTTTGTTGGGCTTAATATCGCGGTGCACAATGGCAACAAATTCATACCAATATTCATTACTGAAGAAATGGTTGGTTATAAATTAGGAGAATTTGCTCCTACACGCACCTACCGCGGGCATACCAGCAAGACAGATAAACGATCAAGATAACAGAGAGACTATTTATGGAATCCAGAGCGTTAGCGAAAAATGTGCGAATCACACCACGTAAGGTTCGTCTGGTCTTGGATCTTATTAGAGGAAAAGATGTTGTCCAAGCTTTTGCTTATCTTGATGCAACTCATCGGAAGGCGGTTCCTGTTGTAAGAACTCTGCTCAAGTCAGCAATTGCAAATGCAGACGATCTGCATCCTGATGTTGATGTAGACAATCTGATCATAAAAAGAGCCTATGCCGATGAAGGTCCAACTCTAAAGCGTTTTAGAGCAAGAGCCATGGGAAGGGGAGCCAGGATCAATAAGCGTTCAAGTCACATTACTTTGGTCGTTGGAGACTGAATTGATTTTATCTGAAATTCTTTAAGACAGAGGTCATTGTGGGGCAAAAAGTTAACCCAATTGGGTTACGAATTGGCATTACCCGTACCTGGAATTCAAAATGGTATGCCGAAAAAAATTATGCTGAACAGCTAAAGGAAGATATTGAAATTCAAAAGTTCATTAAAAAAGAACTCAAGCATGCGGCAATTTCAAAAATTGAAATCGAACGCACCTCCAGGAAAACCAAAGTAAATATATTTTCCGCAAGACCAGGAATCATTATCGGACGGAAAGGGGACGAGGTTGAAAAACTGAAAAAATCGTTGGTGCAACTGACAAAAAGAGATGTTGTTGTCAACATCAAAGAAGTTAAGCGCCCCGAAATTGATGCCCAGTTGATTGCTGAAAATATTGCTATGCAGCTGGAACGCAGAGTGGCCTATCGTCGTGCGATTAAACGTGCAATGACATCAGCCATGAGGATGAACATAGAAGGCTGTAAAATTATGGTTGCCGGTCGCTTAAACGGTGCCGAAATGGCTAGAAGTGAATGGGTTCGCGAAGGCAGAGTACGTTTGCACACATTAAGAGCTGATATTGACTATGGGTTTACAGAAGCATTGACGACTTACGGTTTAATTGGTGTGAAAGTTTGGGTTTGTCGTGGAGACAATTTTGAACGGCAAAGAAACCGACGTCCGCGAAAGGAAAGATAGCCATGTTAATGCCAAAAAAGACAAAGTTTAGAAAAAGAATGCGCGGGCGGACAAAAGGGTTTGCTCAATCTGGAAATGAAGTTGAATTCGGGTCAGTTGGTCTGCAAGCGACAAGCTGCGGTTACATTACCGCTCGGCAAATTGAAGCAGCACGACGAACTATTACCAGGAAACTTAGACGAGGAGGAAAAATTTGGATCAGAATTTTTCCGGACAAACCCATTACCAATCGGCCAGCTGAAACACGGATGGGAAAAGGAAAAGGGTCAGTCGAAGGATGGGTTTCAGTAATAAAACCAGGAAGAATTTTATATGAGATTGACGGTGTAGATCAAGATATTGCTGTAGATGCATTACGGTCTGCAGGGTTCAAGCTTCCCGTCCATACACAAATCGCAAAACGGGGACTGGTTTAATGAAAGTAAACGAATTACGAGCGTTGTCTTCTGAGGAACTTGAAAGCAAGGTTCTTGAAATGGAGGAAGAACAATTGCGGCGTCGCTGCAATCAAGTTATTTCTCAATTGCCGAATGTGAGGCTTTTGCGTCAGGGAAGACGTGACATCGCTCAGGTCAAGACGATCATAAACGAAAAAAAACGTGAACAAAAAGAGGCAACTGCCTAATCCGTCAGGTGACTGGTTGTTCTTTCTAATTGCTCTAAAATAAATCAAAAAAAGATTTGATGAATCGAAAAAATAAAAAAGCACGAACAGGAATTGTTGTCAGTGACAAAATGGACAAGTCCATAGTTGTGAAGGTGGAACGAATAGTAAAACACCCATTGTATAAAAAAACGATCCGTCGCTCAAAAAAGTACATGGCGCATGATGAAAGTAACAAATGCAAAATTGGGGACACTGTTCAAATCATCGAATGCAAACCTCTCAGTAGTCGGAAAACCTGGCGACTCCTGGAAGTGGTAGCGACAGCATAAATTCTATAAGTGAAGAAGGTGTTTAGGAGAAAATCATGATCCAAATGCAAAGCATGCTGGAGGTCGCAGACAATTCCGGTGCAAAACGCTTGATGTGTATTAAAGTTTTGGGTGGATCAAAACGGCGATATGCCAGTGTTGGCGATATTATTGTCGCCTCAGTTAAAGCGGCAATCCCCAATTCTCGTATTAAGTCCGGAGATATTGTCAAAGCAGTCATTGTACGAACGAGTAAAGAAATTCGCCGCAGTGACGGGACATATATTAAATTTGATAAGAATGCTGCGGTTATCGTGGACGCAAAGCGGGAGCCGGTTGGTTCTCGTATTTTTGGCCCCGTTGCCCGCGAACTAAGAGCAGGAAAATTCATGAAGATTGTTTCCCTGGCTCCTGAAGTCCTTTAAAAGCATCAACAAAGAACGAGAATGCGTGTATCAACTAAAAAAGTAAATCGAGGGATGATTCGAGTTGGAGATGAAGTTCAAGTCATTACCGGCAAAGATAAAGATCATCGTGGCAAGGTTTTGAAAATTGATTGGAATGTCCATCGTATATTGGTGGAAGGTGCGAATAAAGTTCACCATCATAATAAACCAAACCAGCAAAATCAGCAGGGACAAATTTCAATTGCAGAAGCTCCCATCCATTACTCAAATGTTTTATTGTTTTGCAAAGTATGCAGCAGAGGAGTGCGAGTTAGGGTTGATCTGACAACACCCAAAGCCAAAAAACGCATTTGTGTTAAATGTTCCAATATTATTGAGTGAGGTTTGGTGTGAGTCAACTATTAGAGACATATAAAGAAACATTAGCGCCCTCTTTAAAAACACAGTTTGGTTTCAACAACATCCATCAGATTCCAACAATCAAAAAAGTTGTTTTGAATATGGGGTTGGGGGAAGCAATCCAAAATCCTAAAGTGGTAGAAGCTGCCGTTGAGCAATTGAGCCAGATTGCCGGTCAAAAAGCAGTTGTTACCCGGGCAAGAAAATCAATTGCAAGTTTTAAACTACGAGAAGGAATGTTGATCGGATGCAGAGTTTCTCTGCGGTCAACTCGGATGTGGGAATTCCTTGAACGATTGATTACTGTTGCACTTCCTCGTGTTCGCGATTTTAGAGGACTGCCTCCAAAAGCTTTCGATGGTTCTGGGAATTATACAATGGGTGTGAAAGAACAATTGATATTTCCCGAAATCAACTATGATAAAATAGACAATATTCGTGGGATGAATATTACGATTGTGACTTCAACAAATTCTGATGAGGAAGCCAAAGCCTTACTGGAAGGACTGGGTTTTCCCTTCCGAAAATAATCAACAATAGACAGTTATGGCAAAAAAATCACTGGTAGTAAAAGCATCAAAAAAAAATAAATTCAAAGTGCGAGAATACAACCGCTGTTCATTTTGTGGTCGCTCGCGCGCGTTTCTTAGAAAATTCGGAATGTGTCGTCTTTGTTTTCGTGAAAAGGCAGGGTTTGGATTGATTCCTGGAGTCACCAAATCGAGTTGGTAAATTAATTAGGAGTATTATTATGTTCATCCCAGATCCTATTGCGGATTTGTGCACACGTATTCGAAACGCAAAAATGAGGAACTATCCACAAGTTTCAATTCCACATTCCAAAATCAAGGAACGTATTGTCGAAGTGCTCGAAAAAGAAGGATTCATCGAAAGTTGGAAGATTGAAAAAATAGAGCCACAGGATAAAATTGTTGTTTCTTTGAAATACAGTGAGGCAGGTACCAGCGTGATTAGAATGATCAAGCGAATTAGTAAACCGGGATGTCGAGTCCATGTTGGAATTTCAGATATCAAACCTGTTTTAGGAGGACAGGGGATTGCGGTTGTAACTACTTCGAAGGGTGTACTGTCGGACCGTGAATGCCGTGAACAAAATACAGGCGGTGAAGTTCTTTGCCACGTTTGGTAAGTTTTTAAAAAATCATCAGGAGCAGGGAATGTCGAGAATAGGCAAACGTCCCATCGTGTTAACAGAAAATGTTAATATTTCATACAAGAATAGGGAGCTTGAAGTTAAGGGGCCTAAAGGAACATTGAAATTTGTTGTTCCAGACTTAGTTGATTTGGATATTCAAGAAAAGAATATCAATGTCCAAGCAGACTATGAAAACGATAAGAAGGCGAAAGCGCTCATGGGTACAACCCAAGCTCTCATATCAAACATGGTAACGGGGGTTAGTCAGGGATTTCAAAAGCAACTAAATTTGGTAGGAGTAGGATATCGGGCTGCAGTTACGGGAAACAAACTTGAATTGAATTTAGGATTTTCACATCCCATCCATTTCGAATTACCGGAAGGAGTGCAGGCGAAAGTAGAGGCAAACACTAAAATCCTGTTGGAAAGTTGTGATAAACAACTGATCGGACAGGTTGCCGCAAATATTCGAGTTTTTCGGCCACCTGAACCCTATAAAGGAAAAGGGATCTTATTTGAAGGCGAACAGATTCGTAGAAAAGCGGGAAAATCTGCTAAAGTCTAACGTTTTTAGCAAGAGGTTTTAAGGAAAAAAATGAAGAAAACATCAAAGCGACTAACAGCTCGAAAACAACGCCAAAGCAGGGTTAGACGGAAAATTTCAGGAACGAAAATGTGCCCCCGTCTAGCTGTATTCCGTTCAGCCAATCACATTTATGCCCAAGCGATCGACGATGAGGCATGTGCTACAATTGCAGCCGCGGGCACAACTGAGAAAGAAATTCGGGAGGCTATAAAAGGACATACTGGAAATAAGAAAGCTGCGGGTGTAGTCGGAAAAGTAATTGCAGAGCGTTTGTTAAAACAGTCTGTTTCCTCCGTTGTATTTGACCGGGGGGGATTTTTATACCATGGTCGTATACAGGCATTGGCTGATGCGGCTCGAGAATCAGGACTAAAATTTTAAATAGTTCTAGGACTATCAATTTCAGGAATGAGGTGTTCTATTGGCTGAAAAAGTGACAGAAAAGAATGAGTTGATTGAAAAAGTAATTCGCGTAAACCGGGTTGCTAAGGTAGTAAAAGGCGGAAGAAGATTCAGCTTTAGTGCATTGGTTGTTGTGGGTGATGGAAAAGGCAAAGTCGGTTACGGAATGGGTAAAGCCGGGGAAGTCACCGAAGCTATCCGCAAAGGTATCAGTCGGGCCACTAAAGCGATGGAACCTGTTTCTTTTACTGGAACAACGATTCCCCACAACGTGATTGGTCATTCCGGAGCAGGAAAGGTATACATGAGACCGGCCAAAAAAGGGCATGGGGTAATTGCAGCAGGGCCTGTTCGCTCGATTTTGGAGGCCACTGGAATTCATGATATTAGTGTAAAATGCCTAGGATCACGAAATCCGCACAACTTGGTCCGGGCAACCTTTGATGCACTTATCCAGTTGCAGACTTTTGAAAAAATTGCGGAACGACGTGGTAAAACAACAGAATATTTAAATGCATCAAATTAAGAACAAATCATGTCACAAAAAATCAAAGTAAAACAAATTCGAAGTGCAATTGAACAGTCAAAAAAACAAAAGGCTACTTTAAAAGGTTTGGGTTTGGGACGAATTGATCAGGAACGTGTTTTGGAAAACACTGCCTGCATTCGCGGCATGATCCGCAAAGTTCAGCATTTAGTTGCAATTCAAGAAGTCTGATAAACAGTTTTAAATTGAGAATTTAGACGATGGAACTTCATAATTTACAAAAGCCAGAAGGATCAACAAGCCCGAGAAAAAGAGTGGGTCGAGGTCCCAGTAGCGGTTGGGGCAAAACATGCGGTCGGGGAGAGGGGGGTTATAAATCCCGTTCAGGGTCGAGAAAAAGGCGCGGATTTGAAGGCGGACAAATGCCGTTGCATCGAAGATTGCCAAAGTTTGGTTTTACCAATATTTTCAAAACAGAATATACCATCATAAACTTGGACAAGCTCAATAAGATTGAAGAAACAGATCTTTCCGAAACGCTTACGAAAGAGATTTTAAAATCAAAGAAAATTATCAGTGACATAAAGCTTCCGGTGAAATTGCTTGGAAATGGTGAGCTTTCAAAAGCCGTAAAGATTGAGGTTGATAAAGCAAGTCAGTCTGCTATCGAAAAAGTTAAAGCAGCAGGCGGTGAAGTGATCTTGCTAAATTAGGTAAAACTATGTGGGCAACCATCCAAAATATTTTTAGAATAGAAGAATTAAGAGAACGGATCATTTTTACCGTTTTGATGTTAATCGTGTTTCGGTTGGGTGCGCATATTCCTACTCCAGGCATTGATGGCGAAGCACTCAGCAAATTTTTTGCAGCTCAAACCGGTTCAATTCTGGGCTTCTTTGATATGTTTACCGGTGGTGCGTTAGGGCGTTTGACGATCTTTGCATTGGGAGTGATGCCATATATTAGTGCTTCCATTATCATACAGCTTTTGACAGTTGTTTTTCCTTATTTGGAGCGACTTTCAAAAGAAGGTGAAGCAGGGCGCAAAAAGATCACAACGTACACACGATACGGAACCATTGCATTGAGTATAATCCAATCTTTTGGGATTGCTGTCGGAATCCAGAGCATGGTTGCGCCGGATGGGTCTCCAGTCGTTATTTCAACGATGAACGTATGGGCTTTTCGTGCCCTGACCGTACTCACTTTAACTGCAGGAACGACATTCTTAATGTGGATGGGAGAGCAGATCAACGAACGAGGCATTGGAAATGGCATCTCGTTGTTGATTTTTGCAGGAATCGTGGTCGATATGCCGGGAGCCGCAATTAATTCAATTCAATTGCTCCAAAGTGGCCAATTGTCTGAATTGGTAGTTGTCTTTGTAATTGTGTTGATGATTGGGGTTTTGTTTTGTGTCATCTTTATGGAAACTGCTTACCGCAGAATTCCTGTACAATATGCAAAACAGGTACAAGGCAATAAGATGTATGGAGGGCAAGCTTCCAATTTACCGTTGAAAATAAATTCTGCAGGAGTAATTCCACCCATATTTGCTTCTTCAATCCTGGCCTTCCCGGCAACCATAACAGGATTTATTGCAGTACCCTGGGTTCAGGCAATTGGGAGTCAATTGATACCAGGACGCTTTCTGTATTCTGTGTTGTCTGCAATCATGATATTTTTCTTTTGCTTTTTTTACACGGCCATTCAATTTAATCCGGTGAAAATTGCGGACGAGATGAAGCGTTATGGAGGATATATTCCTGGGATACGTCCAGGAAAAAAGACAGCGGAATACATCAATGCAGTCCTGACTCGCTTAACCTTTGGTGGTGGGCTGTATCTCACTGCAATTGTTATATTGCCAAGTATCCTGTTTCTGCAGATGGGAATTCCATTTAGCTTTGGGGGAACAGCCCTGTTGATTGTCGTCGGAGTTGCACTAGACACAGTCAACCAGGTTGAAAACTTTTTGCTTAATCGGAATTATGATGGGTTTATGAAGAAAAGCAAAAGACGACAGGTAAGTACGAGAAGATTGAGAATTTGACTCGACGTGATTTTAAGTTCTAAGGCTACGAGTAATATATGAAAGTTCGTTCATCAGTTAAAAAAATGTGTGATAAGTGCAAAGTGATTAGACGTCACGGAGTATTACGAGTGATTTGTGAAAATCCAAAACATAAGCAACGTCAAGGGTAACATAATAGGAGTATAACGTGGCAAGAATTGCAGGCGTGGATTTGCCCAACAATAAACGTGTTGAGATTGCATTGACATATATCTTCGGAGTTGGCCGGCCTACTTCCAACACAATTTTGGAAAAGGCAGGAATCGACAAAAATACGAAGGTTCATGGATTATCAGATGAAGAAATCAATAAAATACGAATATTAATAGAAAATGAGCATCAGGTAGAAGGAGATCTTCGTCGGGAAGTGAATTTGAACATTAAACGTTTAATGGACTTGGGAAATTACAGAGGTTTGCGGCATCGTCGAGGACTTCCGGCACGAGGACAACGTACTAAAACGAATGCTCGTACGCGTAAAGGTCCGAGAAGGATAGTAGGTAAACGGAAAAAGTAAAATTTCTCATCCTAGAGAAGGTATATGGCAAAGAAAAAAGCAGTAAAAAAGAAGGAAAAAAAGATTGTTGAGAGAGGTATTGTTCATATTCAGGCTTCCTTTAACAATACCATTGTTAGCGTTACCGATGTGCAAGGAAATGTGATTGCCTGGTCCAGTACCGGATTGCACAACTTTAAAGGCTCTCGAAAGAATACCCCTTTTGCCGCAAAAGTTACTGCCGAAGATGCGACTCGTAAAGCTAAAGATTTCGGAATGAAAGAAGTAGAAGTATACATCAAGGGCCCAGGTGCAGGACGTGAATCTGCTTTACGAGCAATTGCCTCTGAAGGCATAAACGTGACAAGCATTCGGGATGTGACACCCATCCCTCATAACGGATGTCGTCCCCCCAAACAACGTAGAATCTAAGTGTGGGAGTTATATGTTTGCAAAAAATTGGACTGCAATTGCAAAACCAAAACGATTACAGGTTGAACCGAATACTTTTAGCGGTTCATATGCAAAGTTTATTATTGAGCCATTGGAGCCGGGATATGGCGTTACGATTGGGCATGCATTGCGCCGAATCCTATTGTCATCGGTTTGGGGAAGTGCTGTCTATGCAGTCCAGATTGAGGGAGTTTCTCATGAATTCACTCATATCCCCGGAGTTGTTGAAGATGTTGTCCAAATCATCCTGAATTTAAAGGAACTCAAACTCAAACAGTTTGAGGAAGGTCTTTTGGAACTGGAATTGATTGGAGAAGGGGCAGGCACTTTAACAGGAGCAGATATTTCAACGTTTGAAAAAGTTGAGGTTTTAAATCCTGAATTGAAGATTGCTACCTTGAATGAAGATGCCAAATTGGGCATGATTCTTTATGTCAGGCAAAATAAAGGGTATGTAACTTCTGAAGAAAATCAAGATGATGACCTCCCATTGAATGTGATTTATTTGGATTCAAATCACTCTCCAGTAACTCGAATCAACTACGAAATTCAAAATGCTAGAGTAGGTCAGCAAACCGAGTTTGATCGCTTGATATTTGAATTGTGGACCAATGGTTCAGTGGCTCCGGAAGATGCAATTGCGTACGCTGCTAAAATTTTAAAAGAACATATGGATATTTTCATCAATTTTGATGAAAAAGCTGTAGAACCAGAACCTGAAGAGGAAGAAGAAGTACCTCAGTTTAATGAAAACTTGTATCGAAGCGTGAGTGAGTTGGAACTTTCTGTGCGTTCAATCAACTGTTTGCAAAATGCTAAGATTGAAACCATAGGGGATTTGGTACAAAAAACAGAGCAAGAAATGCTGAAAACAAAAAACTTTGGCAGGAAATCCTTGAATGAAATTAAAGGCATTCTAAATTCTATGGGATTGATGTTGGGGATGAAACTGGATTCTTTTGACCCGGCAGAGAATCCGTTTGAAAAGAAAAAGGCGAGTTAATTATTTTTCTAAAACACAAATTTTGAGTTGATATGCGGCACTTAAAAGCAGGTAGACGATTGGGTGTTACCACCTCTCATCGCAGGGCAATGATGAGAAACCTGATCACGTCTTTAATTGAGCATGAGCAAATCACCTGCACTGTTGCTCGAGCTAAGGAACTGAGAAAACCTCTTGATAAAATGATAACTCTTGGAAAACAAGGGGACCTTAACGCTCGTCGACAAGCGTTAAAATTTATTAAATCCAAAGAAGCAATGGCTGCATTGTTTGGAGATTTAGCAGAGCGTTATAAAGACAGGGAGGGTGGATACTCTAGAATTATTAAACTTGGATCACGTCGTTTGGGGGATGGTTCCCACATGGTAATTGTCCAGTTGATTGATGGTCCAAATGACGTTCTGTCTGAATTAAAAAACAAGTCTGCAAAGAAAAAACCTAAAGAAACAAAAAGTTCTGTTCTCGAAGAAGTCAGTCAAGAAGTAGCGAATGAAGAATCTACAGTTGCACCCATCAGTGAAACTGAAAAAGAAGAATCTTCAATTTCTGGAGAAAAGAATGTTTCTGATGATTCTCAAGATCAAAATAAAAATGTTGAGAATGGAACAATAGCAGAAGAAAAATCCATTCCTGCTGTACAAGAGGGTAGCGAGTCCGATGACACAAAAAAATCATGATTTACTTTGATTACGGTCTGTTACCTTCCTGATTTTTCTTCTTTAAAACAAAGTCCACTGAAATTCCTTTCCTTTCGATTGAAAATGAAACTGGCCGTTGACAAAAAGAATGTCTTAATCTATTTAAAACATTCAATTCGTTCGGATAGCGGCCAATTTTAAAAGCAATCAACAAAATCGTATTCTTGCAGTCGTTACAAATTTTCCTTGCTTCTCTTTCAATTCATTAGTAATTGGAAACCTGCTTAACTCCAACTGTAAATTAGTCGATCAGATTCCTAAAAATCGGTAAACGTGATGTTTTAGTATGAACCGGGTAAGGGTATTGACTATCAAAGAATAAGACGGAAGTTAATCAACCCGCAATCACTTTCACTTTTGAAGAAAAGGTCATATGAGAAGCATCACCAAAAAAAGAATAGTTTGCACACTGGGCTGGTTAATCCTGTTTTTAGGCTATACCATTTCGGTCAAAGCTCAGTTTTTCGGTTTTAGTGCCGATGGTGCCATCGCGTATTCTGCAACAGATCAGGAAATTTCAGGGGGTTCTTTTGGACTCACTCATCCCATTCCTTTTGTTCCTAACATTGGAGGAACCGGATTCTTTTTTGAGCGTAGAAACCAGGGTGCCGAAGGAATGACTTTGGCATCTAAAGTGAGCGTCACTTCAGGAAATATATTTTACAATATTCCCGTGCCATTTTTCACCTTCTCTTTTGGCGGGGGAGGAGGAATCATGAACACGAAAACCGATATTATTCAGGAGTTTGGTCGTGTCGAGACAATCGAAGTCAATACTCCAATTGGTGAAGGATTTATCAGGCTTGGTTTGCCTTTTATTCATTTTTTTGATTTTCACATCGGCTATCATTTTATCACAACAGGTGATATCAAAATTGTAAAGGACAGTAAAACCAAAATTGTTGGGGTCAATGACAGGGTAAATTTGTCGGGCGGGTTGACCACAATTGGAATATTAATCGCGCTCTAATGTTCGCTACTCCTTTTCCAGAATTTATAAAATTTTGCTGTCTGGAAAACGCAACACTCTCCTCATTTAAGAATTTGGAAGAGGAAACGTTATGCATTGAATCCGTGACCGCAAAACATCGACGTGCTGAGTTTCTCTTAGGGCGAGCCTGTGCCCATCAAGCACTTTCCGCCTTTCGTCTTTCTCATCTCCCGATATTAAGAAACCAAAATAGAGCTCCCATTTGGCCTGAATCTATTGTGGGAAGTATTTCTCATACTGAAAATTGGGCGGTTGCCGCTGTTGGAAAGCAAACAGATGTTAAAGCAATTGGTATTGACATTGAAAACTTGAAACGAATCGTGAATTTTGGGATCCAGCGACACGTGTGTGTTGCTGAGGAAAACGAATGGCTGTCTCAATTTGGATCTGACCAATTTGACACATTTCTCAAAATTGTATTTTCAGCAAAAGAATCAATATTTAAGTGTCTAAACCCTCTTACAGGTGTTTATCTTGATTTCCTTGATGCCAGAGTTGCACTAAAAGAAGACTCCAAAGAGTTTGAATTTACATTGCTGAAAGATTGCGGTTCTGATTTTCCTGTGGGATTTCAATACAAAGGATCCTACCAAATTGTAAAAAATTTGGTTTTGACCTCAATTTGGGTCTCTGCCTAAATCACAACATTTCAAAAATTTATTAACTATGAAAGGATTCTATTTTCAGCGTCCCTTTGAATATCATTTAGTTGCAGAAGGAGAAGAATGGGAACAAGGTGGTCGTATTTGCGGAACTATACGTGTGAAAAATACAGAGAGTGAAAAGGTGGACTCTAATTCACTTCAGATCGGGCTAGCCTATGGTAATTTTAAAAAGATCAAAGACCGAGAAGACGATGCTTGGAAAGAAATTCAAACCGAGGTGCTTGCTGAAAGTTTAAATTTTGCTCCAGAAGAGGAGCGCGAGTTCGAATGGGGATTTTTCCTGGCATCTGATTGCCCGATTACAGATAAATCGGGTAGTTTATTTTTGTTGTATGGGGACGGTGACCTATATTCTCAGGGGAGAATTGATGTGAGAATGAATCTGATGCCTATTTTGCAAAGTTTTCTGCAGACATTTGAAACTCAATTTCGATTTCAAAAAAAATATGAAAAATCAAATTTGGAATTTACAGAAGTGAAGCTTGTACCACCCGATTCAAAGGATTTTCCGACTCTTGACCATGTGCTGTGTTATTTAAGAATTCATGAAGAAAAGATGGAGATCCGCTATAGTTTCAAAATGAAATCGCTAGGGGTTAAGGGAGATAAAAGTAGTTTGAAAGTCGCGAGAAAAAAAAGAGAATATCAACAACAATTCACTCAGGAACAGTATGCACAAGGGGGTTTTCCTAATAGGGATTTTTTCCGCCAGTCCATACAGGAAGCCATTGAAATTGCTAAACCTGATGTTTTATTTTGAACAGATTTATTAGATACAGGTAAATGTTTTCAGAAGAATGGGATCTTGAGTTTCTAAATCAGAGAGCTGATCAAATTTTACAGGAATTGCTTGCAGAGGGTTTGGTTAAAACTGTTATGGTTCCGGGCCTGAAAATTGAGCTTCCTGCTTCTGCAAATATCGAACATGTTCAGTCAGTCATGTTTGTTTGTTCGGGTTATCCTGAAATTGCGGGAGTTTGGTCCTATTCCCTGCTTGAACAAAGTATGAAACAGAAGGAATTGCTTGAGAAAACGTCCATGGCTCCTTATTTCCGGGAAACTCCTGAAAATGTTGGATTGATTGTATTGAATCCACATGTGCATGAATTAAAATCTCCCCCTGAAACGTCTATTCCTGAATATCTTTTTCAATTAGATCAGTTGTACAATTTTTTCAATCGTTCGAAGAATGTAAAAATAATACTTTTAGGGTATTCCCTCGGTGGAGAGGTAATATTACGTTTTTTGCAGGAAAATCTTTCATTTGTTGAGAAGACTCATAAACTGATTTTTATTGACCCTACCCCGCCAAGCATCGGGCGGCGTAAACTGGAAAATGGAGTTTTAGAACTTGTTGACCAGGCACTTTTTTATGGTTTGTGCGACGGCGACGGTAATCCCGGTGAATTTGCTGAATTTACAAAAATGCGTCTCAAAATCCAGCCGAATTTAATACCTTGCCAGTCTCATGGAGAGATGCCGAATTTAATTTGGCCACAACTCCAAAAGGAATTGCGAACGATTGTCGGGTAGTTCCTTATGTTTTATTTGGACAATGCTGCAACAACTTCTGTTTTACCTGCCGTTCTTGAAAAAAGCCTTCCTTATTTGACTCAGCATTTTGGCAACCCTTCGTCGATTCATCGTCTGGGAGTTGATGCGGCAAGATCTGTCAAATCTGTTAGACAGATCTTCGCCCGGATATTTCACGTTTATCGGGAAAATATAATATTTTGCGGCAGCGGGACTGAAGCGAATCATTTAGCACTCTGGGGAATATCACAATCTTCAAATCTAAAAGGAAATCAAATTATTGTATCAAGCATTGAACATCCTAGTGTCTTAAGAACGGCTGAATTTTTATCGCTGCGTGGATTTCAAGTGGATTTTGTTCGTAGTCTCCCAGATGGAAGGACCGACATTTCTCATCTTGAGACATTGCTTTCAAAAGAGACCCGGTTAGTTTCGTGTATGGCGGTCAATAATGAAATTGGAACACAACAGCCTGTCCATCAAATTGGTCAGTTGGTTAAAGAAAAAAATTCAAGCACTTTGTTCCATGTTGATGCAGTTCAGGGATTTACTAAAATTCCTCTCCGCATGAAAGAAATGAAAATTGATTTGTTATCTATCAGCGGCCACAAAATTGGAGCACCAAAGGGAATTGGCGCACTGGTTTCTGCTGGTAAGATCCCGTTGTCTCCAGTTGTATTGGGGGGAGGTCAAGAGCAAGGATTTAGGAGTGGTACTGAAAATGTTTTTGGAATCATTGCTTTTGGTGAAGCAGCCTGCCTGGGTGAAAAACAACGTCACTATAAAAATGAAGCCTTGATAAAATACAAAAATCGATGGCTGGTTTTTTTGAAAGAAAAATGTCCCCGGGTAAAAATTTACCAATCCCCTTATGTTTTGCCTCACTATCTGAATATATCCGTCCCGCCTATACCGGCGGAAGTATTTTTACATCATTTAGAGGCTGAGGGGATTTTTGTATCGACCGGTTCGGCTTGCTCTTCAAAAAAGACCCAGATCTCTCATGTGCTGAAGGCTGTTGGCCTGGATTCAGATGTCGCAAAATCGATCATTCGGCTAAGTTTTTCTGAACAAAATCTTGAAGAAAACCAAGATGAATTATTT
Organism: SAR324 cluster bacterium; assembly: GCA_015231825.1. Lineage (GTDB taxonomy): Bacteria > SAR324 > SAR324 > SAR324 > NAC60-12 > JADGAV01. The sequence continues at coordinate 25,380 of JADGAV010000025.1, forward strand.
CGGAAATTTTCATCAGCAGTCCAACAGTTGGAAATGCTTTTATAGGGTGATAGCACAGTGAAAATCTTTTTAATCATGTTGATATTGCTGTGGTTTGGGTGGTTGATTTGGTCTGGATGGAATTACTTCCTTTTTTTGAAAATGCGAGATAGAGATTGGCAGCAGGAATTTGAAAAATTTAAAAATGCAGGATCTTGAAAGGGAAATTATAGCATTAGTATGGTTTCGATATTTTATTTTTTCGAGCAGCATTTAAAACCAATGCCATAATCATCAGCAGCACAGTTTGTACCTCGGAATCGCGGAAATTATTTTCGAAGATCCCTGCTACCAAAAATCCAGAAATTCCTGCAAATCCTCCCCAAATCAACGAGATATTGTATTTCGAAATGACTCGACTGTTTCTCAAGGTCTGCCAGACGGCTAGAAAAAATGAGACCCAAATCATAATATAGCTGATCAGCCCAAAAATTCCCAAATTGACCCATGTTTGAAGATAGATGTTGTGTACACCTGCACTTGCTGAATTGAAAAACTGGTGTCCTGTTTCTTTAATGATTGGTTTTCGATATCTAGGCATCACTTCACCGTCATTGTTCAAGCCGATACCAAACCAAGGATGGTCTTTAATTGCCTGCCAGGCAGATTGCCATAGCAAATAACGGTCTTGGTTGTATTTCAAGACGAATCCACTTTCCAGTCGTTGCCAAATCAGTCCGGGTCCCGTTACCTTTTCACTTAATTTTTGATCCTTGAAGGTATAATGCCAAAGCATCGCACTCATCATTCCTATTCCAATGCACACGATCAAAATCAACCATTTTTTTGGTAAGCGAAAGCAGAGTACCAACAAGGCGAACATGCTTCCAAGCCAGATACTCCGTGCCAGAGAAGCAAGGATTGCAGTGAAAATAACAACGGAACCAGCCTTGAAAACTCTGCGATAATTCTTGGAAATTTCTTTGCAGAAGCTCAGGGAAACAAACAGAGGAAAACAAAGAAGCAACACTCCCCCATAGGTTAAGTGGTGAGTAAAATTTCCTTTTGCATGGAAAATATCAGTGTATCCGTAAAGAGAGTAGCACGGGTGTTTATAGGGGGTAGGAGATTGTTTTTCAAGCGTGCGAAACCAGTCAGCTCCTGTGAAATATTGGATGATTCCATAAATGGAAATCAAAACAAGAAAGTAAAAGAAGAGGCGCAGTAAAGTTTGTTCATCGACATCCTCTAAAGCGAAGTACAGGATCCATGGCAGAAAAAGATGAAGGTTATCGCGTAATGCAAATCCGGCACCGTGAGAATATGGTGAAGTTAGACCAGATAAAATATTAAAAAACAGGAATATCAGGAGTGTATAAAAAACTGGGTGAGGAACTTTCCACAAATTTCGATTTCTAAAGAAACGCAATAGAAAAATGGCATACAATCCTGTTATTGAAATGTTCTCTCCTGCGATTGTAAAAGTGCTGAAGCAAAATAAAGTGTATATTAAAAGGCGATTCCACCAACGATAGGAGACTAATTTAAATCCAAAAGTTTTCATGGAAGAAATTGGTTTGATTTGATTTTCCTCAAGTTAGCAAATTGTCATGTTGGTTTGATATGTTTATCATAAACATCACCTATTAGAAGTAAAACTTATTAAAAAATTTTTCATTTGCCATAATTTTTTGCAAAGCAAAAGAAAATATATCGAGATCTGGGCTATGTTTTGGTAAGGATGCAGTTTGGGAGATACTATTTTTACTGTTGGGAAAGTTTTTTTTGAATGAATAGTTTGACGTTAGAGATTATCCACTCTCGACAAATCGGTACTAGAAGTGAAAAACCGATTGCATCGGTTATCAATCCGGGGATGAGTAATGTAATTCCGCTGAAAAGGGTAAGAATTGCTTCTAGTAATTCCTCAGTTGGCATTCTTTGATTTTGAAGTTCCGATTCAAAGAATGTCCATAAAGAAAAACCCTCGATGTTCATTAACCATAGACCCAATCCTCCAGTTGTTATACAAATAAAAACAAGGCTGAAAAACGGTAGAGTTTCACTGAGCTGGAACAAAATCCAGATTTCTACGAATGGAAGGACAAGAAATATCAGCAGTAAAAGATAACCCAAATTTTCTCCTGGATTTTCTGATAATGATTTAAAACGTCCTTTTGTTTGGTAGTCGCTTGAGGAATGATTTCTAACGTGTGTTGGCTGGTTTTTATTGAATGATTTGAAACAAAACTATCGACTTTGGAAGAAGGAGGGATTTGCAAGCATCCAAAGTCGATAGAAATTGTTGAACGGCAGTGATGGAGACTGTCGTTGCGGAGGAAATATAGTAAGAATTAAGAAATGGAAAATCATGTTGTTCAGATATTGAACATAAACTATCGCAATTAAAAAACAATGTCAACCATTATTTTAATAAAATTAATTTAATGATAAAAATAGATGAACACCCGCATTTACTTTGTCTCTTCAAATAGTAAAAAATATAGTGAATTCAAAGAGATGATCAATTTTCCGATTGAGATTATTGATATTGATCTTGAGGAAATTCAGACATCAGATATGGATAAATTACTCAAGCACAAGGTCCGCCAAGCGTATTACGCAGTCAAAGCCCCGGTGATTGTAGAAGATACAGCCCTCTATTTTAATGCATGGAATCGATTGCCCGGACCTTTGATTAAATGGTTCTTGAAGGAATTGGGGGTGAATCAGCTAGTGCAGGCATTGTCATCTTTTAAAGACAAATCTGCAAGAGCGGTGTGCTCTATTGGATATATGGATGGAGATGTGATTCGTGTTTTTGACGGCATGATTGAAGGAAAAATTGTGACACCATCAGGAAATTACGGATTTGGCTGGGATTGTATTTTCCAACCGGAAGGAAGCACATTGACCTTCGCAGAAATGAGACCCGGGGAGAAGAATAGATTTTCGATGAGACAGAAAGCTCTTGAAGAATTCAATTTTTTCCTAAAGGGATTTTCCATTTGAAGGTGGAACGGATTTCAAAATAGAGGGTAAAGCGAAAGTAACATTTTCTTCAACCAAAATCATTTCCTTCAACGTGTTGTTGGAACTCAAGGCTTTTAAAGTTTTGATAATGTCTTGTACGATATCTTCAGGGGCCGATGCCCCCGCAGTGATCCCGATTCGAGAAATTCCTTCTAACCACCCGGGAAGAATTTCCTCCGCTGATTCAATTCGCCTCGCCAAGATGCCAGAGGCTTGAGCCACTTCTACTAATCTCAATGTGTTGGAACTGTTTGGGGCACCGAGTACTAAAATGAGATCCACTTCATTTGTCATGGCTTTTACTGCATTTTGACGATTTTGAGTCGCATAACAAATATCTTCTTTGGAAGGACCCTGGATGTTTGGAAATTTTTTTTTCAAAACTGAGACAATTTCTGCTGTGTCGTCGAGAGACAATGTAGTTTGTGTTAAATAAGCTATTTTGTTTTTGTCAGGAATGACTAAATTTTCGACTTCCTTCACTGTGCTGACGACGAAGATGCAATCAGGTGCTTCTCCGACAGTTCCCTGAACCTCCACATGATCCCGATGTCCAATCAAAACAATTGCAAATCCTTGCTCAGCATATCGTTGTGCTTCCAGGTGTACTTTAGTGACAAGAGGGCATGTCGCATCTAGTGCCCTCAGACCCAGACTTTTTGCTTCTTCCCGGATTGCGGGTGAAACACCATGTGCAGAAAAAATTACCCAGGCTCCGGATGGAACTTCTTCAAGGTCTTCAACGAAAATTGCACCGCGCTGCTGTAGTCGTCGAACCACATGCGGATTGTGAACAATTTCATGTCTGATATAAATTGGAGGTCCGTATAAATCTAGTGCTCTTTCTACAATCGTAATCGCACGGTCGACACCTGCGCAAAAACCGCGAGGTTTTGCCAAAACCAAATCCAGAGTGGAAATCATAGTTGTAATTTCTAAGTTTGTTTCTTGAGAGGTTGACTAATAATCCAAAACACTTTATCAAATCTGTACTAATTATTCTATAGCAACAATATTAATGATCCTTTCGTCTCCCACTTTTGTCTTATGAGGACTACAGAGAATTTTTGGGTTTTCAAATTTATTACAAAAAAAAATGAAAAGATTCTAAAATTGTTTTCAAATCAGGGCTTGCTGATTTTCTTTGTAATAATTTGCGTAATTTTTGGAGGCGGGAGTAGTTTTGAAGTTTTTGCAGTTCCACCCGGCAAAACATGGAGAAATGATCAGAAAGTTGATCTTTCCATTCTTATGAAAAAGGGAGATCCTCTTCAGGAAGCTTTGTTACGATTTATAAACCATTATGCAAAAAATCCATTAAAGTTCTTCATTGATCCACAAATTTCTGGAACTATTTCTTCATTCCCACTGGCTTCTTCTTCTCTTAAAACCGCTTTTAGCTGGCTGCTCTCTCGCTACGAATTATCGGCAATCAGTATTGAGAAACAATGGTATATTCTCCCAAAAACTGAAGTCTGGCGCCGGGTTCCCTATCAAAAGCTGGTCAGCTCTCCGATTTCCTTGCTGCAGGTGCTGGATGAACTGGCGGCAATCGGACAAATTTCGATAGGATTTGATAGGGTACAGACTAAACAAAAAAGAATCCAACGCAATTTGATTTTTCCCAGTGTAGAAGCTGCAATTCAAGATTTAGCGAATCAGTTCGACTGGCTGGTAAAATATGATTCTGAATTTCATACATTGAAATTAGTTGAAGAAGGGCTTCTGCATACAGAGAGCCTTTTGTTGAAGAATATAGGGGAAAAACAGGTGCGTCATTTTTTTGAAGAGGCCATTCCTCTCGTTCAGGCACTAAAACAGCTGGAATTATTTTTTCCTTCTGATCAAATTTTAATGGTAAAAGGACAGAAACGAGAGATAGAAACAGTTTTTTCCGCAGTGGAAAAATTTGATCTTGCGCACAGTTCGGTTCCGGATTTTGTTGATTTTCGATTTGAAACAATTTTGCTCAAATCGGCTTCTCCGGAAAAAATTAAAAGTCATCTCCAGGCAATTTTTGCAAAGGACAAACTCCTTGCACGGGACATGACGATCAAGTGGCAGGAAGAAGAAGAAAACGGGAAGAGTAGGTCAGTTGTTTCTTTATACGGAGAGGAGATCAAAATTAAAAAATTGGCAAGTATTATAAGTAAGTTAGACCAAACTTATGATTTACCAAGGCCTCTGGTGGTCGAAAAAGTTGACCTCAAATACCTGCATGTGAAATCCAAAAAAATCATCAGTGGCGGGGAAGAAATTTTAGTGGAAGGGGTTGAAACGAAGCTTCATCAGTTTTTGCAAAAACTGGTAAAAAGTGAAAAAGACTCTTTAGCCGGATCTTTTCAAATAATTCCAGAATTTATAGGAAATTCAGTGGTGATCAAAGGGACTGCGGAGGAAGTGGAAGTTGCAAAAAAAATCTTAAAAGTATGGGATAAACCTCAACCTGTAATCCGAATTGAAGCTCATATATTTGAAACTTCTGACATTGTTTCCCGGGAGTTGGGGTTGCAGTTCAGTGCTCGAGGAATTCCAGAAGGGGGAGATGCAGTCAATATTGAAGCGGCAGGAGCATATACAGCAGGGGCTGTCCTGGGTCCGCTACAAACAACAAAAGCTTTTCAAGTCGATACTCTGCTCAGATTGATGGAATCAGAAGGAAAAGGGCGGGTTCTTTCCAGGCCGCTTGTTGTTACAATGAACAATATTGAAGCGGAAATGAGAAGTGGTGATATTATTAATGTCAAGGTTGTAATTGATAACCAGCCTACGCTTAAAGAAATCAAAACCGGTGTGATTTTGCGGGTGACTCCGCGACTGATCAAGGAATCAAATGGAGAATCAGAAGAATATAAAATCAGATTGAATGTTTTTGCCGAAAGCAGTACTCCCATAAACGAAACAGTAGATAATATTCCTCGAATCAATAGTCAAACTGCGCGAAGTGAAGTTGTTGTCGGGAATGGCGAACCGTTTCTGTTGGGAGGATTGATTCGAAGCAACGCCAGCGAATCAGATAGCGGGGTCCCTTTGCTGAAAGACATTCCTATTTTTGGATATCTTTTTAAAGTAGAAACACTCAGCGATCGTTTCAATCATATTCTTGTATTTGTCACACCGTCGGTAATTTTGCCCGATCAAAAGCAAACATTGCCAGATGCGTCTGAATTAAAAAAAGACCCTCTAATTAGGTCATTTCAGCAGTTAATAGAAAAAAATTAGTCATTTGGATCTTGAGGGGTTTAACATGCCATCATCTCCAATCGAAGCTTTTGATCAAGCCAGATACTTATCACGAAAAAAATGGGAAAGACGGCAAGCCTGGATATTTTCAATCCTGGGCGGTATTGTTTTGCTGGATAGTGCGGTTCCTATTCCAATTCCTTTGGTAGGTGGCCCTTCTATTATTCTGGGCGGTGTTTTGCTCTGTTACGGTTACTACCAGTTTCAATTATACAAAAAACTGCCCGTCCATGATGCCGTGAAATTTGTTCGTTCTCTTGAGAGGCATTTTACTCGCATGGATCTCTTTCTTGCCCTGCAACTGCCGCCAGAAACAACCGACACTCTCATTCAGGAATTGATTCAGAATGGCTTTGTTGAACCGGTCAATACAGAACTTGCGCCGGAATCGGACATCGAATATCGTGTGATTTCCTAGCTTCATGTTATGAACCGTTCTTCGCTCCTGAATCTTAAACTTTCCTGGAAGACAGCCCCTCTTTATTTTCTGTTATTGACCATATCACTGATCTATGAAGCAATTGTTTTACTACGACTTGTATTTTATCAAAAAGGTGTTCTCCGAAAAAAATCATTGAAAACCCCCATAATTTCAGTTGGAAATTTAACGGTCGGCGGTTCTGGAAAAACACCGATGGTGGACTTTTTGGCGAAAGAGCTTCTGCTGCAAAATAAATCTTGTGCAATATTAAGCAGAGGTTATGGCAATCAAACTCAGTCCTCCGTTCAAAGAATGTTGATGTCGGAGTCAATTCCCATTGGCCCAAGTAGATTAGGAGATGAACCATATTTTTTGGCCTCCAGGAACCCGACTGTCCCTGTTTATGTAGGCAAAAACCGAACCCTGTCAGGTGTTTTCGCCCAGCTATGGGATAGTCCTCAAATTTTCATATTGGATGACGGATACCAGCATATTCAACTTAATCGTGCACTCAATCTGCTCCTCATTGATGCCGATCGTGGATTCGGCAGTGGATATCTTCTTCCATTGGGAGAGTTAAGAGAACCGGAGCACCATTGGCAACGTGCAGATGCAGTGATTTTAACAAAATGCAACCTGGGATTTTCTGATCGTCTGATGCATCGTCTGCAATCTCAATTGAACATCACTTGTCCTATTTTTAAGTTTGGTTATGTCCCTCATAGACTGCGTAGGCTGGATCATCAAAAGCAACTTCCCTTGAAAATTTTAAACCAAAAAAAAGTCCTGTTGAATTGTGGAATAGCGAATCCCGATAGTTTTGCCGCAGTCCTTAAGCAGTCGAAAGCGGAAGTTTTGGAAATTCTCCACCTCGATGATCACTTGATCTATTCTAAAGAAAAAGTGGCTGCATTGCTTCAGCAAACACGGAAATGGCGTCCAGATTATTGGGTTACTACAGAAAAGGACGCGGTAAAACTAAGAAATTTTTCAGAGCTGGAAAAAAAAATGTGGGTTTTGGAAATGCGAGTTGTTCCAGATCCCAAATGGCAGGAATTCTTTGTTGATTTTTTGAAACGAGTCGAGGTAAAATAACGTTTTATTGTTAAAAAGAATTTTTCATGAATACTTTAAAATGTGTTGATAAAGGAGCCAATGGCCTTGCTGACAGTCCTTACTTTTCCGCACCCGGTTTTAAAACATAAAGCAGAGACTATTGAAGTCTTTGATCACGACTTGGAAAAATTATCAGAAAACATGCTGGCAACAATGTACGATTCCGAAGGGATCGGTCTTGCGGCAAATCAGGTAGGGATATTGAAGAGGATTGTTGTGGTTGACATTTTTAGCGGCGATGAAGATAAATCAAATAGAGACCCGCATGTTTTTGTCAATCCCCGGATTATAGAAAGGTCCGGAGAAATTCTCACTGAAGAGGGATGTTTGAGTGTGATTGATTTTACTGCAGAAGTAAAACGTTCACAAAAAATAGTTCTCGAATATCAAGATGTTAAAGGGAATTCCCATTGTATCGAAGCAGAAGACCTCAAAGCCATCTGCATTCAGCATGAGATTGATCATTTGGATGGTATTTTATTTATAGACCATCTATCGCCACTGAAACAATCTATTGTTAAAAAGAAACTAACAAAATTGGCAAAAAAATCTGCATGAACTGCATCCCTTTGCCAAATTTAAAAATTATTGGGTTTTCGATTGTTTTATTCTTTGCACTCAATGGAGCTTTTCTTTTACAAGGACAGCAGAAACTTTCCTATACGCATGCCAAGGTGATCACTCCTTTAGGCAAGCAAATTGATGTAGAGCTTGCAGACACTGAAGAAAAACGTCAACTGGGACTTGCTTATCGTAAAGAGCTTCCGCCTGGAAAAGGGATGCTATTTGTCTTCAATGAGCGAAAAAAGCATGCTTTTTGGATGAAAAATACTTTTATTTCTCTTGATATCCTTTGGATGAATAATCATCGAATTGTACATATAGAACATTCTGCTCCTCCACCCCTTCCTAATCAATCGCCCCAAACGATGGTTCCGAGTAAAAAAGCCAATTTTGTTTTGGAGATAGCTGCCGGACAAGCAAAAGTACTGAACTTGAAACTAGGTCAAATTTTACATTATCAGTTTTAGCTGGTCTTCAAATTTTCCAATGCTTGTTTGAGGAGATCGTATCCATTTTGTGTCAAAATGGATTCAGCATGGAATTGAAAACTGGCGAATTGATTTGAATTTAGGGCGTGAATTTCTCTGCTTTCAGGGTCAAATGAAATATTCACCCCCGAAATCTCCTGTGTCCATTTACCAGCAAAGGTGTTATAAAATCCGACTCTTTGGTTTTTGCCAAACAGGTCAATTTTCTTCTGAACTCCCTGAAACGGGTGTTCTTTTTTTATAACTTCAATTTTCAATGCTTTGCAAAGTACTTGATGGCCCAAACAAATTGCCAGGAATTTCCGGTTTGAAACCAGCATTTGTTCTGTAATTTCAAAAAGTTTTTTCATTTTTGGGTGGTCTAGATCATTTGGATTCCCGGGACCGGGGCCAACGATCACCAGGTCGGCAGTGTCTTTTTCCAGTTTGTATTCTGAGTATCGAATTACTTGGGTTACTGCTCCCATTCGATTGATCATGTGCTGCATCATCAGACAAAAGTCGTCTTCATTGTCAATTATGGTGATTTTAAAGTCTGAAAAAACTTTCAAATCAGAGGAGTCCTCCTGATTAAAAAACCAAAATTTTGAGAGATATTGATTCCGTTGCTGTAAGACCATGTGTATCTCGTCATCCCCAGCAAAATAAGGCAAAATGGCTTGAGGGGGGTCTGACGGCGGATTTTCAATATTTTCCAGCATCCCTCCGATCTTTGCGACAGTTTCCTGAACTTCTTCGGAAGGGATTGAATCTCTGACTAATGTTGCACCGACCCGCAAACTTAAGGCGCCTTCCTTGTTGATTTCAACGGTTCTAATCGTAATTGGACTATCCAGGGTATCTTCACCATCCTGATCCCGGCCGATTAATGCCAATGCACTCGCATAATAGCTACGTGATTCGTTTTCATATTTGTGAATAATGTTGCAGGCGTTTTCTACCGGACTGCCGGTCACGGTTGCGGCATACATAGAATCCCGCAACAGTTTGATAATGTCATGACTGCTTTTTCCTGCTAGCAAATACTCTGTATGAATCAGTTTCGACATTTCTTTTAACAAGGGACCAACTATCATCCCTCCCTCTTCGCAAAAACGGGCCATCATTTTGAGTTCCTCGTCCACGACCATGAATAATTCATTGATCTCTTTTTGATCCGTCAAAAATTTCAACAGGTCATCTTTAAATTCCAAACGACGAACTTTAAAACCTTTTTTGCGAAATGTTCCGCTGATAGGGTTCATTTTAACACGTTTTTTATGAACAGAAATATGCCTTTCGGGAGTTGCTCCTATGAAGAAGCGATCACCATTGTAAAAAATAAATTTCCAGTAACTGCCCATCTCATTTTGGAGCAAATTTTTATAAAGTGCCAAAGCCTTTGCCAGGTGCATTTCTGTTATTTTTGCTTCCCCTTTTCTTGGTATGACGAAGTTTGCTCCTTCTCCGTTGCCGATTTCCTCTTCAACAATGGCTCGAATGATTTGTTCGTATTCCTCAAACGAATAATTGTAGGTCACTCCTTTTTTTAGAGAGACTTTTTCTGTTGGTAAGATATGAATCAAATCCTCAAGTTCAATCCGTGTCTGATTTTGAATTTCTATGCATAATATTTTTTCATCCGCATCGTGAACCCTGAACTGACGTTCCTTTAACTGACAAAATGGGAGAAGACTGATGGTGTCAAAAACTTCTCCTTTACTATCGATACCCTGTTTTCTGGGAATGTCGGAAAGTCGATCCAAAGCCAATGCTTTTCCTTCAAGAATGAGTGCGGTTTCTTCAATATTTTTTTTAATAATGGCAAAAGGCGCATCAAAGTTAAATGTAGTGTGCTGATATAAATGATCCATTAATTTTCTTTTTCAAAAAGATTGCAGCTTATTTTAAGCTGATGAGATCTGATGAAGCCTTTAAGAATTCTTTACGTGCTACCAAAAGAAAAATGTATCCCGAATTTTGCATATGACCCGCTTTTAGTTCGGCAAGTTTCCCATGACCCCAGAAGATATCAGCCCTTCCATGTCCGCGGATTGCTCCTCCCGTATCCTGGACCAAAACAAATCTCTTCAGCGGTTTTTGACCAACCCTTAGTCTTTTTTGGAAACTTGGAGCATGCGTCGCAATAAAAGCAAGTCCTCCTCGCGGGATCAATTTGCGATCCATCGCGATAGATCGTCCGGGAGTAAGAGGAACTTCAATATACCCAAGAGGACCTTCTGACACTTCTCGAAAAAATGTGTAGCTGGGATTATAGTTTAAAATTTGTTGCACCTCCTCCGGATGATTATACAAGTAATCTTTCAAAGCTTGCATGGACATTTTTGCTTTAGGAATTTTGTTTTCTTTGATCAGCAGTTTGCCAATAGAACGGTATGAATGCCCATTTTGTGCGGCGTAATTGACTCTTTTGAGACTTTTGTCAGGGAGTTGCACCAACCCGGAGCCCTGAATCTGAAGAAAAAACAATTCAACATCATTTTTGACGTAGCTTATCGCTCGAGCCCGATCCTTTAAGGCATCGGAATATGCGATTTGATCTCGTGAATCATAGGGGACAAATCGATTTCCTTCCACTTTTCCGATGATTCTCTGGCCTTTCAGTTCTGTCTTGAATGCACCTAAATCCGCTTTTAAAAGGTCCTTTGGTGTTTCATACAAGGGTGTGGAAAATTGGGCAGTTGGATTGAGGCTTCCTTTTAGGATCGGCTCATAGTAACCGGTGAAAAAAGCATTTCCTTTTGAATTTTTGCTTTCAAAAAAAAGAAACTTTTTTTTGATTTCTTCAATGCTTGCATTTCCCTGATAGGTTTGAATGATTTCTAAGAAAAGTTGGAGTGAGGCTTCCATTTCTCTGGGAGAATACACGTAATCTCCATATCGGAATTGGTAGGAATCTGAAAGCCTTCGATAATATTTTTGCGACTGTTTTATAGCCTCAGAAATCCCTTCAAACTCCAAATCATCCTCCCAAAGAAACGAATTTACCTGCTCTTCGGAAAGGAGTTGAAACGTTTGTACTGGTTCGGGTTTTTCAAGACGAGGAGATGTAGTTTTGCTGCATCCAAAAAGCTCAAAAAGAAACACACACAATAAAGCAATTAAAAATTCACGGTTTCGCATATGACTCCCTTCATATGTAAAATTGATTGATAAACGGCAATTATGCAATTTTCAGTTCAATGGGAAGTTCTTCTCCTGCTTCCATGAGTTGGTCTCGTGCTTTCCGGGCTGCATTTCTGACGATCTCAGAGAGAGCAGGATGGATATGAATCATGTAGAGGAGGTCTTCCAGTTTTCCCTTCAAGCGAATCAATGGAATAATCTGATGGATTAAGGTACTCGCTTCGTGACCGATGATGTGGCAACCTAGTATCTGGTGTGTGCCTTTTTCCACCAGTAATTTGACAAATCCGTGATTGGAACGCAGAGCCATCCCCATTGCGCTGCTTGAATAAGGATTAACTCCTTTGACATAGTTTGCTCCTCTGGCTTTCAAATCATCTTCACGTTCACCAACACCAGCAATTTGTGGGTGCGAAAATACAGCATGGGGCATTCCTGTGTAGTCAATAGGATCATGAATGGCCTGGTGAATGACTGACGCGAACAGATACTGCCCTTCGAAATTTGCGCTATGTCGAAAAAGAAAATTTCCAGCAATGTCGCCAAAGGCCCAAATGTTGTCGGCCGTGGTTTTTAAATGGCCATCCACTTTGATGAATCCTTTTTCGTTGACTTGAACACCTGTTTTTTCCAAGTCCAGAAGGTCGCTATTGGGCACGACTCCTGCGGCAACAAAAACTTGATCGCAATCAATTGATTGGGACTTTCCTTCTTGATCATTATAGAAAACCTGAAATTTTCCGCTGCTGTGTTTGATTTCAGAAGGTAGATTTCTGAGATAGATATGGTGGCGTCGACCAAAAACTTTGGAAAACTCCTCGGACACTTCGGAGTCTTCTTCTTTTAGCAATCTACTGCGGACAAACATATGAATTTCTGTTCCTAAACTTCGAAAGTAATGGGATAATTCAGTAGCAATGTATCCTCCACCAATAACGACCATTTTTTTAGGGAATTGATCCAGGCGCAGTGCCTCGGTACTGGTTATGTAGGGAACTTCACTCAATCCCGGAATATTGGGAATAAGTGGGCGAGCGCCGGCGGCAATGAAGATTTTTTCTCCAGTAATTTCCTCATCACCAATCTTTAAGCGTTTATCACCAGAAAACTGGGCATGATGTGGATATAAATCAATATTTGGATTGGCTTCAATTGCAGGGTTGATGCTGAGGGATTCAGCATCAATCACATCGGCAACTCGGTGTACCAGAGTCGGGAAATCAACATCAAATCCTTTTGGGAGAATCTGAAACTGATGGGCATCTTCAATAGTTTGGGCAACATCGGCTGCATGGATCAACATTTTTGATGGAATACATCCCCGATTCAAGCAGGTACCTCCTAAAGGCCCTTTTTCAATTAAAGCAACTTTGTAGCCTAATTTGGAAGAAGGGGTCGAAATCTTTGCTCCTCCTCCAGAACCAATTACAATGATATCATAATGTTTCATTGGGATCCCTTAAATTGGTAAGAAGTTTTTTTTAAATATTTGCAAATAAATTGGTTTATTTTTTCAACGACACAATGAGTGGAAAGATATTTCATTTTTTGAACAGCATCATACATGATTTTTCAAATTTTTTCTCCTGCTTCTTTTGGAAACAGTGACTGGCGGCGAGCGGTTCTTCTCGTCCTTCGAATATTGCTGTGATAAGATGCAAACAATTTATCTACCGTTTTATTATCATCGAACTTAAAAACGTCCGATTTCATTGATTTTAAAATTGACGATTGAAGAAAGGCATCATGGCAAAATGTTGGATGAATTTTTCTAAACAGAAGATTTGCATATTCCTGATCAGTGTCTGTTTGGCCAGTCCTTTAAAGGCTGAATCTTTAGTCATTTATGCTGCGTCCAGCACCATCAATGTAGTTCAAGAAGTTTCAAAAATTTTTCAACAGCAACACTCGGTAAAAATCCGCACATCTTTTGCTTCTTCGGGGACTCTGGCAAAACAAATTGCCCTCGGAGCACCCGCTCAAGTTTTTTTGTCGGCAAATCCCTTATGGATGGATTATCTTGAAGACAAAAACATGTTGATTCCAGGCTCAAAGCTCAACTTACTCAGCAATCGCTTGGTGATAGTTGCCCCGAAAGATCAGGGTTTTTTGGTTCAGTGGTCTCAGGAGTTTGACCTTAGCAAAGCATTTCAAGGAAAATTTAGTATTGGTCATCCCGATTACGTGCCTGCAGGATTCTATGCTAAAGAGGCGTTGACCTACTTCAATTGGTGGTCTCCCCTCCAAACCCGTATTGTTGCTGCCCAGGATGTCAGAGCGGCACTAATTTTTGTAGAACGGAATGAAGTAGAAATGGGAATTGTCTATGAATCAGATGCCATGATTTCAAAGCATGTGAAGATTTTAGGCCGATTTCCTGAAAAAAGTCATTCTCCTATTGTCTATCCGATTGCTCTGATTTCCGCGGGTGAGAAATTGAGCCCTATGGCATCTCAATATCTACTTTTTCTTCAATCTCTTCAGGCATTGGAAATATATAGGAAAAATAAATTTGGTTTTGTTCAAAAATGATGTCCATTTGAGATAATTGTGAAGTCCAGGCAGCTTTTTTTTGAGCGGTGTTTTCAATCTTCATATTCTCTGCCTTGAGAAGCTTTGGCGTTGGGAGGATTGCTACCTTTTATCGTCAACACGAAGTCGCGCACTTTCTTGATGTTTTGGGGGGGAAGAATGTTTTCCCATCCAGCCATTCCTCGTTCAGGAATTCCTTCTTGAATGATCTTCAGTAAATCTTTGGGCCTATTTCCGTGCAACCAGAATTTGTCAGTAAGGTTTGGACCGATTCCTCCCTCTCCCAGTTGCCCGTGGCAAATGGCACAGTTTGTTTGGAAAATCGCTTTTCCTGTTTGCAGAGACTCCGCCTTTCTCTGGAAACTTAAATCGGGATCTGCTTTCTCTGTGTCTATTCTAATTCCTGAATTTAAAAAATACGGAATATAAATTGAGAATACAGCGATGGTGAGTCCCGAAAGGCAGAGCCACCATCCTGGAAAATTGGAGTTTTTGACTTGCTGCATAAAATTGGTTTCTCAAAATGCGGTTAAGGTTGAATTTCAATTTCAAACAGATTTGGCCAAAGTTTGCCAGTGACAAAGATTCTCTTGTTTTCTTGATCGTAAGCAATGCCGTTGAGGACATCAACAGGTTGGATCAAATTTTTGGTATCCAAAATTCCGCCCAATTCAATCCATCCAATGACTTTCCCTGTTTCAAGAGAAATTCTCGCAATTCGGTCGGTTTTCCAGACGTTTGCCCAAACCTCTCCCTCGATATATTCCAATTCATTGAGGCGAGTCACTGGGTTTTCTTGATCAAAAACTTCGACTTCTCCAATTTTGGAATAATTGTTGGGATCCAGGAAATGGAGAGTAGCGGAACCGTCACTCATGATTAAAAATTCGCCGTTATGGGTAAGCCCCCAACCCTCGGAAGAATATTGAAATTTCTGAATCAACTCAAAGCTGACAGGGTCGTAGACAAACCCGGTTTCCGCATGCCAGGTCAATTGAATGAGTCTGTTCCCGAAGAGGGTCAAACCTTCACCAAAAAATTCTTCAGAGAGGTATTTGAGTTTAAGGATGTCTCCTGTTTCCAAATCTACTTTTCGTATTGAAGAAAGTGCGTACCGGCCCGTTCCTTCATAAAAAACTCCTTTTTCATATACCAGTCCTTGTGTAAAAGCATTTGTGTCGTGCGGGTAGACTTTGATCACTTTATAGTGATAAACTGGTGTCAACTTTGAATCATTTGATTCAGAAGATCTCGAACACGAAGGGAAAAAACCGAAAAAGAAGAACCACATCGTACAGAAAACCAAAGATTTCATTTTTTCCTGATAGACCTTAATCGCTGATTTCATCCTGTTCCATTTTGGCATATTGTTGACTTTGCTTTTTAATGAGCAATATCTTGCAATACCTTTTTCCATGAGATATCTCAACGAATCAATTCCAATTTTGCTCGATCATCAATATTTTTACTACGTTGCCAGGAGGCTTTCCGTCCAAAATGTCCACCCTTAACTCACTTAATCCTCAGCAGCGTAAAGCGGTTACCACTACCCATGGGCCCATACTGCTGCTCGCCGGAGCCGGAAGCGGAAAAACGCGAATCATAATCCAGCGCATTGCCTATTTGATCCAAAAAAAGAAAATTCCTGCTTCAAAGATTCTAGCTGTAACCTTCACCAATAAAGCTGCTAAAGAAATGCAGGAGCGTTTGATGCAGATGTTGATGGGTGCTCAAAAAGGAATTCAGGTCAGCACTTTCCACTCGTTGTGCGTCAAAATTCTGAGAAAATGCATTTCTCATTTGGGGTATCGTAGCAATTTTACGATTTATGATGCACAAGATCAATTGTCTGTGGTTAAAGGAATTATCGATGAACATGGTTATGATGAAAGTGGATTAATTGATGCGAAATCGGTTCATTGGGCGATTGGGCAGGCCAAAGTTCGGGGAAAAACCGCTAATGATTTTTTAATCCAGAAAGATGCCTTGAAGGAAGTCTTGATAGGACGCGTGTTTGAAGAATATCAGAATATCTTGAAAGGAAGCAATGCCCTCGATTTTGATGACATCCTGAATCTCACTTTGACTTTAATGGAAGAATATACATCTGAAAGAGATTCGCTATCCAATCAGTATCGTTTTATAATGGTTGATGAATATCAGGATACCAACCGTGCTCAATACCTTTTACTTAAATATCTCTGTTCTACACACAGGAATCTTTGTGTAGTGGGGGACGATGATCAGTCCATATATGGTTGGAGAGGGGCCGATATCAGCAACATTCTCGACTTTGAAAAAGACTATCCTGAAACTCAAATTATAAAATTGGAACAGAATTATCGCTCGACTCAGACTATTTTGAAAGCAGCAAACCATGTGATCCAGAACAATGAAAACCGAATGCCAAAACACCTTTGGTCCCAAAAAAGTGAAGGAAATTCGATCGGGTGGTTGGTCGGTGAAAACGAATTGGAAGAAATGCAGAAAGTTGTGGACCAAATCCGTCTGCAAACTCTTCGTTCCAAGAGAAAATACCGGGATTTTGCTGTATTGTACCGCTCAAATTTTCAGTCACGTGTGATTGAAGAGGCGTTAAGAGAAGGAGGTGTGCCGTATAATGTGGTGGGTGGAACCAATTTTTATGATCGAAAAGAGGTGAAGGACGCAATCGCCTATTTACGGGTGATTTACAATTTTAGGGATGAAGTAAATCTACACCGGATTGTCAATTTTCCCAGGCGAGGGATTGGAAAAATATCCTTTATTCAAGCAAACGAATATTGTCAAAACCTTCATCTCCCTCTATTTAAGATAATGGAAAATGCCTCGCACTATCCAAAGATTCGTGGCGATGCTGCTCGAGCAATGGAAGTCTTTACAATGATGATTGCGAAATATCGGCAACGTTTTAAAACAGACCAATTGGACCAGGTGATGGAACAGCTGTTGGAAGAAGTCGGGTTTATTCGCGCAATTGAAACAGAAAAAGCAGATCCAAAATCAAAGGAGCGGAAAGTTGCCTGTGTCTTTGAATTGATCAGTTCATTGAAGCAATATGTATCCAAAAACCCCGAAAAAGGTCTGCAAGACTATCTGGAACGTGTGATGTTGTTCAGTCGAGAAGAAAACAGTACTGAGGATGGCTCAGATCAGGTCACTTTGCTCACTTTACACAGTGCCAAAGGATTGGAATTTCCCTGTGTGTATATGATTGGCATGGCTGAAGGGTTATTCCCCAACAAACGTGCACTTGATGAAGGAGGAGAGGCTGAAGAAAGACGACTATGCTATGTCGGGATCACGCGGGCTCAACAGGAACTGACTTTCTCCATGGCGAAGATGAGGAAACAGTACTCTGAAACTCTCCTCCTGGAACCCTCTCGATTTTTACTGGAAATTGATTCCGACTTGTTCTCCATCCCAATTAAAGAAGTCGCTGATGAATCAAAAAAAGAAAAGAATACCAAAGAAGCGCGGTCAGAATTTTTTGCTCAATTGAGGAGGAGAAAATCTTTATCACAGGCATAAGCTTTGTCCAACACTTTCGTTTCTTAAACAACGAAAATATCAAAAGCATCCTACAAAAAATTTGCCGAATATTTTCGCTGCTCGATATTCAGATTTTTTTTTCTTCTGGCGTTATGTTTCTGGGTTTTTGAGATCCCAATAAAAATGTGAATCAGTCCTCATGGAAATTTCCTGTTCAGATACTACGGTTCTGCCTCTGACTAAAGTTCAATTGGAACACTATCTCCACAGTTTTTTTGAAACACTGGGTTTCCCGGACCGGAACATCTCACTTTATTTTACTGATGATCAGGAAATACAAGAACTAAATCGTCATTACCGAAATCAGGATAAGCCCACCGACGTCCTATCCTGGTCTTATTGGGAACAAGATCCCGATAGCGAAGTCTTAGGAGACATCGTCATTTCTCTGGATCGGATTAAAAAACAAGCGAAACTGCATAATTTCTCTGAAAAAGTCGAATTGATTCGCCTATTGGCCCATGGTTGTGCTCATTTGGTAGGATACGATCACGAATTGTCTCCCCTAGAGGAACAAAAGATGCTGGAAGTGGAGATTGAAATGTTGAAACGAGTTGGATTTTCCAACATCTATTCAAGAACTTAACAAATGAAAATGTTCGTTAACAGTTTATAACTTTTCCAAGCATTTTTTTTAAGTGTTCGATTCAATGGCACAATTGATTGTTTTTTATGATGAAGGCTGTGAAAATTGCCTCAGAATCGCAGGGATTTTAAAAAAAATTGTTAAGGAAGAGCGAATTATTTTTAAAAAAGCTCTTGAAATGGAACAATATACTTCCGATCAATGCGGGTTGCAGAATCGGTATTATGATCTTTTTGCAGTCAGTAATGAAGAAACGTTCTCAGGATATGACACTTATCTGCAGATTGTTAAGAGAATTCCTCTGCTTTCACCCTTGAATACTTTACTGCAAAATTCTTTGGTTCGATTTATCGGCGAAAAAGTGTACCGCTTTATTGCCGATCGCCGCTCTTGTCATCATGTTTAATTGAAGGATTCAAAATTATTAATCATGACTGATCCGCTTCACATGCTCAAATCGGTTTTCGGCTTCGATAGTTTTCGCGCGAAGCAGGAAGCAGTGATCCAACACGTAATCAACGGAGGGGATGCTTTGGTCCTGATGCCGACAGGAGGAGGGAAGTCCTTGTGCTATCAGATTCCCGCGATCATTCGCCCAGGAGTCGGTGTAGTGATCTCTCCTTTGATTTCGTTGATGCAGGATCAGGTTGATGCACTGCTGCAATTGGGTGTTCGGGCTGCCTATCTCAACTCTGCGGTTTCGTGGTCAGAGGCAAATTTTATAGAAAATCAATTCCTCTATGGAGAATTGGATTTGCTTTATGTTGCACCTGAAAGACTTTTGACTGAGCGGTTTTTAGCTTTAATGCGCAAGGCTTCGCTTTCGCTGTTTGCTATCGATGAAACCCACTGTGTTTCTCAGTGGGGGCATGATTTTCGTCCCGAATATATTCAGTTGAGTATTCTTCACGAGCAATTTCCCGATATTCCACGAATCGCGTTAACTGCCACTGCAGACCAGCCCACGCGACGTGAAATTATTGAAAAACTTGGATTGCGGTATGCCCAAATTTTTTCAACCGGATTCGATCGACCCAATATTTGCTATCGAATGGAGTTGAAGAAAAATAGCAAAAACCAACTGCTGGGTTTTTTAGAAAATGAACATCCGAATGATGCCGGTATCGTCTATTGCATGACCCGAAAAAAGGTTGAAGAAACTGCGAAATGGTTGAGTGAAAATGGAAGGCTGGCTCTTCCCTATCATGCAGGGCTGGATTCAGATATTCGGCAGCAAAACCAAAAACGGTTTTTACAGGAGGAAGGAGTAATTGTCGTCGCAACCATTGCCTTCGGTATGGGAATCGATAAATCTAATGTGAGGTTTGTCGCACATTTAGGATTGCCAAAAAGTCTGGAAGCCTATTATCAGGAAACCGGGAGAGCAGGGCGTGACGGACTGGGTGCAAATGCATGGATGTTATATGGTTACCAGGATGTTGTTATTCTTAGGCAAATGATTACGAATTCGGATGCCAATGAACAACGGAAATTTGTAGAACAAAGGAAACTCAACGCAATGTTGGGGTTTTGTGAAACCACTGCATGCCGCCGACAGGTTTTGCTTGGTTATTTTGGAGAAACATTAAAAAATGCATGTGGGCATTGCGATACCTGCCTGAATCCTGTTGAAAGTTGGGATGGAACTGTGGCTGCCCAGAAAGCGTTGTCTTGTGTTTATCGTACGGATCAACGCTTTGGTGTTCATTATTTAATTGATGTTTTATTGGGGAAGAAAACGGAAAGGATCCAGAATTTTCATCATGATCAGATCAGCACATTCGGCATTGGAGTTGATTTGTCAAAAGAACAGTGGTTTTCCGTTTATCGCCAGTTGATTGCGATGGGGTTTTTGACAGTGGACATTGATGGTTATGGTTCGCTTCAGCTGACCCATGCATGCCGAGCTGTGCTTCGCGGGGATCAATCTTTAAAATTTCGCAAAGATCCCATTCTAGTGAACAAGAAAACCAAACGTCAAACAAAAGTCGTTTCAACGCATTGGAAAAACTTTGCTGATCAGGCATTGTGGGAGGATTTGAGACAATGCCGGTTAGATTTGGCCCACGAACAAAATGTGCCTCCTTATATCATTTTTCATGATAGTACTCTGGAAGAAATCATTCGCTGCAAACCCGGTACTTTGAAGGAATTGGGAAAAATTTCTGGTGTCGGCGAAGCTAAATTACGAAGATACGGAATGGCCTTTTTAGAAATATTGGAAGAGCATTTGATTTATCAGCTGGATGACAGTTAGCCGTTTTTAAGAAGAAAACCAAGAGTTGCAAGATGCTGGGAAGAATTTATGGACAATCAAGCAAACGAAAAAGCAAATCAGGTCCAGGGAGTCAAACGAATCTATAATGCCTTTTTTTATTCCTGGGCGGGTTTGAAAGCAGCGTATCATTATGAAGCCGCATTTCGGCAGGAGTTCGTGCTTGCTTGCTTGCTGGTTCCCATAGCTTGTCTGCTTCCAATTGGTATCACCCTGCGCGCTTTGATGGTGCTCAGCGTAATATTGGTCCTTATAGTTGAAATTCTCAATTCTGCTATTGAAGCCGTTGTGGATCGCATTTCACAAGAACAGCACATTTTATCGAAACGAGCGAAAGATATGGGGAGTGCAGCTGTTTTTTTAAGTTTGATCAACCTTTTGGGAATGTGGATTTTAGGTCTGTGGGGGCTTTTTTAGTTTTTAGAAGAAAATTGAAATGTCAGAGAAAAGATAGATTTTCCCTGACTGAAAAGGAATTTACATGTGAATTGGTCGGTTTTCGGTGGCGGCGAGGCAAGCTTCTTTGATTGCTTCTGTGAAGGTGGGGTGGGCATGAGAAATCCTGGCAATATCTTCAGCACTTGCGCGATATTCTAGGGCAACGACTGCTTCGGCGATAAGGTCAGCAATTCTGGCACCTATCATGTGTACACCAAGGATTTCATCGGTTTGTTTGTCTGCCAAAATTTTGACAAATCCATCGGTTTCATTCGCCGCTCTTGCCCTCCCTAAAGCTTTGAATGGAAAAGAACCGACTTTGTAGGCTCGCCCATCTGCTTTGAGGGCATCTTCAGTATGGCCCACACCTGCGACTTCGGGCCAGGTATAAACCACTCCAGGAATGGCCAGATAATTAATGTGAGGTTTTTGTCCTGCCATTGTTTCTGCTGCAAAGACACCTTCTTCTTCTGCTTTGTGCGCCAGCATAGCACCCCGTATGACATCCCCAATAGCATAAATTCCAGGTACAGAAGTTTCCAGATGACTGTTGACCGGGACGACTCCATTTGCGGTTTGAATACCAATATTTTCCAATCCTAAATTTTCAGTATACGGTCGACGTCCTACTGCAACCAGGCAATAGTCTCCTTCAAAAGTTACCCCTTCTCCTTTTTTGTTTTCTGCAGCAATGATCACTTTCTTTTTTTCGACCGTGGCACTTTTGACTTTGTGGCTGAGAAAAAACTCCATTCCCATTTTTTTTAAAACCCTCTGCAATTCTTTTCCCAAACTGCGATCCATGGTCGGCAATATGCTGTCGAAATATTCTACTACTCGAACTTTTGTTCCCAATCTTGCGTATACTTGTCCCAATTCCAATCCGATCACTCCTCCGCCGATCACGACCATTTCTTTAGGAATTTCATTTAGAGTGAGCGCTTCTGTCGACGTAATAATCCGCTCTTTGTCTATGTCAACTCCGGGAATACTGGAAGGCTTTGACCCGGTGGCAATGATAGTTTTTTCAGATTCGATCGTTTTTTTTGGCCCATCTGGAAGTGAGATTTCAATTTTTTTTGCGTTGATAAATGATCCATGTCCATGGTGCACGTCAATTTTATTTTTTTTCATTAAATATTTGACCCCTTCGCAAGTTTGGGACACGACATCATTTTTCCGTTTAATCATCTGAGTAAAATCGACCTTTAGTCCTGAAATATTGATTCCATGGAGATCAAAAGAATGCTTGGCGAGATGAAAATGTTCTGAAGAATCCAGCAAGGCTTTAGAAGGAATACAACCGACATTTAAACAGGTTCCTCCCAAAGTGGGATAACGTTCTATTATCGCTGTTTTCATTCCCAATTGTGCGCAGCGAATCGCAGCAACATATCCTCCCGGACCGGAACCGATAATGGTAACATCATACTTCATAAGCACCTTTTGTATAAAAGCATTTAAAAAAACTGGATTTCACTTAAACGCCCAGTAACAGTCGAGCAGGGTCTTCCAGATACTCTTTCACCTTGACTAGAAAACTGACGGATTCACGGCCGTCGATAATCCGGTGATCATAGGAAAGCGCGAGATACATGACAGGTCGAATTTCTACTTTTCCATTCACTGCCAGCGGGCGTTGAACAATATTGTGCATGCCCAAGATGGCACTTTGCGGAGGATTGATAATGGGGGTCGAAAGCATAGACCCGAAAATTCCTCCGTTGGTAATAGAAAAAGTTCCTCCTGACATTTCGTCAATTGACAATTTGTTGTCGCGTGCTTTGGTGGCCAGCCTGACAATTTCGGCTTCAATTTGAGCTAAAGTCAATGATTCTGCGTTTCGAATGACAGGGACAACGAGTCCTCTTGGGGCACTTACCGCGATTCCCATATCGACATAGTCGTGAAAAACAATTTCACCCTGATCGATCATGCCGTTCACGGCCGGAAAATCTCTGAGGGCCTCAGTGCAGGCTTTTGTAAAAAAAGACATAAATCCCAGTTTGACGTTATGTTTTTTGAGAAACCCATCTTTATATTTTGATCGAAGTTCCATTACGGACTGCATATCAACTTCATTAAATGTTGTGAGCATTGCTGTTTCGTTCTTGACAGAAACGAGTCGTTCCGAGATTTTCTTTCGAATTCTCGTCATTTTCTCACGCCGCGTGTTTCTCATTCCTGCTGCTTCCTGAGAGGGGACCGACGGTGCTGGAGGCGTTTGAGATTTCGAAACTGGGGGAGGAGCAGAACCTGAAACTATTGGGGAAGAGGTTAGCTGTGAAGGTTCTGATTTTTGAACCGCCAGTGCGTCAGCTTTGGTGATTCGCCCTGCTTTACCAGTTCCTTGGATTTCTTCAGGACTGAGATCTCTTTCCGCGATGATTTTTGCTGCAGCAACAGATGGAGTTCCTGAAGCATAGGAGAGCGGAGATGATGGGCTTTCCGGAGATTCTTCGGTCATTGATTCAGTTGTATTTGCTGCCGGAACAGTTGGCGTTTCTGCATCGGCTATTGTACATAGGACATCACCAACTTTGGCTTCTGCTCCTTCAGGGAGGACGATTTTCAAAATACCTGCGACTTCAGAGGGAAATGGCAATGTGGCTTTGTCGGTTTCAATTTCGCACAAAACTTCATCAAGCTGTACATAATCACCGTCTGCTTTCAACCAGGTCTCAATTACCACCTCGGTAATCGATTCCCCTGGACTGGGGATTTTAATCTCCGTGATTTTACCAGTTGCTGATACCTGCGGAATAGTTGCTACAGGTGTTTCACCAGTCGTGACGGAATCTTCTGCCTCGACCGCTGCTGCTTGTGGAGTTTCTGATGCTGCAACTCCTTCAGGATCGATTGTGCAGAGAACATCACCGACATTGGCTTCTTCACCTTCAGGAATGATGATTTTCAAAATACCTGCAACTTCCGAAGGAAAAGGCAATGTGGCTTTGTCGGTCTCAATTTCACAAAGAACTTCATCAAGCTCCACATAATCACCGTCTGCTTTCAACCAGGTCTCAATCACGACTTCGGTAATAGACTCGCCTGGGCTTGGAATTTTTATTTCGATACTCATATGCCTTTTGTGTTAGGGGTGTATGTCAAGGAGAGATTTGAGTTCATTATTTATGACTTTCCAAAAGCTTTCTCCACGATCTCTTTTTGTTCCATTTGATGCAGTTTTGCGTATCCAGTCGCGGGAGAAGCACTTTCCTTACGAGAAACTCTCTTTAGTGGAATCAAGGAAAATTTCCTCAGAATATAAGGCCATGCTCCCATATTTTCTGGTTCCTCCTGAACCCAGTAGTGTTGAGTCGCGCCCTTGTATTTTGAAATAATTTTTTCTAGTTGCATCGTCGGTAGAGGGTAAAGCTGCTCCACACGAATAACTGCAATATCCTTCCTTTTTTCTTGCTGCTGGTAAGCATGGAGATCGTAGAAAATTTTTCCATTGCAGAATAATATTCGCTTTACCGATTTGGGAGTCACATTCGGATCATCAATCACTTCGACAAATCTTTTTCCTAAAGAAAAATCCTCCGGTGTGCTGACACATAACGGAAATCTCAGCAAGCTTTTGGGACTCATTAGAATCAAAGGCTTCCGGAAAGGCCGCATCAATTGTCTTCTCAGCACGTGAAAAAGGCTGGCTGGTGTGGTGCAGCTGACAACTTGCATGTTGTATTCGGCACATAACTCCAGGTAACGTTCGAGTCGTGCCGAAGAGTGCTCGGGGCCTTGCCCTTCAAACCCATGTGGCAGGGACAACACCAATCCTGACAAGCGCTGCCATTTCGTTTCCGCTGCCGCAATAAACTGATCAATGATTATTTGAGCTCCATTTGCAAAATCTCCAAATTGGGCTTCCCAAATTGTGAGACCTTGTGGGATTGACATTGAATAGCCGAACTCAAACCCTAAAACTGCATACTCAGAAAGCAAAGAGTTGTAAATGGTGAAGGGTGCCTGATGTTTACTGATATGCTGTAAAGGGATATATTTTTCTTCTGATTCTGGCAGTTTAACAACGGCATGGCGGTGTGAAAAAGTTCCTCTTCCAACATCCTGGCCGCTAATTCGAACCGGCACGCCTTCATTCAACAATGAGGCATAGGCCAGAAGTTCCCCCATTCCCCAATCGATTTTTCCTGTTTCCTGCACCATTTCCCGTCGTTCCTCAAACAATCTCTTCAGCTTAGAAAAAAACTTCAGTTTTGTGGGGATTTTTGTGATTTTCTCCGCAATAATATTGAGGGTTTGAGGATCAATTCCAGTTTCCGGAGATTCTGCAAAATCTTCTCCTGAAGCCATCCGGATTCCCTTCCAGTCTCCTTCTAAAAAAGAAGTAACCTCCGCGGTTTCCTTTTGTTTTGCTTCGACCAGGCGATTTTGCAGTTCCTGCTTGAACTTCGCTTCCATTTCTTTGGCAACGTTAGCTTCTATGCTCCCCTGCTCAATGAGTTGCTGTGAATAAATTTCACGGGGATTGGGATGTTTTGCAATGATGTCATAGAGAATAGGTTGCGTGAACCGAGGTTCGTCGGCTTCGTTGTGACCATATTTTCGATAGCACAAAATATCGACGAAAACATCCTTGTGAAATTGCTGGCGATATTCTAACGCTAACTGAATCACATAGGAAACCGCCTCTACATCATCGCCATTGATGTGAAAAACAGGCGACTGCGTTGTTTTAGCCAGATCAGTGCAGTAAGTGCTCGAACGACCCTCAATATAATCTGTGGTAAAACCGATTTGATTGTTGAGAATTACATGGACCGTGCCACCAGTTCTGTATCCCTCCAGAGTTGACATTTGAATGACTTCATAATTGATCCCCTGCCCGGCAATAGCTGCATCTCCGTGGATAAGAATGGGAGTTATTTTCTTCATGTCGCCCCCATAGCGGAAATCAATTTTTGCACGTACAATCCCTTCAACAACCGGATTGACTGCTTCTAAATGCGAAGGATTGGGAGGCAAACTCAAATGAACCATTTTTCCGTCTTCGGTATATTTATCACTGGAAAATCCCATATGATATTTCACATCGCCAGTGAACATGGTATTTTTTGCTGATTTTCCTTCAAATTCTGTGAAAATCGTTTCATAGGTTTTTTCCAGTATGTTTGCCAGGACGTTGAGGCGTCCACGATGGGCCATTCCGATGACGAATTCCTCAATCCCTAAATTTGCTCCTTTTTCGACAATGGCGTCGAGTGCTGGGATAATGCTTTCTGCGCCCTCCAGAGAAAAGCGTTTTTGTCCGACAAATTTTGTGTGCAGAAAGTTTTCGAAAATAACTGCTTGGTTCAACTTGTGAAGAAGGTGCTTTTTTTCATCCACTGAAAAATCAGGGGTATTACGGCATTCCTCCATTTTTTTTTGAAGCCAGCTCACTGCTTCTCGAGGACGCAGATCCACATATTCAACACCAATTGTCCGGCAATAGGTTTGTTTGAGATGATCAAGAATTTCTTTTAAGGTCGCATTTTCCAATCCAATCCGAATTCCTGCTTGAAATACTGAGTTCAAATCAGAATCCATCAGCCCAAAATCTTTCAATTCAATTGGTGCGTCATGTTTGCGACGTTCTCGAACTGGATTGGTATTAGAAAAGAGGTGTCCTCTTTGACGGTAAGCTCCGATAATGTTACTAACCGCAATCTCTTTTCTAAAACTTTCTGGCGCCTCAACGGTTTCTTCTCCTCCACTTTGCCGAGAAAAGTCATAGCCATCAAAAAACCGTTGCCATTCCGGGTCGACAGAATTTCGATCTCCCAAAAAGCTTTTATACATATCTTCAATCACAGCTGAATCGGCATTACTCATAAAAGAGTAGGCATCCATAAATCTCTCCTTCTTCGGCGGTGTTTTAGTTTTTTTTTACATAAATCGTTCGTAATCACGCAGTTGACTGTTATTTTTTATAGCTATAGCAATTACGAACGTGAATGGAAATGTTTTTCTCTTGCTGAGCAAAGCACGGCTAACTGAGAAATTGAAACCAGTATTATATTTTAAGAAGAGGAGGCATTTTTCTCATAACCTCTTGTAATATCGGAAAGAATCTTGAGACAATAGTTAAAACAGGAATCTTATTTTAATGTCATAACGGAGATGCTTATGCAGAATTGGTGGCTCATCATAGCTTTTGTTTGGCCATATATGGCTTTAGGGCAGACAGACAGCAGTTTTATTCAACAATGGCGGAAAGAAGGTTGGACAGGTACAAATTTTTACAAATCTGTGGTCCCCTATGAAGAGATTATTTCCGGAGGACCACCTAGAGATGGAATTCCGCCGATTTATGAACCAAAGTTTGAAACAGTAGAAAATGCACAAAAGTGGCTTCCTGATTCGGAACCTGTAATTGTCCATAAACAGGGAGAAAAAGTTCGGGCATACCCCTATCGAATTTTGATTTGGCATGAAATTGTCAATGACCAAATAGATGGAAAATCATTCATTGTCACTTTTTGTCCGCTTTGCAATAGCGCGATCGTTTACAACACCCATTTTCAAGGGGTGAATCACAAATTCGGCGTAAGCGGAAAGTTGCGCAACAGTGATATGGTGATGTGGGATCATACTACCGAATCCTGGTGGCAGCAGCTGACGGGTGAAGCCATTGTAGGTGATGCGGTGGGTACTTCTTTGGAAATGCTTCCTTCACCTGCAATTTCTTTCGGTTCGTTTAAAAGTATTTTTCCACAAGGAAAAATCCTTTCGCAGGATACCGCGGTTTCTCGGCCCTATGGTGACAATCCGTACGTCGGATACGACCAATCCAAAATACCGTTTCTGATGCGGGGAGATATCGACCAACGTCTGCCTCCTCTCTCAAGAGTGATTGGGATTGAATGGAACGGAAAATTTTATACGCTTCCTTTGAGGGAGATTGCGAAATATCGCTGGGGAAGGATTGAAGTAGAAGATGGTCAGGAATTGGTCGTGTTCAATTTATCTTCTGCCAATTCCTCCTTGAATCAGCGCGAGATCGCTGATTCCCAGTTGGTCGATCAAGTCACGGTTTGGGAAAATCCGGAAAAACTGAAATTTGTGTGGGACGGAACTCATTTGCGCGATTCAAAAGAAAATAGGCAATGGAATGCCATGGGTCAGGGAGGAAATGAATATCAATTGAATGCGCAGCTTATTTCAGTGAAATATGGTGTTCATTTCGCTTTTGCATGGTTGGCTTTTCATCCTGATTCTGTTTTCCTAAAATTGTAGTTGTGTGCTTTTCTGTTTTAATCCAAAAATTATTTTTGATTGTAGTATGAGGCGAGCGGATTAATCTTCGACTTTTTTTCTTTTTTTAAAATAGTTGTTCAAGTTTTTTTGAAATTGACCGAAAAGTAAACCATGACAAATTCAAATCTCCGTAGTCGAAAAATGGAACTTTGGAGAAAAATTGCTTGGCATCAAACATATTAATTAAAAGGAAAACCATGAAACTCCCGACTCGACTAGCTCCTCCACGTGTGATCCGAAAACGAAACATGCACCGATTGACTCCGGAAGAAGTGCTGATTCAGAAAGAATCTTCAACAATGAATTGGCAGGTGTAAAGTGATGAAAACTGAGGATCTGTGGGTAATTGATCAAAATTACAGTTATCCACGTTCCCGGATTTTCATCCTGCCTATTCTTTCCTTTATTTCGTTTTTTCCCCTTTTGTGAACCAATATTGCTTGACGAAGGTCAATATAGAAAACAGCATTTTATAAAGGAGTCCTCATGCAGCTCAAACGAAAAAAAAGGTTCATTCACAATCAGTCGCAATTCGAATTGTTGGTCGCCCTCAAGAAACTGACGCGACACGAAATTCCGAAAAGTCTAAGAATGGCAGCTGAAAGGCAGATCACCAGGATCCAATTAGGAGTTTTTGAAGTCTAAGTCCAAACACTCCTCTTGTTTCATTTTTTTGAGAATGATGATGAGACAAATATTGATTGGAATACTTTTGGCCCTCTTGGTCTATGCCCCCGCCTCTGCTCAGGATATACAAACTCCATCCCCTCAGATCAGACTCAATTTGAATGTTGGGGGACATGATGTCCTGAAAAATTTACTTCATCACCTTTTTAAAAAAGAACTGGGTCTTTTAAAAGGTGTGATATTTGTTGAAAAATTTCCTGCATTTCAGATCAAAGTCGATGGAATGCAAACCGATTCACAAGGATTTGCCGTTTCAATCATTGTGCTCGATCCCAATGGTATGTACTTAGCAAATGATATTGGATATGGGACAAATTTGACTGAACTGAAGGAAATTGCTCAAAAAATATCTTCACAAATCGATAAGATTTACCTCTCCCCAATGAGAATTCCCGAAAAAGTAGCAAGCACCAGCAGTGAAGAATATCGAAAAAAAAATGATTCTGTACCATCCTTCACATCCCTGGGAGCACATTGGATTATGGAAAAGCTTGAAGGAGGCCGGTTTATCAAACTGGAGGACGATTCTCTATGGGAAATTTCATCCTATGGTCGCTCCAACAGTCAACTTTGGCTTCCATATGAAGAAGTTTTTATATTAGAGACAGATGACGATGAGTATCCATACCAAATAATGAATAAAATTAATGAAGACACTGCGTCTGCAAAGTTGATTGAGGAACAATAGTAAATTTTTTCAGACTGTTTCAGTCAGACGAAGTTAATTTTAGAATTTCCTCTTTGACCATCGTTGGGGAAATTGAGGTTAAGCAAAGTCGTGTCTCGCTAATTTTGCATTCACCCTTCCCGTTGCGTGTGCAGGGGCGGCATGGCAAATCTTTTTCCACGAGAACGCTTTTCGGTAAAAATGGGGCGTATCCAAACTCCCTCACGGTCGGTCCAAATATTGTAATTGCAGGTGTCCCCATTGCTTCAGCGAGATGACCGATGGAAGTGTCGTTGCAAACAACGAAAGAAGCACGACTGAGAAGAGCCGCAGATTCCAGAGGATTCAATTTCCCGGATAGATCAAAAACAGCATTTGTAAAATACTCTTTCAATTTCTTCGGTTCCTCCTCGTCTTTTCCTCCCACAAGAATAATTTTCCATTTGTGTTCCAGCAATTCTGAAATTAATGTTTGAAAGTATGCCACTGGCCAACACTTCCCCGGAAACGATGCAGAGGGGCCAATACATATAAACTTTTTTGCCGGCACATGATTTTCTTCTAGTAGTCTTTCGATAGTGTTTTTTTGTTCATCGGTGGGAAATAATTCTGTTTTGGGATTAAGGGAATAAGAAACTCGATGCTGCAATGGTTTCAAAAATCTTTCCCTTTGGGAAAAATTTTTATTCAGCAGATTGATTTTCAGTTGGATCAGGAGAGTTCGTTCCCATCCTTGTTTGTTGATTCTCCAGATTTTAGGCCCTTTTGTGAATAAAGTGTTCTTTAAATTCCAGCATATCCACCGGCTTCTTAAAGAACGATGAATATCATAAATTACATCATAGGATTGCTTTTTTAAAGAATTGACTAGTTGGTTTAATTCTTGCCTCGACTCCTGGCGAGAGTGGTATATTGCCTGGTCTATATAGGGATTATTGGCAACAACGCTGCCGAATTCATATGAAGTCAAAAAAGTGAGATGGCTTTGGGGATATATTTTTTTCAATTCACGAAATACAGGAGTTGTCAGAACAATGTCTCCTAATGAACTAAAGCGAATAATCAATATTTTGAACGAAGATTGCATAGATTTAGAATGATGGAAAAAAACCAAAATCCTCTGCTGAAAAATAGAGAATTGCGATTCGAACCGTGTTCGGATGGGAACACTCTAGAAAGGTACAAACATAGAACAAAAGCCCATTTTATGGAAGTTCGTTCAACGAATTCTTAAATTCATTTTTTATCGAAACAGGAGAACCGATGGATATCAATGTAGCAAGCAATCAAGTAATTCCTTCGTCACAAGTTGTCTCTCATTCTGAAACAACCCATTCTTCGCATGAAATTTCGGCAGAGAAAATTCGTGATATCAGAAAAATTTTTGAAGAAGAAAGCCAACATTTACAAGAAACATTAGGCAATGAGGCACATCAGACCATGCTTGTTGCAATGTATGAGGGAACTGAGAATCTTCTGAACAAAAGAGTGAGTGAATTCGAAATTGTAGAATACCTGGAGACGTTGAAAATCAATGCGCAGGATCTTCATAGTCGAGGGGTATCTGAAATTGAATTTCGATCTGAAATACTAAAACAGTCTCAAGATTCCTTATTCAATCTTTTGAAAAACATCTGAATTAAAAATTCAGGTTCCTGCAATTGCCATATTTTCCACTTTAAACGCAGGAGAAAGTATTGAACTTCTTTCATCCACTTCACAGGCGATCATATTGATATTGTTGAGCATATCAAGAAAAGTACTTGCAATCGTAAATTCATTGACAGGTTCTGCCAATTTTCCGTCCCGGATCCAAATCCCTTGCGCACCGCGGGAGTAATCGCCAGTGGTTAAATTTGCTCCTTGCCCCGACATAAAAGTGAGATAAAGTCCGTTTTTGGTGCTGGCAATTAATTCTTCTTCTGTGTAAGGGCCTGGCTCCAGAATAACGTTGGATATTCCTCCTGCATAGCCGTTGGATTGCGTCTTTAATTTGTTGGCGGAGTAGGTGGAGTACATATAATTTTCCAACACCCCGTCCTTGATCAAATTTAAGGGTGCAGCCTTGACACCCTCACTGTCAAAATATCGACTTCCCAGTTTTCCGGGAAGGAGAGGATCGTCTTTCAGTTGTACACAGGAATTGGCGATTTGACTGTGCAGTCGGTCTACCAAAAAAGATTGCTTTCTAAAAATATTGTCTCCCATCATCGCTGAAGTGATGCTTCCTAAGAAACTCCTGGCCATTTCAGGGCTAAACACGACAGGTACTTCCTGACTTTTGGGTTTGATCGCCCCTATTTTTCGGATCGCTCGCTCACAGGTTTTTTCAGAGATCTTTTCAATCGGCTCCAAAGTTTCATAAAAACGGGTGCAACTGTACCACCCGTCTGTCTGTTTACGAGCAGAATTCTGACTGGATTCGGATTTATCTTCAACAAATGCTGACATCCCTCTTGTAAATAAGGACTTTTGATAACCATCAACAAAACCATTTGAATCAGCATAAACCGCTTCTGAAATCAGGTCGGAATAGTAGGCCTGTTCAGTATGAAGCCTTTCATCCAAAGCCAATGTTTGCTTTTCCTGGAGAAGTGTCGTTTCAATTTTTTCTGGGGAGAGATATTGCTCAAATTTAGGGTCAAGACATTTTAGATCAACGTCCGCCCTTCCCTGCAGCGAGGGATTGGGTGGTGTATAATATTCGTCAGCGCTCATGTAGGGAAGGATTTCGACAGTAGATTGCAGTAAAGGAAGTAATGTTTCCATTCTGAGATCATTGGAAGTCACTGATGAACGACGTTTGTCTTTTGAAACAGTCATGTGAACTCCTGAAGAACCAGATTCTTTCAGCAGATCAATTTTTTGATTTCGGGCCTCTACCTGAAATGATCTAGTGCACCCAACAGAAACCGTGACTAAATCTGCCCCCATTTTTTGTGCTGCCGCAATCAATTCTTTTGCCAACTGCTTATAAGTATCAATCATATTTGCATTTGAAAAAATGTGAAATAAGGATTATCCCGGAAGAAGGATTGTAAGTTGGTTCGTACTGGTTTAAAACTCGGTCTTCTTCCGACCAGTATTCACGAAAATTTCCTTCCACAATTTTTGGAAACGTAAAACTATATCATGCCTCAAAAATTTTTATCCAAAAATTTCATTACAATTCTGATTGCTGCAGCCTATCTTGTTTTACACATTTTTGGAATGCTCTACTTCGCGCCTCACAATGATGAAGTGATCTATGCTCACCTTGCAAGAATTATGAGTGAGGACTGGCAGAAAAATAAGTTTCTTTCTCTGCATGCGATGGGTGAAGATTACTTCGAACCCCTTCAGTTTTGGGTGACAGCTCTGACCGTTAATTGGTGGAAGGATCCTTTGCTGGGTGTCCGAATATGGTCTTTGTTCACCGGACTATTGGGATTGATTTATACTCAAAGGCTGGTTTCATGTGTGTGGAACCATGCTGCTGCAGTTTTTACCGGAGTATTTATCGTTTCCTCTGAGTACTTTTTTTATTTTGGATCTCTAGGGCTGAACGAAGTCCATTTGTATGGATTGGGCGCGGTGTTTTTGTACTATCTTTATCAGTCTCTGACGCGCAAAAGCTGGAGAAACAGAATAATAGCGACCCTTGTATTGGCTGCGATGCTTACAATAAAAATTTCAGGTCAATTTTGGGTTGGATTTGCTGTAATAATTCCAGTTTTAGTTGTCACAGTCGAAAGTAGTTCCTTAAACGAAATCGTGAATGCCATCAAAAAAATGGGCCTTAGGATGTATGTGACTGTGTTCAGTATTTTGCTGATAGCCTTTGGCATCCACCGTATTGTCATTCCCATTGAATACGATATTTACAAAGTTAATTCACAGCAGGCCAGTTATGTGCGAAGCGTGCACGAATTGATGGAAATTCCGTTCATGGAATGGGGCAGCAATTTGAATTTTTACATCAACCAGGTGTTTCAGAGAGAATTTTCATTCTTGGCAGTTCCTCTCCTGATCTTCATCGGTGCTGTTGTCATATGGCTTTGGAGAAATCAGAAGAATCTGCTGTGGAGGTTTCTTTGCTTGGTGATACTCTATTTTGCTTCTTTTGTTCCTTTAATTCTTGTCGCCAAGACTACTGCAATCCGACATTTTGGGATAGGATTGTACTTTTTTTATATCCTCATCGGAGTTGCGGCCGCTGTCGCTTTTGAGAAACAGAACGGAAATTTCAAAAAAATTTCAATTTCGATATTGATTGCATTATTGATCGGTTGGAAAGGATCAACTTCCTACGCAGATCTTTTCCGATGGGAGCAAACCGAAATGGCCGCTCACGAAACCTTGGGATGGGCGAATGGGGCAGGAATGAGAGAATTGATTTTCATGATTTCAAATTTGCCTGCAGGGACCGTAATTACTGACGAACGCAGAGGACACCCTGGCACGACGATTCATCTGTACAACAGATTTTTTCCTCAGTTGAATTTGGTGGATCTAAATCAGCAGGTGTTCAACAACTTGGAAAAATATTACGATATTGAGCAAAAAAGAGGACGCCAATTGTACTTTGTTTTTGATAAAACTAAACTTGGAGGACGCAACTGGGCAGACTATCTCTTCACTCACCAGCAATATTGTGCAACAAAACATGTTGTTCCTAAGATTTTCCGCGATCAAGAAATGAAAAATACATCAATTGTCATTTGCCAGGCAGGTAATTCTCCAGATAGCAGCGACGAACAATATTACCGAATTGCCGTAGAAAAATTAACTGAAAGTATAAATCAGAATCCGAAATTGATGCATAGCTATTTTCAACGAGGAAAACTGTTTGTTGCTTTGAAACAACATCAGAATGCTATCGAAGATTTATCAAAGGTGATTCAAGAAGAATCCGTTCCAGGGGCATTTTTAACAAGGGGAAATGCTTATTTGGGACTGGGCCTTTATGAAAAAGCGGTCAGTGATCTAAGCATGGAAATAAAATTCGATGCGGAAAATCCCGTAGTTTACAACAATAGGGGATTTGCCTACAAAATGCTTGAACAGTACGATAAAGCAATTGACGATTTTTCAAGAGCAATTAAGATTGACCCAAAATTTCAACGAAGTTATCATCATCGAGGACTTGTTTTCATGGAAACTGGAAAACCCGAACTCGCATGCAGTGATTGGTACAAGGCCTGTCAATTGGGATTTTGTGATGATTTGCAGAATGCCAAGGAGAAAAGTATCTGTACCCGTTGAAGAAACTACAACTTAAAAGATTGCTTCGACACCCGATGGAACGGGTAATTTTTGAAAAGTTGGTTTTTTTGAGGGTCTAGAAATCTAAACAGCACATGGGGCTGAATGAGATCGCGCTGTGAAAAGAGAACAGTGAGTACTTTCTCGATGAAATAGGAGTCGGTATCCGCTCGCGCCACCAGGACAGGATAGCTTGTGAGCATTGGCAGTGGTTGAGGAGTCGATGGGTAAAGATTGTCCGGCAGAAAACTTGTCACTAGCCATGGATAATGCTGCTGATTGCCCGACAAAAGCATTTCATCAATAGGGATTAAGCGATAAGAGGTATCTGTATTTAATAACTGCCTCAACTCTTTAAGAAGATAGGGGGCCGTCATAAGAAAAAAACCTTCTTTCAAATTTAATAGGATTTCTTGACTTTCTTCCGAATGAAACCAGTGAAATTGGTCTGGCTTGTAGTTTTGGGAGGAGAGTAACTTACTCCAAGTTGTTACAAAATAGTCTGAATTTTCGTGAATATGTATCGTTTTGGGAGTTGAAATTTGAATTTTTTCAATGTCCAGTTGGTGAGAGATTACAAATAATACATTGGGCCAAAGGATGGAAATGACTGCAATTTCTGGATATTTAGGGAGCAGTTGATGTGCACTCTTGGCATCAAGAATTGCCAAGTTTCCCTGGAGCAGCTGCAGACGCTTCAAGCGTTTTTCCGGACTTTTTACAGAAATTGGAACTAAAGAGCTGTTTGTTTTAGAAATCGAGACTTCCCACAATCGTGAGAATTCTTCGGCAAATTGATAGGAGCCGGATTCTTGCTCTCCTGAAATGATTGAAAAGTGTGGTGCTGCCGGGGAATGGAAAGAAAAAACAAGCCACCCTAGAGCAATTGTGCTCCATTTTTTTATTTTCATCGCGGAACTCGTTACTGTTGGCAGGAAGCGCAGTAAAAACTGCTTCGTTGTTGTTGAACAATTCGTTGAATCGGCACCGAGCACCGAGGGCATGGTTGTTCTGCTTTTCCGTATACGTTGAGAAAATTTTGAAACTCTCCTGTTTGTTCATCAATTCTTCTAAAATCCGAAATTGAAGTACCATTTTTTTGAATTGCCGTGGTCAATATTTTCTGTGTAGAATCAATGACCTTCCGAAGTTCTTTTGCCTTCAATTGGCATCCTTGGCGAAGGGGAGAAATCTGAGCATCGAAAAGAATTTCAGAAGCATAGATATTTCCAATTCCCGCAATTTTAGTTTGATTCAACAATAGATTTTTAATGTTGCTCGAACTATGAGCGATACACTTTTTTAAGTAAGGAACCGTCAAACTTGAAGAAAGCGGTTCAACTCCCAGTAAACGCAATTTGTTGCAGTCTGTAAGTGATTCAATCAGTTCCAATGTACCGAAACACCGCATATCATCAAATACCATTACAATATCCTTGTCCAAAAAAAACCATACGCGGTGGTGTTTTTCAGGTTTTGAAATCAAGGGGCTAACGATGAATTTCCCGGTCATTCTCAGATGAGCCAAAAGGTAAAGTCCCGGATCAAATTGGAAAACAAGATACTTTGCTCGCCGGGTCACGGATTGAATGCTCCGACCCGCTAGACGTTTTTCAAAGGTTTTTGGGTTTAATGGGGCAATTGGAGTATCACGAAACACTTTGACCGAGGTGATTTCCCTTCCTGTCACGGTTTCCTGTAGTCCTCGAACAACAGTTTCCACTTCGGGTAATTCGGGCATGAGATTAGCTGTGAGATGAATCTTTGAGCCAGTAGCGGATGGTTTGAACTGTGAGCATGGGTGATTTGCGGGCGATCATTAAGGTGCTGCGGGGGTCGAAATCATTCTCCATGCTTTTGCCTGATGGGATTTGAATTTCTTCATTTGCTTCTTCAAGAGAATAATCAGCTTCGAGCGCGTGCAATTGCGGCATTGGAGACTTAAGAAAACGAACTGCAGGCCGCATCACAATTGCAGTTAGAAGCATTCCTGCACAGGCAAACAAGGTTTTAATAATCTCGAGAAAGACTTCTTCCATAACTCAATGTTGATCGTATCTTTCTGTTTGAAATAGCAGCGTTTTTCTATAGTTTTCAATTCAGTCTAGATGATCTGAGAAAAGGAATCAATGATAATTTGGCAAAGATTTACGCGACTATTCCGACAGTAAATTTTACGGAGGAAATCTGGTCTGGATTGCTTGCGCCAATTTCACGAGATAGCATTTCTCCGATCAATCCAGTCAGAATAATTTGAACTCCAATCATGATTAGGGTAAGTCCCAGCATCAGGCTTGGGATGTTGTTGCGCATCCTTTCAATCCCGGTGATTCCTAATATACTGTAATATCCATCAATAGAAAATCCGATCAGAAAAGCAAGCAGTCCAATCGGACCTAAAAACTGTAGAGGGCGTTTGCGGTAATAAGTAACGAAAAGGACGGTCATCAGATCGAATAATGACTCAAAATATTTGAAATAGCTATATCGAGAAACTCCGTGAAGTCGTTCATGATTTGCAACAATAACTTCATTCACTCGGTAGCCTTGACTGGCGACAAGAATTGGGATGTAGCGATGGAGAGACGAATAAATGTAGAGGCTTTTTGCGACTTCTTGCTTCATTACTCTTAGAGGACAATTGAGATCATGAAGCGGGGTCTTGACGAGAAAAGTAATCGCTTTGTTGAATAGCTTGGAAAGAAAAAATTTCATTTTTGAGCTTTTACCGGTTTTTTTCCATCCAATCGCCAAATCTGTTCCACGTCTCACTTCTTCAATCAGTAGTATTATATCGTCAGGATCGTCTTGCATGTCGCCATCCATTGTCGCGATCAATTCTCCTTGAGCAAATTTAAAGCCGGCCATGTAGGCCTCTGATTTTCCGTAGTTTCTCTTTAGACAAATCATCTTAAAACGGTTGTCTTCCTGGTGAATTTCCTGAAGTCGATCTGAAGTGTCATCAGTGCTCCCATCATTGACAAATAATACTTCGTATTGAAGGTCCGTTTTATTTAAAGAGTTCCTGATATTACTGATCAATGGAGCAAGATTGGCAGCTTCATTGTATATTGGGATGATGATAGAAAGTTGCAGTGACGATGATGTGGAGGGCATGAGAATAGGTTGTTTTCGAGTTATCTCCTCCGGTAATAAAACCGTTGAGGTAAAATGTTCGTTAAAAAATGAAAATATATAATTTCAAGAGGCTTTCGCATTAAGCGACTCCCTGTTTTTTAAATAAATTTGCAAAATGCTGATTGCGGCAGGAGTCACGCCGCTGATTCGGCTTGCCTGTCCCAGGTTGCCCGGACGGTATTCCTGCAATTTCTGAACGACTTCACGGGACAATCCTGGAATGGTTTCATAGCGAAAATGTTCTGGTAATAAAACGTTTTCCAACTGGTCAAAAGATCTCAATTCTTGGTTTTGCCGGTCAATGTACCCTTCGTATTTAGTTTGAATTTCAACCTGCTCCAGTACGATTTCCGGGTAAATGTTCCAGTCAATTTTTCCCTTGATGAATTGAAAAGCACTCACCGTTTTCATGTCTAGTTTTGGCCGTTTCAATAAATTTAAAGCAGGAATTCCTGTTTTTAGTTTTGCTTCCTGGTGTGCGTCCAATTCGTCGTTAATTACTTCTGTGGGCGTGATCTTTAATTTTTTTAATTCAGAAGTGAGTTGGAAAATTTTCCCTATTTTGTTTTTAATTTGAAGATAACATTCTTTGGGTAGCAATCCTAACAAGTATCCTTTTTCACTCAAACGTTGGTCTGCGTTATCTTCTCTGAGCAAAAGACGGTATTCTGAACGTGAGGTAAACATCCGGTATGGCTCACTGGTGCCTTTGGAAATTAGATCGTCAATTAAAACGCCGATGTAGGCTTCACTGCGTTTCAGAACAAATGGAGCTTCTTTTTTAATTTTTAAAGCCGCGTTGATTCCCGCCATCAGTCCCTGGGCAGCCGCTTCTTCATAACCTGAAGTGCCATTGATTTGTCCTGCTAAAAAAAGATTGGCTGCGTCTTTTAACTCAAGGGTCGGTTTCAGCTGATTGGGTAGGACAAAATCGTATTCAATGGCATATCCTGGTTGGAGCATCTCAACTTCCTGCAAGCCTGGAATGGTTCTCAAAAATTCTAGCTGAACCTCAGTCGGCAAACTGGTTGACAATCCATTTGGATAGATTTTTAGATCGCTCAATCCCGTCGGTTCTAGAAAAATCTGATGACGATTCTTATCTGAGAAATTGACAATTTTGTCTTCGATTGACGGGCAATATCTTGGTCCCACTCCTTTAATTGCCCCACTGTACATAGCTGATCGGTGAAGATTTTTGCGTATCACCCCATGGGTTTTTTCGTTGGTATAGGTAATATGACAGGGGAGCTGGGGCAGAAGGATTTCTGATTCCCAAAACGAAAATTTTCGAACTGGATTGTCTCCCCATTGAATTTCTGTTTGATCCCAATCAATTGTCTGACGGTCCAAACGTGCCGGAGTCCCCGTCTTGAGACGTCCCATTCTGAGGTTCCTTTTTGTCAAATAGGGAGTGATTCCTTTAGAAGGGGCTTCTCCAACACGTCCTGCTTCGATTCTTTTGTCTCCTTGATGAATCAGTCCATTGAGAAAAGTACCTGTGGTTAGAATTACAGTTTGCGCATAATAATCGGTCCCTTTTCCTGTATGAACCCCTATAATTTGATCTCCGCTGAATATCAAACCGTCAATGCATGCTGTTTGAACAGTGAGGTGTGGCTGGTTTTCCAGTTTCTCCCGCATATAACGTTGATAGGCATACATTTCTGATTGGCATCGGGAACCTCGGGTTGCCGGTCCCTTTGAACTATTGAGGACTCGAAACTGAATTCCGGTCGCATCCGCTGCTTTCCCCATCTCGCCACCGAGAGCATCGATCTCTTTTACCAGATGTCCTTTAGCCAGTCCGCCAATGGCCGGATTGCATGACATTTGCGCGATGGTTTCTTTCGACATTGTTAGAATCAGGGTTTCTACACCCATCCTGGAAGCGGCGAGTGCAGCTTCACATCCAGCGTGTCCTGCCCCGATGATCATAACATCATATTTTTTTGCGTTGGATGAACTTGCCGGGGTCATCGAAGATATCTCCTGTTGCATTTTCAGTGATTGCTGATATTGATTTGTAATTCGAAATATTTTATGAGCATGAGGAAGGGCTTTTTGAGAACCTTGATGATAAATCGTCTTTGTCTCTTAGGGCACTTCAATGCCTTTTTTTGGGATTTCTGAAAATTGAGCTTCGACTTTCTCAAAATGCCCCTGGATCTTCCGGCGAACATAGAAGACAGTTGCGATAGCCAAAACAAAAATGATGAATTTCATCTCAACTCCTTGGTTGAGATAGGGGAGTAATATTATAGCCTGATGGGAGGAAGAGGAACAGTTTAAACATTTCTTCCAACTTTATAAACGAATTTTTTGAATGCGTCGGCCATATCATTTTCTTTTTCGACAACTTTGTTGGCAGCATGGTTGGTGTCAGCACTGTTTGGATTAAACCAGAAAGCTGTTTTGACTTTAGGTTCGGCCAAATTAATTTTCCGGTCTCTTAAAAACTGGAGAATAGTTTTTTGAAGCGTTTTGCTTTTGAATGTTCTCTCAAAATCAATCCGTATTTCATGCGCTTGGCTGCGCAGGTCAGGAAGTTCAAATTCATCCAAATACCAGTTGGTGAGATTGTCTCGATAAAGAATCGACAATCGACCGTATCTCATCAGGTTTATCAAAAAGAAAATTTCAAGATAGTGTTTGGGAACATTGACGGTATCGAGATAGTGGTACGTTCGGTAAACAAAAAACTCTGTAATTCGGTCTGCAATCCGCTGCACGATATCAGGGCGGATATATGCGTAGTTTTGATCAATCAGGTCCCCTTTAAACGTGGCAGCGGAGTCAAATTCAATGATCGATTTTTGCTCTTTTAAAGACCCTTGATTGACATAGCCATAATAAGAATTGAGTACGCAATCGGCCAAAGCATAGGTAAAACTTCGCGCTGTTAGCAGTGCCACCTCATCTGGGAGGTCATCGAGCACGCCAAAAGTATCAAATCGTTTTCCAAGCTTGCTTTCGGTCTGCATCGAGCGGAAAATCCACTGTTTTTTTTCTGCAATGTAAGCCGATTGAAGCCGCAGGCGAGGAACTTTGAGGTGATGGAGAATACTCCTTCGAACCATGTTCGAAGGAGGTTCAAAATTCTTTTGATAGTAGTGGTACCAAATTTCAAATTCTTTTTGATTGCTCCCATCGGGAATTTGGTGTTTTGCCTGGATTTCAAGTATTCTGTCCAAACTGGATTTAAACAGTCCCTTCAATTCGTCTTCGTACTCAATTACCGCTTTGGTTTCTCCAATATTGACATGTTCAAGAAATTTTCGTTGATCTGAACCCACAGGAAATGCGCGGGCGAGAAAGTCGAGCAGGAATTTTTCGCGGTAAGTATCAAATGCGCGCGTATCTCCTGCTTTTCTGAAAACCTCCGAAACTTTAACATGCAATCCGAATCCAATGTCTATAATTTTTGAAATTCGTTTTCTTTCTTTGACGTCCAGATAAGACAGTTCTCCAAAAGCAATTTTTAATATTTTGTATTTGGTCCACCAGGGATCTTTTCGAAGCATCGGTAGGGATTCTTCCATCTCCAGAAGTTCCCAGGGGCGCAAACCATATTCTTTGGGAGCATTAGGATCTTTCTCCTTTTCAGTTTTTGGAGGAATAAACCGGTCCAGAAGAGTCGGGTCTTTGATCAATTCGATAATCATGACCAGATACTTCTTTTCATGGAGCATTTCGATGCGGAAAAGATTTAACAGGGCTTTGGCAATGTTTCCTGATGCGGCTTTAAAAGATTCCCAATAGATCATCCCCCCATGAGATAAAATATATTCGAGAGACAAAGCAGGAGTTGCTCCCAAATCAGTTAAGTAGGGAACATATTCTTGATAAACGTCAATCGCACCAAAACGGATGTAATCAATGGTTCTATTATAAAGGGCAGGCGTGTTGTTGATGATTTTTGGAAAAATAAAGTGAGCGGGAATCATTGGCGAAAACTGAATGCCCGGCATCAGCACATCGTAGGTGAGAACCAGTTCATAAGCAGAACCCGAAGCCTCTTTTGACTCAAGTGTTGTTCCATGATGCCCTTTTCGAAAATTAGGATTGTCTGAAAGGAACATATAAATTTCTGCTTTTGGGAATTTCTTCTGAATATAATCCTGGACTGTGTTCACCCGCTCTTTGAGCAGAGCTTCCTTTTTCTTAAGTGATGCTGCTCTTTTACGCTGATCGTCTCTTTTGATGAGAGCCATCATTTCATGTAAAAATGCCATCCTCAATTGCGGTCCGCTTTTCGTAGACAGATCCTTTTTATATTCACCTTGTCCTCTCAACAAGTATTTGTAAAGCTGGGGATAACTCTTCTGCACTTGCCCATGGGCAATTTTCTGCAGTTCTTTCAGGACTTTCGGGTCTTTCAATGATTCAGGCCGGATTTTTTTTCTCACTCGGCTTCGTTGGACCCAACTGGAAATTTCCAATTTAAGCGACTGGATCAGTTTCTCATCATCCCATTCTCGAGTATCGATTTTAAAAGGCTCCATTTCATACTGAACCTGTAAATCTAAATCTGAGACAAAAGGTTTATGCCCTACCGTGCCAATCGATCCAAGTGATGAAATGCTGACTATTGGACAAAAATCTGGAACGGTGAAAGCATTGAGCGTGGTATTGAATTCGGATTGAATATATTTTAAAAATTCTTCTCTGAATAATTCAGGTAATTTGTCAATCCCGTCGACTCCATGGGGAGCTTCTTCCAAAAACAAGTTGGCTGTTGCTTCATATTCGTGCTCTCGGACGATACCGTAAATATGTTCTACTTCAATCCCCGTGAATTTAACTTCTGAAAAGGAGGGATGATTGACATGCAGGAAAAAGAGGACTTCGTATAACGCGTGTTTCATGTCATCGGTAAAAGACTGAAACGCCAGTTCCATCCGATCCCGATTGAACTCGTTGAAAAATGCGATCCCGTCTTCCATTCCCTTCCTGAGAAGCTTTAAACGGTCCTCCTGTAAGGTAACACCTTTATCAAAAAGTGAAGGTAAGCCGCGATTCCCTTCAATTTCCGATTCTTGTTCCTGCTCTGTGGGTTTGGGAGGAAG
Organism: SAR324 cluster bacterium; assembly: GCA_015231825.1. Lineage (GTDB taxonomy): Bacteria > SAR324 > SAR324 > SAR324 > NAC60-12 > JADGAV01. The sequence goes on from JADGAV010000025.1 coordinate 68,801, forward strand.
AGCGGATTTAAATTTATCCTTTTTTTTCGCAAATGGGTTAAAGGCCATGTCTGACTATAGCTTGAAAATCCTGAGAGGTGCTTTTTCAATTCCCCGAACTGTTCTTTCGAGGGACAGTACTACTTTTAGTGAAGCTTCATGAATCTACTTTGAGCGGGACTTTTTTTCAATCAATTAATTGAATTGTTTCAGTAAGCTCAGTCTCAGTTGATGAGAAAAAACGAAATTATTTCGGCATATATCTTGCTCTTGAGTAAAATACTTTCTAAGTATGTCGGCTCAACCCTTTAACCCAAGACTAAGATGAAACAATTTTTACTATATCTATCTCGACTCTCTCTTCATTGTAAAGTTTGTTGGACTTTATCTTTCATTCTGCTTTCCTTCCCCGTATGGGCTAAAGAAAGGAAGGTGGAGGATAAAACACAATACCGCATTGTCAACGTTGAGCACTTGAATATGCGTGTTGGACCAGGGAGAAAACATCGAATCGTCAAAGTTTTGTCCCGCGGAATGTACCTGAGCTTAACACATTCTGCAAGGCGAGGATGGGCACTAGTGAAAGATTGGGATGGAACAACGGGTTGGGTTGCAAAAAAATACACACGCCAAGTTCAAGACAAGGGGTATCGAGTTTCGCTGAGCAAAGGTGCCAAATTTGATGCTTCTGCACTGGAAGTCGGGATCCAGCGTTTCATTCAGGATTTAAAACGAAAAGGACGGATGTTCACGGAAGACAACTTGTCTTTGATCATCAAAGATCTTCATTCTGACAAACTCGTAGCATCCATTAACCCAACCGCTCAAGTAAAGGCAGCCAGTCTTATAAAAGTGCCGATTCTTCAAGCCTACATGATTCAGCGTTATCGTAAGAAAATCGTACATTCAAAAAGTAATCAAAAACATCTTGTCCGGATGATAAGGTACAGTAACAATAGAAGTACCAACCGAATTTTGAAATTGCTCGGAGGTCCATGGAAAGTTAAAAAAATCCTCCAAAACACCGGATTGTATAGCCACCTGAAATTAGTCGAATATATTCCTCAGGGAGGGAGGACTTATTTGAATAAAATTTCTGCTGAAGATTTGAATCGATTGTTCATTCGGCTTTGGGATCGTCAAATTTTAGGTCAGGGTTTTAGTTCTGAATTGAACGAAAAAGCATCTGATCAGATGCTCTACCTTTTGGGTTTGTCAAGTAGACGAGGAGTGAAGGACCGCTTGAAGGATGGAACTTGCTTCGCGTCAGATCGCACCGCTAAAATTTGGGATAAAACCGGTTTTGTCAGAGGTTTGAACGCCGATGTCGGCATCATTGAAATTAACACTCCCAAGGGGCGGCGGCCCTACTCAATCATCAGCATAATTGATCGTCCGAACTATCATTCTATTCGGGGAAGCGGCAATTCCTGGGCGAGGCGCCAGAGCAAGTTTCATCGAATGATTTCTGAAATGTCATATGCCTATTTCAAAAATAAATATGGAGCTCCCACCAAATGTGGTAAAAAACGGCTCAATTCTTATACTAATTCAAAATCACTGGTAGCAGATTCTATTTAGTTTAAATAATTGAGATTTTTTCTAATTTTTCTTTAAACAGCTGGGACATAGTCTTGGCGGGACCCACAAATTCAATTCCGTCATTAGTTGTTGGCGAGAAGTCCATAAGATCAGAGATTCACAACTTTGGCATTGTACGTGGGTATCTGAACGGTTGTGTAAAAAATCGTCGCAGCGATTACAATAGTGTGTGGGAGCTTCGCTCCGTATTAATTTTCCTTCCTGATAAAAACTTTCTCTAAATTGTTCTTCTTTTTTCCATAGCCAGGTGAGATCACAGCCCTTTTGCTGGCAGGAAATTTCTTCATCCTTAAGGTGGTTGTAAAATTTTTCGCAGGTGGTACACATTTTCCTGCGCAGAGAAATAGGGTTTTTTTCCAGAATATCTTCGAGCTGATCTTCTATGGAATACTCATTTGTTTGAGGGCAGTTGTTTTTTATGCAAGAGGTGGAAGATGGTTTCAGTGTCTTTTTTAACGAAAAGCATGAAGTGCAATAACGTCGAGGGGGAAGAAGTGAAGAATTATTTTCTTTTTCTCGTTCATATTCCAGTTGACCGTATGGAGACCATTCCCAGGTTTTGTTGCACCCGCTGATCTGGCATTTTTCTTTTTTTGGCACCATCTTCCTGAATTGACTGTTACAGAATGAACACATTCGCTTCGGCTCACTTTTTTTTCCTTTGATCTGACTTTCAAGTTGAGTCATTCGATCGAGTTCCCAAGTCCGATTGCAGGTACTCACACGACAGGGTCGATGCTGACTTGTCAAAGTTTGAAAAATTTTAAAACACGTGCCGCATAACCGAAAATCTGGCTTGGCTTCAAGCAGCATTCCTCCATTTTTAAGCTGTGAAGAAGCAAACCATGTCCAGGATTTGGTGCACGCCTTGATCCGGCAGGGTATTTTTTTGTCTTCGATATTCTTCAGTCTGGTTTGGCATTTTGCACAGAACAAATTTTGCTTCTTTATGGGGCGATTTTTTTTTTCTGCAACCAGTTGTTGAAAAGGAGGGATGCGAATAAGCTCCTCACAAAATTTTGTTGAACATTGAATTTTTTGGATGCTCAATTTTTGATATGCCTGGCTACAAGATCCGCACATTCGTTTGGGAACGTTGTAGTTGTTGTGCTTCCAATTTTCAACGATCTCTTTGGGGTCCAAAATCCAGCTTTTTCCGCATCCTGGAACTTTGCAGCGGACTTTTTGCTCGACCACTGAATCAAAAAATGACATGGGTTTTTCCCTGCAGTTTTATTTCATTTGCATTCTCTGCTGCCCGTGCAAATACTTTGTGAGCAGATATGAATAAATCTCTCCGCATACAAATGTCAGCAATCCAATCAATAAGAGGTCGTGCAACTGATAGAATGTATTTGTTTGCTTAGAAATAATTAATATCTTTTGAAAGGAAGGGAGGTCCTTGCTGATATGGTAACATATAAATGTTATCACCCATGATAGCAAGATAGAAAATCCCAGTATTTTTCCTGTCTCGAAAAGAAAAGCCGAGCATACTTTCCAATTAGATGTTCCAAACAATTCAAGCAGAGCAAGCTCTTCCGAGTAAGCTTGAAGTGAAAGAAAAATGAGAAAAAAAAGAATGGCTGCAATTAGCAATCCTCCGACAATCCACAGGGCCATTGCGAACTGATCGAGTCCCTGAAATAAATGTTCAATCGTTTCCATTGTCCCTTTGGGATAGATTATTTCAGTTACACCATCCAGCTTTTCTACCTGTTTAATTATGGTTTCAGTCTGTGTGAAATATTCTTGCCGAATCTCAAAATCTATTGTTGTCGGTAAAATATTGGCATCTGTTGTGCTCAGAAGACTTTTGTTTAATTCCACCTCTTGATTCAAAATTGAAAATGCTTCTTGTGAAGAAATTTCTCGTATATTGTGGATTCGAAAGTCATTCTCTAAAAACACGTAGAGGTTTTGATAAGAACTTTTTGAAATACTGTCTGACAAAAAAATGGAAATCACGGAGTTGTTTTCTAACCAGGAAATTCCCCACTGCCTAATATTGATATCTATGAGATTGATCAGATAGCAAAAAGTCAAAATACCGGCAATGCAGAAAATTCCAAGTAATCTTGCCTTGACGCTAAACTTAATCGGTATAAACATCGTTAACCGTCTTGTTAAAAGTAGTGTATTTTATTCTGGCCGTATGGAATTATATTGTAAATTTTTGCAGAATCAAATAAAAGCGAAGGCTACACTTTTGATGGCGAGCGTAGCTCAGTTGGTAGAGCGCTGGATTGTGATTCCAGTGGCCGAGGGTTCGAGTCCCTTCGCTCGCCCCATACTCTCCTTTAGATGCGCCTGTAGCTCAGTTGGATAGAGCAGTGGACTTCGAATCCAAAGGTCGGAGGTTCGAATCCTCCCAGGCGCGCCAGTATTTGTGCGGGTATAAGTCATTTAAACCGCACGATTTCCAACCCTCAATAGCCCTCAATAAGCATTTCCCGTAA
>JADGAV010000075.1 GCA_015231825.1 SAR324 cluster bacterium
TGTTCAACAGGTTGCGGTACAGTTTCGTATTGCCTCCCACCCGGGAGAGTCCGGCGGAAGAATCTATCCCGGGAAGCTCAGAGGGAAATTCTTCCTCCTCTGTTTCAACTGTTTTTTCAGATTTTGAGAAACTCGAGGGAAGCTCCCGCTCTCCCGCGTTGATCCATTGGACCAGGGTTGTGTAGAGATTTTGAGGATCGATCGGTTTGGCCACATGATCATTCATCCCGACTGCCAATGCTTTTTCTCGATCACCCACCATCGCGTTGGCGGTCATCGCAATGATCGGGAGGTCTTTTAAAAGTACTTCTTTACGAATTGTTTCTGCTGCCTGATATCCCCCCATCACCGGCATTTGGATATCCATCAATACCACATCAAAAATTTCGGAAGTTGCTTTCTGCACCCCTTCCTGACCGTTGTTTGCAATCTCAACAAAAAAGCCCTGGCTTTCCAAAAGTTCCTGGGCAACCTGTTGATTGATCTCATTGTCTTCCACCAGTAAAATCCGGGCTCCGCGAATTCCGTCCAGTCCCTTAATCTCAGGTATTTGGCCTCCCCTACTTTGCAGGGATTTTGGTTGGCCTCCGGTTGTCGCTTTGCCAAAAACCTGCAAAACAGTATCCAAGAGGACGGAAGGATTGACCGGTTTCATTAGATAGCCGTCCAATCCCACTCCATCTGCTTTTTTCATCAACTCTTCTCTGCCATACGAAGTGCACATAATAATTTTAGGAACTTGAGGAAGCTTCAAATGGTTTTTGATCTGCTCCGTGGTTTCAATCCCATTCATGCCCGGCATTTTCCAATCCATGATGATCAAATCAAAAGGCTTTTCTGACGAAGTCAGGGCATCGATTGCTTTGCCGCCTGTAAAGGCAAACTCCACTTTAAATTCAAAAGATTCCAGAATTTCCTGAAAAATCTGCCGCGCCGTTTCGTTATCATCCACTACAAGAACCCGCAGGCCTTTTAGCTCCTCGGCAAGCACCAGCACCGTTTCTTTCCTGATGACCTGCTGGCCGAATTCGGCGGTGAAAATGAAGGAGCTTCCCTCTCCAGCAACACTCTCCACATAAATCTCCCCTCCCATCATTTCGACTAGGCTTTTGCTGATGGTCAAGCCCAGTCCGGTTCCGCCAAATTTTCGTGTGGTGGAGGCATCGGCTTGAGAAAAAGACTGAAACAACCTGTTAATTTGTGCCTCTGTCAAACCAATTCCGGTATCTCGGACGGCAAATCGCAATTTGATTCGCTTGCTTTCAAGCAGGTTGGCAACATCCCCATTTGTTGCAGTTCGATCAACTTCCTCTTCAAGGAGAGAAACGGCAATCACCACTTCTCCTTCATCCGTAAACTTTACCGCATTGTTGGCAAGATTGATCAAAACCTGGCTGAGCCGAAGCGGATCACCAATGAGAAACTTTGGAATCTCTACAGGGCTTTGGATAAGAAATTCGAGCTTTTTGTCATGCGCTTTGTCCGAAATCAGGGTGGAGACATTGCCCAGAACCTCCTCCAGGTTAAAATCAATTGTCTCCATATCCATCTTACCTGCCTCAATTTTAGAGAAATCGAGAATGTCATTGATGATCCCGAGAAGCGCATTAGCGGAGCTGTGAACTTTGCTCAGGTAATCATGCTGCTTCGCGGTCAGCTCTGTCTGCATACAAAGATGGGTCATTCCCAGGATCGCGTTCATCGGTGTGCGGATTTCATGGCTCATATTGGCAAGAAAATCACTTTTAGCCTCCGTGGCCGCTTCGGCCTCCTTTTTTGCCAAATGCAGCTCGGCAGTCGCCGCAACAACTCGACTATTGATGATCTGATTGCTACGTAGCAAAAGCGCAATGAATAAAACCAGGACGAAGGTGCTTATGATACCCCCAAAAAGAACAAAACGCGCCAGTTCACGGTCCGGTCCCCCGGCAAATTCAGCAGTGACATCCCAGGCTATCGTTAGGTCCGCACCCGCACTGACCGTTCGATCAAGCACTGTGTAAATCGAGTCTGTGTTTGTTTCCCCCCAAACAGGCTGCAGATCCGAACCTAAAAATTTCCCCTCAAAACGGAGACTCATTCCTTCGGGTAGTTGCACCGCGTAGAGACCATTTATCAAAGCAGTATAATTGATCAAACCTAGAATGATGGCATCCCTTTGCATTTCACTTCCATCGGTGATCATCAAGGCAACCGCAGAGTGAGTGATCCCTTCTTCACTAATTTCAGGGGGACCGAGGATTACTTCTCCTGCACGTTCGACTGCCTCATCAATCGTGGATTTCAGCCAGGGAGTCTCAGCAAGTATCGTCTCAGGATTCAGGGCTCCTCCAAAAGAATCGGTCGTAAAGAAGATGTGCCATTGATTTTCTTCATTGAGTAGAATATAAGCAGCACTTTCCAAAAAAAAGGCGGTCGCCCGAGCCTCCAAACCATCGTAGGCGTTGAGAAATTCTGATTCTGAAAGTTCTGATGAATTTTCGGAAAGAACGGCCAATCCAGTCAAAGGAGCATAGCTTTCCTCCAACCAGTTCAGTACGGTTCCTGAAAGCCATTGGCCCGCCTGTTCTGCCTGGGCTTCCCAGGAGTTTCGTGCATCTTTTCTAAAAGTTTCGCTGAGCCACCAGGAACCTCCCGCACCCAAAACAAGCAAAACTAAGAGGAATAACCAACGCAATGAGGTCATCATGGTGAATCTCTACTTTCCGACGCTAAAGATGGGGCGAAAACCTTTGGGAGCTAGTGTCGTGGACGAATCCCATGATTTTAGATTGTTGCGGTCAACAACAATCACTTGAGGGGCCGCATGTTCGAAATAGGGTTTTCCTTCCAGAATGCGCACGATGGTATCTACCGCCATGCGCGCCTGGATCGCTTGAGAATCTGTCGGAGCGGCGACAATGGAACCACGCCGAATTCCGCGATGGACACCAGGACCGTAGTAGTAAGAAAGAACTTTGACTTGTTTTTGGAGTTTGCGGCCCCGGAGAATTTCCACTGCCGCTTCGGCAGAAACAGTCGTTCCTACAATGTAATCCAGTTTTTCAGCAAGGCTCCCCCCCAATCCATCCAGCATGGATTCAATCAGTTTTGCCTGAGTTGTTTTTCCAGTATCTCCTTTGAGTGTGCTGATGATTTTTAGATGGGTTCCTGCCAATGCCTCATTAAAGCCACTATCCCCCTGGGCTACCCAGGCGGCTCCTTCCGGTCCAGGAAACCAGGCGACCTGGACCTCGCCTTTGGCGCCAGGATTGAGCTTCCGTAAATAGTGGCCGACTTGATTCCCGGTATCCCAAAAATCAACGGCAGTTTTGGCTGCTGTTTTCGTGGAGGACATGCCATTGATCAAGTCCAAAACAGGCAGACTTGCTTTTTGATACTGTTCCACCAAATCATTGAGCCCCTCTGCAGAAATGGCACTGATGATCAACCCATCCGGTTTTTCTGTCACACATTCTTCAATCTGCTTTCTCTGCACGTCAAGCCGGTCATAGCCTCCTGCTTCATAGATGTCCAGGCTCACTCCCATTCTCCGGGCTTCATCCACGAGTCCATAATTGACAGCCAGCCAGTAAGCATCTTTCAAATGCGGGATAGAAACACAGATCTTCCATGGCTTCGCGGCCTTTTCCAAGGGGACATACGACTTTTGCACGCGTTTCCGTTCTGTATTGAAGGGCGGATCCCAGACATCCACATTAATGGGATACCAGGCTTTTGCAGCGAAGGTAGACAAACTGCAACATGTTATCAGCAGTAAAATTGTTGTCAAAACGAACATTCTTTTTTTCATGGTTTTTCTCCTATTGTTTGATGCTTTGAGATTCAATTCTTTGATAAAAAGTTACACCGACCCAATCACTATGGGCGAGCAAATCCTGATCACTGATTTGCTGATAGATTGAAATATCAAAAGTATATGGCAGCAATAAGACATCCAATTCCAAACAGATGCGGTTGATGCTATCCAAACTCAAACTTTCACCGTCTAGCGTAAGGTCGATATCCGAAGCATTTTTATGATTCCCTTGCCCTCATGAACCGTACAAGACTGCCTTTAATACATCAGGATATTTGGGAAAAATTACTATGGAGTCCCGACAGTCAAGCTAGCACTCACGTTCTCTAATTGTTCCAGGGCTTCTTCAAACTCATAGTCTGCAATGAGTTTTTCCACTTTCAATAGTTCCTTCCAAACTTGAGAACCGGATAACATAGGTTTTAATTTTTCTAACACAGCGGATGCTTCGGTATCATCATCTTCAAGGAAGTTTTTCAAT
>JADGAV010000026.1:0-3140 GCA_015231825.1 SAR324 cluster bacterium
TCAAAATAAGGTATTAGAAATGTCCAAAGTCAGCGGAGCACATGTTTTAGCAAACATGCTCAAAGGGTATGGTGTGACCCACGTTTTTATGGTGCCTGCAGTATTGCGCCGTACCATGATGGAGCTGGAACGCCAAACCAGCATCAAACGGGTGCACGTGCATTCTGAAAAATCGGCAGCCTATATGGCTGATGGTTACGCCCGGGCTTCAGGAAAACCCGGAGTTTGCATGGCCCAGGTGATTGGTGCCTTAAACCTGGCAGCAGGGTTGCGTGATGCTTTTCTGGCACACTCTCCGGTGCTGGCATTCACAGGCGGGCGGGATCCTCACACAAAATTTCGCAAAGTCTACCAGGAGGTGGATGATGTGCCGGCATTTGAGTGTGTTACCAAATTCAATGCCACAGTCGACGCGGTTGAACGTTTTCCAGATATGGTAAGACAGGCTTTTCGTGTTGCTGTTTCCGGTGTTCCCGGTCCCGTTCATCTGCAGTTTCGAGGGAATGAAGGCCAAATCGATGTTGAAGAAGCTGAAATGGATATCCTTTGGGAAGATGATTTTTCACATGTGCCCGCGTTCCGACCCGAACCGGATTCTGAGCGCGTGAAAGCAGCGTTGACATTACTTGAAAAATCGGAGAGACCGGTCATTGTTGCTGGCGGTGGTGTGCGGTCATCAGGTGCAGCGCAGGCTTTACTGGCATTGGCGGAAAAGTTGTCGATCCCGGTTGCCACCTCATTAAACGGCAAAGATTCAATCTGCGATACCCACCCACTCTCTGTGGGAGTCGTCGGGACCTATTCACGGGAGACAGCTAACCGCATTGTAAACGAAGCTGATCTCATCTGCTTTGTGGGCACAGAAACCGGAGGAATGAGCACCCATTTCTGGCAGGTGCCCCCCATCGGAACTGCAGCTGTTCAGATTGACATCAACCCCGAAGCTTTGGGACGTAACTACCCTCTGCAAGCCGCGGTTTTGGGTGACGCGAAGATTGTTCTTGGCAAAATGTTGGACAACGCATCAGCTGATACGGCAAAAAGTCGTTCCAGTTGGATCAATCGAGTGGGTGTTGTTAAATCCGAATGGCAGGAAAAGTACAGGGAATTCAAGGAATCAGATGACATTCCCATCCGACCCGAACGTATCTGCCATGAACTGAGCCAAATTCTTCCGGACAATTCAATTGTTGTTGTTGATACAGGCCACGCCGGTATGTGGATGGGGGGAATGTTCGACCTGCGCTCAGCTTCTCAAAGTTATATTCGAAGTGCCGGGCACCTGGGTTGGGCGTTTCCTGCAGGGCTGGGAGCGAAGTGCGCCTGTCCGGATCGACCGGTGGTAACTTTTACAGGAGATGCAGGCTTTTTGTATCATATTGCGGAGATTGAGTCTGCAGTGAGATGGAATATCAATTCCGTGACAATCGTGAACAACAACCACTCTGGCAATCAATCAAAGCGCGGCTTTGACCGAGCCTATGGTGGGGAACAAACACAACAAGCCCGGGAACTGTGGACTTTTCGAGAACTGAATTTTGCAAGGATTGCCGAAGATATGGGAGCAGTGGGGATTCGAGTCGAAAAACCAGGCGATCTCGCGGATGCCGTCGATCGCGCTTTGAACCTTGATCTACCGGTTATTATTGATGTAGCGACGGATATTGATGCCCAGGCTCCGGCGGCCATTATATAAACTACTTCAAAAAAAGTAATCGGATCGTTTTTTTTGCAAGCAAACCCGGCGTTGAACATTTCCAATCAGGAAAACAGGATCAGACATTGGGATTGTTTGGTTCAAGACCCAGTGCGACTCTTCCAAATTCGGTGCCGTTGACATCCCAGGACACGCCGATATGACTCAACCCGACGTTCATATCGCGGATATGACGCTGCAGCGGGTTGGAATTATAAATAGCACTGCCGCCCACACTTCGATTCAGCTGATTAGCAGCTTGAGCCGCAACGGTGGCTGCATGAGATGCATCGCGTCGCCAACGCACTTTATCTTCCGTGGATGGAATTTGATCGGCCTCCGCCATCTGAGTCGCTTCTTCGCAATTGCTGCGCAGAAGCAGCCTGGCACTTTGCAGAAGGACTCCCGCCTCAGCAATTCTCAGGTGGGTTGTGGTATGATCGGAAAGTTTGGATTTATTGTATGTCGAAACTCGGGAACGGAAAGATTCCAGGCACATATCATAAACCCCTGTCGCCATCCCGATGATCGGAGCTGCGATCAGGTGAGAAAACAGACCTGCAACGGGTAATTTGTAATGAGGAGAAGGATTGACAAGAGATCCCGGTGTGGGTCCTCCTTTGACCTCATGGACGCTCAGGGCCATTTCCCCCGGAATAAAAACATTGTCGCAACGCACATCTTTGCTTCCCGTTGCAATCAGACCCACCACTTGCCAGGTTTCCAGAATTTCCAAAGAAGACTTGGGGACAATGATCATATGGGGTTGAGGCACATCGGCAGTGGCGTTTTGGTCTCTGTGTTCGCTTGAAGCAACAAGCATTGCTCCCAACATTGACCAGTCACAAACATCAATTCCACTGCAAAAAGGCCACCTCCCGCTCAAACGATAACCGCCCTCCACCGGGACCGCTTTCCCTGCAGGATAGATTAGGGAAGACGCAATGAAGGTGTTGGGGTCTTTGCCCCAGATCTCGTCTTGCGCTGCAGCAGGCCACATCGCCAGCATCCAGTGATGACATGCTACATTGATGAAAACCCAGGCAGTTGATCCGCAGCCCCTGCCCAATTCTATGGTGGTCTCCAGCAGAGTCCCATAGTCCAATTCCCCTCCATTCAAACGAGCTGGTTGACACATCCGCCAAAGTCCGTTTCTGTGCATATCTTCAATGGTATCTTGATGGATTCGGCCGAGTGTTTCTGTTTCTGCAGCTCGTTCTTTGAGAAGCGGAATCATATCACGCGCAGACTGTAGGGCTTTATCGCGTTTTATTAAATTTTCATGAATGCCTTTTTGTGTACCCACAACATTTTCCTCTCTTTGCTCGTTTCAATCAAGATCGGCCAAAAAATGGTTTCTCACGCTTTCCCTTTTTTCAGACGGGTCCAAGCCTTGTTGATATGAGCGTACATCGTTTCCCGAGCTCTTTCTACATCTTTTTTG
>JADGAV010000026.1:3240-69703 GCA_015231825.1 SAR324 cluster bacterium
AATTCCTCCCATCAGCAGATATTTCATTTCCGTATAATCATCCGTCCCATATTTGGAACCTTCTCTGCCAAGTCCTGATTCTTTAACGCCCCCAAAAGGAGCGTTTGCCGCTGAAACCAATCCTTCGTTGATGCCGACCATCCCATATTCCAATGCTTCTGAAACTCGCCATGCACGACCCAAATCTCTGGTATAGAGATAAGATGCCAGACCATATTCCGTATCGTTCGCCATGCCGATCACTTCTTTTTCATTTTCAAATTTGATGATGGCAGATAAGGGTCCAAATGTTTCATCTCCACAAACGAGCATGTTCTGGGTCACACCACTAATCACAGTGGGTTCGTAAAAGGTCCTGCCGAGTGAATGACGTTTTCCCCCGATGACCACTTTTGCTCCATTGTCGATCGCATCCTTGACGTGTTCTTCAACTTTCTCGACTCCGGCCATATCGATCAATGGTCCTTGAGTGACCCCTTTGTCAAAGCCATTTCCTACTTTTATTTCCCTTATTTTTTGAGAAAATTTATTGACAAACTCATCATAGATTCCTGACTGCACATAGAAGCGATTGGCTGCAATACAGGATTGCCCCATATTGCGGAACTTTGCAACCATGGCACCTTGAATTGCGTCGTCAAGAGAGGCATCATCAAAAACAATAAAAGGGGCATTTCCTCCCAGCTCCATTGAAACCTTTTTCACTGTTTCTGCACATTGTACCAATAGTTTTTTCCCTATAGAGGTAGACCCCGTGAAAGTTAGTTTGCGAACGATTGGATTTGAAGTCAATTCTTTTCCGATGGGACCGGAACCGCCTGTAATAACATTAAACACACCAGGAGGAATCCCTGCCTTTTCTCCAAGATAAGCCAGCGCATAAGCGGACAAAGGCGTATAAGTGGCGGGTTTGTAAACCATGGTGCAACCGACTGCCAGGGCTGGACCCACTTTGCGTGCAATCATGGCAAGCGGAAAATTCCATGGAGTAATGGCAGCCACGACCCCCACGGGTTCTCTCGTAACAACAATCCGGGCATCCGGTTTGTGAGTAGGGATCACATCCCCATAGGTCCGTTTTGCTTCTTCAGAAAACCATTCAATGAAACTGGCCGTATATTGTATTTCTCCTATGGCTTCTGACAGAGGTTTTCCTTGCTCTGATGTCAGAATTGCTGCCAAATCGTCAATGTTTTCTATCAGTAAATTGTACCATTTCCGAAGGATGTCTGAACGGAACTTTGCAGTTTGAGAGCGCCAGCCGGGAAAAGCTTCATTTGCGAAATGGATTGCTCTCCTTGTTTCAGCAGTTTCCATATTAGGAACGGTACCGACAATCTCACCAGTTGCAGGATTGGACACTTCAATCACTTTTTTTGAATCTGCATCAACCCATTCCCCATTAATATATCCTCGCTGGCAAAGCAGATTTTTATCTTTCAGTTTCATAATTGTTCTCCTCATTATTTTGAATAGTTTTTAAACCTATCTGATCAAGATCTTTTCAAGACACTCGCCCATTACAAAATGATCATAGATCAATTTGCAAAAGGCGTTAAGTACATTTTTTAAATTTTTTCCTGAAGAAATATGGAAACTCGGGAATCGAACTGCCGAAGCGTATATCGTTGAAATGTATTTTCAATAAATTCGTGTGTGGTTTGGCAACCTCAAGAACAAGAAGGTCATCGCAGTGAGATTATGTCAGTCTTTGTCGCAAAGCGATCATTCACTCGGCATTCCTGCTAAAACAGCTTGTATGAAATTTATTGAACTTTAGCGAGGGATGCTATGACTCCCAAATTCGGCGTCAGAAGATTTTTCTTTTTTGAGTCAACTGCCCATTCTATCTCCTCCATCAATAGGTTTCCTGTTTTTTCAAACAGAATCTGATGAGGAATTTCAGCCGTTTTCAAAAGACGTCTGAATTGAGGGAAAGGGATGTTCCCTGCTCACACTGAAAGCCTAGGGAACACCAGACAATAATATTAAAAGCTGAACATCGAGCACGTCCCAGATTTGTGCTAACAATGTTTTCCCGGACCATGGCTATGATGCTTGTAACTCCTTCCCCCCAGTTGTCGAGTATTTCCCGGTTCGCTATAGCGTGGAGTAGGGGAATTGCCGGAAAGTACAGAAGCAGCCAATGCTGCATTTGAAGCACACCCGCATGCCGTGGCGGCAGGGCTCAATTTATTGACAACGGTACTTCGTTTAAGGCCTGGTATCCGAATTGCGCTTCCCGCCGCAATAATTTTTTTGATAGGTTCTCCCGATTCTGGATGACGAGTCAGGGGATCATCGTGGATACTTTGATGTAATTCAAAACGCGACCCCTTATTGCTCAGTGATTCATAGTCATAAAAAGGCATTTGTTCTCTCCGTTGGTCATTTTTCAATAGGCGTTGGCGACAAATAATTCCTTAGCAGGAAACAGGGTTATTACTTGACATCCGTCGGCGGTGACAATGATTTCCTCCTCGATCCGAGCAGCCCCGTTCCCGTCTGCAGAGGGACAGTAAGTCTCAAGAGCGAAAACCATCCCTTCCTGCAATTCGAACGGACTGTCGAGCGAGACCAGGCGGCTGATGATTGGGCGTTCATGAAGTCCCAGACCCACCCCATGACCAAATTGAAGGCCGAAGGCTTCCATTTCAGAAGCAAATCCAAATTCCTGTGCTTTGGGCCAGACCTCAGCAATTTTGTCGGTGGTCAATCCTGGCTTCACCAATGCAATGGCGTTGTCTATCCATTCACGTGCTTTCTGATAGGCATCTTTCTGCCCTTGCGTGTAGCTACCAACATTCAGGGTACGGTAATAACATGTCCGGTAACCCATATAGGACTGAATGACATCAAAAAAAGCCTGATCGCCAGGGCGATACATCCGGTCTGTGAAATTATGAGGGTGAGGACTGCAACGTTCTCCCGAAACAGCATTGATCGCTTCAACATCATCCGATCCGTTGTCATAGAGAAATTTGTTAGCTAAGGCCACCATTTCATTTTCACGCATGCCCGGTTTCAACTTGTCCGCAATCATCTGATAACAGCCATCGACCATCGAGGCTGCCATGTTCAGGAGTGTGATTTCATCCATGCTCTTGATTTGACGGGCATCCAGCATCACCTGCTGAACATCACGCACATCCAGGCCTTCCGCCTGAAGCGCAAAAAGCATTGGCGGTTCAACAATATCAACCCCCAGCGGCATATCGGCGACACCTTCTTTTTTGAGTAAACTCACTATTTCTTTGGCAGCACTTTTAAACAAACCGGCATCGGCATTCACTGCTCCCCTCAGTCCCAGCATCCCGGCCAGACAATGGTCATTCTCCAACCAAGGGGCATAAAGACGATGATGAGTGGCAGCAGAACCAAAATCCCATAAATAAGGATTAGAATTGCCGGTGAAGAGCGCGTAACGGCATATTTTGTCCCGGGACCATTCACCGATGACACAACTGGTCAAATACCGGATGTTGTTGGTGTCAAAACACAAAATGGCTCCGAGATCGGAATCTGCCAGCGCTTTACGGGACCGAGCCAGTCTATATCGATGAAGTCTGCTGAAATCAACTCGTTCCTCAAAATCAACTGCCATTCTGCCCGGTGCAGGAATCGGTCGAGTCCATACCCAGTTTGGATCGATGTCTTCTTCAGTTAGCATCGACGGTTCTACAAAATTTGATCTAGCCATATTTTTTTCTCCACATTCGATTTATAAAAAAAACTCTATTTTCCTTATCATTAGCAGCCAAGAACCTTTGATAAACTAACATTCTACTACACTAAAAAATTTATCCAATCAGGGTATTCAGCACAGAATTTACCGGATATAAATCGACAGTTCTTCCAGACTTGATTGAATCAAAACAGTTCATCAAAAATACCTGTAGCAGCCAAAGCTCAAATGAATTGTTGGAAAGCTTAATTTTGGATTTTTTGAGCAATCGACAGCATCGTAGAAACAATTATCTAATGAATGTCAAGATTTTTAAAATTTCATATCATTCTTTTCAAAAGTGTGATTTAAAATTTCTTTATTTCAATTGTTTACAAATCTAAAAGAAAGTTCCCGATCACTCTCACTTTTTTCAATGAAGCATTTTGGGAGCAATAGAACTCTTACGAAAGTTTTTGTTTTTCGAAAATTTGTGCGATCTCTGCAAAAAAAATTGCAAATTTTAAACATCTTGAAGGCTACGACCTTTCCTCACCCCTTTTTGATTGTTGAATATTTTTTTTTGAAAGGAAACAGTAGTGCCTGCTGATTGGCAATTTTTAGCAACAAAATTTTTAAATTCACTGACTACGAAGAACAAACAAGTTGATCAAGTGGTTTGTTTCTGCCAGTTTACATCAAACTATACATTTCGGAGAATAAGATCGGGGTTTGAACTCAAATACTTCAAAATATTTTATTTTTAACAACAAGGAGATGAAAGTGGAAATAGGATACGTCGGACTTGGAGCGATGGGTAGCAGAATGGTTAAACGTTTGATGGATGCCGGATATTCAGTAGTTGGTCACAATCGTACCAAATCAAAATCTGAATGGCTCATCAAAGATGGCATGCAATGGGCAGACTCTCCAGGTGAAGTAGTTGAAAAAGCAGACATCATCCTCTCCATGGTGACCAGTACCAATGCCGTTCAGGCTATCACTGAAGGAGCGGATGGAATTCTTGAGAAGCTAAAACCTGGCAAAGTTTATATTGATATGACCACCATGAGCCCCAGTTACAGCAGGGAATTGGCCGTGCGGGTTTCAGGAACCGGTGCCCAAATGCTAGATGCCCCGGTTTCAGGGAGTGTGGCAACTTTGGAAGAGGGCAAGCTTTCAGTAATGGTGGGTGGAGAAAAAGTTGCATTTGAAAAAGCACTGCCAGTTTTACAGAGTATCGGTCCAAAAGTCACTCACGTGGGAGCCAATGGCCAGGCTTTGGTGATGAAAATTGCTGCAAATTTGTCTTTGGCAGTCCAGATGCTCGCCTTTAGTGAAGGTGTTCTCCTTGCGGAAAAAAGTGGGATTTCTCGAGAGATGGCCGTTGATGTTCTTCTAAAAAGCGTGATTGCTTCACCAATGGTGACTTACAGAGGACCCTTTGTGTTGAAACAACCTGAGGAGGCATGGTTCGACTGCAATATGATGCAGAAAGACATGCTGCTTGCCCTGGAATTGGGACGGGAAATTGGCGTACCTCTTCCAACGACTACGGTTACAAATGAACTGCTAACTTCATCGCGAGGAATGGGGATAGACCATTTAGACTTTGCCGGTTTGTTCAACGTATTGGCAAAAATGTCTGGAGTGAAAGAATAAGTTGCTAAAAATTCTCGGGATGACGTCCCAGGCCTGATACTCCAGAAAGTGAGTGGGAGTGGTTCAATTATTTTTGAACAGGACTAAAAACGGAAAGGATTCCTGAATACTGGTTAATTCGCCCAGTAATTTAATTCGATGGAAATTCCATTTGGATCTTTCAGGAAAAACTGCAGCAAGCCCATCCCAGGCACTTCACGCTCCTGATAGGAAACACCATGTTGCTCGATGCGTTGACGAACTTCATCAGATTCAGTGATGTTGAATGCGATATGGTCTACAGCACCCGATCCTTCCAGTGATTCAACATTCTGATTGCCAAGATATTCGACCAGTCCTTCATCGTCGTCAGGATCGATTCCTATCAAGTGAACAACCGGGTGGTCTCCAAGGTAAAGCCAGTGACCCGGAAAATCAAAAGGAGGACGTTCCCCATCTTCCATGCCAAGTACATCGACATAAAAATCACGGGTCATATGAAGCTTAACCGTACGGATGGAGCAGTGGTGCAGAGTATTCAGGGGCATGGCTAATCTCGTATTGAAGGTTAAACTGAAGAAATTTGTTTCCAGCTTGAAGAAAAATACCACTGATTTTAGATAAATATCAACCCGATTTTATCAGGAATGTAGCGTTTGCCAAAAGATAATTACTTTTCTCTTGAGAATTGTTACACTGAGCTCATTGAATGGACCCTGAAACTCCCCTCATTCCATATTCGAGTTTTATTGAAATATCGCCTTTCTCCGGTAACGAAATGTCCCATCTGAAGCTTTCGAAAACAGAAAAAGAACAAATTGTTTCCACCAACCATCATGCTCCTCGTTCAGTGCTCGGATTTCACGAAATTGCCCGATCGAATAAAGATAAAGTATGGGTAATTCGTGTGATGGAACCTGATGCTGTTCGGGTTTCTCTCTTTTGGGAAAAGCAGCAGGTGGAAGATGCGGTTTCCTTAAAACAGATTCATGCGGGAGGCTTGTTTGAAATCATTCTGGAGCCGTTGTCTGCCTTGATTCCATATCGATTGGTACTCGACTACGCGGGGGGAGGGCAAGTCATTCGACATGATCCCTTCTATTTTTCTCCTCAACTGACTGAATTTGATACTCATTTATTTTCTCAGGGGAACCACCATCAAATTTACCGAAAACTTGGCGCCCATCCCGTAAATTTGGAAGGGATTGCCGGGACTCTTTTTGCCGTTTGGGCTCCCAATGCCAAACGGGTCAGTGTTGTTGGTTCTTTCAATCAATGGGACGGGCGCAAACACCCGATGCAATCCCATGTTAACGTGGGAATCTGGGAATTGTTCATTCCCGATGTTGCTGAAGGAGACATGTACAAATATGAAATCAAAACTCATACAAACGATATTCTGTTGAAAGCTGACCCTTACGGCTTCTCGATGGAGGAACGCCCAAAAACCAGTTCAATGGTGGTCAACCTGGAAGGCTTTGAATGGCAGGATGAACAGTGGATTGAACAGCGGGCCTCGCAGAATGTGCTGGAACAGGCGATCAACATCTATGAAGTCCATTTGGGATCTTGGCGCCGATCTCCTCAAGAAAACGATCGCTTTCTCAGCTATCGTGAAACCGTTGAAACCCTGATTCCCTACGTCAAGGAAATGGGATACACACATATCGAACTGCTGCCGATTTCAGAACATCCATTGGATGCATCCTGGGGATATCAAGTGACCGGCTACTTTGCACCAAGCGCCCGATATGGTAGTCCGCAGGATTTCATGTATTTTGTCAACCGCTGCCACCAGGAAGGCATCGGCGTGATTCTCGATTGGGTGCCGGGACATTTCCCTAAAGATGAATTCGGCCTGGCAAATTTTGATGGGACCTGCCTTTATGAACACATGGATGACCGGCTTGGTGAACACAAAGAATGGGGGACGCTGACCTTCAACTATGGCCGTCATGAAATTCGCAATTTTTTAATTGCCAACGCCTTGTTCTGGTTTGATTTTTATCACATAGACGGGATTCGGGTGGATGCCGTCGCCTCGATGCTGTATTTGGATTATAACCGGAAAGAGGGAGAATGGCTGCCCAATCGATACGGTGGCAATGAACATATTGAAGCCATTGATTTTTTACGGCAGCTCAATGAAACGCTTTTTCAATATTATCCCGGCATCCTTTCTATTGCTGAGGAATCAACTGCCTGGCCCGGGGTGAGCCACCCGACTTACACCGGGGGTTTGGGATTCAACCTAAAATGGAATATGGGTTGGATGAACGACACACTGCGCTATATCGCCCTCGATCCTGTTTACCGAAAGTACGATCATCATTTGTGCAGCTTTTCACTGGTTTATGCCTTTTCAGAAAACTACGTCCTGCCCATTTCTCACGACGAAGTCGTGCACGGAAAACGCGCGCTTTTAGACAAAATGCCGGGTGATTATTGGCAAAAACGAGCCAATTTCCGCATCTATCTCGCCTATCAAATGGCTCATCCTGGAAAAAAACTGTTGTTCATGGGATCTGAATTTGGACAATGGCAGGAATGGCGGGAATCCAAATCTCTTGACTGGCACTTGCTGGAATCTGAAGATCACCAGCGTCTGCGTGGCTTTTGCAAGAACTTGAACTGGTTTTACCGCAATCACCCCGCCCTCTTCACTGATGATTTTAAAGATTCCGGATTTCAATGGATTGATTTGCACAACAGTGAACAAAGTATCCTCTCCTTCATGAGGAAAGACCGCTCTGAGCAGGCAGAGAAGCCGGTGATTTTTATCTTTAACTTCACTCCGGTACCCAGAGACCACTATCTGCTCGGAGTCCCGGAATCAGGAAGATATTTAAAAATCCTGGATAGTGATCTCCCGGAGTTTGATGGTTCCGGTTACAACCAGCAGGAAGAAATTTGGTCGGACCCCGTGCCATGGCACGGGCAGCCATGCCAGGCATCCATCAATCTTCCGCCGTTGGCAGTCGTGGCGCTGCAATGGTTCTCAGACAAATAAATGAAATGATGTTGAATTTTTTCAGCAATCTTTTTCAAAATCCTGCCGGAGAAGCCTGGCGTATTGACCGTTGTTTTTCCTGTCTAAAGAAAATTCAGGATGGAGTCGTGTTTCCGGAAGACCATGTCAGTTTCTGCAGGGAATGCTTCCACACCACCCAGTGCTTTTGCTGTGGTCTGCCATGCGGTCCGCTCCATCGGCGTTTGAGCGATGATCGCATCATTTGTGTGCATTGCTACAAATCCGCTTTGACGACTCCTCGGCAACTTTCACCTGTTTTTGAAAGCACTCTGAAATTTTTCAGTAAAAAGCTGAAAATGAAGTTGAAAGAAAAACCTCGTCTGAAGGTGGTCGATTCACGTTTTTTGCAGAAAACATTCAACTGTTCCCCATATACCTGGGGAATTTATGCCGATTTTCAAGAAGAAGAAACGATCTTTATTATTAGCGGAATATCCCTCGACAAAGCCCACACCACCCTGGCCCATGAATTGACCCATTTTTGGCAAAAAAGGAATTGCCCGCAGGAACAATCTTTAGAATTGATTGAAGGATTTGCTGAATGGGTCGCTTACCAGTTGGCAGCGGATCAAAAACTGCCGCGGGCAATGTTGGGGATTCGGCGCAATGGAGAAGAACCCTACCGAAGCGGCTTTCAAAAATTGTGTCTTCTGGAAAGCCGTTTGGGAGTCAAAGGGGCAATCAAAAAAGTAAAAACATGCAAAAGTATTTGATAGAAGACGCAGGGCATAGATTTATTTTTTTTCCTTTTCTTTCTCTCTCTCCTTTCTCAACATCTCGTACATGAACAGTCGATAAACAAGAAAAATACCGAGAAATAGCAGAATTGCAAAGATCGTTTCCCGCTCTTCGTTTATGAACTCGAGTAATTCCTTCATGTTTACCCTTCGCTGTTATTCCTCAAACTGAGTAGAAAGACCGCCCTGAAACTAGCACTTTTAATCCGACTTTTCTATTGATCTTTTTGCAGCATTTCCTGCGAATATATTCCCCGCCTTTTCTGTCTGAGAATCTTTTGGACGCATTGGAATCAAATGAGTAGTTCATCATTGTAAATTTATTTTATGATTGCAGTCAAAATGGATATAGTTTATAGATCGGAGAAGCAACCGGAAGCAAGCAACGGAATTAATCACATTTGTCAGAAGGACACGTTATGACATTAAAGGAATCAATCAGTTCTATCGTAAAAACAGCCCTCCCCGATGCAGACAATACTGCAATCGAAAATATAATCAATGATCTCAATGCCTTATTAGATAAAAAGTTTGAAGAAGGGACAAAAATAATTGCGCATCAATATCTTCAAAGAATCAACCGTTGCTGTGAACCGGGATCAGAAATGGACCGCCGTCTTCAGGGAGAATTGGGAGACATGGAAAAGGTCCTGATCGCCAACCTCAGCTCCTTACGGTGAAAAATGAACTTCGTTCATCTACGCGAATCGATTAAATTTTCAAAAAAATCCGCGTTTATCGCGGCATAACCTTTCAACAAGATAGATAGACTCTACAATTTACCCGATCAACAATTCTGGTTCGTCTGGTAGCCGACTATTGCTCAGAATAATTCAATTCAGGCTTATCCTTTGCGTGGGTCAAAAGCGTTTCTGACTCCTTCGCCAATAAAATTCAGAAGGAGCAGCGAAATCACAAGCAAAGCAAAAGGAAACACAACCAGCCACCAGGCATTTTCAAAATTCTGCTGTCCCATTCTCAGCAATTCCCCTAACGACGCAGTAGGTGGCTGCACTCCATAGCCTAAAAAGTCCAGTGATGTCAGCAGGAGCACACCACCTGCGATGATAAACGGTGTGAAAGTGATAACAGGTGTCAGGGAATTGGGGATGACATGGGTAAAAAAATTTCTTAACTTCCCGGACCCCAGAGCCGTTGCTGCCAGGATGAATTCTCCCTGCTTCACTTTCAAACATTCTGCCCGAAAATAATAAGATAGACCAATCCATGAAAATACCCCGCTCATCAAAGTGAGCACCAAAAATCCCGGTTCAAAAAGACTGCCAAGAAGAATCAAAACGAAAAAGTATGGCATTGTTCCCCAAACCTCAACGACCCTCTGGCCAATGATATCGATTTTTCCTCCAAAAAACCCCTGAATTCCGCCGATCAATATCCCGATCATGACAGCAAAAAAACAGTTAATGAAGGCAAAGCTCATGGACACTCGGATTCCATAAAGCATTCGCGTCAAGACATCACGACCACTGGTATCCGTTCCCAACAAGTTTTCAAAAGTGGGTTGGGAAGGATAGAGAAGCACTTCTCGATTGGATTCGTTGCTGCCCCAGCGAATTGGAGGAAAAATTGCGAAATCCGGCGGATTGAATGATTTGACCAATCGTTTATAATTGGGAGGCAGTTTTGATTTTTTGCCGAAGTCGGTTCCGCGGTAAACTTGAAAAACCGGGAAATAATACTTCCCCTGGTATGCGATCAGCAGAGGCTTGTTGTTTGCAATCAATTCGGCGGATGCACTGACAAAAATAAGCAAACCGAAGATCCAGAGGGAAACCCATGAACGTCTGATTTTTTTGAATTTTTTAAACCTTTTCAGGGTGATCGGAGAGAAACTAAACATCGCCGTTCAATCATAAGTGATTCTGGGATCTAAAATGACATAAAGCACATCAGAAACAAAATTCCCCAGCAAGGTCGCCATGGCGCTCAGCATGATAATCGCGAGCACCACCGGATAGTCGCGTGCTTGAATCGATTCGTAATTCAGCAGCCCGATTCCTTCCAATCCAAAAATATACTCCAGTAGAATTGAACCCGCCAGAAAAAGCCCGACCCAGGAACCGATGCTGGTAGCAATCGGAATCAAGGCATTTTTGAGGACATGTTTGAAATATACCATTTTCTCCGGCAAGCCTTTGGCGCGGGCAGTGCGCGTGTAATCCTGGCTGATCTGGGCGATAAAAGAATTTTTCATCATGAAGGTTTCTACTGCAAAAAATCCAAGCATGTAACAGAAAAGAGGGAGAAAAAGATGATGAAAATAATCCAGCAGATACTCAAGCATCGGCAATTGGTCCGCGTTGTCTGAATGCAATCCCTGAATGGGAAACCACTCCCAAAAACTTCCGCCGCCAAAAAAAACAATCAGCAGAATCGCCAATGCAAAATGAGGAATAGAATAAGCAAAAAAAAGCAGGAATGAGGTCATGACATCAAAAGTGGAGTTTTCCTTGATCGCTTTGAAGACCCCCAACGGAATGGAAAGAAGGTAGACCGCAAAAAAGGTCCAGATTCCAAAGGAAAGGCTCACCGGGAGGCGGTACAAAATCACATCAAGAACCGGTTCCTGATATTCATAGGACTCACCAAAATCCAGGCTCAGGACATTTTTCATCCATATCAAATATTGAACATAGGCGGGTTTGTCAAAGCCATACAAAGCTTCCAATGCTTGCCGATACTCTTCTGTCAACTCAATTGTGCTGTTGGCATCTGACCCGCTTTGACCCATTTTCATCTGACGGACCAGATTGTCGATAGGCCCTCCTGGAACCAGCTGTGTGATCGTGAATACCAGCAGAGACACTCCAATTAAAGTCGGGATCATCAACAAAAGCCGTCTTAAAAAGTAAGTGCCCATAGAAAACTTTTACTGTTTGGCGAACCAACGGATAAAAAAGGGATTTCGGGTATCACTGCCGCTGAATTTTAAAAACGGGGTTGCAGTGGGATCGAGCCGGTCTTTCCAGTACCCGACCAGATGACTTTTATCCTGTCCCCGAAAAAGATAGGGTTGTTCATCTATAATCAACGCTTCCATTTTCTGATAGATGGCATAGCGTTTTTTTTCATCAAATTCTTTGGGGCCTTCCTCAATCAAACGATTGACTTCAGGATGATTCAAGCCGGGTATGTTTGAAGTCCCTGCTTTATCCACCGATTCTCCATGGAAAAGCTGCCGGGGTCCTGGAATCGGATTTCCTGACCAGCCGATCGTGAATGTTTGAAATTTGAATTCGTCAAGCAGCTTGGTGGCTGTCGTCCATTCCAAGTATTTCAAATTGACTTTGACGCCTATGCTCTTCGCATCTTCTTTGTAGATGGATGCCCACTGATCGTGTCCTTTCCAGGAATACATCAATTCGAACTCTGCTAATTGCGGAATCTTTTTACCGTCCTGCTCGACCAACTTGTATAAAACTCCGTCGTCATTGACTTCGGTATAACCAATTGCACCCAACAATTCTGATGCCTGTTCCAGGTCAAAACCAATAGCCTTACGATTTGCAGAATAGTTGGACCCGAAAGCGAAAGGCCCAATCACAGGTCTCTGCTTGTCTCGAAACAGCTTTTTCATATACAAAGGGCGGTTCATGATCAACTGCAGGGCTTTACGGAATTTTTTTTCATTGGTTGGTGCTTTCCTCATATTCAATGCAATACCTCCCCAGGTTTGAGGATAAAATTTTTCGGCATCAATCCTGCCGATGTTTTTATCCGTCCAGGGAAAAGATTCGACATCGTCCCATTTTGCATATTGCTGAGCATCCATATAAAGAAAATCGAGTTCCTTCTTTTTAAATAATTCAAATGCAACGGTTCCATCCTTGACCACTTTGAAGCTGATTTTGTCAAAATTGTAATAATTTTTATAATAAGGAAGGCGATTGTTCTTGTGCCCCCACCAATTTTTATTGCGAATCAAAGTGATCTTTTTACGCCCTTGCTCCTCCTGTAATGTGTAGGGTCCTGATCCATAAAGGACTTTATTGAAGTCCTTGTTGAAATCTTTTCCCGCCTCACCATAAATGTGTTTTGGCATTATTTGAAGTCCGCCAATTCTTTCCAGGTTTTGAAAATGAATATTTTTCATTTTGACTTCAACGGTATATTTGTCCAATACCTTGACATATTCCATCGGGCCAACATAGTCCCGACTTGGCTGGCAAAGTACACATTCTTTGCTGTATACCGTATCGAGGGTAAATTTGATATCGTCTGCCGTCACGGCTTTCCCATCTGAAAACCGTGCTTCTTCATCAATGGTGAAGGTGTAGGTGAGTTTATCTTCTCCCACCTGCCAGCTTTTTGCCAGCAAGGGAGTATTTTCAAAAGTATTCTCATCTTTTTGAGAAATCATAGATTCCTGAACGAACCCTGCGATCAGCCCGGAATAGCCGCTCCCGACAATGTAGTGGTTGAATGCTCTTGGATAAATAGGCAATCTTGCTACCAGTTCTCCTCCTTTTTTCTGAGCAGAAATGACTGACGGGAAAACTATCAGTGAGGCCGTCAAGCAGGCGAATGTCAAAATTTTGATGCATCGATTGATTTTTGATAAATACATGGACGCTCTCCTTAAAAAAATCTATTGCAGATGACAGGCTACCCAATGCGGCTTCTCCGGGTGAACCTTATTTTCATTTAGGGGAGGAATTTCTCTTTTGCAGATCTCCTCTACGTGTGGGCATCTCAAATGAAACGCACAACCCCTGGGAGGATTCAAAGGGCTTGGTACATCGCCCTGTAAAATTTGTTTTTTATTTTTTTTACCGGGTCTGGGAACTGGAATGGAGGAAATCAATGCTTTGGTATAGGGATGACGCGGGTCCTGACAAACTGATTCTGATTCGCCCAGTTCCACGATACGCCCGGCGTACATCACAGCAATTCGATCGCTGATATGCTTGACTACTGCCATATTGTGGGCGATAAAAATACAGGCCAAATTCATTTCTTCACGAATTTCTTTCAGTAAATTCAATATCTGTGATTGTATTGAAACATCCAGCGCCGAGACCGGCTCATCGGCAATAATCAGTTTCGGTTTCAACGCGATTGCCCGGGCAATCCCGATTCTTTGGCGCTGTCCTCCGCTGAACTCATGCGGGTACTGCCTGATAGACTCGGGCTGAATTCCTACTTTTTCTAAAAGCTCTGCCGCCTTCTCTCTTCTTGTTTCATTATTGCCGATCCCGTGAATTCTTAGAGGTTCTTCAACAATTGACCCGACTGTCATTCTTGGATCCACCGAAGAAAACGGGTCCTGAAAAATCATCTGCATGTGCTGTCGGGTATGCTTCAGTTCTCGGGCACCCATGCTCACAAGGTCTTTCCCCTCGAATCGGATACTTCCGGAAATCGGATCTGACAACCTTAAAATGCTTCTTCCCAGAGTTGATTTACCCGAGCCTGATTCTCCTACCAAACCCAGTGTTTCGCCCTTTTCCAAGCTAAACGAGACCTCTGTAACCGCATGTACCTTGCCGACCATCCGCCTGAAAACACCACCAAAAACAGGGAAATGCTTCGTTACGTTTTCCAATTCTAATAGCGGCATTCGAACACTCAAAGGCGGATAAAATACTCTGAAAAAATCCAGTCAATGCACAGGGTGAATCTCCCCGAAAAAAAATTCCCTTCTTTGGGAAAAACCAGGGAACAGTTTTATTCATACTTGAAACAAGCAACCGCTCTCTCTCCGGGAAGAGCAATCAGGGACGGTGGATTTTCTCTGCATTGTTCCATCCTGTCGGGACAGCGGTCGTGAAACGCGCATCCCTGAGGAACCTGATGGAGACTGGGGACTAAACCTTCAATGGTATGAAGCGTGTTTTTCGCTTTATCTTCCATCAGTGGAATGGATTTGAGCAAACCCTCAGTATAAGGATGCTTCGGAGATTCAAACAGCAAAGCAACACTTGATTTTTCTACTATTTTTCCTGCATACATCACAATCGCTTCATCACAGGTTTCTGCAATCACTCCGAGATCATGGGTAATCAACATGAGGGACATGCCGATTTCATCTCGGAGATTTTGGATCAAGTCCAGAATCTGAGCCTGAATAGTCACATCAAGCGCCGTCGTCGGTTCATCGGCAATCAACAATTGTGGGCGGCATGAAAGCGCAATTGCAATCATCACTCGCTGTCTCATTCCTCCGGAAAGTTGATGCGGGTAATCATTCATCCTCATTTCGGCGTCCGGAATACTGACCAGATTCAACAATTCTAACGCTTTTTTCCGACTTTCTTCCTTGCTGTTTTTTTGATGAAACCGGATCGTTTCGCAGATTTGATTGCCGATCGTAAAAACCGGGTTTAAGGCGGTCATCGGTTCCTGGAAAATCATCCCGATCTGCTTCCCCCGAATTTTCAACATCGCGTCTTCACTGCGCTCCAGAAGATTGTCGTCTTGCCAGTAAATGCTCCCCGCTGTAATTTTCCCATAAGGATGGGGCAGCAATCTCATGATTGAAAGCGCTGTCATACTTTTGCCGCATCCTGATTCGCCAACCACACCGAGGGCTTGCCCGTACTTGATCGAAAAACTCACATCATTAACCGGAGTGATCACCCCGTCTTCGGTTTCCAGAATAGTTTTTAAACTGTCTACTTGCAACAAAAGACGGCTCTGCTCTTTCATCAATCTGATTTCTTGGTACAAAAAAATGGAAATTGGTGAGGGGCACCGTCTGTGGAATTTTACTTTGTTGATTCGAATATCGAAAAAACACCTTTCAAGCCGGGACAGAACATGGCTTCCTGTGGATTTTTCTATACTCTAACAAACGAAGTCGAATACGATTTTTTCAATGAAGTGTCACCGAATTATACTATTCTTTGACATATTCCTTTTTCATATAAGGTTTCGGGTTTCTGGCAAATTCTCGAATCATGGCTGGGGCTCCGCCATCCCGTACCCAAAACAGCTTTATTTTTTGTGATTTGATCCGGTCACCCATGTGAGCCATAAAGGCCTTGAGAAAATGGTAACTCGAAGGACTGCCTTCTCCGCCAGAGGCCGCATAGATTCTCGTTTTCTTGAGTTTTGAATAATTTTTATAATTTTTGTACTTTGCTTTTTTCAATGCTTTTAAAAACGCATCAGGGTTGAAAGAATTTTCATCTTTCATTTCATATCGTACAGTCCAAGCTTTCATGTTTTGCGGTCCTTTTTTGGTCTCACTATTGTTCCTTGTGTCAACGAAAATACAACTTCGATGAGGAACACACTTGCTTATTTGTGTAAGAGCTTCTTTGAAAGAAAGTTTTTCCACTCCATCAATGGTGTCAGGAACGTCCGCAGCAACTGCAGCTGCCGACAAAATTAAGCTAAAACAGACAAAACTTATCAAAAAATAGCTGAAATTTTTCATATTTTTCTCCACTTGTTAAGGAAATTGTTTCGACGGCCGAATCTTGCTCTTCGAGCATGGCTTCAACCAATAAAAAACCGAATGTCAAAGGAATGAAATGATTACGATATATTGATGAAAAATATCTTTGGTAGTCCGTTTAATCGACTGAAATGCGAAAATATGCCAGTCAATTTAAGAAAAATTGTTTATCTACACCTTTCCGAAACCACCTCCTCCAGGAGTCATGATGCGGATGCGGTCACCTGGGTCCGCTTGAATTTCGTTTTTTCCCCCCAGATTGAGAACGCGCCCGTTTTTTCGGAAAAAGTGATTCTGCCCGCATTTTCCGGGTTCGCCGCCTGCCATCCCGTAGGGGGCATAGGTCCGTCTTTCAGAAAGAATCGCAACATTCAAAGGTTCAAGAAATTCTACTTCGCGGACCAAGCCATCACCTCCAGCGAATTTTCCTTGCCCACCGCTTTCTTTTCGTAACGAAAATTCTCGCAAGACCACGGGATAGCGCCGTTCGAGAATTTCAGGATCCGTAATACGAGTGTTAGTCATATGGGTATGAACCCCTGATTGTCCATGCCAGCGAGGACCGGCTCCCGCGCCACCACCGACAGTTTCGTAGTAACCAAATTTGTCATTGCCAAAGGTAAAATTATTCATACATCCCTGGGATGCAGCGGCAGCTTTGAAAGCCCTGAGCACAACATCGGTAATCCTTTGCGAAGTGAGAACATTCCCTCCCACCACGGCCGCCTGTTCTGAAGGAGCAAGCAAAGAGCCTTCTTCGATTATAATTTCAATTGGGTTCAGGCACCCCTGATTGAGCGGAATCTCTTTTTGGATCAAACAACGGAGAGAATAAATAATCGCGGAATAAGTAACCGCACGCGGGGCATTCAGGTTGCCCCAGATTTCAGGTCCGGTCCCCTTGAAATCAAATATTGCGCTGCCGTTTTGCCGATTGATGGTGAGATTCAAAACGAGCAGGCTGCCATCATCGAGATGATCTTCTGCATGTACCGTATCGACTTCGGCCAATCCCCAGGACTGGGAGAGTTCCTGAAACATCCGTCGAACCGCTTCTTCGGCATTCACCTGGATGTGACGCATATAGGCCTGAACCACATCAAGTGAATAGTGATCGATCATTTCCAGGAGCAATTCGACGCCCCGCTGATTTGCTGCAACCTGCGCTTTCAAATCTGAAATATTGTCAGAAATCCGTCGTGTCCCACTAATCTGAGACTGATCGGAGGCCCTTTTTATTTGAGCGGGTGCCATCAACAATTCACGAACCCCATCTTCATTGAAAGCACCGTTTTCGACCAGCTTGAAACTTTTAATACAGGCTCCCTCTTCTTCCAGAATTCTTGAAAAAGGGGGCATTGATCCTGGAGAGATTCCTCCTATCTCGGCGTGGTGACCCCGGTCGGCAACAAAAAAGATAATTTCTCCCTGCTTCCATACTGGAGTGATGACGGTGATATCCGGAAGATGGCTTCCTCCGGCAATGGGATGATTGGTGACTAGAACATCCCCTTCTTTCAGGTTTTTTCCCTGGATTTTCATTTGCTGACGTATTGCCTCACTCATGGCTCCCAGATGGACAGGCTGATGGGGTGCATTGGCCACCAATCCTCCTTCGGGGTCAAAAATCGCGCAGGAAAAGTCCAATCGCTCTTTGATATTGGTGGAAATCGACGTGCGTTCCAGGGTTCGTCCCATTTGTTCGGCAATGGACATAAACAGGTTGCTGAAAATTGACAATTGAATCGGATCAACCTGGGTGCTGATTTCTTTTTTGAGGTCAGAGACAACATCAATCGAAACATCTCCGAATTCAGTGATTTCTGCTCTACAATCCGGTTCGATCAAAATTGTCGAAGTATTTTGGATCAGCATGGCCGGCCCTGAAATAGTTTGCCCCTGCCCCAACGTCTCCAGCTGATAAATAGGAGTTTCCTGCCATCCGTTTTTAAAATAGCAGCGCGTGATCGTTTCCGGAAGTGGCTTCCCTTCTTTTTTGCCGATTCGAAACTTTTTGAGAACAGGAGATTTTGCGACTGCACGGACGCGAATATCATCGATCATTATCGATCGGTCAGTGAGATCAAATCCAAATTCCCTTCGGTAGCTTTCTCTAAAAACTCTTTCAAAATCATCGTCATCAGGCTGCTGGATCATCATAGCAGTGTCCGTTCCCTGATAACGCAGGTTGAGATAGCATTGCAACTCAATTTGTTCAGCATCATATCCTTCTGCGACAAGCGCCGCCACCGCCTTCCCGGATAGAAATTCGATGCGTTTTTTTTCATGCTGTTGATAGGACTCGTAGCGATACTCCTTTGCTGAAGGTTCCTGTTTTTCTACGACAACATCTGCTAAGCCCATGCCATAGGCAGAAAGAACACCTGCAAAGCGATGGATGAAGATTTTTGATATTCCCAGTTCCCGTGCAATTGCGCATGCATGCTGCCCCCCGGCCCCGCCAAAACAGGCAAGGACATGTTCCTTGATGTCGTAGCCCCGCATCACCGAGATTTCACGGATAGGCCGGACCATCACTTCATTGGCCACTTCTAAAAATCCGAGCGCAACTTCTTCAGGTGATAAGGGAGAACGCCCCTTGATAGCATATTGCGCGTTGATTTCCTCTGTCAACTTTTCAAATGCCAGACGAGAAGCTTCGAAATCAAGGGCCTGGTCCTCTGTTATGCCAAAAATTTTAGGGAAGAAATCAACGTGCAGACGTCCCAGAAATAAATTGGCATCCGTGATGGCTAAATGTCCATTCTTTCGATAGCAGAGAGGTCCGGGATGCGCACCTGCCGATTCCGGTCCTGCTTCAAACATTCCATTGCGAAAAAATAAGCGGGACCCTCCTCCCGCTGCTACAGTCTTGATGTGCATTTGTGGAGCTTGAATGCGAACACCTGCAGTTTCGGTTTCATGAACCAGTTCATATTCTCCTCCAAATCGAGAAACATCCGTGGAGGTTCCGCCCATATCAAAACCAATCATCGGCTGACCCGATTCTTGTTGATCGGTTGTGCAGGCATACCCGACCACTCCTCCTGCAGGTCCTGAAAGGATGGCGTTACTGCCTTTGAAGTGATCAGCGTTGACCAGTCCTCCATCTGATTGCATAAACAACAGGAGCGATTGTTCCAGCTGATTCGTAAAACCGGACCGGAAACTATTCAAATATTGTTGAATGTGAGGAGTCAGATAAGCATCGACGCTGGTGGTGTCGCCTCGCGGAACCATCTTGACCATCGGCATCACCTGATGTGAAAGGGAAATCTGTTCAAAGCCCAGTTCCTTAGCAATTTTGCCAATCTGATTCTCATGCTCATGGAAGGTGTATGCATGAATGAAAACAACCGCGATGCTTCGGATACCTGACTGATAAACAGCACTCAACTGTTGTCGTACTTTTTCAGCATCCGGTCCTCTGAGTACAAGCAGTTTCTCTCCCGTGCTCCCCTCCACCACTCTTTTGCCGGCAGGATCCTCTTTTTTTCCCAGGAGGCGCACCCGCTCATCCACTTCAATCACAGATTCATAAAGGAGTTCCGGCTTTTTAATCTCCAGATCAAATATGCGCGGGCGGCTTTGATTGCCAATTTTTAACAGATCTTGAAAGCCGGCTGTGGTGACAAGCACTGTGCGCACTCCTTTTCGTTCAAGGAGGGCATTGGTTGCAACTGTGGTCCCCATCCGAATCCAATCGATCAGATCAGCGTCAATTCCTTCTTCCGGAATTGTTTTTCCGGACACCTCTTCAAGAATACGCCGAATTCCTTCCCTCGGGGCATCAGGATAGTTTTGAGGGTCTTCCGAAAGCAGTTTCACAACCCTGAACCCTTCTTCTCCCGGAACTTCGGCATAAACATCAGTAAAGGTGCCTCCCCGATCAATTGAAAACCGAAACTTTTGCTGACTGTCTTTCATTGATTTATCTGTTTTGCAACAAAGTCCACCATTTCCTGGGTCACTGCTTTAAATTGGTTTGCAGTTGTGACCAGAGCGGTATGGGTGTTGAACTCCTCATTTGAATAACCGTCTTCAGCATACCCTCGGGAGAAGTAAGGAATTTTCATCAGTTTGTCCATCACCTCCTGGGGAACTTTTTCATCGCTGTGATCTTCAAATTCCAAATGGCTTCCATCGGTGAGCAATTCCTTCAAATAAGGAGGCGGGCAGGTATAAACAACATCGGAACCCGCCGCTTTTTCAACGTGCCAGGAACGGACGCTGCCATCAATGACTGGACTCATACGCATGGAGCAAAGCAGCATTTTTCCCGAATAATCCCGGTTTTCTGAAACCAGTCGGCAGGCTTTCTTAAAAATCGCAATTTCAGACCAGCGAATATCCGTTTCGCTCAATTCAATATTGCGTTCATCGGCCTCTTTTTGCAGGTCCCCTAAAGTACCATAGCGAGCACTCATGGCGGTGATTACAGAACGCCAGCGACTGAGATCAACCCCATTGGATTCTGCTTCCTTTTTCCCGGCAACTATCGCATTCATGCAGGCGACGAACTGCGGAATCATGAACGAGAGCGTGTTATTGGTCGCAATTCCCTTGGAAGTTAAAATCCGAATGGCTTCATACCCTTCCGCTGTTCCCGGGGCCTTTACCATCACATTGGGAGCAATGGCATGCAGTTCTTCACCTTGTTGAACCATTTTGTCGACATCGTGTCGGATCCGCGGATCAACTTGTCCTGAAATGTAGCCATACTTGTAATTGCTGGATTCAAAAAGAGGTCTGTACACTTCTGATCCGCGTTTGACAATTTCCTTGTAGGTACTCCAAAAAACTGTTTCAATTTCAGTGCAATTTTCATTTTTGATAAAATCCCTGATCCAGCCAGCCCAGTATTCCGGATTGTCTTTGATTGCAGCATAGGACAGCGGTGGATTGGTCGTCACTCCACGGACAAGATTGTCTTGCGGGGCATTGTTCTCATTAAACAAGCGATCGAGCCAGGCGCTCATCTCTCCTTTGTCAGATGCCTGCTCTATCATTTGAGTCCGCCAGTTGGCAAAGACCAACGGTGAAGAATCCCACCAGATTTCTGCCTCAGGTTGCACTTCCCATAACTTTTCAACAACACTTTTTCCCATAAGAAATAATCTCCTTTTTATAATGATGATTTAAATTTTAAATGAAAGGATATGAAGCGAAATGATCAAATTCTTTTTTTACCTGTTAAAGCTACTCATTGTCCCGGAATAAACTGACCAGCTTTGCTGCTCCCAATAAAGAGGATTGATCCTGAAATTCATATTCGAAATTGCCGGTCCATCTTTTCTTGACATCAAGATAACCTTTTATTTTTGCTGCACCTCCTGTGATCAGCACGTTTTTGTTCAGTTCCACCATCGCGGAAACTTCTTTTAAGTGCTCACCGTGATAAACAGCATTGCCCCGGATGAGACCGAGCAGCATCTTGTCACGATCCGTCTCTAAGCTGAGATTTGTAAAACCGGCAGTCAATTTTTCAAGACTATAGCGGGAACCCTGCAGGAACGGCGAATATTCCGGAATATCTAATTCGAGCTCATCTTTGTTTTCACTGTCAAAAAAAGTACTGAGAACATGCGGCACATATTCAGCATAAAACTGATCTTTGCTCAGTTCCTGGCAAAAAACAGAATGAAACCAATCCAGGGCGATCCCTCCTGTATTCAATACAAAAAAGGTCACCCATCGATTGGGAACCACATGACAACGAACATTAAAATTTTTGGAACTGACCGGCTTTTCCACGCATACATAAGTGATATCACAGGTTCCACAGATGCTGGAGACCTTGCCGTGTTCAATAAAATCGCTTGAAAACGCAGCAAGGACCGCGTCATTGCCTCCGCAAAGCACATCACAGTTGCACGGCAAACCCAATTCGTCTGCAATCTCTTTCCTGATTTTTCCGACACATTGATAGGAATGCATCAGCCTGGGCAATTTTTCTTCCGGAATACCGGAGGATTCCAATACCTTTTGATTGTAGGTCAGATCATGACGTGCAGAATTGTAGAGTCCTGTAATGGAAATCGTCGAAGGATCGATGGCCCACTCTCCAGTAAAACGCTTGAGCATGTAGGTATTGGTGTGACCAAACTTGATCGTCTTTTGCCAAATCTCGGGCTGGTTTTCCTTTATCCAGAGAATCGAGCAAAGCGAAGATCCTCCAGACGCAGGTAAATTGCAGGTTTCCGAAAGAAAATGTTCTTCACCCACACGCGTCCGGATTTCCTCTGCCTGCTTTGCGGAACGGTTGTCAAAAAAAAGGATAGCTGGTCCCAGTGCATTCCCGTTGGCATCCATCGGCACCAGTCCCGGAGTGGTGACAGAAAACGAAATAATATCAATGGAAGAGAGGTAAGGTTTTAACTCATGACAGCATTCAGCCAGTGCAGTCCACCATTTTTCCGGTTCGATATCAGCTTTTCCACGATCATAGAGATTGACTTCATAGAACCGGGATGCCTCAGCCTGTTTTTCCAACTCAGTACTAAAAACTCCCAATTTCAGAGCCGTAGTACCGACATCAACGGCCAGGATATTACTCATGTGTTTTTAAAAGGGAAGAGTGCAGGGACAATCAATTGATTGAAATCTGACAGATACTGGTAACCAGCCACATGTACAGTAACATATTCTCAGACAGGCGACAACCTCCATGAAATAGTCCAGAAACTCTTGTCTTTGCAATCCGTTCCCAGATCGGCGAGTATGCCTGTTTTTCCTGCATGAGCATTTTTTTACCTTGACAGCAGTAGGTCTTTTCTTTGAAACAGGATTCTGAAAAATCGTAGAAAGCAATTCCATGAAGGGAAATATTGCAAATACTATCAGTTTATGGCTTGATTGACAGAAATTAGTCATATTTCGACAATTAAAATCCCCGCAGCAAAATTGCTCCTTCGGGCGGGGCTTTGAACCGAACATCGACTTTCTACCCGTTGTAAAAAACGGAGTATTCGACCCTATGCTCCGCAATAAACATCAAACATTAAATACGCAACTGCAAACTGAGTTATGAAGCAATATTTGGACTTGTTGAATACCGTTCTTTCAGAAGGAACCGATAAAACCGATCGCACCGGGACAGGGACGCGAAGCATTTTCGGATACCAGATCCGCTTTAAACTGGATGGTGGATTCCCCCTGCTCACGACAAAAAAGCTCCATTTAAAGTCGATCATTTATGAACTGCTCTGGTTTCTTTCTGGGGATACCAATGTGAAATACCTGCAGGACCACGGGGTGAGGGTTTGGAATGAGTGGGCTGACGCAAACGGAGACTTGGGACCGGTCTATGGGCATCAGTGGCGTTCCTGGCCAGGCCCTGATGGGAAACGACATGATCAGGTCACTCGACTTATTGAACAGATCAAAACGAATCCTGATTCCCGGCGTTTGATTATTTCTGCATGGAATGTCGCAGAAGTCGATCAAATGGCATTGCCTCCATGTCATTGTCTCTTTCAGTTTTATGTCGCCCGGGGTACTCTCTCCTGCCAATTGTATCAGCGAAGTGCAGATGTTTTTTTGGGCGTTCCTTTCAACATTGCTTCCTACTCTCTACTCACCATGATGATTGCTCAGGTCTGTGGACTAAAACCCGGAGATTTTATACACACTTTTGGTGATGCCCACCTATACACCAATCACCTGGAACAGGCTCGTATGCAGTTGGAACGCACTCCGAGAACAATGCCACTTATGCGATTGGATCCCTCAGTCCATTCTATTTTTGAGTTCAAGTATTCCGATTTTCAATTGGAGGGCTACGACCCATATCCGCATATCAAAGCCGAGATTTCAATATGATCAAAAGACACACCAGCATCCTGTTCATGAGTCACGCCCTTACCATTGAAAATGAAGCTTTTTCCAAAATTTGAATCTCCAAATCACGACCCGCTCGCTGATTGGAGACTGGCTTTTTTATCCCTTGCAGGGTTGATTGCAGTCTTCTACTCCCGATTCATATTCACCGGGAGATGGTTCCTGCTGAGGGATCTTTTTTTCGATTTTTTTCCGCGCCTTCATTTTTATAAGGAGCATCTTCAAGAGTGGACACTCCCTTTTTGGAACCCATTCACCGGCAATGGCGAACCGTTTCTATCCAATATGGAATCCGGTGCTCTTTACCCTCCTCACATTATTTTTTTGTTTTCAGAAATTCCGTCCGCACTCACTGTTTCAGTAATTCTGCATATATTTTTGGCAGGAACTGGAGTCTGGTATTCTTGCCGATTATGGAAAATTTCAGGACAAGGAGCTTTTCTGGCGGCCATAGCGTTTTCATTCAGTAC
Source organism: SAR324 cluster bacterium (assembly GCA_015231825.1). GTDB lineage: Bacteria > SAR324 > SAR324 > SAR324 > NAC60-12 > JADGAV01. The sequence goes on from JADGAV010000026.1 coordinate 28,046, forward strand.
CTACACCGTCACCAGGATAGAGTTTTTTTCGTTCTTGTGCAGTTTTTCCTGGTACCCATTGGCAGTTGCTTTGTTCACGTTATGGATTCAGTCAAGGCGCCTTTGGGTGCTTCTTGTTCTGTCTCTAGTCTTTTCAATGCAGATTTTGGCCGGATATCCGGAAGCCCTGCTTTTTACGCTGGGCACCCTTGGGATCTACGGTATCTTGGCCGGATGGTATTGCGGACAGGAAAAAGGAGGATTGATCTCCTATATTTTTCCTCTTCTGATTTTGGGAACTGCTGTTTTAATCGCTTTTCTAATATCCATGGCTCAAATAATTCCGGTCGCAACCATCCTGTCTTATTCAGTCCGGTCCACGGTAGATCCTTTGCTGCACATGGGATCCATCAACCCATTGATGCTTCTGACTGTGTTGTTTCCATTCGCATACGGAGTACCGGGGTATCAAGGGATGTATTGGGCACCCTCGATTTTTGAATTCTGGCTGGGCAGTTTTTATACGGGAATTTTACCAATTGTTCTCCTCACTGCGGGTGCAATTCAATGGAGATTTGAAAGGAAGCGTCCTTCAGTCAGGAGAAAAATTAGGGGATTCGCCCGGTTACGAGTCCCTTTTCTTTTGTCCGTTCTTTTGTTCTTTTTACTCTATGCCATGGGCCATTATACCCCTTTTTTTGATGTACTCTGGCACTTGCTTCCTCCATTACAATTATTTCGCTGGCCTTCAAAAGCGTTGATGGCTGTTGTTTTTTCAATTTGCTGCCTCTCCGGAGTCGCTTTTGACCGGCTTGGAAGCCTAAGGGACTATTCGGAAAAAAAGAGACATTCTCCGACCATTATTGTCACCCACTGGGGTGCTGCACTCGCAGGCATGGCCTTGGTAGCAACCGTTTTGGCTTCTTTGTTCAACAACATCAGCATAGGAAAATGGCTTTTGTTTCAAATCTTCAGTCTAGACACCGTATCACATCAATTCGTCCATAGAATTCCCTGGTCTCTGTTAAAAAACGAGTGCCTAAAAATGTCTATTGCCCTGCTCGCATCAACAGTGGCGCTCAAGTTTTATTTTTCCCATAAAAAGCTGAAAGGATGGGCATTTTATTTTATGATGCTTAGCTTGTTTGCAGATCTCTTTATTAGCAACTACACTCTGCTTCCTTCATCTGATTTGGACCTGCTGCCGAACAACAGCAAATATATGCAGGCCACCAACTCAGATAAAAAATTTCAACGCTTCTACAGAAAAGACGAATATTTGTCCCAGCAATTGCTTTATGGGGAAACGAATGAGCTGTTACTGCAAAGAGAAAGGGAAAGCATGGCTTCCAGTTGGCCAATGGTGGATAAAACTTTCGCAGTACAACCAATGGGAGACTTCAAAATCGGGGGATTTGCCGCTCTCCTTTCCATCGTGGAAGATCCTCAATTTTCTCAAGGACTCAAACGCTATATTTTATGGATGCTGAACACAGACCGAGTGATCACCCCCGGCTTCAATGAAAAATACTTTGAAGGAAAAGGTGTCGACGTTCCAACTGTTGAATTCCTTCCGAAGCCGCTACCCCGTGCATTTGTGGTTGGAAACGTTCGATTTTATCCAAATATGAAGGAACTCATGAATGGTATGTTTACCGAGAATCTGAGTCCTTTAGAAGCAGCCTTCGTACTTGACAAAGAAATTGAAAAACTCAAATTTATTAATGATTCCAGTCGACAGGCAGAATTCCAGGTGACCCGCATAGAAGATGGTTTGAACCGACTGGATGTTGAAGTATCGAGTAAATTTGAAGGAATATTGATCATCCATGATACCTTTCTCCCAGGATGGAATGTCCTCGTCAACGGCAAGCATTCTGAAGTAATCAATGTGAATGGAGCTTTCAGGGGCGTTCCTGTTCCTGCGGGAAATTCAATTGTAGAAATGAGCTATCTTCCTGAACATTTCTGGTTTGGTGTTTTTATTAGTTCAGCATCCCTCTTCCTCGTTGTTATCCTGCTTATTTGGGATGTGTACTTCAATCGAAGCGATTCAGACAGAAGCACATTCGATTGCATTTGAATGTGCAATTGAGATAGAGTCAATGAATTAATTCAAGATTCAGAATTTTTTCATGCAATGGAGCGGTTCCATTTGAATTTCAGGACGAATCAGAAGATGTGCCGGGGTGTTAAAGAGCTTTGGTGTTGTTCGGGAAAAGGCAGAATAAAATTCTACAATTCAGAAAGATCGTACCAACAAACTGTAATTGCTACAGAATTTCATCTTCAGGAAGAAATTTAATTTGGTTTTCAAATGATTGTCTCAATTATATGTGCCCTGGCGGAGAACGGCGTGATTGGCAACAACAATGCCTTGCCCTGGCATCTTCCCAATGACATGAAATCTTTTGTTCGACTCACAAGCGGTCACACGGTGCTCATGGGGAGAAAGACTTTCCAGTCCATCAAACGGCCTCTGCCAAACCGGGTCAATGTGGTGATCACCCGTCAAAAGAACTATCAAATCGAAGGATGCATAATTGCGCATTCCGTTGAAGATGCAATTTCCCATGCCCGGGATCTAGGCGAAACAGAGGCCTTCATTATCGGAGGGGAACAAATCTACCGAGAAGCTATTAAGTTTTCACAAAAGATGTATTTGACTCGTCTTGAAGAAAGCTTTGCGGGAGATACCTACTTTCCTCAATATAATGCCGAAGAATGGCGGGAAGTTGAGAGAGAAGAATACAAAATTGATGAAAAAAACACCTATCCTTTTTCTATTTGCACCTATGAGCGGCTTTGAAAAAGTTCTATTCATGCCCATTGTTTGACTTTTTTTAAATAGGAAACAATCGGGGCATCAATAGTTTTTATGGCAGAAGGACCTCTTCTGCATTATCCAAATGCATTCAACGCCGAGAGCAGCTGCTTCCTAAGGTGATCGTTCAGCTCTCCTTTTTCAAACAGGCCGAGTTCGAGAAAATCCTGATTGAGACAGGTACCGAGAGATGCCAGAATATACTGGACCTGCTTAAATTCTTTTTCAGTCACTCTAATTTCTCCCAAAATGCAATCTTCAACGAGATTAAGGATTTCATTGTAGAGGATTGTTACAACATCAGGTCCTCCAGTACGTTCAATGAAATCGATAGAAACCCCCAAACTGCGTGAAATCGCTTCCAACAATAAGCGGTATTCCGCCCAGTTGTCGTCTTCTGTACCAATCAAGATAAACCAGTTGCGCTCTACTTCCTGCAAGTGATGATTCAGTTCGTCTGCTAAAAATTGATCAAAGCTCTTTTTTTGGTGTGCTTCAAAAAGTTCGTCAATATATTTTTTCATAATTCATTCATTGTATTGTTGAATTGATTCTGCAGCATATCCCTAATTTTTGAATTTGCCTTTTCTGAAGTCAACTTGTCAATGGTCCCCTTGATCAAGTGCTGAATCTGAGGAGATTTGATTTGTGGATTTTTAAAAATTCCTCCAACCAGCAGTACATAGAACGTCAGGTAGTAACCAATATTTTCCAACAATACCAATTCAAAATAGACTTTGGGGAAATCAGAAATTTTTTTGAATCCGGTAAATATAAAAGGACTGGCCTCATTGACAAGCGCCAAGATTCTTTTTTGTGCTGCCTGGGGTGAGATCAGCAGAAGCTGCTGGAGTCGCGACAATTCCTGCACATAAGTGCGTGCAATACAGCAAAGAATGGAGAGGTCCTGCAATGACTGCAGGTTTTCTTTTCCCCCGAGAAGGGAGAGCGAGTAATTACGAGCATGCTCAATTAAAGAAACAATCGAGGTCATGTTTCCGAAGATGAGGTAAAATTTCTTGCGGACATTTTTCACCTTGGAAGGGCACTGGGATTCAGCAACATGCATATGATTCTTCAAGAGTGTTCGGTCATCATCACTGAATTCTTCCATCAATAAATCGCCTGCTCCTCCCAGTTTGATGGGAGTTGAAAGATCTTTGACGATTTTTATCAATTGCTCCTCGTCACTGAGCCATTGTTTCAACTGTTTGCGCATCGACGCCTCAGAGGCATTGTTTTTTGCAAGCATCTTTTTGTGAATTTCACCAAGTCCCGCAAACTCATCAATACGCCGGGCAATAAAGATCTGGGTGAGATGATAGGAAGCCTGTATACTTTTGACATGAGGATTGTCAACCACACAGAATAATAAGGAAAAGCCGAGGAGACTTTCTGCCTGTCTCATTGTGGTTCCGGTTTTATTGGTTTTATGAACCACAAGGTCCATGAAACGGCGAATCACTACCAATTCGCCGTTTCGTTTTTTGACAGCTTCCAAATGGGTAGTGAGTTCTTTCAGCTGAGAAATTTGATGACACAATTGCCCAATCAGTTTTCCAAAATCTGACTTTTCTTTCTTTTTTGTCAATGCCAGTTTGGTGCGCTCGATAAAATCTGCAGCTTTTTGAATTGACAGCACCGTCTGAACAAGCCCCCTGTTTTCCATTGCTTCATGATAAAGTTCCTCCAGCCTGTCTTCGATGTGGGGAGGCAGGGAATCTAGACTCACTTCTTCTTTCTGTCCTTCTTCCTCTTTTTTTTCTTCTTCAGACATACTTCTTACTTTGGTTGATGATATATAAAAACAAAATATGCCCCCAATGCCACTTCAATATTTTAAATACTGGCCAGGCAGGTGATTTTCAACATATTTTACGAAAAAATCATTTTTCTCGCACCAGGCAGGCCTCATGAATTTATAAAATCTCAATCACTCCGCTGACAGTACCTGATAATGCGGATTTTTCAACATTCACCGGTCAGGCCATGACTCGGAAACAATGAAGCATCGAGTGCTTTCTAAAAACAGCCCGGATTCCTGCTCCATCATTTCTGCAAGCAGAAGGGGCTTCGCAGAATGCAAAAACTCATTTTGGACAAATGCTTCCAGTTTTTTAAAAGACAACAATCGGTTTTCGTCACGAGTAATTGCCCGAGAAAGCCAGTATGGTTTTTTCAATATCATCCATCTTTTAGATGGATCTGAACTTAGAACATTAATCTCCTGTGATGAAATCCAGTACCCTTTGAGATGGTTCCGGGAAGCATTCAGAGGGGCATGAACTTCACCAGACCGGGAATGCGGATAGAACAAATAGCCTTTTAAAAAAACCTCCGGATGCAGCTCAAAAATGTCCATTTGCTCCAGGGTTTTCCTCGCTTCAGGATGCTCACTGAGACGAGACTGATGATCCAGCATTTTTCCCAGCTTGAGGTCCAGGCGATCCCGTGCATTCGGACCGATCCATTCTACGCCTCCATCAGCGCAGCAGCAGCCGAGATAGTATTTCACCGAACTCTCCCAATGGAGCATGATTGCACGGTCTCGGTCTTCAAAGATAAAATCCAGCTCTCCAAGGGTCCGGTGACCATCAAAAATCTGGAGGTTCCAGGCTTTAAGATTGAAAAAGGGACTGTGGATCAGCCAAAACGAGATCAACTGTTCAAAGTATCTGCCGACTTTCCAAGTTTGTCTTTTTTGAAAGTATTCCTCCAGAATTTCGGGATTTTCCTGAACTGAATTCAACCATCCCTGATGTCTGAAGATTTGTTCCCCTGCCCAAACAGAATCCACCGCTTTTGATTCCTGCCCAAATTCTTCCTTTCTGATCAGAAGCGGGCTTTCCAGAACCCAGTGCAGATCTCGAAGAAGTTGGGAAGCCTTATGATCCTTCAAATGATCCTCACCGAAACAAATCATCGTCTTTTGCACGGAGCAAAGAAGAAGCGTCTTTTCCATTGTCGGGAAAATGGAGTCCTCTTACGATTACAATCGGCGTCCCTTCATTTCCTTGACCCTGCAGAATTGAAGCAGCTGCAGATATTTCATCTGCCAAACCGGTTTGACTGACCAGCAGGGGACGTCCAAAAAGATCCGGTTTTCCACGCAAATCCCATAAGGGAGAAATCCCGGAGGCTCCCAGTGCAATGCCTGCCGTCCCCAGTCGCCAGGCTCGGCCGACACTGTCATTCATAATCACAGCCAGATCCACATTAAAAATTTTCTGCAGTGCCTTTCTCATCCGAAGACAATCATTGTTTGGATTTTTGGGCAGCAGCAGCACACGCTCCTGACCCTCGTGCGGATCCACATTGGATGCATCAATGCCTGCATTGGCCATCACCATTCCCAAACGGTGTGCAACCACCATGACTCCCGGACGGTGCCTGACGACCTCCGTTGATTCTGATAAAATCAATTCCACCACACGAGGATCTTTCTGAGTTTCTTCCGCCAGTTTCACTGCCTCCTCAGAAGGAACAATATTATTCAAGTCGACATAACGATTCTGAGCTTTGGAAAAAACTTTTTGTGCGATCACCACAACATCGCCTGCCAATAAGCTTTCTTTTGAAGAAGCCAGTGCCTCCTGTATCAGGAAGGTAAGGTCGTCTCCCGGCTTCACCAAGGGAAAACCCGGCAGCGAAAAAAGAGTCATTTTGGAAAGAGACATGGTAAAGAACTAGCAGTCTTAGAGTCGCAGAATCACCAACACGGGAAGGTCAATTGATCTGACTGACTTGACGGTGGATTTTTGTTAAAACATATTGAATATCTTCAGTCGGCATCTCATCAGAGGCAAGGAGTAAAAGACGTTCCAGGTCATTCTGAGCCTCCTGAAAGCATTCCAATTTATAGTAGAGCAAGCCACGTTCCCGCAGTTCTATCATCGAATCCGTCTCCAGCATCAAAATACGGTCACAGCAGGAAAGTGCATCTTCCAACTTTTCTTTCTTCATGTAAACATTTTTCAGATTTCTGAGGATACGGACTAAAATTTCACGCGGCTGAGCCTTTTGCAGATAGAGTTGATCCACCGGTTTGTCAGTCCTCATGATTGCCTGATAACGTATTTTGCATTCCTTTTCATTGAGAATTTTTGCATTGAAGGGATCAAGAATAATTTCTCCGTCCTCGCCCACATATTTGGTTAAAAAGTGGCCGGGGAAATTGATCCCGTGCAACTCCCACCCGCAACTCTGAGCAACACCGATATAAACAATCGCCAGGGTGATTGGAATTCCGATTTTGCGGTCGAGAACTTCATTAAGAAAATTGTTTCGCGGGTCATAGTAATCTGTCTGGCTCCCTGTGAAGCCTTGTCTGACAAACAAAAAATCGCATAAACGCGACACTCGATCATTACCGGTGAAGACCCCTTTAAAATATTCCTGTGCCTCCTGTACCAAAGCATCAAATTTTTGGAGATAGTGCTCCACATCAAGGTTTGGATAGGCTTCTGCAGCGATCACCAAAGCCGCTTCGATCAGATCAATTTTTTCGTCGGGCAGGCTAATCAGTTCGGCAAATCGTTGATGAGGGCTATGTTGCATGGGTAATGACTCCTTGGAAAAGGTCAATCAGAAATATTATTCAATTGTAGCAAAAGAAAACCCAAAGTGTCAGTCAGAATTTGATTTTTAGCGAATAAATGAATAATATTCATTCCCGCCTCTTTCACAGAATCTCAAATTTCAAATCGGACGAATATTTTTCATGAAAAGAAAGAAACGCGGCAAATGGGTAAAATGGAGCACGTACTCATTAGTTTTTCTCACCGTTTTACTAATCGGCCCTCTTTTAACAATGTTCAGCTGCACGGCTAATTTGAAAGGCCATTGGTCTACCGCGAACCGGGAAAGTACGAAACAGGCGCCAGACCCGCAAAAAAACCCCGAAGCCGTCGTACAGGTCTATGCCGCTCGTGCCTATAGCTGGAGAGGAATTTTTGGGGTCCATATGTGGTTTGCCGTAAAACCGGCTGCTGCAACTCATTATACCATGTACCAGGTGCTGGGCTGGCGGGCCCGCAGAGGACAATCCGTGGTTGATAGCTATAGTGGAATTCCGGATCGCCATTGGTTTGGCAATAAACCGGATTTGATTGTCGATATCCGTGGGGCAAGGGCTTCCAAAATCATTCCTCAGATCGCAAAAGCAGCGGCCAGCTATCCCTATGCGGATCAATACCGAATCTGGCCCGGCCCCAACAGCAACACCTTCATTGCACATATCGGCAGAGAAGTTCCCGAACTCGGACTCTCCATGCCTGCAAACGCCATTGGAAAAGACTTTCTGCCAAACGGAAATCTGATTGCACAAACCCCCAGTGGAACAGGATATCATGTTTCAATATTTGGTTTATTGGGAGTTGGAGTGGCGCTCAAAGAAGGCTTGGAATTCAATTTTTTAGGTTTGACCTTCGGTATAGATTTCCTTCGCCCTGCCATAAAACTGCCGGGAATTGGCAGAATTGGAATGAATTCTGACCCCGGCTGAGGGTTTCACTGATCTCTTGTAGAATGCATCCGCCCATAGCGAATCAATTATATTCAATACTAAATCCAAATTTCAAAGTTCATGCAAGCAAACATTCATGACATTACAAAATATTTTTTAGGTCTGCAGGAAATTATCTGCGAGACCCTGCAGGAAGTGGATGGACAAGCCGAATTTTCGATTGAGCAATTCAATCCGGAAAATGGAGGCTTATCCCAACCGAGAATTCTCGACTCTGGCCGCCATATTGAACGGGGTGCGGTTCAGTTTAGCCACAGCATCGGAGATCGACTGCCGCCGGCTGCCACGGAACGGAATCCGGATTTGGCAGGGAAGGGATTTGAAGCGGCTGCAATTTCCATGATTATGCATCCCTGCAATCCCTATGTCCCCACGATGCATGCAAATCTGCGATTCTTTATCGTGGAAGAAAGCACATGGCATTTTGGCGGAGGCTTCGACCTGACCCCCTATTACGGTTTTGAAGAAGATGCGGTGCATTGGCATCATCAGGCAAATCTTGCCTGTCAGGAGTTTGGCGAATCCGTTTATGAGGAGTGCAAAAAGAAATGCGATGACTATTTCTATCTCAGTCATAGAAATGAGCCGAGAGGTATCGGCGGTCTGTTTTTCGACGACTGGACAAGGGGAGGTTTTGAAAATAGTTTCGCGTTCACGAGAAGCGTGGGAGATCATATTCTGCCAGCCTATCTGCCAATTCTGCAGAAGCGAAAGGACATTCCATTTGGAGAGCGGGAAAGAGATTTTCAACTCTATCGTCGTGGACGCTATGCTGAGTTCAATCTTGCAATAGACCGAGGCACCCGCTATGGACTGCAATCGGGAAGAAGGATCGAATCCGTGTTGGCTTCCATGCCGCCTCTTGCAAAGTGGCGGTACAATTGGAAGCCTGATCCCGGCAGTCCGGAAGCACGGCTCTATGAAATCTTTCTCAAACCACAGGATTGGCTCAATTGGAAAGTATCCAGCAAAACTTGGTGATCAATGATTATTGGTTTTTAGGATGTTTCAACCTTTGAGGCGTGTAAGGCAATTTTTTGAGAATCGCTCTTCTCATTTTTAATATTTTGACGGCTTCCGGGGATAGACCCTCTTCCAGATATTTTTCGGCAAACGACATTTTTCTCCTTCAGATCCAAAATTCAGGAATTTTTCTGTTTCCTTTCCTTAACGGCATCTGAAGAAAAATCTTTAACCCCAACTGAGTTTTGAGAGTTTCCGTGAGCAGAGGAGGAGAAAATCCTCTGCCCTGGAAAAAAGTTCAGAACAGAGGCCTTATTCGATAAGCAGATCAACCGGGAACCTGACTATCCAAAAAGCGATTCGATTTATTTATTAGGGTCCCAATCTCCAGGTTTCATGGATTGACGAGACGAAAAATCCATCACAGCCTGAATGTCACGTTCAGAAAAATTTTTAATTTGCTCCACCATTTCCGGGTTTGCATTTCGCCGTTTTCCTTCCTTGATCCAGCGGAACTGCCGCAGCAAATACTTAAAGTTCTGACCGGCAATAACCGGATAGTAATTTTTGAAACTTCCTTGGCCATGATCACCATGACAACGAACACAGTTTTCTTTATAAATTTTTGCACCGTGTTCCAGATCGTTTCCTTCGCCCTTCACCGTGCTCGCCATTATTAATGTTTGAATATAAGCTGCCACATCGGCCAAAGTTTGCGGGCCGCTTTTCGGATCATCAAACAAATCCTCTGTGGAGGCCTGCAAAGCTTCGATATTGGCGAAAGGGTACATGGTCGGATTGTCCCGATTTCCTGCACGAATATCAGCAATCTGCTTGATAATCACGCTGGAGTGTTGACCTGCCAATTGCGGAAAATTGCCGGCAGGATCACCATGTCCTCCGGGTTGGTGGCAAATTTCACAAATTTCTTCATAGATAATCTGGCCATCTTCGAGATTCCCCTTAAGCTTTAAAGCTTCTATCGCTTCTTCGACCTTTGTTCCCCACTTGCCCCCAAAATCTTTAGTGGAATTGAGCTCTGCTTTTTTATCAGCAGCCCAGATATTAGCAGAGAACAGGAGCGCAGTTGAGAACACCGCTGCGCCTGCAAGGAATTGTTTGAAATGTTGATTCCACATAATGATTCCTATTTTGATAATGAAGAATATAGGCAGAATGCCTCACTATTTTACTTGGGAAAGATATTCTGCAATGGCTTTCAAATCCTCATCACTTGCAGACGAATCTATAAAAGCTTTGATGCCCAGCATCGCAGAGGTCAAACCATTGCTGCGCTTGCCTCCAAAAATATCTTTGATCTGATTGTAAAGATAAACAGAATTTTGCCCTGCCAACTTGGGGTAGGCTTCAAAACCAGGCATAGGATCTCCTTTGCGATACTTGAATTCCCCTGTCTTTTTATCTTTGCGATCTCTCTTTCGAACCATCCCTTTCCCGTCCGGGCCATGACACGCGAAGCAGGTCAATTTCACGTAAAGTTCTTTTCCATCGGCTGCAAAAACAGGAATATACGAGGAGATGAATGCGAATATGATCAAGAAGAAAACTGATTGTCTGATTGGTTTTTTCATGTTTTTTCTCAATACTGGTAAAAGTGATTGAATATGAAACGGAAACTGATTCCCCAGGATCCACAGGGAATCAGCACTCGAGAGAAAGTTTATTTTAAGGTTCAGAGAAAAGGGCGGGTCATCGTTCAGGAAACTCACCCTTTCAGGTAAACCAGCATCTTCCATGTTGTGTCAAGGTCGTGCATTTTCAGATTGCAGCCATTGATCAATTATTTTGAAAAGAAGACAAAAAGAAACAATGCTCAGAATAAACCTGATTCATTCCAAATTCACGGTTTCTTTTTTCAACAAAACCAAACGTGTTTCACTGATTGTCTACCATTTTCTTGGCAAAAATTCCGCGACTTGCAGTCTTGACGAGATACTGCCATGCCATTTCTTCACGAAGCGAAGCGCCTTCCCAATCTCCTTTTTCCGCCAGTTTTGAAGCATCCTCCCTCAAGGGGTAATGCATTTTAAACTGTTCAACAGCATCATAGAACTGCATGGCAGCCGGGACATGAAGAATCTTTTTACTGCTCAGTTCTTCTTCCAGCTCACTTTCATCGAGTTCATCCAAATCTTCGATTTCCCCCATCTGCTTTTGGATGCCGACAGCAGAACCCACCGGATCTTTTTCGTTGCAGATCTTAGTCGAGGCGTCCACAATTTTAGGGCAAACATAATTGATCACTCCTGCGATCACACCAATCGTATCGTTGTTGACTTTTACTTTTTCTTCATACTTCTTTTTAAAATCTTCTGCCCAGCTCATACTCGCAAAAAAAGTGAGCAATCCAGCCAAGACAAGCAATCCGGTTATATTTTTTGTGTTCAATTTCATAGTTCCTCGTTTAAAGTAGATGAGACAGAATTAAAAGCGGACGGCAAACCCAATCAGGACCCGCCGTCATTTTGAGGTGACAGTCTTTTAGTGACAGAACAACATCACTAAGGTTTCACCAAAAGGTATCCGGTCATCTCTAGGTGCAGAGCAGAACAAAATTCCGTACAATAATATGGAAAGACTCCTTCTTTATCTGCGACAAAATGGAAAGTTGCCGTTTCCCCCGGTTCCAGACTTCCGTGGACATTGTAGTTGTCGATACCAAAACCATGAACCTGATCCTGGGCTCTTTCTACATTCGTCACGTGCCATGTGATTTCATCGCCTTTTTTAACTTCTATAATTTCAGGGCTGTAGTGGCTGCGGATGGCAGTAGAGTGAATAGTAACTTTGTTGCCATTTCGCTCAATCTTTTCCTGGCCTGGACGGACATAGTTGCTGAACGACTGTTTATTGTATCTCGTGATCGGGTTGAGCTTGTCAGCCTTGATCATTTGGGCATAATGCGGTTCTCCCAGGGGCAATGCCATGTCGTAGAGTAACTGCATCTTCCTTCCTGAAGTGATATCAATCAGTTGATGATTTTGAGGATGCAGCGGACCGACCTGTTGAAAACGGTCAATGGCCAGTTTATTTAAGGCAACTAAATATTTTCCGTCAGGATCCACTGTGTCGCCTTCTGCGGAAACCAGGTGCCCAATATTGTAGTTGATCGGAATTTTTTCAAGCAGCTTTCCTTCCAGATAATTCCACCGTGCAACCATGGAGTCCACATAAAGCGAGGTATAAGCCACGCCTTTTACAGAATCAAATTGTGTATGGAGTGGTCCAAGACCCAGCTGCACTTGAGTATGCATTGCTTTCTGCATATCTAGAATCGGCAGGCCATAGGGATCGGTGCCGGCAAAGTCCTTGTTCTTTACCAGATTCATGATTTTTTCAAATGAAAAGACTGAAGCATGGGTATCCAGTTTTCCTGCAACCACAATATATTTCCCGTCCGGAGTAACATCATTTCCGTGTGGGCTTTTCGGTTCGGGAAGCAGAAACATCGCATTGGCTGCAACCATATCTTTCATTGTTATAACTGCATGTCCATTGATTTTGGTAAATTTTCCCGCTTTAAAAAGCTTCTCAGCTTCAAGCCAGTTGACAATGTGCATATAGTCAGTATCTTTTGCAGACATTCCAGCCTCATTGGCAAGCCTGTCCTTGAAGGCCGTGTTTCCTTTTCCAAAGCCACCGACATAACGTTCGGAGTTGATAGAATTGGTAAAAGACCAGCCAAAACTGGGGCCTTTCCCTGCATCGGTGATGTCCTGCATGTAGGGGGGCATTTCCACCGTGAATGATTGTTCAGGATCGAGCCGGCCTTCTTTTTCCGCATACTTCATCAGATCCGCCTGGTGTTCGTTGACTGCATCCTTTCCGATCTTGGCTGCGACTGCATTCAAAAATTCATCTTTTCCCTTAAAATTCTGATCTTCAAACCCTTTCAACTTTCCAGTATCCACTCCTTGTTTTTTCAGACTTTTCATTCCTTTACGGGTGAGGCTGAGAATGGATTCCTTATTGAACTTCCAGTAAGTTACTCCTCCACGATATAATTCATTGTATTGTTCCAGCGGTACATAGTTATTGCTGAACGGGGCAGGATATTGAGCCGCCTCCATCACATATTCTGTGTTAGGAGTCACCACGGAGCTGCCATGTTCTGATTTGAAAACAGGGTTGACCACGATTTGCTTGGTTTCAAATGTTTTTAAATCAATCAACGCCACTCTCGGGTTGGCTTTATCGTTGATAAAAACCCATCTGCCGTCATAGTCCCCATTGGTTTCTGAAAGAGCCGGGTGGTGAGTATCTCCCCAGGTGATTGACCTGCCGTTGATTTTCCCTTGTTCCAGAACCTCCATACTCTCACTTTCACCGTAGCCGTAGCCTTGCCAGGGTTCAGGAGTAAAGACGGCAACATATTTTAAAATCCTCATGGAAGGGACACCGTAAACAATCAACTGCCCTGACTGACCTCCGGAAGAAAATACAATGTATTCGTCTTTCATCCCAGTGGGAGTGTATGTTTTTGCGGCTGCCAACATGTCTTTTTCCGACAAGCTTCGTTCTTGCATCACCTCTTTCAAAGTTTGCGCATAGCCGATGCAGGCGATCCCAAACATAAGAATTGTGAGCCCAACAATTTTGCTGATTTGTCTCTGCATTTTTCCCATTTTTCCTCCTGACTTTTAGACATTGCTCAAACAAGGCAACGAATCGTTTAAGTCATAAAAATTAATCTGAAAGTTTTAATAAGAACCAAGGCCCAGGTTTGACTAAATCCATCCAAACAGATGGGAAACCTCTAATTTCCAACGTTTGTATTTTGCAACGCTTTGATATAGAACTTTTTCACCTTATTTCAAGCAGCAAAATATTCACTTTGGAAAGCCAGAATCATCATAATTATTTCATTCGGGAGTGCATATGACATATGTCATATTTTTAAAAATTTCAGCAGCGACCATTGTTTTGAACAATTTTCGGCGACTAAAAAAGGCAGGAAAATTGGCTTTGATCTGTTAAAAAGCCACGATTTTGGAAAGGTCTTAAGATATTGAAATTAAAATTGTCAGGTTTCTTCGCATTCGCTCAATTCCCGATCAATTGACGAATGTCATCTTCCATCCGTTCTTGATCCCATCGGGTTTTGTATTTTCCTCTATACTTCCCCATCTGATCAATCAAATAAACATAATCTGTGTGGGCGACAAAATAGCCGTCAATTGAAGGGTGGGTCTCCTTGTAGAAACGGACTTTGTACTGACCGGCAACTGTTTGAATCGAAGCAGAATCTCCCCCCAGACCCAGGAAGGAAGGATGAAAAAATGAAAGATACTCATTCAAACGTTCAGGGGTATCTCTTTCCGGATCGAGGGTAACAAACAGGACCTGTACTTGATTCGATAAATTTTTCAATCCCAGCATCGTCTGTTTTAGCTGACTGAGGATTGTAGGGCAAACGTCAGGACAATACGTATATCCAAAATTCAGAAGGACAACCTTCCCCCGAAAATCCGCCAGGCTGAGCTTTTTTCCATTGTATCCCGGCAAGGTAAAATCCCCTCCTCGATCCTCATAAATTTTGAGTTTTTCCCGACTTGAGAATTCTTTTTGATCGGCCGTGACTAAAGCAGGAAGCCCCAGCACAAAAAGAGTCACTGCCAATTGAATTTTCAGATTCAGTTTCTTCTTGCGAAAATCATTCTGGATGTTGTTTTTCATTAGCCTTTTGTTCCAGCTTCATGTTCTTTTAAAGTTGCATCAATGACTACTTGCTTCTTCAATATTGTCCACGGCCCAATTCACTTTTTCTCGTACCTCCGGATCAGGATCATCAAGACAGTTCCGAAGAGCTTCAATGGCTTTTGGATCTTCAATCGTGCCCAGAGCCCATGCCGCGTTTTCCCGAACAGCATTGTCAGAATCATGAAGCGCTTCGATCAGTGAATCAAGCGCTCTTGGATCACCGATTGTCCCAAGCGCCCATGCCGTGTTTTCCCGAACTTCCCCGGCTCTGTGAGAGAGGAACGGGAGCAGAGGAATGACGGCCTTTTCCTCTCTAATGGTACCCAGCGCCCAAACGATGACGGCAAGAACCTGCTGATTCTGATGCTGGAGTTCCTCGATCAGTATTGGAGCTGCCTCATTTCCAATCTCTCCAATGGCCCAAACAATGGTCTCCTGAATTGAGCTTTCTTCATCCTGGAGTGCCTGAACCAAATTCCTGGCGGTATTGGGCAGCTGAAGGATTCCCAACGACCACGCAGACCATTCACGGACTAAATCATTGCTATCATGAAGCAAGTCAGTCAGAGCATCAACAAGCTGATTCCGATCCCTTTTTAGAAGTGAGACCATTGGGACAACACTTTTCTGCTGCTTTTCTCTTTGTCTTTTAATTGCTGCCAAAGCCCATGCTGCCTCCCCGTGATTGGAACTTTTTGGATCCTTCAGAATTCGAAATAGGGCTTCCACGCCATCAATGTGTCCTATGACTCCCAAAGCCCGGATTGCCAATTGACGGAGTTCCTGGTTCTCGCTTTCGAGAGCTTCGAGAAAAGGGGCGATTTGATCATATTCCGCTTCTTTTTCATCCGACACTGTTTTCTCCAATAAAAATCCGTGACGTTTTCAGAGCTCATCTCTTTCGATCAAGAGATTTTTTTCAAGAATACCTTTTTTGACGATAAAATAAAAAATGATCCCCATAGTGATCAAAGACGCCATGATCAACAGAACCACTTCCACGATCAATCGGATTGAATCCGCCTCTTTCGCGGAAAGGTCAAAAATGATTTCAGATGCCCCCAGGATATCACCAACATGGATCGTGCTTCCCTTGACTGACTCGTGGCATTCCTGGCATCGGGAATCTGCAATAAATGGAGCCACATATCGGAAAGTCGTTCGGTTCAGCCAGTCGTCTCTGCTTTTACCAGTAACCAGGACCTGTTTGATCAGTTCATCGGTTGCCTGTTCATCTTCATTGATTCCATGCTGTTTTTCCACATGACTGCTGCGGACCATCCGAAATTTGAATTCATGCTTTTTCTCAAAATCGGCAATCAGCCCCCGGACCTTTTCCGGATCTCCCGTCGCAATCATGGTAGAAAGCAGGCCAATCCGAATGAGATCCGAAATACTGCGTGCCCTGGTCCGTGTTTCCTGTACATCTCGAAGATAGAGTTTGTAGGGGAGAAGGACTGCAGTAATCGTAACAAAAAAAAGGGTGACTCCTAAAAAAATAAGAAACACCCGTTTTTGAATTGCACTATTGGACTTTTCCATTTGGGCCTTCAATTTAGATCGCGTATTTTTTGTTTTCTGAACAAAGCGAAGTTAAATCAATTTATCCAAATAACGTATATTATATTTTAAAGCCCCGTCTTCACAGGCATCAATGCATAAACCACATCGGGTGCATTCCCCTGAAACCACATATTCAGATTTTCCTTTGTTCACCGTTTCCTGGAGGACGAAAGGGACCATGCAGGCCTGTTGGCACTTTTTACAATTGGAACAGTTGTTGATGTTCCATCTGATGTTGAAGGGAGAAATTCTTCCGATAAAATTATAGGAGACTCCGACAGGGCAAAAATAGCGACACCAGGCTCTCCGGCTATAAAAGATTTCGAAAATCAGCAGTACAAAAACCCAAAGAAGAGTCAGTCCAGGACCATAAACAATGAATCTGCTCAATATACTGACAGGATTGATCACTTCGAATATTGTATAGCCACTCAGCAAGGCAAGAATGAGGAAAATTGCATAGAAATAGTATTTTATTTTCCTGTCAAAAACATGATTTCTTTTGATAATTTTCTTTTTGATCAGGAACTTATGAAGGATCTCGCCAAATTCCGCCAACAAATGATAGGGACAGACCCAGGAACAAAAAAAGCGTCCTCCCAGCATGAGATAAATAACAATCACAGTGACCAGGCCAATTACCAGGTTGACCTTCACCAAGCGACTCGCCAGCATTACCTGGAAGGAGGCAAAAGGATCCGCCAGATGAAAGCCCAGCAAGCGGGAAGCACTTAAACTGCCTTCCAGGATTTGAATGTCAAAATAAAATGAAGCGAAAAAAAGGAAATTGATAAATAGTAAAGTGGACCAACGCACTATGCGCCACTTGTGAGGAGACGAATTGTCGTTGATTGAAACATCCCTAAGTCCTGGCCCCTTGCGTTTTCGAGGAGTGATTCGAGGAGACCCAACTTTGCTAGAGTCCTCATTTTTCAGAACAGCTCCCACTTCAGCAGAATTGGACAATCGAGGAGATGATTCATCAGGAGTCTTGTTCATACCGAAACTTCCTTCCACTTCAATCGAGGAACGATGGTAATCGAGGGTTCCGGAGTAGGGCATTTCATTTCGCAGACTCCGCAGCCCACGCAGGTTTTCTGAACGATCGGATGAACAATTTTCTTTCCGGAATCAGGGTCTATTTTCTCCTTAAATGAAATCGGGCTCTCTTCATTGATGGGACATTCTTCCAGACAGATCCGGCAGGCATGCTGGGTCTGTTGGGCTCCCTTCATGAATTCGATGATCCATTTCATCGAGACAGGATTGATCTTTGTCAGAATTTGCGAAACAACGCGAGGAGAAAGCTCCAGCAATTGAAATTTGAGTTTCCATTGTTCCTTTTCTGCGGGGGTCAGTTTTTCAACAAGCCCCGTCAGAAGATCAGAGAGTTTTCCCAGGTCAATCGAGTCTTTGACTTCAGCAAGGTTTTCCAGTTGAAAAACGAGGCCGTTGATTCCTTTGATTGAGAGACATGTATCGGGGCGGCTGATCACTGCGAGCCCCATCGCGGCCTCTTTACCTTCTGAAATTTCATGATCAAGTGCTCCAGTAGGACAAGCCAGCACGCATGGCAGACCCCGACATAAAATACAGGCTCCTTCCAGGGGAACAATGTAAGGGGTACCGATTCCAAATCCCTGATCAATTTTTCCAAGTTTGACCACCTGGGGCGGACACACCTGAAGGCATTGTCCGCATTTAATACAGGAGGCCAAAAAAGCATTTTCTTCCAAAGCTCCTGGCGGGCGCAGCAACAAATCTTCACTTCGGAGAATCCTTGCGCTTCCAATCCCGTATGCCAGCGCACCACCCACCATCACCAGGGTGGAACCTTTGAAAAATTTTCTCCGATTGAGCTTTGCACTCTTTTTTTCAATGTTGGCCATGAGCATTTTCGTGTGGCATGGTTTGAGAATCCGTCTTCCAGCCGGAATCTTGTGAATGCGCGCTTTGATCTTTCGGAATCTGATGCCCCTCACTTCCATGTTTTTGCAGATGTTTCTGCTTCAGGGTTTGATCGTTTTCAATTTGATGTCTCACTTTATTAAATTCGAGGGGGGAATCTATTTTCTGCATGGTTGCAACAAAGCCGTAACCCATCGGTGTATTTGGATCACCAAATCTCCAGTAGGCTTTTTCAACGTCAATCCATTGCTGCGTTTCGAAATCACTGATCCAAATTCTCGCCTGATTTTTCCATGATTTGTTCTTGAGCCAATTGACGGCACAGCCAATATCATCAAAAACGAACGCCCTGCCTTCCCGATTGATGATCTGGGCCGCATAGCGGTGATCACTGATAACCATTCCACATTCTGTGCAGACATCTCGATCCCAGCTCACTTCGACAGGGAGTTGATCCGGATTTTGTTTTTTGCAGGCGATGGCAGTGAACACAAAAAAGATAAAAACGGAAAACTTCAATTGACTCATCTTAAGAATCCTGAACCAGTTTCTGAAAAAACCGAATACTTTGAGAAGATGTCCATGCCCGTGAACCTCGGATACGTCCGGCAAAATATCCATCCCGATCTACAATAAAGGTGCTTGGAAACTGTCTCACACCATATTTTTTATAAGCTTTTCCATCAAGATCCATTCCGAATTTCAAAAGAGAAAAGTCGCGTTTTTGAAGAAACTTTTCCACACGGCTCAACGGTTCTCGCACATTCACCGTCAAAATCACAAAATGCTGAGGATTCATGCTTTTTGCCAACTCTTCCAACTCCGGCATTTCCTTGACGCATGGAACACACCAGGTCGTCCAAAAATTGATCAAGACAACTTTTCCTAAAAATTCACTCAAAACCACCCGTTCACCGGTCAGTCCTTCAATCTCAAACTCCTGAGCTACCCTGGCGGAGTCCGGAAAATCGATCTCAAACGGCTTTTCTTCAGGTAGGATCGGGGAAGAATTTGCGAATGCAACAAGTGACCAGCAGCACAGCAATCCTGTAGCAAGCAGCTCTCGAATTAATGTTTTCATACCAAATCCCCTCTTTTAAAAACGATGTATCCCCCCCAGGAAAAAATCCAGCCCAAAGCCAAAGGATAAAAAATTGAAAAGGCTAAAAATCCCTGAGACCCCAATGAGTCAAGAATGACATAGGAAGCGGGCCCGATTGAAGAAAGTTCCGGGTCAAAAAGGAGAATGGCTCCTGTCCGAAACGCCTGCAGCGGATTGAGTAAGGAAATACCGATGATCAATTTTTCTTCAAACTGATTCTGCAGCATCACTCCGATCATGATGATGTCGATGAAAATTAGCAGCACCAACCAGGTAAGAAAGGCCAGGCCCAAAGCCCATTCCTGTTTGCGAACCCATGAAGAAATAAACATGCCGATTCCCAAAAAACACCAGGCAAGCGTACCCAGCAGCAAGATATAATATCCCACCAGCCTCCAGGGAATCTCAAAAGAGCGTATCATTCCCCATCCTGCCGCGCCCAGCAACGTCACCAAAACCGGGAGGAACACAATCAGGAACTTTGCCGCAAGTTTTCCCCAGAAATAGGCACCAAGGGAGATGGGCATCGAGAGAAAATATTCCAATACATTGGATTCCCGATCCCCCACAACGGCTCTCACAGTGGTAATGAGGACAAAAATTGGCAAGATGGCGATACATAACTGCAGATAGGTCACCAGCAATTTGCTCAAGCCCGTGAATCCAAGCACCTGTGATTCAGTGATTCCCAAAGCAAAAAGCAGCACAACTGCTCCTCCGAAAATGAATGAATAAAGGAAAAACCACCGGGCCCGTATCGATTCTTTGATTTCAGCCTGAGCAACGGCTAAAAAGATGTCGAATGATTCTTTCATGTTATGTTCAATTCGCTGATATGGTTGGCAAAATGTGAAATCGCATTGAGGAAGCGCAAGCGATCCGCATCGATTATCTGACCTTCATAAAAGGTACCGTCAGAGCTCTGTTCAAATTTCCATTCGTTCAGCAATTTGTGAATGCCTTCCGTTGCATTGGCCGGCTTGACCCGGCAGGAAAGCATCTTTCCGGCAAGTGAATGTTCTCCACTTGCTTCATCAAGAACAATTTTGCCACAATCCAGCTCGATGATCCGATTGATCAAAGGGAGCAGCTCGTCTACACGGTGACTGCTTAAAATCATCGTTGTCTGTTCCTGAATCTGACTCAACCTCAAGAAAAATGCTTTTCTTCCTTCCGGATCAAGATTGGCGGCAGGTTCATCCATGATCAGAATTGAGGGTTCCTTTGCCAAAGCCAGGGCGATCAACAATTTCTGTTTCATTCCGCCTGAAAGTTTCAAGAATGGCTTTTTTCCATGCTCCCCGACATCCAGACCCAAATCTTCAGCAACCTGACTTATTTTGGAAACGTTGGAATATTGGTTCAGTTTTGCAGAAAACTGCAGCAGCTCATGCACGCTCATTTGAATCGGAGGAGAATGCTGGGGGACAAATCCGATGTGCTGCAGGACCTCTACTCGATTTTTTCGGGGATGGGCTCCCGCCACCACGACTTGCCCTTCATGATGATACTGCCCAAGCAAAGTTCGGATCAAAGTCGTTTTCCCTGCCCCGTTTTGACCAATCAATGCAATGCGGTCTCCCTGGACAATCGTCAAATCAACCTTATCCAGCACAGCATGCCTGGAAAATTTTTTCCCAACCTGCTGCAGCTGAATGATTGCTTCATTTTTCAGAGTCTTTTTGCCCAATTCACGCATCGTTTTCCTTATCATCTTCATCCTCGTCTTCATCCTCATCCTCGTCTTCCGGTATTTCAAATTCCAGATTCGCGGATGACAGACGCAGAGGAGAATCCATTGAGAAAATTGGTTTTTCGTCTCTGACCAGGAGGCGGGGTTCCGAGAGAGGAAGCAGCCTGGATAAAAAATTAATGGTGCTGATCACCGGAGAACCAAAATAGAACTTGATCCAGGGATGATCATTCCAAATTCGATCGAGATATGCATAGTTGGTATAAGTTGAATCTCCATAGCCGTTCCGGTCCCGATCAAATCCTTCAAAATCACTCCAGTAGTTTCCTTCCCACACATTTTTTACCCCCGTTCCATTGGCATGCACCGAAAGATTGTCCAAATTATCCACCAATGCGTTTCCTTTGAATACATTGCGCTTTAAGGTGCTGTGTAGGACCAGACCCTCCACATTATACCCGATCTGGTTTCCCTGTACTAAATTGTAAGCCCAAGGATCGTGAGGGGATTGATCCAGATAAATTCCCATCGTGCAGTAAATGATCTTGTTGAACCGGACAATCATGTTGTCAACTTCCTTCATCCCGATCCCCATCCCTATACCTCCCAAAGAGTATCGAATATCGTTGTGTTCGAGAATCGAATCTTTGGAATACATCAAAAAAATTCCCACCGCATTGTGCTGATAACGATTGTTTCTGACTAGATTTTTCCCTGTATACATAAAATGAAGACCATAACGATTGTTTCGGCCTTCATTGTTTTCAATCAGGTTTTCATTGGAATACCAGACAACCATGTCACGAGAATCATGAATGAAGTTTTCTCGAAAATGGTTTCGGTGACTGGCCCAGACGCGGACGCCATCACCTCTTAAACCAAGTTTTCTCACTTTAGAAGAAATTTCATTGCCATAGATTTGATTGTCATGAGCTTCTTTCAGATCAATACCAAAAAGGGTATCGTAAATTCGATTGTTCAGGATTTTATTTTTTGACGATAACAGCACAATGCCGGCATCAATTTGATCATGACTGTCCCCGGAATTCGTGATGGCAATATTGCTGATGCTGACTCCATCTGCCTTGATTGTAATGACCGAGCCATGCCCTCCGCCATCTACGATAACATTTCCGCGACCCTTAAGAACAATTGCGTGACTGATCACCACAGGACCTTGGTAGACTCCCGGTTCAAGAATCAAGGTCTGCCCCTCGGCGGTTCGATCAATCATCGCCTGCAACGCGGTACCCGCCTGGATCGAGAACCCCCACCCCAGGAATAGAAAGGCCAGCAAAAACGTTCGTCGATTGATCATATTGATGCCAATTCTTTCAGGGCACGTCTTTTGACCAGAACAGAAAGTCCCAAAAATCCAAAGCTGGCCAGCAAAATATAAAAACCCGGTGCTGGATAGGAATGAGTGACGAACTGGGCAACTTTGCCATCGCCAAAAACAGTGGGCATGAAAGGTTTGACTTTAAACGCACCATAGTCATGCAAATTGTGTCCAAACCAATAAAGCCAATAACTATAAAAACCAAGATAATACCATGGCATCAAAGCAGGAATTAATCCCAGCAACCACCACCCGGGGCCATTGTAAAACAGGAATGCAACAATCATCAGAAAAAATGCCAAATAGACAAAAGGGACGAGTTTCCTCAGAAAAAATGCCCCTACATCCATTGGATCCATTCCTATGTAGTGATTGATCACGTTCATTTCAACCACCTTCCCTTTGAAATCGGTCAAGGTGAAAAATACCGGAATTCCATCTGGATATGATTCTTTGGGATATTGAGGAGCTTCCAATGAGACTCTCCAGATCGGCAAAGTATGATAACCGATCAAATAACTCCGAATCCCTTCAGGGGCATATTCGTAGATTACTTCACCCAGGTATTTGACCTGTTCCGGAGGAACTTCCCGTTCTTCGGCTTCCTCCTCGTCAATAAAAAAGGAAAATGGTTGGAATGACAGATTGTCTTCATCAAACTCCACTTCACCAGAAATAGGATCTCTGTATTCCCATACACTTCCTCCCAGATAAGAAAACGCAAAAAATAATAAGCCAATTACTGCCAACACCTTGCTTAGGGTCAGGCGTCCTTGAATTTCTTTTTTATCCACAGCAGTTCTCCATTCCACTCGTTACGGTTCAAATGTCATTCATTCAATCTTTCAAGTTTTCACTTTCTCTTCCTCCCGGAATAATTCCATGACGTTGATTTCATTATTCACAACAGCAAATTTTCAATGAACAGTTTTGCCTGTAATTCAGCCACAAATTTGGGCCGTATTCCCGTCCCTGTTCTGTCGTGAAGACCGGAATTCCTGTTCAAAATCGAAGTGGGCAAGGCCATTGTTGATTAATAAAAATCACACACAGCATGGTAATTTTATACGAGTTTAAGGATCAGCTGAATATGATGGATATCATACTTTTAGGAATTTGCCTTAAAGCTTCAGACCTCTCACCGGTTATCCAAGGTTCCGGGTTCTTTGCGAGTTTACTAGCATTTCTGTAAAAAGTTGGCGTAAGCATGGGGCAAAGACCCCAAGCCTCAATCTGAGGAAACAGAAACTCGTTTGAACTCCTCTATCTCCAATCTGCAGTATCCGCCACGCTGGGAAAAACTTTTAATTCTCCTATCCTACGTAGTATTGCGGATAGACAAAGGCACCTTTTGGGATAAGATAAACTAAATTGTTCAATAAATTTAATATGAACGACAATCCACTATTGGAGGTGAAGATGACTAAAAAAATCCTGGTGCCGCTCGATAACAGTGAAATAAGTAAGGAGCTGGTAAAAATAGCGGACGAGTGGGCACAGCGTAGCTCGGCGGAACTGTTTTTTCTGCATGTCGGAACAAAGGAAGGCAAAGATGGAATCGAAGAAAACCGCCGGTTTTCTGATTTTCTAAACGCGATGGATATCAAAGCGGGATACCGATTCCAATTTCGAACAGGAACTTTCTATCATGAAATTCTGGAACAGGAGCAGGAAATTCAGCCGGATTTGATCATCATGGGAGCCCACCGCCACACGATGTTGGGGCGCATGTTTTTGGGGAGCAATACCAAATATGTCATCCATCACTGTGCCTGTCCCGTCTATGTCTACAAGCAGCAGAAATTGTTTTTTGAAAACAAGATCATCGTTCCAATTGATTACTCGGAAGTCAACAAACCCGTCGTCCAACTGGCTGATGAATGGGGACAAAGAACTCATTCGGAACTCTATTTCATAGGAGTCGACCCCTATCCTGAATCTTCAGTCAAAAGCTACTTTCCGGATGTCGGCATTGCGGATACCAACTCAAGTGCCTATCAAATGGAACAGGAAAAGATTCAGACACAGATCCAGCATCAGGAATCGGCACTGCAGCGATTTGTATCTTCCTGCGAAATCAAATCCAAATATCATTGTATGCACAAATTTGGAGAGCCCTATATCAAAATTCTTGAGTTGCAAAAATACATTGATGCAGGATTGATCGTGATGGCTGCCCATTCCCATACGATGCTCAGCCGCCTTTTTATCGGAAGCAATACCGACTATCTTTTGCATCATGCAAGCTGCCCGATGTATGTTTACAAAGAAGGCAAATAGAAGGAATGTTTCCCGCCCGGGTGCCTCACTGAATTCAACATTCGTGAGGGCATCCTGCAGATTCGGAGAAAGCCGGGGACTTCGGGTGCCGGTTTCTTATTATTGGCAAAAATATGTCGTCTACGTATTTTTACGGATAGACAATCAGTCAACGCGAGGTATTATGAGACAAAAGCACCCGAATTTCCTCCGGTGATTCCCAACCCGGATATTGATTCAGAGAAGAGTCTAATTTTTAGTGATGAGGAGAATTGTCATGCTGGAAAAAAAGGATGATTCAAAAAAAATTGCAAGAGAAGAAATTCAGAAGGCCATGATAGAATTCTTAAATCATGGCGGGCAGATTCAGGTTTTGCCCTCCCCTGAAGTAACTTATCCTAACTATGTAGGTTCCGAAAAATATCAGATTTTTGAAAGCGCAAAAAACTTGTTTTAGGAATGAAGAAACGGCTGTTCCCGGATCCCGGTTTTTTCAAGGAACAGCTAGTTTTTCTCTGCCTTGAAAAAAATATTGGGCACACTTCGAAATTCTGAGAGCATCGCTCCGACCTGTTAAACGAAACAAGGATCCGCCTGATCAAGGTTGGCATTCCAGTTCTTTCCCCGCCATTATTTTTTTAATTCGTCTGTTTGCTGTCCCGAACTTTCCACTTTGAAAGGTAAAACTACGTAGTTTTACGAATAGGAAAAACTTTCAATTTAGATAAAATGAAGCCAAAGTCGTTTATTCTTTGCTGTCCAGTCGAAAATTGTTGCGAAAGAGAAATTTTCGAGGAGAAAAGCTATGCTGACTATCAAAGACATCATGACGAAAGAGATCCATTCTTTGCACTCGACTCAATCGCTGTACCTTGCCCGTGCTATGATGAAAACTCAACATATACGCCATATTCCGATTGTCAACGCCGACCAGGAATTTGTCGGCCTGCTTAGCCATCGGGACCTGCTCGCTCTGAGCGTTTCACAACTGGCCGGTATTGAGGAGACTGAGCAAATGGAATTGGATCAGCATACTCCGATTGTCAGTGTCATGAAAACGGATATTGTTACCGTCAGTGAGGATCTGGATCTTTCTTCTGCAATAGCAATTCTCCTCGAAAACAAATACGGCTGCCTGCCGGTCGTCAATGGAGAAAATCTTGTTGGTATCGTCACTGCAGCAGACTTCCTGCAATTGACACTTGATTTGATGCAAAAAACAGATCAAAAACACTCTGAGTGAAAACGATCGAGACTAAATGAACAACAGGGACGTTCTCCAAATGTTTCTTTCTCAATTCCAATTCAAACAAACGCAAGCCCATGTTCAAATTTCTCGGGGCAAAATATCATCCTGTTCAATGGGCCTTACTGGGAGCAGTTCTCAGTTTGGGTGCCCCGATTGGATTGTGGATTTTGTTGAAAATTGGATTCCACAAAAGCGAAGAAGTATTCTTCACCGTTTATTTGTACAGCGGCGTTTCCACGCTGATCGCCTTCTCGGTTTTTGGTTTTGCTGCTGGTTCATTAATGCAGAAAATCGAGCATCTTTCGTTCTATGACCATTTGACAGGCTTATTCAATCGACGCTATTTTCTGGAACAGTTTGACGAATTACTGGCATTGACGCAGCGCTATCCTCAACCGCTGACCCTGATGATGCTCGATCTGGATCATTTTAAACAGGTGAACGACCGTTTTGGCCATCAAATAGGAGATCAAACGCTCAAAGCCGTGGCCAATGTGATCGGGATGGAATGTCGTCAAGCCGACACTCCTGCTCGTTATGGAGGAGAGGAATTTATAATCGTATGTCCCAATACCAATGAAAACGAAGGCCGTCAGCTAGCGGAAAGGATCCGAGAAGCAGTGAAGGGACTCTCTTCCGCCAAGCTCGGGTTTAGAGGTACTCAGACCATATCTATTGGAATGATGACATCGGGAGCGGGACAAAATTTAGAAGGGATGCTGCTCATCGAAAAAGCAGATCGGGCTCTCTATCAGGCAAAAGCCAACGGAAGGGATCAGGTGGTGCTTGGTTAGCTGCGGCATTGATTTTGTTTTGCTGTCAGGACCGGCAAAAGCGACTTCTGACCGCCTTTGCCTTTCTGGAAACGAAAAAAAAAACGTACCACTTTGCCGAATTACATCGGTTCCTGATGGAGGAAAGAAATCACCTTGAATTGGGCTTCAAGCGAAGTCCTCAACCGCTTTTCATCATCACAGGTAAGATGCAGTGTGACGATCTTGTTCCCTCCTGTTTTTTCGGGTGAGGTGATCACACTGTGGATTTGATATTCATTGCTGCTGATGGCCTGCAGCACCTTTACGAGTTGCCCCGGTTTGTCTTCCAGTTCCAATTCGACTCGAGTGCAGGAACTGTCAACATCCATGGCTTCCATTAAGAATTTCAGTATATCCCCTGTTGTAATAATTCCTACAAGTTTACCATCTTCAACGACCGGAAGGCCCCCAAATTTGCGATCATGCATTACTTTTGCTGCCTGCTCCAATGGCATAGAAGGAGGAACACTCACGACGTTCTTTGTCATGATTTCTTCTACCTGAATTTTCCCCAATAAGTAGAGGAGCTCATGGATATCCAGCGAGGTTGCATCCGACGCCGATGCTTTTCGAACATCTCGATCAGTAACAATTCCCACCAGGTGATTATTTTCGTCAACAACCGGCAGATGGCGAATATCGTGCTTTTTGATCAATCCGCTGGCGTCCATTAAAGATTGATCACGTCTCAAAACGACTAGATCTTTTACCATTCTTTTTCCAACGAACATGTGAATCCTCCTGTGATTAAAAACTTAAAATTAACAATGATGACAACCCTTGCGAAAAACTCGTCCAAAGTTGAAAAATTGTGATCAGCAACAATGTTTCATCATAACGTTAATACAAAAAATGTCTATCCGGAAATCTACGTAGGGTTCGTCTCCATCTGTCAAACGAATTTTAAAATCATTGAACCTAAACTGCCTGCTGCAGTTTGCGGTGTCAAGATTAACCTCCATTTTCTTAGTGAATCCGCATCTCCCGGCACGGAACCTGAATCCGTTTGTCAAGCTCTTCTGCGGCAATAAATAAGTTGAAAATTGGATTTTATCGTAATAGGCTGAGGCCGCTTTTTGAAGTAAAATCAAGGGGAAAAAGCGAGCCATTCCTGCTCCGATTCTCTTCCTAATTGAATTCCAAAAAACAAAGAGGTCAAACCCATGAAAGAATATCAACCAGCCGATATCAGAAATTTTGCGATTGTAGGTCATGGCTCCTCCGGCAAAACATTATTGAGCGAAGCCATGCTTGCCTGCAGCGGGGTGATCAGCCGACTCGGCAGCATCGCTGATGGAAACACAGTTTCTGATTACCACGAAGACGAACAAGCCCGCCAGATTTCAATCCATTCTTCGCTTCTTCATACCGAATGGAATGGGAAAAAATTCAACATTATTGACACCCCGGGATACACCGACTTCATCAGCGAAAGTTTGGGGGCGCTCCGGGTAGGAGATTTTGCTTTGGTGGTTCTTGATGCAAACCAGGGAGTCGAAATCGGAACAGAACAGGTTTGGGACTATGCCACCGAATACAATATTCCCAAAATATTTGTCGTTAACGGACTTGACAAGGAATACGCTGATTTTGACAACGTCCTGGAGCAGGCAAGAACGCGTTTTGGCAAGAATGTTTTTCCCATGAAAATTCCCATCAATTCAGGCCCCGGTTTCAACAAGATTTTGGATGTGCTGTCCAGCGTGATATACACCTACAAGACCGATGGCAGTGGACAATATGAAAAGGAAAAAGCTGAAGGAGAATGGAAAGAACGAGTGGACAGGCTCCATGAAGAACTGATCGAGTACGTTGCAGAGTCCGATGACTCACTTTTGGAAAAATTCTTCGAGGAAGGATTGTCAGAGGAAGAAATGCGTGCAGGAATTCATGCCGCGGTTCAAAATCAATCCTTTATCCCTCTCTTTTGCTCATCAGCACAAACCTTGATCGGAGTCGCCGGTTTGATGGACTTCATTGCCGAATTTGGTTCATCACCAGTTGACCGCGCCAAGGTATCCGCTCTGGATGCCTCCGGATCTCAGGTGGATGTGGAACTGAGCGGAAAGGAGCCCGTTTTATATATTTTCAAAACCCTCAGTGAGGCTCATTTGGGAGAGCTCTCTTTCTTTCGGGTATATTCAGGAACCGTCACTCCGGGCATGGATACCTACAACAGTGCACGGAAGTCAAGCGAACGCATTGGGCAAATTTACCTCCTCAATGGAAAAGAACGGGAAGGAGCCAAAGTCTTGAACAGTGGCGATATTGGCGCAGCAGTCAAATTGAAAGACACCCATACAAACGATACGCTCTGCAGCTCCAAAAACCCGGTCGCGTTGCCTCCGGTGATATATCCTAAACCGAACATTCATGCCTCTTTGAAGGCTAAATCAAAAGGAGAAGAAGAAAAAATTGCAATCGGTCTGGCCACCCTCCATGAAGAAGATCCGACATTCATTTACGAGGTTGATGCAGAATTGCATCAAACCGTTATTTCAGGTCAGGGAGAGCTGCATTTGCAGGTGATTTCGGATCGACTTAAAAACCGCTTTAAGGTGGAAATTGAACTTGGCAAGCCAAAAATCCCATTCCGTGAAACCATCAAAGGAAACGGAGAATCCAAATATCGCCATAAAAAACAGTCTGGAGGTGCCGGACAATTTGCCGAAGTCTGGATGCGCATCGAACCAAAAAATCGCGGGGAAGGAGTCGAATTCACCCAGTCCCTGGTCGGGCAGAATGTCGACCGCGTTTTTGTTCCGTCGGTGGAAAAAGGAGTCAATGCCGCAGTTGAAGAAGGAATCATCGCAGGTTATCGAGTCGTCGACTTGAAGGTGGATTTTTATGACGGCAAACAACACCCGGTTGATTCAAAAGACGTTGCTTTCCAAATTGCAGGAAAACATGCTCTCAGACAGGCGTTCAAAGAGGCCAAGCCCTGCTTGCTCGAACCTATTTTTCACATTGAAGTCATTGTTCCCGAAGAATGTATGGGGGACGTGATGGGCGACATTTCCAGTCGTCGGGGAAAAATCCTCGGAATGGATTCCAAAGGAAGGTTTCAGGTAGTTAAAGCAGAAGTACCTCAAGCTGAACTTCACTACTATGCAACCACCCTTCGTTCGATCACCGGAGGACGCGGGATCCACACAGAAGGGTTTGATCATTATGCGGAAATGCCGCATGAAACTGAACAGAAGGTGATCGCAGAGAGTCAGGTTCCTGAAGAAGAATAAGCCTGAGGAGAACTTTTTTCGGATTTTTGGCAGGGACCGCTGGACTGCATTCATGAGAAGTTCTGAGCAGTACTTCCCTACTGGTGTTCACGTTAGAATGCAAACCTGCAGTCCTGCCAATACGATTGAAGCACAATCAGGTGATGGAGGCTTGAAAAATCGCTTCGATGGACGTGTCCAGTGTCTTGTTGAATTCTTCATCTGACTGCTGGGCAGAAAGCCCTTCCGCCAAGGCACGGGAGAAGCTTGCCACCATTCCATTGTTTTTTGCCAGTTTGGCGTTGGCTACTTCACGACTGTAACCGCCGGAGAGTGCGACTACCTTCAACACTTTCGGATGATCGATACAATCTTTGTAAAAATTATCTTCTTCAGGTAGCGTGAGTTTGAGCATCACAAGCTGCCCTTCCGCCAGCTTGTTCAAATTTTCCAGAATTCCTGCTTTGAGCAAGACCTCAGCCCCTTTTTTGTCTGGGCAATGAATATCAACTTCAGGCTCGAGAATCGGGACAAGTCCCGCTGCGACAATCTGCAATCCAATTTCAAACTGCTGCTTGACGATTTCTGAAATACCCGATGGATTTGACTGTTTTACAACAGATCGCATTTTCGTGCCGAATATTCCTTTTGATTTTGCCTTTTTCAGCAGGGCATCAAGCCCCGGGATCGGTTTCATCATTTGCACGCCGTTTTTTTCTTCTGCCAGACCTTGATCGACTTTCAGCACCGGCACGACATTTTTAACTTCCCAAAGGTAGTCCGCAGAACTTTTTCCCTCAATATCCCGGTCCATCGTATTCTCGAACAAAATTGCAGCCATGATTCTTTTGCCGGTAAAACTGGGACTGGTAACGATTCGGGTACGCATCTGATGGACGACCGTGTACATTCCTTCCTCGTCTGACCAGGCGTCTTCAGTGACTCCATAGAGGCCCAGTGCTTTGGGAGTGCTGCCCCCGCTTTGATCAAGGGCGGCGATAAAACCTGGTTCTGATTTGATTTTCTCTAGTTGTTGTTCAAAATTGCTCATGGTTTCCTTATCAGTTAAGTATTTTAAAGTTAGCGTCTTATCAGAAAAACGTCAGGACCGAAAACTATTCATCGCACGAAAACAGTACGCATCTACGGAATTGGTGACGAGCTTCCCCTTCCCCGGTTAAAACAATATTCGCGCCTCTTTTTCATAGAGATTGATCAAAGAAAAAGACCTTTCATTTTAATTTTCAATGGAATAAGTCACAAGATTTTTATCGCCCCAGCATCAAACGGATTTTCCCAGGAAAACGGCCGGCTCCAGCTTTTTTAAGGCGTTCGATTTCATCAGTAATTCTTTCTTGATTGTCCGTCATCGCCTGTTCCAGATTTTCACAATAACCCTGCATTTCATCCCCTGAGAGTTTTGCAGGAACATAGAATGGTGCACCAAAGGAACTGACGGCAATAGTGAAAGGTTTTGGAATTTTATGATGATCCCAGCTGTTTCGGAGTACTATCTGATCCAACGCTTCGTATCCCCAGGGAACAATGGGAACTCCAGTCATGCGGGCAATCATGATCACTCCAGACTGAACTTTGTATTTTGGCCCCTGTGGCCCATCCGGAGTGATGGCTGCAGGAAGCGGACCCTTGAGGTATTTCACCATTTCCCTGAGCGCCTTGGATCCTCCGGTGGAAGACGACCCCCGAATCGGAATAAATGCAAAATGTTCCATGACCCGGGCAATCAGCTCTCCATCTCGACTTGAGCTGATCATTGAACCGTACTTCCGGTTTTTTAAGAGGAAGCAGCTATAGTAGATATTGTTGTGCCAGGTGGAGAGAATATAGTTTTGCGGGAGACTGTCAATCAGCTCCGGATTGAGACAAATCGATCTTGAGGTCCATCCCGTCAATCGAATCATTCCAACAAAGGTCTTCACCAGAAGCAAATCTTTACAGGAATGAAGCCACTGCGATTTTGAGACAAATTCAGATGTCATACCTCATTTTTTTGAAAAAACGGCTCTTCCGGGGAGGATTATCAAAGCGTGATTTTTAAGCCTTTTTCATATTTACTGTTGTGGGGAGTGTACACTTCAGGTTCGGGAACTTCAATCTCAGCTTCCGTAATGTAGAGCGGATTGTTCTGGTCCAGAATATCCAGACCCTGATATCGATCCCGATCAAAGGATGTAATCCCCAAGGCTCGGACAAACATATGGGGTTTGTCAGCCACCCCCTGTACCGCGTTGATCCGCACACAGGACCGCGTATTCTCATTCAAGGCAGAGATCAGGAGGACCACATTCCCAATGGACTCGAAGATAAACATCCTGCCGGGTTCCATCAGCAGGGCATCCCCCTGCTTATCTTCCGTTGTCTCCGTGTCTTTATCCTCAGTGTCAAACCACTGAACGTTGGTGATGACGCCCTGCTTGACAGGAAAAACGGCCTTTGGAAAATGAAGGGTGCACCCCAGCAGATTTTTTGCAACTTCCCGTACATCATCTCCCCGAAACATCTTCGGCCCGAAGGTTCTTTTGCGTGGCGGATTTATCAATTGATCCAGCGATTTCGCATATTCCGGAATCTGAGATTGCACCAGATCCCACAATGCATCACCATTTGTTTCAACATCATTCTGAATCGCTGATTTTGGCAGTTCAGATATTGCTTTCCAGGGAATCTGATCATGCTTCTTTTTGGTCTGTGCAGAGATGCGTTTGACGGCCTCACTGATTGTGAAAATCCGATGCAGAACCGCATCTTGTTTTTCAGTTGATTTGAGAAAGGCTTCCTGGGAAACTTCACTGGTATAAGACCGTATCAACTCAATACTGCCCAGAACCTGATCTACATAAGACTTTGTAGTGTTGCTCATATTGTTTCTCTTTCGCGATTGGTGCTGGCTGCTGCCCGATTGTGATTCGGTTTCCGGGAAATGCTCTCTGCTTAAAAAAACCAAAAAAATTCCAATGAAATTTGAAAAATTCAAACTTTAATGATCTATTGGGCAACAGCGACTCATTGATGCTTGAACAAAAGCCCTCACAGGATTACTGTGCAGCCTCCTTACTTTCTCGAAGAAAATTACGCAGTACCGTGTGGAGGATTCCGCCATTTTTATAATATTCAATCTCCACCGGGGTGTCCAAACGGCAAATCACCGGAATTTCCTGATTGTCGGCTTTAACCACCAATTCCTGTAAAGGATGAACATCATCCGTCAGTCCAAGCACCGAGAATTTTTCTTTACCGGTTAACCCGTAATCATCGGCACTTTTTCCAGGTTTGAACTGCAGAGGGAGTACTCCCATACCAATTAAATTGGATCGATGAATCCTTTCAAAGCTGCTCACCAGGACTGCTTTGACACCAAGCAGAAAGGTCCCTTTTGCCGCCCAGTCTCGAGAAGAACCTGTGCCGTATTCAGATCCTCCAATCACAAACAGCGGCGTGCCTTCCTCCTTGTACTTCATCGCAGCGTCAAAGACCGACATTTGTTCTCCACTGGGCAAATGAACCGTATATCCTCCTTCAACATCTGAAAGCATCTGGTTTCGAATCCTGACATTCGCAAATGTGCCGCGTGTCATTACCCGGTCATTCCCGCGGCGGGCCCCATAGGAATTAAAATCCTTGCGTTCCACTCCTTTTTCAATCAAATAGCGGCCCGCAGGATGTTCGGGTGCAAAGGAACCTGCAGGAGAGATATGATCAGTGGTGACCGAATCTCCCAGTTTGATTAAATTGGTCGTGTTTACAATATCGCCCAGTGAAGGAAGATCCATCGACATCTTGCTAAAGAAGGGAGGATTTTGAATATAAGTGGACTCTTCGTCCCAATCATATACTTCTCCGGTTTTTGTTTGGATCTGGTTCCACATTTCTGAACTGTTCTGCACGTTGTCATAGCACTTCACATACATTTCCGGTTCAATCATTTTGGCTGCCTCTTCAATTTCTTCTCCTGACGGCCAAATATCAGCCAGCTTGACTTCCCGCCCGTTTTGATCAACCCCCAGCGCATCTTTTTCCAAATCAATATCCACCGTCCCTGCAATTGCATAGGCCACCACCAGAGGAGGACTCGCCAGATAATTCGCCTTGATATGAGGACTAATCCGTCCTTCAAAATTTCGATTTCCTGAAAGCACAGAGGTCACCACCAGTTCTTTTTCATTGATCGCGTCAACAACAGGAACTTCCAACGGACCTGAATTTCCAATACAGGTCGTACATCCATAGCCGACATTATAAAAACCCAGCTTTTCGAGGGATTGCATCAAACCGGATTTTTCCAGATAACTCGTCGCCACCCTGGACCCGGGTGCAATCGAAGTCTTGACCCACGGTTTGGAGCTCAGTCCTTTTTCTGATGCTTTTTTTGCCAGCAGGCCTGCAGCCAGCAGAACAGAAGGATTGCTGGTATTGGTGCAGGAAGTGATCGAAGCAATCACAACCGAACCTTGCTTCAATTCCCCGCCTTTGTCCCACTGAATCGGACTTTTTGCCTGGGTTGTTTCTTCACTCATCGCAAAGCCGCGCTCTCTCAGCGGAGCACGCATCGCTTTATGCCAGGTGGCTTTCATCGCAGAAAGATCAATGCGGTCCTGCGGACGTTTGGGACCCGCCAATGCCGGTTCCACCGTCGAAAGATCCAGCTCCAGCGTGTCGGAGAAAATAGGATCCGGTGTTTGATCGGTGCGGAACAATCCCTGCTCCTTGCTGTAACGCTCGACGCGCTGCACTACCTCTTCAGAACGACCGGTGCTTTTCAAATATTTTAAAGTGGCTTGGTCAACAGGGAAAAATCCCATCGTTGCACCATATTCAGGAGCCATGTTGGCAAGAGTCGCCCGATCGGCAAGACTGAGGCTGGACAATCCGGCCCCATAAAACTCAACAAATTTTTCAACCACCCCTTTTTCACGAAGCATCTGTACGACGCGCAGTACCAGATCCGTTGCTGTTCTTCCAGGTTTCAGCGAACCACGCAGTTTAAAACCGACCACTTGCGGAATGAGCATGTAAATGGGTTGGCCGAGCATTACCGATTCCGCTTCGATGCCTCCCACTCCCCATCCCATCACTCCGGTTCCATTGACCATCG
This sequence comes from SAR324 cluster bacterium, assembly GCA_015231825.1. GTDB lineage: Bacteria > SAR324 > SAR324 > SAR324 > NAC60-12 > JADGAV01. Next base: position 63,316 of record JADGAV010000026.1, read on the forward strand.
TGGTGTGAGAGTCCGTGCCCACCACTGTGTCAGGAAAGCAAACCCCGTCACGATGCTGCACCACATTGGCAAGATATTCCAGATTGACCTGGTGGATAATCCCCACTCCGGGAGGGACCACTCTAAAATTCTTAAACGCACTTTGCCCCCATTTGAGAAATTCATACCGCTCCTTGTTGCGCTTGAATTCGATTTCCATGTTCTTTTTCATTGCGTCCCTGCTGCCGAACTCGTCAATTTGAATCGAATGGTCAATCACCAGATCGACAGGAACTCGCGGATTGATCACGGAAGGATCTCCTCCCATTTCAACCATTGCAGAGCGAAGTGCTGCTAAATCGACAACCGCTGGAACTCCGGTAAAATCCTGGAGGAGCACCCGAGTCGGCTTGAAAGGGATTTCTTCTTCCTGTTTGGATCCATTCCAGTTGGCTAGTGCATTAATATCCTTCTCGTTCACCTGAAAATTGTCCAGATTTCGCAGGGCCTGTTCCAAAAGTATTTTTATCGAAAATGGGAGTTTGCTGACGGGGCCGACCCCATCTTTTTCGAGTTGATCCAAACGGTATAAATCAGCAGAACCGCTTCCTGTATCAAATGAGCGTCGGGTTCCAAATTTGTTGTCTGACATGGTTGACCTCCTCAAGAGAGTGGATGTAAATTTAGTAGGAGTCTGATAGAAGGTAAACTCCAAAGTATAGTCAAAATGGCATAAAAATAAAGTTTATTACGTCCTTAACTAATTTTTCTGAAGGGCTTGACGAATCCAGGGTTCGGGCTCATCTTTCAGAAAATCTGCCAGTCGTTTATCGGCAGAAGGGCGTTTCAGCTGCTGCAGGACGAGTGCCGCTGTGAGGCGCAAATCTGCGTTGGCATGCTTCAAAAAACGAAGAGCGGCAGTCTCTACCCTTTCTGCATTCGATTCAGAAAACCCTTTTGCATAGGAGTCTAAAGCTCGTTTCAAAAGAGAAGGATTTTTCTTTTTTCGCAGATAATTTTCCAGAAAACCAGCAACCCGTTCGTTCTGATAAAGACGCAAAGCCGTCAATGCCCGAAAATAAATGTAGTTGTGGAGTCCCGGTGTATTGAGTGTCGAGATCAATTCTAAATCCACATCGCCTTCCAACTGGTAAAACCGTTCAGGCTCCAAGGCCCATTCCCGTCCCTCTAATAAAGGCTGAATTCGGCTTTTTTCATGAGGAAGCGTGCACGAGGCCAGCATTGCGATACCAATCACAAGTAAAATTCCCCCTGTTGTCCTGAATACTTTCATATCTTCCAAATGATTTGATTGTTAAAATAATTCCCCAATTGATATTTGAATACCATGGCTTTATCTTGTCTGAATTCGAAATTTTTAAAAAGTGATTTGTGAGAATAAGTTTCAAGCCATTAAAGAATCAATCCGGTTTTGATCGATTGTTTGAAAATAAAGGCATCTTGTCGACAAAACGCTCCAGTATGGTAAGGACCTTATCGACACTTGGCATGTCTCTGAAAATAAAACCAAAATCAGAAAAATATTTCGAATTTTTCAGGATTTCAGCCACCTGGGAATCTTTTTCCAGACTTTTCGCCATTCCAACAATGAGCGGAATCTTTCCGTGTTTCTCCAAATATCGAAGCCGTGCCGTCAAATGGCTGAGATGCCAGGCATGAAACAATTCCATTGAGACTTCAGTCCCGGAAATGTGTTTAAAAACATAATCTGGAAAGCAATAAAGTTCTCCCTCCAAAGGAACAAATTGTTGAGCAGGTTCTACATTCCAATCCCTCGTTTTTTTCTGGAATGTTTGTTGGAACAATTCAATTTCCTGAGGGACATAAGCCAGGTAATGCTGATAGTGTGAACGAATACCACAGGAATCATCCAGCAGCAACTGGTGTTTTTTCTGTTTTGTCAACTGGATTTGGGCCCTCAATTGCCATCGGGGTTGGTGAAGCACGGCAGGGAAAAAATTTGCCAGGTTCAAACCGTATTTCTGAGTTTGAAAGAACAGATTCAAGGGCCCATCAATGGTAATCAAATAGGTCCCTTCTGACTCCGAAGTGATTTGCGCCAGCAATTGATGAAAGCGCAGGTATTTACACAATTGCCTCAGCAATTTAGGCTGTACCTCTGAAAGCTGAATGATCAAATGGTTGCTTCGCAGGAGTAAACCCTGTACTTGCGCACAATTATAACGATGCAGTAAATTTTGAGGAGAATAGGTTTTGAATCGGAGAACCTGCTGATAGGGGGGCAAATCCGCATAGAGTTTTTGGGCCAGTTCTTCGTGTGATTCCTGAAATTCTTCCCGAATCTGATCATGATATGCCTGCAGATCCACAAAGACCTGTTGAGCCAACAAGGCACTGGTCCGCGTGAACAAGTTTTGTCGGAACTGCACCAGCTCCGCATCCGTGGAGGTATCAAATTCGGTTTGATCCAGCAGCAGTTTTTCAAAACCTCTCGTGATGACAGCCTCACAGGGAATGCCGTCGATCACCTCTTTGCTGGCAACCAGCAATGTTTCCCGTGTTTTCCCCACACTTTTTTTAAATACCTCCAGCAGCTGCTCAGCAGCATTGATCAACTCCCTGTCATTGGGATCAATCAACAGAGGACGGATCTCGTCTTTAAAAATTGTATTACGGAGTAAATCTTTCGTCAGCATTGCTTTGAACAGGATAGCATTGCGAATTGGTTTTGAAACCCTTTCTGTGTTGATGATAACACTGTAAAAATGACATTCAGCCGCACAGGCAGAATCAAAAAGGGCTTTTTTTTCAAAACATTAATCGTTATATTTAAGCTGGGTATCCTGTACATTATTTTTAAAAATTGCAAGGGATTGCCTTGCTGCACAAACGAAATTGAGCTTCGAAAAATGCAGTCCAAAAGATTTCAGCAGTAGACATTATTTGATAAAAGGGTTTAAAATCGATTCGTTGATAAAAAATCCCGGCACATAAGAACAAGGAGGAACGATGGAATCGAACAAAAAAATTGTGATTGTCACCGGAGGTGGCGCAGGAATCGGAAAAGCCTGTGCCCAGCGGTTTTCAAAAGAAGGATTCGGCGTCGTCATTGGAGATCTCTCGGAAGCGGATGGTAAAGAAACGGCAGACTTGATCGAAAAAGCAGGGGGAAAGATCATTTTTCTTCATGGAGACATTGCAGACGATTCATTTTGCCGGCTCCTCGCTGAAACCGCTCTGGACAAGTGGGGTCGAATTGACGTACTGATCGGAAATGCGGCAGCTCGAAATTTTACCAAGATCATTGATGCAACGGAAGAAGAATGGAATCGCTTGTTGGCGGTCAATCTTCGGGGAACCGCACAATGCTGCCAGGCGGTTCTGCCGACCATGATCGAGCAGCAATCGGGCGTCATCGTGCTCCTTTCCTCAGAAATACACCGGACCGGGCGCACCGAGATGCCGATTTATGACGTCACAAAAGCCGGTATCATTTCAATGACAAGAACATTGGCCCTCGAACATGCCAAAGACAATATTCGAGTCAATGCCATTTGCCCGGGTTATGTGGTCACAGACTATCATATTCGAAAAGCAGAATTGCAGGGAAGGGATCCCAACGAATTGTATACTGCAAAAAGCGGAGTCTTCAACCGTTCCGGGTCACCCGCAGAAATCGCCGGACCCATTCACTTTCTCGCTTCTGATGAAGCCTCTTTTATTTCGGGACAAACCCTCACCGTCGGATGAAATCTTATAGAAAAATTTCTCCGGACATCTTCGTAGTGATTGGAAAGATGATTTCCGCGATCACAAAGAATTGGAGGTTTTTCTTCTTTGACATTGAATCCTGGCGTGGCTTGACAAACGGGAAAGACCGGAGGATAAATGTTCGGGAACTTTGACCGATCATTTTAAGTTGGGAAATGAAGTAAAGTCTAAAAATCAGCTTGAATAGGAGTACCATGCAAACTCATACTGTATTTTTTTGGCTGAAGTCCGGAGTCAGTGAAAAAGAAATATCGACCTTTCAAACTGAACTGAAGAAACTAATCCAAGTCGAGCCAGTCAACAAAGCCTATTTAGGACAAGCTGCAAGGACCGAAATCCGCCCTGTTGTTGATCATTCATTCCATTATTCAATCACGCTGTTATTCAATAATATAGAAGATCACAATGCCTATCAGGATCACCCGTCCCACCATGAGTTCATCGAGAAATGCTCTCCAATCTGGGAAAAAGTGATTGTTTACGACTCGGAAATAATTCTGAACCACTGAAGACTTTGTAGAAACAAACCTGCATTGATTTGCAGCAAGTGGAAAAGGTTTCGGGGAAATCCCTCTCATCAATGCCTCTCCGAATGAGCTTTCTGCCTTCACGGCATCAATTCGCAAATTGACCACCCAGTTGAGGTGATCCAACACTTCAAAATTGGATGAAATCAGTTCATCCCGAAACTGGAGAAAAGGTAGCGGACTCCAGAAATGCACCTGCTTTTTTATAAAATGAGAAAGACGAGTCCATTTGAAAACTTTTAAAAAAAACAGCATGTTTGATTTATCAGGAAAGGTCGCTGTGGTCACAGGAGGAAGCAGCGGTATTGGCTTGGGAATGGCGAGAGGACTGGCCAAAGCCCATGCAAGTGTGGCCATTGCCGCACGTAATCTTTCAGGTTTGGAAAATGCAGAACAGGAACTGCAAAGCCTGGGGGCAGAAACTCTTGCAATTGTTGCCGACATGGAGGATCCCCAGAGTCCTGAAAAAATGGTGGGGCAGGTCGTGGACCATTTTGGCCGTCTGGATATCTTGGTCAATAATGCAGGGTCCACCGTTAGAAAGCGACCGGAGTCGCTGACATTGGATGACTGGAACAAGGTAATCAACCTGAATCTCACCAGCGTCTTTTTATGCGCTCAAGCCGCTTATCCTCATTTGAAAAAATCCGGTCATGGAAAAATCATCAACAATGGTTCGATGGCTTCCCTTTTTGGAATGCCATTTGCTGCAGCTTACGGGTCTTCCAAAGGAGGAATTGTTCAATTGACCCAATCCCTGGCAACGGCCTGGGCTGATGACAACATTCAGGTCAATGTGATCCTTCCCGGATGGATCGACACGCCCCTCACCGTGCAGGCTCGTGAACAAGTCCCCGCACTGCATGACAAAGTTCTGGCCCGCTGCCCGGCAGGGCGATGGGGAACGGGAGCAGATTTTGAGGGAGCAACAGTATTTCTGGCCAGTTCCGCTTCCGACTATATTACAGGAATATCCTTACCCATTGACGGCGGCTATTCCATTTCAGGATAAGAAACAAAGGAGTGATCATGACCTATTATGAAGGCCCGATTGTTGATGCCCATCATCATCTGTTTTGGGATTGGCAAAACAATTATCATTGGATGGCGGCCCCGATGAAGCCCATGATTTTTGGAGAGGATTGGACCTCTCTAAAACGGGACTACCTGATCGGAAATTTGCTGCAGGACTTTGCTCCGCACTATGTGGTGAAATCTGTTCATGTGCAGGCGAATTTTGACTTTTCACGACCAGTGGATGAAACACGGGGCCTGCAGATGGTCGCAGACAAACACGAGTACCCCCAGGGAATTGTCGCCTTCGCCAATATGACCGATCCTGATGTGGACAAGGTGCTTGATGAACATCTTTATTATGAGAATGTCTGTGGGATCCGCCATCAGGCTTACTGGCATAAAAGCAATCCTGACTGGCGATGGGTTGATCGCGAAGATCTGTGTCTTTCTGATGATTTCCGGCGGGGATTGGATTGGGTTCGAAAAAAGGGGCTGACTTTCGATTGGCAGGGATTTGCCACTCAATTTGACCAATTGGTCACGCTCGCCAGAGCCTTTCCTGATCTTAAGTTTTGTCTGGAACATGCGGGAATGCTGACGAATACCAATCCTGCCAATGTTGCAGACCATGCCGAAGCCCTGAAAAAGCTGCTCCCGCTTGACAATGTTTTTATCAAAGTTTCGGGTCTCAACACTTTTTCCCGCCGCCTCGATCAGGAAATGATTCAAATTGTCCTGAAGATGGTCCTGGAAATTTTTGGTCCGGATCGTTGTTTTTTCGGAAGCAACTACCCGGTTGAAAGAATGTGGACCAGTTATGAAGGATATATCTCGGCCCACAAAAAAGCCCTCGCCGATCGATCCGATACCGTGTGCCAGAAACTCTTTCATGACACTGCCATCTCATTTTATGAAATTTAACAAAAAACGGGACAGATTTATTTTTACCCCCCTTGTTTCTGCCTGTCTGATTCATAATCCTGCTCCTGCTCTCTCGTTTGACTAAAACAAAAAACGGGACAGATCTATTTAATTCACCGGTTCTGCCCAATCCCGAGAACCAATTAAAAAAATTTCTATACAGTTTGACCACTGCTCTCTTACTCATAATC
>JADGAV010000058.1 GCA_015231825.1 SAR324 cluster bacterium
ACTGGCACTGTTCTAATGAGTAGTTTTAAAAACAGAAAATTCCGGACCATCTTCGCTACATCACAAATGCAAAGATGAGGCAGATGATTGTTGATCTTTTGGTCATGTCAGCAAATACAAAACTGAATGGATGACATTCATCATAGTTCATCTTTTATCTCTTGTAATGCATTTTGCTTACTAATAATTTCCTTTTTTGGCTATAATGCATGATAAAAAGTAGAAAATATCTTCAAAAAATTAGAATGAGGCGACTTCGATTAACGACCTCACAATCAACAAGACAAATCTCATTAATAAGCACCGCAATGATTTCGATACTTTTACCAACATACAATGAACGCGACAACATCATCCGACTGATTGATGCAATTGATGGATATCTTTCAGAAATGCCGCATGAAATCATTGTCATTGACGATGACTCTCCTGATAAAACATGGCAAGCGGTTGCTGAAAAAGCCCAAACCGCTAAGCATGTCAAATTGATTCACCGGACCAATGAACGGGGATTGACCAGTGCCTACAACCGGGGAATTCTGGAAAGTAAGGGGGAGATACTGGTTTGGATGGATTGTGACTTTTCTCATCCTCCAGAAAAAATTCCGGAAATGATAGGCCTGCTGTCTGATCAAGTTCAGGCGGTTGTCGCTTCACGTTATGTCCCGGGAGGAAAGGATGCCAGAGAAACGTTGTGGTTGCCGATCTTTTTATCCTGGTTGATCAGCCAAATTACTCGAATGATTTTAGGAATTAACATACGCGATGTAACCAGCGGATTCATCGCCATTGACCGCACAGCACTTCTTTCAATCGGGGAGCTTCGAGGGGATTACGGGGAATATTTTATCGATTTGGTCTACCGTTTGATCCGAAAAGGTCACCATATTCTGGAAATTCCCTATTTTTGCATCCCTCGTGAATATGGAGAATCAAAAACTGCGACCAATCTTTGGGGTTTTATTCGCAGAGGGGTGAAATATCTGGGAACAATTGCATTGCTTCGATTGTCCAAACCATGAACAACGTGGAAGCACAAAAGTTTGGTCATTGTTTTTCTGCAAGAAATAGAATACTCGATCCCCAGGGGAATCGAATGTACTTTAAGAGTCGGGCCTCCACCGTTACCAATTTGATCAGCAAAGGATTAATAAAAGATGCCTGATTGTTGACATCCGTTTGCTCTTTATTGCGAAATCGTTCCAAGTATCGAATCATCAAAACCAGGGGAAAGGTAAAAAAGAACGCATAGCTTTTTTTACAAATTCGAAATCCCGCCTGTTCCAAACGGGTTTGCATCTGATTGATCGTATACCGCTCCCTCGCTAAAACAAATTGATCGTGTTTGCCTGATAAAAAACTGAAGGCAGAATCGGTGATCAGGACTTTGCCCCGGGGTTTCAGGATTCGATGGAATTCCCGCAAAGCAAGTGAATCTTCAGTGATCCATTGATGATACAAAACATCACAGGCCGTGACCAGGTCAAATGATTCGTCGCGAAACGGAAGTTCCAAGGCATTCCCCTGACAGATCTGCGACAAATTTCTCTGTTTGCAAAAACTCAATGCCAAGCTCAAAAAATCCATGGAAGTGACATTTCCGTATTGCTTGAGGAAAACCGACATCGCACCGGTGCCACAACCGACATCCAATACCTTCGAGGAAAGAGGAAGCATTCCCGACAAAAATGCTCCGACAAACTTTCTCTTGCTGACAAACCACCAATGCTCGTCTTCTGCATGAAACATCTTCTCATATTCTTCCAACTTCACGATGATTTCTCTGAGTCCGGTTAATTCAATATTGTTTTCAAAGTTTCTGTTACACGCACAATCTGCTCCTCAGTTAAAGCAAGTCCACTGGGAATATAAAATCCTCGACGGGCAATCCGCTCAGCAACCGGGCAGGATTCGTTGTCAAAAAGGCCCATTTTTTTCATAACCGGCTGTTCATGCATCGGCCAGAAAAAAGGACGCGTTCCAATCTTTTCAATGGCTAATCGCCTCATGGCTTCTTTGGCGTCAAAGGGGACTTCTTCCTTGAGCACCAACCCGAAAACCCAGTAGATATTTTCTGCATATTCTGTTTTTACTAGAGGAAGTTCAAGACCTTCAACCCCTTTCAACAACTCAGTGTATCGCGCACCAATATGTCGTTTCCGCTGCACAAATTCCTCTAGTCGTTCCATCTGGGCAACTCCGAGTGCAGCCTGCAAATTTGTCATCCGCAGATTCCATCCCCATTCTTCATGAACAAACCGCTGATGAGTTTGGAAACAGAGATTTCGAAGGGAACGACTGCGTTCCGCCAACCTCCCATCATTGGTGACAATCATCCCCCCCTCTCCCGTTGTAATATGTTTATTCGGATAAAAGCTGAAAGTGCTTAAGTCGCCAAAACTCCCGCAAAGCTGACCTTTATATGCTTGGCCATGGGCTTCAGCGGCATCTTCTATGAGCGCGAGTCCATACTTTGCTGCTATATCGAGCACAGGTTCCATGTCCACCGGTAATCCATAAATATGAACCACAAGAATTGCTTTGGTTCTGGAGGTGATTTTGGATTCAATCTGCGTGACATCCATGTTCCAGGTATCGGAGCAGCTATCGACGACCACCGGTTTTGCTCCCGCGCGAACAACGGCGGCAGCACAGGAAATAATCGTAAAACTCGGCATAATGACTTCATCTCCAGCCCCAATTCGCAGTGCCGCCACTGCAGCATCAAGGGCTGCCGATCCATTGCACACTGCAATCCCAAATCGACGATCAAGCATCTTGGCGAACTGCTCCTCAAATTGCCGGACAAAGGGGCCTTCTGAAGAAATCCAACCGGTTTCGATGCATTCAATCAGATGCTGTTTTTCTGAACCATCCAGTAAAGGTTCATTGACTGGAATCGGTTTTACGCTCTCACTCATGCACTGATCCTCTTTGACACAGAATTTTCCAACACTATCACCGATACTGACGAGCCACTATCACTTGATTTCTTTAATTTGGAAGGCAAACCTTGTGGATCACAATCAGTAGATTCCGGCACGGAGAATATCATAAATTTGAAGAATTCCGATGGGCTTCTTTTCCTTGATAACGACTAAGCAGGTAATCGCATGGATTTGCATCGTATGAAGGGTTTTGGCGGCCAAAGTGTCGGCATCGGTTGATCTGGGATTCCGGGACATAAAATTTTTGATCGGGCTGTTCAAAAAATCGATCTGCTTTTCAACCAATCTCATTAAATCTCCCACTGTGAAAACCCCAGTCAAAGAACCTGACTGGTCAACAACAACAACGATGCCTAAAAGTTTTTCTGAGAGTTGATGAATGGTTTCACGCATCGGTGTCATTTCCTCAACTAAAGGCAATCGGCTCCCTGAAATCATTAAATCCCCCACAGTCACCAAAAGTTTTTTTCCGAGACTTCCACCAGGATGGAAGACCGCAAAATCTTCTTCTCGAAAATTTCGTTTTTCCAGAAGGCACATCGCCAGCGCATCACCCAGTGCCAAGGTGGCCGTGGTGCTGGTGGTAGGTGCCAGGCCGAGCGGGCAGGCCTCTTTTTCGACGGCAACACTGAGGTGAACAGTAGCATTGCGGGCCAACGTAGATTCCGGATGTCCCGTCATTCCAATCAAGGGAATATCCATTGCTTGAATATGACCCAGCATTTTAATAACTTCTTCAGTTTCTCCACTTAAGGCAATTGCAATGACAACATCCTTTGACGTTATCAATCCCAAATCTCCGTGATAACTGTCGGCAGGATGCAGGAAGATTGAGGGAGTCCCGGTGCTGGTCAAAGTGGAAGCAATTTTTTGCCCGATGAGTCCACTTTTACCCATGCCGGTGAGGATCACTTTCCCCTGGCAGGAAAATAAAAGATCAACTGCTTTTTCAAATTCTGAATCCAAGCGATCCAGCAGATTTTTTATGCCTTCAATTTCTGTCAAAAGTGTTTCTTTTGCTCTTCGAAGTATCGCGGACATCATCTCTACAGATTTAGGGGACAAAGAAAAATTTCAATTTACCGTATCAAACTCAATAAATCAATTTATGTACCAGAAGGGTTTTCACATCAGCCTCTTCAATCAACAAGCAAATAAAAGGCAAACCGTCAGTAGAAGCTGTCGTTTCAGAATTTGTTTTGACTAAACAAAGCACTCTTGATAGACATCTAATGCCTGTTGGGCAGCATTTTTCTGCTTTTATGGAACCGTGTCCAACTCACATCAATTCTTTTGTTCCCACAGATTATTTATCAGCGATCAATGATGAGGAAAAAAATATTATCTGGAATTTTTTCCCTTTTCTGCTTCTTTTCTTCCTTTTTTCCAACCCTCGCGCAAACAAATTTTACCAACATCCTTGCCCAAAATGTAAATGCCGATGGAGCGATTGTTGAAATCAGTCTCCCCATGAATTTGGATAGTAAAATTTACGTCTTGATTGCATGGCAGACGGCCGACGGGCAACAAACTTATGTTGCCCAAATTGCGAAAGGAGGAACGCAGATTTATGATGTTCGCAGTCATCCACTCTGGCATGGACAACTAAAGATTGTCGCAACCAACGTCAATGAGGCAAAAGGGACAGTACGTCCAGTAACAATCATCGATGAAATAAAGATATTTTTAGGCCAGGAACGAATAATGCCCTATACCATCAACATGCTGGATCGCAACAAACTCTTCACATGGTCTTGGGATACCATTCTTTTGATACTGATGGCAATTTCTGCATTATTTTTCTTCCTTGCGACAAAAAACGGGGTGGTTGTTGCACTGGTTGCCGGGTTTGTTGTTGCCTGGACCGCCATGGATTTAAAAAAAATAGCCGATCATTGGACTATAGCAGCACACATGGAATCTCAGAAGCTCACTGTACCCAGCATCCTCCAGGAATTAAAAACGTTTCTTGACGAAGCAAGTAAAATTATTGGAGACAAAACGTGGAAGGCAGAAGGATTGGGAGTGCTTCATCTGCACTTGGCGGAGTACAGCTTGGCAGATCGCAAATATGCTCTCCGTGAACCTTCTCAAAATCCCGCTGATTTTATCATCACGATGACTCCGAAAAATCGAGAAATCTTTTGGAATTCAGGGGGGTATTTCCTGGTTAAAGGAACAAAAGCACCATGACCCTTCTTGCAATTGGCGGACATCTTGTTTTAAATATTCTGTTGGGTTGGAGCCTTTTGAGTCTCAAACCGGGAAAACGAAGTGGAGGAGAAAATTTGGTCCTGGCGCTCATGCTGGGGATCTATATCGAGACTCTCTTTGCAGCGGTTTTGATGTTCATCGGGTTTAAATTGACCCTGTCAATTCTCTTCACGGTTTTGCTCACTATTCTGCTGTTCCTATTTGTTTGGAAACAGGGAAAACTCTCTTTTCCCGCCTTTACTGTCATTCGACCCCGGTGGTATGAATGGCTATTGATGTTGACTGTTGCAGAAAAACTGATTTTCGTCGCATGGCAAGTTTTGCGCACCCATCTGCATTTTGATGATGCCATGAACCATTGGGGTGCGCGGGCCTATTCCCTTTATGGTGGTGTCAACTGGTCCTTTGATCCAGATTCCCCATTATTTCTCGGAGCTCACATTGCATTCAATCACTACCCTCTGGGAACCCTCGTCTGGAGCGCAACAACAGCAGTTTTCAACGGTGGCTGGAATGATGTCATAGCCAGGGTAGAAGGGTTGATCTTTTTCAGTGTAGTCATCGCAACGGTATGGCTCGCTGTCTGGAGGTTTTCAAAGACTCGATGGCTGGCCTCCTTTGCAGCTTTTGCCGTTTCTGCTCTCCCGCTCCAGGTTTGGCATGCGGCTTCGGGGTACAGTGAAATGGCCGTAGAAACCTATGCAGTAGTCGCCCTGGCCGCACTTCTTCGAAAGGAATGGTTTCTGGCAGGAGTGATGGTTGCCGGAGCTGCCTGGAGTAAAAATGACGGCTTGGCCCTGTTTGTTCCGGCTATCCTGATGGGGGTCGGACTCTGGCAGTTTTCCTGGTCGGACCTGATAAAACTTCGATGGTTCGATAGAGAAAAATGGCAAAATATCGGGTGGAGCCTTCTTGGCGTTGCTACTTTGGCACCATGGTCCATCTACAAACAAGTCCAATCTCTGATCTTGTCACAACACGGTACCGGATTTGACTGGCACCCGGATAGTCCCAAACTCTTTTGGGACTATGTGGTCATGGGGCCTACCCATAGTATTTTCTGGCTGGTGCTGCTGGCAACTATGATTTTATCCTCATTTGTCTTGTGCAGAGATCAGGCAGGGCGAGCATTATTCGGTGTTTTTTGGACGCTGTTTTTCCTCATTTTGTATGTTTTCTTTTTTACAAGTGCCTATGAGTGGCTCAGGATTCAAACAACGATTCACCGAACGATGCTTCAGTTTGCTGGAATTGCGGTCGTATCCTGCACTTACGGAATCTGGCTTTTTATCCGACCAAAAGTTGATCACGATTCATAATTCCCGTTTGGTTTCTCTTCCATATTTCTGCTTTCCCAAAAGAAAAATCTCGACGCTTTCCTGTCTTGAACTTTTCGGTTTGCAAATTTTTACCTGTTGAAATTGTTCCTGGATCTCTTTGCGGAGTCCCTCAAACGGAGCGCCCTGGAACGCTTTCATCAGCAGCGTTCCACCCGGTTTCAACAATTGAACCGCAAGATGGGCCACATGCTCACAAAGATGATGGGCACGTTGCGCATCCACCGTGCGAATTCCTGTCGTTTTGGGGGCCATATCGCTGAGAATTACGTCAAAATAATGGAAAAAACGATCTTCGAAGTGAATCTCAAAGATGTCGGTCTGAAGCACTGTGACTTGGGGAGGAAGATTGATTTTCACGGGAGACAAATCGATCCCCAGCACTTCCCCTTCAGACCCAACCTGACGAGCCGTATATTGCAGCCAGGAGCCCGGAGAACATCCCAAATCCAGCACCCGGTCTTTCTTCTTTAAAAGATGCTGCCTGCGATCCATTTCTTCCAATTTGTATGCGGAACGTGCCGCATAGCCATCTTTTTTCGCCTTATGAAAATAGTGATCTTTGATCTGTTTCACAGTAAGCCCTCATCGGCGAGACTGAAGTAACGGTCATTGCCGACTATGACATGATCCAGGAGCGGAATTCCCACCACCCTGCCCACTTCAACCAATCGGCGGGTTATTTGAATGTCATCGGGAGAGGCCGCAGGATCCCCGGAAGGATGATTGTGAACACAGATTATAGCTGCAGCACGATTTTCAATGGCAGTGCTGAAAACTTCTCTGGGATGAACCAGGCTTTTGTTGAGGGTTCCTTTGCTAACAACAGAATCGGTCAGATATTGATGTTTGTTGTCGAGTAGCACCAAAATGAAATATTCCTGCTTCAACGCTCGGAGTCTAAATCGAAAATGCCGAAAAATATCGGCACTGCTGCTGAACTGCTCACCGGGAATCAGCTTCTCTTCGTTGTACCGCTTACACAATTCCAGCAGTGCCTTGAATTTTTCACCAAAATGAGGAATCTGCGTTTGAACCTGTCCTAGCTCGTATACCGACTTTTTTTCCATACTCCGCAATGTTTGTTCCTCTTCAAAAAAATGATCCAGTGAAGGAAGCTCAGATTCTTCCGTGGAAAAGATCTGATTCAGCAATTGCTGAGTCGAAATTTCATGAAATCTTTCTTTCTGAATTTTTAGGAGCACAGATTCTTCCAATGTTTCTGTCACAGTATTTTTCCAACTGCATGATGTCTGCAGCGGGCAACGGCTGCAATCAGGAGTTTCTCCGCAAAACCCCTCTATTCCCAAATGAGACAAAGCGCCTGCAAAACCATCTGACAGCAAATCCGGATAAATCTTCAGCTGTTCTTCTCCATCGATCCATTTTTCACAGAGTTCCTGCCAGGAACCCGGATTACTTTTTTCAATCGGGTTGGCACCATGGTTGAATCGAAACCAGGCTCGATACCCTGGCCAACTTGCGCAAACCTGGATCCCGAAACTTTGGAAAATTTTCATAATATCCCACGCATGCCCTTCCGGTAAAATTCGGAACCATGAATCCCATTCCTCTGCTGCCGAAACACCCTTACCACCCGAGAAAAAATGGGACTGGCACAAAACATCAAAAAACATGATCAACCTTTTCTGGATTTCCTGCTGTTGATCCGAAGTCAGCGTGTAACATTTACCAATTTCTTCGGAAATCTCCGCCTTCGTATAATAACGGGAATCAATTTTTTGGATCAACTGAAAAAGCGGTCTCAATTCTTTCCGGCAGGATCCCGGAATTGAAGGAATATTCAGCACCTGGAGAAGCAATTCCAAAAACTCGTTGTAGATACTTGTTCGGTTGAGAAGTCCTTCTTCAGAAAAGGAATTCACATATCGATCAAAGTCGGATGCAAAGGGTTGCTTATTAAAATACTGTTTCAACTGATTGAAAAATTCGAATTCTTCCATAGGGCTTTTAGATTGAGTTTTGACGACTTTTCAGTATTCTTTCTCCTAACAATTCGATCGATCTTTGAATCGTACAACACAAAAAATTACTACAAGGAGTCCTATGTCAATTATGATTGAAATTCCCTCGGCGCTGACAAAATATACCAACAGTCAGGATGAGATTCAGGTTGAGGCAAGCACGGTCGGAGAAGCCTTTGAAAAGTTGGTTTCGCAATACCAGGATTTGAAACAGCATCTTTATGAAGAAAACGGCAACATCCGCAGCTTCATCAATGTTTATCTCAATGATGAAGACATCCGTTATGCCGACAACCTGAATACCAAAGCTGAATCAGGAGACAGCATTCAAATCGTCCCTTCCATTGCGGGCGGAATGTAACAAAAGAGAGACCTGCCCGGTGTTTCACGAATTTGCCAAATCCAACAGAAGCGGATCATTGTATAGGGGGTTTTCATAAATGGTTTTAATGGTTTCTGCATACCAGGAGCCTCCCCTTTTGGAAGGAATCCGAGATCTATTCAAATATTTTGCAATCTTGTGATAGCTGAGCCCTTCGTCATTTCGTTTTTCTTTTATGAGGAAAGCAATTTTTAATTCCGGAACAAAGGGTACTAACTTTTTCTGCTCATAGACAAAACCAAACGGAGCATGCCCCACACGCTCCCCAATGGTTCGTTTCCGTTCAATCAATTCCTTGGTGCGGTCGGAAATCATCTTCGAATCCCATTTCGCGATTATATCGATCACCTGAAGAACCGAACGTCCTTCGTTTGTTGAAGTATTGATGTCCTCTTCAATTGAAATGAAAGTCACTCCGTTTGTCTGACATACTTTCTGAATAAATTGATGAAACGGGCGAATACTGCGGGTGACCCGATCCAACCGGGCAACGATCAATACATCCAACTCATTTTTTTCTGCCAGTTGAATGATTTTTTTCAGATTCGGCAATTCCAGGGAAACACTGGTTTCTTCAATATCACTGAATACCTTTTTAAGCTTCATTCCATGAGTTTTTGCATACTTTTGAATGATTTCTGATTGCTTTTTGATGCTAAAATTTTTTGGAATTTCCCGCTGCTTATTTAATCGGGCATAACCATAAACTTTCATCTCAAACCCCTTCTAGTGTACCCGAATCCTGTTCGTTTTCAATTCGGTCATAATGGAACTGTCCTCACCAGAGTGTCAAGCCGAAATAGGTCCTTTTTATGACAATCTCAGTATTTCAAAATCCCGGCCCTCAAGCCGTTTTCTCTTGCTCAAAGGATTGTTTGTGCAGGAGACAGCTTTGTCAAAATCGATGAACCGATAGGGCAGATGCTCGTCACGGCCTTGTGGAATCCCCAAGCGCTTCGTCTGAATGATTTTTTTTGGACGGTATCCGACCTCTTCAATAAAAAAATGGTCGGGGTCAAATGATTTTTGATCCCAATCCGTGACTTTCAACCCCAAAGATTTGCACAACAGCGTCTGTCCCGAACACAATCGGTGAAGAGGACGCGGTTGAACAGAATTTTTCCGTGGATTGAGACCTTGCATCAGGGAAAGCATCTGAAAAGATTCCTCGCCTGTATGATAAAAAACCCCCGATTTGATTAGAACAGCATTCCCTTCCCCTAAACAACTTATGTTGAGTGAATCACCGCCTCGGGCATAGTACATGTATATCGTTCCGGCTTTCATAAACAAACCCTTCCTTTTCTCTGTATAGCCCAACGATGCGTGACTGCCTTTTTCACATTTAAAATAGGCTTCTGTTTCAATAATCATCGCCGATAACCAGACTCCCTGGAAATAATGTCGGATCACTTTTCCCAGCAGGTCCTGAGCAACAATGAGCGCGTCCCGGTTAAAAAAGGGGCATTGTAAAATGTTCATCCAAACCTCAGTTGTTCCTGTATTTGCTTCACGTCCTTAGAGCGATTGATCTTTTGTAACAATAATCGTACTCTCGGTCTCAACTTTTTTCTATCATTCCAAAAATATTATTAATTTTCCAATAGATTTTATCGCCAATGTTTTTTCAAAAACACTCGACGCTTTTATTGGGAACATTCCTCCTGGGTATCTCCATTTTAATTGCCTATTTCCCTGTCAATGATGCCACTTTCATCATCGATGACGAAGGTTTTTATATCGAAGATCCGATCATGTCCAAACCGG
Organism: SAR324 cluster bacterium; assembly: GCA_015231825.1. Classification (GTDB taxonomy): domain Bacteria; phylum SAR324; class SAR324; order SAR324; family NAC60-12; genus JADGAV01. The sequence goes on from JADGAV010000058.1 coordinate 10,634, forward strand.
ATGGATTGAAGCAAATCTGGTTGAATCCGCTGGAAACCAATGGCATGTGGTCCTATGTACCAATTTCCCGTACGACGTTTTGGATAGAAAGACAAATCTGGGGTTTGAATTTTTCAGTGACTCACTGGATCAACGTATTCTTTCATTTCATCAACTCCTTGCTCCTCTGGCGTCTGCTGCATTATCTGAAGATCAGGGGAGCCTGGTTGATTGGAATGGGCTTTGCCCTGCACCCGATTCAAGTTCAATCTGTGGCCTGGATTGCGGAACGCAGGAATGTGGTGGCAGGCGTCTTTTTTATTTTAAGCCTGTGGGGATACTTTCATTTTGAGAAAAAGCAGAAAATGAGCTGGTATTTTATCACCCTGGGTTTATTTCTTTGTGCCTTGCTCAGTAAGTCTGCCACGATCATGCTGCCGCCTGTTTTTGTGATTTGCCGCTTTTGGCTCCGGTCGACCTGGAGTCGGCGAGATTTTTTAAGATTGCTGCCGTTTTTCGCGACTGCCTTTGCAATGGGATTAATTAGGATCTGGTTTGAAAACCGTTCTTTTGGCGCAGGAAATCAGGAACTGACACTGGGTTTCCTGGAAAAGCTCGTTCTTGGCGGGCAGATTCCTTTTTTTTACCTTTCCAAAATCGTTGTACCCAATCCCTTAATTTTCATCTACCCCAAATGGAATCCGGACCTCAGTCAATTCTCAGTTTATCTGCCTCTCTTCAGCCTACTCCTGCTCGTCAGTCTCTTACTGAGGAAATATCGCCAATGGAGTCGGGAAATTTCCGTCGGATTAGGAATCTATGCGGTCTTGATTTTCCCCGTGATGGGATTTTTTCATATTGCCTGGCATAAATTTTCATTCGTTTCCGATCACTGGGCTTATTTACCCAGTATTCCTCTTTTGATTCTTCTGGTGCAGGGGTTCATTGTACTTTTTAACCAATTCAATTTAATAAAAAATTTTCCCATTCGTCCGAGCACAGTGCTTTGGCTCATTTTATTCATTGGAATGCTGTTTCTGACACAAAGCCAGGTATCGATTTACAAAAATGAAAAATCACTGTGGTTGGCAACTGCAGCGGATGATCCGAACTCATGGGAAGCCCATGCCGATCTCGGCAAGATATTTTTTGATGAACAACAGTTTGACCTGGCACTCAAACATGCGGATCGCAGTGTCAGCATAACTCAAGAACATACTACGGCCAATGTCTACAACACTCGAGGGAATGCTTATGCCGGTCTCCTCCAATACGACCTGGCATTGCAGGATTACAACCGAACCCTTGCTCTCAAGCCAAACCATTCAGCAGCTTACAACAACCGTGGCAATGTGCACTTCGAATTGAATCAATACGACCAAGCGCTGCAGGACTACAATCGAGCCCTTGCAGTGAACCCCAAAATCAAGATTGCGACGGAGCCTTATACCAATCCGGATCTTATTTATTACAATCGTGGCAGAGTTTTGTTAAAATTGAAGCAATATCAAGCGGCCCTTGATGATTTCAATCAGTCTCTGGCAATCAATCCGGATGTGCCAGACGCGTATTATCGTCGAGGAGAAGTATTTTTCATACTCAAAAAGTTTCAAAGGGCTCTGCAGGATTATACCCGGACATTGGACCTGAACCCAAATCATGTCAATGCCTATTTCAATCGTGGAACAACTTTTTTTAGATTGGGAAACTTTCAAAAAGCACTCGATGATTTCAACAAAGTGATCGAGCTTCATCCTGAAAATATAGACAGTTACAATGTCAGGGGTCTGATTTATATCAAGCAAATGGAATACGCCAAGGCACTTGAAGATTTTGCAAAAGCAATTGCGCTCAATCCCAAAAACCCGGCCAGTTTTCAAAACCGTGCAAATCTATATCTTCTGATGAAACAATATACTCCGGCGTTAGAAGACCTGAATCAGGCCATTCAGATCAACCCTGAACAATCTAATTTGTACAACCAAAGGGGCACACTCCAGATGATTGTTTTTAAAAATCAACACTCCGCCTGCAAAGACTGGTCGCAAGCGTGTACAAAAGGAGATTGCAAAAATATTTTGAAAGCGCGGCAAAAAGGAGATTGCCCCGGACAATAATAAAGACGTTGCAAATTGCTCATTCACTAAAAATTTAAACAAGCACCGATATCTTATGGAAACCCTCGAACAATTTCAATTTTTGCAATCGCAACTGCTCGGCATTTCGCTGATTGACATCATTCTGGCATTTTCCATCATTCTCGCCGGCTTTTTTTCCCGGAAAATCATTCTGCTGATCTTGGGGAAACTGATTCATACCGCAGATCAATCCCGTTTTAGGTATGATGGACCTTTTCTTGAGAGTCTTTCCAGACCCTTGGGTTGGATAACACCGATGATTGCAGTTTATCTGGCGTCCCTCATCCTTCATCTTCCTTCTGAACCCATTGATTTGAATCGTTTTGCAGCAGCCTTGTTTCGCGCGAGTTGGATCCTTCTGGGAATCTGGATGGCCCTTCGTCTCTATGAGGTCGTCTGTGACATTTGGGGAGATTTGGCAGCCCGTACTGAAACAGTATTGGACGATCAGCTGGTTCCCATTCTCCGCAAAAGCGGGCGTGTTTTTCTGGTCCTCCTCGGTCTGGTACTTTTCGTTCAAAACATGGGGTATTCAGTGGGCAGCCTGATTGCAAGTTTGGGTTTAGGCGGGGCTGCCCTCGCGCTCGCTTCCAAAGATACGCTGGCCAATCTTTTTGGTTCCCTCGTAATTTTCTTTGACCGCCCTTTTCAAATTGGCGACTGGATTGAAGTAGAACATATTGAAGGAACAGTGGAAGACGTCGGACTCCGTACCATTCGAATCCGCACTTTTTCAAACAGTGTCATTACGGTTCCCAACTCATTTTTTACAACCAGCATTGTCAATAACTGGTCCCGCATGGAAAAAAGGCGGATCAAAATGACGATTGGTCTCACTTATAGCACTTCGGCTGAGCAAATGAAGGAGGCGGTCAAAGGCATCAAGACGATCATTCTGGAAGACGAGAGACTCCGTCACGATTTTTTTCTGGTCAATTTTACAGGCTTCGGCGCTTCAAGCTTGAACATACTGGTCTACTGTTTCACAAAAACTACAGTCTGGCAGGAATTCATGGATATTCAAGAAGAATTTCTATTGAAAATAATGCTCAAACTTGAAGATCTCGGATTGGATTTTGCCTTTCCTACGCAGACCCTTCATCTTAAAACACCCGACGATTCCCTTCAATCAGGCGAATTGGATTGATCACTGCTCCATGAAAAATTTCTTCATTGAGAGGATGGAATGGATCAGTTTCTTTGGAAATCTCCCTCGCTATTTCTCTGGATGTTTTAAACGCGACAATGCCAACTTTTTTAAACGAGCCGCAGAAGGATGATTCGCTTGCAGTCGCAACACATGATCATAATCCTCAATCGCTTTTTTAATATTCTCCATCATCAAATAGAGGTTTCCCCGATTGAGTAAAGTGGGAATATGTTGAGGATCAAGTCTCAAAGCCTGATCATAATCCTTGATTGCCCGATCATATTGTTTTGTCAGCGAATAAACGTTTCCCCGATTTGAAAAAATAACAGCATTGTCAGGGTCCAATTGCATGGCTCGTTCATAGTCCTTCAAGGCAGACTGAAAATTTTTAATCTCAGCAAAAGCATGAGCACGGCTGATATAACTGAGCTTGTCATCAGGATGCCATTTAAGAAACTGATTGAAATCATTGATCGCCTGTGGGAATTGTTTCAACGCCATCCATGTTTTGCCGCGTTGATAATAGACCAGTGAATATTGAACCATCGATTGAATCGTTTCCGGTTGTGTTTTGATCAAACGAATGGTTTGATTGTAGTCTTTCAATGCCAACTCATATTTTTGCAGCTGAAAATAGGCATTGCCACGGTTGTTATGAGCTTTTAAAAAACCTGGTTCCACATGGATCGCTTCAGCGAAATCCAAAATAGCCTCGTCGTATCGATCATGTCTCAAATATGAGGTTGCCCGATTATTGTATGCCCTTGCATTTTCCGGATACTTTTTCAGTACGTCACTCCACAACGATATTCCAGTTTGAAAAATTTCATTTCGCAAAAGGGTCGTTCCACAGAAAAAAGCTAGAATTACAGCCATTACGATTCCCTTAACCGAGCACGGAATCTTTTTTTGGGTCTTCCACAATAATTCTCCTGCGATGAGGAACCATCCGATAGACGGCAAATAGGTTTTGTACTCAACCATCAGTTCTCTTTGAGGCAATACCAAATAGGGTGGGCTCAAGGTAAGATAAAACCAGAAAATTCCAAAGCCGGCCATTCTGAATCCTTTTCTGACAAGAAAGATTCCTCCTGTTAAAACACTTAGGTGAAACACAAGTGCCCCCAGGGTTCTCCACTCCGTAAGTTCTTTTGAAAGTTCAAAGCCATGGTTGACACTGAGCCAGTCATACCACGGTAGTATCAACAATTGCCAGTAATGGACGAAAACTCGCAGTTCTGTGAGGAAGTGAATCCAGGGACTCCACAATCCCGGTGAGTTGAAGCCAACATCCATGGAATGAGGAGAGAACATTTTGATCTTATAGGCGTAGCCCAACACAGCCGCTAGAAAGATGATACTGCCGAAACCCGCAATGACAAGCCAACGTCGAAATAATTTTTGATCCCTAAAGCTTTCTACCAACTCAAAACACAACACGATGAGGGGCAATGTAATTGCCATAGACTTGCTTTGAAAAGCAGCCCAATAGGAAGTCACCGCAAAGACCAACCAGGCCCATTTTCTGTTGTTTTTGCATTCTTTGAATCGAAGATAGGAGACGAATGACAATAGATAGAACAGGGCAGCCAACGCCCCGGTCCTCTGGGTGATATAAGTCACAGAATTGACTGCGAGTGGATGAGACACAAAAAAGAGGGCGAGAATCAGACCGAGAGATTTTTGATATAGTTCCTGGGGACTCTTCTCTTTTGCGGGTAACCATCTTCGAAACAAAAGTAGGAAAAGAGAAAAAACAAGACAACCATTTGTTGCATGAATCAGGATATTGACCAATCGATAAGTTCCGCGATCCAGTTCACTGAAATAATAATTGAGAGCCAACGTGACATAAAATAGACGTTTTCCCGGCAGGTAAAATTCGTCAAGAAGCTTCTGAGTTGATCCTTTCAAATCTCGAATATCAATACCGAATTCGACATTAGGCATTTCGACGATGTAGGAATAATCATCAAAATGAAATTCTGCATCCAAAGTGTTGATGTAAAGAACCCACGAAAGGCCAAAGATAAAAACAATAACTGAAGAAGGAGCGACAAACCAATTTAACCGGAAACTATGGTCAAAGAATTTGGCTTTATTTGTGGTATGGGGAGAGGAAAAGGTATCTGACGAAATCTTTTTTTGAAGGGCTTGATTTCTCTTTTTTTTACGAGAAGACATCAAAAATTTTCAACGATTGCCAATCTGGAATATTCAATTGCTATTTGATTTTACATAAAGTGTAATTGTAAGCATTTTTGGTCATAAAAAAAGGGTTAAAGTTCTATGAACTTTAACCCTTTAATTTAAGAAAACCAGATTTAGTTTTCTTTAAAACTGCTCTTCTACAGAAAAGGAAGAGCAGTTTCGATGAGTGTATTAATAGATAGCACTGGTAGGACTAACCATAATCCCTTTAGTGCTGCTGCCTAAGGTAATTGTGAAATTAGGCATTGTGTTACCGGATGTGTCTTCTACACCGTAGATTGTTACTGCATCACCGGCTGATACAGAAGCACCGGAAGACAGGCTGAAACTTACTTTCAACGTGTTGGTTGAACTACCAATCAACGTCGTTGAAGACGCTGCAGCATTGTCATAGAGCACTGCGGATGCAGCACTGTAACTTCCAGACGGGGTTGCCAGACAACTGTTACAAACAATGGATTCATTGAAATTGATGACGATGTTGTACGCTTCTAATGAAGCTGCAGTACTTGTATCGCCAACGTTCCACAATCCGTCATTTGAGTATCCATGCTGTGCATTGGTACCCGTTGTATTGATCAGGTATGTTCCAGCAGTCGTTGTCGAATCGGTATGTGCGATCGACAATACCACTGCGGTTGATGATGATGTGGAACCATCATAAATCACGTTACCTGTCCTTTGATAGGTCGTGCGGGCAGCCAATCCAGGTGTGGTTACAAGACCCGTTGCTGCAATCCTTGGTGCTGCGGAATCTGCAGGAATAATTGCAGGAGTCAACCAAACCATGCTGGAATCCATAATGAACGCATCGTAAGAAGAAGTAATAGATGCTGTCGAGTTATTGTAGTTACCTGCACTTTCATCGGTACCGGTACTTCCCCAACTCTCTCCGTTTTCTTCTTTCAAGTTGTCATAAGTCGCCCAGGCTTCGCCAGAACTTAAGGCAGTACCTGTTCGGCTATAACTGACATCCGAGAAGAAACTGTCCATTTTAGCACTGCTATTGGAAGCAGAAG
>JADGAV010000076.1 GCA_015231825.1 SAR324 cluster bacterium
ACCAATCAACTATTTAAGGCTTTTTTATACTAATATACAAGCCTGACACCTCTTCCTGATAAAACTTTTCGAACGGATTTTGACTTGTCACCAAATGTCTATAGACTGGCACGAGCTGCCATTTTCATCGTCGTCAAGAGCGAGTAGACTTCTTTCAACGCTGAAATAATTCAGTGTTCAAGCGATATGTATTCAACCAGTTGATTGTCAAATCAATTGCTGACATCCTAGTCAAATGAAAGAGGTTCCTATGAAAAAAAGTAGACTGATTCAGTTCTTTTTCGCGTTTCTAACATCATCAGTTTTGTTGGGCTGCAGCGAAACGATTCACACGTCCATCGAGATTGAAGCTTCCTCCCAGGATACCTGGCATATTCTCACTGATTTTAAAAACTATCCTGAATGGAATACTTTTGTTCAAAAGGTCGAGGGGGATGTCAGTCCCGGGAGTGTGATACAGGTACGAGTCCAGTCGGGAGGGGATGAGCCCATGGATTTTGAGCCAACTGTCCTGCACAATGATGAAAATGAGATTCTTGAGTGGGAGGGGCAATTTTTGATGCCGGGTATTTTTACCGGCAGACACGGCTTCATACTGGAATCAATGGGCCCCGGACAAACACTATTAATTCACAAGGAAGATTTTCACGGTATTCTTGTTCCCTTTTTTGATTTCAGTGGAACCGAAGAAGGGTTCAAAGCAATGAATCGTGCATTGAAAAAGAGGGTTGAAGGCATTTGAAGGTCACGTCCCTTGAATTTTAAATCCATTGAAAATTCGGAGAAACTCATGTCAGAATCTACCGCAGTCAAACAGAAAACACTTCAGTTGACTCATGGCCAAATCCATCTGAACTACACAGAAGGATCAGAAACTCCCGTGCTTTTGCTGCACGGTGTCGGCAATAGCAGTGAATCTTTTGAGATGCTGATTCCGCATCTTGGCAGCCCTGTCATTGCCCCGGATTTGCTGGGCTTTGGAAAAAGCAATATCAATGACCGTAATCGCATCAAAGCCCACGCACAGGATATGGTGGAACTGATGGATGCCCTCAATATTGAAGAATTTTTTATCGCGGGCAATTCATTCGGAGGGGACATTGCTCTGGAAATGGCCCTGCTAGTTCCGGGAAGGGTGAAGGGGGTGGTTTCATTAAATGGAGGTGGTCTTGCCATGGATACACCGCTTCAATTTCGCTTGATGCTAAGACCGCCCTTGTCGACCATCTTGTTTTCAAAAATGATCGGCCCTTCTATTTGGAAAGAATATATTAAAAGTCTGTATCAATCCGATGAATTCAAAAAGAATGAATTTCTAAACCAGCGATTGGGTTTTCTGAAACAACCGGGTCGGATGACGGCTTTGCTCAATAATCTGAAAACCCTGGACACCGACCGGACTGCGCTGCATACAAGACTCTCAAATTTAAAAACGCCGGCAATGGTGATTTATGGAGAAAATGATCCCGAATTCTCGGTAGAATATGGCCAGCAGCTGGCAAAAGCAATAGAGGGAAGTTTCGAAAAAATTTCTGGAGCGGGACATTTTGTGCATGAAGATCAACCGAAAGCAGTGGGGAGCCGCATTCAGTCCTGGATTGCCACATTGAGGTGAAATCTTTCTTCAATTGAGGAGTAGACTTATGAAACGCAGGTTCAGCAACATCGGCATCAGACAATTTGCTGCAGGAAGCATGGCATTCATGCTGCTTTGTTTTTCTGCAGGCAAGGCAGCTGCGGAAATTGAAATTGAAGTGGACCCCATTGCTTTCGCTTTAAAAGGACATTCTTTTCATGTGGCCTATGCAGGGGATGAAAATCGTTTTGATTTGGGGATTTTTGCCCTGGAATTGCCGGAAGACAGCAGCAATAAGTATTTCACCGTGTTCTTCAAAGGGTATGGCGTCAAATGGGACTATTTTGGCGGATCTGTTGAAGGAGGTTTTATCGGAGTACAAGCCTCAACTGCCAATGTGGAATTTGAATATGATGACCCCGATGACAATATTTCCAAACAAAGCACCCGTCGGAGAGTCAACAACTACGGAGTTCGTGTCGGATATCGCTTTGGCGCCGATGGATTTTATATCACCCCCTGGATCAGTGCAGATAAAAATGAACTGATTGGGGACCCTGTTGTCCTGGCAGGAGAAGAATATGATCTGAGTGAAATATCTCTTTTCCCCACGGTTCACATAGGCTATCGCTTTTAAGCCTCTTCAAACCTAGACACTGCGAAACTCTTTGGGGCTCATTCCGGTCCAGCGCTTGAAGGCCCTGGAAAACGGGGAAAGTTCAGAAAATCCGCAAAGATAGGCAACCTCAGTAATATTCATGGAGGGGTCTTCCAAATAGCGAAGTGAATAACGTTTTTGAACCTCTTCGACCAGGCTGCTGAACGTCAATTTTTTTTCGGACAATCGTCGCTGCAAAGTGCGGCGGCTCATTCCCATACGGCCTGCGGCGGCATCGATATTGAGATTGCTTTCCGGCATCAATTCAGAAATAACCCGGTACAGTGAACTTTCCAGTTCGTTTGAGTCAGGAAGACTCGCCAATGCCTGATCCGCATATGTTTTTAAAAGATTTCCCAATTGACTATCACTTTGACGAGTCGGAGTTTCTAAAGTTTGGGCAGGAAAGACCAGCAGATTGCTAGGTTGCGAAAACTCAAATTTTTCAATCCTTCCAAAAATTTCCTGATACCTTTCGATCGAATCGGGTTTCGAATGCTGAAAGGCAACGGCCTTTAAAGTAATTGGCCGAATTGCCGAATTTTTGAGTGTCAACCAAATGGATGCCATTGTAAATTCATTGGCCGCCTGCCCGGGTCCTTCTCCCGGGATTGAAAAATGGTGTTCAATCCGATCATCCTCGTCTCCGCAAACAGGTTTCAGGATCGCTTCTTCATGGACCAAACGATGATAGTGGCAATAGCTTTCCAACATTTTAAAAAGAGTCGCCTGCTGCAGTGATAAATATCCGATCACTCCGAACGATTTTAAATCAACCAAATGCGCCATCGAAATTCCAACATGGGCATCTCCAGTTTTTTGTGCTGCATAGTCCCATAAAGCCAGTTCATATTTGATGGGGATTTTATGATCAGGTTCTGTAAATAATGCATACGAGGCCTTTGTTTTTTCGGCAAGATCGGAAAGGTTGAATTTTAGATTTTCCAGATAACGGATCACTAAAATCGTGATTTCTGTGCTTACCCGTTTTTCTTTGAACGATCCCATAGTGCTTCACTCGAATAATGGATGAATGCTTTTTGCCTGTCGCCAAATGTCTTATGATTGGCACTTCAGGTCATTCTACTCTTCGCAAACCTTGAGTACACTTTCGCCGGCACTGAGCCATGCCGTTGCAAAACGGATTGCCCACTGGTATTTTTTTGAGGAAACTCTATTGGGAAATCAGGATGAAAGTCAAGAAGCAATTTAAAAATGGTGTCAGGCTTGTTTATTTGTATTAATTTAAGCAGAATCATTTTTCCCCTTACTTTCCTTTAAAAATTGAGATCAATGGTTCAAAGCGAATGCCTTCATATTTGAATATCATCTCCATTTTTTACCTCGAAATTAAAATAACTCAATCCAGTTCCTCCTTATTCTATAGCCCTGTCTCCAAATCGGTATAAAAAAATGAGGGTAAATCCCATTAGAGAAAGTAGCCTCTGTCTCATTTGATTTGCCAGTATAATTTGCTCTAAATCCTACGGAGCTAGACAGTGTCAATTAGACCTTCATGCTAAAACCCAAATTCGCGGAAATATAGGGGTCTGTTCATCCGTTCTTATCGCAAGGGTAAATTGAAGTAAAACTGAAGAAGCGGAAAATTTTAACAATCCCTCAATTTCAGTAGCATTGAGTAATTTTTGGTATAGAAAAGTAAACGGAGGTAAATTGGCTTTTTAAGATTCAGGTTCTAGTGTCCGTCAAGGATGTGGGTGTTCGAGTCACCTCTTCGGCATCCTCTCCGGAAGAACGCAAGT
>JADGAV010000077.1:0-1240 GCA_015231825.1 SAR324 cluster bacterium
TTTTAATTTCAAAACCTATTCTGATATATTATAAATATTTATGCGATAATGTTTACCAGATTTCATGACTCCCTGCCGCTTGACGATCAAAAACGAATCCGGATTTTCGGAGTTTTTTGATGGTTTTTCGATAGGAAAATCCAGCTAATCGTCCCATACTCAAGCTCCAATAATCAGAGGATAATCAAAACTTTCATTCACGGGAACTAATTGCGAAGCTGGATTTTTTTCCTGTTGAGCCTCCAAAAGTTTTCTGGCGACATCTCTGGCAATTTCGATCGTTTCCTGAACCGTTCGACCCTGAGCCACTAAACCAGGAACATTTTCTGAGGTTGCCAGATAGACTCCTTCAGGCAATTTTTCAATATGTACATTTAATATTTTTTCCATGGGGTTCCTTTACCTGTAAAGTTCATTGGCAATGTCTTGCCAGATTTGCTTCCCGCTGGGTAACGAGTTTCAAAAATCCAATGATATTCCCTTCTTCCTCTTGCTAATAGATCGAGTATTTGAAAATACGGGAATCAATCATATTTTTCCTTGCTCATCAAGAATTTCAAATAGTGATGTTTGAGAATCTTCAAAAAGTGAAGCTTGTGTTTCGTCAGAGCCGTTTCGTTTTTTTTGTTTGGGTTTGATTTGTCGTTCCAACCGGATACTTGTTCCATCGGATAAAGCACAATAAAGAGCTTTTCTCCATCCTCGTTGAGCTTCGTTGGATTGCCCTGCTTCCGATGCTGTTTTTGAATAAAGCCACCATCGTTCTTCGGGACGCATCAGGGAGTAAACAACCCAAAATACAAGCTTTGTTAAGAAAAAGAGGTTTTCTTCCTTTCCAATAGCTTCCGAGTCCCGTCAGTGTTTTACCAGCACCGGCCATTTGTTCTTTATAACTTTCAGCCGAAATCTTCTGGACTGGGAATAGGTGTTCGATGAGAGCAGGTTTGTCCTTCCACTCAAAGGGCTTCAGCATGTGTTACTCCTTCACTGTTTGATATTTTTGTTTGGGACTTTTGGGTTTATCAGGAATTGTTGGTTGCAATAATCCACCTTCAAGCAAAGGCTTTAATATTTCCGATCTGAAGTATTCACGGTGAGTCAATTGTAAATGTACCATGATTTCATTTGCGGACCTGGGAACCTCACAAAAATCAAAAATTTTTCTATTTCTATCAGCTTGCTCGGTCACTTGCTCGGTAGCTTGCTCGGTAGCTTGCTCGGTCACTTGCTCGGTCACTTG
>JADGAV010000077.1:1340-3943 GCA_015231825.1 SAR324 cluster bacterium
CTTGCTCGGTCACTTGCTCGGTCACTTGGTCGGTATCTTGGTCGGTCACTTGATAGGAATCTACTGTTTCTTGTCCTGCCAGTGGAATGGTGACCTTAAAAACGTCTTCCTCAATCAGTTGTGGCGATGATTTTGAGAAAATCTGAACATATTTCACAAGGTTGCGCATTCCTGAACCGAGTTCATCCGCCATCCCCATTTCCTTGAATACTCCTGCAAGTACCGGGTTTTTGGGATAGGGTGTAAAATTTTCAGGATCAATCATTCCATGTCCATGAGGTTTATTGCCGTTTTCGGCATAGATACGATTTTTTTCAATAATCACCTTTGCAGGAAAGGCATTTGTATATTCCCGGTGGATCAGAATATTGGAAGCGATTTCGCGCATAATCTTGTCTCTGACACTAACGCGCAGGGTTCCTTCCAGATAAAAAGGGTCGGGCAAGTGTTTTTGAGCAAAAGCGGTGATGCGGTCAAAACTTTCAATGAGATTAGTACGAACATCGTCACGGTCATCATAACGATCAAGGTTTTCTCTTCTTAGAATCAGATCCGTTTTATAGTGGGGCATGACGGAGCGAATGATTTCATCTTTACCGAACAATAGAATCCCAGCCAGCGTCACTCCCTGTTTGCCTGTCTGAAAGTCCTTGTGATAGAGGCTTGCGCTTTTCAGCAGTTCGAGATCGCCCAGATCCTTCCAGGGGTGATTGCTTTTTTCAAATTTTGCACGTTTACGGGCGAGTTCGATGAGATCCGGTCTTAAATCCGATAGCTCACAATAAGGGTAAACTCGGTTTTCCGTGTAAAAGGTCTGCTTATTGAGATAGAGAGTCGATACCAGTTGATGATTGTTGGTAATATCCATATCGCCATCTTGATTTCGATCATAGATTTTACCATTGCATTTATGAACCTGAGAGCTTTGAGGAACATAAATGTACAACATCTGTTTTTTGTCGATTTCCAACTGTTCGATTGATAGATAGACAGGAGGTCTCATTTTGGAAGGATTATTGATGGCATTGACGAAATCTTTTTTTAACTGCTGAATCAAATCAGGGTTGATGCCTGTCACGACCCCCTTGTCATTCACTCCCAGCAAGAGTTCACCTCCGGCTCGGTTAAGAAACGCACAAACGGTTTCATAGATATCTTTATTGAGGGCATCTTTGCAGGTTTTGAATTCTACCTGTACACTTTCCCCTCCTGCAAGCAGTTTTCGGATTCGTATTTCATTCATAGATTACCCGGCTCATCAAGTATCCCCAAAAGTGACATTTGCGGTTCTTCAAAGAGTGAAGTTTGTGCTTCCTCGTTTTCTTGTTTGATTTTTTGTTTGGGTTTGACCTGTGGAGCCAAACGGATACTCGTTCCATCGGATAAAGCACAATAAAGAGCTTTTCTCCACCCACGTTGAGGTTCATTGGATTGTCCGGCTTCTGACGCTGTTTTTGAATACAGCCACCACCGTTCTTCAGGACGCATGGCCAACCATTTTTGACAAATAACCGCACATTCTTGTGGCGAGGCATGTTCCGCGGCCCATGCTAAAATGCAAAGTTCCCGACCAAGAAAACGATCCAATTTGGTTCTTCCAGGTTTCCACGACCCTGTACTCATTTTTTTTGCTTTGAGACGGGTATTGAAATCCCGTCGGGCAGTATCTCTGATTTTCGTCCAAAGCTCTCTGACGAGAATAACTCGGCATTCTGTTGTTTCTCTTCTGCTTTCGTCTCCATCAAAGCCAAAATCTTCATAAACAGAAACAGCCTCTCGTGGAACTGCAGGAATGTCTACATAATAATGATGGATTCCAAACTCAGATGGTGCTCCAAAATCAATCGTATCTTTCATGTTTAGCTTTTAGGGGTTAGCGTTTAAGTCTTAGCTTTTAAGTTTTTGGATGAAACTGTTGAGCATCTTTTTAATTTCATTGACTCTTTTATCAAGTTCTTGATGAGTTTCTTCTGTGATAAAACCCAGATCATGAGCAAGCAGGAGATGATATTCTGTCTCGCTCGCTGATCCTGCGGCAATGCTCATGAACCGTGAAAGTTCCTTATCACTTTCTCTTCCACATCCCTCTGCGATATTGGATGGAATCGATGACCAAGATCGACGAAGTTAAGAAGTGAGACCGAAACGTTCATCAGAAGGAAATTCCCTCGTCATTCGATATACTTCCAAAACAACCTGATGAGCCTTTTCCCAGACCAATAGTTTCTTAAAATTTCTCATCTTTCTTTAGATTTCAGGTTCTATAAAAACGAACTCCTAACAGCTACCCCCTAACAACTACTCATTCTTGAATCACCTCCCCATTGGCAATTTCAATTCCCAGTGATTTAGCGAATTGCTCCAGGTCATAACCTGTTGGCGTGTGTGCTTTCTTAAACTGCATGACCACCGGTGCATCTGGAGAGAGAAGCGTTTGCAGGTGAGCCAGTTCTTTTTCCAGAAAATCAGCGTTAATTTTCATTTCACCAAGTGACAAATGGATGACTTTAGCCCATCTTCGTAGAAAAATTGCAAGAAAACAACTTTCTTTAAGAAATTTTATCTATGTAAAAATTTTAATATATTGATATTATTAAGAATAA
>JADGAV010000059.1 GCA_015231825.1 SAR324 cluster bacterium
CTGCTTGTGGGGACTTCACAGGTCCCCTTTATTTTTAATAACAGTAACAGTGCCATAACAGTGCCAGGCTTGTAATTTTGTATAAAATTAGATTTTGATCGTTTCAAGCTCTGTTTTATTCTATCGTCTTGTTTTTTAGTGACAAATTTTTTCCTGAGCTTTGGGAGCAGGGGGAGCAGCGTACCGCTGAAGCGTTACGAAGCCTGCTACTGAGACCAGTAATTTATTGCGAAGCATAGGGTTTAATACCCCGCTGCTTGCAGCGTTTTTAAGCGCCGCAGGCTCAACAAATAGTTTGGTCAAGCTTTTTAAAGCTTGCCGCCGGAGGCCCTAAGCAAATACCCCGTCTGCTTGCAGCGGGGATTTTTTTATTTATAAAATCAATTATTTGACAGCATTCAATCAAATCCCTCATTCTTTCAAGTTCCTGATGGTGCCGAATTGGTTTCAAGCCGATCTCATTTTGCAATTAATTGAGAAAAGAACTGCAGTGGTTCTATCGAAATGATCAAATTGTTTATAGAAAACCTCGTTCGCCCTCATGTTATTCAAAAAGAGCTGGAAGCAGCCTATCTTGAGACGACGGCAGATGACGAGAGAGAACAAGAAGCTTTGAAAATTGCAGAAAATACTATTCAGGACTTGATGGAATAAAACGGGCTTAAGGCTGGTGGATGAATTTTAGCTATCCTGTTGCGAAGAAACAAAAAAAATCGTCCTTCTATTATTTTCGGCAACGATATTACCGATAAAGTAATCACACGAATTCAGGTTTTTCCTCTGACCCGTCAAAAAATAAATATCTATCCCTGTGAAGCGGTCTTCTCCGTGAAAGGAAAGAAGTATAAGAAGAAAACGGGCATGGGTCCCCACGCTTAAATTGGGATTTGGTCGTCAATGATGTAAAAAAGGCGGGAAAATTATTTTACAACAGGAGGTCCTTTTTTTAATGGTGTCATATCGGTTTTCCCAAGGATCCGAACTCCCGTATCGATGTTACTTGGAGTATGGCCAAAGTTACCATTCGTTGATTGCACTTGAGTGGGATGTCTGGCGCTATAGGCCAAAAGCATGGACATGTAGCCCATCAAATAAGGGTTTTGCCCCACAGTGCCCCGTATTTCTCCCTGGTCAACCAAAGCGACCAATGCACTGCCAAAATCAAAACCCATAATCTGAACCTTACCGCTCAGTCCTAAATCCCTCACAGCTTGAGCGGCCCCTGGGCCAGGATTTCCGTGGGATGCAAAAATTCCCTTGATATCAGGATTTGCTTTCAACATCGCGGTAATCTTCGGTGCAGCCTGTTCCATTTTTCCCTCATCATCCACTACCATGATTTTTGTATTCGGGGAAACTGCTGCAACCCCTGCTTTAAAACCCCTCACCCGTTCTTCCAGGTGAGAGGGACCATAGAATGTGGAGATCCCAATGGCTCCATCTCCACTTAACCATTTTGCCATTCTCAATCCAGCTGTATACCCCGCATTGTAATTGTTGGTTCCTACGAAAGCCAAGCGCCGACTGTCTTTTGCGTCCGAATCGAATGTAATGACGGGAATTCCAGCTTTTGTGGCTCTATCGATAGCTGAATCCAAGGCATGGGCGTCTCCGGCAGTGACAATAATCCCATCTACTTTTCGGTCGGTCAATTTCATGATAGTCCATGCTTCCAAAGCGGCATCCCAGGTAGCAGGGCCATGGAACTCTACTTTGATGTGTTCTCCAATATTTTTTGCAGCATCCGCCATCCCGGCATAAGCCCAGTTGAAAAACTCAGAGCCTTTCAGGAACACCACCATGGTATAGATTTCCTGTTTTGCAGCAAATATATTTTGAGCGGCTGCACCAACCATGCTGGCACACATCAATCCCGCAAGAATCGTAGATAATAGCTTTCCTTTCATTTTGCCCATGTTCTATTTATTGCATGTGTCCTGATCCGATAATTTATTTTTACCGCTTTGATGCATAACAACTTTGAAGTAAGCCCCTCATTTCTTCATAGCCTGCAATTCTGGGATTATTTTTATAATCAGGGAGAACCATACTGGCATGTGCTAATTGATCCAGTTCGTTTTCTGGGACTGCGACGTCCTTTAATCCCTTCCAGAGGCCGATTTGCTTTAGAAAATTTTCTATTCCTCCACAAGAAGCTTCTGCAGCAGTCTCATCAGGACTTGCTTCCTGGTCAGGATTGAGGAGGCGGCCTGCTGCTGCAAACTGAGAAACAGCAGATCTAAAAGTATATCTCATGAACTCAGGATAAACCAGAGCTAATGCTTCTCCATGGGCAACATGGGGATACATTCCCCCAATTGCCATGCCAATCCCGTGAGGCAAGGTCACCCCTGCACTTTTAATGCACAAACCGCTCAACGTATCTGCCCATGCCAAAGCTTTCCGGCCTTCCAGGTTAGACCCTTCCTGCACAACGGAAGGTAAATTATTGACAACTAGTGTCATGGCTTCTTTGGCAAGTAAATCAGTGTATGGAGAACCGGCTGGGTGAATGAACGATTCAAAAGCATGGGCGAACACATCGAATCCGGTGCAAGCAGTTGTTTTTGGAGGAACCGTCAGCATCAGCTCTGGATCAACAACTGCAACTCGGGGAAGAATATTGTCGTTATACAACGCAGATTTGTCCTTTTCTGCAGTATTGGTCACAACAGCTACCTGAGTCACGTGAGACCCCGTACCAGATGTTGTTGTCACTGCAATAATGGGCAAGGTTTTTTCGGTTGGAGCTTGTTTATAAAACAAGTAGTCCCAACAACTGCCTTCATGAGTTGCTTCGACTGCGATTGCTTTGGCGGCATCCATGCTGGAGCCACCACCCAATCCTAAAACTACATCGGCCCGGTGGGCTTTTGCGACATTTGTTCCAGCATTTATTGTAGCAATGGTCGGATTAGGGATGACACCATCAAAATGAGCCACCGCAACATTTGCATCCTGCAGCAATGCTTTGACCTTATCATAAACAGGTTCAATTTCGGGAAAAGCCGGGACGCTTACTAATAAACAGCGTTTGCCATACTGAGCAACAATTTTTCCTACTTCTGATAACCGTCCGCATCCGTAAGCGATTTTCGTTGGTTGATAGTAGTCAAAGTTCTTCATAAATGATGCTCCTCAAAGAATTAAGTACAATTACAAATCGATCATGATCTTCATGGATTTGTCCTTTTTCTCATCAATAAAACGATAGGCCTGTGAATATTCTTCAAATGGAAAATGTTTGGTTACCAAGGGTTGAGTCTTCACTTTTCCACTCTGGATCAGCTCTACGGCTTCCTGGTAGTCTTTGTGCTGGTACATCAAGGTTCCAATAATCGATAATTCACGATCACCGACGATGGACATATCAATTCGTGGTTTTTCTTCAAACACTCCCAATACCACAATGGATCCCCCCTTTTGTATTGTTTCAACGACCGCATCCATTGTGGCTTCAACTCCCACCGCTTCAAAAGCAATATCAAATCCTTCTTCGCCAAAGACTCGTCTGGAAGCTTCTGTGAGAGTTTCATGGTTTACATTTGTGGTTTCTTCAATGCCGCATTTTCGAGCAATTTCGAGACGGAACTCACTTAAATCCGTAATTAGTATCTTTTTTGCTCCTCGGGACCGAACGACCTGGGCCACTAGATTCCCAATGGTCCCTGCCCCTAAAACCACCACGTTTTTTCCCGATAAATCTCCAGCACGCTGAGTAGAATGGGTGGCCACAGAAGTAGGTTCAATCAGAGCCCCTTGTTCATAGGTGAAAGAATCAGGCAAAGGAATCACCATTTCATCAGGCGCAA
The DNA here is from genome assembly GCA_015231825.1 of SAR324 cluster bacterium. Taxonomy (GTDB): domain Bacteria; phylum SAR324; class SAR324; order SAR324; family NAC60-12; genus JADGAV01. The sequence goes on from JADGAV010000059.1 coordinate 3,813, forward strand.
TAAAAAAATCTTGTGCACATCCTGGGGCTTGAAATCCTTTGACTTTCAGCTCATCACAAATGTGAAAATCTCCTCTTAAACAAGGGCGGCATTGGCCACACACTGATTGCGGAAGCGCGGTCGCTTTCATTCCCGGTTGGATTTCGCTGGAAACATCACTTCCAGTCTCTTTGACAATTCCCATAAACTCATGTCCCTGTACCACAGGATAAGGAGTGAAGGGATGTTTACCGTGATTGACGTGGATATCCGACCCACATATTCCGATTTGCTTGATTTCCAATAAGACTTCGTTTGCTTTGACATCCGGGACAGATACATCACGAAATTCAATATTTCCAGGTTCTGTCATGATAGCTTGTCTCATTTGAATTCCTCCTTTCTCAGCATGATGGAATGTTGTTAGTCAAATGAAATAGATCAATATTCTTAATCCCAACACCCAGGATAAGGTTCAGGATCTTTTGCCATCCTTTCAATGATCAGATGGTTAGGATCATCTTCAAGATGTTCCTGTATGGATTGTTATGTTTCCAGGATCTGTGATGTTTGATAATTTTTATGATGGGTTCTTCTATTGACATTTCCTTGTTTGGAATTTTAGATTTTCTGATTATTTTTATCTTCAACCCCCATCATCAGTTTTACAATTTCTGTTTGATTGGCTTCCTGAATCAACCGTTTGCCTACGACGCGGCCACCGCACAACACCGCTATGCGGTCAGCCGTATCAAAAGCGTAATCAAGATTATGCGTAATAAATATAATAGCAAATTCACGTTTGAGCTCTTTCAATAATCTGAGCACTTCTCTACTTTGTTTGACGCCAAGCCCTGCGGTGGGTTCATCCATTATGATCAATCTGGGATCATATCCAATATATACGCCTCTGGCAATCGCAACCGCATGCTGCTGTCCTCCTGAAAGAGACCGTACTTCCTGATGGAGGGTCTTAATGGTTGTTTTTAGATTGCTCAAAACGCCAAATGCTTCCTGGTTCATCTTTTTTTTCTGCAAAAATCCCCAGTGCGTGTATTCCGCCCCTGCGAAAAGATTTGAAGTAACATCCAGAATTCCGAAAAGTGCCATATCCTGATAGACGGTCTTAATCCCTAACTTATAGGCATCTTCCGGTCGATTGATACTGACTTTTTTACCATCAAAAAAGATATCCCCTTCGTCCAAAGTATGTGCTCCTGAAACAGCTTTGATCAACGTGGATTTTCCGGCACCGTTATCACCAAGCAAAGCCAATATTTCGTGATTGTAAACATCAATATCAACATTGTCTAAAGCAGTGATACCGCCAAAATATTTACAGCCTCCTCGAATCGAAAGCAGGGGTTGGTGGTTATTTGATTCTATCGACTGCATAAATCACTCACTTGTTAAATTGGTTAGACGCATTTTCAATCGTTGTTAAGATTCCGGACAGCAGTGGCAATAGCAACAATGAGAATGGTTCCATTGACAACTTTTTGCCAGTAGATCGAGGCATCCATCAGGATAAATCCGTTATTAATGATAGCAAGCAGCAAAACCCCGAAAAACGTTCCCCAAACACTGCCTCGTCCTCCAGAGAATCCGGCACCACCAATCACTGCTGCAGCAAGAGCACGAAGTTCCATTTCCAATCCGAATTGCGCATATCCCATTGCCAGCCGGGAGCACATAAATATCGCGGCTATCCCGGAGAAAAGTCCGCAAATGACGAATCCTGTAAAAATGGTTCGTCCGACATTGATTCCCACCAATTCAGCATTATTCGGATGTGCTCCCACATAAAAGCCTCTGTTCAAAGGAGCAAATCGATTCAATAAAATGCTAAAAACAATGACTAAGATAATCGCAAATATCACTGGAAAGGGGATTCCGGAAATTTCTCCACGACCTAAAATTAGAAATCCTTTGGGCAGGCTGGTGACAAAATAACCCGAGGTCAATGTCATGGCCGCACCTCTTGCCAAAGACATGGTCCCCAGGGTAACGATGAACGGATTCATTTTGCATTTAGTGATAAAAAATCCGTTGATCCCACCGACAATCATGCTGGTGGCTAATCCCGCCAGAATCGCAATGGGAATGGCCACTCCATTTTTTAAAAGCAATGTCGTGACTACACTCGTAATGGCGATATTTGAACCAACCGAGAGGTCCAGTCCGCCAATAATCAGCACATATGTCATTCCAAGAGCAACAATGAGATCGTAGGTCATTCCCATGGCAACAGATTTAAGATTACTCTGGGCCAGAAAGTTGGGAGTAAGCATCGTAAGAATCCCGCTGATAAGCAAGGTCAGCAGCATTAGTTGAACGGGTCTCTTACTCAATCCATTTTTAATGATTTTCCCAACCGTTGCTTGGTCAGCTAATGTTGATACTGTTTCCATTTCTTAAGAATTTATTGTGTACCAAAAAATAATCGTTGCCCTTGATTTGCCTTCCTTGTAGCGCTTCTAATCTATGAGTTGCTACCTCCCAAAAGAAAATCTTTCCACGTTTCCCGGATCCCGGTGCTTTTTGTGTATAAATATTTTTCCAGAAGAACGGCGCATATTAGCATTCCACCGTAAATGACTTTTTCCCAGTAAGTTGGGACTCCACCTTGAACAAGAGCATTGGCCACAACGGCTAAAAAAATTACTCCCAATACGGTTCTTTCTATGGACCCAACTCCTCCACTCAGGCTTGCTCCTCCAATAATGACCGCTGTAATCACTCGAAGTTCTGCATCGATCCCAAAAGTAGCGTTTGCACTAATGTATTGAGAGGCCGTGATAATTCCGGCAATTCCTGCCAAAAGAGCACTTAGAATATAGATAACGTAGATGCAAAGCTGGACATCCATTCCACACAAGTGCGCTGATTTTTTATTGCTGCCAATGAAATAAATTTGATGAAAAAAGCGGTTTTTTCTCAAAAGAAAACTGAACAAAATAGCAAGCAGGATAAAAAGAAAAACCGGAAAAGGGATATAAAGGAAATATCCTTGTCCAAAAAACGAAAATTCTTCAGGAAAATCTGTAACAGGTTTACCCTCGGTAAAGACGAAGGCCAATCCTCGTACAATCGTCATTGATCCTAATGTAACGATGAACGGATGTGCGCGAAGCCGAATGATGGCTAATGCGTTTAAAAAACCAATGCTTCCTGCGACGAGTAATGTGATAGCAATAGCAGCGGGAATGCTCACGTTGGCATTTAACAGTTTTCCCACAACAATTGCTGTAAAAACCAGGACTGAGCCGACAGACAAATCAATACCACCTGAAATAATGACCACTGTCATCCCTAACGCCATGATCGCTTCTTGTACAAAGCCCATTGACAGAACTTCCATATTGTACCAAGTCATGAAATACGGAGAAATTGCACTAATGGTGATCATCAGCAGTACTATCGTAGTCATAAGGCCGACATTGGCTGTCTGATAAATTTTATTCAGTCCTCCTACAGTTTTCATTATTATTTTTAATAGGGGTAAGATTGATGTGTAATTTTCATAAACCATCGACCGGATGGGAACAATCCGGTCGATAGCGTTCAGTGTTAAATCTCAGAGAATGTTCCTTTTCGCTAATTCCCAGAAACAAATGCAGGAGGCTTCAGATAGGGCCCCATATCCTTTTTTGTTAAAATTTTAACGCCGGTATTGATGCAGCAGGGAAGATGGTGAGATCCATCAACCCTTGTTTTTTGATTGGCTGCCCAGGCTTGCATCATGGCTGTGAAGCCCATCAAATATGGATTTTGCCCAACCGTGCCTCGCATTTGGCCTTTGGAGACTGCTTCGACAACTGGGCCGCCGAAATCAAATCCCATAATCTCAATTTCTCCAGTTTTGCCAACGTTGGCAACAGCAGCAACCGCTCCTGGCCCTGGATTTCCATGTGCTGCGAAAATGCCATCGATTTCAGGATGAGCCTGCAACATAGCGGTAATTGCTCCTTCAGCTTTGGCAACTTTCCCTTCATCATTTGCAACTGCGACGACTTTGACATCTGTTCCTTTGAGGCCATCTTTGAAACCATCAATTCTTTCTACAAGATGCTGTGGTCCTGGGAAGGTTGAAACACCAACTTCACCTTTTCCACCGAGCCATTCAGCCATTACTTTACCAGCAGTTTTTCCAGCTTCATAATTCACCGTGCCCACAAAGGTGGTACGATTGCTTTTTGGGGCATCAGAGTCAAAAGTAACCACTGGTATCCCCCGGGCAACAGCTTTGTTAATCGCAGGGTTCATCGTTGTCGCATCACCGGCAGTGACTACGATTCCTGCTGCTCCTTTTGCTATCAGTTGCTCAATCGCCCGAGCTTCCTGAGAAGCATCCCAGGTTGCAGGTCCTCGCAGTTCAGTTTCAATTTCTGCATTCAATAGTTTAGCTGCATCCGCCATTCCTGCATAGGCCCAGTTAAAAAATTCGGAACCTTTCAAGAAAACGACCATTCCATAAAGTTTTTTCTCGGCAAAAGCATTTGGCGCTATAACTGAAGCGCTGAGAGCTAATATTGCTGCAAAAAAAAGTACTTTTATTTTCTTCATATCATGCTCCTACAATAAATATTGATTCAGAAAATTGCTTTTTAACAATCAAAAAGCAAATGGAGAGACAAGGCAAATAAAACCACTTGTTAATGGTTTTGCCCTTTTTAAATCTTAGCCATCGAATTTCAAGAATACAAGGTAGTTTTAGGTAGAAATGGGTACAAATAGGTAAATTTTAAAAAATTAATAATTACAGTGGATTATGTAGATTTACCAAAAAATCTAAGGGTAATTTTGCAAGGAGATCTGCCTAGTGTTTTTACCCGCACGGAATACAGATGAAGAGATCGGAATAATGAAAGGAATTTATTGGAGGAGGAAGATGCTTCAACGTGATTTACTTTCCAGTCGAAACTTTCAATGTCCTTGAAAATGTCTTTGGATAAATTGCAGTTTATAGACTGCCTGTTCCAGGATAGTTTTTTGTGAGGGAAGCGTGGGGCAATGCTCCAAAACAAAATTGGCAGTCCGAATAACTTCCTGAACCCTGGGCTTCTTTGGAAGCGTTTTAACATTCAAATAACGATTCAACGTCCGAGTTTTAAACGAACCATCATCGATATTCACATGCCAGATTTGGCTTTCTTCTGCCAATTCAATTTTTGTTTTATTGGTGCTAGTTTCCCAATAATTCAAGGCGAGGGTCATCACTTTTGTGATGGCATCGCGTAAGTCTTCTTCAATTGGATCACGATATTCCTGAATCAGGGAGGATTCAATCAGTCGATCTCCTACATTTCCAGAAACCGTACTGATCATACCCTTTACGGCTTGTTCCAGTGCAAAAAGCCGTTGATCAACATTATTCATCAAATTCGAATGAGAAGGCAACGATAAATCCCCGTTTTCTTCTTTTGATGGAGCCCCCTCCGTAAAAGAAGGCGATCGGGAACAAATCAAAGTCATCAGGGATTCATTCTCCATGGTGATGACTGAGACATAGATAATAATGTCTTGCCAACCTCCTTGCTTTAAGCGGATTTGAGTCGGAATTACTTTCTTTTCCTGAGAGTGAAAGAGAGGCTTCAGTTCATGATGAAAATCCAAATCCATAAATAGAATGGTATTTGGGGCTCCTTTGATTGTCTGCGGAGGGTGACCGGAAATGAAGCCGATGGCCTTATTGCAAAAGACAATCGTCCCTTCCCGGTTCAAACAAACAATTCCATTTTCTTCTTCATCCAAAATTTTCGTCAAGCGTTTTTGCGCTTGTTGCAGATCATGTTCCAATTGTTTGCGATGTTGAATTTCTTCTTTCAGCTGTTCATTTTCACGGACTTGAAGATAGGCCTCTTTTGCCAAAATCTGGGTTCGGATCCTTGCAAGGATTTCTTTGGCGTGGAAAGGTTTGGTCATGAAATCATTTGCTCCTGCTTCAAAACCCTCTTCCAAATCCCGTAGTTGATTTTTAGCGGTTAAAATGATGATGGGTAAAGCCATCAGATCCCAACGAGTGCGAATAATGCGGCACAATTCATATCCACTCATGCGGGGCATCATCAGGTCCAAGAGGATTAAATCCGGAGTATCTTTTTGTATCAGCTCCAAGGCCTCTTCCCCTCCTGATGCCAGAATCAGGCGGTATCCAGCACTGCTCAGGACAGAGCCTAATATTTCAAGGTTCACCATTTCATCGTCAACAGCCAGAATAGTTTTTCCGGTTTCTCGGGCTTCATTTTCGAAAGGTTGCTCCTGCAAGTGTGTTTGTGGAAGAAGGTGATCGATAAACCGGTCTTTCAGATCAAACAGTCTATCGTTTGAAATATTCTGTTGGACCCGCTTTTCATATTCCTTGGCAAGCTCCATTGTAAATGAAAGACAAGTCCCTTGATTGACTTGGCTCTCCAGCTCCAGAGTTCCGTCGTGCAATTCGACCAGTTTTTTAGTGATGGACAAGCCTAATCCCGTGCCAACCTGCTCTCTGGAAATTGACCCATCTACCTGGTTGAACACATCAAAAACTCTTTCCTGCTGATCCTCCGGAATCCCAATCCCAGAATCCAATACCGATATTTTTGCCTTATCTTCCACCACGGAAGCTTGAATCTTGATGAATCCTTTTTCAGTGAATTTAATCGCGTTGTTCACAAGATTGAAGAGAATTTGTTCTAATCGGTTTTCATCGACATAGAGAGGAGGAAAATCAGGAGGAACTTCATTGATGAGTTCGATTGGACGCTCACGAACAAGAGGTTTTGAAAACGTGATTACAGATTCTGATAAATTTTGCAGTAAAATAAGATCCTTCTGCAAGCGGATACCATGATCTTTCATTTTATAGAAATCCAGCAAATCGTTGATCAATCGGCTCAATCGATGACCGCTGTTTGCAATCATCGAGAGTTGGTGACGTTCTCTACTGGATTCATCCGTATTGGACATCATTGCTTCAGCTAATCCGACAATCCCATGCAGTGGAGTCCTCAATTCATGCGAGGTATTGGCCAGAAATTCATCTTTCAGACGGTCCATCTTCTGCAGCTCTTGGATTTGGTTGCGTACCGAATCCCGCATATGTGCAAAGCTGCTGGCCAAGGTTCCCAATTCATCATTCCCAATGATCTCAATGTCCTGGTTCAAGTCTCCCTGAGCAATGGCGGTGGACGCCTTTGTCAATCCTATTATGGGGCGTGTAAAACGAATAAAAATGAACCAGGATAAGGCTAACACTGAAATAAAGATGCCTAACGCAATCAATAGGAGAACAATAATAATTTCAGAGACTTTTTGCGTGGTTTCCTTTTGAGAAATACTGGCCGATAAGTACCCGATATTTGTACCCAGATAAGTCAAAGGCAGGAGCAGTCCATTGTATTTTTCTCCAGATTGATCTTTCAAGGTGATCACGGTATCACTGGAGAAAACAGTATTTTCCAAATCCAAGTCTGGAAATTCTATAAGTCCCTGTTCCATTTTTCCGTCTATGGTGTACAAATTGAAATGCACCCCCATATCCTGTCCAATTTCATCCAAATTCAATTCTAAGGGTTTTGCCAAAATAAATTGCCCCAGCAAATCACCTGCTTTTAAAGCATAGTTGTCGATTTCAAACTGGCTGAAGAAAGGAAAGGTGATGATCCAAAGTAATTTTCCTCCTTCTACACGGAGGGCATAAGGATGTTGGTTTTTCTTAAATTTTACTGGAAAAGGTACGGGTTGTTTTTCAATGATTTTCGAAGCAATCTGTCCTCCTTTGTCTTTGAAATAAAGGAAGTTTGTTGTGTCGCTTTCTTCTTTAGGCAGTAAAACAGTCCCCTTCAGCTGCCGATGATAAAACTGACTTAGTTTGAGCTCCTTTTCTTCCTCAAACCGATAATAAAACGCCAGCATTTCCGATTTTAAAGCCAATCCCATTTCTCCAATGGCTTCTGGAATACCTTCTACTGAGTAGTCGATCAAGGCTTGCACCCTGAACCATTCCACCAATTTTCTTCGAGAAAAAAAGTCCTCAATCACCCGTTGATCACGTTCAAACATCCGCTTGAGTTCCCGTTGGAAACTGACGGCAGAAGTCATTAAACGCTCTTCATTTTGTCGAAAAGTTTGAGTTCTACTGAGAAAGGAGGCGCCTAAAGTTAAGGAGATTGTTGAAATCAAGATTAATAGTCCGGAAAAAAAGATTAGCTTCGCGCGGATAGAAAAAGAGGACTTAGAAGAGCCGGAGTTTTCATCATCCAATTGAACGTTTTTCATTAGCATTGAGAGCTATTGTGTTTGTTCTCGTAAAAGGAGATCCCTAAACTAAAGGAATAAGTTGTTTCTTTTCAAGATGTCAAGGGCATTTTTAGGTTGGTTTAAAAGCTAAATCATATTCCGGGGACATATTACCATTAACTTCGCATACATATTTTGTCCGAGACCGATTTGATACTATTACCTAAATACTGCAAATAGGTGACAAATTAGGGAAGAAAAGGTAAATTATATCATGTAATTAAGTCCAATCAATCCCATGATAAAAATTCACCTTTTCCGTGAGTGTTAAATGAAAAGAATTATGAAAGGTTCCACAAAAAAGATTAAAATACAATCAACGGCCATAGGGTTAAGTGCTCAAGCAGGAATGATCCCAGTATTTCACTTTCTCAAGAAACATCAATGGTATAAACGACTCAACGAGAAACTCGGATTAGAACGAGCCGACAATGCCAAGTGGCAACTACCCGATGCCGTGTACCTGACAACTACCGCGACGATTGCGGGTGCAAGAGCATTGAGTTCAATCAAAACCGTTTGGTCAGATTCTGTTCTCCGGGAAATCGATGGATGGGAATCGATTCCGGATGATACCACGCTTTCAAGGGTGTTCAAGCAGTGCTCCGATTTGGAAATCAAGACCTTGCAGGAATTAAATCATTCTCAACGACACAAAATGTGGAATCAACTATTTTCACAAAACAAAGGCTCGTTAAGAAGGCGCAAATCGCATTGGGTTGACATCGATTCAACAGTTAAAACCGTCTACGGGAAGCAAGAAGGAGCCGAAAAAGGATTTAACTCCCATAAAAAAGGAGCGTACTCCTATCATCCTCTTCTTGCTTTTTCCTCGCATACCAAAGAAATCATCCAGGGCTGTTTAAGAAATGGTAGCATTTATAGCAGTACTGGATCTGTTGAGTTTATTCAACAACTTCAAAAATCATTTGAAAAACTCCGAATAATTCTTCGAGGCGATAGTGCTTTTTTTGACAACAAGCTGATCCAGACATTAGAGCAACGAGGTGATGGATACCTGTTTAAAGTCAAACTGAGAAACTTGATACCTCTGCTTGAGAAACAAGCATGGCGACATGTCAGAAACCAAGCAGGTTGGGAGCAATGCCAGTTTGAATATGCCTGTGGTAACTGGGAAAAACCCCGTCAATTCGTTGCCGTCAGAAAGAAGCTTCCGATAAAAGAAAGTGCTCAGTTAAGCTTTTGCATTACTTCCGAATATGACTACTTCTGTTACATTTCAAGTGAATCCATGAGCCCCTGGAAAACACATAAAACCTATGGTCAAAGAGCCACTTGCGAAACCTGGATAGAAGAATCAAAAAACCAAATGGCATTAGCCCATATTAAAACAAATTCATTCAATGCAAATGCTGTCATATTTCAATGCGCCGTCCTTGCATACAATATAATTCGCTGGATGGCAGCGTTAAGCACAAACAAAAAACTCAGGTCATGGGAACCTCAGACGGTTCGCTGTTTTTTAATCAGGGTTGCCGGCAAACTGGTTCGTGGAAGTCGACAAATGCTTCTGAATACTCCAGACAAACTCTTACACCAAAAACAATGGGATGACTGGCTCAGATTTGCTTCTGATTAACAACAAAAAACAAGCATTTTTTGACCATTATTGATCTTGCAGGAGTAATACGTCCAAAATTTGCGATTTTCCCTACAAAGACCAATTTGTTACCCCAAAGATTAGTAAGTACTACAAAAAGAAAATTTCAATCTCGGAATTGATGCTAAAAATAGTCAATTTCCTTGTTAGAAAAACAGGTGGTACTACAATTGCTCATTACTTGCAGAATTTAGGTATTAAAAAGCCACGGCCTATGATGTCCCTGCGATTAAATACAAAGGACAAAATAACGAGAATTAAATTGTGCCTCTAAAATAAAGGTATTATGTCCCCTTATATTTACTGCTCAGCTTTATTATAAAATGCAGCGACCATGTTATGTTTAATTTGACGGACATTGTCTTCGTCCCCCTGGTCTAAAATAACAATTCCTTTTTTGGTCAAATGCACTTGAATTTCAATTGGAACGTCCCAGTCATTTCCTTCATCTTCAACCTTTCCCTTCAAGAATACTTTCCTCTGGTCAATCAGCGGTGCTAAAAAGACTGAATAGTTCTTAGGAACGTGACCAACCGCTTCAAATTGAGAATTGTGTACCTCGATTGCATTGAAATCGAACTCATTCTTAGGATTTCTTTCAAAATGGATAGTCTCGTCCTCGTCAACTTCAGCTTCATAATATTGAATTCCCACGATTTTACTGTAAATAATTCCGAGGAAATGTAATTGGCCATCATTCATGATGCTCCTTATTCGTTGCAACCAGATTCAAAGCAATATTTTACATTAACAAACAATTCATTCAAACAATAACGTCAAGCCAAAAATTATTTTCCTAAAAAACGATAAAAATTTGCTTTTTTGAACACTCCCCGACAAATTAGGTACTTCATCCCCATAGACAATTCTATATATTGTCTGATATACCTCAGGAAACAAATCTCCATTGTTAGCTTCAAGAAGCCAACTCGCTTTGTCTTCTGGAATTCCAGAGTTTTGCTAAACCTATAATTCAGTGCAACCTCTCGATTGATTGGAAATCCCATATTGACGTGAAAGGGATATAACATGAGTAACGACAGTTCAAATAAAGAAGAAGTCAAAAAAGATCTCCAAGATCTCCAAGAACACGCAAAAGAGTATACAATCAATGATATTCGCTCTGGCGAATGGTTTGTGAAGTTTCTTAGGTACGCATTGGAGAATTATGCAAAAAAAGTTAATGCAGAGTACTTTCGCAAGAAATATCCTCATCTTCCACCTGATAGTATTGTAGATCGTCGTATTGCTATTGCTAGAAAATATGCAGCAATAGAAGGTGCAGTCAGCGCTGGTGCATATTCAACCGCTGTAGCAGCGACTATAGGGTCACTGGGCGGAGGAAGCCCAATTGCAATTCCAGCAGCATTGTTGTCATTTACAGCAGATCTGTTTTATACAACTCGGTTACAGTTGCATCTTGCATACGATATTAGCGTTTTGTATGAACATCCGGTCAACATGGAAGACCCTGAAGATCTTTATGATTTAGTGAAGGTTGCATTTGGTGTCAAGGCAGGAGAAATGATGGGAGGGTCTGTTTCGAAAGCTGCACCTGAAGTTGTCCGTCAAGGTGTGAAAGCTGTGATAAAAGGGCCTACATTAGCTTATCTAAAAACATTGCCCCTCGTAGGTAAATATCTATTACAGCGTAATATAATAAAATTCAGTATCCCGGTAGTAGCAGTACCTTTGGCAGCAGGAATAAACTATTGGAGTACTGGCTCAGTTACTCGTGTTGCACGCCAGGTATATCGTGACAAAGCTGCCATCAACGAAAAAGTCCAGCAACTTGCAAAAATGGAAATTGATGATCTGATATTGCTTAAAACAATTTGGATGATAATGCAGGTTGATCAGAAAACTAGTGCAGAAGAATCCTGGTTCCTGAATGATCTTACAAAACAGTTGGAGCTAGAAATTGAAGGGCATGCTGCCGTTGAAGAATTTGAGAAAATTATCACAGTAGATGAGAATGAATTAATTATAAAACTGCACTTGCTGGAGGATAGTCAAGCATCGGACGTATATGAGGCTGCTTGCTATGCTGCTGCAGTGGACCACTCTGTTAACAAAAAACAGCACAAGATGTTAATGCAAGTAGCGGATGCCTGTAGAGTCAAATACGATAAAAAAGCAGTAGAAAAAATGGCAAAAGACGGATTGGTATAGCTTCATTTTCATTTATGTAATTGTTAATTCAGCGACTCTCTATTTTGTTAAATACTGCATGAGCAAATTATTATGCTTATCTGATAGATCATGTACTGAGATAAATGTATTCATACATGGATTTCGATCAATACCCTCTCGAAAAGATTTTGAAACACTGAAACAACATATCATTGCTTCAAATCTTCCAGGGAAAATATATTTATTACGCTGGTATTCAGGAGATTGGAGAATAGAAAAATATTTTGGGAAATATTTAGCATCTCCCAATACAATAATTCAGTTCAAAAAGCAGGAAAAAAAAGCAGAAAGACTCGGGACACACCTAAAGCAGATATTGGAACAAATACCCGAATCAAAAACCTTTCCTATAAATGTAATGTAAGCGCTAGATAAACCCCATCTTACAGAATAATAATCATTATGTCATAGTGGTCTCCTAACCCAAGTTCGTAGCTTTATTAAAATTAGTCAATGATATCAGTTCTAAAA
>JADGAV010000027.1:0-1635 GCA_015231825.1 SAR324 cluster bacterium
GCGCTTATTGAGCGCGGAAGGACAATTATGCGAGTTAACCATAATATTCCATCTTTAACCGCTTTGAGACATTTGGGCAATACCAACATGGCCACCAGGAAAAACCTGGAGCGTCTCTCTTCAGGGATGAAGATCAATTCTGCGGCCGATGGTCCGGCGCAATTAATGATTTCGGAACACATGCGCGCCCAAATTTCAGGGATTGATCAGGCAATTGATAACTCGGAAACATCCATTTCGATGATTCAAACAGCCGAAGGCGCGATGCAGGAAGTCAGCAATATCCTGATCAACCTGCGTCAGCTCGCAATTCATGCCGCCAACGAGGGTGCCAATGATGAAAAGATGCTGCAGGCAGACCAAAGTGAAGTGGATAATTTGCTCACGACTTTAAAACGAATTGCTGATCACACGCAATTTGGTGCCAAACAATTACTGGACGGCAGCAATGGCGTCAGCGGAATGACGGTGGGAGAAGGCTTGCGTTTTGTCGAAGCCAGTACAGAAACTGAAGCATCGCCTGAAAGCGGATATGAAGTCGCAATCACTCAGGTTGCAACACGAGCGAAAACAACAGCAACAGTCCCGATTGATGTCAACAATGCCAAACAGGGCTTTAGTTTTACCATCAATGAAGGCGGGAAAGTTGTTTCCTTTGTAACGGATCGCAAGGACGTCAAAGAGATCGTTGACAAGATGATCAATGACTTTGAAAAATTCCCGGAAATCCATGACAAAGAAACCACGGATAGTGCCATTCGAGACGTGATTGCCAGAAAGTTCCAGAAGGAAGTCGACACAGCAGGAATCGATGTGGACGTCTATATCAACGAAGCCGGAATGCTGACCATCCGGGCCCGCCAATTTGGCAGTGAGCCTTCCTTTGCCGTCACAAGCAATGTTGATGGTGTTCTTGCTCCAAAAGCCAATGTCGGGTTTCAGGCGGAGCGGGGTCGTGACATTTCCGGAACCATTGGTGGAGAAACAGCCATTGGACAAGGGCAGATCCTGACTGCGGCTGAAGGAACAACGGCCCAGGGATTGTCGGTCGAATTCAACAAAGCACTGGGAACCAAAGTCGTTGAGACAATTGATGAAAATACCGGCGAAGTGACCGGACGGGAAGTGATGCTGGAAGACAACGAAACCCTGGTCGGGGCAGAGATTGAAGGTTACGTTCATGTCAGCCAAAAATCACTGGCTTATCACGTCGGCCCTAATCAGGAACAAAACGTTAAAATTGATATTGGCAGTGTCGCGCCCGACCGATTGGCCATGAACGTCAAGAACGACAGCGGATTCACCAACTTGTCCCATATTGATGTGACCAGCGCCAAAGGAGCTGTAGACAGTATCGGCCTGATTGACGAAGCCGTCGGTGAAGTGGCGCAAATGCGTGGAAAATTAGGAGCCTTTCAGAAAAACGCGCTGGAATCCACATTGAGTTACCTGAGAATCGCAGAAGAAAATTTAACCAATGCAGAATCCGTTGTTCGTGATACGGACATGGCATCGGAAATGAGCCATTTCACGAAAAACCAAATCCTGCTCGCATCAGGGACTGCGATGGCTGCACAGGCCAATCAGATTCCCAAATCGGTTCTTCAACTCCTGGCAGGAGTTCAGGGATAAAGC
>JADGAV010000027.1:1735-67748 GCA_015231825.1 SAR324 cluster bacterium
CAATCAGATTCCCAAATCGGTTCTTCAACTCCTGGCAGGAGTTCAGGGATAAAGCAGGAAAACAGACTAGAAATGTAAAAATATTTTCAACCATAAAAAAAGTCAATTCGATGCTCTGTCATGTTTGAATAACAGAATGAACAACCCCAGATGAAAGACAATATGAAGAAAAAAACACTTCAATCCAAGAATCAGGAAACGGGTCCGCATGCGGAGAAACTCTCATTTGCTTCATCTGACTGGAAAAGGTCGTCGTCAGAAACAGTAGAAGATCCTCCTTTGGATCTCAGCATCCTGAAAGCGCGTTTGGGTCAGCAGGAGACCAGCGAGCACGTTCAGGAACAGGTGCCGATGGTTCAGATCACTTTGTCAGTTTTTCAGGTCGGCCAAAGTTTTAATTTCAGTGAAGAAAAAATTGTTGAAGACGTTGAAAATTCCTGCTCCGGCGCTGTTCCTCATCTCATCGGACTTGGCAGGAGTCACCGATCGCAGTGGACGATGGTAACGACTCCGATGATCGGAATAGCCAAAAAGCAGGGTAAGGTTAAAATTGATTTCTAATTGAAAATATTTCTGAAAAAAGTTACCCGAAAAAGATGGGTTTTGAATCAAAGACTGATGCGTTTCCGGATAAACTGAAATGCAGATCGTAATTTCGCTGCTCGGCTAAAGCGCTTTGATTTTCGACTCAATAATGACGGAGTCAAAAAACGGGCATTTGAATGTAATGTCTTTCTTTCACGATGGGGAGGGCGCAAATATCAAATTGAAAAGATTTTTCTAAAAAGGATTTTCAGAAATTTTTGAATCAATGTCTGAGTCTCGGCTTTTCAGGCATTTTTATAAAATCGATCGGTGATTCCCTCATTGATCGAGGGAACGGCTTCCAGATAAAGCCGTTTTTGGTTCACTGATTTGATTTTTAGTGAATTTTCAGCCGAAAAATCAATCATGCAATAAAAAATGGACATAGGAGAATATTATGGCTTTGCGAATTAATCACAATGTCAGTTCAATCAACGCACAAAGACAACTGACACGATCAACCGGGACCCAGGCGAAAACCCTGGAACGTTTAGCATCCGGATTGAAAGTCAACCGTGGGGCAGACGGCCCTGCCGCTTTAGTGATCTCTGAACGACTCCGCTCTCAAATCGCGGGGGTTCGACAGGCGATTGACAACTCAGAGACCAGCATCTCGATGGTACAAACAACAGAAGCTGCACTGGATGAAGTCGGGCGTGCTTTAGTTTCTGCACGACAGGTGGCCATTCATGCTGCCAACGAAGGGGTGAACGATGAAGTGATGCTGCAGGCGGATCAAAGTGAAATCGAAAATGTTTTGGATACCCTCGATCGAATTTCTGCCTACACCCAGTTTGGCACAAAGCGACTCCTCGACGGCAGTCGCGGAGCCAATGGAGTGGCAAATGGAAAAAACCTGGAATGGGTCTCTGCCACCACCGAGACAAAAACTTCTCCAATCACCGGCTACAAAGTTCGCATCAACCAGGCGGCCAGCCGTGCGTTTTTGAAAGGAACAGTCAAACTGACGCAGGAAATCATTAATGCAGAGGAAACCATCACGATTTCCGAAAACGGAAGAAATATGAACTTCACCACGGTCAAAGGGGAAAGTGTCAACAGTACCCTGGATTCTCTGGAATTACGAATCGCCGAAGCAGGCTTGAATCTTGAGCTGGTTCGTACCGAAGAAGGGTCCATCCATTTGCGCCACCGGAAGTTCGGCAGCGAACACTCTTTTTCTGCGGCCAGTTCAACAGCAGGAATTCTTTCCAAGGTCGGATATATCAATACTGAATCCATTCGTGGAAAAGATGTCAATGGAACGATCAATGGGGAAGAAACTCTGGGAAGAGGACAAGTCTTGACAGGACGGGCCGGCACAAAAAATATTGAAGGACTGTCCGTTCGTTATACAGGCACAGATGCCAATGTGGAACCCGAAGATTTTGCGGGAACCGTCACGATCTCTCAAAACTCACTGATTTTTCAAGTCGGCGGAAATGCAAATCAAACCACCGGAATTTCATTGACCAATACCAGTTCCCGGGGACTGTCCCGTGCAATTCCCAATAAGTCCGGTTTTGAAGCTCTGCGGGATATTGATGTGAGGACGGCTCAAGGAGCCCAGGATTCCATCAAACTGATTGATGCGGCAGTAGAAAAGATTTCCTCCACTCGTGGAAGTCTAGGCGCCTTCCAGAAAAATAATCTGGAAAGCAATTTGAACTACCTGCGCATTGCACACGAAAACTTGACCAATGCAGAATCGGTTCTTCGTGACGCGGACATGGCAGAAGAAATGTCCTCTTTTACGAAAAACCAGATCATGGTTCAAACCGGCACTGCGATGTTGGCGCAGGCCAATCAAACCCCGCAGGCGGTCTTGACCTTACTCTCATAGTTCGTCAATTCCGACCTTTTCTCCTCCCGGAAACGGGTTTTTATTTGTGATTGATGTCTCAACCAGGTCTGGAAGTCAGCAAAGCCTTCCAGATCTTTGCGGCATGATATTTTTCACATTGCCTTGCTGTACTTTGATTTATTTGAGAAAGTCATGCTCTCAAAGAGGTCCTATGAAGAGGAAATTCACATTCGGCCTTTGCTTCTGGGGCGTGTGTCTGACAATCTTCCCGGTTGTCCTGAATGCTCAATCCGAGCCGATTCTCGAACCGATTTTTTCGTCGCCATATCAACTCATTGACGGGTTGACAGAAGAAGTGCAGGGAAAAACAAAAACTGCATGGAGAATCATAGTGTCGGGATCGTTGACTCAATCCTCACTGGCGCGCATTCTCCGGCATGCTCATTTCAATGTGCTGCAGGAAATTCAGAATCAGAGCAAAATAGCGGCTCATGTTGTGATTTGGGCTTACATCAGCAAACTTCATCTTCATTCAAAAGAACTTTGGTTGGCTGCCCTCGAACAGAAGGGAAAAAACCAGGCACACATTCGATTCAATCATGATCATCTGAATACGCTTCATTCTCCTCCGACCACTCTTCATCAATTGTCAGAAGAATCCCGGAAACTGGTTTGGCAGGAACTTCAGGAACTTCGTAAAAAATCACAATTGGAAGCTCAGGCTCTATTTCCATTAAACGGTTCCGAATTGAATCAAGCCCGCCAATTCTTCAGACTGACAAAACAAACAACCTTGCTCCTCGCGGATCCCGGAGCGATAGATCCTCCTGCCGAGATGACCGGTGCTGTCAATCTCCCTCCTGACAGTTCCATCACTTTGCAAGCCTCAATTTCTCTGAAAAGCACAAACTGGCATTTTTTTCAGGCCGTGCTTCCCCTGGAAGCAGATCCTGTGGAGGGGTGGATTGACAGTCTGGATTTGAGCAGGCAGACGCGGTCTCCCGATCAGGAATATCATGATCAAATACATGAATTGACGAAAAGCATTCAATATGGATATCAGTCCATACTGGCAGAAAAAAACAGTCTCTCATCTCAGCAACTGGATGATATTCTTCTCGAAGGCATCCTGAAAAACTGGCCCTTGGCCGAAGCGTCTGAACAATGAATCAGAGTATCAAACACGGTTGACTGGAAACATTTGACGTTGTCCCGTCACTGAAGGAATCAATCCAAGCGTCACAACCAGGAGCATCACCATCATGGCGCTGCCAAGTAAAATTGTATCATATTCGTTCATGGTGTGACCCCACATTTGCC
The DNA here is from genome assembly GCA_015231825.1 of SAR324 cluster bacterium. Classification (GTDB taxonomy): domain Bacteria; phylum SAR324; class SAR324; order SAR324; family NAC60-12; genus JADGAV01. The sequence continues at coordinate 5,445 of JADGAV010000027.1, forward strand.
ATTGCTTGCTGAGAATCTCAAAATCCAAAATCTTGCCTGCCAAAATTCCTGACAGCGCGCTGCCTCCGGCTGTCATACAGGTATTCAATGCCGTGGTCAACGAGACGTTTTCTTTGGGAATCAGGAGCATCATCTCTGCAGCACTGGCAATTGAAGAAGCCGCGAGGCAGAAGCCATAAATGCTGGTTAAGAAACCCAAGGTGATCATCAGTGGGAAAGGAATCCAGGAACGAACGGCGAACAGGAAAAGGACGCTTCCAAATAAAAAGTGGATCAGTAAAAAAACCGGTCTGGTTCCCCAATGATCGACTATTTTTCCACCAAAATAAAATCCGGCCAGAGACCCGATCGCTAAAAAATTCCCCATCAAAACCAGTTCATTGTCGGTAAAGCCCAGATATTGCTTTTCAAGCAGGTTCAGCATCCAGGGGACTCCTCCGACAAAAAGCATCAGCAAAAAAAGATAACAGCAAAACTGCAGATACCCGGGGATTTTTAGCATGAATCGAAGAGAGGACACGAAGCTTAACTTTTCTGTGTTGTGTTCCAATTCCGGGATTTTCAAATAGAGAAACAGACGGATTATCAGGAAAATAATTATGCTTGCAATAATAGAATGATAGACGGCGGAGGAAGAGTTTTTTGCCAGGACCAATGTGCTCAGGAAGGTGAATACAATTGCAGAAGTTTGCCAGGAAGCCCTCATTTTTCCGAAGAATCTTCCCCTAATTTCTTCGGGAACGATCGGTTTGAGCAGGGCAAACCAATTTGATGCAAAGGTCGCTGTTCCCAGTCCGAACAGCGCAATCCCTATGAACATCCCCCATTCGCTTTGTATTGAAAACAAGGAGCTCAGCAACAAAATCAAAAAGCCGAGAACCGAAAGAATCTGACCAAAAACTCCTAATTTTTTCTTGCCAACCTGGTCCGAAAGATAGGCAGCGGGGAGCAGGCACAAAAAAAACATTAGCTGCGGGAGGGCCAGCAGAAAAAGGATGTTTGCACTAGACATTTCACGGTAGGAGAGAAATGCCAGCATGAACCCGTTTTGAAACACCAGCATCGAAAGCATCCCGGCACACTGTCCGAGGATCACATTTCTCATGATTGCATTGGAATTCATCGGAGTCTTTGCTCAATCGGGTAAGCTTGAACTTTTTCTCCCAGTTTTTCAATGGGTTCGTCAAAAATGCCTAATTTTTTCATTTCTTCAAGTGTGTTGAATAAATAATCACGACTGCTTCCCCGACTTCCTTCCGCGGTAGCGAGATAGTGGACCACTTCATTTTCAGGAAGGTCACCGACCATCACGGGGTGCGTCCTGTCGACGGTAAAAACAAGGGCGGTCACGTCTGATTCTTCGGTTTTTACTGGCAACCATCGCGGAATATAAACACCCCACCGGCATTCTCGATAGACGAGTTTGTCGAGTTCTTCTCTTTCCGTTGACCGGGGTAAACAAAACAAGGCGCCTGTGCATTCTCCTCCCTGCCACAATCCCATCATCAAGCCCGGATTTTCGGGAGTTCCTCTCCCCAGAACACTCCAAAAACAAAATTTGCGTTGAAAGCCCTGCAGTGTTCCTACCAGAGACCGGGTGTAATTGATTTCAGGGTTCCACATCAAGGAGCCATATCCGAAAATCCAGGTCGGAGCATTCGGATCGGGCTTACTCTCGAGGATTTTATTTGCAATGAGTTCTCTTTCCTCTTCGCTGCGCAGCTTCAGTGAGGACCTTATTTTTTCTGCATTGTATGATGCCATAAATTTAAAAATCGTTCGAGTGTATTGGGTTTTTCTGCAAGATGAGCAAGACTTCCAAAAAATAAGCATTCTGGATTGAAATCAAGAAATCAATACGCCAAACCTATTCGGTGTCCTGCAGCAATGCGGAGGGAGTCGGCATTTATAGCAAATTTAAACCATTCTCGTCATCAGGCAAATTAAGCAGGATTGACTTTCATTGATTTCGCGCTCAAAATGAGACTTATTTCATTTGCAGTCTGAATGGCGTCAACGAAATTTTTATCATTTTTTTAAATTCTTCACTATTTTCATTTTCCACGGCAATGCAGTGTTTTTCCCTGACGTCCCCGCAAAGAAATTCTCCTGGAAAAATCCTGTTGATATTTTCAGTACTTGGAGTGCTTTCCATCTTTTCTTCCTGTGGAAACATGGAAGAAAGCGAAATCATGGATTCAATGGGAGATGGCTCCACAATCAATTCGGTGAGCAGCACAGAAATTCCACTATCCGCAATGCCTTATGACCGCGGACTCTATAAGCATTGGATAGATGCCGATGGTGATTGTCAAAATACACGGCATGAGGTTCTGATTGAAGAAAGTCAGGTCGATGTTGAGTTCAAAACTGACGAACAATGCATCGTTTCTGCCGGGCGGTGGCTGGACCCTTACACAGGAGAGATCTTCACGGACCCGCAGGAATTGGATGTGGATCATGTTGTGCCCCTCAGGGAGGCTCACATTTCAGGTGCGTATTTGTGGGATAGTAAAAAGAAGGAGCGATATGCCAATGACCTCGATGACGCAGGGCATTTGGTCGCGGTTTCGCTTTCTGCCAATCGCAGCAAAGGAGCCAAAGACCCTGCAGATTGGCTGCCGCCTTACACTTCCTTTCATGAAGAATACGCCAGGGTTTGGATTCGGATCAAACAAAGGTGGGAATTGACATTTGACGACGCCGAAATTGCGGCGCTGGAAAAAATTCTTGGGATGGAAGGTTCAGTACTGATCGGGTCGAATCTGTAGAAATCCGGGCTGTTGTCAAACAACTTCCGGCTGCCTGAGCTTCATGCGGACCTCAATTTGAGGACGATGATCAATTTGCATGCGCCGTTGGAATTGTTCCGGAACCGAGAGTGTTTCTGACAATCGCATTGATTTCATTGACATTGTATGGTTTACTCAAAAGAGCATCTATCCCCCATTCTTCAGAATTCGTGCTGTTCACCAGGTCCGCGTAACCGGTCAATAGTATGATCTTGATGTCCGGACGTATTTTTTTGATCTGTTCGGATATCTGTTTTCCGTTCAATTTTGGCATTCCGTAGTCTGTCATGACCAGGTCAAAATTTTGTGAATTTTCAGAAAAGAATTCAATCGCTTCTTGGGAGTCTAAAAATCCAGTGACCTCGTAATTGAATTTTTTCAAAATCTTCCTGGTCATCTGGAGAATGATTTCTTCATCATCAATCAAAAGGATTCTTTCACATCCGTTCGCCAATGCCTGTATTTTGGTTTCTGAACGATTTACGATTTCTTTTGAAACAGGAAAATAGACAGTAAATGTTGTTCCTTTTCCCGGTAGACTCTCTACTCCGATATGACCCTCGTGCTGATCCACGATTCCTTGTACGACTGATAGTCCGAGTCCTGTCCCCTGACCGATTTTTTTAGTCGTGAAAAATGGATCATATATTTTTTCCAGTATTTTCTGATCCATACCGACCCCTGTGTCCTGCACAGCAAGGCTGACGTAGCTGCCTTCTCGTCCTCGGTCTTCGAGACCAGCAAAATGCTGAAATCCTGAATACTTCAATTGGATCGTGAGTTCTCCACCATCTGTCATCGCATGAGATGCATTGATCGCCAGGTTGACAAGGATTTGGTGAATTTCGTTCGAATTTCCATGGATTGCGGGTAAGTTTTCTTCAAAATCGGTTTTGAAAGAAATGTTGCGGGGAATCGTCTTTTTTAGAAGTTTGCAGGTCTCTTCAGTAAGACTTTCTAGTCTCACAGACGTACGCGCTGAAACGTTTTGCCGCCCGTAGGTCAGCATTTTCTGCACCAAATCACGGGCCCGGTTGACCGATTTATGAATTTGGACAAGATCAACGATGTCAGGATCGTCTTCACATTTGTTCCCCATCAGCATTTCTGAATAACCCAGTATGGGAGTGAGAAGATTGTTGAATTCGTGTGCGATTCCTCCGGTTAGAGTTCCAATCGTTTCGAGCTTTTGAGCCTGACGAAGTTGGAGTTGAGTCTCCTTCAATTCAGTAATATCTTCTGTTAACCCCATTAGTTTAATAACGGCACCGTTGCTGTTTCTGATTGGAACGAAACAAGATTTGAATGTGCGGGCAGGAGTTCCTTCTGAACAAAATTCAAATGAGGAGGGTTTCCCTGCAATTGCCGCTTCCATCAGTTTTTCAATACGTTGCCGATCCTGTCGCGAGGAATAAGAGCAATATTCAACCCCATAAATGTCCCGTTCGTCAGCAAGTCCAAGCATTTTTAGGCCTGCAGGATTCATGGAAGTCAACTGCCCGTTCAAATCAATTTCATGAACACAAACAGGAGTGTTTTCGACTAATGAGCGATAGTGCTCCTCATTTTCCCTCAGCTTGTTTTCCTGTGATTTTCGGTGACTGATGTCCCGCAGCACCCCCAGGATCAAATGTTGATTAGCCGAAACAGATTTCAAGATTCGTGCTTTACAGTTCATCCAGTGAAATGATCCGTTTTTGTGTTTTATTCGATGCTCACTGTCAAATTCCCCGATCTCTCTATTTTTTAGTTTTTCAAACTTCTGTTTCAATTCTTCTGCATCTTCAGGATGCACTCTCCCAAACCATGTTTCTTTACAATTTTCAATTTCATGAATTTCAAACCCGATGATTGATTTCCACTTGGAAGAAAAATAAAACTCGTCATCGGGCAACGCACAGGTCCAGATGCCGGCATCAAAGAGGTCGATCAGAAGATGTTCCTTTTTTTCAACATAGTGGTATTGGTCCAAAAAAAAGTCTGCAAAAAACTGGGGTTGATTTTCTTCTTTCTGATGTTCACGCAAAGCTCTCAATTCTGCGATCAATTCGTCTTTTGTCTTGTCCTCATCCCTCAATTCGGCCTTTTTGTTGATAGAATGTGCTGACTCTCTTTGATTTAGCATGTTATTCCATTCGAGAAAATTGGAAGTTTAATGATCTGGGAGTCTGATGCTCCTGTTTGAAGAGGTTTATTCAGAAGGGCCGTTCTTCCTTGAAGTTCTCAACCGAATACCATAGTCGCTCTACTCTTTAAGATGCTCAGATAAAAGAGTCAAGTTAACATAGACGGATGAAATTTAACTTTTTTGAAAATATTTCAAAAGTATTGGTTTTTTTTCGCTGTTCTTCCTTGCGAAACTCACTGAACCAGCCGATAGACGTTTACTTTGCCTGATTGGAGTACTTGAACCGAGAAGGAAATACTGGAAAGTCTTGATCGAAACTGGAAAGAAAAAAATGGAAATTTTTAACGAAAAAATTACTCTTGATGTACCAAATAAAAAAAATTTAGGACAAAATCAATCATAAATTATTTCGCAAAAACTTCAAAAAACTGAAATAGCTAATCAGAGTCTTGATTTTTGGTGAGAATGTCTTTTTTGAATTCAAACTGTTCAAATTTATAGATTTTCGGAGGATACCTGTTTGCAGGGAAATTTGAAACTGTTTTGTTTTGAGAATTGGGAGAAGATCTTGGGGAACAAAGGATCGAAAATGGTATGAAGAAGAATGGGATCTTTTTACCAATTGACAGGTTTTCAATTTATTTCAACCGTGTCAGTGACCGTTGAACAAAAAACCTTCATTAATAGTCATTTTCTAGTTATTAATCTATTGATATTATTGATTAATTTTCACGGATTGGTCGGGGTGAAGTGACTCGAACACTCGACCTCGTCGTCCCGAACGACGCGCGCTACCAGACTGCGCCACACCCCGCTGTATATTTAGGAGGCCTAAAATATGTCAGAGTCTCAAAAAATGAGCAATGCATTTTTACAGGCGATCGGTCGCTTCGTCAAAGCAATCACTCCCCCTTGATTTCATTGAGAACCTTAATTTTTATTGGGAGGTCAGTCTTTCCTTCGTTTTCGGCGGGTCTGGCGTTGAAGTGCCTGCTGGAACCGAGGCATTCTGCTGCGCGGCCTGAGATTTTAGATAGAGATCCAGAAAGTGGGCTGCCAGAAAAAATATTCCAATGGCAACAAAACTGATCAGGTAATTACGCAGAATACGGGGCATAGGTTTCTTTGAAATTTATTGCGGTTCTTCATCAGGACTTGGCATTTCAAGCTCCAGAGACAAGACACCGTCGCTCAATTGTGGGGGAATTCGGGTGACCATGTTTTTCGACGGCAGATTATAAAGAAATTCGAATTCACCACGCCTCCGCTTGCGGATGAGGTAGTTCATTTTTTCCAGACTAGGGGATTCCTCAATGTGGTAAGTGATTTTCAGATAATCGGGAGTGAGATCCACGTGAATGTCTTTTTCCAGGGCACCGGGCAATTCCAATTCCAAATGAAAAATATTTTCAATTTGATAAAGGTCATAGACGGGTCCTTCACTATCCTCGTTGTTTTGCTCTCCCGTATTTGAGTGAATTTCCTTGGAGCGTTTTTGGATCTCAATCAGATTTTTGTTCATTTTTTCTTGCTGAATCAAAAGCTCTTCTAATGAATGATCGTCCGGCATAGCTATCCTTGGTTCAATTGATTTTACTCCTTGATCGTTTCTCGACAATCAAAGTAATACGAATGATTTTGGATTGACTGAATTAGAGGTGAGAAATGGTTCTATTCGGTGAAAGTATTGTAAACAGGAGGCGAATTTTCAACAATCTCAAGCAGTCTGCTTCTTCCATGATTGGTATGAATCTCGTTAAGCGCCAGGTCAACAAAGTCCTGAGTCATTTTTTTGTCAATCCCCAAACGGCCTCCTAGATAAATGAGGAATTTGACTTCGTTCGCCGAGATACCGCCATTTCTTACTAAAATTTTGTAGAGATGCACCAGCACCAACCGAATTTTTTCAGGAGCTGCTTTTAGAATCTCGACTCTGGGAACTTTTCTGGCTTTGACCATCTCTACGATTCGATGAACTTTTTCCGGGTCCCGGTCGAGCGAGACCAATGCGTTGATAAAGAGGACTTCCGACTTGGTCACTTTCCCATCTGCGCAGATCAGTCCGATGGTCGCAAGGATGACCCACTCTCTGACTTCAGGTTCCAGAAAATTCAGGAATCGCTGAAAAAATATTTTGTCGTACAACTCATCATCATTAAGCGTCACTTCTTCACTTTTGATAAAATGCTCAATCACGTTTGAGTTCAAATCATCTATGATCTTGTTCTGTTCTTCCAGCTGCTGGTCTGCGATGTATTTTTTTGCCGCTTCATTGACCGTCATCACCAGATCGGACGAATCCCAGGGCTTGGCGATAAAGCGGTAAAGGTTGGCGTGATTGACGGCGTTTCCTACGGCATCCGCATTGGCCTGTCCGGTCAGGAGGATTTTCGCCGTATTGGGGTGTCGCGGGTGAATTTGGATCAACAGTTCATCCCCTTTCATCCCCGGCATGATCTGATCAGAAACGATCACCGCCAGTTCGGTTCCATTTTCTTCAAACTCCTCAATGATTTCCAGTGCCTCTTCTCCACTTTCGGCCAATTCGAGGGTCCAGCCTTTTTCTGCAATAAAATTAAGTTCTGTCTTGAGGCTGTTGAGAATTATTTTTTCATCGTCTACACAGACTATCGCAAAATTGCTCATAAGAATTTACTGCTGTTCTATAATTGATTAAATCCGGAAAAGCCTCTCCTTTTTGAGAGTAAATGGAGAATGAATGGGTCATATTTTAAGAAAATCCGTTTTTTTGATTCTCCAAGAAATATCAAATTTTGACATTTTGTTAAAGTTCTTTCATCCAGGAGTAAAAGAAACCCTCAAATAATCATGGGACTATAAAGTTTAAATTGGGAAAAGAATGCTGCCTGCAGCGAGGGACGCCGCGTTAATGAACTTGTGCTTCATTCTCTGATTGTTTTGTCGTATACTTCAAAAAACTGGATGATTTTCCAGGGGAATGGTGGAGGATGGAAGTTTTGCCGTGCCGATGACGCATCGGGAAGTCCGCGCTTTCATTTCCGACATTGGAATTACACGAATGGTTGCCGGGTATGAGAATATTATTGGTGGAAGATGATCAGCAGCTGGCGTCTTATATAATCAAGGGGCTGAAACAGGCAGGTTTTTCAGTGACCCATGCCGCGGATGGAGAGGATGGCCTGGAACTGGCCCTGGTCGAACATTTTGATGCCGCGATTATGGACTTGATGCTTCCTCGTCGAGACGGCTTGAATGTGATTCATCACCTCCGGGAAAACCGCATCGATTTACCGGTTATGATTCTCAGTGCAAAACGTCAGGTCAGTGACCGTGTCATTGGATTGCAGTCTGGAGGAGACGACTATTTGGTTAAACCATTTTCTTTTGAAGAGTTGCTGGCCCGTGTGCAGGCTCTTCTGCGTCGCTCCTCTAATGTGACTGAACCGACTTCTCTGGAATATGCGGATTTAAAAATGGATCTGCTTTCACGAAAGGTCAACCGGCAAAATGTGACGCTGGAACTCCTGCCCAAAGAATTTGCTCTTCTGGAATATTTGCTTCGACATGCTGAACGGGTCATTTCAAAAACAATGCTTTTGGAAGCAGTCTGGGGGTATGATTTTGACTACAATACCAACGTCATTGATGTGGTAATTCATCGCCTTCGTAAAAAGGTTGATCATGATTTTGAAATCAAACTGATTCATACCCTCAAGGGGATTGGTTATGTTCTTAAAGTGGATTAGAGCAAGCTGGCGCAGCACGGTGCTTCGTTTGACCCTTATATACGCCATTCTTTTCAATTTCAGCTTATTACTCGTGGTAGGGAGCACCTATCTCATTCTGGAGTCCGGTCTGGAGCAAAACCATCTGCAGAAAATTGTTCATAAACTCAACAAATATGAAAAAGTAGAGTACTACGGGGGACGTGAGGGTCTGCTCAAGATGATTCAATATGAACACGAAGACAACCAAAATCAGAGTTTTTTTGTTCACTTGCTCTCACCAGCGGAGCAGACATTGTGGGTGACCATTCCGGATAACTGGGAAAGGCTCGATTTGGAGCAGCTGGTGGAAGACTACCGGCGCTCGAACAGCGAATGGATCATGATCGACGGCAGTCTGACTTATCCGGGGGAATCACGTATTGACGAGCTTGAGATCACCCATCAGAAGCTGAGCAACGGGGACCAGCTTTTTGTTGGCCGTTCAAATTTCGAACAGGAAGTCCTGCGGGTCCGGTTTGTTGAAGCCTCGCAGCTCATTTTCCTGTTCGCCTCCCTATTGGGAATTGCAGGCGGGTATATTTTTGCCTCTAAACTGCTCTCTCCCATCAAGAAATTGGTTCGAACCGTGCAGTCAGCGCAGGACGGAGATTTTCGTTCCAGAGTGCCGACGAACAAGTCTTCAACCGAACTGAATGAGCTGTCAATTCTCTTCAACACGCTTCTGGACCGGATCGAACGTCTGGTAGAAGGGATGCAGCAGACACTGGACAATGTGGCGCACGATCTAAGAACCCCGGTTTCTCGAATTCGTACTGCGATTGAATTGACGCTTCGGCATCCTCATGGGGAAGCCGAGTTGAAAGAAGCCCTCCTGCAATGTGCAGAAGATTCTGAAAAACTGATGGATCATCTGAATGTCCTGATGGATGTCTCTGAAGCCCAGACGGGAATTATGGCGCTTCATCCAACTGCAATTTCTGTGGAACAATTGTTCCGGGAGATCGTATCACTCTATGAATTTGTGGCTGCAGAAAAGTCGGTAAATCTGCACTTCGAAGTCGCACCAGACTTGATAATCCGGGCCGATTCCCAAAGGATTCGCCAGGTTCTCGCCAATCTGGTAGACAATGCCATAAAATATACTCAACCTCAGGGATCTGTTCACCTGGCGGCACATCCGACCTCAAATGCGGTCAAAATCACCGTCACAGATGACGGTTCGGGAATCGCCGCGGATGATTTGCCCAAAATTTTTGACCGACTCTATCGAGGAAGCAAAAGCCGGTCCGGCAAGGGATTGGGACTGGGCTTGAGTCTGGTCAAAGCCATCGCCCACGCCCATCAAGGCAGCATTCACGTCCGAAGCCGGTTAGGACAAGGCTCCCAATTCACTCTGTCCCTCCCCAAAACAACCCTCTAAATCCAATTTTATCAGGGACACAATACATAATTTAAATGGGGACACAATACCTAGTCTTATTTAAATTCCCAATTTCCCTCAGCAATTCCTGCCTCAAAAAGTGAATATGAATCCTAAAACTGGTGTCATGAACAGGAATCCCAAAAAAAATCAACCTTTCAAAAATTTAATGTTGATGAAAGTCTTGTGAAAGATTCTCATGATATGATGATTAAAAAACTTTGAATCAGATTATTTTTAAAATGGCTTATCGAATTGCTCGTTTATTATTTTTGCTGGGGATCTTTTTCTGGGGGATCAGTTTTTCGACGCCTGCACCGGTGTGGGCTGTCCGTTTAACACCGGAAGAAAAAACGTCTTTGGTCCAGTCCGCCTCTGTTTCAATGATGGAGGCCGTTGAGAAAATTCAGCAGCACTATAAAGGGAAAGCCAAGTTCGCCCATATCAGCCGGCATAAGGATCAGTTGGTCTACCAGGTCGGAATTGTGGTTGATGAACAACTGAAAATTGTAATTCTCGATCCGGATTCGGGCAAAATCATTCAAGAAAAAACGGCGGAAAAATTCTGGGAACGGTTTTTTACCAGCGAGGAGCAGGCACAATTTCTGAAAACCCCGACCGATCTTCTCAAAGCAGTGCGTTTGGTCCTTGAGCAGCAGAAAGGCTTGGTGATCGGGTCCTATTTCAAACTCGAAGATGGCGTTCATTTTTATCGAGTGGTCTTGTGGGCCGATCAAAGGAAACAAATTTGGATCGTTGATTCTGATACGGAAGTGGCGTTTTTAGCAAAAAAGAACCATCAATAATGCATTCAGCAGAATTGAATGCTGAATATCCTGTTTGTGAAGAACAGGATACGGAGCAGGAAATAGTGGCGGGATCGGGAAAACCTTTGGTTGAATGGTAATGCGTGTTTTGGCGGGCACGCATCCGAAGAGCAAAGGCCCTGATCCTGCCGTTTCCTGATTTCCGGATTATTTTTTTAGGATTGGTAATTAAATAAATCTGTCCCCTTTTTTTGGGGAATTTCTTGAACTATAAGGAGAAAACGCATGAGTGAAACAGAAAAAAAAGAGATAAAGGCGAGTGATTTGGATCCCAAAATATTTGAGTTATTTGATGAGTATGTCCACAGCAATCTCACCCGCAGAGAATTTGCAAACCGGGTTTCAAAATATGCCGTTGCCGGTTTGACAGCTGCGGCGATTGTTGACTTCATGGTCCCCAAGTATGCAGAAGCCATTCAAATTCCCATGGATGATCCCCGGTTAAAATCCGAAACGGTCGAATATGATTCTCCAAAAGGAGGAGGAAAGATCAAAGGGCTGCTTTCCCGTCCCGCCAACAACAGCGCGAAACTGCCGGGTATTGTAGTGGTTCACGAAAACAGAGGTTTGAACCCGCACATCGCCGATGTTGCACGCCGGGCAGGAATTGCGAATTTTATCGCCATCGCCCCGGATGCACTCACCCCTTTCGGTGGATATCCGGGAACAGATGACGAAGGAAAAATTTTACAGAAAAAACGCAGCGGCAGCGAAATGCTGGAAGACTTCATTGCCGCCTATCAGTATCTGAAGGGACACCCGGAATGTTCAGGAAAAATAGGCGTGGTTGGCTTCTGTTTCGGCGGCGGAATCGCCAACAGCATGGCAGTGCGACTGCCCGACCTTGGGGCGGCGGTTCCTTTTTATGGAAGACAGGCAGCTGCAGCGGATGTCCCCAAAATCAAGGCGCCTCTTTTGATTCACTATGCTGAATTGGACAAGCGGATCAATGCAGGCTGGCCGGACTATGAAGCCGCATTGAAAGAAAACAACAAAGAGTACACGGCCCATATTTATCCCGGCGTCAACCATGGATTTCATAACGACAGCACTCCCCGTTATGACAAGGCCTCTGCAGAGCTTGCCTGGAAGCGGACCATTGATTTTTTTAATGCAAAGCTCAGGTAAGTCAAAATTCATTTTTACTCCAAGTTCTTCCTCGGAAGACAGGTTACCGGGGAAGAGTTTCGTTCTTTGAAAATTGTTTCATCTTGATGTCCCTGGAGAGGATCAAAAATGCGTTGGTTCCGAATGTCTTTGAAGGTGCTTTTGCCGCTTTTGGTGCTGGGCGCCAGCGTTCGTGCTGGAGTCTGGTTGATGGATAACAAACCTCAAGAGAAACGATTTTCTCCTCCACCCCCCAAACTGACTGTTGAAGCCAGTCGTTTAAAAGCGCAAGATTACCATATCAATATCCGTTCTTATGGTATCGTCAGACCGCGCACGGAAAGCACCCTCATTCCCCAGGTTTCCGGCGAAATTATCTCGGTATCGCAAAAATTTCAGGAAGGCGGATTTTTCGAAAAAGGGGATGTGCTGCTTGAAATCGATCCTCGTGACTATCAAGCCGCGGTCAAAATTGCACAGGCCAATTTGGAACAAGTGCGCCTGACTGCTTCCAAGACGACGGTCCTTGCAGAAGAAACACGCCTGGGTCAGGCCAAGCTCCATCTGGAAAGAACAAAAATCAAAGCTCCCTTTGCAGGTCGTATTCTTACCAAAACCGTGGATGTGGGGCAGTATGTCTCTCCGGGAACTCAACTCGCAAAAATCTACGCCATCGATTACGCTGAAATTCGGCTTCCACTCAACAACCAGCAGTTGGAATTCGTCGACATTCCCGAACAATACCGAAATGATACCCGTCCTCAAGAAGGACCGAATGTCATCCTCCAGGCAAAGATTGGACGCGAAGCGTATCAATGGAAAGGAAAAATTGTACGGACAGAAGGTACAATTGACCGCACCAGCCGACAGCTTTTCCTGATTGCACAGGTTGATGACCCCTACAGTCGAAGAAACGAAGGGACTCCTCCTTTAAAAATCGGGCAGTTTGTTGAAGCGGAAATTGAAGGAAAATTATTGAACAATACCATGGTCATTCCCCATGGATCCCTCTATCAGGGCAATGAAGTGGTGCTCGTGGAAGATGGAATTCTCCAGCGCAAACCGGTATCTGTGCTCTGGAGCGATTCTGAACAAGTTGTGATCAGTGATGGCTTGAAGGAAGGGGATGTGCTGGTTTCGTCTTCAGTCGGTTCGCTTTCAAGCGGGGTGCCGGTCTCTGCCATCATTGACGGCGAAATGCAGCAAGGTGGGGGTCGGGGCTTCCAGAAAGGGCAGGGAAAAAGAAATTGGCAGGGAGGACGAAAAGACAATCCGGAACAAGCGGAAAAAGAAATCCCTGAGAGGGTTAAAAAGGCAGGTATTAACAGTAAGAAACCGGAAGAGGCTGTAGGCAATTGAAGGCAACAACCCGCTCCAGCAATTTAGGAGATTAAAATGATTGAATGGTTCGCAAAAAACCATGTGGCCGCCAATCTGTTGATGGTTCTGATTTTGGCGCTTGGCCTCTACACCCTGACATCCCGGGTACCGCTTGAAGTTTTTCCTTCAATTGAAATGGAACGGGTGACGATTCGTACCAGTTTTCCCGGCGCGACACCGGCCGAAGTGGAGGAAGGAGTCACCATTCGGATTGAGGAGGCAATTCAGGATCTCGAAGGAATCAAAGAATTGAGCTCCCAATCTTCGGAAGGCAGCTCCAATATCATAGCAGAAGCAGAGAGCGGTTATGATACCCGCCGTCTGATGGAAGATATCAAATCAAGAGTAGATGCCCTCAATACACTTCCGGATGAAGTGGAAAAATCCGTGGTCAGTATTCCCCAGCGTCGGAGAGAAGTCATCAGCGTCGTTGTCGCGGGTGATGTTTCTGAACGTGAGCTGCGGCAGCTGGGAGAACAGGTGCGGGACGAAATCATCAATTTGCCCGATGTGACCCAGGCGGATTTGGAGGGGGTCCGTCCCTTTGAGATTTCCATTGAAATCTCTGAAATCACCCTGAGAGAATATGGATTGACCTTTGCCGATGTCTCGGACGCGATTCGGAGAGGGTCCCTGGATTTGTCAGCGGGCAGTATCAAAACTCAGGGAGGAGAGATTTTAATCCGCACCAAAGGACAGGCACACCAGAAACAGGATTTTGAAAACATCGTAATTTTTACACGAAACGATGGAATCCGCATCAGGTTGAAAGACATCGCGACCATAGAAGACGGTTTTGAGGAAACTCCGATCTTAACAAAATTCAACAACCAGTCCGCCGTTATGATTGAGGTGTATCGGGTGGGGGAACAGAATGCGATTGATGTGGCGGAGAAAGTCCGGGATTATATCAAAATAAAGCAAAGTCAATTGCCGGAAAATATCACAATCACCTACTGGCGTGACGGTTCCAAACTGGTTGAAGCGCGCTTGAAAACGTTAACGAGCAGTGCCCTGCAGGGGGGGATCCTGGTGTTTTTGCTCCTGACGTTATTTTTACGCCCGGCAATTGCTTTTTGGGTTTGTCTGGGGATTCCTGTCAGTTTTCTGGGAAGTGCGCTGTTGATGCCTTTTTTCGGAGTGACACTCAATACTTTCAGTTTGTTTGCCTTTATTCTGGTGTTGGGGATTGTGGTGGATGACGCTATCGTGACCGGAGAGAATATCTACACACATCTCCAGCGTCACGGTGATGCATTGAAAGCCGCCATCGAAGGAACGAAGGAAGTCGCCATTCCGGTCACCTTCGGTGTGTTGACAACCGTTGCCGCCTTTCTCCCCCTCGCATTTATGGAAGGGAGGCGGGGTGCTTTGTTCATACAAATCCCTTTAATTGTCATTCCCGTTCTCTTGTTTTCCCTGGTGGAATCTAAAATTATTCTGCCCGCTCACTTGAAACATCTCAAATCCCGATCCGCACAAACGGGAATTTTTTACTATTTCAATCGATTTCAAAACGCGGTTGCTGATGGTTTTGAGCATTTTGTCATTCGCCTTTACGGCCCGTCCCTTTCTTTTGCGATCCGCCAGCGCTATCTGACACTTTCTTTGTTTATTGCAGCTGTTGTCGTCATTTTAGCTGTTGTGATGAGCGGTTGGATGCGTTTCCTTTTTTTTCCGAGAGTGCAAAGTGAAGTGGCTCGAGCAGAATTGACAATGCCGGCGAGTACGCCATTTGAAATCACTGCCAAACATATTGACCGAATGACCGTGGCCGCTCAGCAGCTGCAGCAGAAATATGTGGACCCTTCCACTGGAAAAAGTGAGGTTTTGAATATACTTTCCTCGATTGGTTCTTCAGGAGGTTCCAGCTCCGGACGGTCGAATATTGGCAGGGTCTGGTTTGAGATCACTGCACCGGACGAACGAACGGTCGACGTGACCAGTTCCCAGTTGGTGAGGGAGTGGCGTCAGGAGATTGGTCCGATTCCCGGGGCGGACACGGTAAACTTTCGTGCAGAAATCGGACGCAGCAGCGATCCGATCGATATTCAACTTTCGGGAAACAATTTCGGCCAGCTGCAGGCGGTGGCAGAACAGGTGAAGAAACTCCTGCAAGGCTATCCTGCGGTTTTTGATATTGCGGACAGTCTCTCTGACGGGAAAGAAGAACTGCAGCTCAGCATCAAACCGGAGGCACAGGTGCTGGGAGTCAGTTTATCCAATTTGGCGCAGCAGGTCCGACAGGGTTTTTTCGGCTTTGAAGTTCAGCGTATTCAACGGGGAAGAAATGATATTGGAGTGGTTGTGCGATATCCTGCCAAAGAACGGCAGTCCTTGAATTATCTTCACACAATGATGATCCGTACTTCGTCGGGGGCCGTCGTGCCTTTTGCCGAAGTGGCCGAAATCCGGCCGGGGCGAAGCCCTTCAGCGATCCAGCGAATTGACCGCAGACGGACCATCAATGTGACTGCCGATATCAATAAAGAAACGGCGAACCTTGCTGCAATTAAAGAGGATACAGATCGCTTGCTGAGTCAATTGCTGCCTCATTATCCGGATGTCCACTATTCGTTTCAGGGAGAAGATCGGGAAAGGCGGGACTCCTTCAAATCCCTCTGGTGGGGACTGGGGCTGGTTCTGTTTGTGATCTATGGTTTGCTGGCGATTCCTTTTCGATCTTATCTCCAGCCTCTGATAGTGATGACCGCGATCCCGTTTGGGGTCGCCGGAGCCGTCGTCGGGCATTGGATCATGGGGATGGATTTGACCATTATGAGTTTGATGGGAATGCTGGCATTGACCGGAGTCGCCGTCAATGACAGTCTGGTGCTGGTAGACTACATCAATCGCAGGCGGCGGCAGGGAGGAAGTCTGCTTGAAGCTGTCAATTCGGCGGGAGTGGCTCGTTTTCGCCCGGTGATGCTGACCTCTCTCACCACTTTTGCCGGATTGGCCCCCTTGATTTTTGATTCCAGCACCCAGGCCCAGTTTCTGATCCCGATGGCGGTCTCTTTGGGATTCGGTGTGCTCTTTGCGACTCTGGCGACTTTGATTGTCATCCCAATCAATTATCTGATTCTGGAAGATTTTGCCCGTCTCTACCACAAGCCCGAACCCGCCGGCCTTCCTGCTGCTAAACTGGAGGTCCAGTCCTGACCGTTTGCACCCAGCCTGATCACTGCAAAGTACTTTTTCACCCTTCTTTGCAGTGATCTTCAAAGACGTGGAAAACGGGCTTTAAAAATGGACTATAAACCTAAGGCAGCGAATCTCCGAACTGAAATGCGGAAACCCTCACTCCCATCACCTGGTCACTGAAAATTTTGCTTCCTCGATCTGTCCCTGCTGCTCCTGCAGCGACCATCAGGGGAAGCAGGTGTTCTTCGCGAGGATGGCAATGACGTGCGGAAGGGCCGTGGCTCCAATCCAGGAGTTGAGCATTTCGGGCGTCAAACTTTTCTTCGCAGACTTCCGTCAGCCAGGCATCAAACTGATTTGAAACGGCCAATTCGGCATCCTTCATAAAACCCTGCATATTGTGATAACTCATACCGCTGCCGATGATCAATATTCCCTGATCCCGCAACGTTTCCAGCGATTGCCCCACTTTCAGATGAAGCGATGGATCCAGACTTTGATTCAATGAAAGACAAACAACCGGAATATCTGCGTCAGGATAAATCAGTTTCAAAGGAATAAACACGCCATGATCGAAACCCCGTTCTGGATCCGGATCACATGGCAGTTCGCTTTTGCTTAACAATTGACAGATTTTTTCTGCCAGTTCCGGTGACCCCGGTGCATCATATTCGAGCCGATAGGTGTGATCGGGAAATCCATAATAATCAAATAAAAGCGGGGGCTGTTTGTTTCCGGTGACTTTCAATGTTGCAGTTTCCCAATGGGCAGAGACGATCAGCAGGGCTTCCGGACGGCGCCCGACTTGCTCACTCAATCCTCCCAACCAGTCAGCCATGCGGTCCCAGGTGTCAGGAGGTCCCATCTTCCATTCCATAAAAAAACAGGGCCCCCCGCCGTGGGGAATGTACAGTGTGGGGAATCGCGAATGCTCACTCATAATGGTTCTCCTTCATGACTAGAAACAGGTTGGCTGATCCAGGGTTGTTCGTTTTATTACCTTCTATCAGGCAAATCCTCAAGATTCATTCTCTCTGCCTTTTCCAATGTTGAATTAGTTTGTTTTAGGGTCCCGCTGTCCCGCAGAAATGAAGCAGATCGTCGAAGAGAAACGGTGGCAAAAATTCACGTAGTGTGGCAAGATGAAATTCTTTGGGCATCGGATGTTTCGGTTCACAAAATTTAACAGGGTGAAGAAAAAATGTTTCGATTAAATGCACTGGGGATAAGCTTCATTGCATGGAGTGCAATTGTCGTTTTGTGTGCCTCGAAGGGGTCTGCTCAGGAAGTTTCCATTGCTTTTCCCGGAAACCTGCCTCCCTGGGTCATGGACAATAAAGAGCAAGGGATCACTTTGGAAATAGTTCGGGAGTCATTCAAAATGGTGGGTTCCACGGTAAAGCCAAGCTTCCTCTCATTGAAAGCCCTGAATCAAGTGATTGCCCCTGATCTGGATGCTCATGCCCAGGTGGAATCTCTTTCTCTAAATGGACATTATTCGAAAATGTTCGCAGAATTTCAGACCTCGCTGATTTCTTTGAAACCGAATCGGATAGTGATCAAGAGCATCAACGATATAAAGGACAAACGTATTGCTGCATATCAAAATGCCTCCCTCCTTTTTGGGACTGTTTTTCAACAAATGTCTCAAAATAACCCTCATTACCGGGAACTGGCGAATCAGGAGCAGCAGGTTGTTCAACTTTATGACGGACTTGCCGATCTCATTCTCCTGGATCGAAGTATTTTTTTGTATTTCCGCAGAATAACTGCTGAAACCAATACCTCAATGTCGATCACATTTCACCAAGTACCAGGATTGACTGCGCCGTCCCCGGTTTTTTTGGTTTTCCACGATGCAAAACTTCGGGAAAAGTTCAATGTTGGGCTGGATCTGCTGAAAGAAGTGGGGGAGTACAATAACATTTTTTACAAATACGTTAGATAGCGAGACTTTATGGACTCTGATTTCTTTGAAAAGCAGCAAAAATTTCGCTCAACCCCCCGAAAAATACTTTTACTCCTGTTAATTCTCGGCGTCAGTGTTTTGAGCACACTGCTTTTGTTCCTGATGGTCAAGCAATGGGAACAAACCCGTTTTGAATTTGAGTTTGAACGTCAGGCCAGGAGTCAGGCCACCCGGATTAAAGAACGATTCATCGAATATGAATCGGTGATTCAGTTTGTCGGAAATTTTTTGGACAACACCGTCGGGACGACAAGAAAAGACTTCCGGGGATTTGTCGAAAATATCTTTGAACGTTACCCCAGTATGCAGGCCATTTCCTGGAATTTAAAAATCAAACATCAGCAACGGCGATTATTTGAAGAAATTATACGCAAGGATGGTTTTTCCGATTTTCAATTTAAAGAGCGAAATGCCGAGGGAAAACTGATCAGGGCGGCTGATCGACCCGATTATGTTATCGTCTATTTTATTGAACCAATCGAAGGAAACAAAGCTGCACTGGGATTCGATATTGCGTCCAGTCCGGCGCGTCTGAAAACGATACAAAGCGCTACGAAATCAGGGAATGTGACGATTACCGAAAAAATTACATTGGTCCAGGAACAGGAAAAGCAACCTGGCGCCTTGATTTTGTTTCCGCTCTACAAACAGGGCGTATTACTGAATACCATGGAAGACCGAGAGAAATTTCTGGAAGGTTTTTCGGTGGGTGTGCTCCGGATTGGCCAGGTTATGCAGGATGCTGTCAGCAGTGAAGTTCTTGAATCGATGAATTTTTTTCTGTTTGACGAAACTGCTGATCCCGGCCAACAGTTTCTTTACCAGCTCTCTGCAGGAAAATCAGCGTCTTCAGCATCCGACCCTGACAGGAATTTGATAGAATCCAAGTTTCACTACCCGCTTTCTTTTGAAGTAGGAGGACGGCAGTGGAAACTCATGCTGACTCCTTCTTCCTCATTCGTCGACTCCCGCCAATCCATCCAGTCCTGGATTGTCCTTGTTGTGGGGTTACTCGTGAGTATATTGATCGCGCTTTATTTTGAAAAGAATTTCAAACATACTTTGAAACTGGAAAAAGAAATTTTTGAGCGGGAACAGGCTGAAAAGGAACTGCAGGAGTATAAGCGGCAATTGGAAGATGAAGTCAAGAGCAGAACTTATGAACTCGATGAGCGGGTCAAGCAACTCAATTGTCTCTACAGCATCTATCACCTTGTTGATACCAAGGACATTTCTTTTGGTGAAATTCTTCGGGGGACGGTAAATATTATTCCTCCTTCCTGCCAATTCCCGGAGATAACTTGCGCTCGTGTCGTTTTAGAAGGTGAAGAGTACCAAACCGATTCATTTCAAAAAACGAAATGGGGACTGAGTAGTGAAATCCTGGTATTTGGTGAACAGAGGGGAACCCTGGAAGTATATTACTTAGAAAAAAAACCGAATATGGATGCAGGAACATTTATTCAGGAAGAACAGATCCTGATCAATGCGGTTGCAGATCAATTGGGGCACATTGCAGAAAGCTATCAGACGAACCGAGACTTGAAGCAGGCCAAGCTTGCTGCTGAATCCGCCAGTAAAGCGAAAAGTGAGTTTCTCGCCAATATGAGTCATGAAATCCGCACGCCCATGAATGCCGTGATCGGGTTCAGCGAATTACTGTGGCCGCTGGTGTCCGACAAAAAACAGCGCAGCTACCTGGATTCCATTCAAACTGCAGGAAAAAGTCTGCTGAACTTGATCAATGACATTTTGGATCTTTCCAAAATCGAAGCGGGGAAGTTTGACCTGCAATTTGAACCCACAGATCTTTCAATGATTTTAAATGAAATTCAGCAGATCTTTGGGAACAGAATATCGGGGAAAAATCTGGAATTTTTGATTGAGGTTGACGAATCCCTGCCGTCTTCACTGGTTCTGGATGAAACCAGACTGCGCCAGGTGCTGGTCAATTTGGTCGGGAATGCCATTAAATTTACAGAAGAAGGAACCATTCATCTGTCTGTAATAACTGAAACTAAATCGGAGAATGAAAGCAAAGTCGATCTGCTCATCTCGGTCAAGGATACCGGCATTGGTATTCCAAAAGAACATCTGGAATTGATTTTCGAGTCATTTCGGCAACAGGATGGTCAAAGCAGTCGAAAATATGGAGGCACGGGACTTGGTTTGTCGATCTCTCTAAAATTGCTTGAAATGATGAACGGACACATATCGGCTGAAAGTGAACCTGGTCAGGGGAGTACTTTTTTCGTCAAATTATATGATGTTGAGGTCTCTTCCTCCAAAGCTCCTGATCGAGACGAAGTGAAGCCTGTCAATTTGAATGAAATTTCTTTTAAACCGGCAAAGGTTCTGGTGGTGGATGATGTAGAACAGAACAGGCTGTTTATCAAAGAATTGCTCACTCAGGTTGGATTGGAAGTGATTGAAGCAGACAATGGGCAGAACGCTGTTCTTTTTGCAAAAGAAAGTCAACCCGATCTTATTTTAATGGACATCCGGATGCCGATCATGGATGGCTATGAGGCGACTGAACTGCTGAAAGCAGACCCGTCCACTCAGACGATCCCGGTGATTGCCTTAACAGCCTCGGTCAAAACGGAGGAACTGTCGCAAATCACCACACTCGGATTTGATGCGGGTCTTTTCAAACCCGTCGATACCCGCAAACTTTTTTATGAATTGTCCCGCTTTCTTGATCCAGGGGAAATTCCGGTAAAAAGCGAAGAACCGGTTTGCGAAGAGAATTTGGAAAGTACATTTTTGAACGGGCATGTTCCTGTTCCGTCAGGGCTTTTGGATCAATTGCAGAATGAATTTATGCAGAATTGGGAAAGTGCCAAAAACTCGGGCTTGTTTGATGAAATCGAAAATTTTGGCAATCAGATATTGCAGATGGGAATCTCGAACAAAATTCCAGTCCTGGAAAAATATGGACAAAGTCTGGTCGATCAATCCGCCATTTTTGACCTGGAAAAAATGAATGCGACTTTGGAGTCTTTTCCTTCCTTGATTGAAAAACTGCAGAATTAGGAGAATCTTATGCCTTCAATAAACGATCCCTTTCATTGGGCACCCCTGCAACCTCATGGCGAAGTCAAACAGATTTTTGAAAATATCTGGTTTGTGCAGGGCCAGGTGAGAATGCCGATGATGTTTCCCATGAAGATTTCACGTTCAATGACGATCATAAAAGATCTCCAGGAGGAAAACTTAACCTTGATCAATTCCATGAGGCTCTCGGATTCGGCACTTGCAGAATTGGAAAAGATCGGCAAAATCACCAGCGTCATTCGAATCGCAGGCTATCACGGAAGAGATGACGCGTTTTACAAAGATACATTTCAGGCAAAGGTCTATGCTATAGAAGGACAGACCTATTCCCGCAAAATGGAAGTATCCAGGGACGTTCGGTCCGGATTTATGCAGGCTGATGTCTGGCTCAATGAAAACAGCGAACTGCCGGTAAAGAACAGCGCCTTGAAAATTATAAAATCATGCCATCCCCCTGAAGCCGTGTTGCTGGTCCAGCAGGAAGGTGGCATTTTGATCACAGGGGACACGCTTCAAAACACTCCGAAAGCCGATGAGTTCGTTAATTTTCCTGCCAAACTGATGATGAAGAAAATGGGCTTCTACAAGCCCTGCAATGTGGGCCCTGCCTGGCTGCAATTTGCAAAACCGGACCGTGGAGAAGTACGGTCTTTGCTGGATCTCGACTTTGAACATGTGCTGCCCGCGCACGGGGAAGCTGTTTTAGACGATGCAAAAAATAAATTTCGGCCTGTGCTGGAAGGAGACTTGAAGGGGTGCCACGAAAAATGAGCTGTCGGAAAAATAATGCGATGTGAATTTTTCCTCCTGTCAGTCGAATTGAAATAGTTATGGGTCGGGTTGTCTTTTGGAGATGCTTGTGAGTGAAAATAAAATATTCGTTGCTGGAGCAACAGGTGCCGTGGGAAGATTTCTCTGTCCGCTGCTGGTGAACGCGGGGTATCGAGTCTATGGAATGACCCGAAAACAAGAAAAATCAGAATTTCTGCAATCCCTGGATGTAGAACCGGTGATTGCCGATGTTTATGATGGAGCGAAACTTTCCGAAATCATGCAGCAAATAAAACCCAGTCTGGTCCTTCATCAATTGACGGATTTGCCATACGGCGTGCCTGAAAAGCTGATGGTTCAGGGCCGAATTGACAACGAAAAGATCAGGGATATCGGCACCCGGAACCTGGTGATTTCTTCTCTGGAAGCCGGAGTTGAAAGAATCATCGCACAAAGTATTTGTTTCATGTACGATGCGGGCAGCAAACCAATTGCAGAGTCTTCCCGGTTGGCTTCTGAAAATTTACAAAAGTTTGAAAATCAGATCCTCTCCGCCGACCTTGAAGGGACCGTGCTCCGTTACGGTGTCTTTTATGGTCCGCACACTGGAGTTGAGGTTCCGGTTCGAAAGTGCAGCGTTCATGTCCATGCAGCGGCTTATGCCGGCCTTCTTGCGGTGACCCGAGGAAAAGGCGGAGTTTTCAATATTGCTGAAGACGATGGGGAAGTTTCGATAAAAAAGGCAACGGAGGAGTTGGCATGGGATCCGAACTTCAGGGTCATTCCCTAAATGACACCAATCGTTTTTCGTGTTGAATCAATCATTTCCTGACCCTGCTTCCATTGGGAATTGGGTTTTCAATTCGAGAAGGGAGATATTTTTTCAAAATATACAGGAGCTTCTCCTTTTCAATCGGTTTGGTCAAATAGTCCTGTACTCCCATGGCGAAGGCTTCTGTTTTTTTCTCTGAATAGGCATCTGCTGAAACAGCAGCGATTGGAACCTCGCGAAATTCTTGATGGGATCGAATCTGTCGGGTGGCTTCTCTTCCGTCCATCACCGGCATTTGCATATCCATTAAAACAAGACTGGGGGGTTGGCCTTTTTCATGAAGTTCCAATAACTTGTCTACCCCTGCTTTTCCGTTCTCAGCAAAATGAATTTGGCAATTGGGGGCAAATTCATGGTCAAGGCCTTGATCCAGTTCCTCTCTTCCTGTTATTGCAAGTGCTTCTGCAACAGGAATTCTCGCACAGAAGCTGGAGCCTTTTTCTTCTCCCAAGCTTCTCACTGAGATTTTTCCTCCCAACATCTCGGTCAGTTTCTTTGTGATCGTCAGCCCAATCCGGTCCCTCCAAAGAGCTTTGTGGTTGAATCATCTGCCTGCTCAAATGCTTTGAATATTTTCTTCTGCTGATCATCAGAAATCCCGATCCCCTCATCGTTCACCATTAAAGCCAAATTTTCCTGGTCTCCCAAAACCTTCACTTGAACCTTTTTATCCTTTGGAGTGAACTTTATTGCATTCCCCACCAGATTCGTCAGTATCTGTATGACTTTCGTGCGGTCTGATCGTATTCTCCGAGGAAGCTTTGAACTGATTTCATAATTCAGGTGAACTCCTTTTTATTCTGCCTGAAATCGACAGGCTTCAAATATCCCCTTTATTGAGTCCTCAAGGTTAAAATCTTCTATTGACAGGCTGAGTTTCCCTCAGCAACTGTTTTTTTGATTTGTCTTCGTCAGGGATTTCAGTCAATTTTTTGTTTTAATTTCAGATGAAGGTGCAGCAGCTTTTGGGAACTTCCGGTCAGGATCTTAAGGAAAAGAGTTGTTGACTTTCAGATAATCCAGCCAACTTCACGTTAAAAAACCTTCCCTTCAAAAAGTTTTCTTGCAGTTCGCAGGATGGCTGCTTTTTTAACTTCGATCGATTGATTTTCAGTTGTCACTTCCATCATCACACTGGTTTCACCAATCGGATGTTCCACCGAAATCAATTTCTCATTGCCATCTGGAATCATAGCCATTTCCCCTGCCGGGGAATCAGGCAGCATGCAGGCGGTCGCCACACTGACGGCACCTAAAACGCCAATGGAAGCGTGGCACCGATGAGGAATAAAGGTCCGGGTGCAGATCGCTCCTCCGAAACGAGGAGGGGCAAGCAATGTCATTTTGGGAACAGATTTTTCTGTGACATCCCCCAGGTTCATCAGTCTCCCGGCAGGAAGACGAATGGCTTCAAGTTTTTCTTTAAGGTGGGTGTTGGCATCCAGTTCCTCCCGATTTTCATAACCGCTGATCCCCAATTCTGAGGCCCGCATGAGCACCACCGGCATCCCATTGTCAATGCAGGTCACCTCGACGCCTTCAATCACGTCTAGTGCATGTCCGCTGGGCAGGAGTGCCCCGCAGCTGGAACCCGCCGCTTCAGGAAAATTTTCCAGTATTGGAGCCGATGTTCCGGGGACTCCATCGATTCGTGCATTGCCCTCATAGCTCACTTTTCCGCCAGGGGTTTCAAGGGTAACGGTTGCCACTTGCTCACTATTGACCATGAAGACGCTGATTTCAGTTTTTTCACCTCTTGCTTTCACCAATCCGTTTTCCACGGAAAATGGACCCACTCCTGCGAGGATATTTCCGCAATTCTGAGCATCGCTCACAATAGCCTGATCAACAAAAACCTGTAAAAAAAGGTAGTCGATGTCGACTCCTGGACGCTTTGACTGGGAAATGACCGCAACTTTGCTCGTCAAGGGGTCTGCACCTCCAATCCCGTCAATCTGGCGAGGATCCGGTGAGCCCATAATAGCAAGGAGCAGGCGGTCTCGTTCGCCAGGATCATCAGGAAGATTTTCCTTAAGGAAATACGCTCCCTTTGAAGTTCCGCCACGCATCCAGGTGCATTGAATTCCTTCAGAAAGCATTGTTTTCTCCTTGAATAATGAAAAAATCAGTAATTCTTATTATGCAGCGGAAATGAAAGCCGATGTTTTTGAGCTCAGGCCTGATGCTGCCTGAGGGGAAGATTCAAGACAGGCTTTCAACGGTTCGGGGAAAAATTGATTGATACGCTTCACCATAACGCGCCGATTTGCCTCCTGCCTGACCTCCCGAATTGCGTCTGAACTGGTTGCCGCGGTTTTCTGCGACATTGGTGTAATAGTCCCAAAGATGTTCCTGGCCGGCCATGCACTCGATCGCAGCCCTCTTTTTGTCCCAGACGTCTGTGATGTCGAGAATTGTGTCGGGTTTCCATCCGCATTGTTCGGTTTGGTGAGGTTCAAACAAATACACTTGAGGTGCTCCCAATACAGTCTCTCCCGGATTGTGTCCCCAGGCCTGAGCAATCATCCTTGCATTCAAAGTCATCTCGGTTGCAGCCGGGTGGTCGGTATTGTAAGGGTCCGCCTTTGAGTGGGTGAGAACGAACCGGGGCTGCACCCGACGAAATACCTCGACGAGCTTATCGGTCGCTTCCCGGTCAATATTAAGGGGATAATCTCCCAAATCAAATAATTCGAGCTGTCTGACTCCTAATGCTTCTGCTGCATTCTCTGCTTCCTGTTTTCTTGCATCCTTTACTCGTTTGAGAGTCATTCCCTCCTGTTTCCAGAGTTTCGCGGATTCTCCTCGTTCGCCATAGCTCAGGCAGACCACTGTGACGTCAAAACCCTGTTCGGCATGAAGGGCGATTGCGCCGCCTGCCCGCCACACAAAATCGGCGGCGTGTGCACTGACGACCAATGCGGTTTTTTTTTCTGTTGTCATTCATTCAACCTTTCCTCAAGAGGTGTATTTAATGAGAAACTCTGCAGATTCTCCAATTCTGCCAGTGACGAATAGAACCTTGAAGCTGACAAATGTTGAAGAAATAATTTACGGAGATTTTTTCAAATCTTTCAAATAGGCATTCTGAAAACGGAGCCTGCAGGCGGCCGGGTCCAAATTTCTTTTATAGTCAGATGGGGGCCCATTGCTGACATGCACCAGCAGAAAACGCGGGGAGTTTGCCGCCTTTAAAAAATCTGCTGCCTCAGCAATTTCGTGCGGACTGGCAATACTCATCACAGAGGAAAAGCCGGCTCCTTCCGCCATTTTCGCCAGATTGCATCGATGAGAAGTATGGCCGAGCTGCCCTCCTGTTTCTCCGTGACAGCCGTTATCAATACAGACTATCGAAAGATTTGCAGGCCCCTGGGTAGCCACCGTCGCTAATGCACCGACATTCATCAGCAGTTCACCATCCCCGGTAATGACGGCAATATTGCAATGCGGGGCAGAAAGCGCGACTCCCAATCCCATCGAAACTGCGGCTCCCATCGTTCCGGCCATTGTAAATAAATTGTCACCATCTGCAGTTAATGCAGCAGCATCCCGGGCCGGCCCGGCCAGTCCGCTGATGAAAAGATGTTCATCAGGGCTGGGAAACAGCTGAGTCAGCAGGTTGCGGCGGTCGATGCCTGGTATTTCCATTTGAGTTCAGTTCCATTTTTTAAAAGGCTTTCGCACCCAGAAATTTTTGTGAAAGTATCAAGGCAGCCGATTGCCCTCCGCCCTGGTAGCATGCGGCAATTGCAGCGCGGGCTGCATTTTTCAGCTCTTCATAAGCATCCACTTTGAATATCACGACCCCCATGGCTTTTAAAATCGGCTCCACCGCCTGGCCCATTGGGTACTGCCAGGGGTTTTGTTCCCCATAATCCCCCCGCATGCTCACGATCATTAAAATCGGAAACCTCCCTCCATTGACAAGGGATAAAAAATTGGCACAGTTGCCGACTCCGGAGGACTGCATGCACAACACAGCCCGTCGCTTGACCAGATCCGCACCCGCACAGATTGCGATTCCTTCCTCCTCGGTGGTCAAAAGGATTGGGCGAGCTTCTGGATAAGCCTCTGCACATTCGATCAGCTTTTTATTGCCTGCATCAGGAATGTAGGGATAGAGAAATATTTCAGCATCAATCAGCTGCTTGAACAGCTGGCCGGGCCAGTCATTTTTGTCGGGATTCAAGGGGATTGATCCTCCATTTTACAAATTCTGTTTCAGCACAACCGCTTCTGCCACGCCGCCGGATTCAAAATTAATTCATTTTCTGCGGGGCACCCTTTTCGAGTTCTATGAATGACGCCGTCGTTGCCCGGACCAGCTCTTCCATGGCAGCATGGAAATCGGTCCCGTCAACGGTGCCGACGGTCATCCGGCTGATTCGTTCTGAATTGACCAAAGTATAGTATAAACTTCCCAGCAAAAAATGGCATCGCCAAACAATACTTTCCCTGGGGGCTTCCGGGATCCGCCTTGCTATTGCATCCACAAAAGCACGATTGGTTTCGTCAAAGTTTTTCGCAATGATCTGTCTTGCCGTTTCGTTGCCTTCAATTGCCAAAATTGCCCGCACTCTTGTAAATTGTGAACCTCCGCCTGCCTCTTCAGATCTTGATGAAAATGCCGGAATAATATAAGAACGGACGATAGCTGAAATACACTCTTCCCGATTTGAGATTCGCTCGGCCTCACGCAGAAGCTCCATCCTACGCTGATTCATAGGAGGGCAGTGGCGTTCGTAGATCTCTGCTAAAAGGTTTTCCTTGGTGCCAAAATGATAGGTCACGCTGCCGAGATTGGCGCTCGCTTCACCTGCGATTTCGCGAATACTGACTCCATTGTATCCCCGTTTTGACATCAGTAATTCTGCAGCGTCCAATATGGCTTCACGGGAAGAGCGTCGGGTGCGAACCTGGTTTGATACTTTTTGAGGATCTGTTTTCATTGTCTGATGAGTGGCGGTGAACTCCTATTCTGAACAAACACTGAACGATAGCATTTTTGATGGGATTGTGCTAATTTTTTATTTAGTTGAATAATTAATTTGTATATTTGTACAAATAATAATAATTGTCAATTAAGTATCTGCTTTTTTGACCTTTTTTCCTGATTTAAAACTGATAAGGCTGCTATTTTGTGGAAACTGAACAATAAAATATTTTCCCCTTCCTTTAAAAAATGGCCTCATTCTCTCCAAAAAAACAGGGATCTTGTTTCCTGTTTCAGGACAAGATTCGATTGTTTAGGATTAAATACTTAAAGTGTCAATATGAAAGGAAAACATGGCAACTATGAGAGGTGCTGATATCATTGCTGAGTATTTAATAAGAGAAAAAATCCCCTATTGTTTCGGCATTTGCGGACATGGGATAATCGGGTTGCTGGATGCACTCTACGACAGGCAGGACAAAATAAAGACGATGACAGTCCGGCATGAGCAGGCGGCGGGGCATATGGCAGATGCCTATTTTAGAGTGGCCCATAAACCTGTTGCGACTTTTACCTCCTGCGGTCCGGGATCGACGAACCTGACCACGGCGCTGGCTTCGGCCATGATGGATTCTTCGGCCTTCCTGGCAATCACAGGAAACGTTCCTACGTCCCAGTTTAACCGGGCGCCATTCCAGGAGACGGGTCGTCACTTCCAGGCAGATTTTCTCAACGTCTTCAGACCCTATGTCAAAAAATCATACCAACCCAGCCGTGTGGATATGATTCCCCTCGCAATGCGTGAAGCGTTCAAAACTATGATGACGGGAAGAACCGGTCCAGCTCATATCGATGTCCCCCTGAACTGCTTTGCCGAAGAAGCCGAGGTTGAAGTGCCGGATCCTGGCCTTTGGCGTGAAGGAAGCGTTTCCAAAGGGGCTGGAAATCCGGAATTGGTGCAGAAAACACTGGATCTTCTTTTGAGCACCGAGAAGCCCTGCATCATCGCCGGTCATGGGGCGATGCTGTCGGAATCATCACCGGAGTTGATGAAATTGGCGAGTCTGCTCAATATTCCTGTCGCCACCACTGCCAATGGCAAAGGAATAATTCCTGAAGATCATCCTTTGAGCTTAGGTGCAGTCGGAAGAAACGGGACCTATATGGCCAATGAGTCCTGCCGTTCCTGCGATGTTCTTCTGGCCCTGGGAGTGAAATTTGACGATCGGCAAAGCAGTTCATGGATTCCGGGCTATACGTTCAATATCCCTCCGAGCAAATTGATACATGTTGAAATTGACCCGGAGGAAATGGGAAGGAACTTTCCTCCTACGTTAGGGATTTTGGCGGATTCAAAGGCCTTCCTGGTGGAATTGCTGAAGGCGGCGCAGAATCGGGTAAAAAGCGATGCGAAAAGAAATCAGGCCTGGAATGCCCAGATCCAGGATTGGAAACGAGCCTGGCAGGAATTCAACAGTCCGAATTTTAATTCGCAAGTGGTCCCTATCAGACCGGAACGGCTGGTCAAGGATCTTCGCAGTGTGATGCCCAGGGACGGGATACTGGTCTCGGACGTGGGTGAGCATCACAACTGGTTCCTGCAGTTTTATGACACATACCTGCCGGGGACGATGCTGCAGTCCTGGGGATTTGCAGCGATGGGATTTGGTGTCTGCGGTGTGCTGGGAGCAAAATTGGCTGCTCCCGAAAAAGTTTGTGTTTCGATCTGCGGCGATGGAGGCTTTATGATGACTCCCCACATCCTCTGCACAGCGGTTGAATATAACATTCCCGCCATCTGGGTTGTCTTCAACAACTTCGGCTGGAACGTCATTCGGCATCAGGCAAATGGAGCATGGCCGGGAAGAGAACTCGTCACCAGTTTTCGAAATGACGAAACGGGTGAATTTTCCAATCCTGATTTTGTGGCTTTAGCCAAGGCCTGCGGCGCGGACGGAGCGAAAGTGGAAAGACCTGATGACTTCAAAGGCATTTTTCAGCATGCGATCGATTCGAATCGTCCGTTTGTGATCGAGGTGGTTGTTGAACGGGACGCAAAAGCTCCATCAGTGGGAACCTGGGTTCTTCCTCCTTTTCCGCATCCGGAACCTTCTTATGGCAAGCGGAACTTAAAAAAATAGCGGAGTGAGTTTTCAATCATTGCATCCGCTGAAATGAAGACTCGCCTGAGTTTCATCGATTGATTGGAAATTTAAAAAGGAGATCTATCGACTATGGCGCGAATAATTGGCGGAATCGGCGCGTCCCATTCTCCAACCATCGGATTTGCCAAGGATACGAAAACTGCTGATGACCCCAGTTGGTCCGGAGTATTCAAAGTCTTTGATCCTTTGAAAAAGTGGTTGGAAAAGCGGAATCCTGACGTCCTTTTCTTCATCTATAACGACCACATCACCTCTTTTTTTTTCGATCATTATTCACCTTTTGTGCTCGGTGTCGATGATCATTATGTTCCTGCCGATGAAGGAGGGGGTCCCCGGGAATATCCTCCTGTTAAGGGGCATACTGAACTTGCCCGTCATATCGGCAGTTCCCTTTTTGCCGATCACTTTGACATTTCGTTCTTTCAAAAAAAGCCGATCGATCACGGGCTTTTTTCTCCACTGTCGATGATGACGGACCGCGGAACGAGCTGGGCTGGCGCAGTCGTCCCCTTTCAGGTCGGTGTTCTTCAATTTCCCATCCCCACTGCGAGGCGCTGTTTCCAGCTGGGAAAAGCGCTCAGAAAAGCCATTGAGAGTTATTCCGAAGACATTTCAGTGGCTCTGGTTTCAACGGGAGGACTTTCTCATCAGGTTCATGGCGAACGGTCGGGATTCAACAATCCTCAATGGGATGAAAAATTTCTGGACTTGCTGGAAAACGACCCGGAAACGCTGGCGGCAATGACTCATGCCGAATTTGCAGCGCTTGGCGGTCTGGAGGGGGCTGAAGTGATCATGTGGCTGATCATGCGGGGTGCGCTCTCATCCCAGGTCCGCTGTATTCACCGAGACAGCTACCTGCCTTCGATGACCAACATCGCGACGGTCATTTTTGAGAATCAAAGTGAACCCGATGCGTCTCAGGTTGAGGCTCATCGTCGTCACCTCAATCAGCAGCTGGCAGGTGCCGACCAGCTCGAAGGAACGTACCCGTTCACCCTGGAACGGGCTCATGGCGCGTTCCGTCTCAACGATTTTTTGCATCGATTGATCATCCCAGAACACCGTGAACGCTTCATCAAGGATCCGGATCCGCTCTTTCAAGAGTTCTATCTGAGCACCGAAGAGCGGGCGCTGATCAATGCACGTGACTGGATCGGCCTGATCCACTATGGGGTGATATTCTTCAATTTGGAAAAAATGGCAGCGGTGATCGGTCAGTCAAATCTGGACGTCTATGCCCAGATGGCAGGAAAAACGCTCGAAGAATTTCAAAAGACACGCAATGTCAGCATGCATTACTCTGTCGCCGGTGGGGAGGAAGCTCAAAAAATTGCCACTAAAAAAACAGATGAGCGAAATCAAACTTGACCGCAGCTTGCATTGATCCGGTCAATTTTTTTCCACAGAAACCTACTCAGTCGCCGGGGGCAGCGTGCAGATCTGTTCATACGCATATCGTTCTTTCAAAGTTCCAAAGTGTTCAAAAACGTCCAAAGCGACTTCGTATGCCGGCTTTGTGATTTCCACATGCGGCGTCCAGCAGCCAAGCTGCTGGTAAGTGCTGATACAGTCAGCCAGGACGTCTTCATCAATCTGAGGGAAATAAGACTTTTCGGCACGGGCAATTTCCGCTGCCGGGGTTTCGTTCATGTAAATTCGCGTCTTTTTGTAGGCACGCATGAAAGCTTTGGCCTTTTCCGTTTCCAGCCATTCGTTTCGCGCACACAGTGAAGAAAATCCGTTAGGACCGATCTGTTTTCCGACCTGGGCGACCACGTGGCCGACTCCATCTTTTTGAAGCTGCTGGGGAAAAGGTCCCTGCTGCTGCACATAGTGACCCTGACCTTCGCGAAAGGCTTTGTCGATTTCAGCTGCTCCGCCCGGGCAGATCAAATTGATTTTGCTGAAATCTATTCCGGCTTTGTGACAGGCATATACGAACATGGCCCGTGGTTGTCCTCCTTGGAAACAGACCAGATCTGCCCCCTCCAGTTTGTGCCAGGAAAAGTCCGGATCCGGAATGCGTCCGGTCAGAAAAAATCCGTCCATTTCGTTGATCTGAGCAAAGTGCCTGACCTTGGGAATCTCTCCTTTAGCAAGGGTCGTGAAGCCCTGGCTCAATGCGGATTGTGCCACATCAGCGGAACCGTCAAGGAGGGCATCGATTGCAGAATGTCCCGGCGGTGCTACCGTCCATTCGGGCTCAAGCCCCTCTGCCGCCAGAAATCCACCCGACATGGTTGAGATAAGCGGTGAATAAAATGCAGAGAAAAGGGTGAATTGAATTTTAATGGTGCTCATAGTAATTCCTGATAGATTGTGCCGAATTGCTGTTTTGTTACTTTATTCGTCAAATCACTGCCGTGTCTGAAATAGTGATTTTCGTGTACGGGAAAAATAGGGATCAGTGAGGAACAGCGGGTATGAAACGATCCCAAGTTCAATTTTTTTATGCTCAGAGCCAGAGGATTTCTTTGCGGTATTCTAAATCATTCAGCAGTGCCTCTGCCGGACCTTCATGGAAGACTGCACCCAATTCCAGAGCAAAAACCCGGTCTGCGAGGGACAATACAAGATCCAGATTGTGCTCCACAATCAAAATGGGCAGCTCTTTCCGCAGTTGATCAAAGACGATGAATAATTCCTGACATACGGCCGGAGCCAGTCCTTCAAAGGGTTCATCCAAAAGAAGAAGCCGCACATTGCCGGATAAAGCGCGGGCGACAGCCAGCATCTGCTGTTCTCCTCCGGAAAGGTAGTCAGCCGCTGTTTTAAAACGCTGCTTCAGCGGTGGAAAAAACTCGAGAATCTGCTCTTCGCTCCAAACAAACCCGTTTCTGCCGTCGCTTGGACGCGCCAGTCGACCCAGTTCGAGATTTTCTGCGACGCTCATTCCCGCGAACAGACCCCGCCCTTGTGGGACATAGCCTACACCGAAACGGGCGATATCAGGAGCCGGCATGCCCGACAATTCCCGACCATCAAAGAGGATGCTGCCTGAGGCTGCAGGGACCAGTCCAGCAAGGGTTTTGAGCAATGTGGATTTTCCTGCTCCATTGCGGCCGAGCAGAGCGACGATTTCCCCCTGATTGATGTTCAATGAAGTATCAATGAGAATATGGCTCTTTCCGTAGAAAGTGTTGACGTTGAGAAATTGCAGCAGGGTCGGTGATTCTTGTTCGCTGCCGCTTGTCCTTCCGGTCACCACCGGGATTCCGGTTCCGGTGTAAACCTCCTGTACCCGCTGGTCGGCCCTGACCTTCTCGGGAATTCCGGACATGAGCACTTCTCCCTGATTCATCACGGTCACCTGATGGGAGAATCCCAGCACACGGTCAATGTCGTGCTCGATGATCAGGACAGGAATATTGGAGGCAATGGTTTTTATCAAATTGGAGACCCGCTCTCGTTCTGCGGAAGCCAGACCGGCCAGGGGTTCATCCAGGAGCAGCATTTGAGGTTTTGAAGCCAGGGCAATTCCCAGATCGACCAGACGCTGGCCACCATAGGAAAGATCACCGCCCTTAATGGATTCAATGCCTTCCAATCCCAAAAATTTCATCAGTTCTGTAGTTTGTGCATGGATCTCGGGGAAGTGATCGGTATCACGCCAGAGATTGAAGCGTGATGGATACCGCGCCTGCATGGACAGGCGAAGATTTTCATATATGGAGAGTTCCTTGAACAAATTTGTGATCTGAAATGAACGGGCGAGTCCCTGCTGGCAGATCTGATGGGGCATGAGTTTGTGGATCTCAGTGCCGTGAAGACGGACAATGCCCTCATCCGGAGGAAAGAGTCCTGAAATCAAATTGAACAAGGTCGTTTTGCCGGCACCATTGGGGCCGATCAGGGCATGAATTTCTCCGGCTTCTACAACAAGGCCAGCGTCCAAAACGGCTTGAATTCCGCCGAAATGTTTGCGGGCAGCTTCAATTTCCAGGACCTTTCCCTGAATTTTCCTGGGGCGGAGAAAAGACGGCAGCTCCAGGCCCTTGTATATTTTACGCTTGCTCATCGCTGCCGCTTCTTCCGGCGGAGGTTTCCATCTTCGTCGAATCTTATCCCAAATTCCTACCAGACCGGCCGGTGAAAAAATGACGAAAGCAACAAAAGTGAGGCCAAACCAAAGCAGCCAGTTCATGGTCCAGATGGAAAACATCTCGCGAAAAAGAACGAAAAAGAGCACCCCGATAGCAGGTCCAAGGATATGGTACATCCCGCCGATCACCACCATTGCAAGCAGTTCACCGGAGAGGACGACGGAAATCGATTGGGCGGAGACAATATAGTGTTGAAATCCGGTTAGCGCGCCGGCGAGTCCGGTCACCATCGCTGAAAGAATAAATGCTGCCAATTTGTAACGTTCGACGGAATATCCCTGAAAAGTGGCCCGCTGTTCGTTCTCGCGGATTGCGACAAGAACGTGTCCGAAAGGAGAACGCACGATGCGCTGCATCACATACAGGACGCAAAGGGCCAGCGTGACGATCAGAAAATAATAGGAATATCCGTCGTCCAAATTGATGGGTCCCAAACGACCGCGCTGCAGGCCACCGAGACCGTCTTCACCACCCGTCAATTCAGTCCAGCGGAATGCGATACTGTAGCACAATGCGGCCAGGGCCAGGGTCATCAGGGCAAAGTAGACACCCCTCCGCCGCAGAATGAGAGCACCTGTGAGTGCGGAAACTGCTGCGACAAGCAGCAGTGAAAAGAGAATCGGCAGAAAGATTTGATTGTTGAACCAATGCTTCTGAGCAAGCGCTGCGGAGTAAGCACCAATTCCAAACCAAACAGCGTGTCCGAATGAAATCAGCCCTGTGTATCCAATGAGAATATTGAGGCCCATTGCGGCGATTGCCAAAATGATAATCCCGGTAGCGGTATTGATGGTCTGGCCGAGCAGGGGCATGGCAAATGGAAGAATTATCATTGCCAGTATTCCAATCACCAGAGGCTTGTATCGTGGGTTGAGAAAGGTCATTTTCAATCAAATTTTTCAATACGTTCACCCAGCAAACCACGCGGGAGGAAAAGCAGCACCAGGAACATCAACACATACATCGAGGCTTCGCCAGCGGCTGGTACGAAATGAATCGTGATTCCGCGGACCACTCCTACCAGCAGAGCGGAGATCACCACTCCCCAAAAGCTGCCCAATCCGCCGATCACCACCACCACAAATGCAACGGTAATGATTTCTGCACCCATTGCCGGATGCACGATCGCAATTGGAGCGAATAGCGCACCTCCCAGGGCTGCCATTCCAACTCCCAGTATGATGATGGCGGTCATGTAGGGCTGAAGGCGGATTCCCAGGGCCGCGACCATGTCCGGCTGCTGAATGCCTGCACGCACCACGCGGCCGAATGAAGTCTTGTGAAGCAGAAACCAGATTCCAACGAGGACGACAGCCACCACGGCAAGCAGGAGCAGTCGATATTTTGAAAATAGAAATTCTCCAATGATCACCGGACCTTTCATCAGGGCGGGCATGGAAGTTGGTATCGGGGCTGAACCCCAGATGATGCGAATCAGCTGCTCAGCGACCATGGCCAGTCCAAAGGTTACCAGCAGGCTCAAAATTGGATCAGATTGATAAAATCGACGCAGTATGAAACGTTCAAACAAGATGCCGAGTACTGCGACGACAACTGGTGACAGTGCTACTCCCCAGGTAAAGCCAAGAAGTTTACCGATTTCGATGGAGACATAGGCTCCAATGGCGTAAAAAGCACCGTGGGCGAGATTCACAACACCGCCCACGCTGAAAATCAAAGAGAGTCCGAGGGCGATTAGCAAATAATAGCCTCCCAGTACAAGGCCGTTGACCACCTGTTCCAGCAGGAAAACGATTTGCATATAAATCTGTCTCAGTGAAAGGAAAGGGCAATAGCCTCATCCAGAAAAACTGCATGAGGCTGCACGATGCAGGTGCCCGAAGGCAACCT
This sequence comes from SAR324 cluster bacterium, assembly GCA_015231825.1. GTDB lineage: Bacteria > SAR324 > SAR324 > SAR324 > NAC60-12 > JADGAV01. The sequence continues at coordinate 41,637 of JADGAV010000027.1, forward strand.
GCGTCCGGTTTCAGGCCAAGGTACAAGGATTCTGCTGTTTTGTGGGATAAATGACCTCGAGAGACTGATCGGCTCCCGGGACGGCAGGTCCCAATTCCAGCAGGTCCCATTGATCCACTGCTTTTCCTTTCGCCTTGATAGTGAACGGAAATCCTTCCTGGATCAACTGATGATCCCAGGAACGAAAATAGGCTTCCCGATTCTTCAGGATATCGAATTTTGCGCCTTTTTCGAAATGGGCGATCAGCTTTTCAGAATCCGTTGACTTGGTCTCCTCCATTGCTTGTGCCACCAGTTTGAGGGCGATATATTCGATCCACGCATGATTCTCAGGCGGTTTCCCGTATTTTTTCCAGAATGAGGCGACAAATTCGAAGGAACGCGGATTGCTGAGCGTGTGATACCATACGGTGGGCCAGGTTCCGCTCAGGTTGCCTTCACCGGCGGCCCAGGCATCGGCTGTATTCAGGTTGAAGCCGACAGTCGGGAAAGGAAGTCCATATTCCGCATACTGCTTGACAAAATTTGTCACCTGGTTGCCCGCCAGATTCAAGCACACGACATCCGGCTTGGACTGCCGGATCTTCAGGAGATAGGGGCTGAAGTCCGTCACATCAGTGGCGACCAGTTCATCTCCGATCAAAGTGGCGTCATTGGCATCGAAAAACTGCTTTGCCGCACGAAGGAGATCGTGACCAAAAATGTAATCCGCAGTCAGCGTATGAAATTTCTTTCCCCGTACCATATTGTCACGCAGCAGGGCGTTTCCGACGGCATTGACCATCACAGTGTTGGGGATATCGGTGCAGAACATATAGCGGTTGCAGCTTTTGCCCCGCAGCGTATCGGAGCGTGGTCCCAGTGCCATAAACAATCGCTTGTTGCGGGCTGCGACCTGGGAAATAGCCAAGGCGGACGCTGAACTGATTTCGCCCATTAAAAACTCTGCCCCATCCCGTTCGAGAATCCGCTGCGCTTTGGTAGCTGCGGTATCGGGATTGATGGAATCTTCCGAGTTTACCTCCAATTTGCGGCCCATTACCCCGCCTGCAGCATTGATTTCTTCGGCAGCCATTTGGATACCCATCACGGCCCAGCCGCCCAATGCGCCAAGAAATCCAGTCATTGGTGTCAGGTGGCCGATTTTGATTGCATCCGATTGCGCCTGCACGATTGCAGGAAATCCAAAGGCGGACCCTGCTGCTAATCCGGCACCCAGCTTTATTGCGGAACGTCGGCTGATGGAACCCGATTTTTGTTCTTGCAAATGTTCTTTTTTCTTCATCATTACTCCTCCATTTAGGTTGTTTGACTAAAAATACAGAAAAAGGAGCTGCTCCTTTTTCTGTTAACCTGCCGTATTTTCCTCTTTCAGATTCAGAGGATCCCGTGAACTGTATTTCTACTTTAGATCACGTTGCGGCCTCCATCTTCCCGTGCGGCATGTTTCGCGGAAAGATAGCCAAAAGTCATTCCAATCCCCAACTGAGAACCGGCCCCGGGATATTCTCCTCCCATCGGTGAATGCATGTCGTTCCCGCAGGCGTAGAGTCCTCGAAGGGGTTGCCTGTCATGATCCAGCACCTGGCCGTGAGAATCGGTTTGCAGGCCCAAGCTTGTTCCCAGCGGTGTCGGCCAGACTGCAACCGAGAAAAAGGGCGCTCGTTCAATGGGTCCGAGACAGGGATTGGGTTGATGCTCAGAGTCACCGGCAATGCGTTCGTAAAGTCCGCTGCCTTTTCCAAATTCGGAGTCTATTCCCTTGTCTGCATCACTGTTTTGCAGGCGTACTGTTTCAAGCAGACCTTGGGGATCAACTTCAATTTTCTCAGCGAGTTCGCTCAGGGAATCGGCCGCCTGGACGTATCCTCTCTCAATGAAGGACTTCAATGAGAAACTCATGGGCCGGATCATTCCCAATCCATATTTCCAGATAAACCGCCTATCGCAGACCAGTCGTGCCGGAATGCAGGCGGTCGTTTGATGCGCTTTATACATGGCACGTGTGAAATCATGATAGGAGAGCCCTTCGTTGACAAAGCGGCGTCCCTCCCTGTTCACTGCAATCAGTCCCGGCTTGGCCCGGTCCAGGATGATGTGCGGATAAACCGCCTGGCTTCCGTCTTTCCGCTGTCCGACGGAACTGGGAAACCAGAGGGCGTTGTCGACTCCCGGTGTTCCGAGGGCAGCCCCTGCCGCCTGGGCCATCAGAAGAGTATCTCCGGTACAACCTTCGAAAGCGGCTGTAAATTGCGGAGTAGGAGATGGCAGGTAGCGCTCCCGCAGCACTCTGCTTGCAGGAAAACCTCCTCCGGCTAGAATGACCCCTTTGCGCGCAGAAACTTTAGAGGATCCGCGCTTGTTCAGAAGCTCCAGGCCGATCGGCCGGCCGCTTTCAACATTTAAAGCGCTTACCGCGCTGCTGAGCCAGACGGATGCGCCGCGGTCGAGCAAATTCTTGTAGAGCCGGCCCACCAGCGCGTTTCCGATCACCAGCCTCGTACCGCGCTGATAGCGGATTCTGTCCATAGCGTAGCGTGTCAGCAGTTTTGCACCGAGCAGCAGGGAATCCAGGGATCGTCCCATTTTAAGCAGGCGGACTGCTTCGCCGCGGGTGATCATCATTCTGCCGAAAAGCATGAGTTCCGGTAAAGGCCAGCGCACGTCATCAAAATGTGATCCAAGGCTGCGCCCATCAAAAGGCATCGGTTCCAGGGGTCGCCAGCCGGCTGCTGCGCCCTGGAGTTCCTGACGATAATCCGGCTGTGTTGGATAGGGCCGAAAACGAATATCGGTTTGCGACTCCAGAAAGGACAGCATTTCGGGTGCGGCTTTGATGTATGTCTCCCACATTGCCCGGTCAGTGCGCTCGCCGACCAGTGCCTTTAGATATTGGTGCGCCAAATGCTCGTCATTGGTGATTCCGTGCTGGCGCTGATAGCTGTTGTTTGGAATCCACACGGTGCCTGAAGAAGTGGCGCTGGTCCCGCCGACCTGATTGCTTTTTTCGATCATCAGCGTCCGCTGTCCGGAAAGCACACCCACCAGGGCGGCGGTCATTCCGGCAACCCCGGATCCTACAACTATCAGATCGTAGTCTTCTGCGTTTTGACGCTTCAATGGAATAGATTCTTGCACGATACCGTTGTTCAGTTGACTCAATGTTTTTGGACTGCGCAGCTTGAATTTCCAAAACTGCTCAGCCGGAAGCCGGCCCCGAAAAATAGCATAAAGATTGCCATAGTCCTTTCAAGAACAGTTTTTCTTGAACTCCGGCTGACTCAATTGCTAAAGACCCATAGCCTGCGGTGTCATCAGGATGTCATGCACCTGGACATGAGCTGGTGTTGACAAGATGTAGAGGGCCGCCTGGGAAATATCTTCCGGCATGAGGGGCTGAAATTCCTTGAAATAAGCCTCATAGGGAATCTTCCCGCCTGTTGCCTGCTCTCTGAATTCGGTCGCAGTCATGCCGGGTGAAATCATAGCCAGCTTCACCTTGCTGCTTTTGGCTTTCAGTTCGGCTCTCTGTGAATTGGTTATCCCGATAACCGCCATTTTGGCCGCCTGATAGTAGGCAAAATTTGGGACTTGCGCCAGATGAGCGTAAAAAGAACCGATATTGATGATCTGAGCATCGTCTTTGCCTTCCATATCTTTTAAAGCCTCCCGCATACAGATCGAAAGCCCCATTACGTTCACGTCCAGGGTTTGACGCCACTGTTCAGTGGATCCATTTTCGAGGCTGTTCATTATCCCCATGCCCGCGTTGTTGACCAGCACATCCACGCTTCCCCATTCCCTGCGGATGCTTGAAAAGATGTTTTGAATATCCTGTTCTTTCCCCACATCTCCTGCAAGTGCCATTACTGTTGATCCCTGGCTTTGGAGGGAGGCTATCAGTTCATCCAATCGTTCTTTCCTGCGTGCCGTCACAACGACTTTCATTCCATTGTCTGCCAGGTCGCAAGCGATAGCTTTGCCCATTCCGCTGGATGCTCCCGTCACCAGGGCGACTTTGCCTTTCCACCTCTCCAGTCCTTTCATAGTTCTCCTCATTGATTGAAATTGATGTTCGACTCAGGAATCCGTCCCTGGAGATCATTGCTTCCAGCTTTCGGTTTCCTGCAATTTTTTGTTTCCGTGACTTTGTGTTATTCATCTTCGGGTGGAGAGGTGATCACATAGAAAACCAAATCGACCAATCCCGAATTGTAGATGGCGTGTTCAATTCCCGGAGGAATGTGAACCGTGTCCTGGGCTCGGACAACATGCCTTTCCCCATCGATTTCCATCACCCCCTCTCCTTCCTGGATATGATAGATCTGCTCTTGAATTTTGTGCGTGTGAGGCTCGACATAGCCCATCGGCTGGTAGCTGGAAATGCGAAAATCCAGTTTGTTCGTGTTCGCATTTTCCGGCCGCACCAGCATTTTTGAAAAAGCACTGTAATGAGCCGGCGGGTTTTCCCAAAGCACCGAGGCTCCTGCGCGGATTACAGCCGATTTTACTTTTCTGTCTTCACTCATGAGGGTCTCCATTTAGAGCATTTAAATTTTTCTTTTTTCCAACAGTTTTCTTTCGGTTTCTTTCAAAGATTAAAGACGATCAGACGCTGTTCGGTCATTTCCCGGATGGCGTACCGCGGTCCTTCGCGTCCAATTCCGCTATCCTTTACTCCGCCATAGGCGAGTTGATCGGTCCTCCATGTGGAAGAACCATTGATTATAATTCCTCCTGTCCGGATTTCTTTTGCAGCCTTGATTCCTGTTTCGAGGGATTTGGTAAAAATCCCGCATTGCAGACCAAAATTACTGGAATTGACTTCCCGGATGGCTTCGTCGACATCTTTAAATTTACGCACACTGAGCACCGGACCGAAAACTTCATCCCGCACGACTTTCATGCTGGAATTGACATTGCTCAAAAGCGTTGGTTTGTATTGCGCTCCCTTCCTTTCTCCTCCCGTATGCACCATTGCTCCGGCTGCTCGGGCCTCGTTCACCCAGGCTTCTACTCTTTGGGCTGCGGCTTCGTCGACAAGACATCCGACGTCGGTATTCATGTCCATCGGATCGCCAACACGCAAACTGTTCATCACCGGAATCATTCGCTCAACAAAAGCATCAAAAAGTCTCTCATGCACCAAAACATTCTGCACTGAAATACAGCTTTGACCCGCCAATCGGGAAGAGTTGCTGGCACAAACCGGGGCGGCGGTTTCAATGTCCGCATCTTCGCAGACAATGCTTGGTCCGTTTCCTCCCAATTCGAGTGCGATTCTTTTCAATCCGCTGTTTTGCTTGATATGCGCACCAGCTCTGCTCGATCCGGTGAAGCTGATAAAATCAGTGCGGGGATCCTTCACCAAGGCTTCTCCCACGTCTGCATGACCATATAGCACATTGAGAAATCCGGCAGGAAGGCCGGCATCAACAAAAATTTCTGCCAGCTTGTGCACCACTCCGGGCGCTTGCGGAGAAGCTTTTAAAACGATGGCGTTTCCCGCGGCGATAGCAGGACCAATTTTGTGGCAGGCTAAATTGAAAGGAGCATTGAAAGGAGTGATCCCCACGACGACACCGACGGGGAAACGCAGCAGCATGGCAATTTTTCCGGTCCCCGTTGCGCTTCCTTCCAAAGGAACCTGCTCTCCCTCAATCCGGATGGCTTCTTCTGCAGAAAGGGAGATGGTATCCTGGGAACGTTTGACTTCTGCGGTGCCATTTTTGATTTCCCGACCGATTTCTCTGGCCATGATTTTACCAATGTCTTCTGCACGCTCCCTGATGAGTTCCCCGGCCCGCCGCAAAATTGCCGCCCTTTCATATCCGGGCATGGCAGCGACTTCTGCTTTAGCTTCCATTGCGGAATTCAGTGCGTCATCAATATCTTCTTTTGTGGCCAGCGGCATTTTGGAAACGGTTTCTTTGCGCCAGGGGCCGATCACGTCCGCATAAGCTTTTCCAGGACGCCAGTCTCCACCGATCAACATCGGAATCTCAAAAATCGTTGACATTTTTCAATACCCTCTGACTCTGAAAAATTAACAGAATTTTTAATGAATTGAACGTTTTTATATTTTATTTATTTGATTAGATAAATTATTTGTACATTTATACAAATGAGGAATTCTGTCAAGTCCTTTGTTTGAGTTCAAAGAGGTCTGTTTTCGGCTTAGGATGCTTCTTTTGCCTGCTCATTCGCGTTGCGGACCAGAGCAGCGTAACGGTAGATTCCGTGAACAAACTTTCCATAAGGCATTGTTATGAACAGGCCGACCACCACGCCAATATGGATCACGAGCAGTGAGCCCATCAGCGGGGTTTCACGAAGAATGAGCAGAAGCAGTCCGGTCAGGCTCGTCAAAAACAGTGAGATCAAGAACCCAAAATCCATCCCTGCCGTGTTTTCGGAAGCCGGTTCAGGATCCATCCGAGTTTTTAGATATAGCAGACCTGAAGTTCCAATCAGCAGGGCAAGACCTCCGATGCTTCCTGACAAAACAGGAAAACTAAAGATGGGGTAGGGGGAAGGGAGATGAAGAAAGTGGTGATAGAGGGCCGCACTGATCGTAGAAGCAAAACAAAGCATGAAGCCATAGAAAGTTGCGTGATGAAAGTTGCGCCGGATCTTGCTGAAATGCTCATCCGGGTAATTGCAGCCATGTCCTCCTCCCGACAAATATTTGAGGCTCAGAGCATCCTTGATGGCTTGCCGATGAGACCCAAAATCCATAAGCTCTTGCCGCTTGCCGCCGATCATCTGCCAAAAATTGTTAAAACTCATCAACATGCCCGCCATCAGCAAAACAGAAAGGATGCTGATCGGAACAACCATCATTGAATAGGAAATGACCTGAAAAAAAGCATTGGGTCCGAGGTGTGTCCCAAAAATCTGCTCGGAATTCTGAAACAGAAGAGTGGCAGCCCAGACAATCAGAATGCTCAAGATGTGCACGATAAAAACCATCTTTCCGTTGTTGTTGAACATCCCTTTAAAAATTTTGGGTGCGGCTGCCTGCTGGTAGGTATTGAGCCGCAGTTCCGCAAAAGTTTGCGGAACATTGATCTTGAATTCATGAGGAGGTGCATATTGACAGGCATAATAACAATCGCGGCAGTTGTGGCAGAGATTGGCCAAAAATTTTAAGTCGTCATCACGAAAAGTCCGACGCAGTTCCATGGCTGGATAGACTGCACAAAATCCTTCGCAATAGCGGCATGAATTGCAGATCTCCATGATTCGTTTTGCTTCCTTCAAAGTTTCTAGCGACATAAAGCAGCCTCCTTTCCGGCAATCCGTCCGAATACGGTGCCGATGGTCATTCCAAATCCTGCCAAATAGCCCTGGCCCAGAATATTGCCCGCCATGACTTCTCCGGCAGCGAAAATATTCTTGAACGGCTTTTCATCCTGCATCAGCACCTGTGCGTTTTGATTGATAGCAACTCCCAGATAGGTGAACGTGATCCCCGGCCTCAGCGGATAGCCGTAAAAAGGAGGAGTGTCAATTGCACGTGCCCAGTGGCTCTTGGGAATGTTGAGGCCTTTGGTTGTGCAGTTATCCAATATGCTGGAATCAAAATCTCCGGTTTGGACGGCATCGTTGAATATCTGAATAGTGCTTTGCAAAGTTTTCGGTTCCAGTTCAAGCTTGCTTGCGAGTTCCTGAAGAGAATCAGCCTGAATCGGAGGAAAGACCGAAGGCATAAACAAATTGATGGATTTAGAATCGATGATCGAATAAGCAATCTGATTCGGCTGCTGAGCCACCAGTCTTCCCCAGATTGCATAGCGTTTTGGCCAAAAATCTTCTCCTTCATCATAGAATCTTACGGCATCGCGGTTCACCACGACACCGAATGGCACGCAATCCAGGCGCGTTACAATGCCACCATCAAACTTGGGGGCTCTGGCATCGATAGCGACTGCATGGCACTGCCGCTCATCGCCAGCAGGTTTTGCTTTGTTTTCGAGCAGAACCTCCAGCATGCGCCCCCGGTTGAAAGGCGTTCCCCGAACAATGAAGTTTTCAGCAGCGTCCCCCCAATATCTTTTTAACCAGTCGAGATTGGCCTGAAATCCCCCTGATGCAACGACGATGCTTTTTGCTGAGACGGAATGATGTTTTTCTCCGATGGTCAGCTCGGCAGATTCAAAGCGTCCATCACGAATATTCAAATTGTTCACCATGGCTTCGTACAAAATTTTTACACCCAATTTTTCTGCAGTCAGATAGTAAGAATTGACCAGGGCTTTTCCGCCGCCGAGGAAAAAACCATTGGTATGAGACAGACTCAAAGTTCCCCGCATCGAAGGTTGAAAAATGCAGCCGTGGTCGGCCATCCATAAACCGATATCTTCGGATTGACGAATGGTCAGCCGGGCAAGATCTTCATTGGTTTCTCCCTTGGTGACTCGAAGCAGATCATCCCAGAACTCATCTTCGTGGTATGGACCTGTCAGATGACTGTTGGCTTTGCGATGCATATAACGCAGATTTCTTGTATGACGGCTGTTGCCTCCACGAGAAGTTTTCGGAGCCCCTTCCAGCAACAGGACCCTTGCGCCATTTTCTTGTGCCGTCATTGCTGCACAAAGGGCGGCATTTCCTCCTCCGATGACCAGAACATCCCAGTCCTGGGAAAGATCGACTTTCTGCAGATTTTCAGAAACCATTCGTACCTCGTCAATTGGGGTGACGGTATAAACAGCAGCGCAGGGAAGCGAATCGCTGCACCGTTGATTTCAGATTTAAAAGATGACTGCTGGTATTGCGCAGCAGATCTGATTTTGAAACAGTTTAAAGGCCAAATTTATAAAGACGGTCCGGATTTTCTACTAAAATTTTCCTCTGCAGTGCTTGATCTGGAAGAATGAGTGGAATTAAATCGACCAGATCGCCATCGTTGGGCATATACTTTTTGATGTTGGGGTGCGGCCAGTCGGTTCCCCATAAAATGCGATCTTCGCAGACTTTGACCAATGCCTGTGCAAATGGCACCGCGTCTGTGAAAGGGGGTCCGCTGCTGGATATTCTTTCAGCCCCGCAAATCTTGACCCAGCAATTTTCGTGTTGTGCCAATTCAAGAAGCCGCTGAAAAGGTTTTTGATCCAATCCGGCTCCTGTCGGAACCCGACCCATATGATCGATCACAAAAGGAACCGGGAGTGTGTGCAGCAGCTGATTGAATTCCAATAAATCTGAAGCGTCAAAATGGAGGACCACGTGCCAGTTGAACGCTTTGATGCGGTCAACAATCTGCGCGAATAAATCCAGGCTCGGAGTACCGCCGAGGTGCTGAACAAAATTGAAGCGAACACCACGAATCCCGCCTTTGTCCAGCAGTTCAAGATCTTTATCCGAAAAACTGCCGTCGACATTGGCCACTCCCCGGTATTGGCCTTCGCTTTGTGAGATGGCATCTAAAATCACGGTGTTGTCGGTCCCGTGACAGCTGGCATTCACCAATACGGCCCGTTCCAAACCCAAAGTTTTCTGAAGCTCCTTAAATCGTTCCAATGGAGCATCCGGAGGGGTATAGGAACGATCCGGAGCATAGGGGTATTTCGCGGCCGGACCGAAAATATGGCAGTGGGCATCACATGCCCCGGAAGGAGGAACAAATTGGGGAGTGCGGGTTTCAGCTACCGGAGGCAGGCAGGTTTTGATTGTCATGGCAGAAATTCCTTTTCACGTCATTGTCAAGCAATTGACGATCTGATGATTATTGGGCGGCGTGTGAAAATTTAATTTTTACTTTTAAAGCGTCGGCAGAGGCATTCAGTTCCCCGCGAAATTCCGGGGGCAAAATTGATTCCACTCCTATGACGCAGTTGTGCAGGAAATTCAAAAATTGTTTGATCCTTCCTTAAAACTGGTATCGCCTGAGACCGCCATCGACGGGAATGACCGTTCCTGTGATATAGCGGGCCAACGGAGATGAAAGAAAACAAACGAGGTTGGCAATATCCTCCGGTTTTCCATATTCTCCGACTGGGATTTCATTCTCTGACTGCCACTGGCGATACTCCGGGGTGTAGTTTCGGAGGATCTGTTCACTCAAGATTCTTCCCGGAGGAATACTGTTCACGGTGATTCCGAACTTTCCTACTTCACGAGATAAACCCTTCGACCAGGAGTGCATCGCCGCTTTTGCACAAAAGGCTCCATTGATTCCGTCGGGTTCCGATTTTCCGGTAATATTGATGATCCGTCCCCACTTTTTTTCCATCATCTGATTTAACAGTTGATGCGTCAATTGACGTTGGCGAACAAAATTAAGGGTGAGTGCTTCATGCCATTGCTCTTCGGAAGTATCGAGTGTGAATGCTCGACTGCCGCCCGCGTTGTTGACGAGAATATCTATCGAACCCAGCTGATTCAACGCTGTTTCAGCAATTTTCTCCGGAGCGCCCTGTTCCATAAAATCGCATTCAATGACAACCGGTTCAAGGCCTTTTGAGGAGACGATTTCTTCTGCTAACTCTTCAAGCAGATTGCGGCGTCTCGCAGTGAGGGCAAGCCGGACGCCTTCTTTTGCCAGTGCCAGAGCAATCCCTCTGCCTATTCCCGTGCTTGCCCCGGTAACCAGTGCGGTTTTGTCGCCAATATTCAAATTCATTTTTGTTTCTCTCCTTATCGAAATGGCCAGGGAAGGTCAAAATACTGCTGAAGCAGGCCGGGAGGGAAATCCCGGTTGAGTGACCATGCCATGATTGAAATACCGCCCAACGCCAGCAGGGTCAGCAGCAAGGCGTTGAGCTGATTTGTTTTTGCGCGTATAATAAAAAATACAAGCAGAAAAAAGATGCTGGCAATAAAAAGCCCAAACACTGCGGTCAGGGCGATTAAAAGAACAAACCAGCCCAATGTGCGTGCAATGGATCGTTTATTCAATTCCCGGTCTTGCTGGATCTCGTTGTCTCCATGCACCGGATGGCTTTCTCCGCCGACCATCTGCATCAGAAAAACGTAGACGGCAAAACCCATGGCGATGGATGCGATTGTCAGGGGGAAGACTTTGTCGATCAAAATAGGAACCAGCCATGCATCGCCGAGAGCCAGTGCCAAAAAGAGGATAACGATTCCAGTGAAGATCAGTTCTGAACGTCTGTTTTGCAAAGAACTCGATTCGTTTTTTTCGTCACCGTGGCCGTGCATTTTTCGATTGTATTGGGCACCGATCCATACTGATACGACGGTCAACAGAAGAAGAACCAAAAAAACAGGACTGATGATATATTCCAACCCGTAAACTCCGATGAATTGGACCGCCTGATAAGTGTAAACTTCTGCCTGGTCTGCCAGCACAAATCCGATCAGAAAAGCAGGACGGGGCCAGTGAAAACGCCTCATGAAAATGCCAAGCAGGCCGAATCCGAAAAGTGCCACAATGTCCCAGAAAGTTTGCTTGGTCTGAAATGCGGCAAAAATAATCATCATTAGAATAAAAGGCGCCAGCAGGGGAAAACGAATGATGGTCAATTTTGCAATCAAGGGTGAAACAAGAATACAGAGCGTTGCTCCAATCACATTGGCCAATGCCAGTGACCAGACGATGGTATAGGTAGTATTGAGTTCTGCTTCAAGCATGGAAGGCCCGGTCTCCAATCCGAGCAGGACCATGCCTCCTAAAAAAATGGCCATGCCTCCGGAACCCGGAATGCCGAATAAAATTGTCGGCAGTAATGCCCCTCCTTCTTTGGCATTGTTGGAGGATTCCGGTCCGATTACGCCGCGGATGTCGCCTTTGCCGAATTGGCTCTTGTCCTTTGTGGATTGCACCGTGTGCCCATAGGCAATCCAGTCCACCACCGAACCTCCCAGGCCGGGAATGATTCCGACAATTGAACCAATCCCGGCACACCGGAATGAAAGCCACTTATTGTGCCACCAGTCCTTGACTCCCACCTGCCAACCCGAGCCGAGTTTGGGTTCTTCAGAAATTGAACGGTCCTGACGCAGCAAGTCGACAATCTCTGGCAGCGCGAAAATCCCCAATCCAACAATGACCAGGGCAAAACTATCCTGCAGATACCATAAATCAAAGGTCATGCGCGGTGAACCATTTGCCGGTGCCTCTCCGATAGTGCTGGCGAGTACTCCTAATCCTGCTGCAACAAGACCCTTGCCCATGCTTTTTCCTGCCAGGGTTCCCACCATGGAAAACCCGAGCGCTGTCAGCATCAATAGTTCCGGAGTACGGAAAGAAAGGATCAGCGGGCGGGCAACCGAGATGAGCAGGCTCAAGAGGACTGCACCGAACAATCCCCCGAAGAGTGAAGCAGAAAATGCGGCGCTCAGGGCTCTGGCCGCCTCGCCTTGCTTGGAAAGGGGAAAACCATCCAGAACCGTAGCCTGTGAGGCGCTTGAGCCAGGAATACCAAGTAAAACCGAAGCAAAGGTATCCGAGGTTGGAACCACGGCAATTAAGCCGACCATCAGGGCCAGTCCGGAAACCGGATCGACCCCGTAAAGAAAAGGCAGGACCAGTGAGAGTCCTGCAATGCCTCCCAATCCCGGAAAAATCCCGATTGCCAAACCGAGAATAACACCGAGAAAAAGATAGATTTGATGGGTGGAGGTGAATATGATTTCAAAAGCGGCTGTCAGTGCTTCCCACATAATAAAAAAAAATTTGGGTTGTTTAGTGGATTGTCAGGAATCCCTTACACTTGGCCGTTATCAGGTAGGAGAGTGAATACGAACCCCCCATTTTTTAAGGAATGTGATCAATAACAAATATCAAAGTATGACGAATATCTTTCAGAAATGGATAAATCAGAACCTAAATACGGGCTGAAAATATTTGACAATAGAAAATGAAGGGAATGAAAAGTGTCATTCCCTTCTCCGAGTTTATTTCTTTAAATTCACTCCAAACCGATCTTTCAACCAGTTTTGCACCCAGGCTTTGGAGCTGTCGCTGACTGTGGTCGCCTGCTTCAAATTCAACGCAGCACCCGCTCCGGTTAACTGCGGATAGGTTCCCAGCCGCTTTTTTGATTTTGCAGGAAAATCCGGATGATTAAAAATTTTATTGAACGCTTCGGTGTAAGTGTCAATAATTTCCCGGGATGTTCCTTTCGGCAAAAAAACCATCTTTTGTGCCGGGAAACCCGCCGTGAAAAAAGTCATCCATGCTTCCCAGGCGGGGCCGGAAGGTGCCTTGCCATGAATCATTTTATAGGCATCGGCAGGGGTCGGAAGGTCCGGAAAGTTGGGGTCACGCACCAGATTTCCGTCAGCATCAAGAGCCCCCCACGACATGATGGGCACTGCTTTTCCTTCTTTGACGAGAGGCACCACCTTGGAAATATAGGCAAATGAAGTTTGATAGTCAATATTGGTTTCTCCCCGTTCGAAAGCAAGGCGTCCTGCCGATCGACCTTTCATGCCAAAGACAGGTTGCACATCAAGCCCGAGAATCTCAAATGCCAGCAGTGGTACCAAGTCAAGGGAAGTAGCTCCCTGACTGCCGTACAGCAATTTCACTCCTTTCAATTTACTCAGTTCTTCGATGGATTTGACACCCAGCTTCGGACTGACGTAAGCGGCACCTCCGGTGGCGGTTGCCAGGACCACGTGCCAATCTTTGTACTCATATTTGACCCGACGGTCATTCAGCAAATAAGGAAACTGTGTAGATCCCGAGGTTCCCAAAATGGTCAGTCCATCCGGCTTGGCGCGGTCGGCAAAATAGTTGGCTCCCTTGGTGGATCCGGCACCTGGCATATATTTGATCAGCACAGTTGGCTTGCCTGGGAGTGCGTCACTGAGCCAGGGGGCATAAAACTGGGCCCATTTTCCTGAACCGCCTCCTTCTCCGAATGGGACAATCCATTCGACTCTTTTTCCTGAAAAGTCAACCGCCATGGCGGAACTTGCAAAAATGATCGAAAAAACCAAAATTTTCAATTTCAATATTTTTTTTAAAGCGTTTTTCATATCCAATCCTCTTTAAAAATTTGATTGCTTGACTCAGTCAATTTTTTTGATTGACTGACCGGTTTCTGCAATGGTCTGAGCCAGTATTCAGCCGCCGATTTTAATACCAGCTTCCTGGTAGTATTTGAGGGCAGCAGGATGATAGGGGACAGCATTTTTAGGCGCCATCATTTTGAGTTTTGCATTTTTGAAGGCACCAAAAGATTTTCCGAGTTCACTTTGATTCTCGGCAATTGCTTTGGTCAGTTTATAAACGATATCATCAGAGGTATCCTTGTGGGTCACCATCACCCATGGGATCTCGACGATGTTGGCATCTTCCTGAAGGCCCGGGAATGATGGATTTGCTTTCAAGGTGATAATATTGCCTGCAGGCAGAAAACTCTTGAATTTTGCAATCCCTTCCGTGGAATTGTCCAGAGAAACATACTTGATTCCACCTCGGGATTTGAGTTTGGCGTTCACTTTACGGCCGGCTCCTGAACCAAGGCTGATCAAAGTGACATCGACCTTGTTGTCACCCAGTGCGAGCATGCCTTTTACGAAACTGGAAACCGGCACCTTGTTTGGAAAATCATCATAGCTCATACCCCCGTTGGCAAGAGCCCCTGCGATGTAGTAGGGAATGATATTGGAAGCCTTGTATTCTGAAGCAATGCGCAGTTCGTTTCTCTTGGCATAAAGATCTTTGATATTTTTGATACCGGAATCGGCAATCACCATCAAGCCGGTACGCAGGGGAAACATAGTGCCGACAATGCGCAGGTTCGGGTTGGCTTTTCCCTCGAAATTCCCGGTTCCGCTATGGGCGTATTCCGCCTCAACGGCATTACAGAAGCCAAACTCGACTTCTCCATTATTGATCAACGGGATATAGGCTGCAGTGCCGGCCATTGGCTGCGCCCGTGCTGTGATTCCCGCCTTGAGATTTGCCACTTTTGCAACGGCCTGACCCGTGTTGTAGCCGAGACTTCCCTGCTGACCGGTGGCGATACCCACCACCTGAGCAGTTGCCCAGGTGGCGAAAATACAGAACACTGCCAGCGTCAACAAAATTGAAACGATTATTGGTTTTCTCATAACATTCTTCCTTTCCTTTTGGGGTTTTACTTCAATATTTAATCCAGTTTTGGAGCGATCTTCTCAAGATGACGAACTGCTTTCAGTGACAGCATCTTTTTTGGAAGCCAAAAAAAGCATCACAAAAAACAGTAGTCCAATTCCGATAGCTCCTGTACTGATAAAATTAGAATATGAAATCGGGGCTAATCCGGCCAGGGTAATCAATCCCAATATCGCGATCCCTGACTGAAAGAACAGAGATAGCTTTCGGTTGAAAAATCCGACAATGGCAACAGAAACAAAAAAAACACCAATGCCTACTTTAACGAAGTCCCAGAAAATAGAAAGCGGGTCTCCGTTCATCAGCAGGGTCGGAGCATAAATAAACAGGAATGGAACGACATAAGCCACCCAACCGAGACGCATGGCAGAGTAACCGGTTTCCATGGCGCCGGCTCCTGTCAGTGCAGCCGCCGCGAAAGCCGCGAGTGCGATGGGAGGTGTTATCATCGACATCATTCCAAAATAAAGGATAAACATGTGCGCAGCAATTGGATCTGCTCCTGCTTCAATGATGGCCGGGCCTATCAATGATGCCAGCAGCACATAAACTCCGGTTGTCGGCATTCCCATCCCGAGGATGATGCAGATAACTGCTGAGAGAAAAAGAATGACAATCAGGTTGTTCCCGGCAACGGTCACTAAAAACAGGGTCAGGGCAAAACCGAGACCGGTGATGTTGAGGATGCCGATCACAAAACCGGCCGCAGCAACTATGAGAATCAGTTCCATCGTTGAAAAGCCGGTTTCCCAGAATGTGCCGAGAAAGTTTTTCCAATTGATCCGGTTGTCTCCATAGGGTCTGAACAAACCAACGAAAATGACTGAAACCGCTGCATAAAGCGCCGCTCGTTCGGGTTCTTCGTTTAGAAAAAAGAGTGCATACAAAAGAACCAGCATTGGCACAGAAAATTGCCATCCTCGCTTTAAGACATCCCACGCCTTGGGAATGTTCTTGTCAACAGGAATGATGCCGTCGCGGGCAGCAATCAGGTCAACCTGGATAAAAACGCTGCCGTAATAAAGAATAGCAGGGATCAGGGCAGCTCCCATAATACTGATATAAGGGACTTCGAGCAGTTCTGCCATGAGGAACGCGGCTGCACCCATGATCGGAGGCATCAGCTGTCCGCCGGTTGAAGCAATGGCTTCAATGGCTCCGGCATTGACTCCCGAATAACCGCCTCTTCTCATTAAGGGAATGGTGATGACCCCGGTCGTTGCCACATTGGAAACTGCACTGCCGGAAATCGAGCCAAACATGGCCGAGGCAATCACTGAGATTTTCGCGGAACCGCCCCGCATGCGACCCGTTGCGGCCAGGGCCAGATCAGTAAAAAATTCACCGCCACCTGCTTTGAAAAGGAGTTTTCCCATGAATACGAAAAGAATGACTATGGTAGCACCAACATTCAGGGGTGTGCCGAATACGGCACTGGGATCAAATCCGATGTATTGGACCAGATGGTGTATTTCAACTTTGCGGCCGACCAGTGTGCCCGGCACCAAATGCCCGAGCAGTGCATATACGACAAAGACGCCAATGATGCAGAAGAGCACCATTCCGGTTGATCGTCGCAGCCCTTCCATAACCCAAACAACAACCACTGCACCTATGAAGGTCAGGATGGCAGGACGGTAGCCGATCAGATCCAGCAGGTCCGTCATGTTAAAAGCTGTATAAAGCAACGTCGACAGACCCACAATGGCGATCAGATAGTCATACCAGGTGGTGTGATTGTTTTCGTTTCCGTTGAGCCGCGTCGTCAAGAAAACCGTGCCGAGGCTCAAACCGAGAATGGTAGCCAGATATTGTTCGTTGAGAAAGGCCATGCCGAACCAGGCAGCGCTGTCTGCATTCCAGGCAACGCATAAAAGTGTCGACAATGCAGCAAATGATCTCGACAGAATAATGCTGAAATTCAGATTCTCTGAGTGATCGGATTTCTGAGATTTGCTGGCCACTTTGAAATCTTATGATGACAGGTTTGGTGAAAAGGAATCCGGTACTGTCCTTTCCAGGGAGCTCTGCTATGCACCGTGGTATTTTTCTAAAAATTCAAGAGTCTTCTGGGTCGCTGGAACAGCAGCAGATTCGACGTAAGTCGCCCGGGCATCATTGGCAAATGCATGGCCCGCCTCATAAATCTCGATTTCAGCCGAGGGGATTGCCTCGCGCACGGCGTTGATCACTTTGGCCGGCGTATAATCATCGCTTGAGCCAAAGTGGAATAACATCGGACACTTTGGACCCTGCGGATTGTTTTTCAGATGCATCTCGAGAGCAGTCCCGTAAAATGCCACGGAACACTTCAGGTCCAGACTGCAAGCCAGGCGCATGGCATGACCGCCCCCCCAGCAGAACCCGATCAATGAAGCACCCATTTCAGAGCCCACTTCTTTGGCAGCAGCATCCACATCAAGAAGAACCTTTTGCGGGTCAAGAGCTAAAGCCATGGCTCTTCCTCTATCTGGATCATCAAATGGCACGACCGTCTTCGGTGTATCCCGGTCAAAGAGAGCAGGAACAATCGTTTCATAACCCTTTTCAGCGTAGAAAAGAGCAAGCGATTTGAGCTGATCTGTCATACCAAAAATCTCCTGCAAGATAACCAGACCGCCTTTGCTGCTGCCGCTTGGTGATGCTTTAAAAGCATCAAATACAAACCCGTCTTCGGATTTCACACGTGTCATTTGACTTTCGATTTTATCACTCATTGTGTTGGGACCCTTTCGTTAGCTGTAACAGTACATCAGGTGAACTTTTACCATTTTTTCTGTTGGACATTTCTATAATAAAATTGTCTGATTGATTAAAAGATTTATACGTATGTACAAATGAAAAATTAGAATGTCAAGCCCGTAGTCATTTGCAAAAATCAAAACCCTTTGAATTGAAGAAGAAGAGAAGTTTCCTTTTTAAAAATTTTTATCCGTTTGCAAATGTTGGTCATGGCCTGCACAAATTAGATTAACATCGGGTTATTTTTAAGTTATACCATAGATCAACCTGTTGAAAACCCAAAAGTAACCGATATTCAGCAACTCAACTTTATTATTGCCTGAGGAATCAATGTCTATTTCTGAAAATATGAAACTTTCCATGCAAAAATCTTCCTGGATTCGCGAGATGTTCGAACAAGGACAGCGTTTGAAACAAGTTCATGGGGAAGATCAAGTTTTTGATTTTTCGTTGGGAAATCCGATTGTGGAACCGCCTCCCCAGGTTTATGAGGTGCTGCTGCGGCTTCTGAAGGAAGATCCCCAGGGTGCCCACCGATATATGCCGAATGCAGGATTCGCCTCGACTCGTGACTCAATTGCCGAGGAACTTCGTCACGAAACAGGGCTTGCTTTTACTGCGGCGGATGTGACGATGTGTGTCGGAGCCGGAGGGGGGTTGAACTCTCTTTTCAAAGCCTTGCTGGATCCTGGTGAAGAAGTCCTGGTGATGGCACCCTATTTTGTAGAATATGGAGCCTATGCTCAAAATCATGGCGGCGTGCTGACCGTTGCAGACACGGATGAAAGCTTCCAGCTGGACCTGGAACAAATTGAACAAAAATTGACTGGACGGACCAAAATCGTGATGATCAATTCTCCCAACAATCCCACGGGCGCCGTTTATTCTCAAGAATTGCTGGAGGCGTTGGGAAAGCTGCTTGCCGAAAAAGAAAAAGAATTCGGGCATCCGATTTTTCTGGTCTCCGATGACCCATACCGTTATCTGATTTTCGATGATCTGGTACCGGGTAACATTTTTCGCAGCCATCTGAATTCGGTGATGGTCACGTCACACTCAAAAGATCTGGCATTGCCGGGTGAAAGGATCGGTTTTATTGCCATTCATCCGGAAATGGAAGATCGCACGGATCTTCAGAACGCTTTAGCCTTGAGTACCCGCATTTTGGGGTTCGTCAACGCTCCTGCCCTGATGCAGCGCATTCTGCCTCATCTCAAAGGAGTGCGGATTCCCTCAGAATCTTACCAGCATTTGCGGGATATTTTTTATGATGGCTTGAGCAGGATGGGATTCGAAATCTGCAAACCCAAAGGAACATTTTACATTTTCCCCAAATCCCCAATTCCGGATGATGTAGAATTTGTCAAACAAGCCCTGGCAGAAAATATCCTGCTGGTGCCGGGTTCCGGCTTTGGCGGTCCCGGATATTTCCGGATCGCTTTCTGCTGCACAGAAGACCTGATTCTCCGTTCATTTCCTCGATTTGAAAATCTTGCCAGGAAGTTTGGACTCGTTGGTTAAACCGTCAGTGAGCAGGGAACAGAACTCTGCAAAGTCTGAATTGTATTTCAAATTGCAATCCTTCCCGGAAATCAGGAGGGATGGGACTGACAAGTAAAAGAAAAGGTTATGTCCATGATTTGACGATAGTCTTTCTCAGGTCTGAAAATATCCCTGTTCAGTTGTTTGACGGATGTCAGTCTCCCAAATAAGTACGCTGGAGATTACCGATTGTTTCAATTCGTTTTTCAGCAAAGTGAGCCGCAGCCTGATGAGTAGCAATGTTTTGCTCCTCTGCGATTTGAAAAATGGTTTCCAAAGTTTGGTAGATGTTTTTGACTTTTTTAATCACTGAATCTCGAGAATATTCCTGAATCAGCTCGTAGTAGCAGTTGATCACTCCTCCGGCATTGATGATGTAGTCAGGAGCATACAGAATATTTTTTTCTTTCAAAAGAATTCCGTGCTTGTTTTCGTCCAGAAGCTGGTTGTTTGCGGCGCCGGCCACCACGGTGAATTTAAACTGGGGAATCGTCTGCTCATTGATGACAGCACCCAGGGCACAAGGGGCGAAGACATCGGCATCCACAGCGTATATTTGCTCATGCTCCACACCAGTGGCGCTGTACTGTTTCACCATTTTCTGCACGGCTCGCGGGTCAATATCACTGACGATGAGTCCTGCACCTTCTTCATGAAGCAGTTCACACAAGTGCTCCCCGACATGTCCCACTCCCTGAACTGCCACAGTGATTCCTTTTAGTGAAGCCGCCCCGAGGCGTCTTAAAACAGAAATTTTAATGCCTTCCAGTGTGCCGATCGCCGTGATCGGGGAGGGGTTTCCCCCGCCTCCTGCTGTTTCCGGCAAACCGGTCACATAATTTGTTTCTTCCCGGATCTGCATGATATCCTCAGTCGAGGTGTTGACATCTTCTGCCGTCACATAACGTCCTCCCAAGGATTGGACATTTCTGCCGAATGCTCGATAGAGCGCTTCTGATTTGATGGAAGGGTCTCCTAAAATAACGGCTTTTCCTCCTCCCAAATTCAATCCTGCCGCCGCGTTTTTATAGGTCATTCCTCTGGAAAGTCTCAGCACATCGAACAGCGCGTCTTTTTCGCAGGCATAGGGCCACAAACGCAAACCTCCTAAGGCCGGACCAAGGATCGTGTTATGAATTGCGATGATTGCTTTCAAACCGGAACTTTTGTCGTAGCAAAAAACGACTTGTTCGTGTTCCTGATCGATCATGTTTTTCAGCGTTTCCATTGGGTACCTCCCTTGATTGGGTTTTTCCAAAATTGGAGACTGACATCCTGTCTCAGTATCCCTGAACACCGTTGTTCAATCAAGTTTTTCCCATACGGCGAGGAGATTCAATTCGAGACACGAATCCTGTCTTCCCTTCGCGATTTGGGAACAACTGACATTTTAAACGAAGCGGCTTTTTGTTCAGAAAATCTCAGCAAGTTTTTGACTTGAAAAAGCCGTATGGAAATGAGATCCGTAGACGCCCGCAAAGAGTGAATGACTTTATAAGACCCCATTTCCTCTCTTGAAAAAAACTCAAAAACCGTCTTCAATCCCTTGCTATTCTAACGGATTACAATTCTGGGAATGAGAAGCATTCTGCCAGGAGTGAGACTGTTTGGTGATTCCATATAAAACAGTTCCCTGTTTTCTTCTGATTGAACAGGGTAGGGAAAACGTTTTTGATTTTTAAAATCTTGATTAATATCCTCCAACTTCAAAACGACACGAAAGGTCTCAAATGAATCCGGAACTGCGAGAAAAGTGTTCAAATACCATCCGTTTTCTGGCGGCAGATGCTGTTCAAAAAGCCAATATTGGCCACCCTGGTGCACCCATGGGCCTGGCTGATGCAGCATTTGTGTTGTGGAACAAATTTTTACGATACAACCCTTTAGATCCCAATTGGGCCAATCGGGATCGCTTTGTACTCTCTGCAGGCCATGCCTCGATGCTGCTTTATTCCATGCTGCACTTGTCAGGTTACGAGCTTTCTTTAGAAGAACTCAAACAATTTCGTCAGTGGGGTAGCTTGACACCCGGGCACCCTGAATATGGCATGACGCCAGGAGTTGAATGCACCACGGGTCCTCTTGGGGCCGGCTTTGGCAATGCGGTGGGAATGGCATTGGGGCTGAAAATGGCGGGTGCGCGATTCAACACCTCGCAGCATGCAGTCATCAATGCTTCAGTTTTTGTTATTTGTTCCGATGGAGACATCCAGGAAGGAGTCTGCGCCGAATCTGCCTCACTAGCAGGTCATTTGGGACTGGGCAATTTGATCGCCATTTACGACCAGAACGAAATCACCATCGGTGGCAGCATCAAGCTTTCAATGAGTGAAGATGTCGGCAGGCGTTTTGAAGCTTATGGATGGGACGTTCAGCATTGTGACGGCCACAATCATGACGAATTGGAAGCCTGTCTGCAGAAAGCAAAAGCCAACACGCTTCGACCTTCGATCATTGTCGCAAAAACCCTGATCGGCAAAGGAGCACCAAACAAGGAGGGAACCGCAGCATCGCACGGGGCTCCGCTGGGAGATGACGAAATCAGACAGGGAAAGGAACGGGCGGGCTGGCCGCTGGAACCGACTTTCCTGATCCCTGAAGAGGTCAGGGATGTTTTTAAAAAACGGACCGAAGAAAATAAAGCTGTCTATCAAAAATGGCAGGAAGAATTTCAGCGATGGCAGTCCGCCCACCCGTCTTTGGCGGAGTTGTGGTCCACGCACACGGAGCACAAAACTCCCCAGGATTTGCTGGAAAAATTGGTCAATGCAGTTAGAGGAAAGGAAGGAGCCACCCGAAAGCTCTCTCATATCGTTATTCAGGAAGCGGCCCGTTTGATTCCAGGTTTTACCGGAGGTTCAGCCGATCTGGAACCGAGCAATCTGACCTTGATCGAAGGGGAAAAGGACATTATCCGCTCTTCCGAAGAATCGGGTGACCTGCCTGACCCTTCGTTTTCAGGAAGAAATATCCGGTTCGGAATCAGGGAACACGCAATGGGTTCTATCACCAACGGGCTTTATCTTTCCGGCAGCTGGCTTCCTTTTTGTGCAACATTTTCTGTTTTTTCGGACTATATGCGCGGCAGCCTGCGTCTGGCCGCTATTTCCAATATTCCCTCGATATTTGTTTACAGTCACGACTCCTTCTGGGTCGGGGAAGATGGCCCCACGCATCAGCCGGTAGAGCAGATTTGGGCTTTGCGTTTGATACACAATCTCAATGTTTGGCGGCCTGCTGATGACATTGAGACGGCTGCAGCCTGGGCCTATGCCCTGAAACGGCCTGATGGCAACTGCCCCTCCGCACTTTTCACCACGCGTCAGGGAGTGAGTAATTTGAAAAGAGCAGCAGACTTCGACGCCAGCCTGGTTTGGAAGGGTGGGTATGTCTTAACCGATTCCGGCGGAGGAGATCCTCAGGTCACTTTGATCTCGACTGGATCTGAGGGCAGTGCCGTGCAGACGGTGCGTGACAATTTGGAGGCCGACGGCATTGCTGCCCGTCATGTGTCCCTGCCGTGTCTGGAGCGGTTTACCGCCCAGCCTTTGGAATATCAGGCATCGGTTCTTCCAGAATCGTCAAAAATTATTGTGGTTGAAGCCGGCACTAGCGCTCCCTGGTATCGTTACGCAGATCATGTTGTCGGCAGAGATTCTTTTGGAAACTCTGCACCGGGGAAATTATTAGCGGAAAAATATGGTTTTACCGCGGCACCCTTAACAGAAAACATAAAAAATTGGTTAAAAGGAAAGATTTAAACGGATGTTGAAAGAAAAAATGGAACAGGAAAAAAAAGTGGCCGGGGAAGCAGCGGTCGACTATGTCGAATCCGGAATGGTAGTCGGATTGGGGACAGGATCAACAGCCTATTACGCGATTCTGGAACTGGGGAGACGGGTACGTGACGGCATCAAGATACAGGCAATCCCGACGTCTGAACACACTCGAAAATTGGCGGAATCGGAAAATATCCCCATGATTGATTTTTCAAAGACAATTAAAATTGACCTGACCATTGATGGGGCGGATGAGGTTGATCCTCAATTAAATATGATCAAAGGAGGAGGAGGGGCCCTTTTAAGAGAAAAGATAATTGCCTCAGCTTCCACAGAAATGATTGTGATTGCAGATTCTTCCAAAAATGTCCCCTGCCTTGGTCAATTTCCCCTGCCGGTGGAAGTGACTCCTTTTGGCTGGCAGACCGTGGTGCCTCAGATCGAGGCACTGGGGGCGCGAGCCGTCTTGAGAGAAAAGAACGGGGAAACCTTTGTGACGGACAATCACATGTATATTCTCGACTGTCACTTTGGTGAAATCAATGATCCGGTTGTGATGGAAGTCGAAATCAACGATATTCCGGGAGTTGTGATCAACGGCTTGTTTGTTGGATTAGCCACCCGTCTTCTCGTTGGACAGGGAAGTTCGGTCAAAACCATTGAACGAGAATAAGGGAAAGATATGAGCATTACAATCGCACCATCTATTTTATCGGCAGACTTTGGTGAGATGTCAGAAGAAATCCATCGAGTGCACCAGGCTGGATGTTCCTGGATTCATCTGGACGTGATGGATGGATCCTTTGTGCAGCCGATCACCTTTGGTGCCGTCGCTATGAATTCATTTAAAAAGCCTGCTGGTGCTCTATTTGATGCTCATTTGATGGTGGTCAACCCGGAACGCCATATCGAGGATTTTGTCAAAGCCGGAGCAGATTCCATCACCGTCCATGCCGAGGCGACGGCTCATTTGCATTTTGTGATTCAACAGATTAAAAAACACGGAGTCAAGGCCGCCGTCGCGATCAATCCCGGAACTCCCTTGACGGTGCTGGACTGGGTTTATCCGATGCTGGATATGGTATTGTTGATGTCGGTCAACCCGGGATGGGGGGGACAGAAATTTATTCCCACAATCTATCACAAAATAGAGTGTCTGGCACAAATACTCAGGGAGAGAGGCCTTTCCATTCCGATCCAGGTTGATGGAGGGGTGAACCAGGAAACAATCGGAAAAATTGTTGCCGCCGGTGCCACCAATCTTGTTGCCGGAAGCGCGGTTTTTGGCAATGCTTCCTCCAGCGAAGGGTATCATGAAAATATTCAAAAGCTGCTCAAGTCAGCAAATATGGATTGAGAGAGAGGAAATCGGCCAACGGATTTCCCTGTCATCCGAAAATGTACAAATCAACAGGATAAATGGCTTTCAAATTGGCTGCTTCATGCTAAAATAAACTCTTTAAGAGAATCCATTGTAAACTTGAAAAAAGGAAAACCAAAATGACAATAAAAGTTGCTATCAACGGCTTCGGTCGGATCGGAAGATTGGTGTATCGGTCTGCGATGTCGAACCCGGATATCAAAATCGTTGCTGTTAACGATCTATTTGATCCCGATACGCTGGCTTATCTGCTAAAATACGATTCAACTCATGGCCGCTTTCCCGGAGACGTTTCTTCTGAAGGTGAAAATCTGGTGGTCAATGGTGAAAAAACAAAGTGCTTCTCCGAACGTGATCCGGCAGATCTTCCATGGAACGAGATGGGAGTTGACTATGTTGTTGAATCGACGGGGCTGTTCACTGGATATGAAGGTGCTAAAAAACATCTGGATGCAGGGGCGAAAAAAGTGGTCATCTCTGCACCAACCAAATCTGCAGAGGTCAAGACAGTGGTTTTGGGAGTCAATCATGAGACCTATGATCCCGCCAGTGACCACATTCTCTCAAATGCTTCCTGCACGACCAACTGTCTTGCTCCTGTCGTCAAAGTGTTGCTGGACAATTTTGGTATCGAAGAAGGCTTGATGACCACCATCCATGCAGCAACAGCAACTCAGCCTACCGTTGACGGTCCATCTAAAAAAGACTGGCGTGGCGGTCGGGGGGCGATGCAAAACATCATTCCTGCATCCACCGGGGCGGCAAAAGCGGTAGGACTCTGTATTCCAGAAGTTCAAGGGAAATTGACAGGCATGGCCTTTCGTGTTCCCACCGCTGACGTCTCTGTGGTTGATTTGACCGTCCGATTGAGCAAGCCTACCAGCATGGCTGGAATCAATGCCGCCATGAAAGCTGCCTCGGAAGGACCTTTGAAAAATATTCTCGGATACACCGAAGAAGCCGTTGTTTCCTCAGATTTTATTGGCTGTAAAGATTCTTCCATCTATGATGCCACTGCCGGCATTGAGTTGAATGATGGATTTTTCAAGCTGGTCTCCTGGTATGACAACGAAATCGGCTATTCAACCCGTGTTGTCGATTTGATCCAATATATGGCAGGGCGAAGCTCCTAAGCTAACCCCCCTTTTCTGTTCTGCAGAGGCTTCCGTCTCTGCAGAACCGAGACTGTCTTCCTAATTCAAACTCATCACGCTCGGTGGCGAACAATGAATTCATTGTTGCGGTTACAGGTTGGGTCCATTGAAAAAATGTCCGGCATGTGACTGAATAAACAATATTTTGAATCGCTCCAATCTCCTGCATTTCCTGCTCACTGGATTGCCATCTATTCGGTCACACGTCTGCTTGATGACTTAGACTTGAATTATTTTCGCGCATTCTGTTTTCAAATAAAGCTTTTATTGCAATTCAGCATTGAAAAGGAGCAGGAAGAACCATCGATCTCCTCCTTTTGATTTTGAACCGGACAAATGAGGTTTTCAAATAGTTGATACAACTATGCAAGCCTGACACTTTCCTATGCAAGCCTGACACTTTCCCAATCAATCAATCGACTCGGAGACCACTGGAGA
>JADGAV010000003.1:0-117423 GCA_015231825.1 SAR324 cluster bacterium
AGACAGCCCCCCGCCGCTATGGATGTTCACTCGCTCACGTCTTTTTTTCAAGCGGATCTCCCTAAGCTCCCCACCCGGCTGCACCGGCCAGCTTCGCTCGTTATATGTTTTATCACCACAGCTATAGTATTTAAAAAGGTTGTCATAGCTGAAAATTCAATAATGATTAAAATATTAAGGGGACACATTACTTTTTTAACTCAAATAGCTCTTGATATAAAAAGCGGCAATTTTTCCACCAATTTGATTCCTGCGAAGATCTGACCTAGTTCCTTATATTGCTTTCTTCATTTGAATTTCACAAAGGGCAGGACTACCCTTCCATTCATTCTTATGGAATTCGAAAGGCAGTGCACTTCCTTATCTAAATGAATCATGTGGCATCCGCGGACTAAGTGATCCAACCAGATGCGGACCTCTTATTGATGAAAAGTCTGGAGCAAGGAATGCCCGAAAAAAATCTCCCCCCTTTCCAAAGCGACTGATGTTCCTCCACTCCTGCAAATGCCGGTCTTACAATACAATAACACAAGCCTGACACCGTATCCTTGGTATTGCCGTATTCCAGATACATATGAAAAATTGTGAGCATCATCGCTACCAAAAAGTAAATCCCGAAGACTTTCCCCAAGAGTTGGGGAGCAATAGATTTTTCGATGGGAACCAAGGCATCCCGGGCCATGAAACCTCCTCGAAATTTTTAAGATGGGTTAGTCGAAGATGTGCTTTAATGATATTTTCTGGAAAGGACTTTGTCGCGGCAATAATTACTTATTCATGTTCAGAAATTTCAAAATAAGAATACCTGCAGCAAGAAAATCTTATACTTTTCCCCAGATAATATTTGCACGCTGGCCAAAATGGCATTCTCATTTTTATAGAAACAGTCTGCATTGTCAGGTACTCCTGAGTTTACAAAGCGATCCACCATTTTTTTAATTCCACCCTTCTGTCTCATATCAGATATAATCGAATCCAACTTTCTGAAGAAATCGTCTTTGAAAGAGTACTTTCCCTGATCCATATCAGAATATCCTAAAAAACCTTGTTCGTTGTTGATGGTCACTCCTTCCACAAGTTTGGCATGTTTTCCTCCTTGCTCATAGTTTCCTTCGGATTTTAAACGTTTCCAAGAACACAAATTATCAGTGACCGGAATGGACTGCAAATCAATCGAAAACTTTGTTAATATTTCTGGAAATTTTCGCAAGAGTTGAAGTAGAACATCCCCTTCGTCATATGACTACTTTCGAGCCTGAGATATTTTTCAGTCCGCATCTGAAGGAAAAGATACCGTTTTTAATCAGGCATCAACTGGGAGCAGCAGAGCGTTCCTCAATATCGGTCACTGTAATTTGATACGCAGTTTTGCAATACTCACAAATCACCTGGAGGGAGTTTTCGCCGGGCAGGAAAATATCTTCATTGCTGGTTTTAGCATAGCTTTGGACATTCGTGATCATTTGAGTTTTAGAACATCCGCAGCTGAATTGGACTGGACGATGGGCGAGGTATTTGAAGCCCATGTGCGTCAGTTCCTGCTGGATGTCTTCGAGCGTGCTCAATCCCCTGGCCATAAACTGATTTAAGGGTTCTTGATACTGTCTAAACGCTTCCTCTATATCGGAAGGATCTTCTCGGGAAATCAAAGGCAGTTGATGGAGCATAAAACTCTGGTCACTCACTTGAGCAAGTTCAACACGACTTTCAACCTGATAGGATCTGGAAAGGACCAAATTGATGATTTCATCCAGACTGACATCTCTAAGGTCCAATGTGGATTGGTAGGGGCTTTCGGCATGGGGAAGAAACTTGACCAGGCGCGCAATTCCCTGGATTGATTCAGGTTCTGAAGCCAGATTTTCCGGGTAGAGTACGCCCCGCATCAGGCCCATTGCATTCATCTCAATTTTGAGTCGAAAATAAGGGGATTCTGCATCGATGTAAAAGCAAAAATATTCTCCCTTTTTCAAAAGGGCCAGCATCAGTTGAACACCTAATACCGCAGACCGGAAATAGGAAAACCCGCCTTTTTTCAAGTGATGCGTGAGGACCAGATCGTGGATCAGTTTTTGCCCCTCCAAAAAATAGAGTGCAAACTTTTTCTCTTGATCAATAAAAGTATAGAGCTGACTTTCCGGCAGCATGGATTGTTCCTGAATGAAATGAATTTTATCGGTTTTCCGGCAACTCGGTCGATGACCCTTCGAAATGGCAGAAGAAGTTAAGTTACGAATTTTTTTAGACGGCCAGGTTGCTCTATTGTTCTATAATAAGATCGTACAAAATAACAGGATTTTTTAAAAATCTCACAGCGGTATTGAACAAGGGGGAAGCATGAAACATCCTTGAATCGAAAACAGCGGGGCATTGACAATGAAAGGCATGGAGAATGCTTTTCCCCGCAAAAATACCGGTACAAGACACTCATTTGCCAACTTGGAATATGGCTGGCGCAAGGTTCGCGAATGATGCTATTATTAGCTTGTTCTGTATTCTGAAAAAAATCAGCTGGCTTTCAAAAACCGCATCGACACAGATTGAAAATGTACTTTTGGTGTTTATGCAGAAAGCACCTCCCCCAGCCTGCATCAACCTGGTATCGCTTCAGATTCAGTTTTTTTCTCCATCAAAAGACGCCTAAATCATCAGCAATAAGTGAGAGCGCGAACCCTCTCACACATCTTGAAACAGGACTGAACGCATGAAAGAAATAATCCTGATCGAAGTATCGGGCGATGACAAACCCGGCGTTACCGCAGCCATAACGGAGATTCTCGCAGATTATCACGTGTTTATCCTGGATATTGGTCAGGCTGTCATCCACAACAATCTGGCCCTGGGCATCCTGGTGGAAGTTCCCAAAGAGTTTGAATCAGCGCCAATCTTGAAAGATATTCTTTTTCGCGCTCATGGACTTGGTTTTTCCATTCAATTCACACCAATTGACCTTGAAAGTTACCAGAAATGGGTGAAGAACCAGGGTAAACCTCGTTATATCGTCACGCTTTTGGCGCGCAGAATCACAGGGGCCCAGTTGGCACGCGTCAGCGCGATTGTGGCAAAACAGGGATTGAACATTGACAGTATTTCCCGATTGTCGGGAAGAATACCCTTGAACGCAACCGGTGCTCAAATCAAAGCCTGTGTGGAATTTTCATTGAGAGGAACCGCCATTCAGTCAAAAACCATGAGAGAGGAATTTTTAAGTGTCGCCAATGAGCTCGGGGTGGACATCATGTTTCAGGAAGATAATGTTTATCGGCGGGTCCGCCGATTGGTGGTTTTTGACATGGATTCCACCCTGATAGAAGCCGAGGTGATCGACGAATTGGCCAAGATGGCAGGAGTTGGAGAAGAAGTTTCCGCGATCACAGAACAGGCCATGCGGGGAGAACTGGATTTTAAAGAAAGCTTTCAACGACGGCTCGCCTTGCTCAAAGGACTGGAAGAATCCACTCTCAGTGCAATTGCTTCTCAACTTCCCCTCACCGAAGGGGTGGGACGCTTATTTTCCACTTTGAAAAAACTGGGATATAAAACCGCGATTTTGTCCGGTGGATTTCAATATTTTTGTCAGCATCTGCAGGAAATTCTGGGAATTGACTACATTTATGCCAACGAACTGGAAATCGTGGACGGAAAGATCACAGGAAAAGTAACAGGACAGGTCGTCGACGGGCAGCGTAAAAGAGAGCTGCTTATCGAAATTGCCAAAAAAGAACAGATTTCACTGGAACAGGTCATTGCAGTCGGTGACGGAGCCAATGACCTCCCGATGCTCAGTGCCGCCGGATTGGGGATTGCTTTCCGGGCAAAACCGCTTGTTGAACAATCCGTCGAACAATCCCTGACCACGATTGGATTGGATGGAATCCTCTATTTGATGGGGGTCCGCGACCGGGAAACTAGTCATCGATTCTGATGAAACACTCTCTCATTTTTAACTGATTGGAGTAATGATATTATGGACTTTTGCTTGAGTTTCATGTAAGCCTTTCGTAACTCAAATCATGATAGAAAAAAATGTTTGTACACGATTTCACAGGAACATGGAAAACTTTGCTCAAACCATGATCAAACCCGGTCCTAAAAATTTAATCACTGATGTTCCCGGCATCAAGGTGGGCAATGCTGTTGATGACCATGTCAGGAGTGGAGTGACCATGATTTTTCCGGATATGCCGGCAGTGGCGGCAGCAGATGTCCGGGGTGGAGGGCCGGGAACCCGGGAAACCGATGCTTTGAAAGCCGACTGCACCGTAGAACGCATCCATGCCATTGTCTTCAGCGGGGGTTCCGCATACGGATTGGCTGCGGCCGATGGAGTCATGTCCTGGCTGGCACAAAGAAAAATCGGATTTCAACTGGCCCATGCCGTCATTCCAATTGTTCCCTCAGCGATTCTTTTTGACCTGCTCAATGGGGGAGATAAAAACTGGGGGAAGCATTCTCCTTATTTTTCCTTGGGTTTTCAGGCAGCGGAACAATTGGCAGAAGACTTTGAACTGGGAAATACCGGTGCCGGATTGGGAGCCCACGCCGGACCGCTAAAAGGAGGCCTGGGCAGCGCATCTTTCATTTTTAAAGAACGCACCGGCGATTCTTTTGAGCAAATCACGGTGGGCGCTATTGTTGCCGTTAATTCGGCAGGAGCCGTCACCATGCCGGGAAGCCCGGTCATGTGGGCCGCCCCCTATGAACAAAATTCTGAACTGGGAGGGCAGCCAAAACCTGACAATGGCTACCGGATGAATTTTGATTATGAAATTCAAATTCTTCCGCAAACATCCGGGGAGGAACCCGGGAGGACTCATACGACTTTAGCTGCAGTGGCAACTGATGCAGACTTGACCAAAGCTCAAGCGAAACGAGTCGCAGTGATGGCTCAGGATGGCCTTGCCCGCGCCATCCGACCGGTTCACTCGCCTCTCGACGGTGATTCTGTTTTTGTCCTTTCCACCGGGAGGAAAAAACTTTCAGACCCTGCGGCGGGTTTGGCAAAGTTAGGAATGTTAGCCGCTGATTGTGTCACACGGGCCATTGCTCGTGGGGTTTATGAAGCAAAAACACTGGGGCAGCGAGAATGTTATCAATCTCGTTATGGCCAGTATCTCAATAAAAATGGAGAACAAATATGATGATGAAAAAATTAATCAAAGTGTTTCTGGTGAGCGCAGGAATCATCTTCTTGTCCAGCTCTGCAATGGCTGCCAAAACCAGCCTGACGATGGGTGTGGTACTGGAACCGCCTCATTTGGATCCGACTGCCGGAGCCGCGGCTGCAATTGATGAGATTGTTTATGCAAATGTTTTCGAAGGACTGACGCAGATCGACCAAAACGGGGCCGTGCAGCCCGCCCTGGCCGAGAGTTGGACTATTTCTGATGACAAATTGACCTATACTTTCAATTTACACAAAGGGGTCAAATTCCATGACGGTACCGATATGGATGCCGATGATGTCGTTTTTTCCTTAAATCGCGCCATGGCTGAAGGGAGTGTAAACGCCCAGAAGGGTTTGTTCAAACCGATTGCCAGTGTTAACAAAACCGGTCCGCACACAGTAGTCGTCACTCTGAATCAGGTAACCGGCGGATTTCTTTTCAGCATGGGATGGGGAGATGCCGTGATTGTCGCCGAAGAGAGTGCTGAAAAAAATAAATCAAATCCCGTCGGCACCGGCCCCTTTAAATTCAGCAAATGGGCCAAAGGGAGTCATATTGAATTGGTACGTAATGACAACTACTGGGGAGATGCCGCAAAATTGACAAAGGCGACCTTTAAAATCATTCCGGATCCTGCCGCTGCCGTGTCCGCAATGATGGCCGGAGATGTCGATGCTTTTGCCAATTTCCCCGCGCCTGAAAGCATGGAACAATTTAAATCCGACCCTCGTTTTGCTGTGGTGATTGGAAACACAGAAGGAGAAACCATTCTTTCGACCAACAACACCAAAGCGCCTTTTGACAATGTGAAAGTGCGCCAGGCAATGGCCTACGCTTTGGACCGTCAGGCGATCATCGACGGTGCGATGTTTGGATACGGGACCCCCATTGGCAGCCACTTTGCGCCGCATCATCCGGCCTATGTTGATTTGACCGGACGCTACGAGCACAACCTGGCAATGGCCAGACAGCTTTTGAGAGAAGCAGGCTTTCCCAATGGATTCAAGGCGGTGATCAAACTTCCGCCTCCCAGTTATGCACGACGTGGGGGTGAAATCATCGCTTCTCAATTGAAGAAAGTCGGCATTGAACTGGAAATTGTTCCGGTAGAATGGGCACAGTGGCTGAAACAGGTTTTCAAAGCAACCGATTATGATTTGACCATTGTTTCCCATACCGAACCCATGGATATTGGGATTTATGCAAGAGATAAATATTATTTCAATTACAAAAGCCCAAAATTTCAGGCACTGATGAAGAAACTGGACCAAACCGTGGGTACCGATGAACGTTATGCAATTTTGGCAGAAGCGCAAAAAATGCTCTCGGATGAAGCGGTCAACGGCTTCCTTTTTCAATTAGCCAAACATGGTGTCTGGAACAAGGACGTCAAAGGTTTGTGGGAAAACAGCCCTGTTCAGGCCAATAACCTCACCAAAGTATACTGGACTAATTAAATAGGCGAATGAGCTTATTTTTATTGAAGCGTATCCTCACAATGGCCATCACCCTGCTGGTGGCCACGGTGGTGGTTTTTTTAGTGCTTGAAATTCTCCCCGGCGATCCGGCATCCTTCATGTTGGGGATGGAGGCACAGGAAGACACTTTGTCCGCCCTTCGCGCACAAATGGGTTTGGATCAACCTGCACTGGTGCGCTATTTCAAATGGGTTTTAGGTCTCCTCAGCGGAGACCTTGGCATCAGCTATACCTATGATGTCCCGGTTTCAGAATTGATCATTGAGCGCATTTTCGTCAGTCTTCCCCTCGCGATTTTGGCCATTGTCCTCTCAACAGTAATCGCCATTCCCCTCGGTGTGATTGCAGCATCCCGGCACAACAAAAGCTCTGATTTGATCATCATGGGGTTCTCCCAACTCGGGATTGCTATTCCGAATTTCTGGTTTGCAATGCTCTTGACGATTGTCTTTGCTGTGATGCTGCGCTGGCTCCCGGCAGGAGGATTTGCCGGATGGGATGCCGGTTTCTTTCCTGCCTTGACCTCTCTGCTGCTGCCTACTGTTTCCCTTGCCCTTCCGCAATCTGCGATTTTAGCCAGAGTGACCCGTTCTGCGGTTTTGGAAGTAATCCAGGAAGATTATATCCGCACCGCAAGAGCCAAAGGGGTCAGCCGCGGTTCGGCTCTCTGGAACCATGCTCTGCGCAACGCCATGATCCCGGTTGTGACGATCATGGGTTTGCAGTTTTCCTTTTTGCTGGCGGGAACGATTATCATTGAAAATGTCTTTTACCTGCCCGGAATCGGGCGTCTGATCTTTCAAGCGATTTCCCAGCGGGATTTGATCGTGGTCAAGGACCTGGTGATCCTTCTTTCGGCAGCGGTCATCATCATCAATTTTATTGTCGATGTCCTGTATGCAGTCATCGATCCCCGCTTGAGAGGATCCGGCCATGCCTAATCGATTTCAGGAAGTCTTTCAGGAAGGATTGCAGCATCGTAATTTCATCATCGGCGGGACGATCACATCAGCCTTTTTTTTGATTGCATTGATGTCTTATGTTTGGACTCCGCATTCCATTGAAGACATCAACATTGCCGTCAAATTTGCTAAGCCAAGCGGAGATTTTTGGTTGGGAACCGATCACTTTGGGCGCGATATTTTTTCGATGCTGGTGGTCGGAGCGAGAAATTCGGTCATTGTCGCATTTGTCGCAATAGGAATCGGTGCCGGCCTGGGAGTGCCGCTGGGGCTGGTCGCTGCAGCTCAGCGAGGTTGGACAGACGAACTGATCATGCGCGTCAATGATTTTACCTTTGCTTTTCCTGCATTGATTTCAGCAATCATGATTACAGCAATTCTTGGTCCTGGCGCAGTGAATTCCATCATTGCAATCGGAATTTTCAATATTCCGGTTTTTGCAAGAATCGCCCGGGGTTCCGCATTGGGAATCTGGGAGCGCGAGTTTATCCTGGCGGCAAAAAGTGCAGGAAAGGGCCAGGTGCGAATCTCCCTGGAACATATC
Source organism: SAR324 cluster bacterium (assembly GCA_015231825.1). Lineage (GTDB taxonomy): Bacteria > SAR324 > SAR324 > SAR324 > NAC60-12 > JADGAV01. Next base: position 8,153 of record JADGAV010000003.1, read on the forward strand.
CTCCCCAACATTCTCAGTATTCTGATCGTCCAGGCGACCATCCAATTTGCTTTGGGAATACTTGCAGAAGCAGGCTTGAGCTATTTGGGGCTGGGAACCCAGCCTCCGGCTCCAAGCTGGGGAAAAATGCTCAAAGAAGCGCAGACGTTGATCCACATGGCACCCCAACTGGCCATCTATCCTGGACTCGCCATTGCGATGACGGTACTTGGTCTCAATCTGTTTGGTGATGGTTTACGGGATATCCTCGATCCAAAATTACGCAGAAGCCGATAAGAAAAAATGTCATTGCTCGAAATTGAAAATTTGTCGGTTTCTCTGCCTACTCCAAAAGGGATGCTGGAATTGATCAGCAATGTCTCCTTTTCGATGGAAGCAGGGGCCAGGTTAGGAATCGTCGGGGAATCGGGGTGCGGCAAATCCTTGACTGCGCTCGCAATGATGGGTTTGCTTCCTGACAAAGCAGCGGCACGAGGTGCGATTCGGCTCAATGGAGAAAATCTGTTGGAGCTGGATGAAAAAATGATGAGAAGCATTCGAGGCAATCGAATTGCTATGATCTTTCAGGAACCGATGTCGGCACTCAATCCTGTCAAAACCATTGGATCCCAGATTTCCGAGGGATTGAAGATTCACCTGGGATTGAACAAAACCGATGCAGAAAACAAAACCAAAAAATTGTTGGACAGCGTCGGCTTGCCCCTGAATCGCTTTCCTTTGAACCTTCACCCTCATCAGCTTTCAGGAGGCCAGCGTCAGCGGGTGTTGATTGCAATTGCCGTGGCCTGTGAACCGGATATCTTGATTGCCGACGAACCGACCACTGCTTTGGATGTCACTGTACAGGAAATCATCCTCGAATTGATCAATGAAATCACAGAAAATTCCGGGATGGGCCTGATCATGATCAGTCACGATTTAGGAGTGATTGCCCAAACAACAGAAAAAGTATTGGTGATGTATGCAGGAAATGCCGTGGAAAGCGGAAGTACAGAAGACGTATTTCAACACATGGCGCATCCATACACACACGGCTTGTTTGCCGCAATGCCCAAGTCCGGAACCCGAAACTACGAAGCTCGTCAGAGGCTCTACAGCATTCCGGGGCAGGTTCCTGAAGCCCATGCACGGCCCAAGGGGTGTAATTTTGCAGGACGGTGTTTCAAAGCGACAGCAGAATGTGCAGTCGAAGAACCCGTTTTAAAACCTCTCAATGGGAAGCACAAGGTTTCCTGCTTTCATCCTTTGACTGAAGGAAATCCGCAATGACGGAAGTGCTGGTGAAAATAGAAAATGTCCGGAAAGACTACTATCTTCCCAAGAAAAGCCTCTTTCAGAAGCTTCCCGTGTTTCGGGCATTGCATGGAATCGACCTGGAAATTCACAAGGGGGTCAGTTTCGGGATTGTCGGGGAATCCGGATGCGGGAAATCAACACTGGCCCGGATTGTGATGGGCCTGGATCCTCCGACAAGCGGGAAAATTATTTTCAGGGGAAAAAATATATTTTCTTTGGCAAGCAATGAACTGCGGCATTTGCGCAGCCATTTTCAAATGGTATTCCAGGACCCCTATGGTTCACTCAATCCGAGGCAGAATGTGCTGAGAATTGTCTCGGAGCCCCTGGAAACACTCGATCAAAAAATAAACGGTCAGGAAAAGAAAGAAAAAGTGCAGTTGATGCTGGAAGAAGTGGGATTGAATGCCAATGATATGGACAAGTTCCCGCATGAATTTTCCGGCGGACAGCGACAGCGGATCGCCATCGCAAGAGCTTTGATCACACGTCCTTCTTTGATTGTTGCTGATGAAGCCGTGTCAGCGCTTGATGTTTCCGTGCAGGCCCAGGTGCTGAATTTAATGATGGATCTGCAGGAAAAGTACAATCTGGCCTACATGTTCATCAGTCATGATCTGAGTGTGGTGGAAACCATCACCGATGAAATCGCGGTTCTGTTTCTTGGACGAGTTGTGGAAGTCGGAAAAACCCGGGATATTTTTCAAAACCCGACTCACCCCTACACTCGCGTGTTGATGGAAGCAATTCCCGTCCCCGATCCTCTGCAAAAAAAGAAAAAAAAACCTCCAATTATGGTGGAATGGGAAACCACGGAAACCGGCTGTCCCTTTCTTTCCCGATGCAGTCTGGGCACCGAGTACTGTTCCCAAACCATGCCGAGCCTCAGTGCCAAAGGCAATCAGATGGTTGCCTGCCACAATGTTTAGGATTATTCCAGCAGACCGTGTCTCCCGAGCAGATACGCAATACTGGCAGTCAGTTTTTTTGCATAAGGAATATGGATGAATTCGTTCGGTCCGTGAGCATTGCTTTTAGGGCCGAGGACGCCGGTGATCACAAACTGCGCTTCCGGGTATTTTTCACCAAGCATGCACATAAACGGAATGCTCCCTCCCAAACCAAAATACATCGCCTCTTTGCCAAAAAAGGTGTGCGAGGCTTCATCCAGGGATTGTTCCAACCAGGGAGCCAGCTCACCAGCCTCCCAACCTTCTCCGTCAACTTCAAAATCCAATGTTACTTTTGCTCCATAGGGCGGGTCTTCGGTGAGCGCTCGCTGCAAAGCGATTCTTGCAGAAGCTGCAGGCAGGTTAGGAGGAAGGCGGAGGGACCATTTGAGCGTCGTATATGGACGCAGAACATTCCCTCCCAATTGTAATGAGGGAATGCCTTCCTGACCGACAATGGCGAGCGCAGGTCTCCATGTGCTGTTCAGCAGCAATTCAACCGGATCGGGATCTACCGGCACCATACCTTCAGGGAAAGTGTAGTCCGAGTGAACTGTTTTTCCGAGGACGCTGGCCGATTTTTTGGCTTGTTCCAGTCGTTGAGGAGGAATCTGAACATAGAGTTCATCGAGCAGGATCTGCCCCGTTTTCTCGTTTTCAATCCGTGAAAGCAGCTGCCGTACAATCCTGAAGGATGACGGGATGATTCCGCTGCCCATTCCCGAGTGCACTCCTTCCTGCAGTACTTCAACTTTCAAGGTTCCACCAATCATTCCCCGCAGGGAAGTTGTCGACCACAACTGATCATAATTCCCGGCACCGGAATCCAAACAAATTACCAGCTCCGGGATGCCGATTATATCTTCAAATTCTTCCATATATGCAGGGAGATCAGGAGAACCACTTTCTTCAGAAAATTCAATTGTGATGACAAATCTTGCATGCGGGATGCCTTGTTCCTGAATTGCCTTGATCGCACAAATCGAAGCAAAAAGAGCATATCCATCGTCGCCGCCCCCACGGCCATAAAGCTTTTCTTCCTCCATCACCGCTTTCCAGGGCCCCAGACCCTCCCGCCATCCTTCCATTTCCGGTTGTTTGTCAAGGTGTCCATAAAGAAGAACAGTCGGCATTCGATCCGGACTGTCAATGGTGCCCGGAACTTCCATAACCAGCATTGGAGTCCGCCCCTTGATTCGTCCGATATGCAGGAAGCTGCCGGGGATCGGATGCTTTTCCAACCAGGAAATTGCCATCTGCAGGGCTTTTTCCATGTGTCCGTTTGCTTCCCAATCCGGATCAAAAACGGGTGACTTGTTGGGAACCTCTATATACTCCATTAAGGTTGGTGTGATATTTTCATCCCAAAATGAATTCACAAAGTCGCTGATTTGCTTGGTATCGATGGTTGACATAATATATCCGAATATGATGTGTTCAACTGAAAAAAGGCCTTCTTCTTTAAACGTTATTTTTCCCTGTAATGCAAGTCAAAGCGGTTGCATGCATCCGAATGACTGGTGATTTAATGTTTTTCAATTTTATGCAAAAATGATAGTTTTGAATCGGGCAAATTCTTTAGGTTTTACAAATGCATGCCATAGCGAAATTACTCGACCTGAATTCATTTTCGTTTCTGGAAACAACGATTTTTCTATCAACAAAAAACTGGGGATGTCGCTGCAGCCCTGCATCGCAAATCAACAATCTTCATAGAAAGAAAGCATCATGGAAGCCAAGCAATTGCTGATCGATGGGAACTGGATTCCTGCCGAAGAAGGAAAGACAATCCCGGTGATCGACCCCAGTACTGGACAGGAGATGGGTGCTATTGCCCGCGGCGCCGAAAAAGATGTCCACCATGCCGTGCTGGCAGCGCAGGGGGCGATGGAGGGGACATGGGGAAATTTGACGGCAGTGGAAAGAGGCCGTTTGATTGCCAAACTCGGCCAGCTGATCCTGGAAAACAAAGACGAACTGACGCAAATCGAATCCAGGGATGTCGGTAAACCGCTCAAACAAGCTGCCAACGATGTGATTGCCTGCGCCCGTTATTGCGAGTTTTATGCAGGCGCCGTCGATAAAATTCATGGTGAAACTATCCCTTATCTGGAAGGATACACGGTTTTAACTTTAAGAGAAGCCCATGGAGTAACAGGCCACATCATCCCCTGGAATTATCCCCTGCAGATCATCGGGAGAAGTGTCATCGGCGCACTGACCATGGGAAATGCCACGGTGATCAAACCCGGTGAAGATGCCTCTCTTAGCGCTCTTTTCCTGGGAAATCTGGCGATGCAGGCAGGATTTCCAGCAGGAAGTCTGAACATTGTCACCGGTTACGGAGAAGAGGCTGGTGCCGCTCTTTCCAGGCATTCCGGACTGGATCACATTTCATTCACAGGTTCACCACGGGTCGGTACACTCGTGCAGCAGGCAGCCGCTGTCAATATCATTCCGGTAACGCTGGAACTGGGAGGAAAATCTCCCCAACTGGTGTTTGCAGACGCTGATTTGGAAAAGGCCCTGCCTTTTGTGACCAATGCGGCGGTTCAAAATGCTGGGCAGACCTGTTCTGCCGGAAGCCGGGTTCTGATTGAAGAAAGCATTTACGAACCGTTCATCGAAATGCTCGCAGCACGTTTTTCGGCCCTGCGGGTTGGTCCTTCCCAAAAGGACTATGATGTCGGTCCTTTGATCAACCAGACTCAGTATAAAAGGGTGAATCGATATATGGAGCAGGCAAAGGGATTGGAGATTTTGGCTCAAGGAGAAGTTATCCCCGATGCTCCAGCAGGAGGATTTTATGTTCAGCCAACATTACTGGGACGCGTTCCAGCGGAACATCAACTGGCGAAAGAAGAAATCTTCGGACCGGTGCTGGTTTGCATTTCATTCAAGGATGAAGAGGAAGCCATTGCCATTGCCAACAACACTGATTATGGATTGGTTGCCGGAATTTGGACTGCGGACGGCGGACGCCAGATGCGGGTTGCCAAAGCGATCAAATCCGGTCAGATTTTTATCAACAATTACGGTGCCGGAGGAGGTGTTGAGCTGCCGTTTGGAGGGATGAAAGGCAGTGGTTTCGGCCGTGAGAAAGGTTTTGAGGCGCTTTATGGATTTTCTGTTTTAAAAACTATCGCCATGCACCATGGTTAGAAAACCAGGTATGTTTTGCGGACCAGGAATTGAATTTTTTTCTTTCAAGTCTCGTCTTTTTCAATCCATTTTTTAAGTCGGGGGGCTTGATAGGTCTTGAAGCGATCCAGCAATTTTTCTGGATTTTCTTCCAAAAGCAGAATTGATCGGTGTTCCTCCTTGACAAACAATTCGTCAATGGCATGCTCGACAAAGGCGATCAGTTTGTCATAGTATCCGCAGATATTGAGCAGCCCGCACGGTTTTTCATGAAACCCGAGTTGAGCCCAGGTGAGCACCTCAAACAGCTCTTCCAGCGTCCCCAATCCTCCGGGCAGGGCGATAAAGCCGTCGGCAAGATCTGCCATCATTGCTTTTCTTTCATGCATTGAAGCCACAATTCGCAAATCAGTCAATCCCTGATGCCCAACTTCTTTCTGCACCAATGCCTGAGGTATGATTCCCGTGACTTCTCCTCCTCCTTCCAGCACCGTATCTGCCAGGATCCCCATCACACCAACATTGGCACCCCCATAAACCAGATGGATTCCCTGGCTCACCAGCACGCGGGCCAACTGCTTGGCCCCTTCCAGATACTTGGGATGACGCCCCGGACTTGAACCGCAAAATACACAAATTCTTTTAATCATGAGCAGTTTTCCTCTATTCTGTTTTTCGTCCAATCATTAAAGATCATAGTCAATACCGATTTAAAATGACTTTGTCCATCTCCTTGATGGAATTTATCAGATTTTATTTGTTGTGACGAAATGACTTGCTGAAAACTGGAAAAAACGGTTTAACAATACCTGCCAATATAAATATTCTCATCTATTCTGCTGAAAAAATGGAACTTCATGAAAAATACCGCGTACACGTCGAGATTTTTAATCAACGGTACGCAAAAATTCTGGAAAATGCAGGATTTGACGGAATCCTGATCCATGCGGGATCCGTTCATCCTTCTTTTCTGGATGACCAGCACTACTCCTTTAAAGCCAACCCTCTATTTAAATCCTGGCTTCCTCTTGGGGATCAGCCGGATTGCTGCCTCCTAATCCGCCCGGGAGCGAAACCTCAGCTATTTTTTTATCAACCCAGTGATTACTGGTATCTGATTTCCGGTCCTCCTGAAGAATTTTGGGCTGATCAATTTGATCTCACAATGGTCTATGGTCTCGACGAGATCCGTGCAAATCTTCCAAACGGACATCTCGTTTTTTTCGGGGAAGATGAAGAAATTGCGCGGCACTTGGGCATTCAGCAGACCAACCCTCAGGCAATCCTTGACCGGCTTCATTATGACAGGGCCTGGAAAACGGAATACGAACAGGATTGTATTCTTGAAGCAAACCGTATTGCTGCTCGCGGGCACTTGACTGCCAAAGAAACGTTTTATGCGCGCGGAAGTGAATTTGAAATCCAGTCGCGGTTTCTGCAACGCATAGCCCACCGCGAAAAGGAGCTGCCTTACGAGAGCATCGTCGCACTGAATGAACATGGGGCGGTTGCCCATTATCAACTCTATGATCATACGGTTGCCGAACACCGCTCACTGATCATCGATGCAGGGGCTGTTTACAACGGGTATGCTTCGGACATTACACGAACCTATTCGTTTGAAGAAAATGAGTTTGCCGAAATCATCAGAGCAATGAACCTGCAGCAGCTCGCGCTGATTTCCGAAATCAAGTCAGGCCTTTCGTATCTTGAACTGCATCTGCAGATGCACCTTCGAACAGCCCGGCTTCTCCGTGAATTCAAATTTGTTGATTTAGAACCGGAATCCATCGTGGAGCTCAATATCAGCAACACCTTTTTTCACCATGGACTGGGCCATCTGCTGGGTGTCCAGGTCCACGATGTCGGCGGATTTCTGCAAAATCCAGAAGGAGAACTGCTTCCTGCACCAGAAAACCATCGCTTTCTCCGACTCACTCGGAAAATTGAACCGAATATGGTCTTCACCATCGAACCAGGACTCTATTTCGTTCCGGTTCTGCTGAAAAAATTGAAAGAACGGAAAGAGCAAAAATATCTCAACTGGGAAAAAATTGAAACGATGATTCCCTATGGCGGGGTCAGGATTGAAGACGACATTTGTATGAAGGATGATGGCCCTTTCAATATCACACGACAGTGCTTTGCGGAGCTAAAAGAATAAAAAGGAAGAAATTATGCGATTGCAATTGAGTACCTGGCAGGAAGTCGACTCCTATCTCAAACAAAACACAGGAGTCATTGTCCCGATTGGTTCAACAGAACAGCACGGTCCCAACGGATTGATCGGAACCGATGCTGTCACTTCAGAAAAAATCGCACAGCTCATTTCAGAACAACATGACGTTTTGATCGCACCAACAATCAGCATCGGGATGGCACAGCATCACATGGCCTTCAGCGGCAGCATTTCTTTAAAACCGAGCACCTTTATTGCAATGATCTGTGATATTGTGACCTGCCTCACGAGTCATGGATTCACCCATATTTGTTTCGTCAACGGGCATGGAGGAAATGTTGCGCCATTGAAGGTCGCTTTTTCTGAACTCTATTCCGAATACAGTTTTTCTAAGCGCACCTGCCCGTTCAAGTGTGAAGTCACAAACTGGTATGCAGGAAAACGCATCCACCAACTTTCCAAAGAGCTCTACGGAAGTTCGGAAGGAAGCCATGCTACCCCTTCGGAAGTCTCCTTGTCTTACTATATTTATCCAGAAAGCGTCAAAGAGGCCGTGATGACCCCAAAACTGGCACCCGAGGGAGTCATACGAGATGCACTGGATTACCGAAAGCAGTTTCCAGATGGACGCATCGGTTCTGATCCATCGCTGGCATCAATCGAAGATGGTGAAAAAATTTGTGCTGCCGCAGCTGTCGATGTTTATGAGGCATATCAGGCGTTTCTTAAGGAATAATCGTTCTTATGATTTCAGCATCATAGTGTGAATTCGCCAAGGCAACAAAATTCTTCCGTTTCTCCAAACACCTCTCGAATACATCCATAGTGAAAAAAAAATCCCATTCACCTTCTCTGAAAAAGAATCGATCATCCGCAATAAGGAAACGGCGTTCCACCCCCAAGTCTCAATTTCAAAAAAAAAATCGTGCTTTTGAGCGATCGCTGGAACCCCCTATTGTTCGTGAGGACCATTCTCACGGAAAGGAAGGACCACTTTTACTCAAAGCACTCAAAACGCCTGTTTCGCCTCCGGGTCAGCAAAGTCAGCCTCTCACCCACGGATTTCACGCCTATCCGGGGCGTTTTCATCCGATGCTTGTGCAAAACATCCTGCGGACATTCGGGGGAAAGGGAGGTATAAAACTATTTGATCCTTTTATGGGAGGAGGGACTGCTCTGGTAGAAGGAATGTGTCAGGGTTTCGAAGTAATCGGCAACGATCTGAACCCAATGGCGAAGCTTGTTGCCAGGGAACGATGCCGACTGAGAATCCTCTCAGAAAACCGTGCAGTACTTGATCTGGCGAAACAGCTGCGCAAGCGTATCGTTGAAAGCCAGGAGCATGTTAAAAAGAGAATCGTGCACCGAGCGAACATCAGTTGGCTGCGTTCACGATACGCACCTCATCTTTTTGTGGAAATGCTTTACTGGATAGATGAAATCGAAAAACTCCCGCCCTCTCCCGCTCAAGAAACCTTGCAGATGGTTTTCTGCGATCTTGTTTTCAAATTTTCCAATCAATCTTTGCTGGATGCTTCTCTGGAAAGAAAAACACCGCCGCTTCCCAAAGGGGCGGTTTCTCGATGGATGCTTGCCCGGACAGAGGAACTGCTGAAAAATCAGCAGCTTTTCAACCGCAAAGTCCCGAGAGAAACACAACCTGCCAAATTTTTCAGCGAGGATTTTGTTTCGTTTACAGGACTTCCTGAAAGTTCAGTGGACTTGATCATCACGGCTCCGCCAGCACCTGGAACCTGGGACTACTATGAGTACCATCTTTTGCAATACAAGTGGCTGAATTTATCAGAGGAAGCCATTAAAAACCACGAGGCAGGAAGCAAACGTCGTCAAACTCCCAGACAATGGCAGCAGTCATTTCGTACGATTCTGCTTAAAATGAGAAAACTTTTGAAACCTGGCGCCTCCTGTTTCCTGGTCCTCAGCGACTGGCTGGATCAGGATGGCCGTGTCAGTGCATTGGGACACATTCAAAAGTTTGCACCCAGCGTTGGATGGAAGGTCTCGGGCAGGGCCTCTGTCCAGCAAAAGATTTTCAATGCTCACCAGGTGGAATCATACGGAAACGAAGGAAAATGGGAACACCTTATTCATCTAGTCAATCCTGCGAAGCACGAGTCCGGCAATAACCATTAAAATTGAAGATTTCCAATTATGATGGATTCAGCATTAGGTATTTGGGAAACCGTCCTGGTATTGCATGACAGAGGCGGAGTGGTCATGTTTCCACTCGGCATCTGTTCCTTATTGATGGTGGCCGTAATTCTGGAGCGAATGTGGTCATTGAGAGCCTCCCATATTTTTCCAAACCAGACAATTGAATATCTGCGCAATACCAGCAAGCTCAGTCCGGAAGAACTGAAATCATTTCTCCTTAAAAGCACCTGTCCGGTCGGCCGTATTCTCAGCTACGGATTGAGTATTCTACCGGCTTCTGCCGAACGATTCAAAGAAGCAGTTCACGACCAGGCACGTCGTGAAGTCCACTATTTGGAAAGAGGCCTGATCGTGTTAGAGATCATAGTCGGAGTTGCCCCCTTGCTGGGCCTGCTCGGTACCGGAATGGGAATGATCAAAGTTTTCGAACAAATCGCAATTGAAGGCCCCGGACGCTCTGAAGCCTTGAGTCAGGGAATCTCTGAGGCACTTTTGACCACAGTCCTCGGATTATCGATCGGCATTCCCGCATTGATCGCATTCAATCTGTTCACCCGTAAAATTGAATCTCTCGAATTGCAAATTGAGCAGGAAGTGCTTTTTTTCTTCCACAGACTTTTTCCATCAGAATAAACTCCCATGCAGCTGTTTGAGAAAACGAAACGGAAACCGGGCATCAACCTGACGCCCCTCATTGATATCCTTTTCATCCTCATCATTTTTTTCGTCGTCTCCTCCAAAATAATCGGCAATGAAGGCATCGGGATCGTTTTGCCGGAAAGCAATCTGGGAAAAGAGCAACCATTGACTTTGCCAATCCTGGCCGTGACCGCCGAACAGGAATTGCTGCTCAACGAAATCTCAATCTCAAAAAAGGAGTTGGCATCGGCACTGCTGAATTTGAACAGCCCCCACAGTGCAATGATTCTCAATATTGACAAAAACATTCCGCATGGAACAGTAATAGAATTGATGGATATAATAAAATCCAATGGTTTCAAAAAAATTGTTTTTGGTACCAGACTCCCCTCCAGATAGTTTCGAATTCCAGATCAGCCGATCCAGTTTTACCAAAGCTTGATTTCCGCACCTTTGCTCTTTTGCCGCTCTGCTGTTCAGTAACACAACCCAGGACCTTTGCCTCAAGTCGGGCAAGTTCGGCATTTTGGCCAATCCCAGGGGGGAATTTTGAATTTTGCCGAATATCGCAAATAAATTGACATTAACAAATTTGTCAATATATCCTTAGCCCTCTCAATCAGAGAGAAAACGTCGGATTGCCATCCAATCCGCAATGCCGTCAGGCGTCCAATATTTATAACGATATGTGGGAGGTAGTTATGATTCGTATATCCAAAGCATTGTTGATCCTAATCGCAATCGCATTTTTCAGTTTTCAGGTTTCAGCAGAAACCTTCGTTCGCATCGCTTCCGGACCTGCGGGAGGAAGCTGGTATCCGCTGGGTGCTAAAATCGCAGAAGTTCTGGGAAGTAATGTGAAAGATATTTCCACTTCCAATGGCCCTGGTGGCGGAGTCGGCAACGTCAAAGACGTCCACAAAGGCGAATCCGAAATCGGCTGGACTTATGGACACACTGCCTATGACGGATATGCAGGCAAGGAAGGATTCAAAACGAAACACACAAACATCCGTCATCTTGCAACACTTTATCCGGCAGGACTGCAGACCGCGGTGTTGGCCAAATCAAATATTAAATCGTACTCCGAACTCAAGGATAAAAATATCAGTCCAGGTAAAGCCCAATGGTCGGGATATGCAGCCTATAAAATGATCATCGGACATTACGGTTATACGATTGAGGATGTGAAGAAAAATGGCGGAACCGTTCATCACGTTTCTTACAATGATTCTGTCGGTTTGATGAAAGATGGTCATATTGATGCTTTTGGCGCATTGACCAGCGTACCTCAAGCCTCCTACCTCAATTTGGAATTCAATCCCGGCATCCGGTTTCTACCGGTCAGCGATGAGGTTCTGTCAAAAATTTTATCCAGCAATCCAGGATATATAAGAACGGAAATCAACAACGGTCACTACAAGAGCATCAAAGAACCGGTTCAGACTCTGGGAGCTGTCACAATCATGGTTATCAACAAAGACCTGCCCGAAGACATTGTATACAACATCACCAAAACACTCTGGGAAAATCACGCGGAATTCGCCAAGGTTAAAAAGGTTTGGAATTCAGTGAAGTTGGAAAATGCTCTCCTGGGAGCAGCCACACCGGTCCATCCTGGTGCTAAACGCTACTATGATGAAATGGGTGTTAAATAATTTCCTCATCAGAAAAGTGCGCCTCAGCTGCAGGCGCTCTTTTCAGGGAGTCGTCAATGTCTGAAGCATCTGGACGCATTGTATACAATGAGGTTAAGGAATACTCCCTGCTCGAGAAAGCCCTGCGTAGTCGGCAGGTGAGCCTGGGGCAAGTGATCATTGTTATTTGTGCCGTTCTCAGTATCTCGCTTGCATTGTTCCATGCCTTTACCGCGGTCTTCGGCACACCGGAAAGCCGTTCGTTCCGGAGCACCCATTTGACGGTGATGCTGGTGCTTGCGATTTTGCTCAACCCCCTTTGGCGAAAATCTGCAGAAACCCCTTTATTTTCAGAAGGAACACTTTCTTTTAAAAAACTGACAGGATTTTTTATTGACGCCTTCCTGGTACTCGCCGGGATCGGTATTCAAATCTACACACTGTACGACATCGATGCCTTTCTCAATCGTGAAGGAGATCTGACCCAAACTGACGTTTTACTCGGGACTTTACTGATCCTGCTTGTGATGGAGGCAACCCGCAGGACTGTCGGGATTCCGATGGTGATAATCACCTTCTTTTTCATCATCCATTCGCTTTATGCCAACTATTTCTTCGGATTTTTCTACGGCCCGCCCACTTCTTACCAGAAGTACATCGATTTAATTTTCATGCGAAGCGAGGGGATTTTTGGTATTCCCTTGTTTGTGGCATCGACCTACATCGTCCTTTTTATCATCTTTGGTGCCGTGTTGATCCGTTCCGGGGCGGGGCGTTTTTTTATCGACCTGGCAGTGGCATTGACGGGACATCGCACCGGAGGACCGGCAAAAGCAGCCGTGGTCTCCAGTGCATTTCTGGGGACGGTCTCAGGGGCCGCCGTCGCCAATGTGGTCACCACAGGATCTTTCACTATTCCTCTGATGAAACAATTCGGCTACCGGGCTAAATTTGCTGGAGCCGTAGAAGCCTGTGCTTCTTCCGGAGGCCAGATCACACCTCCGATAATGGGGGCAGCGGCCTTTATTATTGCCGAATTCCTTCAACTCAACTATCTCTATGTGATTGCCGCAGCTTCCATCCCGACTTTTCTCTATTTTGCCACTGTTTACTTCATGGTTGATATTGAAGCAGAAAAAAGCAAAATCAGGAAAATTGAAAAAGATCGCCTGCCCCGACTCCGGGAAGTCATGAAAACCGGATGGCATCAATTGTTCACCCTGGGAATTTTGGTTGTTCTGTTATCAATCGGATACACCCCGATGCTTTCGGCATTCTGGGCCATTGTCACACTTCTGCTGCTGAGCTTTGTCAGCAAAGCGACCCGAATGAGCGCCGTTGATATTTTTGCTGCATTTGAATCGGGTGTGCGAAGCGCTATGCCTGTGAGTATCGCCTGCGGCTGCGCCGGAATCATTATCGGTTCCATTTTTGTTTCCGGATTGGGATTGAAGTTTACCAACTCCGTGATTCAAATGTCGGGAGGCAACCTCTTTTTGTTGCTTGTTTTGACTGCCATTGCAGGAATCATTTTGGGGATGGGCATGACCACCACCGCGGTTTATATTACCGTAACCGCATTGATTGTACCTTCACTGATCGAAATCGGCGTTGTGCCCATGGCGGCGCACCTGTTCGCATTTTATTTTGGAGTGGTTTCGACAATTACCCCTCCCGTGGCACTCGCTTCTTTCGCAGCAGCTGCGATTGCAGGTTCTCCTCCGATGGCGACTGCCGTTGAATCCGCGCGCATCGGAATTTCCAAATATATTGTCCCTTTTGTTTTTGTCTACAATCCAAGTATACTGTTTGAGGGCCCCCTTTGGATGACCGCCGTCACAACGGCAATGGCCTTTTTTGGAGTCTGGGGTATTTCTGTTGTTCTGGAAGGCTGGTGGAAAGGTCCGATTTCCCTGTTCACACGCATCCTGGTATGCACCTTTTCCATCGCGCTCCTGTACCCTCCGGCCGTCGCTTTGATGGGATTTCTCCCCGGCTACTATATTTCAATCGTCGGAGTGGTGGGGATGGGAATTCTCGCCATTCAAAGAAAAGGTCCTCAGAAGATGGTGGAAGCATGAGATTCAACGAAATATTTCTGGGAAAGCGCTTGTACTGGATGATTTGGATCATTCTGATCATCGCTCTTTATATTTTAGGCGCAATGAAACTCCATGTTCGTTCCTTCATTCCCTTCATATTGATTCTTTTGGGACTTTCCGCAGTCAGTGTTCTGACGATCATGGCAACTTATCGAAAAGGTGAACGGATCACAAGGGAACCTTTTGATGATCCATGATTCAAATTTGAACCCCTTTCCGAACCATACCTAAAGGGCGCATCACGAATCTATTTCATGCGGGAATCCAATACTGTTCCTGCTATTAATCAACCAAAAAAAGGAGTAACACCTATGATTGATTTTTATACCTGGACCACACCAAACGGACGAAAAGTCTCTATCATGCTGGAAGAATTGGGACTGGAATACAACACCCACGCCATCAACATCACACAGGGCGACCAGAATGATCCTGAATTTATAAAAATAAGCCCCAACAACAAAATTCCTGCGATCGTTGATCACGACAATGGGGTGACCATGATGGAATCCGCAGCAATTATGCTCTACCTTGCTGAAAAAACGGGAGGCCAGTTTGTTCCGAAAACCGACAAAGGGCGCTGGCAAATGATGGAGTGGCTGATGATGCAGATGGGAAGTGTCGGTCCTATGCTCGGGCAAACACATCACTTTGTCAAATACAATCAGGGCAAAAGTCCTTATGCAGAAGAACGCTATCTTGCAGAAAACAAGCGTATTTATGGAGTTCTGGATCGGCGCCTGGCTGATCATGAATATCTTGCCGATGAGTATTCCATCGCTGATATGGCGACCTGGCCCTGGATCTCCCGCTTCGATTGGCAAACAATGGATTTGAACAATTTCCCCAATCTGAAACGCTGGTATCTCGCCATTGCAGCTCGCCCGGCTGTCCAGCGAGGATTCGATGTCCCCAAAAAGGTACAAGATATTCCCATGCCGTAAAATTTGAGGAGGAGCAATGAAAGCACGTGCAGGAGGACAGATTCTAGCTGACCAATTGAAGATCCAGGGAGTGGATCGCATTTTTTGTCTTCCTGGAGAAAGTTTCCTGGGCTTGCTCGATGGTCTATTTGAACATAGAGACTCGATCCATATTGTGACAACACGTCATGAAGGGGGAGCTGCCAACATGGCAGAAGCCCACGGCAAAATGACGGGACGGCCGGGAATATGCCTGGTGACTCGAGGTCCCGGAGCAAGCAATGCCTCCATCGGAATTCACACCGCATTTCAGGATTCGACCCCGCTTATTTTATTGATCGGTCAGGTCGGACGCAAGACGGTCGATCGAGAAGCATTTCAGGAAATAGACTATCGCCGGATGTTTGGCCAAATGGCAAAATGGGTGGCACAGATTGATGATGCCGCCCGAATCCCGGAATATATCGGAAGAGCATTTTATACGGCAATGTCAGGCCGTCCGGGGCCGGTCGTACTCGCTCTCCCGGAAGATATGCTACGAGACAAAGTGCAGGTGGCCGATGTCAAGCGAGCCCAAGCTGTACATGCAGCCCCTTCTCCTGACGCAATCGAAGAGCTCCGTGCACATTTGCAGGCAGCGGAGCGCCCCCTGCTGATTGTCGGCGGAGCAACCTGGACTGCCGAAGCGGTTCGTGACATAACACAATTTTCGGAAGCCAATCGTCTGCCGGTCGCAGCTACTTTTCGTTGCCAGGACTGTTTTGACAACAGGCATGAGCACTACATTGGAGACCTCGGACTCGCGATCAATCCCAAGCTGTCAGAACGCATAAAAAGCAGTGATCTCCTGATTGTTGCGGGCCCTCGCCTGGGGGAGATCAGCACCTCGGGATACTCGCTGATCGAGATCCCAACTCCCCGCCAGAAACTTATTCATATTCACTCCGGGGTTGAAGAATTGGGCCGCGTTTATTCTCCAACTTTGGCCATCAATTCCTCGATGACCGAATTAGCCCGTGCTTTGCGTGCCATGCCTCCGGTCGACGGAGGCCGGTGGCAAAACAGCATCAGCGAGGCACGTGAACAGTACCTGAGCTTCATCGTCCCCGGCCAGGTTCCGGGTGAGTTAAATTTTGGAGAGATCGTTTCTTTTCTCAGTAAGACCCTGCCCGAAGATGCCATCGTGAGCAATGGTGCAGGAAATCATACCGTTTGGATTCACCGTTATTTTATGCACAAGATTTTTCGCACGCAAATTGCCCCGACAAGCGGTGCGATGGGCTATTCTGTCCCTGCAGCAATAGCTGCAAAACTGGCAGCACCGGAAAGAACAGTAGTCAGTTTCAATGGAGACGGATGTTTTCAGATATTCGGGCAGGAGTTGGCGACCGCTATTCAATATGAAGCAAATGTGATCTTCATTGTTGTCAACAACGGGATGCTGGGAACAATCCGAATGCATCAGGAACGAAATTACCCGGGGCGGGTGATTGCCACGGATCTTAAAAATCCCGATTTTGTCGCATTGGCTCAGGCATACGGTGTCTTCGGGGAGCGGGTAACTCGAACTGCAGATTTTCCGGATGCCTTCGAACGGGCAGCAAATTGCGGGAAAGCATCTCTTCTGGAACTGGTCGCTGACCCGGAGGCATTGACCGTCAGTCAATCCCTCAGTGAAATTCGGGAAAATGCCGCAAAAAATTTATAATTTTTATTGAAAAACTAAATCAGCTGTGTTATTTCCCTTTCAGTTTTGATTTCTCAGGCGTCTTTAATGAGAAAATCATTAATTGAACGCTCAGCAATCAACAGACTTTATCAGCATCAATTCGATTGTTCAGGGGTTGGAAGGTAAAGACCGAAACGGCATGGATCGATACTTTTTGCACATGGACGCGCAATCTTCTAACTCCTGATTTTCCCTCCTCTTTCTTTTGAACCTCCTTTTTAGATCATTGACCAATCGGACGATCAAGGTCGGTAATCCATTCGCTCCAGGAACCGGGATACAAAACCCCATCTCCAATCCCTGCATGATTCATAGCGAGGAGATTGTGGCACGCGGTTACCCCTGAACCGCAGTAGCAAATCGTTTTGTCAGCCGCAACATCGCCCAGCGACGACCGAAACCGCTTTTTCAGGTCTTCCGGAGAAAGGCTTAAACCGTCTGCACCGACGTTTCCCATGAAAGGCATTGAGAGGGCATTTGGAATATGACCGGCAACCGGATCAATCGTTTCATTTTCTCCACGATAGCGATCAGCAGATCGTGCATCGACAATACGGAAATCCGGACTTTCAAGAAACTGCATGACCGCCTGAGCATCCGCGACCCGTTCCATTCTTGCCTGCGCGTTGAAGGTTCGGGCTTCGGGCACCGGGATTTGATCCGTCATCGGACGTTCTTCCTGTTGCCAGTGTTTCCATCCTCCATCGAGAACAGCCACCTGATTGTGACCAAGCCAGCGCAGCATCCACCAAAGTCTGGAGGCAATCGCTCCAACTGAATCATCATACACAATCACCTGCACTCCCTCGCCAATGCCCCATCGCCCGCAAGTTTGCGCAAAGACATTGATGTCCGGTAAAGGATGCCTTCCCGTCTTGCCCGGGACAATCGGTGAAGACAAATCTTCATCAAGATGAGCATAGAGCGCGCCCGGAATATGAGCCTCCCGATAGCTTTTTCGACCTTGTTCTGTATCGTTCAATGCAAAACGGCAATCTACAATAACCCAGTCTGAATGTGAATAATTCTGAGATAATTCATCAGTAGAAATGAATGTCTGGTACATAGTTTTCCTTCAATAGCAGTGAATTTGTATTCTTTTTCGTACTCATGAGAGGGTCCTCGTTTTTCCCATATCACTCATTTTAAATCAAGCCAACGCTTGACAAAAAAGGCCTCGAAAAGCTCCTGAGAATGAACGAATGAAGCCCCCTTTCATGGCACTTTCAAGGAAATCACGGAACCTGGAAATGTCTGGCAGGATCTTCACATTCCCCGAATCGAAAGCAAGTCGTCTAACCGGCGATCATTTGATATATGCTTCTCTTTTCATTGAAAGTGCATCGGCAATTCGTTCATGATGAGGTTCCATCAAATCCAGTTTTTTAATTTCATCCAAAGAGAAATAGGCAAAGCCCGTTGTTTCGTCACTGAGCCCCAATTCCCCTCCGACCGCCTCGACTTCGAAAGTGACCGCTACGCTTTGAACACGACTGTCCGGATATTCAACAAGCATGTCAGGATTGGAGTAGATACCAACCATTCTTTTAATCTGAACACTCAGACCGGTTTCTTCTTTCATTTCACGGAGACAGCATTCTTCAATGCTTTCACCGGGGTCCATCCCGCCGCCTGGTAAACACCAGCGCCCGTTATCGGAACGTCGTGTCAGCAGCACTTTTTGTTCAGAATCAAAAAGGATGGCCGTGCAGGCCAGTCGAATTTTACCCTGCTTTCCAATTCTGCTGCCAAAAATCAATTTTGCCATTTTTTACTCCGGGGTCCTGAGTGACAAAGCCTTATAGGTTGGAAACGGTGGGAAGTTTTTCTAAACGAGACTCATATAGTATTGATCTTTTTTGCAGTGTCAATGTATTATTTCCCGTCCCGGCCCCCCGGGGTGATCAAAATAAATCCCACATGAAAAGAAAAATCTTATGCAAAACTTGCGACTCCCTCAGTATTCCTTTCCGATTGTCATGGCAGCAGGCAGTCTCGTCCTGCTCCTGGTATTTGGAATCCGTGCGGGTTTTGGTTTGTTTTTAAAACCTATTTCTGCCGATTTGGGCTGGGGCCGAGAAATCTTTGCAATGACGATTGCATTGCAGAATTTATTTTGGGGAGCGTTCCAGCCTCTCATGGGAGCTGTTTCGGACCGCTATGGTTCGGGTCGAACGCTGGTTTTGGGAGGTGCCGCCTATACAGTGGGTTTGCTCCTGATGTCCCAGGCGAGTTCTCCAGTGACTCTTTACCTTTCCGGCGGATTGATGATTGGCCTTGGTTTGTCGGGTTCCGGTTTAGCGGTGGTTCTTGGTGCAGTCGGACGGGCAGCATCTGAAGAACAACGCTCTTTGGCAATGGGAATTGGAACCGCAGCAGGAAGTTTGGGACAATTTTGGATCGCACCGCTCGGGCAATTCTTTATTTCTTCATACGGATGGTCCACCGCATTGATTCTTCTTAGTATTTTTTCTTTGATGATTGTGCCTGCTGCCGTGGCACTGACGGGCAACAACACTACCATCAAAAACCCGCTTCGCGGTCAGGAAAATCAGGGATTTCGAGAAGCGCTTGCAGAAGCTTTCGGACACAAGGGATTTCTCTATCTGACTGCCGGATTTTTTGTCTGTGGCTTCCACGTCGTCTTTATTGGAACCCATTTGCCGGCATTTTTGGAAGATCAGGGGCTGGATCCGAAATACGGCGCCTGGTCCTTGGCATTCATCGGATTTTTCAACGTCATCGGTTCTTTTGCTTCAGGATATTTGGGCGGCAAGTTTAGCAAAAAATACTGCCTCAGTTTGTTGTACCTCAGTCGTGCCCTGCTTTTTGTGGCTTTTATATTAATGCCGACGACTCCTGCCAGTGTTCTAATTTTTTCTGCAATTATTGGACTGCTTTGGCTGTCCACGGTTCCATTGACAACGGGGATTGTTTCTCAGGTTTTTGGGCCGAAATATTTTTCAACATTGTTTGGCATTGTCTTCTTCAGCCATCAGATTGGAAGTTTTCTGGGAGCCTGGTTGGGAGGATATCTTTATGACACGACAGGATCCTACGATGCAGTCTGGTGGATTTCTGTTGCACTGGGACTTGCTTCTGCAGTTCTTCACTACCCGATCAATGAACAAAGTCTGCGCACGGTTCCAGCTTAGTTTTGACCCTCAACTTATTTTTTAGCACCCCCACTCAAGGCAGTCAGCACGCCGAGCACAATGAAAACAGTTCCTGCAAAGTAGCGCTGGAACGTCAAAAAATTCTGATTTTCTTTCAGCCAGTTTCTCAAACTTCCTGCCAATATAGCCCAAACACCATCACTGACGATTCCCAGGACCACAAATATAATCCCGAAAAACAAGACCTGCAAAACCGGAGATCCCTTTGCCGGATCGACAAATTGCGGGAGAAATGCAAAGAAAAAAAGCGCCGTTTTCGGATTGAGCAAATTGACCCAAAATCCCTGATAAAATATTGAACGCAGGGTTTCGGCTTTTAAAAATTCTGTGTTTTCAAATTCTTCAGGAGAAAAAAATTTTCGGATTCCTAAAAATATCAGGTAGGCGGCTCCCAGATATTTCATGATATTGAATGCCAATGCCGAAGAAACCAAAAGCGCTGAAATCCCGAAAGCAGCAGCAGCAATATGGATCACGGTTCCTGAGGCAACACCCAATGTTGAGATCACGCCGGCGAGCCGGCCCTGATCAATACTCCGCGCTACCACATACAGGACCGCCGGGCCTGGTGTGACGATCAAGGCCAGGGCCGCTACAAAAAATATGACCAGGGTTGTCAGTTCAGGCATTTCACTTTCCGCTTAAAGTTTTCGCGCAACCAGGCTGGCAAGAGCTTTCTGTTTGTTAAGCCTTTGAGAATAAACAATGTTTTCCCGGTATTCCAAGATCCGCAGCTCCGAAAAAGCATGCAGGAGTTCATTATAATCCAGGACAAATTTTGGATTCATTCCTCCGCCGAGCACTTCTATTTCATCCAGATAAACTGTTTCGTAAAGGAGAAGTCCGCCCTGGTCCAGGGCTTCATTGATCTTTGAAAACAATGTTCTTTGCAGATAATTGAAGCAAATGATCACCTGGTAAGAATTTCTTGGCAA
Source organism: SAR324 cluster bacterium (assembly GCA_015231825.1). Taxonomy (GTDB): domain Bacteria; phylum SAR324; class SAR324; order SAR324; family NAC60-12; genus JADGAV01. The sequence continues at coordinate 29,035 of JADGAV010000003.1, forward strand.
TGCCTCCTGTTCCAAATCCATCACTTGAGTTTTTACTGGAATTTTTCTTTCCGCAATCTGTTCATTAAGCCAGGAAACGGCGACATCCGAGATATCGACTGCATCCACTTCAAACCCGAGTTTAGCGAGGAAAAAAGAATTCCTCCCATTGCCGCAGGCCAAATCCAATGCTTTCGCTTTTTCCTGTTTCAACAAAACTTCCTCGTGCCGGCACAACCACTCTGAAGGCATTGAATTCCAAGAGTCCAATGCTTTTTCAGAGTATTTTTTGTTCCACTTTATCTGATCCTGATTTTGAGATGACATGCGGTTTTCAATCGGTTTGGAAATTAAATTTGAGGTAGATCAATCGTTCCCTCACTAACGATGACGGAATTGCCGCCGACTCGAATTGCAACCGTTTTGCCGGATTTTCTATCCGCTTCAACATCGATGATGCTCGGTCTCCCCATTTCAAAACCCTGTTCAAGCACCCAGTGCAGCGGACCGTCGACATTTACCAGGTCTGCCAAATATCCGGCCAATGCGGTTGCAGCAGAACCGGTCGCAGGATCTTCCAAAATCCCCTCGTCAGGGGCAAACATTCGAGCATGAATATTTGAACTTTGCTGTGCAGTTTCGGTGGTGAATACATACATTCCCACTGCCGATAAATCTTTCATGGTCCGCTTCCAATGGCTGCTGTCAATCCGGATTTTTTCGATGACTGCCAGGCTTCTCAAGGGGACGATCAAAAAAGTGACCCCGCAGTCCACCACTTTCTGCTGATATTTTCCTGTCATCAAATCTGAATTGTCGAGGGATAGTGAAGCGGCAATGTCGCTGGAGGAGGGAACAGGATTTGGAAAAACAGGCATTTTTGCTGCGGAGAATTGCACAAATTGCGGCTTTCCATTTTCTGATCTGATCAGCACCGGAACCGCACCGACTCCTTCTTCCAATACGATCCTTGATTCATCTCCCTTCATTCTGATGCGGCCAAGAGAGGCAAGCAGATGGGCAACTCCCACTGTAGGATGCCCCGCAAAAGGCAATTCTGAAGATGGTGTAAAAATCCGCACCTTGAAGTCGGTATTCTCAAGAGTGGGATTGAACACAAAAATTGTCTCAGACAAATTGAATTCCTTGGCAACTTGCTGCATCTGCGTGCCTGATAAACCTTCGGCATCTGGAAAAACAGCAAGCGGATTTCCTCCAAAAACTGTTTTGCTGAACACATCAAGTGTATAAAACCGGTAACGCATTTTGCACCTTTTAAAAAAATTGCAGTCTATTGGCAGCTATCAATACTTTCCAATACCAGCAGAGAAAATCCTTCCACATTCACCTTGCCTTGCATCATCTTTTGATCCGGTAAATTTTCCAGAGCAGTGTTGAATAAACAGCGCCAGTTCCGGTTTCCGGGAAACCTGAATTCGATCGCTTCGCTGTAACAATTCAACATCATGCAAATGTCTTTTTCAGGAAAATCAGGGTGATTGACTTTCCAGACGAGTGTACGGATATGATGCCTCAAATCTTCTTCATTTCCCAAGCTGTTAAACCATTGATACCGGCTTTGATCCGAAAAAAGAAAACGATGATTGGCTTTACGAAATGCAATAGCATGCTGAACAAATTGAAACAAATGCTTATTTTTGAAAAGCAACGACCAATCAATCCAGTTGACGGGGTTGTCCAGACAATAAGCGTTATTGTTTCCCTGCTGGGACCTCCCCATTTCATCTCCGGCCAGCATCATCGGGATCCCTCCCGAAAGCTGGAGCAGAAAGTGGAAAAGTTTTATTTTATTCTCACGGAGAGTCTTGATCTCCGGCACATCTGAAGGGCCTTCTTCGCCGCAATTGGAGGAATAGTTTTCCGAAGTCCCGTCCCGATTCGATTCCCCATTGATTGCATTTTGCTTCTGCCGATAAGCGACCAAATCCCACATCGTCATGCCATCATGTGCAGTGATGAAATTGATGCTGAAACGACGCCCTTTCTCAACAGTTTGATAGAGGTTCGGACTTCCTAAAATGCAATTTTTTACTTGCCCCATCATACCTTCAGCCCCCTGGACCGCCTGACGGATAGAATCCCGGTACTGATCATTCCATTCCGCCCAGTGAGCATGGTGAGCAAGGTGCCCTACTTGATATCCTCCTCCTGCATCCCAGGGTTCCGCAATCATTTTGATGCCGTTGAGGGCAGGATCCTGCTGTATTTCCCAGAGCAGGGTCGGAAATTTTTGGATTTCTCCTTCATGATCCCGATCCAAAATTGTCGTTAAATCAAAACGAAAACCATCCACCCCAATTTCGTTTGCCCAATAGCGCAAACTGGCCAATATCATCTGTTTCACCGCGAAATGGGCGCATCGAAGTGTATTGCCGCATCCAGAATAATTGAGCAGGCGTTTCTCTTCATCATGCAGGTACCAGTTCTCTTCCCCTAAGCATTTAAAATGATCAACCGGGCCGTTTTCATCCAACTCTCCCGTATGATTGTAGACCACATCTAAAATCACCTCCAGTCCTGCCTGATGGAAGGCATCGACCATTTTCTTAAACTCACTGACAGGATCCTGGCGATCAAAAGCATAGCTTTGTTTGGGCACAAAAAATGAAATCGGAGAATACCCCCAGTAGTTCAGCAGTCGTTCTCCAGTGAGCGGCGATTTTTTCCAGTTTTCCGTCTCATCAAAATCATAAATTGGCAGCAATTCCACGGCCGTAATACCGAGTTCTAGAAGGTACGGGATCTGTTCCACGAGTCCTTGGTAAGTCCCCGAAAATCGGGAGTCAGAAAGAGTTGCTCCTTCACCGCAAGTCATACTGCGTACATGACATTCGTAAATCACACTGGTTTCAAAAGGATGTTTCGGTCGTTCCGGTCGCGCCGGCCCAGGTGATGATGAACGCAATACGGACAATCGCCGTGGATGCTCTTTAAAATTGGAAGAGGATCGGAGACTTTTTCGAAGTGTGTAGTCCTTCGGGTCAATTTGAAAATGATACGATTGCCCCCAGTCTTCACCGCCGGTGGATTCCCGTGCATGCGGATCAAAAATCCAGCATCCTGCTTTTTTTCCAGTTGCAATATCCTTTTTCCAGACACGAATCAGATACCCCACCAAGGAATCCGAGCGATCTTCCGACAAGGATGCAGTCCAATTCCAAAATTCTCCAAAACAGAATTGATCCTTTTTCAGGATTACTCTTTCTAACAAAGGGAAATCCTCCCCGGTCTTTATTTGATAGGGGTTAGCATAAAAACAATATTCAATCTCTTCAGCAATTTCTGTGTACAAACTGAACTGGAGTTGATCTCCTCTCCATAGAGTTCCGGGAGAAGCGACGGGCAACGGAAGAATATTAGTAAAAATTGACATCGCGTGTTTCCTAAAAATTTGTTGGGGTCATCGCACCATCCGTAATGTTTTGTTCTATTCAAAATAGCTCAGATCAGTTATTTTACAAGGCATTTGATCTGACGACTGCAGGCTCTCCCTGCAGATCAATTTGTAGAAACGGGGACTGAATCCTAACCGCGATGCTTGGTATTTTGTGACCTTTTCACAGGAACACCGGAACAGGTACCGCACCTACAAAATTTGAGACAAATCAGGATGATCCTTTGACAGGGGAAGAAATCTCTTTTCAAGTCAAAAATAACGGAGAATTTAAATTCAAAAGGAAGGGAAACTCAATGAATATCAGAATAAAAGACCTCACTGCAGAAGAACAGGCCTGGTTGGCCAAAGGTGTCATTTCAATTATACTGGCCGACGCTGCCATTGAGAAAAACGAAGTGGATTTTTTCAAGAGGCATTTTGGCGTGCTCACAGAAGAAGGCTCGGTCATTAGCGTTGAAAGTTTAGTGAACAATCTTAAAAGTCAAAAAACACCTGATATGTGGGAAATTGAAATCTTTGACCCTGATAAAATATATTTTATTCTCTCCGTTCTCATCAAAGCGATCTATGCAAATGGAAAAAAGATCAGAGAGGAAGTTGATCAGTATTTTAAAATTGGAAAATTAATGGGAGTCAGTTTTCAGGTGATGACCTTTAAACTAAACATTGATACGAACCTGAGGAATTTACTCCACCAGGATGCCGAACTGAAGGAAACTATTCTGTCTCAGGCTGCGGCCAAAAAACGCAATTCCAAAAAATGACCTGTGGCGGCAGGCTGAAAAGGCCTCTCTTCAGATCAGGGTGAACCGTTTTAAAGGAAAAGAATACACCAAATACTGTCTTAAAAACTAGAACCATCACTCAATCCTTCTTCCCCGGACAGCATTCAATGAGACTACTGGAATCAGTTATTTGAGGACACAAGCTTAAGATTTGATACGAATAGTATTGAAAAGAAATACTCATTTAAAGCGTATTGAATATTATAAAATCGTCAGCTAAATATTAGCAAAAATGATTTGTTGAGGAATTCAAAATATTCTCTATAGCAGAAGATACATTCACGCGAAACAATCCAAAGAGAAATGCAGAATGGCACTACCGACCAGGGCGGAGAAGGAGAAACAATGAGAGCGATCTTCAAAAAACTGAGCCTAGCAGTTGTTATTTTAACAGCAATTTCACTCCTGCAGGGGTGTGCGGACTTGAATAAGGAACGAGCCGTTGATTCCATTGGAACTTACCAGAGTGATGGCAGCATTTCAGTTCGATTGACGGCACTTGACATTGATGTTCAAGATGCCAGTCAAAATGAAAGTCAATCAAACCTCAATTTCAAGCTGCGGCTTAAAGTCGATAATGACTTGTGTGATTTGGTTGACGTGCAAGTATTGTATCAGATTCAGTACGATCTGAATCATCCCGACCCGCAATTTGGAGGGAAACGGTTTTCATTTTCTTCCGCTTTGGGTCGTATCAAAAGAGGACACAGTAAAACAGAAACCATTCAACGGGCCACGAATGGACCCGTAGCCCTGGATTCAATCGGGATTTCCCAGGTTGTTGTCAGAGATCTCCAAAACTGCACGATTGATCCATTTCGACCGATCTGATTATTAAACCCCTTCCCTTTTTCCATTACTAAAGGGTTGGCCTCTGAACAAACCATCAAGCGAGGTGCAAGCTATGCCAAATTTTCGATATATTTCGTTACTCACCGTTTTTATTATCAGTTTGCAGGCCGCTGCAATTGCACAAACTTCTCAGAATGTGACCTCTTCCGCAGCAGCGGAATCAACAAAATCGGAACTGATTTCGCCTCCGCAGCCAGGCACAAGCACGGCCGGGCCGGAAGGAAGTGAAATCGCCTCCGATGAGAATTTGTTTCAAGAGAAAAAAGTAGGAATTGGACTTTCATTTGGACAAATTCTTCTGACGGGGGATGATGCAAAAAGTGAAACAGGATTTAATGATGCAATCGGCCAGGGTGTTTTTCTCATCTATCGTTACCGGGAACGATTGAATATTGCTTTGAAGTTTTTGTCCAGCCAGCATGAAGGCCGCAGAAGCAGCACCGGGAACTTGAAGCGTTCTCAGGTCACTACCCAGTTGGAATACTTTCTTGATCGTGGAATCTTCTCTCCATACGGCATAGTTGGAGCTGGAATCTATTTTTCTGACTTCAACCCGAGTACGGAAGAAAAGCAGGCAGGAATCAGCTCCAGTTCCGTGAATACTTTTGGAGTGCTCGTTGGAGCAGGAGTTGATTTTGAAATTGATAAAAATTTTACCCTGGGCTTGAGTGCAATTCGACATCAGTCTTTCAAAAGTCAGAATTCCGAAAGAGAAGTCAACGAAGCCGAGCCGTTGCATATGATCGCAATGTCTGCTAAAACTTTTTTTTAAACCAACTCAATATCACAAGAGGAATTATGAACAAGTCTGGAATATTTGTGTTTTTTGGTTTGACTCTGTGCCTGGCTCTCAGTGCATGTGGGCCGAAAGCCTTCACACAGGGAAAATACGTCGATCCCAATAAAATCACCATGCTGTCTGACAAATTCAATGAAAATGACATGCAGCTGATTGTTAAAAAATTGGTCAGTAGCCTCGTTAACGATGGTGCCATTGGAAATCTGCAGGAAAAACCCGTCATGGCGATTGGGAAAGTCTCCAATCGGACCAGTGAACACATTGATATGAAATTGTTGACCGATAAACTCAGGAAGGAATTGATCGCGGTTCGCCGGTTCCGTTTCATTGATATTGACTCGCGGGGAAATCTGCAGGAAGAATATGACTACAACAAAACTTCAGGCAACGTGGACCAATCCACCGTTTCAGATCCCCGGCAAATCGCAGTCCGATACCTGGTTTCAGGAGATATCGGGAGTTACGTTCAAACAGTGGGAAATGACAAATTGGTATACTACAAGTTGACCTTGAACCTGACGGATGTCAAAACGAATGAAATCCTTTGGAGTGATGACAAGGAAGTCAAGAAAAGTTTTGAAAAACGAACAATAGGACTCTAGAAAACAATATTCACGGGTTCTGAACCTCGACAGGGAGGCGTCTTTCACGAGAATGCTTCCCTTTTGCCGGATGCCTGACTCCTTTCCTTGCAGCAGATGAGACCATCATTCGTTAAGCGGCTAATATCCTTTGCAGGGCATCAACAAAGGTATCGATTTCTTCTTCCGTATTGTAGTAGTGGAGCGATGCACGCACGACACCTGCAATGCCGCGTTGCTGAAAAGAAACAAGATTTCCTGATCCATCAGAAACAGACACATTGATCTGCTTAGCAGCTAAAGATGTTTTGATCATTTCGGGACTTTTTTGTTCAGTATTAAATGTCACCAGCCCGCATTTTTCACTGCCTTCATCGGTCACAGCGACCCCATCCATGAAAGACAATTTCTGCCTCAACCGGGCGGCCAAATGATAAACTCGATTTTGTATCGCCTCAATCCCCCAGGAAGCGGCATAGTCTATGGCCACTCCCAAAGCTGCTTTTCCTGCAAAAAACTGTTCCCAATTCTCAAACCGTTTTGCATCGGTACGCATTTCATAGTGTGTTGGTGAAAGGAGAGTAGCGGCGTGCTGGTCTAAAAAGGGCGGTTCCAGCTTTTCAATATAAGCCCGGCGAACATAAAGCAGTCCGGTTCCTCGGGGACCACGCAGATATTTCCGGCCGGTGCCGCACATCATATCGCATCCGATCTCATCAACATCAAGAGTAATGTGTCCCACTCCCTGACAGGAATCCAGAAGAAATGGAATCTTTGCTTCTTTTGCCAGTTTTCCCACTTCGCGGACAGGATTCACCGTTCCTCCTCCCGTGGGAATATGACTGATTGAAATCAGCTTGACGCGCTCATCAATCAAGTTTGACATTGCTTTCGTATCGATTTCACCCTCTCTGTTATTGGGGACAAAAATAATTTCTACACCAAACCGTTTTGACTGCTGATTGTAGGCGATCACGTTGCTACCATACTCTGCAACACTTGTGAGTATCCGGTCGCCCGGTTCAAATTTGAAAGAATAAAATGCCATATCCCAGGCTCGGGTCGCATTTTCGACATAGGCAATTTCAGAAGGGGCACAATTCAACAACGCGGCAGCAGCATTGTAAAAATTGTTCAGTGCCTCCACTTCTTCTCCTGCTGTTTCATAACCTCCGATTTGCTCTTCTTTATGTAGATAACTGTGAAGGGTATCACTGACAGGAATCGGCATTAAAGATGATCCCGCATTATTGAAATGAATCCTTTCTTCACAGGCACGCGTTTCCCTTCTTGCACGCTGGACATCAAAATTTTCTTTCACTAAATCTCTCCTTTTTCACGGGTCCGTCGATATACCACCGTCTGTAAAGCACAGTCGGTACTTTGTTGAATGAATTCCAGGGATCCTCAATATAAGATTTGAAAGGGATTTACAAGAAATACTCATCCAGATGCTTTTCAGCCAAACGCTCAAGATCCAATGAGCATCTGAGAATTGATTTGTGAGAACGCCAGCATCAGGCTATAGTGTATAGACCGAGATCACTATGGTAGCCCGGAATTTTTATAAGAAAACCTTGTGCCGGGAAATATTCCTCAAGCAAACTGTCAGCAGGAATTTTAAGATAGACGACTCAAAATATATTCCCTTATTTCAAACAGAATGAAGACAGCCTGCAGAACATTTCGTCGGGCATTTGATTAAAGAACTATGAACAAATATGAAACAGATCAGTTGGGATGAATTCGAACAAGTCGAATTGAGAGCAGGAACCATTGTCAAAGTAGATGATTTCCCCGAAGCAAGAATTCCGGCTTACATCATCAATGTAGACTTTGGATCAGAGATTGGAATTAAAAAATCCAGTGCAAGAATTACTGACTTGTACGAAAAAGAAGATCTGCTGGGAAAACAAATCATTGCCGTCGTCAACTTCCCCAGCAAGCAAATTGGGCCGATGAAGTCAGAATGCCTGATCACCGGATTTTACCAGGATGATGGAGCCGTTGTCTTGGCAGTTCCTGAAAAAAAAATCATCAACGGTTCCAAATTAGCATGACTCAGGAAAAATTTTTGTGCAGCAACAGTTCGCACGGGATTGAAGAAAAAAGCAGGGTTGAAGTTTAAGGAATTTCCCTTTTGTCTCAGCATCCTGACGGAAAAACTACTGACTAAGAAAAACTTTGATAGGAAACCACTCATGAAAATTGGATTTACCGGAATGGAGTTGCCGGAAGGAAAGATCAAATACCGCGATGAAATACTGCTTGCTTTGGAAGAAAAGGATAAACCAAAAAAAGTTGCCCCCTATTTTGCCGAATTCATCCACAATGAATTTGTTCAGTCCGACGCCATTGTTCTTCCTGCAGGCAGTATTCTGGATTTATTGATTCTGGATATGGAAAAAATTGAGACTCGAATCAACCGTCTCACCGACGAAGGAGACCGGGTATTGATGGAAAAATGCCTTGAACATCTCGAAAATGAAACGCCTCTCTGTGACGTTGAATTCAATGAAGAAGAGCGCAGTCTCCTCAGAGAAATAGCCCCTCACAGTTTTAAACCTGTGCTCGCATTAAAAGAGGAAACGGATGTCAACACCATCATTGACCTGGCGCTTGAAAAGGCAAACCTGATGTTCTTTTATACTTCAGGACCTGATGAATCTCATGCATGGCTGGTAAACAAAGGTTCTGACATTGTGACCTGTGCTGGTAAAATTCACTCTGATCTCGCCCGTGGATTTATTAAGGGAGATGTGGTCAGTTTCGAGGATTATATGAAATGCCATAATTTCAACGAGTGCAAATCAAAAGGACTGGCGAAACTGACTGATCGTGACTATATCGTCCAATCCGGGGAAATCATTGAAATCCGGTTCAATGCCTGATGATCCTCCGGTGTATAAACGCATTCTTTCATGAATTCGTTTCTTCTGTTATTGGATCAGCCCATATTTCCTGAAAAATTTTTTCTTCTTCCCCTCACTTCCCAGAGGTTTACTCTGTTTTTTTGCGAGGCATTCTATCGCGTGAATAACGGAATCGGGAAATTATATTCTGCTCGACTTCACTAGGCAATTTTAACGATGAAAATCAGCACTGGCTAATTTATTCAGGCATTGTTTTTGGCAGGCAATTAACGCTGGATTCAATGAAATGCAATCTTCAAAATTCAAGCAACGCCTGTTAAGGATTGTGCAGGCAGATGATTTTTAGGAAATCCTGGGACGGGAAAAGGAATTTTTTAATTTGCCCCTTCATGAGGGAGACTGGGCGGGAACAGTTTCGTAGTAGGCCATAAAATACTTAATCCCGCTCCATATTGAAAAAGCGGTTGCAATCCAAAGGATGATAATTCCTATTTCATGACAGGGAAGCCCCAGGGTGGGATAATTTAAAATTAAAAAACCGACGGCAAACATCTGAGAAATGGTTTTGACTTTACCTCCTGAACTCGCGGCAATGACAGTCCCTTTAATGGCTGCAATGGAACGCAGTCCAGAGATGGCAAATTCACGAACAATGATCAGCACCGTTAAATAAGCAGGAGCCCTGTCTAAAGAAACCAGCAGGACAAGCAGCGACGTGATCAGAATTTTGTCAGCAATCGGATCGAGTAATTTCCCCCAATCGGTGGTTTTACCAGTATGGCGTGCAAGGACACCATCCCAGTAATCTGTGAAACAGGCTATCGTGAAAAACAAAAACGCCACCACAAGTGTGAGCTCAGAATCCCACAAAATCAGCAAGTAAATTGCAGGAATCAGGAGCACCCTGAGTAAGGTCATTTGATCCGGGGTGATCCATCTTGAAAAAAAGTCGGTCATGGTCGCATCAATTTATGATTTGATTAAAAAGCGCAAAGACGTTAGATTTTAACTGAACCGGGTTAATTAAACAACCATTGTCCGCAAATTTGCACAAAATTTTAAAAAATTTATGAAATTCGCCGTATTAGGGTGGAATTTTAGAAAAACTCCCCTTGAAATCAGAGAACAATTGTCGCTTCCCGCGACCCAGCAGATGGAATTTGCCGACGCTGTGTTCCAGGAAGCAGAGTTGCAGGAACTAGTGGTTTTGTCTACCTGCAACCGAACGGAGTTTTATTGTGTCTCAGCCAATCCTGAAGAAACGGTTCCCAAAATAAAACAAAAACTGATCAATCATTTCAATATTCCCAATCTGGCAGAAATGTCTTATGAGGCTTATAATATTGAAGCGGCACGACATTTGTTTCAAGTCGTCGCCAGTTTGGATTCCATGATTATCGGCGAGTCCCAAATCGGGGGACAGGCGAAAGAAGCGTACCGCCAATACCTGGAAAACGAATATGTCGGTTCCTCGTTCAAAGGTCTGTTTCCCCGGGCCTTTTCTGCTGCCAAACGCATTCGCACCGAAACTCGAATTGCCCACAATGCCGTTTCCATCAGCTTTGCTGCAGTGGAGTTGGCAAAACGAATTTTCAATGATCTTTCCCGACAAACCATCATGATTGTGGGTGCCGGAGAAATGGCCGAATTGGCGGCAAAGCACTTCATGAAATACGGCGTTTCAAAGCTGCTGGTGACCAATCGTACTTTTGCCAATGCAATGACGCTTGCCGAGCAGTACCAGGGATCCGCAATTCGCTTTGAACAGCTTTCAGATTATCTGGAAAACGCAGACATCATCATCAGCTCGACAGGGGCGCAAAACTTCATTATCACAGAAGAAACCGTCAGGCAATGTATCAAAAGAAGAAAAGGCAATCCAATGTTTTTTATTGACATTGCCGTCCCCCGCGACATTGATCCCCGTTTGAACGATTTACCCAACGTTTATTCTTATGATATTGATGACCTTCAGGGAGTGGTTGACACGAATAGAAAGGAAAGAGAGCAGGAAGCCGAAATTGCAAAACAAATTCTGGAGGAAGAAGTCGAGAAACTCCAATCCTGGTTTAAAAACCTTTCTGCTGTGCCGACAATACGCGCCCTGCGGGAATCGTTTCATGAAACTGGAGCAGCCGAACTGGAAAAAACCCTTCAAAAACTGAAACATCTCCCTCCGGAGCAGAAGCAGCAGATCGAGCGCCTGGTCCATTCACTGACGAATAAACTCCTGCACAAACCTTCTCACAATTTGCGGCAGTTGAGCAGTCGGGAGGATGGTCATCTTTATCTGGATTCATTGATACAGCTGTTTGATCTATCCCCCCCTGAAATTGCGATGGAAGAGTCAAAAGCACCCCCCAAACTCAAACTTCTTCAAAAAACAAAACCTCATTCTTGATGACAACTATGCATTCATTACGTATCGGCACTCGAGGCAGCCGTCTGGCGCTTTGGCAGGCAAACTGGGTTCGCGATCAAATTTTGGCAAAGTACCCGTCTTTAACGGTTGAACTGGTTATCATCAAAACCCAGGGAGACAAAATTCAGGATCGCCCGCTGGCAGAAATTGGCGGCAAAGGCTTGTTCATCAAAGAACTCGAAACGGCCATGATAGAACAGCAAACGGATCTCTGTGTCCACAGCATGAAAGACGTTCCTGCCGAATTGCCGGAAGGATTGGAAATTTCCATCATTACCGCGCGTGAAAGACCGCATGATGCCCTGATTGCGCCGCGGGCTCAGAGTTTGGATGATTTGCCGAAAAATGCTGTGGTTGGGACCAGTTCCCTGCGGCGCGCTTCTCAGTTGAAAGCGTACCGGGCTGATTTGGAGATCAAAAGCATTCGCGGCAATGTAGACACGCGTTTGAAGAAAGTGGAATCTGGAGAGTTTGATGCCTCAATTTTGGCAGTGGCTGGATTGAAGCGTTTAGGTTGGGAGCAGCAAATCACTCAGGAACTGCCCTTTTCGGTCATGCTTCCCGCCATCGCGCAGGGTGTAGTCGGTATTGAAACCCGCTCGGGAGACGAGACGACACTGTCTTATCTCAAACACATGGAAGATATCGATACCACCGATTGCATACGTGCGGAACGGACGGTCCTGGCTGCCCTGGAAGGGAACTGTCAAATTCCCATTGCCGGATTTTGCTCCGTTGAGCAGGACCTGCTGACCCTCACTGCCCTGACAGCAAAACTGGATGGCAGCCTTGTCATCCGTCATCAGGGCTCAGCTCCTCGCCAGCAGGCAGAAGAATTGGGACAAAGCATTGCCCAAAAAATTCTGGATGATGGTGGTCGGGAAATATTGGCGGAACTGAACTGAGTCATTTCATTTCTATTTCCACAAATACAAATTCGTTTTCGTTGATGTTGATGACGTTGTGCTCCACGCCTGCATTGCGGTAATAAGACAATCCGGATTGCAGGGACGCCTGCTGCGTTCCATCTTTGCTTTCCAGCAGGAGTTTTCCCGTTGTTTGAGGAACAACAACATAGTCGCAGACATGACGGTGCCATCCGGTTTCCGCTCCAGGAGAAAAACGCCATTCTGTCACTTTCACCCGATCATTTTCAACCTGCACCTCAGCCTGTGCTTGCACTCGATTTTGTTTCATTGTTGCTCAATTTACGATGAAGCGTCCCAGTCGAACGGCAGTCATCCCGGGGCTAAAGCGACGAGTGGGCATGACCAGGATGCAGTCGTCATAGGGGGTTTTTATTGCTTTGTCACCATCATAGCCCAGAAGAGTCCCTTTTTCTGCTAAAACTTCCAAACCAATAAATTTTTGGGCAAAATGAAACTCCTCCGTTTCAATCGTGACGGCCTCTGTTACTTCTATAAATTTCTGCGGAAGCACCTGAATTTTTCCCAAATGTTGATCTTCCATGTCAGGATCCAGCATTTTAAAATAAAGTAAAAATCGCATGGCGCATTCAATGGCCACGGTGGAGCTGTTTTTTTCCCAATGCTGTCCGCACTCCACCAGCAGCGCATTCTTCAGACTGCGTTGATCACCAAATCCACCATAGTCCCGCATCCTCAAGCCTTCTGCATGTCCAGAATCGGAAACAACCCATTCTGGAATTCCAAATTCCCGTGCGAATTGACGTCCTTTGGCAAGAGGTCCGGCAATCATCAGGGGTGGGTTTTTGTGCTGCATCGAGTGGATGTCAAACAGATAATCCACCGTATCGACAATGGGTCGCATTTCCCGGGCCCTGCTGATTTCCAAATTGGTATGCTTCCCTTCCAGGACTTCTTTTGCCCAGACTCTGTTGAAATTCACTTCCAGAAAACGCGACGCATAGGGGTCATTCGGATCGTAGCTGTGGTAGGCTTCATGATTCGCAAAACCTAAAGTGAGTTTTCCACGCAGGGGCTGAACATTGTTTCGAAACAGAAAGTCCAAGGCATGCGCCCCGCACAATTCATTGCCATGCACCAATGCGGTGATCATCAAATGAGGGCCTGGAATTTTGCTGTCGATTGTTGTCACATAATCGACCCCCGTATTTCCTTTCCGGTAGGGAATGATGTCAACCGGTGAGATTTCTAACGGATAATCATTTTTAATCAAAGCTTCTCTCCTGTGGGTTTTTTAGAACAGGCAGAGCATTGAGATGCAGGAGTTAAAATTTTATTGATACATTCACCGCTGTTTGCTCCGACGGCGTCAACCTATGTAGAAATTTTTTAAAATACAAGTGGAATGTATGTCAAAAAGCCAATAGAACGCAGGAACTAATAATTAATACCAGCTTTTAACCATAAAAAAGACGGTTATAACTGTTGACAGATTGATTGTGAAGGAGTAATTATCCGAAACAAATTTACGGAATCTTTTAAAAATTTCAATTTTTTCATAAATAACGTATAAAAATTACGTAAATAGTATGATCAACTACGGAACAGAAATGTTGGCTGTGATCAGAGATATCGCACCTGCTTTAAAAAGTGCAGAAGGCCGAGTAGCGGAAACTGTTTTAAATGTTCCAGAGATTGTTGTTGAAAGTACAATTACTGAATTGGCTGAAATGGCGAGGGTCAGTGAACCGACGGTGGTTCGCTTTTGCAAGAAAGTCGGACTTTCCGGTTATATGGAACTTCGCATTAACCTGGCGAAAGATTTACCACCGGAAAAATACCGCCATAGAATGGTTGAAGAAGGAGATACTTCTGCACAGGTCCTGGATAAAGTTTTTACGGCCGGACAGGATGCGATGCGGTCTTCCCTCAGCAATATTGACACTGTCATGTTTCAAAATGCAGTTGAGATTCTCGCCAATGCAGAAAGGATCGATTTGTATGGTCTTGGCGGGGCAGGAATTGTTGCTCTGGACGCCCATCATAAATTTTTTCGTTTGGGAATCCCCTGCAATACTTACCGCAATGCCCACATGCAGTTCATGTCAGCCTCACTGCTCGATAAAAAATCGGTTGTTGTCGCGATCTCCAATAACGGATCTTCAAAAGATATCAATGAAAGTGTCCGGATTGCAAAAAGTTTTGATGCGACGGTCATCGGGATAATTGGTAAAAAAAAATCTCCACTGCACAGAATCTGTGATTTAACATTTTCTTTACCCACTCAAGAATCCGCATGGTTCGCAACAATGTCAACCCGGTTGGTCCAGATAGCAATACTGGATTCCCTGTTTGCAGCGGTTGTCATCAGGAAATACGATGATGTGAAAGAAAATCTCGAAAATGTGAAACGAACCCTGATCAATAAAAATCTATAGTGATTTCTTAATTGAATCGATTGAGAAGCCAATGACAGTATTTATTGTTCGAAGATTGATGCAAAGTGTTCTCGTGGTCCTCGTCGTTTCCATGATCCTGTTTGCAGGGATCTTTGCCATTGGTAACCCGGTGGATATTCTTCTGCCGCCGGATGCTACCCAGGAAGACCGCGAGGAAGCCATTCAGGCCCTCGGTTTGGACAAACCCCTGCTCATCCAATACGGACTTTTTCTCGCCAACGCAGTACGAGGAGATCTGGGAACCTCTTTCGTTCACAATGTCCCTTCGATGCAGCTGATCCTGCACCGAATGAATGCGACTTTAGAATTGGCACTGCTTGCCCTGATATTTGCTGTCTTCATTGGTATTCCTCTGGGAATGCTGTCTGGCGCCCACCCGAATACCCTCCTCGACCGAACCCTGATGACCGGATCGATTTTTGGTTTCAGCATCCCGAATTTCTGGCAGGGATTGATGCTGATTATGGTTTTTTCAGTATTTCTGAGATGGCTGCCATCAACTGGGAGAGGAGAAACCGGGACAATTCTTGGCATTGAGACCAGTTTAGCAACCTGGGATGGAATTCAACATATGATCATGCCTGCCTTGAATTTGTCGCTTTATAAAATTTCGATGGTGATGCGATTGACTCGAGCCAGCATGCGCGAAACCTTGCCGATGGATTTTGTCAAATTTGCTCGCGCCAAAGGATTGACGGGACGCCGAATTATTTTTGTACATGTTTTGAAAAACATTATGCTTCCCATCATTACGGTAATCGGTATGGAACTGGGTTCATTGATTGCCTTTGGTGTGGTCACTGAAACCATCTTTGCCTGGCCGGGAATGGGAAAACTTTTGATCGACAGCATCAATGTTCTGGATCGGCCGGTGATTGTCGCCTGGCTGATGATCGTGGTGCTCTTGTTTATCAGCATCAATCTATTAGTGGACATTATCTATTCTGTTCTTGATCCGCGGATTCGCCTTTCGGATGTCAAATCATGAGTGAAAGTCTAGCCACGGAACACACAGCGACATACCACGAAACAGACGATACGCTTTCAAGGCAAATTGTCAGAGGTGTCCTCAACAGCAAAGAGGCCACATTCTGGTTAACAGTGGGATTGATCATCCTCTCCATTGCGCTTTTGGCTCCCTGGATTGCACCACAGGACCCATACGATTTGATGGTGTTGGACATTATGGACAGCCGGATGCCACCGGGGACGAAAAACTTTGACGAGTCCCTGACTTACTGGCTTGGAACCGACGGCCAGGGCCGTGATATGTTGTCGGCAATCATGTATGGCTTGAGAACAAGTATCAGTGTTGGCGTGATGGCTGGAGTGATTGCCCTCATTTTAGGAATGATTTTAGGATTAACCGGGTCCTATTTCGGAGGTTGGGTTGATGCATTGATCATGCGGACCGTCGACCTCATGCTGGGTTTTCCGACAATTCTGGTCGCCCTCATCCTGCTTTCGGTTTTAGGTCAAGGGGTCGACAAAGTCATCATGGCGCTGGTAGCCGTCCAATGGGCAAACTATGCACGGGTGGTTCGCAGTGCCGCTCTGGTTGAACGAGAAAAAGAATATATTGAGGCCGCAACTTGCCTTGGCTTGGGTCATTGGAGAATTCTCTTCAAACATCTGCTGCCCAATTGTCTCCCTCCCGTCATTGTAATCGGAACAGTGCAGGTGGCCCATGCGATTTCTGCGGAAGCGACACTCAGCTTTCTGGGACTCGGAGTGCCGATTACCGAACCATCTCTTGGTTTACTCATCGCCAATGGCTATCAACTTCTTCTTTCAGGGATGTATTGGATCAGTTTTTTTCCAGGAGTGGTTTTACTGTTAACCATCTTCAGCATCAACATTGTCGGCGACAGGATCCGCGAAATATTAAATCCCAGGTTGCTGCAGGAAGGAGAAAACTAGTGCCTGATTCCGAACCGACTTTAAAAGTTGAAAAACTTCACACTTCATTTTTTACAAAGGCGGGAATCGTCAAGGCTGTCAACGATGTGAGCTTCAGCGTCAAAAGGGGAGAAATCCTCGGCCTTGTGGGAGAATCGGGTTCCGGCAAATCCATCACCGCCTTTTCAATTCTAAACCTGATTGATCCGCCTGGACGGATCACCAGCGGTAAAATACTTTTCAATGGCAGAGATCTCGTCGGTTCCAGTGAAAAGGAAATGCAGCAATTGCGCGGAAATAAAATTGCGATGATCTTCCAGGATCCGATGATGACGCTGAATCCAGTACTGCGGATTGATACCCAGATGATTGAAACCATCCAGGCCCACGAGAAAGTCAGTCATCGGGTCGCTTATGAAAGGGCACGCGATGGCTTGGGAAGAGTCGGTATTTCTTCTCCTGAAGAACGCTTGAAAGCCTATCCACATCAATTTTCCGGCGGTATGCGTCAGCGCGTGGCAATCGCAATTTCATTTCTGCTCAAACCTGATCTGGTGCTGGCCGATGAACCAACGACTGCTTTGGATGTCACCATTCAGGGACAGATTCTTTATGAAGTGCAGAAGTTATGTCGTGAAACAGGTACAGCCATGGTTTGGATTACCCATGACTTGGCGGTCGTCGGGGGTCTGGCAGACCGTGTCTGCGTGATGTACGCAGGTCGAATTGTGGAAGAAGGAGGAGTGGATGAGGTGATTGACACTCCGATGCATCCCTATACGCACGGACTGATTGGCTCCGTGCCGAGCCAAAACCGTCGTGGACAGGTCCTCTATCAAATTCCCGGCATGACTCCTTCTCTGCTGAGTCTGCCGAAAGGGTGCACCTTTCGCCCTCGCTGCACTCAAAAAACAGAACAATGTCTTGAGGTCCCGCAAACTTTAAGGACATCCAGCGGACGTATGATGAGCTGCTACAATCCTTTCAATCAAGGACTTTGATGACAGATCCCATCATTCAATTGAAGCAGCTGAGCAAGCAATTCATCCGCAATCTGGATTTTGCTGAAAAAGCAGCAAACCTTTTGGGAGCCGGCATCAAAAAGCAGGTGGTTCATGCAGTGGATGATGTCAATTTAAATATTTTTAAAGGAGAAGTGATTGGACTTGTTGGAGAATCCGGCTGTGGAAAATCTACGCTGGGACGGATGGTTGCCGGGATTCTGAAACAGTCAAGCGGCAGCATTCGATACCGTGGAAAAGACATCCATCAGCTCAGCACCGAAGAAAGAAGACGGGTTCAATTGAATATCCAGATGATTTTTCAAGACTCCATGTCTTCTTTGAACCCCCGGATGAGGGTTAGAAATATAATCGGAGAAGGTCCATTGGTTCATGGCCTGACAAGCCAATCTGAAATGGACGACTATCTCGACAATATCATGATCAGAGTCGGTTTGGACCCTGAATTCAAACGACGTTACCCGCATCAGTTTTCAGGCGGGCAGCGTCAGCGAATCGGCATTGCCAGAGCGATTGCGGTCAAGCCGGAATTTATCGTTTGTGATGAATCCGTCGCCGCACTGGACGTGTCTATTCAAGCGCAGGTACTCAACTTATTTATGAAACTGCGTGAAGATCTGCAGTTGACATATTTGTTCATCAGCCACGATCTTGGGGTGGTGGAACACCTTTCTGATCGTGTCGTGATTTTGTATTTGGGCCGGGTTGTTGAAATTGCGCCAACCGAAGCGTTGTTCGAACAGCCCAATCACCCGTATACCCGCGTGCTGATGGCAGAGGTACCGCGGATCAATTTGCGGCATCGGAAATATAGCCCGGTGGCAGGTGAGATCCCTTCCCCTTTAAATCCGCCATCCGGATGCCATTTCCATCCGCGATGTCAATTTGCCGAACCGCGATGTGGCAAAGAAAAACCGTTGCTGAAGGAAATTGCTTCAGAACGGTTCTCTGCCTGTCATCTCAACGAGTAAACTTGAGAAAATGAACCCATGAACAATCCTGTTGTCAAATCCTCGGGAGGACTTCAATGTGAAGAATTTAAAGATTGGAGAAACACTATGAAAACAAGAATGAAAGCCTTGATCCTGTCACTATCATTGATAGTCGTTGCAGGCATCACTAATATATATGCAGAAACGGTTACCATCGGCATGCGAACCAATCCGACGGCACTGGATCCCCATTTTTCCAAGGACGGAGGGACACAAATGATTTCAATGCAGTTTTTTGAGACGCTTTATACTGCAGACGACAAAATGACCATGCAGCCGATGCTCGCCGAATCGGTCAAGGTGATCGATAAACTGACCTACGAATTCAAACTTCGCAAAGGAGTTAAATTCCATGATGGCAGCGATTTTACAGCGGAAGATGTCGTTTTCAGCCTCAAGCGGGCGAGAGACATTAAAAACAGTGCCGCTTCTTTTGCCAGCAGTGTGAAGCCAGTCAAGGAAATGAAGATCATCGACCCCTACACTCTGCAGATCACAACAAAAAAACCTTCACCACTCCTGGTGAAAGAGGTGAGCCGAATATATATCGTTTCCCACAAAGCGGCAGCCAATGCGAGTACCGAAGACTTTAACAGCGGGAAAGCAGCCGTTGGTACAGGATCATACAAGCTGGTCAAATGGACTTCCGGAGAACAGATTGTGATGAAAAGATTTGAAGACTACTGGGGGGACAAACCGCATTTTGAAGATGTGATCATCAAGAATATTTCTAACGATGCCTCGCGAGTGGCCGGACTCCTTTCAGGCAGTTTGGACATCATTGACCAGGTACCTCCCAGTGATATGGAGATGTTAAAAAATGATCAGAAAATCACCCTCTGGCCTGTTTCGACTGCACGGTTGATTTACCTGCATATGGACCATGCCCGTGACAAATCCCCTTTCATAACAGACGATCAGGGAAATCAGCTGGCAAAAAATCCTTTCAAGGACAAAAGAGTCCGCCTGGCTCTTTCCAAACTTATCAACCGAGATGCCTTAATTTCCCGAACTCTTTACGGACTTGGGGAACCCTCGGGTCAAATGGTACCCGAAGGAGTATTCGGCTATAATCCTGATCTTAAACCGATGGAATACGACCCGAAAGGTGCCCTTGCACTGCTTGCTGAAGCAGGATACCCCGAAGGCTTCGGCGTAACCGTTCATGGTCCCAACAACCGTTATCTTTATGATGCTCAAGTGATTCAGACGGTGGCTCAATTTCTCGCCCGGGGGAAGATCAAGGTCAAAGTGGAAACGATGCCGAAAAATGTTTATTTCAAACGTGCAACCGCCAGGGAATTCAGCTTGTTTCTTGTCGGATATGGAACCTCTTCAGGCGATGGAATGTCAGGCTTGAGTCTGGTGCTGGCTACCTATAACAAAGAAACAAAAATGGGCAGCAATAATCGGGGGCGTTATTCCAATCCGGAATATGATGCAATCATCAACAAAGCGATGATTGAGGTCAATGAACCGATGCGTGAAAAAATGCTGCAGGATGCCGCCGTCATCGCATTTGGGGACATTGGAATCATCCCGATGTATTTTCAGGCTTCTGCCTGGGCGACAAGAAGCGGAATTCAGTACAATTCGCGCCGGGATGAACGAACCTTGGCTCGAAATATCGTCCCAGCAATGTAAATCTATGGGGCAGCAAAATTTCCAGGCTCCATCTGACGCAGAGGTCCTTGTTGAACATGACGTCATGGTGCCAATGCGTGACGGTAAATTGTTGGCAACGGATATTTATCGGCCTGCTCGGGAAGGCAGGCCGATTCCCGATCCGCTTCCAGTCATCCTGGAGCGCACCCCGTATGACAAAACAGGAACACGGCTCTCTGAGAAAAGCCTGGAAAACCCTGTTCCTCTGAGCAATCCTGAAATCGCCAGGTATTTCGTCAAATTCGGGTATATTGTCGTATTTCAGGATTGCCGGGGCCGATACAATTCCGAGGGAGATTTTACCAAATACCTGGGTGAAGGCCCTGATGGCTATGACACCGTGGAGTGGATCATGCAGCAAGCCTGGTGTAGCGGAAAAATCGGCACCATGGGTTTGTCCTATTCAGCTCATGTCCAAAGCGCGATGGCATGCTTCAATCCACCGGGTCTGACCTGCATGCTCCTTGATTCCGGGGGATTTTCCAATGCCTACCAGGGTGGTATCCGGCAGGGGGGAGCCTTTGAGTTGAAACAGGCCACCTGGGCTTTCAAGCATGCCGGCCTCAGCCGTTATGCAGAAAAGCATCCTGAGGCTAAAAAGGCACTGGAACAGGAAAATATTTTTGAATGGTTTTCCCGAATGCCATGGAGGCCCGGGCATTCTCCTGTAAAATGGATTCCTGAATACGAAGACTTTCTCCTGGCACAATGGACTCACGGAGAATTCGATCAATTTTGGAAGCAAGTGGGGATTTATGCGGAAGGTTATTACGAGAATTATTCCGATGTTCCAATGCTTCATATTTCGAGTTGGTATGATCCCTACACCAGGACTGCCACAGAAAACTTTTGCGGACTTGTGAAGCAGAAAAAGGGACCCGTTCGCTTGATACTGGGGCCCTGGCTCCATGGTCGGCGTAGTCAGCAGTTTTCCGGGGATGTGGATTTCGGCCCGGCAGCGACATTGGATCGAAACCTGGCGGAAAACTATTTTGTCTTCCGGCGGAAATGGTTTGACTGCTGGCTAAAGGGAATCAACAATGGGGTGGAAAAGGAACCGGCTGTCAGGTACTTTCTGATGGGAGGCGGAAGTGGCTTGCGGAATCAGGACGGACGACTCGACCATGGTGGAAAATGGCGTTCAGCCTCAGACTGGCCTTTGCCTCATGCGGAGTATGTTCCTTTTTATCTTCACAAAAATAATCTGCTTGCTCCCGAGTTTCCTTCAGAATCAGAATTCAAATACTCCTACCGGTATGACCCCGGCAATCCTGTTCCAACGATTGGCGGGCCGATCACGTCCGGTCAACCAATCATGGAAGGGGGTGCCTTTGACCAGAGGGAGGAAAACCGATTCTTTGGTTCGAAAAAACCTTACCAGGCGCTTGCCTTCCGAGACGATGTTTTAGTTTTTGAATCCCGCTTGTTGGAAAATGATCTGGAGATCACGGGTCCTATAGTCGTTAAACTTTGGATTTCATCCGACTGCGTCGATACCGACTTCACCGTCAAATTGATTGATTCATACCCCCCAAATGCTGACTATCCCCAGGGTTTTGCGATGAACATCTGCAACGGGATCCTGCGCGTACGTTACCGCAATTCCTGGGAAAATCCGGAGATGATGATTCCGGAAAAAATCTATCAGATCCAAATCGATCCTCCTCCTGCCAGCAACCTGTTTAAAGCAGGACACCGAATTCGTCTGGACATCTCCAGCAGCAATTTTCCTCATTTTGACTTAAATTACAACACTGGCGAACCCGAGGGTACAAGCCGGTACGCAAAAATTGCCAGAAATACTGTCTTTGCCGACTCAAAAAGGCCTTCTCATCTTGTATTACCTGTCGTCCCTCACTCTGCAAGTCACGATTTGTAAAAATTTAAAAAAGCACTTTTTTCCATTTTGAGTATGTCTCTGAAAAACATGAATATCGTGGCAGTGGGTCAATCACTGATCAAACGGGATCTGATGAATGACCCGAATATAGAATTCAAAAAAGTATTAGAAAAAACCAGGGCTGCCGATCTTTCCTTTACCAACTATGAAGGAACCATTTTGGGAGACCATGGTGGCTGGTCCATGAAAGATACATTCTCACACGCATCAGCCCCCTCCGTCTTGGACACTCTCAAAGCAATGGGATTCAATGCACTTGCCCTTTCCAACAATCATGCCTTTGATCTGGGTCCTTCCGGCATTCTTTCAACTTTGGAAGAAGTTGAAAAACGAGGTTTTCTCTATGCGGGAATCGGCACGAACAAGACTCGGGCGGCACAACCTCATTACCTTGAGACAAGCAAAGGAAGAGTTGCCTTGCTTGCAATGGACTGCGGTCCTCAGCCGGATTGTTTTTACGCCCGTGACGCAGATGCCTTTACCACAGACAGACCGGGAATCAATCGACAGAGAGTCATTGAATCATTAAAACTTTCCCTTCCCGACTTGGAAACTCTCAGGGCAATCAGCAGGCAAACCGGATTTGATAAACGTCAAGCTGAGTATCGCCGGGTAGGTTTTCGCAGGGAGTCACCAGCCGAAGAATTTTATGGAATCCCTGTGGAAGCAGGTGAAGAGACCATTGAGCAACGGCAGCTTGATCAGGATGATTTAGAAAGAAATTTATCGGCAATTGAGGAAGCATCCAGCCATGCTGATTTTGTGATTGTCTATGTACACCATCACTACTGGAGCCCTGTTTGGGAAGAAACGCCAGCCTGGATTCAAAATTTTGCGAGGCAGTGTATCGATTGCGGAGGCAATATTTTTGTCAGTCATGGCGTTCCTTTGCTGCAGGGGATAGAGATTTACAAACGTCGCCCTATATTTTACAGTTTGGGAAATTTTATTTTTCACTCTTTCCGAAAGTCCACTTATTCCCGGGACTCACTCTGGGAAAGCGTGATTGCCACCTGCTCTTTTGAGGACAACGGAGAACTGAATGGAATGAAATTGGATCCCGTGGTCCTGGGTGGATCAGAAGCGCTGCTGAATCATGCCCTGTCCAGAGACACCCCTCAAATGGCCGGCCCCGAATCCGGTAAAAAAATTCTTGATTCACTTGCACAAATGTCAATGTGCTACAACACACAAATTAACATTCAAGAGGGGAAAGGATATTTAATTATTGAGTAAGCAAAGAAAGAAGCCCACCTCATTTCCAGGCCGGAAAAAATAAGATTTATTTCTTTTTGAGAATCATGTAGATTGTCAGGGATTGGTTTTTTCGTAAGATTCCGAATCTGGTCCTAAAACAACAATCCCAATTACACTGACAGGCATTGTATGAATTCGGTTACCCGTGATCCTATAAATCTTGATAGTCTTCGGCAACGAGCCCATCATCCCAAAGCAGGAGCTGTTTTGCTTTTTTGCGGAGATGTCCGCAATCACAGCGAAGGAAAGCAAGTGGAAGCGCTCGAATATGAAGCTCATGAAAGCATGGCGCTCAAACAAATCAATGACATTGTCGAAGAAGCAGGGAAGCGTTGGGAGATTCATTTTGTGGAAGTGATCCATCGTTTCGGAATTATGAAAATTTCAGAATGTTCCATTGCCATCGCGGTTTCAACCTCTCATCGAAAAGATGCCTATAGCGCAAGCCGTTACATTATTGATACGGTGAAGCACACCGTTCCTATTTGGAAAAAAGAACATTTCACCGATGGTTCTTCCGAATGGAGCAAAGGGTGTGAGGCATGCAGTGTTCACGAAATGCCTGAGGTTCCCCCATCCGCTCACGTTCATTAGTCTTCCAACTATCAGCCATTTCCTCAAATTACAGAGGGTAAAACCGGATAAAACTGCTAATATTGAGTTTTTCAGACTTGGCAAAATCATGAATGCCTCCTTGAACAAGAAAAATTTCTCTTCAAACCCCGAAAAGGAAATTTATATAAGCTTTCAATCATTAAAAAACTTACTTATGCGGATACAACCCAAAATATTATTTACCTTGTTTGTCCTCCTGTCCTTTTTTGGAGGATCCCTTTCCGGACAGGAAACAGCGGTGGTCTCAGGTCGTGTCATTCCGCCAGGAACTGCATCTCTTCCCGAAACTGCGATGACGGTTGTCCTTCTAAAATTTGAAATCAATTCAGAAGGCAAGCTCGAAACCAAAGGACCGGTGGCCCAGGTTCAAACACAGGATTCCGGAAATTATAAATTTGATCCGATTCCGCTCGAAACCAAGGTAGCCTACCAGCTGGGCAGCAGCTTTGAGGGAAAAATTGTTCAATCGAATTTCTTTTTTCTGAAACCGGGACAAAGCAGCATCAATGTCGATTTGCTCATTCCAAGCATAACCGACAATGTCGAAGCCATTCAGGTAATTAGTGCAACCATGTTTATTGAATCCGACATTGGCCGGCTGCAAATCACTGAAGTATTGAGACTGCACAACCCGACCAATGAATTCATTGAAACACGAAAGTCACCGCTTGTTTTCAATCTGCCTGAGTCCTTCACAAATTTTGAAGCACTCCAGCAAAATCCCAATGCCCCAAAAAATTACGAACTGCTGGGAACACGTCTTCAGTATTTTCGACAGTTTCCCCCAGGAGAAAGCACCATTATTTTCAGATACGGAGTCCCCGCCTATTTCGGAAATTATACTTTGCATCGGAAATATCTCCATGAATTTAAGGAAGGCAAAGTAATGACGCCGGTGAACCAGTTGACAATCAAATCCTCACAATTGAATCCGGCAAAATCAGAAAAATTGGGAGAAACAGCTCTGGATGCCTGGGAAATGGCCTCCGTCCAGCAACCGGAATTGGAGATTGAGGTAGGGGCTATTCCGGTGCAGCAGGTACTGTATGCCTATTTGGGAATTGCGGTCTTTCTCGTCCTGATGCTTCTCGCAATATTCTTTGTTCGCATACGACTAAAATAATTTTTTATGAATCATTGGAAATCTGCAGATGGGCAGGGAAGCTCTGAATTTCCTGGATTTTAAGTGAAATCATTGATCAATCGAGCTTTTAAAAAACAATTACATGATCGTTTTTAGCAAAGTTGACCTGCCAGGAACCGTTCTCGCTTTGATCACAAATTCCGATTGCCCTTTGAATCAAGATTGAACAATTGGCGGCTTTCAAACAGTGCAATCATAACAACCGTGTAGAAAAACTATGGCTTTAAATACACTTTTTAAAAAAGCATCCCTGACCAGTCTTGCCAAGACCTGTGGTTGAGCAGCAAAACTGAGTCCGGTCGGACTTGGAGAACTGTTAGCAAACCTGCCCAGGAATCAGGATCCCAACCTGCTTGTAGGATTCGAAACGAGCGACGATGCGGCCATTTATCGGCTTACTGACGAAATCGCTTTAGTGACAACCGCAGATTTCATAACTCCTCCTGTTGATGACCCTTTCCTGTTTGGACAGATTGCCGCGACCAACGCCCTCAGCGACGTCTATGCAATGGGAGGCAAGCCAATCACTTGTCTCAATCTGGTAGGGTTTCCCTCCGATCAGTTAGCCCCGGAGATTTTGCACAGTATCATCGCCGGCGCCCTTGACAAGATCACAGAAGCGGGAGCCGTTCTTGCAGGAGGTCACACAACCGAAGATGACGAACCAAAATTTGGTTTGTCGGTTACCGGAATTGTTCATCCAAAGAAGTATTGGAGCAATTCAGGAGCGAAAGCAGGGGATGTTCTCATCCTGACTAAACCGATTGGCAGTGGTGTTCTCTTCAATGCAAATTTAAAAAAAATGGTTTCAGATGAAGCTTTGAATCAATGCATAAAGTTGTTGATTACACTAAATAAAGTGGCAGCAGAAACACTTTCCGCCTTTGAAGTTCACGCAGCGACAGACATCACCGGTTTTGGCATGGCCGGACATACAATGGAAATGGCTAAAGGTTCCGGGGTTACCATAAAAATTGATACTTCTGCAGTTCCAATTATGGAGGAGGCCTTGGAGATGTATGAAAAAGGAGTTACAACGGGGGTGAATCGAATCAACCGCGAGTTGATCGAAGCCGACACACGTTTTGAACGGGAGATGCCCAAAAAGCATCAGGAAATATTTATTGACCCGCAAACCAGCGGAGGACTGCTTGTTGCCGTACCGGCTTCTCAAGGAGAGAATATTGTCAGGAGCTTGCATAACGCCGGTGTTTCTCATGCGTGTATTGTTGGTACGGTTCATGATCAGGAACAGGATCATTTATTTTTTATCTGAGTTTCTCAAATCAATTTACGGAAGACTTTTTAGATACGAAAGCTTGCCTTTCCTGCGCGGAACCATCACTTTTAGAAAAATATCTCGAATCTGATTCTCAAGAACTTACTGGGAACAAACAAATAGACTAAACCATGGAAAAGAAAAAGGATCTTGTGAAAAAAATAATAGGGGTCTTGTTCATTATAGTATGGCTGGCAGGATGTCAGAGCAAAGACGAAGAACAGCTCCGACTGGCAGCAAAGACAGGTGATTTGGATACAATCAAACGCCTGGTGAGCGAAGGAATAGATGTGAATGCAAAGGACAACGTCGGTGAATCAGCAATGCTCTGGGCAGCACTGGACAACCGCAAGGCAATAATGGAATTCCTAATTAAAAACGGCGGTCAGATCAACATTCAGGATATCAACGGAATGACCCCTCTGATGTGGGCTGCAAACAGTGGGCATCCGGATATGATTGAACTATTAATCAGTAAGGGGGCTGTGGTGAATTTCAAAGACAGTAAGCAGTGGACTGCTTTGATGTGGGCCTCCTACAATGGCAACATTCCTGCGATGCAGGTTTTGCTCAAGCATGGGGCCAAAGTAATAGACAGCTCTGCGGAAGGTTGGTCACCGCTGACCTTGGCAGCACGGAAAAACAGAATCAATCCCATGCGTCTCCTGGTTGCACATGGTGCCGATATAAACACTGCAATGATGTGGGCAAACCAGAGAAAACATGGATCCATCGTCCAGGCGTTAAAGCTTCTGCGCTAATCGATTCTGATATATTACTTCAAACTTTCTTTCAACGCCCGCAATTCATCGAGGAGCTTTTGACTGCTTTTTGGTTTTGGTTTCGGAAGAACGGGTTTCGGAATCGCTTCCGGTTTTGCTTCAACAGTTGTCGAAGAAGCTAGCACAGATCCCTCTTCATGATTTTTTTCTAATAGAAGGGCAATTGCTTTCGGTCTAGACAGATCCCGCTGCTGAGCGAAATCATCCAGTTTCTGCAAAACCGATTGCGGTAATCCTACGAGAATTTTCTGCACCGGTTCCTGATATTCCCGTTTCCGTCCGGCACCTTTTCGATAACCGCCTCTCGCCATTACTCTAAATCCATTATCAGGTTTCTGTTAGATGAAATGCAAAATTTCATTCCTGTAGTTCTAATTTTTTAAAATGCCAGAGTCAATTCTTTATCACATTCGCTGCTTATAAATATTCTGTCTCAAGGATCTGATCTATTTCATCCGGCATTCCATTAGCAATCATTTAAAATTGAAGTTTTTCACTCGTTTCACGCAGAGGTCAACACAGCGAAAATTCAAAATTTCACCCATCCGAGAATACGAGCAATGTTCTTTGCGATTTCTTGGGGATACTCCCGCAGATCTCACCGTAGTCGATCGCACCTGGTAGTTCTAGATTTTCACAACTCAGATCCGGATTATCTTTCAACTCGATTATAGAAATTCGATTCAAACCTGCCAGACCTTCCACCACACGCAACTTATTGCTTTGCAGTTTCAATTGAATCAATTCGCTCAGGTGAGTCAAATTGACATGGGCCAGCAAATTTCCAGACAGATTGAGTTTTTCAAGATGCGGCGTCTGGAACAAATCAATCGAACTCAATCGGTTTTCCGACAAGTTTAAATTTTTGAGTTTTTCCAAATAGGGCAAGTCAATCAGAGTGAATCGGTTTCCTGAGAGATCCAAAAGATATAAATTGGGTAAAAAAACCAGATTTATGCTCCTCAGCTGATTCTTCGCAAGAGAAAGGCCTTCAATTTTCGCTAGCGGACTCGTATCAATTTCTGTGAGTTGATTGTGGGAAAGCAGAAGTGTTTTTAATTTTACCAAATCTCCCAACTCGACCGTTTTGAGTTGATTGTGGGAAAGGTCCAGATGTTTGAGTTGATTTAAAGATCGGACGGTGATGGTGTTCAGTTGATTGTTATCAGCTTCAAACCGGATCAGGTTCTGGAGCAGCCCGACATCCAGTGTTGCAAGCTGATTGTTTGATAAATCCAGCATCTCCAAATTGATCAATGAAGCCAATTCTATCGCTTTGATTTGATTATTGGAAACATCCAATGTTTTTAACTGTACAAGTGCGTTGACCGTCAGCTCGGTGAGTTTATTGAGAGAAACATCCAAGTGTTCCAGCTGCGTCAATGAAGACACTTCCACCTTGGAAAGTTGGTTGTTTCTCAATATCAAATCGGTCAAATTGTTCAAAGAAGAGACATCAATCTCCGTCAATTGGTTGTTCTTCAAGTTGAGCCGATTCAGATCGAGATAGGCGACATTGAGAGAAAGCAATTTGTTATCATTCAAGTAGAGTTCCTTCAACTCACCGAGATAGCTGACATCAAGATGCGCCATCAGATTGTTCCTCAAGTCCAAACGTCTCAGACTGTTCAGGGATGAGAGATCAATTTCTTCAAAAAGATTTCCCTGAAGAAAAAGCCCCTGCAGCAAGGTTAAACTAGAAAGATCAATTTGCTCAATCCGATTGTTGTCCAGATGCAGATTCTCCAGCTGAGTCAGCGTTGTAACATTTATTTTCCTGAGGTTGTTGTTGCGTAAATCGATATCCACCAGGTTGCTTATGGAAGGAAAAATAATGCTTACCAAATCGTTATTAGCGGCATTGAGACTCGCCAAAAACCTTTGTTTTGAAAGATCCAGGTTCACAAACTGATTTTTTGACAAATTGAACTTCCGGAGTTGAGTCAATGGAGCCAAATCCACTCGCGCCAGATGGTTCCTTGAAACATCGAGCTCTTCCAGCAAGTTCAATTTTTCCAGGGCAAGATTGGCAAAACGATTGTCCGAGAGATCCAGAATTCGAATCCTGTCAAGAGATGACAGATCGAGAAAGTGCAATTGATTGTTTCTCAAATAGAGTTCTTCAAGCTCCGTCAAAAAATTAATTTTAAGGAGAGGAATGCGGTTGTCCTCCAGGTTTAGAACCCGCAACGCTTTTAGTTCAGAGAGCTTGATTTGAGTCAACTGATTGTTGGAAAATTTAAGAATTTCTGCATTGATAAAATGTTCGATCCCGGACGCAGTTTTTATTTTCTTTTGTGAGCAATCGATTTCCTGAACCCGGCACGCTAGTTTATAGCTGATGGGCTGGCTGCGATCCAAACCGTCTCTGGAGCGCAAAGGAAAAACATTTTCACGCAGACAAGCTTCAAAATTTTTGTCGGGGAAAAAAATGGATCCATTGCTTTCACAACCAAATTGATTGAGTTCCTCTTCCGAAACAGAGACGAACTGCTTTATTTCCTTGCGATCGTCTTCCAAATTCTCTTCATCGATATCTGCTGCTCCAGCAGAAAGCATTTTTTCAAGAATGGAATCTTCGCCAGATTTGATTTCTAACGGAGCAGGGCCTTTGGCGGGCGCGGCAGCTGACTTGGGCAGTAAAGTTCTTTGAGCTGCTGCAGAATTATACGGAGGCGGTAAAACTCTTTCCAAATCAGGAGCTTTCCCCTGCATCAGGCCGCCCTCAGCATACCTCGAATCAGATGAGTTTGTTTTCTTCGGCGATTCGGCAGGCTGGGGATCTCTTTTTTTTAAGGTATTTTGTTTGGAGGACTTTTGAGAAAAATGAGCTTGGGCAGTTAAATCTCCCGAGACCTGGGTTTTGGAAGAGGAGCGCAAATGCTGTTTGTCTGCATTTTTTAGCAAACCCTTCTGCAGCTGTTCCTGAGAAGCACGGGTTGCTTCATTCAAAAGCGCTTTCTTTTTTTGACGCAACTGCACTGAAGAAGTGCTGACCTGATTGGGGGGAAATTTGGATTCTGAATTGATTGCAGGTGGGCCTTTCGTTAAAAGTTGACCTTCCTGCACTTCCTCTTTCAATGAAGATGGCATTCCAAGAAACAAACCCAGAACGAACACGATTCCAAAAACGCTGAGCAACAAAGTGCTCAAGCCCCGGGAGTTCTTTATTGAAGTCATTTGATTTCTTGTTGACCCGCTTTCTATTCGCTTCGACTTCATAGAATGTCTCTTTCATCGAGATTTTACCTGCAAGCCCTTGATTCACGCGCATCCATCGTCAAAAGAAAGTAAAAATAATATGAAGGGTGATCAAAAGTCGAACTATTTATCCTGTGCCGGCTGTTCAACTGGCTCAATCTGTCTCTATTGCAATTCAGCAGACTTTTCCCGGAATCGTCTGTTTTTAACTGCTGGTGAAAAAAAACAGGTATTCCTTGAAAATCTGCTGATATATCATTACTCTCGAGGCAGAAAAAAACCTGTTTATGTTTTCGTTCATTCCAGCAAAAATCAAAATAGATGTCATTCATTTCAACAGTTAAACCTCCCCGGTCCAGAGAGAAAGCGGCCTGGTGGTTTTTATTTAATCAAAATCGGCTGCTGGTTCAAGAAAGCAGCCGCGGTGCCGACTTACCCTTTGTGCAGGAGTTGTCAGAATTGGGACTCACAGCGGTGAGACAACATTACCTCGGAACATTGAATGGGGTACACTGTTATTCTGCAGAACTGCAAGCCGACCAGGTGCTCCCTGAGAAGATGAAATTTGAAGGATTGAGAGAACTCTTTGAAAGATTGAGCCCGGAATTTTACACACTGGCAGGGCATGCCTCCCAAATCGTAACATGGGATCAAAATCACCAATATTGCGGACGCTGCGGTACCCGCACTGAAATAATGGATGATGAACGTGCCAGAATCTGCCCCCAATGCAGACACATGAGTTTTCCCCGTATTTCCCCCTGCATCATTGTTGCCGTCATCAAAGACAAAGAAATTCTTCTTGCCCGCTCCCCCCACTTCCCTCCGGGGCGATACAGCGTCCTGGCAGGTTTTGTGGAAGCAGGAGAAACTTTGGAAGACTGCGTTAAAAGGGAGGTAATAGAGGAAGTTGGGATTACCGTTACGAATATTCGCTATTTTGACAACCAGCCCTGGCCTTTCCCTCACTCCTTGATGATTGGATTTATTGCCGATTATGCAGAAGGTGAAATTTCCATTGATCACAAGGAGATTGTTGATGCCAATTGGTACAGCAGAGACAAGCTCCCCAATCTCCCACATCGAGCCAGCATTGCCCGTCGCTTGGTGGAATGGTATCTAGAAAACATTCAATGACATTTCCTGACAAAAGGAAGAATCATCGTCAAATTGCAATTTGACTGCTAATTTCTTCAGCAACCCATGGAATGAAACTATCCTGTCGGGAAGTCTTCGGTTCCATCAAAATGTCGGGCGAATCGTCCTTTTGAACGGGGATGAACAGGGTCTTGAACCGGCCAGGGCCAGCCGCCGAACTGATCGGTTTGGTAATCCTGGTAAGCTCGCCTGATTTCCTCCTGAGTGTTCATCACAAATGGGCCATACTGCACGACTGGTTCGTTGATCGGGCGTCCTTGAAGCAAGAGGATACGGCTCTCAGCAGCACCATTCTTCAAACAAACTTCCTTTTCAGAAACCAGCTCCGCTCCATGATAAGGAGGAATGCTTTCTTCGTCCAGGTTCAAAGCAGTCCCTTTGAAAAAATAAAGCGTCCTATTCAACCCAGCTTCACCCGCAGGCAATTTCCAGTTTGCGCCTGCCTCCATTCGAATCGTCCAGATCGCCACAGCATTTGCCGAGTCTGCTGCCCAAGAATCAGGAGGAGGCGATGGCGTCTGAATCCCTTCAATCCGACCGGCGATAACATCAATCTCTGTCAATTTTCCCTCCGCGTCCCTGGAAACATATTTTGGAATCATGTCTGCCCACAGCATCGTAAAGTGCGGGTCAACCAGTTTATTGACTCGAGGGAGATTGAGCCAAATCTGGAATAATTCCAGGGTGTTTTCCTTATCTTTATTGAGTATTGGAAACATTTCGGCATGCTGTATTCCTTTTCCCGCCGTCATCCATTGAACGTCACCAAATCCATAACGCCCGGCAGCGCCCATCGAATCAGCATGATCGATCAAACCTTTTTGGGCGACGGTTACCGTTTCAAAACCGCGGTGAGGATGCGCAGGAAATCCCGGAATTTTATCTCCGTGATACATCCGCCAGCCATCCTTAATTTCAAAATCCTGGCCGATGTTCCTCCCTTCCAGTGAGGCAGCTGGTCCCATTTGATCATTTCCTGCAGGATAGAAATCCTCATGGTGAACGCAAAAAAGAAAAGGATCAGCAGTTTCCCAGGGGAAGCCCAGTTTTTTAATTCTGATCACGGCTTGTTTTTTCATAGAATTCTCCTCAAAAATGTTCTCCGCGGGATGACGCCAGCCACTCATGATCCTGCCGCCGGAGAGTCAGCTCTTTCATCTCGCATTTAAATATTAATCATCAGTTTGACTTTTATCCGTAAAAAATCAAAATGCCAAGCGTAGATTGAGAAGACCCATCCCCTCGTGAATACATTTAAAGATTCTTTACTTTTTACAAAGAAGCCGTTGAAATATAAAGAAATTTCAAGAATTTCCTAAAATTTCGTTGCTTTTGTTGTAGATTTTGAGATCATATTTTTTTTCATTTTCAGAAGAGAGAAAACATTCGAAAAAGCATTTTTCAGCCACATATAAAACGTTTCAGGAAAGAGTTCTATGGACATTCAAAAGCCCTATTTGCTTTTTTTGGGAGATGCGGCAGACTCCCTGGCTGCAAAAGTCGCTCAGGGAATACACGACTGGCGGCCGGAAAACGTGGTGGGTCAGCTCCGTTTGAAAAACTGCAACGCCGATTTGGGATTGCAGGATATGAACATCCCTGCTGCTGTTGAGGCAGGGGCAAAAACCCTGGTGGTCGGAGTAGCCAATCGGGGGGGAGTGATTTCTGATTTATGGATCGAAGTTTTGCAGCAGGCGTTGCTTGATGGCCTCGATCTGGCAGCCGGACTCCACAACAAACTTGCAGATGTTCCACAACTGCGTGCAGCAGCGGATCGTCTCGGCCGAAAGCTGTTCGATGTCCGCCATCCGACCGGAGTCTTTCCTGTTGCCTCGGGAATCAAACGCTCGGGAAAACGACTACTGACCGTGGGTACTGATTGTTCCTGCGGAAAGATGTACACCTCCCTGGCCATCGAAAAAGAAATGAGGAGTCGGGGGATCAATGTCGATTTTCGAGCCACGGGTCAGACCGGTATATTGATCACAGGAGCCGGGGTTTCGATCGATGCAGTCGTTTCAGATTTCATTTCAGGAGCGGTAGAAACTCTCACCCCTGAAAATGATTCCGACCATTGGGATGTGATTGAAGGACAGGGTTCTTTGTTTCACGCTTCCTTCGCGGGCGTCACCCTCGGCCTCATTCACGGCGCACAACCTGATGCATTGATTCTTTGCCATGAACCAACAAGGACCCACATGCGCGGACTTCCGACTTATTCGCTTCCAGAAATTGGAGAATGCATGGAAGCAAATTTAAAAGCGGCTCAATTGACAAATCCAAACGTGAAATTTGCAGGAATTTCCGTCAACACATCAAAACTTTCAATACCAGAATCCAACAAGTTTTTGGAGGAAACTGAAAATCGCTTCGGGATGGTGACTGTTGATCCTGTCCGCCAGGGAGTGAGTCGAATTGTAGAGGGTCTTTTATGAGTGAAATGATTGTCAAAACAGAATCCTGGCCGATCCGGGGGAGCTTCTCGATTTCGCGCGGCACACGCACCCATGTCGAAGTTGTTGTGGTAGAACTTCGGGAGGCAAATTCCATTGGAAGGGGAGAATGCATGCCTTATGCACATTATGGCGAATCGGCAGTAGGGGTTTGTGCTCAAATTGAAGGATTGCGCAATGATTTGGCCAATGGACTGGAACGAGACGGTCTACAAAAACTTCTCCCCGGCGGTGCCGCACGCAACGCGATAGATTGCGCCCTATGGGATCTGGAAGCAAAGCGAACAGGCAAGCGGGTGTGGCAACTGGCTGGAATTGATGCCCCTGTTTCTCTGACAAGCGCTTATACCCTTTCCCTGGATACGCCAGAAAAAATGAAGGAGGCCGCCAGTAAAAATGCTCATCGTCCCCTTTTGAAACTGAAATTATCGGGTCCAGGGGACTTTGACCGAATCGTTGCAGTGAGAGCGGGCGCGCCTGAACCGCGCATCATAGTGGATGCCAATGAAGCATGGACTTCTGAGATCTACCAGGAATTGGCTCCAAAGCTCATCAGCCTTGGCGTTGAAATGATAGAACAGCCTCTACCGGCCGGACGTGACGGGAGGCTTGTGGAGATGGCGCGCCCCATCTCTGTTTGTGCCGATGAATCCTGCCACGATCGATCTTCTCTCAGGGAAATCATTGGGAAATACGACATGATCAACATCAAACTGGACAAAACAGGGGGATTGACCGAAGCATTGAAACTAAAAGCAGAAGCAGAATCTGCAGGATTAAAAATTATGGTGGGCTGCATGGTGGCGACCTCCCTCGCAATGGCACCCGCGATACTCCTTGCTCAGGGAGCCAGCGTCGTTGATTTGGACGGTCCACTTCTACTCAATGAAGACCGCCTTCACGGATTAAAATACGACAATAGTTTGGTGTATCCGCCCGAATCGAATCTCTGGGGATAAACGTTCCAGCAGAAGTATTTTCCGAGTGAAACTGAAAAAACCGCCATTTAATGAGAGAAAGCAATGAGCCGAATTGTTTATGTCAATGGAAACTACGTTCATGAAGAAGACGCGAAAATCTCGATCTTTGACCGTGGATTTTTATTTGCAGATGGTGTCTATGAAGTGTCCTCTGTTCTGAGGGGAAAACTGATTGACGTTGAACCGCACCTGGCGCGTCTCCGCCGTTCTTTACAGGCATTGGAGATGGCTTCGCCTGCAACCGACAAAGAGATTAAAGCCATCCAGGAGGAACTGATCGTTCGCAATCAGGTTGAGGAGGGTATGGTTTATCTGCAGGTCACACGGGGAGTCGCCGATCGGACCTTTCATTATCCGGAAGGAGTGGCACCTTCTCTGGTGATGTTCACCCGATCCTATGATGTGATCGATATTCCCAAGGCAAAATCCGGTATTTCAATAGTCACTACACCAGACATCCGTTGGGGTCGTCGTGATATCAAAACCGTCGGACTTCTCGCACCCTGTATGGCCGTCATGATTGCGAAAGCCGCTGGGGCAGATGACGCCTGGATGTTCGAAAACGGCTACATTACGGAAGGCACTGCCAGCAATGCTTATATTATCAATCAGGAAGGAACTTTGATCACCCGCCATCTGGGAACTGAGATTCTTCATGGCGTCACCCGTAATATTATATTGAACCTGGCCCGTGAAGAAAATATTAAAATTGAGGAGCGTCCCTTCACTGTGGAAGAAACCTATCTGGCAAACGAAGCTTTTTTTACCGGAGCAACAGCCATCGTCATTCCAGTAGTCAAAATCGATGGTAAGCCAATCAGCGATGGCAAACCCGGCCCTGTTTCGAAGCGCCTGCGCAAACTTTATTTTGAAAAAATCTTGTCGGAAATTAATTAAAGATGGAAGAAAAAACAAGCATTCTGGTCGTTGATGACAATCCTGAAAATATAGATGTGGTGGCAGGAATTTTAGGCAATCACTATAAAGTAAGAGTCGCGCGGAGCGGAGCGTCTGCTCTGAAAAGCATTGCGAAAAACATGTCTGATCTGATTCTTTTAGACATCATGATGCCGGAAATGGATGGTTACGAAGTGTGTCATGTTTTAAAAAATGATCCCTCGACCCGAGAAATCCCCATCATTTTTCTGACTGCAAAAAGCGAGGCCAGCGAAATTGTCAAAGGGCTGAAGCTCGGAGCAGCCGATTACGTGACAAAACCCTTCAATCCTCATGTGCTGCTGGCCCGTATCAACAATATTCTTGAACTGAACCGGCACCGCAGGCAGCTGGAAGACCTGGTCCTGTCTCGTTCCACCGAATTGAAGGAAGCTCATAAACTGCTGGACAATGCAAAAGCTGCTTCCAGTATTCAAGCCCGGATTCAATCTTTTCAGGTAAGCATTCCCAGCCAAATGAAATATGTCAGGGAGTTGCTCAGTTATCTCAGTGCTTGTTACACCCCTCTCTGCAAAATCCACAATCTGAGCGTAACTCATCTGGGATTGTCGTTGAATGAATCTCTCTTCAATGCTGTTATTCACGGAAATTTGGAAGTTCCTTCTTCATTGAAGGAAGAAGACTGGAACCTTTTTGACGCACTATTAAAAGAACGTGAAGGAATTCCGGAATATGCAGAAAGGATGGTGTGCTTTCATTATCAGGTGGGTGATCAAGAATTGAAAATTGAGATTGAAGATCAGGGGAACGGGTTTGACCCCAGTAAATTGCCAGACCCCAATGATCCTGATGCCTTTTTATCCAGTGGACGGGGCATCCTCTTGATCCGTTCATTTATGGATCGTGTCGAATGGAATGAAAAAGGAAATAAAATCAAAATGTGTAAATCTTTCTCCAGATCCGCCAGGGACTGAAAAACTTCATTTCCTATCGATCCGTTGAAGAAGAAAATGGCAAATATTCAAAAATCCAGGATGATATCACTACCCGGCTGCAGAAAAAAGCCAAGACTTCCTTTTTCCTTCACATTCCGGACGTTCCAGTTTTTCCATTCTACTTTCCTCTGCAGTGAGGCTTTCGAGAGGAATTAATACGGCAATATTTTTCAGGAACGGTTGTTGATTCCTGAAAAGTGACCGATCACTCCCACGATTTCGGAAGAGAGGCTTCCATGAATACAATTTATAAAATTTCTGGATGGATACCGGTGGTCTGCGCGCTGATAGTCCTCTTTCCCGTTCTTAGCAAGGCTTTGCAGCTGAAACAGGTCTATCCGGATATTAAATTGAACCGTCCTGTCCATTTGACAAACGCGCGTGACGGAAGCGGAAGCCTTTATGTGGTGGAACAGGAAGGTGTGATCAAAGTGATCTCAAAAAAGTCCGCCAGTTCAGAAATATTCCTCGATATACGCGACAGGGTTCGCAGTCAGGGTAATGAGGAAGGATTGCTTTCATTAGCCTTTCATCCCGATTACCTGCAAAATAGGATCTTTTTTGTCAATTACACTGCCAGTGCTCCCAGACGCAGCGTCATTTCCAGATTTCGTGCGGCACCACGAAATTCAAACCAGGCCCTGGTGAACAGTGAAGAACGGATTCTTGAAATCAAACAACCCTATGGAAATCACAATGGTGGTCAGATTGCATTTGGTCCCGACGACTATTTGTACATAGGAATGGGAGATGGAGGAAGTGGCGGAGATCCTTTGGGAAACGGCCAGAATCTGAAAACCCTGCTGGGGGCCATCCTCAGGATCAACATCAACAGAAAAGCTGCCAGTGTTTCCTACACGATTCCCGCAGACAATCCTTTCATCAAAAATACAGGCGCTCGTGCTGAAATATGGGCCTACGGGTTGAGGAATCCCTGGCGTTTTAGTTTTGACCGTCTGACCGGGGAGCTTTATGCCGGCGACGTCGGGCAAAACCGTTTTGAAGAAATCAACTTAATTCAAAAGGGAATGAACTATGGATGGAACACCATGGAGGGGACCCATTGTTTTGCACCTCCAATCCGGTGCAGCCAAAAGAATTTGACCCTGCCTCTTATAGAATACGACCACAGTCAGGGAATTTCAGTGACCGGAGGTGTGGTCTATCGTGGGAAACATATAAAATCCCTGGAAGGAAGCTATCTTTATGGGGACTACGGCTCCGGAAACATCTGGGCTTTCTCTCAAAAAGATGGTCGGGTTTCACAGCACAGGCTCTTGTTTCAAACCCGTATCAATATTGCCAGTTTTGGGGAAAATGAAACTGGAGAAGTATTTGTCGTTGGCCTGGAAGGAGCTCTCTATCAAATCGTCGAGTAAACCGGTATTTCTAAATGCAAGAAATCACGATTGATCAGCTCCAGGAAATGATGGAAACAGGAGTTTCCAGTGCAAGAACAATTACTGAACAGTACCTGGCGCGAATTGAAAAAATCGACCGGCAGGGGCCTGCCCTGAATTCAATCATTGAGATCAATCCAGACGCGCTGGCCATTGCTGATTCTCTGGATAAGGAAAGAACTGAAACCGGTCCTCGAAGCCCCCTGCACGGGATTCCTATTTTGATCAAGGACAATATTGATACCGCCGATCAAATGATGACGACTGCCGGTTCGCTGGCACTTCTGGGGTCCTTTGCTGCCAAAGATTCATTTGTTGCTCAAAGACTCCGCGAAAATGGTGCCGTGATCCTCGGTAAAACGAATCTCAGTGAATGGGCGAACTTTCGATCAAAGAAGTCCAGCAGCGGTTGGAGCAGTCGTGGTGGCCAGACCCGCAACCCTTACGCTTTGGACAGAAATCCATTCGGCTCCAGCGCCGGTTCAGGTGTTGCCGTCTCTGCCAGTCTCTGTGCTGCAGCGGTTGGGACTGAAACCGATGGTTCAATCATTATGCCCTCATCGGCGTGTTCCATTGTCGGTATCAAACCCACAGTTGGGCTGATAGGAAGATCAGGAATCATTCCGATTGCCCACAGTCAGGACACTCCGGGACCAATGGCACGGACCGTCAGAGATGCGGCTATCCTCCTCGGCGGACTGACAGGTATTGATTCAAAAGATTCGGCAAGCCAGAAAAATGCAGGAAAGTTTTTTTCTGACTACACGCAGTTTCTGGATGCTCAGGGGATGAATCGGGCGAGAATCGGAATCGCGCGCAACTTCTTTGGGTTTCAGGTTAAGGTCGATAAAATCTTCAATGCGGCCATTGAGAAAATGAAACAACTGGGGGCTGAAATTATTGATCCTGTATATATTAACCATCTTCCAAAAATGAAGGAATACGAACTGGAACTGATGCTTTTTGAATATAAAAATGGATTGAATGACTATTTGCAAGGACGCCGGCCGGCAGGAGCAGTAAATTCCTTAAGCGAAGTGATTGCATTCAATGAGAACAATCAAGATCAGGTGATGCCATATTTTGGACAGGATCTTCTCTTGAGGGCGGAAGCAAAAGGATCCTTGCGTGAAGAACCGTACCTCAGGGCTGTTGAAGAATGTCACCGGCTTTCAAGAACTGAAGGGATTGATCAGGTTCTTCAGGAACAACGGCTGGATGCAATTGCAGCCCCAAGTGCCGGTCCACCATGCTTGACAGATCTGGTGAATGGAGACCACTTCACCGGAAGCAGCAGCCGCCCTGCCGCGATCGCAGGTTATCCAAACATCACAGTCCCGGCAGGCTATATTTTCGGACTTCCTGTCGGAATTTCATTTTTCAGCACGGCCTATCAGGAGCCCAGGCTGATCAAACTGGCCTTTGCATTTGAGCAGGCCTCTCCAGTGCGGCATCCTCCGCAATTTCTCGCCAGCGCACATTTGTAGATTTAAAGCCCGCCTAATTCTTTGAATTGGTTTCCAATCCTGCCGACGCCAGCAGATCTTCCAGCTGACTCAAATCTGCAGGAAGCAGGACGCGGGTTTCTCCTTTTGCCAGCAACCCGAATTGAGTCAGATATCTTTTTGCCAGCTGAAGTCTGATAGATTCCGTGCCGTTTTCCCGTGCAATGGCTTCCCCGACCTGGGCAATAGAGACGGCCGTCGCGTCAGCAATAGCCAGAATGGCCTGGGCTTTTCCTTCTGCTTCATTGATTCGCCGCTGCTTTTCTCCTTCTGATTTATTGATCATTTCGGCTTTGACCCCTTCAGACCGATTGATCTGACTGATCATTTTCCCTTCCGACTCAGCAATGATCGCTCTCCGTTTCCGTTCCGCAGAAACCTGTTTTTCCATAGAGTCGGTCACCGAGGCAGGAGGAACAATGCTTCTTATTTCGTACCGATGCACCTGAATGCCCCAGGCGCTGCCCGCCTCACTCAACACTTCCACGACTCGAGCACTCATGATATCCCGTTCCTCAAATGTCCGGTCCAGCTCCATGGTTCCAATCACGGAACGAATGGTGGTCTGTGCCAACTGAATGGCAGCTTCACGGTAGTCTGTCACCCCGTAACTCGCTTTTCGGGGAGAATCCACTCTGATATACATGATTCCGTCGACCTCCACCTGTACATTGTCTTTGGTGAAACACTCCTGAGGCATCACCTCAACTGATTCCTCTTTTTCAGTCTGTTTATAGGCAACGGCTTCAATAAAAGGAATCAAAGCATGAAGCCCGGGTTCCAGGGTCCGGTGGTATTTCCCCAACCGTTCGACCACATAGGCTGTTTTTGTTGGGACAAAGTTGATAGCGCCAATGAATTTCTTGACGAAGATCATGAAAACAAATCCCCAGAAAATAAAATTAAAACTGCCTAAAATATCAAATCCTGCCAAAAATTCCATGTTACCTCACTGTTTCAGATTAAGTGTTCTCTTGGTTCTTCTGCCACTCAGCTGCCTCACACCTTTTCCCTTGATTGAGGAATCCCGTCTGAAACACGCGTGATTCCTTCAAAAAAACCTTTGATATTGGCCAATTGCGCCGGAACTACGGAAACATCGGCGTTTTGTACAATTTCTCCAAATTCTTCGATGAAGTGTTCCTTGATCTGCATGGCCACGGCTTCATTCCCTCCCGGTTTTGAAATAGCATCTGAAATCATGTTGATTCCTTTTGCTGTTGCCTCAGAGACCAAGCGAATTTCCTGGGCTTTTCCCTCCGCTTCATTGATGCGTTTGGTTCGTTCTCCCTCGGAGTAATTAATCCGCTCCTGTTTTTCTCCAGTTGAAGCATTGATTGTCGCCTGTTTGTGTGCCTCTGCAATGGTTATTTCAGCACGTTTTTCCCGTTCCGCTTCCATCTGCTGTTCCAAGGTCGCAATCATGGTTTCTGAAGGCGTGATGTCCTTGATTTCGTACCGTAAGACCTTGATTCCCCATGGATCAGATGCACGGTCCACTTCCTTGACAATATTCTCATTCAGACTGTCCCGTTCAGAAAATGTTTGATCCAAAGTCAACTTGCCAATTTCAGAACGCATTGTGGTTTGGGCCATATTGGTGCTGGCACGCGCATAATTCTCAATTCCGTAACAGGCCTTATAGGAATCAAATACTTTCAAGTAGACAATCCCGTCCACGCTCACCTGAATATTGTCTTTGGAAATGCAATTTTGCCGTTCTACATCAAAAAACTGTTCTCGTATGTCAACACGGTAGGCGATTTTATCGACCAGAGGAATCAGGAAATGAAATCCGGGTTCGAGAACATTTTGAAATTTTCCAAAACGCTCTTTGATCAGGTTTTGATGGTTGGGCACAATAATGAAACCCAATTTGAGCACAACCAGGAATACAAGCA
Source organism: SAR324 cluster bacterium (assembly GCA_015231825.1). Classification (GTDB taxonomy): domain Bacteria; phylum SAR324; class SAR324; order SAR324; family NAC60-12; genus JADGAV01. The sequence continues at coordinate 71,135 of JADGAV010000003.1, forward strand.
AAAGGATCGTCAGTGTCGTCATTGTTTTTCTCCTTCTTCTAAACGGTGAATTTCCAATTCTTCTTCAGAACATGCTTCAACCAGCCAGACCAGTTTGTCTCTTTCAATCAACCTGGCTTTAGCACCTGCAGGAATGCTGCCTTTTCCGATGGTCGCCGCCCAGGTGCTTCCATGAAGGCGAATTCTCCCATTTTCGTGCTGGAAACTGATTTCCTCCAGCACGTCTACAATTTTGCCAAAATCATCGAGGTCTTCATCATCGTATTCTATACGGCTTTCGCTGGGAAACATTTTCATGACAAGTCCCCGAAAAACAATCACCAAGCCCATGGAAACTACGAACCAGTACATGAAAGATTCCATCCAGCCATCAATCAACCCCGCCCATTGCCCCAGACCGATCAGCAGGGCACCGGCTCCTAAAAAGGCCACCACGGCCCCCGGAATGACAAGTTCAGATATCAGTAGTATCGCGCCTGCAATAAGCCAAATCCATGTGATGATCTCCATTGACCAAGCTCCAAAATATCAAAAAAGAGAGGCTCCCCCAATCATTTAGCCGGCTACAAGGACAAAATTCACCACAGAATACGGTCCTGGTGCTCTTCTGGCAATCTGTCTGAAATGGTGAATCGATCAATTGTTCTGCTTCGTTTTCATGTATGGCAAAACAGAACTGAATACAAAAGCTAATTAAAATTTTTCCAGGGATTCCTGCAGTCTACGGAGATAAAAACAATCGACAATCAGGCAGCATAGTGCTATATTTCCTGCCTGATTTCAGCGAGAGTGGTGAAATTGGCAGACACGCCAGATTTAGGATCTGGTGCCGTAAGGTGTGGGGGTTCGAGTCCCCCCTCTCGCACCATTCCCCCGTAACCTGACTGATAATATAACAGCCTCAAGATACCTCTCGGAACAGGCCGACCGTATTTCGTTCTGTCTGTCACACTTGTTGTCATTTCGGGTTAAAATCAGCCGAATTCTAGTCATCAAAAGACCTTATCCAGGCAACTGTCTTTTCAAGTGAATCGTCCCTAAATAACCTGCCTTTCTTCTTCATTTTTAAAAATAAAGATTCAGATTTCACAGCAAATAAAAATTCTTAGAATTATAAACTTCCAAGCAATTTTTTTTAATCAAAATGTTCTTGAAATCTACATTCAACCTGGAGATCAAAGAAAACAACGATGGTTTCGAGAATTTTGATGTTCTTTTATTCAGAGGTATCAAAAACACATTTCGGAAAGGCTGAATTTTTCAATCCAGACCAAAATTGGGTGCAAAACTGAATATCTGCTGTATTTGCTAATTTTTGTTAATTTCACTGGCGGCCAGAGAGAGGAGACACCATGAATATAGCTAGCAATTAATTTCCGAAAGTGTAATAGTTAAAAAATCAATCTAAAAATCAACAAAATTAATTTTTCGATATTTTAATCCTTGAATGTTGAATGTTGAATGTTGAATGTTGAGAATTTCAAAGTAAAGAGGAAAAATCAAAGATTTTTCTTAGATTTATTTACCATTAGAGCGAGGAGGAAACTAAAAGAAATTGCAGAGTTTGAGTATGTCATAGAGCATCCCGAGGAATTAATAGTAGATAGTTACTCTGTTAAGTTGAAGAAGGTATACATCCTCAATATTTGGCAGTCATCTGGAGAATTAAAAATTTATATAGACGATATACTTGGATTTTCCGGCCTTTTTTTTATGGGATTAGATACAAACATTGCTGCAAATCCAGGTAACAATTTCAGGTTAAAAATATATGCACTTTATGAAACCACAGGTGAATCTTATTGGAGTTTGGTCAATAGTCAAAACTCCATGTATAAAAGCAATAATGTTGGAGAATGGCAATTATTTCCTGAAAAAATGAGCGGGTTATTATCTTACAAATTAGCAGAAACAAAAAAACTGATTGAGAAATCACCCGGCCTGATTTCCCAAATTGTTGCGAAAAGAAAGGCTTTTGAATTTTCGGTATTAAAAAAGCACGGAATCCATCCATAAATGAAAAGAAATTCTAATCAGATGCAAAATTAACAGGAAACAACTGGATTTGCTCACCAAAATTCTAAAGAAACTTCCAAACATCCCCAACTGTCCGGAAATATAAATTTTACGTTCACTAAAAAATCAGTATTGTCAAAAAGAAACAAATAACGATGGATCAAAAAATTTCTATCAACAGTCTGACTGAGAGACGGTTGATTTTGGCAGATGTTTCAAAAGCATTGCTGCTTTCACAGGAAGCCAACTGGAATCAGACGGCCCGCGACTGGCAAATGATGCTGACTCATGGAGAAGGTTTTGGATTTGAAACACAAGAAAAAAGGCTGGTTGCCACAGCACTGACTCTCCCCCACGGGAATCGAGTCGGATGGATCAGTATGGTTCTGGTCACCAGGGACTTTCAAAAGCAGGGACTGGCGACCCGGTTGCTGCAAATCTGCATTGAGTCCCTAAAGCACCGCAATATGATTCCTCTTTTGGACGCAACCGAGGCCGGTCGGCCGGTTTATACAAAATTGGGATTTCAATCACTCTATGGCTTTCACCGTTTAATGAGAAAAAGCCCTCCAGAGAGAGGGGGACCCGGCATCCTTCAATCCAGGGAAATTTCCACTCAACTCATCACCGAATCTGAGCTTCCCGAAATTGCTTCATTTGACAAGGAAATCTTTGGTGCTGACCGATTTCTTGTCTTGCGCCACCTCTGGGAACGCCAGCAGAATTACGCACTGATAGCCTATGACAACGATACAGCCATCAAGGGCTTTATGATGGCACGTGAGGGAATTCAAGCTCTACAGCTAGGTCCAATTGTTGCCCGAGACAGCAAGACTGCAATCCTTATAGCAGGTCGGGCACTCAAGGATATTCGAGAACCGGTCTATATCGATGCTCTGGATCGTCATCAAACTTTTTTAACTTGGCTAAAGGAACAGGGCTTCGTGCCCCAGCGTTCTTTCACACGGATGTATCTGGGAACACTCACTGAGTTTGATCAGCCAAATTGCATTTTTGCCACCGCTGGTCCGGAATTGGGTTGAGCGAGGCCGTATACGGATGATGTATAAAGAGGGCCGGTTTCAGAAGAGGGCATTGGATACTGAAATCCGACTGTGGATTGCAAATGTTTAAGGATGAATTCTCTGTGGAATGCATCACAGAGTTCCACGGTTCACTTTTATCCATATTGTCGCAAAGGGAGGCATTGCAAGAGACAAAGCCCCCTGCCTGATTAAATACTCCTCTCCGCTCAGTAAATCTCTCGCTGTTCCGGCATTGGATTCCACAAGACCCTGCAAATCGGCGTGTATGGATTGCGGCAATTTTGTAAGATTGTGCAAAGCAATGATTTGCTCATGACGATCTGGAGAAGTTCGCAGCAAACCGAAGATGGAATCTCCACATTCTATTATTCGCTGAGCCCCATTGGGGTGAAACGATTTTTCACGGGTTCGAACCCCCAATAAATGAAGATAGGCTTCAAATATCCCGGATTCTCTGCTGGTCGGGTCATGAAGCAGGTCTTCCAATTCTTGTTCAATAAATTTTTTCCGATTGATGCTGCGAGCACTCCCGGTTTTGACACCTTCGTTCCAATTCAAACTCCCGAACAGATTGTGAATATATATTCCGGGAATTCCTGCCAGAGACATTGCAATGGCTTGAGAAGTCAAAAACCGTCCATTGTTGAGTTCATCTTCGACTTGTAATTCTGGATCTCGTATTGCTTCAAAAAAAGTAATGTTCCATTCGTAGGCTACTCGTTCTTTTCCTTGAGCAGTACGCCATGAAATGAGCCCGCCTTTTTTTTGAACCTGCTCCGACAATTGCTCCATTTCATCTGCCGAAATAATATTTTCTACCGGACGAACACCGATTCCATCATGGGATGCAGTGAGATTAAAGAAGGCCGTCTCCTTTGAGGGAGTTTTCAGACTATCGGCCCATTGATTGAGATGGCGGGAGGACCCGAAATTTATCGCATGAACCAGGAGGGGGGCCAAAGGAAATTGATAAACTAATTGCGCTTCATTGGTGCCATCTCCAAAGTATTCAATATTTTCATGATGAGGAACATTGGCTTCTGTGACAATTTTCACCCCAGGTGCAACCCGGTTCAACAAAGCGCGAAGAATCTGAACAATCAAATGTGTTTCTTCAAGATGCATACAATTCGTACCTTCTTTCTTCCAGAGAAACGGAATTGCATCCAATCGAATGAGCTGTGCCCCCTGTTCAATATAGAACAGCATCAATTCAACAATTTTCAAAAAAACCGGAGGATGACTATAATTCAGATCAATTTGATCGGAACTGAATGTAGTCCAGATATGCTTCAAGCCCTCACTCGTGTGAAAAGGTGTCAATAATGGAGTGGTTCGTGGTCTCACTACCTTTGACAAATCTGCATCTTCTTCTTTAGCGATAAAAAAACTCCGGTATTTCGGATCTCCTTCAAGGAACCTCTGAAACCAATCGCTTTGTGCAGAAATATGATTGATTACTCCGTCAAACATCAGGTTAAAATCCAGTCCCAACTGCTGTATATCCTGCCATGTCCCCTTCTTCGGATCTACCTGCCAGTAGTCAATCACAGAAAAACCATCGTCAGACGAATAAGGGTAAAAAGGGAGCAAATGGACTCCGTTGATTCGCCCTTTGAGATGTCGTTTCAAAAAGCGATGAAGCGTTTGAATGTCAGCTCGTCCGGAAGATTGAATCTGGTCGCCATAGCTAATCAGCAGAATATCTTTTTCCGACCATTCGTCAGCGGCAGAAGAGCCTTTGAAGGAATTCAGAATACTTTCCAATTCTCCTGCAATCTGGTTGGCCTGTTGGGTCCCAAAAACTTTCGACAGTTTTTCCTGGATTGTCGGATCCATAAATTGTTGATTTTCTAACATAATTGTTCCTTCAATTGATCTTTTGTCATTTCATCCGTCAGGTCTTTTTAAAATACCATAAAAAGTAAAAACAGTTCTTGGCATGGAAAAAAGCGAACACACAAAAGCACCGAAAAACTGCCATAAAAAGCTATTTATAGCAAGCCTTTGCCATTTGTCATTTCAGCATCTTTTTCCAGTCTATACAGTAAATTCAGAAACGGCCGTCATGGCATGAGAGGAATGGAGGCTGCCAGTCTCCGATAACATTTTCCTGTAATCTGAAAAGTGAAAACAGAGGCTTAAACCGACATTGATTTGGTTTGGGAAATCAGCATAAAAACCCCATCAAATTTTTCATCGTCCGGCCCAGAGGCGTACGAAGCACTTCCTTAAAAGCAGCCAGTTCCGTTAAAAACTTCCAGTTTACTGATCGGGAAGGCCGTTAGATTGGCCCGTAATTTTGAAAGCAGAAGGAAAGTATGTTTTGAAATTTTTAGCACTGATTTTAGCAACTCTAAATTGACAATTTTGTTCGCTTGGAATATTAAAGACGATAGCCTTTTATCTGGTTCTGTTTTCTATTCCCGGCTGACGAAAATGTCGGAATCAATTACATTTAAAAAGGAGAAATTCATGCGGTACTTAAGAATAGTGATAGCGGCAGTTTTTGTTTTTTCAGTGACCTTTGGAAGCAATTCGGCCAGAGCTGCTGAAAAGATCGATTTCATTTTAAACTGGATCGCCGGCGGCGATCACGCCCCTTATTACTATGCCCTTCAAGAAGGCTGGTATGCAGAAGCAGGGATTGAATTGGATATTCAGCAGGGCAAAGGATCCGGTATGTCAGCTCAAAGAACCGGGATTGGCAAAACTCAAGTAGGACTGGCGGACCTGGGGACGGCTTTGGTCGCGAGAGGAAAAGGTGCCGACCTCGTGGCAGTAATGAATATTTATGCCAATTCTCCTTATGGGATGTACTGGTTGAAGGATTCAGGAATTAAGGATCTCAAAGACATGGCCGGCAAAAAAATCGGCAATCCTTCCTGGGATGCGGCCCGGCAAATGTGGCCGGCCCTGGCGAAGTCTGTCGGTATGGATCCCAAGTCTGTGACCTGGGTAAACATTCAACCCAACGCCAAACTGCCTGCCTTGATCAGCAGAGACATCGACATCACAACGAGTTTTTATAACATCCACCATATTTTTCAGGCCAAGCTCGGAGACAATATGGGATTCTTCCCCTGGAAAGAATACGGAGTCAACCCTTATGGAAATTCAATCATTGTCAACGGGAGCTACCTTAAAAAAAATCCCGATGTGATCAAAGCCTTTGTCCGGGTGAACCAAAAAGCTTTTCACACCTGCGTGCTCACACCGGACCCCTGCATCCAGGCATTGGTCAGTGCGAACACCGGACTGAAATTTGACAACGAAAAACAGAACTGGGGCTTGGTCACTGAACTGATGACAGACGAATACTCCACCGGCGTTGCCCTGGGCTATTTTGATCCAGGAAGGATGGATGATGACTACAAATTGATCGAAACCTATTTTAAGCTGAAAGAGCCTTTTGACATCAAAACCGTCTACACCAACGACATGTTGGATCGTAATATAAAAATGAAAAAATAAATCCCATGGAATCCCCTGACAGTTTCGAAAATTTACCGAATAGTTTCAAAGATGAAGAGGCGTTGGAAGAATTCATGACACGTCCTTCTGATGCCCTCATCCGCGATTTGGAGAAATTGCCGGGGGATATTATGGTTCTGGGAGTCGGAGGAAAAATGGGTCCGACTCTTGCCCGATTGGCGAAAAGAGCAGCTCCTGCCAAAAATGTGATTGGAGTTGCCCGTTTCTCCGACCCCAATGTCCGGCATAAACTGGAAGACTGGGGTGTTGAAACATTGACCTGCGATTTGCTGGACAGGGAATCGGTTGCCAAACTGCCTCAAATTAAAAATATCGTTTACATGGCAGGCAGAAAATTTGGGACTGCTGGAGCGGCCGGGTTGACATGGGCCATGAATGCCTATGTTCCTGCAATCGTTGGAGAGAATTTTTCAAAAAGTAGAATTGTAGCGCTTTCCTCCGGTTGTGTTTACCCTTATGTCAACGTTTTGCACCAGGGAGCCACGGAAGATCAGCCCGCAGAACCTCCGCCGGGAGATTATGCGATGTCCTGTGTGGGGAGAGAACAAATTTTTCAATATTTTTCCGGAGTATCGAATACTCCGGGTCGATTGATTCGTCTGAACTATGCCATCGACATGCGATACGGGGTTTTGCACGATGTGGCCAAGAAAGTACTGAACGAGGAACCCATTGACCTGAAGATGGGGCATGTCAACGTCATCTGGCAGGGTGATGCCAATGCACAGATTCTTCGTTCACTCCTGCACTGCACGACCCCCACTTCCCCACTCAACATAAGCGGTCCTGAAATCATCAGTATCAGGGCATTGGCAACTGAGTTTGGGAAACAATTGGATAAGGATGTACAATTTCGAGGAGAAGAAGCGGAAACCGCCTGGATCACCAATACGTCCCAGGCAGTTCGTCTTTTCGGCTATCCTCTAATTTCCCTTCCTCAGATGGTTTCCTGGGTGAGAGAATGGGTTTCAGAAGGAAAAAGTACATTAGGAAAAGCAACCCATTATGAAGTACGAAACGGATCTTACTAGCTAAGCAGTTCTGATGATTTCTCCGGCATTGACTCGCTGGCAAAGCAACCGACGTTTCTCATCACGGATCGCGCGTTGTCTGGTCAGAAATAATTCCCGGTCAAGAGATCTCGCACCCAGCTCAAGTTTGTAGGGAATTTCCATACCCAAATCCCAATAGGCGAACCCGCATTGCTCCAGCATTTTCGCAGTGGCACACAACTGGATGGTGCCCGTGGAACTTTTACGGAAAAACCCACTCAAACTGGCATAGGCGGCTCCCACGACAAATCCCACTTCTCCAGCAACCAATTCATCTCCCTCCCAGAGTTCAAAGGAATGCAGCCGGGTTGAAAATTCCTTCGTATAGAACATTTGAATGAAAGCTTTTGCCAAAGGCGGAAAAATCCAGCTGTTTGGGTGTTGTTCATTGATAGCGGAAATACATTCCTCAAAAGCGTGATCCACACTGAAGCTGTAGCGGCCTGAACGTTTTTTCACATTGCGGGGAATATGCAGGTTTTCAAAATCAAGAATGCAGCGTTCCTCATGAAGCTTGATCAGGAGTATTATATAGCCGCCCACTTCCGCGGCCATCGGGAAAAGACCAAGATAGCAGATCGCGGAAATGAACTGGGGATCAAAATTTATCGAAAAGCAAAATTCTTCTTCGGTGCTTTCCAAAATCGATTTGACCGAATGGAGCTCTGCTTCTGACTGAATGAAAAGAGGGTGTGAAAAAGATTCTGTCATTTTTTTGAAATTTCAGAGGATGACCAGAATTTTCATAAAAATTGTACTTTCATGTACAATCAGAGAATTATTCTCAAATATCTTGAATCTTACAAGGTTAATATGCTCCATTCCTGTATTCTGCTTGCATCGCACAGGCCGTTCTTTAAGAATTTTTCCGCCCGGCAGGATAAGTTGAAGAATAAGGCTTCTCGTGTGAAAACTCAGGAATGGGGCGATTCACCTGCCAGGAGCGTTGAACTCAATTGCCCGGGGAGCAACGAGTCAACCTGGTGCTGATGGACAGCACGCGAAAAACAACGATTCAGTTCAAAAGAAAAACAAAAGCAATGGCAAAACTACAGATTCGCCCACGTTTCCAGATGTCGGTTTCCCTGAGCCCGGAAGAAGTGAGGACTCGGATCCATAACGAATTAGGGAAAACACAAAAATCCATCACCGGGAAGCTTCTGACCGATTTTATTTTGCTGAATATTGCAGAAGAACAACAGCACTACTGGTCTCCAGAACTGAGTCTTGAAATCAAAGAGCAGCCCGAAGGTTCATTGATAAAAGGTATTTTTGGTCCAAAGTCTGCGGTTTGGACCATGTTTGCCAGTTTTTATGCCTTGAATTTGTTTATTGGCGTGATTGGCGCGATGTTTGGCATTTCTCAATGGATGATCGATCAATATTCTTACGGTTTTTGGGCAATTCCAGTCTCTTTGCTTCTTTTCTTTAGCGCTTACGGAATTGCTTATGCCGGTCAAAAACTGGCTCACGAAGAAATAGTGCTCCTGCAGGCTTTTCTCAAGAACGCATTGAAGTGATCAAATTCCCTCTGACGATCTTCTCCGAAGTTAAAAAAGCGAATGCGGTATTGTGGACAAAATGAATATTTCCATACTCTTGACACGGATTTTTCCAAATGAGATTTCGGGATGAAAAAATTTTGATTCGTGAAGCATGTGAATTTGATTTCCAAAAAATTGTTGATATCAATGACGCAGAAGTTCGGCACACCAGCCCGATGAACATCGGTCAACTGCACGATCTCAACCGCCTTTCTGACTATCACAAGGTGGCAGAGATTGCAGGGAATATTACCGCCTTTTTGCTGGCAATGAGAGAGAACTGTTCTTATCGAAGTGATAATTATCAGTGGTTTTCTGCACGATATGCCAATTTTCTTTATATAGACAGGATTGTTGTTGATGCCAAATTCTCAGGCTTAAAGATTGGTACGATGTTGTACCAGAATATTTTTGAATACGCCCGTTCAAACAGGATTTCTCTGCTCACATGCGAGTACAACACGATCCCTCCCAATGAACCCTCTCGCCAATTTCACGAGAAATTCGGGTTTAAGGAAGTCGGAGAACAATGGCTTGCTGCCCGGACGAAGAAAGTTTCAATGCAAGCAGCAGAAATAGAACACTATGACGATTGAACAAAGAAACAACATCGATTTCATCAGCACGGACAGCGATGACGGAAGCGTGATTTTGTCCATTTCTGATCATCTCGCCTGGGATGAAAAAAATGCCCACCTGATGATGCTGCAGGAAAAAGTAAATGAATATCTGAAGTATATAGAAAGTGAGGAAATCTATAACTCTTATCCGGACGCCAAAGGAAAACCAATAAAAATTATTGTTTTTTTGAAACATGATCCAACCGACCTGGTTAAGGAATTCTTTCGTGCCGCACAAGAAGTTTGTCGGCAGTTGGAAGTTTCGATCGAATATGAAATGATCGAATGATCTGCACTTTTCCAGACATCAATGCCGACATGTTGGACACGATTCCTATCTTTAAAAGCGCAGGCGATCCGTATCTTCAGTGCAGGTGAACTGCAAAGTGACTGGAACATTCATGGACTCTAAACTGATCGAAGCACCCAATTATTCACCCCATACCTTTTTAGACTTTCCTCTGATGCAAGACCTCGAAAACTTTGAAGCAGATATTGCAATTCTGGGAATTCCTTTTGGGATGCCATACGATGCTTCTTCAATGGCAAATGATCAAAGCCGAGCACCGGATGCCCTCCGTCAATTTTCGAACAAAGCAGACATTTATTATTCACGGAATCACTATGATTGGGATCTTCGGGGGCCACTCCTTGCCGGGCGGAACATCAAAGTCGTAGACTGCGGAAATGTAACAGCCGATGCTGCAGATCATGGACAACATTACCTCCGGGCCGAACAAGCCGCCCGCAAAATTTTTTCTCAGAATACGACCCTGATTACCCTGGGAGGTGATCATGGAGTGCCGATTCCTGTGATGCGGGCTCTTCAAATTTTTGAAAGAAAAGTAACGCTGGTGCACATCGATGCACACCTGGATTGGCGCCATGAAATCAACGGGGAGACCGAGGGTTATTCCAGTCCAATCAGAAGAGCGTCCGAACTGCCGTGGATCGGCGATATCATTCAGATCGGGATGAGAGGCATTGGGAGTGCAACGACGCAGGAGGTTGAAGATGCAATCGCCTATGGCGCAACAATCATAGACGCCTATGAAATGCATGATGCCGGAATCGATGCAGTAATCGACCAAATCCCTGATGGCGGCCCCTACTATCTGACAATTGATGCGGATGGACTGGATCCGGCTATTATGCCTGCCGTAATGGCTCAAACTCCAGGCGGCCTTTCCTGGATTCAAATCAGAAAACTTGTACATGGCTTAATAAAAAAAGGAAGAGTACTGGGAATGGATCTCGTTGAAATTGCACCGTCGCATGATCTTGGACAGATCACAATGATCCATGCGGAACGACTCTTGTGCAACTTCATTGGTGCCTGCGTGCGAGCCGGATATTATGATTAAATATCAAAAAAAGCAATGATGCCAAAAGCAATACCTGTTTCAATAAAAAAAGCATTCGAGACCCTCTGTTTTTTAGAAAACCGGACGCCGGAAACAACTGTTGAAGAAGCAAAGGATGCTTTTGCAATCCTTTCCGAATTCCGGGACGGCGGCATTTTTATCGGACACTATGCTGGCAATAGTGAATGGGAACGGCATTCAAATGGAGATGAAATCGTTTTCAATCTTGAAGGAGAAACCACCCTGATTCTTCTTTCCAACGGGAATGAAGTCTCCAATATCTTGAGAGAGGGCGAGTTGCTCGTTGTTCCCCAAAATGTGTGGCACCGTTTTGAAACGCCCAGGGGAGTCAAGGTCATGACCATTACTCCGCAACCCACGGATCATAGTATAAAAAAACCAGAACATGTATAGCAACCTGTTTAAAAAATTTAAAACAACGCTCCATTTTTTAACTGCAAAAAGTCAGTCTCCCCGAAATCGAATTCTGTGCCAACCTGACTCCAGGCAGAATTTCCCGACAAAGGGAAGCTTTCTAAAATAAACCTTGTAGAAGGTAAGCAAATTTTTAATTCAGCCAGAAATCAATATGACAAAATTTTCTATTCTTGATCTCTCCCCGATCACCCAGGGAAGCACTCCGGCCGATGCCCTGCACAATTCACTGGATTTGGCAAAGCATGCTGAACAATGGGGGTATGAAAGATACTGGGTGGCAGAACATCACAACATGAAGGGGATTGCCAGTGCCGCAACTTCCGTGGTGATCGGATATATAGCGGGCGGTACCTCCTCCATCCGGGTCGGGGCGGGAGGTATCATGCTGCCAAATCACTCCCCCCTGGTGATTGCCGAACAATTCGGCACACTCGCTTCGCTTTACCCTGGCCGAATCGACCTGGGCCTGGGGCGCGCACCGGGTACCGATCAAATAACCTCTCAGGCTTTGCGAAGAACCTTGAGCGGGAGCTCTGATGATTTTCCAAGAGATGTTGTGGAACTCCAGCAGTATCTCAAAAAGGAGGAATCAGGCCAGCGGGTCGTTGCCGTCCCTGGCGCCGGAACGAATGTTCCTTTGTGGATCCTGGGATCCAGCCTTTTTGGAGCCCAGCTGGCAGCAATTCTCGGTTTGCCGTTTGCTTTCGCTTCCCACTTTGCTCCAGCACACATGATGCAGGCGATTTCTATCTACCGTGAACGTTTTGAACCTTCAGAACAGCAGAAAGAACCCTACGTCATGCTTGGCTACAATATTTGTGCAGCTGAGACTGATGACGAAGCACAATACCTGAGATCCTCCGCATTGCAGGCATTTCTCAGTCTTCGGCATGGTTTTCCCATTCAACTGCCTCCTCCGATTAAAAATTTTGGAGAATCAATGAGCGGTCAGGATCACGCCTTGATATCACAAATCAACAGTTGTTCCGCGGTGGGTTCTTTTGACACTGTCAAGGAAGGGATGGCCCGGTTCATTGAGCAGACCGGGGCCAATGAACTGATGCTGGTCTGTGCTATTTATGACCATCAAAAAAGAGTTCGTTCCATCGAACTTGCTGCAGAGGCTGGTAAAGAAATCGCTTCCTGAAATGAACACACCCGTCCGAAAGTTATTCAATTCTGTTTTTGATCATTGGAAGCTTCCTATCCCGAGTTTCGGCTCTTTTTTTCGGTTAAAATGTGTTTTTGTTATTAAAAACATCCATCAGGGGAAGGCATCAACATAGAGTACGACCTCTATTTGATGCCCAAGAGGGAACAGGGGTCAATTCGAATTGGATAGATGAAGCGGGGCGGCATTCAGAGTCTGCATAAAAACCTGCATGCCGTAGTGAATTGCGATCATTCCGCCGATCTCCATAATTTGTGCTTCTGTGTAAAATGATTTGCCTTCATCATAGAAAGCCTTATTCAACTTTTCGGGATCACGGTACATCAGAAAACCGTAACGAAGAGCCCATTTTTCTGCAGGGGTGAATTGAAGGTCATTTTCAAAATCGCCGCAACCTGCTTCGATGCGTGCTTCCGTCAATCCACCCTGGATAGCAATCTGAGAACGAAGATTAGCAAAATAGGGATCCCCTGCTCGACGGGCCAGCTGGATACGGATGATTTCTTTAAGCTGATGATCAACGTTTCCTTTGAGATGGGCTTCACGCATTGCTCCAAAAAGAGCTTTAGCATAACTTGGAACACGTCCCAAAATCAAAACAAAGAGAGAATCCGGTACCTGCGACTCTTCCGACTGTTCCAGCATTTTTTGAAGTTCCTGATCACTGATTTCATCTTGAGACAGCGGTTGAAGCATCAGCTTTCCATTTTTCGGAATTGAATAATCCAAAGGAGTTTTGGCATTGTCTTCGTTCTCGGCAGGTTTCGACGGGGTGGTTTGAGCTGCATGCGATTCCTGATGCCCTGATTGACATTCAGACTTCGACTGTTTCAACAAAGAAATCGGCCGAGGCCCGTAAAGGCGCCGTGACTCTTCCTGGTCGACAAGTTCTCCCTCAGGAGAAAACATGGGATAGAAATCAAGGGTTCCAAAAAATGTGTGGTAACCGACATTAAACCCGATGAACGTACCCAGTTCAATAATCTCTTCTTCATTAAAGAAGGATTTCAGGTCTTCATAGAAACGCTCATCAATTTTCCCGGGATCGGTTCCCATCAGTTCACTGTAACGAAGTGCAATTTTCTCCGCTTCTGTGAATTGATCACTGTTCCGGTAGTTGTCAATCCCCTCATCGATACGTTCTTCTGTCAATCCCATCTGCTTCGCCGAAGCAGAACGCACGTTTCCTCAATAATTGCAGTTCGCCATCCGTGAGAGCTGCACACGGATCACTTCTTTGAGTTGATGATCAACTTTTCCGGAATTGAAGACCGTTCCCCAGGCAATATAAAGGGCTTTTGAAAGCTCTTGATTGTGTCCCTGAATCGCATGAAATGCAGGATCCGGTGCGCGGTATTTCAGACACTTGTTGACAAAAGGCCCCAATTTGCCTTTTTTTAAATCTTCGACTGCCAGCATGGTTATGTTGGACATGTAGACTCCTATGCGGTTCTTGAGAAAGGAACATCATGTTTTCGAGCCCAGAGACTAGCACTATTTTCAAATGAGATGCAACGAATTTTACTGTGGAAACCTGAAAATTTTTTCCTTTACACAGTCTATCTTTTTTTGAGAGAGTGGCACCCGGAAGCGGAGGCTTTTAAATTTTGCTTTTACAAAATGATCTGATTTTCAAATGCATCATTCTTTTTGGACATTCAACCATGGAGTTGAACATGACACGCCTGTTTCAGAAAGGGCTCGCCACATTGGCCGGCCTGCTGGTTTCAGTGAGTTTGATCATGGCACAAACCATCAATTTACGATTGATGGAGACCTCTGACATTCATGTCCATGTAATGAATTATGACTATTACCAGGACAAGGAAAGTCACACTTTTGGCCTGGCGAAAACAGCGTCTCTGATAAAAATTGCCCGTTCTGAAGCAGACAATGTTCTTTTGTTTGACAATGGGGATTTGATTCAGGGGAACCCGATGGGCGACTATATGGCAAAGGGCCGCATACTGCGTTTCGGGGAAGTCCATCCTGTCCACAAGGCAATGAATTTATTAAGTTATGATGCAGGAAACGTAGGAAATCACGAATTCAATTATGGAATCGAATTTTTAATGAAAGCCTTGCATGGCGCCAATTTCCCTTACGTGGTTTCCAATGTTTACATGGATGACGGCGACAAGGATCCTGACAATGATCATCCCTATTTTCAACCCTATGTGATATTAAACCGTTCATTCATTGATGAAGCAGGAGCAAACCATATTCTTCGTGTCGGGGTAATTGGTTTTCTTCCTCCTCAGATCATGGTCTGGGATCACCGGCACTTGAAAGGAAAAGTAATCGCGAAAGACATTGTAGAAAGCGCCAGAAAATTTATCCCGGAGATGCAGGCCAAAGGGGCGGATCTGATCATCGCGCTTTCTCATTCAGGACTCAGTGAAAAGCCGGCCCGGGGGATGGATGAAAACGCCTCCTATTATCTCTCCAAAGTCGAAGGTATCAGTGCAATCCTTTTTGGGCATTCTCACCTTACTTTTCCCGGAAACAGTTTTGTCAATGTCCGCGGAGTTGATAATGAGCGGGGGACTGTTTTCGGAATTCCTGCAGTCATGCCCGGGTTTTGGGGCTCTCATTTGGGTTTGATTGACCTGGTTCTCAAACGGCACAAAAATCGCTGGTATGTGGTGGATTCTCAATCCGAGAACCGTCCTGTTTATAAACGTGAAGGGAGCAAAGAGATTCCCCTCGTCGATGCACACCCCGCCATTGTTGCAGCCGTTAAAACTGAACATGATGCCACGCTTGCTTATGTCCGACGAAAGGTGGGAGAAGTGGTTGCCCGAATCAACAGCTTTTTCGCTCTGGTTCAAGACGATCCTTCTGTCCAACTCGTAAATATTGCTCAAAAATGGTATGTGGAGCAAATCGTCCAGGGTACTGAACTGGAGCGTTACCCCATTCTTTCTGCCGCAGCCCCTTTTAAAGCAGGAGGACGCGGGGGACCCGATAATTTCACGGACATTCCGGCAGGAACAATTGCTCTAAAAAACGTCGCGGATCTCTATATTTATCCCAATGATCTCAAGGTTGTCCTGTTGACAGGCTCCCAGGTTCGAGAATGGCTGGAGCGGTCTGCCGGAATTTTCAATCAAATTGATCCAGGCGATTCAAAGGAGCAAAAACTCATCAACCCCAATTTTCCTTCCTACAATTTTGATGTAATCGACGGGGTCAGCTATGAAATCGACATCACCCAACCTTCCAAATTCAGCCCGCAAGGAGGATTGCATAAACCGGGTGCACGGCGAATCAAGAATTTGCATTTCCAGGGACAGGCAATCGATTTGAATCGAAAATTCCTGGTGGCAACCAACAATTACCGGGCAGGCGGCGGCGGCCATTTCCCGGCTATGGACGGTTCGACAATCGTGATCGACGCCCCCGATAAAAATCGTGACATTCTCGCTAATTTTTTTTTGAACCAGAAAAAAATAAATCCCTCCGCTGACAGCAACTGGAAATTCAGTCCCATTCAGGGTCAGGTTAAAATCGTTTTTGAAACTTCACCAAAAGCGCGAAAAATGATCGATGAGCATCAGCAAATGAGCTTTGTTCGCACGAACGATAAGGGCTTTGCCGTGGTAAAACTGGACTTCAGTCAATGATTGAATTGTGTCTGAGAAACATTATATGAAAAGAGATTTGTTTTCAGAGGAACATCGAATTTTTCAGGATTCGTTCCGCGCGTTTGTACAAAAGGAAATTGTTCCCTACCATCAGCAATGGGAAGAAGACGGAATTGTTCCAAGAGATCTTTGGGAGAAAGCAGGCAGACAGGGATATTTGCTGCCCAACGCCCCCGAGGAATATGGAGGCAGCGGAGCGGATGATTTTTTGTTTTCTGTAATCGTTGCCGAGGAATTGGGACGTGCGGCTGCTTCCGGGGTGGGATTTGTTCTGCAAAACAATATCTTCGCTCCCTACATCATGCGCTATGCCAATCAAGAGCAGAAACAGCGCTGGCTGCCAAAGCTGATTTCCGGCGAGTCAATCGGAGCGATCGCTATGACCGAACCCTCCACCGGGAGCGATCTGGCAGCGGTCCAGACAAGCGCAATCCGGCATGGAGACCACTATCTGGTAAATGGAGCTAAAACTTTTATTACCAATGGGATTCACAGCGATTTAGTGATTGTCGTCGCCAAGACTGAACCCTCTCAAAAGCACAGGGGGATGAGCCTGGTGATGGTGGAACGCGGGATGGAAGGATTTGAACGTGGTAGAAATCTGAAAAAAATGGGAATGAAAGCTCAGGATACTGCGGAACTTTTTTTCTCCGATGTCAAGGTGCCAGTGGAAAACCTGCTTGGTGAGGAAGGGCAGGGATTTGAGTATTTACGTCGCAATCTTGCCGAGGAACGTTTGATTGTTGCGGTGGGCTGTGTTGCCACAGCGGAAAGTGCATTGGACTGGACTCTGGACTACTGCAAAAAAAGAACAGCCTTTGGCAAAGCAATCGGATCTTTTCAGAATTCCAGATTCAAATTGGCGGAAATGAAGACCGAAATCTCCATTGGCCGCGTTTTTGTGGACCAGTGTATTCAAGATCACCGGAATGGGAACTTAACTTCAGAAACAGCTGCGATGGCCAAATGGTGGTGTTCTGATCTTCTGGTGCGGGTAACTTATCAGGGGACCCAGCTCCATGGAGGCTACGGGTACATGCTTGAATATCCTATCACCCGAGCCTTTGCAGATGCACGAATCAATCCGGTTTTTGCGGGGAGCAATGAAATCATGAAAGAAATTATCGGACGATCGATGGGAGTTTAACAGCATGAATTTATTGAAACAGGCCTCGGTGTATGCTGAGAATTATCTGGAAGATTTGAAAGATCGAAGAGTCATGCCTGCGCCTGAAACCCTTGAACTTTTGAAAAAGCTGGATTTGCCACTCTCTGAGGATTCAAGCGATCCCGCAGAAGTGCTCAATTTATTGCACACGTTTGCTTCCCCGGCGACAGTGGGCAATGCCGGCGGGCGCTATTTTGGGCTGGTGACAGGAGGGGTCTATCCGGTTTCTCTGGCAGCCAACTGGTTGGCGGCAGCCTGGGATCAAAATGCATTCAGCAGGCTCAGTTCAACAGCGGCGGCAGTCATTGAAGAAATTGCCCTCAAGTATCTCATCGATGTTTTAGCCCTGCCTCCCGAATGCTGCGGTGGTTTTGTGACGGGAGCGACCATGGCGAATTTCACTTGTCTGGCCGCTGCTCGTCAGAGCGTACTGAAAAAAGCGGGCTGGGATGTGAACGCACAAGGATTGTTCAATGCTCCGCTCATTTCCATTGTTGTCGGTGCAGAAGTTCACCCCACTTTGCTCAAAGCTCTCGGAATGCTGGGTTTGGGGAGGGAAAGGGTGATTATGATTCCTGTCGATGATCAGGGCCGCATGAGGGCAGACGCATTGTCAAAAGAGATGTCTTCTATCTCCGGACCGGTGATTGTCTGCCTGCAGGCAGGAAATGTCAACACGGGTGCGTTTGATCCAGCTGAAGAAATTTGCCGAATTGCCCGGGCAGGCGATGCCTGGGTTCACGTTGATGGCGCTTTCGGACTTTGGGCCGCTGCAGCACCAAAGCGGGCATTTCTCGCAGAAGGATTGACCCATGCCGATTCCTGGGCAACGGATGCTCACAAATGGCTCAACGTTCCTTATGACAGCGGGCTGGCTTTCGTCCGCCACCCCGACGCACTGAGAGAAGCAATGACCTTGAGTGCTGCTTATCTGCCGCAAGGTGAGGAACGGGAACCATTTGAATTCACCCCGGAATCTTCAAGACGGGCCCGGGGTGTTGAAATTTGGGCGGTCCTGCGATTTCTTGGCCGTTCCGGACTTGCAGATATGATTGAACGCACCTGCTGCCATGCCTCCCGTTTTGCAGAAGGACTCAAAGAAGCAGGTCACCGAATTTTAAACGAAGTCGTGCTCAATCAGGTTATAGTTTCATTTGGTGATGAAGAAGCTAACTGTCGAGTGATTGCAGGAATCCAGCAGGAAGGAACCTGCTGGTGCGGTCCCACCGTATGGCAAAATCAGCCGGGAATGAGGATCAGCGTTTCTTCGTGGGCTACCACGGAAGAAGATGTGGAACGCAGTTTAGCGGCAATGATAAGGATCGCATCAGAGCAGAAATTCTAATTCTTCTGCAAGCGGAGCGCCCGCTTTCTCATCCGCTCATTGCAACTTTGGAGCGTGCCTTATACAAATTGCGCTGGAGAAAAGCATGCTTGGGAGAAAGGGGAACTGCGAGATCAATGGCTTGATTTCCCAATTTTAAAATTTCATAGATTGCTTCCTGGTCGAGTTCCAGCAATCGTTGATTTTTATCTGCAAATGCACTCATCGTTGCCAGTTCTACCAAAATCGGCACATCGCTATCGATGACTGTCCGTTTCGGGATCGTGCTCATTGCTTTTTGATAGGCAGCAAACCCTTTGTTGAACGTGGGAATAAACTCGCTTTGACATTGCCGGTCCCCGCTTTTGATTCTCAGCTGATAGGATTTAAGCGCCTCCATATAAATCCGCCCTTCCATGGCATAAGAGATTCCTATATCCGGTGCTATTGCCTGCAGTTTTTCAGCGAGTTTCAAACCGACGGGATGAAACAGGGGAATCGTTTTTGTCAGATTGATCACATTCACGATTTTTCTCATGATTCCAGCCTTCATCATGGTGTAATAGGCGTAGGGATCATCCCCTTTGGCCAATGCGTCAAAACGGGACTGAGATTGATCAGTCGCCATAACATCAAAAGTAAACGTGCTCTTCTCAACGTGTTTGCTCTTTTTTAATTCCTGCTCAAATTTTGTGATTTCGTGGAGCGTTAACGGTTGACGAAGGATCGTCTTGGTCCGATCCTTAAATGGTTTTGAAATCTCCAGCAGCGTTTCGGCGATCTTGAGAACAACCGCGGTTGCAATTTCCTGTTTTGATTGTGGATTGGGATTTTTCTCTGTCGAAATTTGACTTAGATCGTATTCATCCTGTTCAGGAAAACGGGTGGAATGCAATGCCTTTTTCTGAAATGCACAGAGTTTTTCCAGGTAGGTGCGGTATGATTCTCCTGCGATCCTCAGGGTGTAGACAGAATAGTCTCCCAGATAAAGGGGAATAAGGGCCTGCAGCAGGAGGTCCCGGTATGTATGGATTGAATATTCCTTTCTGGACTTTGAGATAGTCCGGATCAGGTTCAGGCGAGTGACAGAAGACCTCGGATTTTTTTCCAGCTTGTTCAATAAATCGATCACTTCATTGGTGGGATGAACCTTTCCGATGGTACTTCCATTCAAATGGCTGTGCGGATCTCCGGATTTCCACATTTTTTTTTTCAGACGCCCGAAGACTTTTTGAGAATTTCCTTTCCCGAT
The DNA here is from genome assembly GCA_015231825.1 of SAR324 cluster bacterium. Taxonomy (GTDB): domain Bacteria; phylum SAR324; class SAR324; order SAR324; family NAC60-12; genus JADGAV01. The sequence goes on from JADGAV010000003.1 coordinate 91,272, forward strand.
TTCTTCTATCAAGGGCTGCAGTTCCCGTTGCCAGGCACCTTCCGGAAAAGGAAGAAGCGCGTAGGAGAATTGTTGAGCGAGATTTCCGTCTTTCATTTTTGGGGATATTCACAAAGCAAGCAAAACAATAAATTCAGAATATTCACCCGATTTTTGCACAGGATCAGTCAACTCTCAAGAGAGAAGCAGGTGTATTCTGACGTTCATTACGAAAGCTGGTTTTGTGACCTCTTTTTAAGAACGGGTCTCGGACTTTTGATAAAAATCAAGGATTGTGATCAAAGCCATCCAACAAGCGACAATCATCAATCCCCCCAATTCTCGTGACAGTTCCACGCCAACAGTTTTCATTTCAACAGTTCCAAAAATGGCTCCCACCGAAATCTCGTCGGTGGAATCAGAAATCTGAGGAACAAGAAAGCCCGCCCACGTCAGGGCAATTGTTCCGATTCCACTGGAAACCCACCATTGGAGCCGATTGATGGAGTACAAAAGACAGGCCAGTGCCGACAGTCCGTAAACCGCCATCCACTGAAGAGGGTCAGGATCATTGTATTGCACAAAAACACTGAGTAAAAACAGCACCAGCATGACGATGTTCAGATATTTCCACAAGCTCGAATGCATAGGCTTTCTCCCTCTTTTAAAATTTACAGATTCACTGACCTGTCCGGAACACTAAGGAATCAGCAGAACCTTTCCTGTAGTTTTCCTCCCTTCCAGACTTTGATGAGCTTCCTGAGCTTCCGAAAGCGGGAAATTGTGTTCCAGCCGAAGATGAAGCTTTTTTTCCTTGATCCATTGAAAAACATCTTTGGATCGCTGTTCCAGACTTTCACGGTCTCCGATATGGCTGAACAATGTAGGCCGGGTGAGAAACAAAGACCCTTTCTGCATCAATGTCATGGGATTGAATTCAGTCACCGGGCCGCTGGCATTTCCATAAAGGACCATATAACCCCGCGCTTGAAGACAGTTGATACTTTTATCAAATGTTGCTTTTCCTACAGAATCATAAGCGACATTGACCCCCTTGCCATCCGTCAGTTTGGAGACTTCCTCCTCAAAATCAGATTGGGTATAAAGGATGATATCATCAGCACCCGCGGCTTTTGCCAGGGCGGCTTTTTCATCGGTAGAAACCGTCCCGATTACGTGAGCGCCCGCCATTTTTGCCATTTGAACCATCAGCAACCCCACACCGCCGGCCGCAGCATGAATCAGGCAGGTATCCCCTTTTTTGAGCGGGTAGGTGCTTCTTGTCAGAAAATGTGCCGTCATCCCCTGCAGCATGGCAGCGGCTCCTTCATTGATAGAAACTCCATCAGGAATGTGGACCAAACGATCTGCGGGGGCACTAATATATTCTGCATACGCGCCTGGTATGCCGGTAAAAGCAACCCGATCTCCCTGAGAAAAGTTTTTCACATCGCTTCCGGTTTTCTCCACAACACCGGCACCCTCCATACCGAGGGTCAGGGGCAATTGGACAGGATAAAGGCCTGAGCGCTGATACGTATCAATAAAATTGACACCTGAAGCCCCCATTTTCACAAGGACTTTTGAAGAATCTATTGTTGGAATTTCTACTTCCTCGAGCATCATTTTTTCTGGCCCCCCGTGCTCTTTTACTTGAATTGCTTTCATAGTTTTTCTCGTTTTGATGTTTTTGAATTGTTCGCCTTTCAGGACATGAAATATTCTTTAAAAAGAATCCTATCACTCCCCTTTTGAATGTCAAGAATCTTGCGCTTTAAATCGATTTCCTAAAAAACGAATCGGCAGCATATCAATCTGGAGTGAACAAATCATCTTTCTTCCACAGGGTTTTCCAACTCCCTGGACAAATCCTCAAAGCTTGTTTGAATGGAAGCGGAATCCATGGATGCAGCGGCTTCAATCACTTCCAGTTCCACATTATGGCTGAGGGACACACTGAGGGGAGTGGGAGCCATCACCACAAAGTCTCCGCGATCTTCTGCAGAAATGTCCGCACGCTGAGTCATGCGCCACAAAGAAAAAAGTGCAACCAGGCTCATGATCACTCCGATGCTTCCAAAAAATGCATCCGGTCCAAACATTTCCATGGCAGCAGCAGTAATAGGAGCTCCAAGTGCGGCCCCGCTCGCGTTCAGCAGCACCAGCGTTCCGCTGGCCGGGACCATCTGCTCAGGAGTCAAGTAGTCGTTGGTCTGCACGCTGCATAGTGAATATAACGGCATGGTCATGCCTCCAATCACCGCAGTGATCGCAAAAAAGAGCATTCCCTGTTCTGTTTGGGTTGTGGCAAAAAAAGAGATCGCAGCGCCTCCCAGGCATGACCCGATTATCACGGAGCGCCGCCCGATACGATCTGACATCCATCCCAGGGGATACTGGAATATGAACCCTCCAATGATCATCGTCCCCATGAAGAAGGAAACATCTTTCACCGACATCCCGATACTCGTCGTAAAGACCGCCCCCATCCCAAAAATTGTTCCCATCGCCATGCCTGTTAAAAACATTCCGAAAATTCCAATCGGCGCCACCCGATAAAGCTGAACAACACCAACCTTTTCCAGCACCTCATAGGAGGGAGCCTGGGAAACCGTGACCAGAATGGGAATGGTCGCAAGGCTGACCAGAAGCGAAACCAGCACAAACAAATCATAACCGGAAGGATTGGCCAAATTGAGCAGCAGCTGGCCTCCTGCCATTCCTCCCAGGGAAATCAGCATGTAAATGCTGAGAAGCTGACCCCGTGTTCTGTTCTCCGACGCTTCGTTGAGCCAGCTTTCTGCAACAATATAAATCCCTGCATAGGAAAACCCTGTCACCAGTCGCATCGCCCACCACAACCAGGGGGTAATAAATACCGCCTGCACGAGAATCGCTGTTGAAGCAAGTGAGGCCAGGGCACCAAAAATTCGAATGTGTCCCACTTTCGCTACCATCCTGGGAACAATCTGGCATCCAATCACAATACCAATGAAATATCCGGACATGATCAATCCCGTGACTGACGTTTCGAAACCTTCAATCGAAGCACGAACTCCTAAAAGGGAACCCTGAAGGCCATTCCCCAACATGATCAGTCCCATTCCCAGGAGCAATGCCCAGCTGTTTGAGAGAACTTGAAACATAGATGCCTTTTTCATTGTGCATTGACCTTGGAAGCATTGAGCAAACATGCCCTCACTCTGATCCGTAAGGACACTTAAAATCTGCCGGGAGTCAAATCCGGGACAAGGGAATTTTTCAGCAGCGTTGAATTGAAGATTGAAACCAGACGAGAACCTTTATCTATTGGAGAGGGAGGTCAAATCAGAAAGAAAAATTATCAGGGGCAAACGCTTCCTGAGTCTGCTCAGTCTCACCCGGAGAAATACAGGAGATTATGTGGGTATGAATCCCTTCTTCAGCGTATGCCCTGATCCTTTCCTGACACTCTTCTTTAGAACCGATGATGGCAATTTGGTCGATCAATTCATCGCTGAGTGCCGATCCGGTTTTAGCCCGATCTCTTTGTTTCCAGCCTTCGGCAATGCTGTCCGCGGCATGCTGATAACCGGCCCATGCTAAAAATTTATTGTAAACCGGAGTGGCATAATAGGGTGCAAATCCTTTTCGAAAAAGGTCTCGGGCGGAATCTTTGTCTTCTGTCACAATCACCTGGTGACGACACACAATTTCGCGTTCAGCATTCGTTTTTCCTGCTCGCTCTGCTCCGATGGCAATATGCGCCATCATCTTCGGCAAAGCATCCTTCGGAAACAGGTTTAATATGACCCCATCGCCGAATTCAGCCGCCATTTCGAGCATCCTGGGCCGGAGTCCTGCCAGGAAGATCGGTTGAGAACCAGGTTCTACGGGATCTTGCCGATATCCTCTACTGCTGATGCTCAAGCCATTGAAATCGGACTTCTCTCCATTCAGCATGCTCCTCACCAAAGTTGCGGTTTCCTTGACACGAGTGAGAGGTTTTTCATAAGCCAACCCGTGCCAGTTTTCCATCATGGTGTGGCTGGAAGAGCCCAAGCCAAGGACAAAGCGGCCTTGAGAAATTTTATTGAGCACATAGGTAGTCGCCGCAAAAACGCCGGGTGTTCTCGTAAAAACCGGGATGATCGCCGTTCCGATCCGCACCCTTTCTGTCCGTTCCGCCACTACGGCTGCTGTTGTCAAGGCATCTGCGCCAGACACGTCTGCAAACCAGACATCGTCAAAACCACGTTCTTCTGCCCATACGGCTCGGGATAAGGTCCCCGCCAAACCTTCAGGATGGGGGAGAGTCAAGGCGATCTTTTGTGGAATACTCATGATTGCTGCCTTTTTGAAATCATTTTGATACAAAAGCATTTCTTCTGAAACAGTGCACGGAAATTTTAATTTGCGAAGTAAATATCAAGAAACCTGAAGAGCTGTCAATATCTATCCGGAGGGGATGCTGCAGATCAGCGCTCCCTGAGCTCGACAATGGCCTGCAGTGAAAAGAAAGGGAAGCTGCGAGCAAAACCGCACAATGTTACAAAATTAGACACAATACTTAAAAAATCTCTTGCAACTGTTTATCAAAATCAGTCTATAAAGTCAGTTGATCGAAAATATCCAAATCCATCCTTCAAAAGGGATTCAATGAGACGGTGCATCGCAGTAATTTTTTGTTTGATACTGTTTTTGAGTCTGCAGGCAAGAGCGGATGACATGGACAAATTTTTCGACTATTTTGTCCAATGCAGCACTGAATTCAGCGATCTTCCTCAAACCCTCCTTAACCCTGAATCCTATTCTACCACCTCGATCTCGGATTTACTGACCTATTTTTTAAATATCATCGACGCCTATCATGCCTCTTTGATGACCGCCCAATGCCGGGAGTGGAGTTTTCACACAAACAAATTGGCAGATATGAGAAGGATGGACGATTGGATTACCAACGGTATCAATAAAAAATTAGGGGCACAGCTGATTGTGAACAGCATTGACCTATTTATTCCGAAGTTAAAAGGAAACATTCAATCAGTTGAAAAGCTGATCAATACCTCCAGCAACGAAAAACTGATTCGTTTTGGTAAAGAATTCATCAAGAAGCTGAAGGAACTTGCTCCAGTTTTGGAAGCCATGCAAAAGGAATATACCATACTGGCAAGTTCTCAATAGTGCCCCTTGTCCAACTTTATAAAGAATGTAGCGGACTGTTCAAAAACAAAGATTCCTGCCAATCATTTTCCAACCTCCATGATCCAATATTAATCACCGATATTTGTGCTTCTCAGGGCATCATACCAGCAATTCTCAATCACTGGGAATTTCCTGTTTTCATCAACGTGAAAACTTGATCATTTCGATTAATTCCGACACAATTATTGCTCCACTGATCCACTTCAGCATTGATAAACATTAGGTTCCGTCAGAGTTCGGAATCTTGGTTTCCACAAAGAGATTTTCTATGTTATCCGAAGCCTACCCAATTGATCCTGAGGCCGTGAAGTCCTTTCTCTATTCAGTTCTATCCTGCAGGATAGAATCCAAAGCTATTGATTGGCTGGATACAAAACGAATTCAAATTGCCGATGGGAATAAAGCCTCCACTTTTTTCATGGCATTCAGTGCACTTCCTCGATTTGTAGGAAAAGCGGATTTGCCGTGGACACAGGAAGAACTCAGGACTGCAGAAAATTTAAAAACCGGCTGGTTTCCTCAGGATTGGAGCAGCGATCAGGCAGCCCGAGCCCTGTTGATTTTATCACTTCCTTTCGAAGACAGGGAGTATTATTTAAAAACCCTCCAGCAGCTTTTTGAAGCCGCTGATGTGGCAGAACTGGTTGCCCTCTATCAGTGCCTGCCGCTGCTGGCCTACCCCAAAGATCATATTCTCCGCGCTGCAGAAGGAATTCGCAGCAATATGAGCAGCGTTTTTGATGCGGTTGCATTGCGCAATCCTTATCCTTCAGAATACCTTGAAGAAGAGGCCTGGAACCAAATCATTCTTAAAGCAGTGTTCATCGGCAGGCCGCTTAACCCGATCATCGGCCTGGAGGAACGTGCCAATCCGGAACTCGCTCGAATTTTAACAGATTATGTACATGAGCGATGGTCAGCTGGACGAACCGTGAGTCCTGAAATCTGGCGGCTAATCGGTCCTTTTGCCGGTCTTGCAAATCTGGAGGATCTGTCCACCGTCTTTTCCGCAAAGCAAGCATTGATGCAGCAGGCTGCTGCTCTGGCACTTTTTCATTGCCCACTGCCGCAAGCCCGTAAACTGCTGGAGTCCCAACCTGGACTGCTCACTGCCATCGAAAAGGGTTCAATCAGCTGGGATTTCATCACCGAGCAATGGCAGATGAATCAGGAATCTTAATTTGTCCGAACATTTCTATTTGAATCACAAGGAGCCCACATGTCAGAATCAAACCAAAACTCTCAGAAGATGATGTTCATTGACCCTCATATTCACATGGCATCCCGAACCACCGATGACTACCAGACGATGAGAGCCTCGGGTATAGTTGCAGTGATTGAACCGGCATTTTGGATGGGACAGCCACGAACTGCAGTTGGATCGTTCAAAGACTATTTCAGCAGTCTGGTGGGCTGGGAACGATTCCGGGCGGCCCAGTTCGGGATCCGCCACTACTGTTGTATCGGGCTAAACGCCAAAGAAGCCAACAACGAAGCGCTCTCTGAAGAAGTAATGGAAATTCTGCCTTTGTACGCCTGCAAAGAAGGAGTGGTGGCTATTGGAGAAATCGGTTTTGATGATATCACTCCGGCTGAAGAAAAGTTTTTCCGCCTTCAATTGGAACTGGCACTGGAACAGGACATGCTGGTCATGGTCCATACACCGCATCGCAATAAAAAAACCGGAACCAGCCGCAGTATGGACTTGATTGAAGATATTGGGCTTTCTCCAAATCGCGTCGTCATTGACCACAACAATGAAGAAACCATGCAGGAAGTTCTTGATCGTGGTTACTGGACCGGATTCACGATTTATCCCCATACAAAAATGGGCAATGAACGTATGGCTGAAGTCGTGCGCCGCTATGGCTGCGAACGTATCATTGTTGACAGCAGCGCGGACTGGGGAGAAAGTGATCCATTGGCCGTTCCCAAAACTGCACGATTGATGCTGGACCGGGGTATACCGGCAAATCATGTGCGTGCCGTCTGTTATGAGAACGCAATTGCAGCTTATGGGCAAACGGGTCAGATGCAGGCAGACGACTGGCTCAATCCAATGCCCATCGACCAGCGTCAGTTGTTTAGCGGAAACTCAGTGCTCCGTGGCCAAGAACCGATTGTAAACGGAATCCCGGAGAAAAACCTTGTTCAATAATCCACGTTTTCGGGCATTTCTGGAACTGATGCGTCCTGCCAATATTATCACTGCTCATGCGGATATTCTGGTAGGAGTCGCTGCATCGGGGGCAATCGGATTTTCCGCTGAGATCACGCCTGAAAGTTCAGTTGGCAATTTTTACTGGATTTCTTTGCTGGGACTGCTCCTTTCTAGTACCGGGCTCTATGGGGGAGGCGTTGTTCTAAACGACGTTTTTGATGCCGAGCTCGACGCCAAAGAACGTCCGGAGCGGGCCATCCCCAGCGGCAGGGTCAAACGCTACGAGGGAGGGCTGCTGGGAGGTCTGTGCCTGGCCGCCGGTGTGGGTATTGCGTTTCAAATTTCCTCACTCAGCGGAACCATCGCTGCCGTGATTGGGGTCGCTGTGATCCTCTACAACGCCTTCAGCAAGCATCACGTGTTTTGGGGTCCTCTCAACATGGGGATCTGCCGTGGTGCGAATCTGTTGTTGGGAATCAGTATCCTTCCTGAAAAAGTGGCGGAATTTTGGTTTCTTGCTCTCCTGCCAATTATTTATATTGCCGCCATTACCCTGATCAGTCGTGGTGAAGTTCACGGGGGCAGCAAAAAAAACGGCTTTCTGGCAGTCGCGATGATCGGTCTGGTGATTGCTGGAACTTTGCTGCTCGGGTTAATGGAACAATTTGCAGTCCTGATCGCTTTACCATTCATTCTCCTTTTTTCAGCGAGAGTTCTGCCTCCTTTTGTCCGCGCTGCCCGAGAACCTGAAGCTGAAAAAATTAAAACCGCTGTTATGGTGGGAGTGCTTTCCCTGATTCTTTTTAATGCAATGCTTGCAGCCGGTTTTTCGGGATGGATTTATGGCACGATTGTTCTCTTGCTCTATCCGCTTTCCAGACAAATCGCTAAGTATTTTGCAGTGACCTAAGGTTTTTTTGTCGTGAACGGATTGTCATCCATGCACCAGAAATTCAGCGTCTCTTATGCCTATGATGTACATTTTACATCAGGACTGTTTATTTAAAGGATTTGCTGCTGTTGAAGATGCACATCCTCTTTCTTTTCGATGGTCTGCAGGAATTCCGAGAACACTTGGAGTTGACGCTCATGCGGCTAAAAAGCAGGTGCAGGGATGAATGTGTATCACGTGGATGAGGCGCTCTATTTCCGTGCGGTTCATATTCTCAAAGAAAGATGACTAATGAAGATCGGAGATTTCCATTTAACCTATTGCGGAAATATTCACCCAGGCGAACATTGGCCGGATGTCTTCAGTAATTTGAAAAACTACATCCCTCTCCTAAAATCACAATTTGCTCCCCATGATTCATTTGGAATCGGGTTACGGTTGGCAAATCCGGCCTCCGAAGAACTTCTGCAAAAAAACCAGCTCGACCTGTTTAAAGAATGGCTCAATCAAAATGATCTCTATGTTTTTACCCTCAACGGATTTCCCTATGGAGAATTCCACCGCCGGATCGTCAAAGAAACAGTCTATGCCCCCGACTGGAGTACTGAAAAAAGGTTAAAATACACGATCCGGTTGGCAAAAATACTCGCGGCTCTGCTTCCAGAAGAGATGGATGGCAGCATCTCGACGTCACCGATTTCCTATAAACCTTGGTTCAAAAATTCGGATGATCGGCATGCTTGTCTGGACCAGTCCTGTCTGCACCTGATACAAATGGTCATGGAACTGATAAATATTGAAAATAAAAGTGGAAAGTGGATTCATTTGGATTTGGAACCGGAACCCAATGGAATGTTGGGAAACAGCACTGAGCTGATCGATTTTTTTCAAGAACGCCTGCTGCCAAAGGGAGGAACCCGGCTTTCCAGTCTATTAGGGATTTCCCTCACTAAGGCACGGGAATTCATTTTACGTCATATCGGCCTCTGCTATGATACTTGCCATTTTGCAGTCTCTTTTGAAAATCCGACAGATGTTTTAGAGCGTTTGAGACAAGCCGGTATTCATATCGGAAAGGTCCAAATCAGTGCCGCTCTTAAATTAAAACTCCGGGATTCCGAGGAATCTCGTCAAGTGGCCCTGAAACGTCTGAAACCTTTTGCCGAGTCGACCTATCTGCATCAGGTTATTGAAAAAAAGCCGGATGGTTCTCATCATACTTATTCCGATTTGACTGAAGCACTTCCTTCACTCCAGGAAGCATCAGGAAACGAATGGCGCATCCATTTTCATGTACCGGTTTTTGTTGAAGACTACCAAACTGTGATGTCCACACAGGAAGACATTAAAACCTTGCTGAGGCTTCTAAAAGAGAATCCTTTTTGTCCTCTCCTTGAAATTGAAACATATACATGGGAGGTCTTGCCTGAAGAGATGAAAAAGGACCTCTCAGCATCGATTCAGCGTGAATACGATTGGGTTTTGAAACAGTTCTGAGTGATTGGCTTCTATGAAAAAAACTATTGTCATCAATGTGGTCGGTTTAACACCCAGTTTGATCGGGGAATTCACTCCATTCCTGGCAGATTGGTCAGCGAATGCGAAAACCCTTTCGATTGTCCCTGAACTGCCGGCGGTGACCTGCTCCGCTCAGTCAACTTACCTCACCGGAGTGCCGCCATCCACGCATGGAATTGTTGCCAATGGCTGGTATTTTAAGGATGAATGTGAAATCAAGTTTTGGAGACAGTCGAACAAACTGGTTCAAGCACCAAAAATATGGGAAACAGCACGCAGACAGGACAGCACTTTCAGCTGCGCTAATTTGTTCTGGTGGTACAACATGTATTCCTCAGTCGATGTTGCGGTGACGCCTCGTCCGATGTACCCGGCTGATGGTCGAAAAATTCCTGACATTTATACCTGTCCGCTCGCACTTCGCTTTGAGCTCCAGGAAGAACTCGGACAATTCCCCCTGTTTGAATTCTGGGGACCCCGGACCAGCATTCGTGCCAGTCAGTGGATTGCCGACTGTGCTAAATTGGTTGAGGCAAAGTCCAACCCCGATTTGACCCTGATCTATCTTCCTCATCTCGACTACAACCTGCAACGTACTGGTACAGCTGCCAGCGATGTTGCCAGAGACCTTCAAGAAATCGACGGAGTCTGTCAGGACCTGATCGAGTTTTACGAAAAACGGGATGCCCAAATCATTGTCCTTTCAGAGTATGGGATCACACCGGTCAATCGGCCCATCGCGCTGAATCGTCTGTTTTTTGAAGAAGGCCTCATTTCAATCCGTGAAGAGATGGGGCGTTATTTACTGGACGCCGGAACCAGTGCGGCCTTTGCGGTTGCAGATCATCAAATTGCCCATGTCTACCTCAACGATCCTGAAAAATTGACGACGGTGAGAAAAATTCTTGAAAGCACCGAAGGGATTGCAGAAATTCTGGATACTGAAGGGAAGAAAGGGGCGCACCTCGATCATCCGCGCTCAGGAGATTTTGTCGTGATTGCCAAACCTGATGCCTGGTTCACATACTACTACTGGCTGAACGACACGAATGCTCCCGACTTCGCCCGCACAGTAGATATTCATCGAAAACCGGGTTATGACCCCGTCGAACTTTTTATTGACCCCAGTTTGCCTCTCCCTCACTTGAAAGCCGCCTGGATTCTGCTTAAAAAGCAGCTGGGTTTTCGCTACCTGATGGATTTAATCCCACTCACTCCAGAACTCGTAAAAGGGTCCCATGGCGGTCTGCCTCCCAGTCCCGCGGAAGGTCCGTTGCTGATTACCAGGCAGTCCGGAATCACGGATCAATCGTCTTTAGCTGCAACAGAGGTTCACGATCTCATCTTGAAGCATATTTTTTAATAAAAACAGCTCTTGAGTTCACAAACAGCCATGCAGAGGAATCAAAATCTGCAAAACCAATATTTCACGTATTTTTGGGAAGAAGCTTTTCGTTTCGGACTGCCCAAAATCCAGAAACGAAGTCCTTTTCAAGAACGCAATTCATTCACAATGTCCCAATCCATCAAAGAAGAACTTAAATTGACTTGGTGATGGATTCATTTTAAACTTAATCTCACTGTTATATTTCGAATCAAAGCGGCAAAATTCTGCAATTATCCGCAAACACAGGGCCTGAGATGTAACAATCCCTCCAGGCTTGCAGCAGAAAAATTATTTCAGAAGGAGGTCTGAAAATGAGTAGTACTGAATTGGTCATTGACTCCCAGGATATTCAATTTGTGATGAATGAATGGTTGAAGTTGCATGAATTGAGTAAATTCCCCCGCTACGCTGATTTTGATCAGGAAACCATTAATCTGCTATTGGAAGAAGGATTTAAATTTGCGGTAGAAGTGATCAGTCCTACCCGCACAGAATCCGATCGGGAAGGGTGTAAAATGGTCGAAGGCCGTGCCAAGGTTCCTCCCTGTCTCCACAAGCCCTATCAGCAAGCTTACGAATTGGGATGGGCCTCTATTGCCGCTGACCCAAAATATGGGGGCCAGGGGGCTCCCCGTACAGTCCAAATTGCAATCAATGAAGCCGTTGCCGGTGCAAATCTGGGACTGTCAATGTACTTTGCCCTGACAGAGGGGGCATTGGAATTGATTGATTCCTTCGGGACAGAAAACCTCAAAGAACAGTACATCGAAAAAATGGTGAAAGGCGAATTCACCGGCACCATGTGTTTGAGCGAACCTCATGCAGGGTCAGATGTGGGGGCCGGGCTCACCAGTGCAGAACGGACCGCAGATGGCCGTTACAAAATCAAAGGGACAAAATCCTGGATTTCTTCAGGAGACAATGACCTGGGAAAAAATGTGATCCATGCGCTTCTGGCACGGATCAAGGGGGCTCCTTCCGGAACCAAGGGATTGAGTCTCTTTTTGGTGCCGATGTTTCGCCTGAATGAGGACGGCAGTGTGGGAGAAAGCAACGATGTCACCCTGGCTTCAATAGAAGAAAAAATGGGGATCCACTGCAGTGCAACTGCAGTCCTGAATTTTGGAGAAAATGACGATTGCTACGGATACTTGCTCGGTGAGGAAGAACAGGGAATGGCGTGCATGTTCCAAATGATGAACGGAGCCCGAATTGGTGTAGCGACCACAGCCCTGGCCGTTTCCAGTGCAGCGTATCAAAATGCACTCAGTTATGCCAAAGAACGGGTGCAGGGTCCGCATATCAGTAAAATCAGGGATGCCGAAGCGGCCCGAGTGCCGATCATTGAACATCCCGACGTAAGGCTCAATCTGATGCGAATGAAATCTCTCGTAGAAGCACAACGTGCCTTGCTATATGCTACAGGGAAATATTTGGATATTCTGCACGCCGCTGAAGACGAATCAGAACGAAAGGCAGCAGACGATATGCTGCAGATGCTCACGCCCATGTGCAAAGGATGGGGAACCGAAGTGGGACTCGATGTCGTCAGCACCGGCATTCAAATCTTGGGAGGTGTCGGCTACACCCAGGATTTTCCACTGGAACAGCAGTACCGGGATATCCGGATTACCCCTATCTATGAAGGGACGACCGGCATACAGGCCCTTGACCTGCTCGGACGCAAGATGACGATGCGTAACGGGGCATTGTTCATGAACCTGCTGGCTCAGTTCAACGCTTTTTCCCAAACTCACAAAGAACACCCGCTCCTCGGAAAAGCCATCCAAAAATGGACGAAGTCCGGCGAAAAAATTGCAGGATCCGCTATGACGCTTCAGTCGATTTTGGGTCAAAGAGGAATGGAAGGATCTGCACTCTATGCAACTCCTTTTTTAATGCATTTCTCCGCCGTCACCGCGGCTTTCTTTCTCCTTGAGCAGGGCATTGCCGCCGCCGCCAGTCTGGCTGCAATCAAAGCGGATAAAAAAGTACCGGAAGACGCTTATGCAGAATTTTTACAGGGAAATTCTGAGGCATTGTTTTACGACAATAAAATCAAAACTACCCAGTTCTATGTGAACGTCGTTCTCCCCACCTTTGAAGCCTTGACTCAACCCATTCAGAATCAATGCTTTGAAGCCCTGGAAATTACCTTGTAGTTGCTACGAGTTAAAAATTCAAAACCCAGAATGAGGATTTTTCAAAGAGAAAGAGCAGCACTATGGATACCATATTTTATAACGGGAAGATCAACACATTTGATCAGGCAGGCACCGTCTGCAGCGCGGTTCGTGCAAGCAACGGAATCATTTCCGCGTTGGGAAGCGATGACGAACTCCGTTCTTTCGTCTCTCCCCGCACAGAGACAGTCGATCTGAAAGGGGCCGTGGTCTTTCCGGGCTTCATGGAAGCACACAACCATTTGAGCATCTATGGTTATCTGAATGACGGGCTTGATCTGACTCCAGGAAAAGTTAAAAAAATTGATGATATTCTGGCGTTGGTGAAGAGCAGAACCGAAACATTGCCGGCCGGAAATTGGATCAAGGGTTCCTGCTATGCCGAGTATTTTCTGGAAGAAAACAGGCATCCCACCCGCTGGGATTTGGACAAGGTCAGTCCGAACCATCCGGTTGTCCTCTATCACACCTCATTTCATGCTTGTGTCTTGAACACACCGGCATTGAAACTTTTTAATATTACTCCCGAAACTCCATCTCCGGAAGGAGGTATCGTTGAAAAAGATTCTCATTCAGGGGAACCCACCGGTGTGCTTCATGATGCCGCCATGTCGGAGGTGATGGATACCCTGTTTCTGAAAGCTCTTTCACAAATGAGCCGTCAGGAACGGATCGATCTCTGCGCAAAAAGTACTGAAAAATTTGCTTCTCTCGGATACGTATTTGCTGCCGATGCTCTGGTCGTGCCGGAAACTTTGAATATGTACCAGGAAGCCGAACAGGCGGGACAGCTCAAAATCCGTATTTATACAATGAATCATGCACCTACCGCTGATGGCCTGGTAGAATCCAAAATAAAAACCGGGTTTGGTTCAGGACGACTGGTTATCGGCCCCATCAAAATTTTTCAGGATGGTGGGATGTCAAACCGGACCGCATCGGTGAGCACCCCATATCTGACACCTCCTCATGGAAAGGGCCTGAAAATTCAGAGCCGCGAAAAGTTGATAGAACTGGTGACCCGTTACCACAATCTGGGATATCAAATTGCCATCCACGGCCAGGGAGACGACGGGATTCGTGACATTCTGGACGCCTATGAATCGGTTCTGGGTCCAAATTCAAACAATCCGCTTCGCCATCGCATCGAGCACTCTGGCTGTCTTTATCCGGATCTGATTCAACGTGCCGGAAAGATGGGAATCCTTGCGGCGGTGCAGCCTGTGTTTTTCGGACTTCTGGGAGATGGTTTCATCGAAGCTTTCGGTTCCAATCTGGCCAATCAGCTTTACCCCTTTAAAAGTATGCTGGAGGCAGGAATGACGCTCGGAGGAAGCTCCGACTGTCCTGTTGCCCCGCTTGATTCACGACTGGGACTGCAGGGAGCGGTCAAACGTCAAACTCCTTCAGGTGCTGTTCTTGCAGAAGACCAATCTCTGACAATGGATCAGGCGCTTCAACTTTACACCAAAGGTTCTGCCTACCTCTCTTTTGATGAAAATCGTAATGGAAGCATCGAAATAGGAAAAAGAGCCGATTTCACAATCATGGATGCCGATCCCCGCAATGTTCCAATCGACGAGGTTCCGGATATTCCATTTACGATGACCGTGGTTGATGGTGAGATCGTCTGGGCTTCATAATTTCAAGACGAGAAACTTCATTCCCAGGCGTTTTATTTTGGAAAACAGATCCGACCCCATGGTTTGAGCTGGAGAGTTTACTGAATCAACTGAAATTCTGATTTTTCCTGCTCAATCGCCTGTATTTCATTAGAAGTCCACGTCCGATGTTTCAAATTGATTTGAAAAACCTCTTGAAAAGAAGCGAGCAATCGCTGCCAAAGGTCTGTTTGAGAATAGGTGTCCAGGATCTTCAACGTTTCAAGTGAGGTAACTTTTGCTCTTAAAACCTCAGATGACGTGTCTTTAAAAATTCGGGACAACAAAGGGATCTGGTCATCCAGCGGAATGGTGCCGTGTTGGAGGAAGGCGGTGGAGGTTTGACGCTGTGCGCTGCCGATTATTTTTCGCCCGTCGATCAATATCTCAAAAGCAGCGGGAACAATGAAACAAACTTGAGATGCCTGTGCCACTCGAGTCCGGCGGGAATGAGATTGCAGTTGAGGTGAAAGACCCAGGTTTTGAAAAAAGTGAAAAAAACTCTGGGAAATCGTCTGATAAATTTGCAGTATCCCCCCTGAAAAACGTGTGCTTTGCACGTCGCCCACCAAAGAATATGTGAGGTCTCCGCCATGCAGTACCGCCTGTCCTCCGGTTGAACGACGTATTAACGAGACTCCATTCTCTCGGCACCATTCCCTGTCGATATGATCCAATCGCTGATTTTTGCCGAGAGAGACAGTTGCTTGATTCCAGGTATAAATCCGCAGGGTAGGAGCATCCCCACACGACTGCCGGTTCAGAAGAACTTGATCGGCAGCCATATTGAAACGAGCGGATTGCCTCTCGTCTTCGATCAAATGCCAAACTTCCGTCACTTTACCCTTATTTTTTTCCTCAAATCCGTTCAGAGTGAGAGGAGACCAATTCTCCCAGGACTGTTTCATCCCGGGTTTCCAGGAAGTGAACGGGGAGGATTTGATTTTTTAAATCCTGTGTTGATGAAGTGGAAAGGGAAACTTTGATAAAATTATCCGTATACCCTGTAAAATCACCCGATTCATTGGGAGACTCAAACAGAACAGGACGGACCTTACCAATGAACTCCTGATAAAATTTGCTTCGTTTTTGCTGACTGAGTGCCCGGAGTAAAGCTCCACGCCTCTTTTTCTCTTCAGGGCGGATTTTCTGCTCCATACGATTTGCAGGAGTCCCCTTGCGTTCGGAAAAGGGAAAGACATGAAAATAAGAAAAAGGCAGCGAGTTCAATAATCGGTACGTTTCCTCGAAATCTTCCTCACTTTCTCCAGGGAATCCAACCATCACATCCGTCCCGACACAGAGATCCGGCACCTGCTGACAGGCCTGCCGAACTTCTTCGGCATAAGCTTCATTCGTGTAGCGTCGTTTCATCTGAGAAAGGATACGATTGGATCCGGATTGCAGGGGCAGGTGAAGAAACGGTACCAGCTTGTGATCGGGGTCGGCCATCCGTGCAATCACCCCTTCTGAAATGGTGGTTGGTTCAATGGAACTGATCCTTAAACGAACCAGGTTGGGAAGCTCATTCAATGCATCAAGCACGGTGAGCAAAGAATAAGAACGATCCGCAAAGGTTCCGATATTAACACCCGTCAGCACAATTTCTTTGCTTCCGGCTTCAACAAAGGATTTCGCCTCCTTGAGAATATTTTCAAATTCTCGGGCACGGCCCCGCCCTCTGGAAAAAGGAATAATGCAAAACGTGCACATGAAGTCACAGCCGTCCTGAATCTTTAGATAAGAACGGGTGGTGAGATTCTTCCAGGGAAAAACGGGTTCGCTGAAAGTTTTGCGTGAAATTTTGGGATTGATTAGCAACGGAGTGTCTGATTTTCGTGCCCGCTCAATATGATTTACGAGTTCCAGCTTTTCAGCATTGCCCATCACCAGCTTCACTCCTTCCAGCTTCTGAATGGATTCTGCAGCCATCTGGGAGTAACATCCGATCACGGCAATACAGGCCGCTGGATTTTTTCGATGAAGGGCACGAATAAGCTGACGATTCTTGGCATCACTGTGTTCTGTGACTGTGCAGGTATTGATGACCGACACATCGGCTGTCTCGTTTTCTGAAACAAGCTGGTATTGGTGTTCCCTGAAACTTTTTGCAATGCTGGAGGTTTCCGCCTGATTCAGACGACAGCCCAGTGTATGAAAGGATACTCTTGGTTTTTCGGCCATCAATGGGTTATTTTCAATTATTTTCAGTACCAGGCTTCATAAAGAGCAGTCGATTTCCTGTGGTGGCTTGAGAAACCAGTTCAATATTTTTTTGTTTAAGATCACGGCGAATGATTCGACGCAGCCGGCTCTTGGATTCTGAGGAAAACAATTCCAGTTCAAGGTATTTAGGAGCATTTTTCAATTCCGTCAAATCCTTGAACCCGGGCACACTTTCAAGATAATCCAGGATCTCGTCTTCTTCGTCCTGGGAATAATTTCTAAACACCATTAAATAAGCAAAGCCTTGATCCCCGACTGCCTGATAGTAGTCTGTAATTTTTGAAATTGCATCGTTCGAAGCTTGCCGGGCAGCAGTGCGTCCGGCGATTGTCAGGTCCTTATAATCATCAAAACCCCCTCGTTTTCCAGTTGAAAGCTTTTTTCCACTTCCAATCACATCGGCAATCTGTCTTCCCGTACTGACATCATAGATGCTCAAACGAACATCTGCCTTCATCGCGTTGAAAGAGCCTCCTTGTTTTCCCCGCTTTCCGACAACCAACTCTGATGCAACCAGTATTTCCGCCTGCTGATCCAATGCCAGCGAGATGAGATCTTCCGCCGGACGGTCCACTACGGTTGCGATTTCAATGGCCTGATACACTTTATCCACCACCTCATCATTAAAAACCCGAAAACCGGCCTGGTTGAATTCGTCTCTCAAAACTCCGACAAGAGCGGGAACTGTCTGAAATTTTCGGGACACTGCTTTGTGATCCTTTTTATGATATATGATCATCATGCGCTTGTTCCCCATTTTTTTGTGTAAAATCCGCAGTGCAGTCAGCTTATTCCGGATATTTTCATCTGAAACAGTGGCACGTATCTTGACCGTGAAGGCCGCATTGTCAGCAGTTTGACCTTCTTCCAGGATTTCATAATGGGTAACAAAGCCGCGGCTGGAGCTGAGGATCTGATCTTTGATGATCTGAAAATTTTTGGAGATGGTCTTTGAATCAATCAAAGCTCCCACTCCCTGCTCAACTGCCTGCCTTTGGGCATTGATCAGGGCCTGGTTGCGGGCACTGCCAACGTTTCCGCTATAAATTTCTGCCGAACCGACAGCAATCACTTCCTTGGCATGAGCATGAAGGGCCACTACCGTCAGACTCAACAAGCAAAGCAAAATTCCTTTCCACATGGCACCTCTTTGAATTCGGTGTGAAGAAAAATTCAATCTGTTGGACAAAATACCAGATTAGATGAAGATGCTCGACTATTAATTCAAATCAAGCGGAACTGTTCCTGAATCTAACTGAGTTGGAGCAGCGGCTTCGCTATTATTGGGATCCAAAATTTCCAACTCCACGGGTTCCAGTTTGGGATACCCTTCTTTGGCGACATCCCCTTTTTCAAAGTCAATGAGGATTTTTTCGATTTTGATCATAGAATCAGGCGGAGGGAGCATTTTACTGGCGGCTTCTATTGTGCGGTCCATCATTGTGTCCAGAGGATTAAAGTCCCCCAACTCATGCTGAACATCTGTCCAGGCTTGAGCATATTTTTCTCCGGGAGCAAAAGCATTGGCCTGGGCAAAATGATAGGCGGCAAGTTCCAGCTTATTCTGCAGTCGATAAACCGCGCCCAAATTGTAGTGGGCAGAAGCCAAATTCAAACTGTCTTTGTTTTTGGTATTGCGCGCGTGGGATTTCACAATCAAACTGTACTGACGAAAATGGGCGGGTCCCACCAACTTTGGAAGAATCGCATCCAACTCCTGCAATGTCAGAGTTTGATTTCGCAATTCCAACAAGGGTTGAATCACTCTTTGAGGAAATTTTGCCGACTTCAATTGGGCAAACACATCATCAGTGAAAACAAATTGCTCTTTCATCTTGAATCCTCGAGGAGAAAAAACCACATAGTTCCAGATTTTGAGAGCTTTTTCATACTCTTGAGCAACAGCATAGCGGTTGCCGTGCAGGATCCGGGGATGTCCGACATCTGCCATTCCCCAAGTCAACGGCAGGGGGGAAGTGCCGGTTTCCAATTCCAGTGTTTTGCGCGAAAGCGACGGGTTCAGTTTTTCCAGAAAACGTTGAATCAACTGTCTTCCCAGACGTTCCATTTCATCCTGAGGGAGCGGCATCAGCAAAATATTCTCTTCGCCGATGTAGCTTTGCTGAAAACTGTTTTTTTCTTTGTTGGTATAAAGGACTCTGCCTGTTTTTGCCGAGGTTACGGTAAACTGTATGTCGAGATCCATTGTGCGGTGAACGGCACGTTCCTTAAATGGCACCTCTGCAAAATCAAAAATTCGCTGGCGAATGCGGTTGCTCTCCCGGCTCGGTCTTTGAACAACATCTCGTTGAACCAAACTGACTCTTGTCTTTCGCCGGTCTTCTTTTTCATCTCGAACGGAATAAACGCTCACTTCACCGGAAATAAATGCAGCGTGTTCATCTCCTTCAGGGTATTCTTCCTCATAATCAAAATTTGGTATTTTATAAATTTCCTGAATCAATATGTTCTTTAAAAAAGAAGCATTCTGCCCGCTAAACTGTTCAACATGGAGCTTTGAAATATTGGTGAGTGCGTGATGTGAAGGGGGAATTTCGTAGTGAATTTTTTTGGCGAGGCATCCGCCCAGAAAAAGAACAGCCACGGAACATAAAAAAAAACAGGTGGCAGTAAAAACCCCGCCTTTCATCTCAATTGATAACGTCATTTTCTACATTGATAAGATTTTTTTCCTGATCAATGGTCCAGGAATCAATCGTGTCGTCATCGTCAATGTTGCCGCTCGCTGTTGCGGTATAGGACGTATTGTCTGCATCAAGCGAATAAGAGTAGAGGGCACCGTCTCCTTCTTTTGCAACTTCGACTCCTAACTGATTGAGGGAGTCGGCATACTTTCGGTTCGATGCATAATAAATTTTCTGTGCGGAGTAAATCGCCATCAGGTTGGTTCTGGCCTCTGTTTGACGGGAGCTGACCAGGTACCGCTGCATGCGGGGATAAGCAAGGGTTGCCAAAATCCCGATAATCACCACAACAATCATGACTTCAATCAGGCTGAACCCATGACTCTCACACTTTCTAGAAAACGCTGTTTTCATGTCCTCCTCTTTCTAAAGGATTAAAATGAAATCGCCGTCACCGAAAGTTGCGCCAATTGGACAAAATCATTGGGGAAAATCCCTAGATAGACAATCCCGGCTGCGGTTGCCAGCAATCCGGTAATCGCGAAGAGTGAAGAGACAGATGTTTGGCTTTCCTTTTCCTGCTGAGCACCGATCCTTTCTTTCATGTACATGAAGACAATCACGCGCAGATAATAAAAGAGAGAAATCACGCTGTTCATTGCTGCAATCACTGTGAGCCAGAACCATCCTTCATCCAGGGCCGCATAAAAAATCTGAAATTTCCCAATGAAACCGGCAGTGAGAGGAAGTCCAAGCAGTGACAGCATGAACGTGCTCATCAAAACGGCAGCCACCTGCTCCGTTGGACCTGCATGCGCATACCCTGCCAAATCTTCGTAAGTTTCAATTGTTTTTCCATTGGATCGGATAGAAAGGACGCCAAAAGCTCCCATTCCCATCAATGCATAGGCAAAGGAGTAATAGATAATGCTGGTAATTGCCGCCTCCGAACCGACCACAACAGCGACCATCACATATCCTGCATGGGCAATCGAAGAATAGGCCAGCATACGCTTGATGTTGTTTTGACGCAATGCCATCACGTTGCCCACCGTCATCGTCAAAATCGCAATGACCCACATCATGTTGTCCCATCGTTCAGCATGGGGAATGCCTGTCAGAAAAATGCGGATCAGGATGGCGAAACCTGCCGCTTTGACTGCTGCGGACATGAAGGCCGCGACTGGAGTCGGCGCCCCGGTATAAACATCGGGAGTCCACATGTGAAAGGGAACAATGGCGACTTTAAAGCCTACTCCAATGATCAGGAGAGCCAACCCAAACCCTACCAGGGGATTTTCAAAAGCCCCGGCCTGCTGCAGATGCTCAATAATTGCCGGCAACTGGGTGCTTCCCGTCGCGCCGTAGATCAATGAAATTCCGTAGAGTAAAAAGCCGGTGGAAAAGGCACCCAGCAGCAGATACTTCAAGGCCGCTTCATTGGCGGTCACCACCCGCCGCATCATACCGACCATGATGTAGCTGGAAATGGACATGATCTCCAAACCAATAAAAATCATCAGCAAATCAAGACTCGACGTCATCAGCATCATTCCCACAATGGAAAATAACATGAGGACGTAATATTCTCTGAAGTTCATATTGTTTTCTGCAATATAATGCCAGGAAATCGTGATGGTGATGATTCCAGTGACCATGTAGATGATTTCAAAAAGGATCGAGTACTGATCTGCAACAATGGTGTCAAAAAAACCAACACGGTTTCCCCCAAACAATTGAATTTCTGCAAATACTGCAACACATAATCCCCCGATGGCGAGGAGAGGCGAAGTCATTTTATACCCTGTTTGCGTCCCAACAAGATCGACCAGCAGCACGAGCAATGCTGTCAGTACCAAAATCAATTCAGGGACTATCGGAATGAAATCACTGATTGTCACAAATGTCATAGAATGCTCCAGAACGGGGGAAAGCCTCTTCTTTGTTGAGAGAGTTGTTAAACAATGGTATTTAAGGACTGGTGAAAAATGAAATCTATTTTTTATGTGTAGCTCAGTCTTTAATCAGGAACGTGAAAAAAGACAAGTCCAATGAAAACACATCGCATAAATTTACTGATCTTCGGCCTGTTTTTTTCCCTGAATATCCAATTGTCCGCAGGCGAAGACAAACATCAGTCTGTGCCGGAATTGATGAAAGAGGAATATGTCGCGGTGGCCGGCATGCGCCATAAATTGAAAGAACTGATGGAACGTCAGGAACTTGAAGAAGTCCTCCAGGAAGGAAATGACGCCTACACCAGTTTCCAAAATCTCGAACAGTGGATGCGGCAAATGGAATCCAAGCCCGGGTCTCAGGAGATGCAGGCATTGATGGCGGCATTGAAGGAGTTTGAGAATCATTTGAGTCGGGTTCTCAAACAGCAGGAAACACTGAGCGAGCAGCTTCCTTTCAATTCGCCAAATACACAGAACAGGGAAGAGATCCCCCTTTCTGAACTGATGAAAAAAATGCAGGAATTGATAAAAAACGGAAAGTTTCAGGAAGCCCGCCAGATGCTCAATGAAATGCTCAACGCATTCAATTTGCAGCAGCAGCAGCTCCAGCAATCCATTGCTCAGTACAATCAGGAAAAATTTTCCGAAATCTCCCGGCAATTGAAGGAATTGCATGAAAAAGCCAGCAATGCTTCCCTTCAGGAAAAACAAGTCAGTGCTCTGCTTCAACAGTTTTTAAAATCCTTTGAATTGCCGCCTGATACCCGGAAGCAGGCCGATTCTCCTCAAAGCCGCATCACTCAGTTGACGGAAGAAATGCAGGAGGTTCTGGAGCAAATGGAAGCATCCCCTTTGCTTCCCATGAAAGAATTGGACACTCTCATTGACAAAAGCCGGACATCATCGCGACAGACAAGCAGGGAAATCGCTTCCGGCACTCCTCAAGAAGCATTCAGGGCAGCGGAACAGACGCAGTCAGGGCTGGCACAAATCCGCGGAAAGATTGCCGGAATGCAGCAGCAGATCCAGCAGCTTTCTCAAGCCCAGCCTGCCCAGCCCGGCAGAAATGGTCCCACAGGCAGAAATTACTGGTCTGAAAAGGGGGTGCGTCCTCCAAAATTTGAATATGGATTTCAAGCCAACCCGGCCTATCGAGATGAGATCCAGGAATTGAATCAAAAAAAGCACCTCCAAATTACCCCACGTCAGCAGGAATACCTTCAGGGTGTGATCAAATAACCATGCCTTTGCCCTGATTTACAAAAAACCTCCCAGGGCAAAAAATAAAACACTGAAGAACAGAATGCCGAGCAAAAGCCCGCTCAAGAACACAAAGCTTCCCTGATTTGTTTCTTTTTCTTCTTCAAATTCATTGTCGGATGCGGTTTCATTTTCCAATTCACTAAGAATCGAGTCCACCCGTTCCATCTCTGCCGGAGCGACCAGGAGCTCTACTCCTGCCGTCAATTGCAGTTGGGGATAAACACCTCCGCAATCATCTTTTTGAATCACCGATTCGATGCCCAATGCCTCCAAATGCATTGCAGCAATGCGTGCAGACATTTCATTGGAAAAGGTCCTGACCGACACAGCTTTTGCTATATTCACTTTTAACCTTTATATGGTCCTGGCAATCGTCATTGAATTCCATTGAACAAGTTTTTCTAAATAGCTTTGCCATAAAACCCGTTTCGATGCAAGGCAGCATCAATAATTTATTATGCCGGCAGACACAGAAATTGACTGATCAAACTTGACTTTTTTTGATTTTCAAGGTCTTTTATAGGTTTGATTCGGAGAGTGGCGCAGTCTGGTAGCGCACACGTCTGGGGGGCGTGTGGTCGCAGGTTCAAATCCTGTCTCTCCGACCAATTCCCTCAGAAAACCTTCGCAATTCCTCCCTATATTTCTGATCAACCGACTCACTGACACAAGCCAAGCAGGATAAGATGCTACAGACCAATGACTTAAATGTCACCAAAACCATTCCCCTGGTTTCGCCGCAAGAGCTTAAAAGAGAAATGCCGATGACTGAAACAGCGGTTCAGACGGTCATTGATGCCCGAAGCATCATTCAGAATATTTTGGATGGGAAAGACAAAAGGCTTTTGATGGTGGTGGGTCCCTGTTCCATTCATGATCCCAAAATTGCCCAGGAATACGCAGGCCGATTGAAAATTCTGGCGGACCGCGTTGCCGATCATCTCTACGTGATCATGCGGGTTTATTTTGAAAAACCCCGCACAATCGTGGGGTGGAAGGGGATGATCAATGATCCGGATTTGAATGGTGCCGGTGATATCGCCAAAGGCTTGAGCATGGCCCGTAAAATCCTGCTTGAAATCAATGAAATCGGACTGCCGGCCGGCAGTGAAATGCTGGATCCGATTACCCCTCAGTATCTGGCCGAATTGATTTCATGGGCAGCTATCGGTGCCCGTACCACTGAGTCCCAAATCCATCGGGAAATGGCCAGCGGATTGTCGATGCCGGTGGGCTATAAAAACGGAACCAACGGGAATCTGGATGTTGCCTTGAACGCAATGCAGTCGGCTTACCAGCCTCACCGTTTCATCGGGATTGATCAGGAAAGCCGGACTTCAATTCTGCAGACCAAAGGGAATCCTTATGGCCACGTTGTGCTGAGAGGCGGCGCTGACGGCCCCAACTATGATGCAGACTCTGTCCGTGAGGCGGAAAATGAAATTGCCAAAGTTGGCTTACGCCCCTTGATCATGATTGACTGCAATCATGCCAATTCCGGAAAAAATCCTTTCAAACAGGAAGATGTTCTGCAAAACCTGATCGGTCAGATTCGCGAGAAGAATCAGTCCATCATGGGAGTGATGATCGAGAGCAACCTCAAAGCGGGCAATCAGACTTATCGGGCTGGCGTCCCTCTGCAGTATGGTGTTTCAATCACCGATAAATGCCTGGACTGGGAAAATACTGAACGGATCATCCTGAACGCCCATCAGCAGCTTTCCGAGCACTTCGTCTGATATTCAACGCTGTTCATCCCGGCCTCGATTTTTCTGGAATTATTAATAAAACTCTTTCGACATGTACAAATTCCAGTCCAGGTGATAGACACATTTGATTCCATAGTCATAAAGTTCAAATTGAATGTCTTCAAGGTCATACCCGCTTTCCCCTTCAAGCTGAAGAAATACTGCCGTGATTTCCTCAACAAATTTTGGATAAAGGTACTGATGTTCCGGATGTCCGGGGTGCAGGTTGCGTTCAGTGAATCCGACACAAGCGCCTAAAAAGGCGAGACTGATCCATTCCCGGAGCTCGAGATTTTCGACTGATTCAAAAAAAGGCCGCAGCTCGTTCCACCATTGTTTAACAGCCGCGATTTCTGCAGCAGAATGCACCCTGTCAATATCTTTTCTTTTCTCATGCCTGTCTTTTGTTCCGACCTCACGAATCGACGTCACCAGCATTGAAGTGTCAGGGGGGTTGGGCATCGTCTCTCCTCATTCCGATCATTCTCCTCATCCAAAGTTGCATTTGGCAGTATTTTAGGAACTTCTTTCTGCAAATTGCCAATGAGGGATTTTTTCCAACGACTGAGCATTGAACAATTCATTACATAGCGTTGGAATTCAGCGCAGTAGCCATTATTCCTCTATGGGCGTCAAACCAATAACCCGGCTTGCTATCCAAAGGCAACTGTTTCCCATGCTCTGCATCGGGGCTCTTGTCTCAGGCACTTTGTGCTTAAAGCATTGAGGCAGAGTCGGGACGCCGTTCAGGCAAAAGAAATGTTCCCCGGAAGACCGCAGGAACGATAAGGTATCAATAGCAAACTGATTTTAATATCAATTTGTCATTTCGTCGAGACTCCCATTCGGGTCATCAAGCAATGCTAAAATTGAAGCAACTCAGTCCAAACAGACCGAAAATTTTAGATCTATGAACCACAAATCAAGTTGAGGCAAATTTCTTAAACTCAAAAAACATCATGCTCACCTGCATTTGTCAACAATTTTGGAATCCTCCATCCCGCTAAAAATATTCCTGTTTCCTCCCACAAGTCGTGTAGTAAACCTATATTTTAAAAATTCCTGCACATTATTTTTACAATTGCATTTGGAATTTTGGACACGGAGGAGCCCATTTCCGGGAAAGGCTATCATCGATTTATTTTGCGTTTTTTCCGATTCCAAACTCCTGAGTATATCCATGAGTAGAGCATAGGTTTGATGCAATATAGTGTCTCCCACACGCGTGGGGGTGATCCGACTATGACAAATGCTGCAGGGGAATAGTTCAGTGTTCCCCACACGCGTGGGGTGGATTCTCCTCCAGGCGTCAGAGCGAGGTTTGCCGATTATTTGCAACACTTGTCT
>JADGAV010000003.1:117523-314187 GCA_015231825.1 SAR324 cluster bacterium
GGATTCTCCTCCAGGCGTCAGAGCGAGGTTTGCCGATTATTTGCAACACTTGTCTGAATACGAAGGGAGGGTGAATGGAGTAGCCTTCAAGAAATTGCATGGCTACGCAATGGAAGCAATCAGAGTCAAACATTCAAAAAACCTTCATTGTGTGATTATCCATGTACAAATTGGTGAAACAATTACTGTCCTGTACGGATTATCAAAGAAAGAAGGTAAACCAACTCTGGAGAAAGAATTAAAAATTGCTTATCATCAGAAATAGACATCACTCAGAATAAACCGTAAATTTTGCCCGGCTTGCACGGCCGAAATCATCGACAAGGACCAGTTCATGAGCACCGGGGATGGGTTTCCACAGGTAAGGGTCACCGGGGGGCGTGCTGGCTATTTTCCGGCCATTCAGATACCAGTCGAGGCGGTTGACTTCATTACTGACTGCAGCGGAGAAGGCGATTTTATCAAAACGGGCGTAAGGGGCACCGGGTTTGCCGTTCCAATGAATTGCATAGTTTTCCCCATGGATCGGTGTGTGCAGCAGCGGAGATTGACCTTCTAAGGTTTCCTGGGGGACACAGGCTTCCGCATAAGGAGGAAAAATCACTGCCGAACGACTTTGAGCCAGCCATCCGCCCGTCGCCTGCGGCCAAAGAACCGCCATGCTTCGCTGAATCGTGTGCTCCGGAATATTCTGCTGCCAGATACATTCGGGACTGAGACGTTGACCGGAGATGCGGTTAGAAAGCAACTCGATGTGCATTTCACAAAATTCAGGTTTGCTGACTCCGGCAATCCACCAGCTTGAAGTTTCTCCTGGACAATTTGCATTTGCCAGCCGGCCCGAAAGGCTGCACACAGATTGTGACACCACATCAGGGGGAGGTGATGGCCAGACAATTTCCTTGTGACGATTGAGCAGGCGAAAAACCGCATAAAATAAAGGAGCAGCCGTACGCATTCCAGTCATGCCTTCCACCGGGTCTCCATTGAAATTTCCAACCCAGACTCCAACCGTATATCGAGGATTGTACCCCACCGTCCAGGCGTCCCGCTGCCGACTCGAAGTGCCGGTCTTCCAGGCAACTGAAGGGATTCCTTCAAAAAAAAGTGAGGCATCACCATACCGGGGATGGGGCGCCTGCTTCAGAATTTCAGAAATGATGAAACTTGCTTCTGGAGTGAACCACTGCTGTTCTTCGAGGGAAGCAGGACGCAATGTATTTTCTTGCTCAGGAATTGTCAAATGAGCAGGGCGCAGTTTTCCATGCCGCGCCAATGCGGAATAGAGAACCGTCAATTCGTCCAGACGCATTTCTCCTCCCCCCAGCACCAGGCTTTGACCATAGTGGCTGCGACTGTAGGGAAGAGTGGACACACCGGCCCGCCACAGGCTGCTCAACAAATCGTTTCGGAAGCCTAATCCCACATTGAGCGCGACCGCCGGAATGTTGAGAGAACGATGCAGGGCTTCATTGAAATGGGCAATGCCCAGGTCTTCCGGTTTAAAATTTTTAGGATGATAGCCTGGATACGCCACGGGTACATTGGCCAACAAGGTGTGGCTGTTGTATCTCCCGGATTCAAGAGCACGCGCATAAATAAAGGGTTTGAGAGTTGAACCGGGAGAACGGGCGGCTCGTATCCCATCGACTTCCCCCGAGTGAGATTTGTCTGAAAAGTCCGGGGATCCCACATAGGCAAGCACCTGCGAATGAAAGTTGTCCAGCACAATCACGGATGCGTTGTGAATTCCTTTGCTGCGAAGCTCGCGCTGATATCCGGAAAGCAGAGACTCCACTCCCAGCTGCAGATCGAGATCGAGACTGGTGCGAATATGATTCCACTCTGAAGAACTTTTTGTGCTTTTCTGCACCAGTAGATTGGTATCTGATTCAACGCCGGTCGCTAAACGATTTATCAGATGCCTGGCATGACGAGGCAGTTGACTCAATTTTCCCGGGGCTTCACTGCATTCGATAAACCAGTGTTCATCTTCAGAAATCTGTCCAGCAGCGCTGAGTCGTTTCAGCAAATGCCGGCAATGCTTTTGAGCGATCAAGGGAAAGCGATCGGGGCGGTAAGCGTTGGGAGATTTTGGAGTAATCGCAAGGGCAATTGCTTCCACCCAACTCAACTGTGACGGAGGTTTTTCAAAGTAGAGCCAGGAAGCCGCCCCCACTCCCTCGATGTTGCCGCCATAAGGTGCCAGGTTGAAATACCATTGCAGAATTTCATCTTTGGAAAGCGATGCTTCCAGCTGAATTGCCCGAAATGTTTGAAGCACCTTCCCCAAGATGGTACCATAGCGCCGTTCTTTACCGAGAAGACGCGCCACCTGCATGCTCAAGGTCGAGGCACCCGAGACGATCTGTCCCGCCTGCAGGTTTTGCCCGACTGCCCGTGCAAGGGCCCGAAAATCGACGCCATGATGCTGATAGAACCGCTGGTCTTCAAAAGTCAGCAAGGCCTTCACCAGGAGCGGGGTGACATCCTCAAGACGGCTTTGAAAACGCCATTTTTCATCAGCACTGAGGCGTGCACCCAGTAATTGTCCATTCCGGTCATAATAGACCTTGGAAAAACTGACCTGCTCCAAAAGGCTTTGAATGGGAAATAGAAAATGGAGGCCTGCAAGAACACAAAGCATTGAAAAAAGGCTGGCTCCCGCGGCCAAAACCCGCTTGTATTTCATTGCGCCTTTGGTGGAGTGACCGTGATGGAATTCCCTTCTGCACGAAAGGCATTGATCTCCGGAATATACATTGCTTCTGCCTGATAGGGCATCAGTCGAAAAACCCCCTGTGAAACAGCGCGAACCGAATAGACTGCCGTTTCGAAGTTTCTGCTCAATTTTCCAAATACAGCAACTTTATCATCACCCGTGTCGAAATGATTTATTTCCATGCGCTTCAATCCGAGCACCTGTGGGGGCAGGGTTGGTAAATCTCCCTGTCCCGACAAGCGCGGATTATCCACCTCAAATCCGGCAGGCAGCCAATCTTCAATAAGCACATTGCTCAAGCCCTTCAACGCCGAAATTCTGTGTCTCGCCGTGATCACCACAAAAAGTCGGGATCCCTGGGTTACCGAAAAAGGCACTTGCAGCAGTTGCCCTTCTTCTGTGAAATAGTGCCTTTGCAGTTCAATCTGATTTTCGTGGCTGCTTTTTCCAGTTTCTGCAGGAAAACCCCGAAAAATGATGCTCCCAAATACGTTTCGGTCGCTTGAGGAATTAAGAAGATTGAAAGGGATACCGCCATCCTGTTCCAGATTCCCGTATGCCTGGTTCTGACCGGCCATGGTGCTCAATGGATGTATGCGGCCCCAGGGAGTTTTCACCGTGACCCTGCTTTCTTGACTTGCTTCCGGAAAAAGCGCATTCATGGCCATCAGAGTCCAGGCCAGCGTGTGCGTGGAGAGATACCGTCTGGATTTGAGCTGGTCCAGAAACACCAGACCGAGCGGAACCGCTTCCGCCTTTCCGGCAATGGCCTGAGAAAACAACTTGAGGGCAAATCCTCCTTCTGCAGAAAGAAAATGATGGTTCCGCCACCACAACTGGCGAGGCGTTCTCAAGTCGTATGTCGGCAAGCCGTTCAATGCGGATGAAGGCAGTGTGTATCCGGCACGAATTACCGCTCCTTCCGTCAATGCCCGCGCAACACCCATCGAAATAAATCGTTTTGAATTGTTTCTCTTTCTCAGTCCGATCAGCAGACTTTGCAGATCGGATTTCGTGACCTGTCCGTTGAGTGCTAAAACAAAAGTGGAGTAAGCGGCAGCATCCGGGCGAATCTTTCCTGGAAACCTTGTCTGCATCTTCAGCTTTTTGAGTGCCTTCTGTACCATCTTCTTCGGGACCGCATGGCTGTGCTTTTGAGCTTCCCTGAGAAAATGAGTGACATAGGCATTGATCCAGGGATATTGATCATCGCCTCCCTCCCAATAAGCAAACCCGCCATCGGCCATCTGCATACTTTCCAGTTTTTTAATCCCGTCTTTGATGTATTGGTCAATTTTTCCTGTCTGCCGGTCTCCCAGATATTCTTCCAAGGCTGCATCTCCCAGTGTCGGGCGCAAAAGAAGCATTGCCATTAGCCGGGAGGCAGTTTGTTCGGCACAGCCATAAGGATATGAAACCAGCTGTTTCAGATGCTCTCCCAACTTGATCATCGGCGATGCAGAAAGCATCACTTCCCACTGCCCGCTTCCCGGTAAAAATTCAGCTTGCTCAGGAATAAAAAAGTCTGATGAATCGCCGGGTTTAAGAAGAAAAGTTTCGGTAAAATGCTGGGGGGTACTCACCGGTCTAACAGCCAGCCGGGTTGTTCTTCGCCGGAATTCTCCATCCTCGTTTTTTGCAAAAAATTTCACTACGCCAAGCCCGGGAGAGCCCATTGCGGCAAGTTCCCAATGCAGTCCAAGCGATTGCCGGGCCGGAACGACCGGAGTGCGCACGGAGTTTTTATCAGCCAAACGCAAAGGCCCCTCCAGTTCCAAACGGATTTCCATCTGCTGGGCCCGATCTGAATTGTTGAAAACTTCTGCAACTGCCCTGCTTCGGTCCTCGGCTCCCAGGACCCTCGGCAATGAAGTGAGCAGGTCCACCGGAGCCAAAACAGGAATCCTGCTTTCAGCATAACCGGACCGGCGGGACTGCCATCCCGCCACCATCACCCGGACTCTTCCGGTATAATCGTTGACAGGCACCTGCAGCATCAATTTTCCTTCCGCATCCGTTTTCACAACACCACTCCACCAGGCCATCGCCTGGATCCGTTTGACCTGCTTGAGCAAATCCAAAAGATTTTCACCGGCACCAAAGGCACTTTCGCCGCGGTGCAGGGAATAGGGCACCACCAATCCCATCGTATCAAACCATTGGTTGAGATAGGCAGGCTGTCGGTGCAGACCGGTATAGGGATTCGGCGATTTGAAGTCGATTAAGTTCAAAATTCCTTCATCTGTCACAGATACCGTCAGCCATGTTTCTTCTTTCAAAGGAAGTCCCTGTTCGTCAAGCGCCTGAATTGAAAGAGGAAAGGAACTTTCTGGTCGAACTTCCTGTGGATGACTCAATGCAAAATCAAGAAATTCCCGGGGATCGTCCGCCTGCACAGCAAGCATTCCCAAAGCGCGGTAGGGAGTTTCCCTTTTAGCCGGGAAACCTCTTCCAGACAGATCGGGTTTTGCAAGGGTACGCAGCAATACTCCGTTCAATCGAAACCAGGGGACATGTTTTTCTGTGATTTTAACGGCATACTCGGCTTTTCGATCAAGCACTTTCAATTTTTCCTGGAGAAAAGCAGCCCTGTCGTTTTCCTGGGAAATAAGCAATTCTCCATCAAACGGAGTAGTGATCAGAATATGTGCGATGTCGCCAACTTTGTACTTTTTCTGATCGGCAGTGAAGGTAATTTTTTGGGAAAGAGATGTGCTCAAACCAGAATCTTCCCTCCACCAACCATTGCTGAACGCCACCCGTGAGGATACTTCACTGCCTGAAACGGTGACCCGCAGTTCCCAGTCGCAGCAGGCTGGCGGCGTGACGTTGAACAGAAGTGGCTGAGACTGGGAGATCACCGTTTTGCTGGTCGTCAAAATTCGGGTCAATTGCGAATCCACGACTTCCTCGTCGCTGTTGTGAAAATAATACCATCCCCAATAGTCCTTTTCCCACAGTTCCACAGTCAGCTTCACCCCGGGTACTGTTTTTCCTGTTCTTGGATCAAGCGCTACAATTTGAAAAGGCGCGGCCTTGCCGGTTTCCAGATTACCTTCAAACAACGCTTTGATTCCTGGATAAACCGGATGAAAAAAGGCGGGAATCGATCGGTCAATATCAATGGAACGCCCTCCTTCCTCAAAAACAGTCCCAAGCACCCGAAGCTTTCCGACTCCAGGCAGTTTTTTCATTACTTCTTCTTGAGCGAGCTTGTTGTCATCCAGACATTGCCAGGTTCCTTTGCCATTTTTATCCAGATGAAGCGATTCTTTTTGGGCAAAAGTCACTGCAGGAAAGACTTTGAGCCCGTCTTCGAAAACAAAATCTTCCATCCCGGGAGCTTCGAGTTTCCCCGGTTCCAGGAGGCATTGAAACCGCCATTGTTTTCCGGAAGCCGGGGCACCGAATAGAAACCGGGAGTTGACTGTCCCTGTGATCGGCTCGTTGAGCGGCCATTTTCCTTCCCAGAACTGAACTGAATCATCAAATACCAGTTCCCCTTCAATGCTCGGCGGAATGATTTGTTCGACAGAGAATTTGCCTGTGCCAAGCATTTTCCCCTGATGCAGTATCTCCGCACGATAGCGTCCGGTTTGTGCATCATGAGGAACCTGCCAGCTCCAATCCATTCCCCCGTTCTGCTGTTCAAATCCCTTCAATGTGGTGTGGGTGATCTTGCCGTTGGGGCCATAAAGCGTCAGATCAGCAGAAACATTGTCTTCCGGCAGGTTTTGCTGCCAATCCCGGAGAAGGATGGCCAGATGCACAGTATCCCCCAGACGGTACAAGCCGCGATTGCTGTATACAAAAGCCTGGAGGGGCGTTTTGCTTTGATCCACTCCGCCGACCGGGAAACTGCTCAGCGGAATTGAGCCGTCCTGAAGAAAAATCTCCACCGAATCCTCTCCCACCCTTGCTTCTATCCGATGGAGTGATTTGTTCAGAGCATTTTGTTTTGTTTTATCCCAGAAATATTCAAAACGTCCTTCTTCATCCGTTTCAATTGCGCCTGAAATTTCGCCGTTGAGCTGCTTCAGAAGGATTTTCGAGGGAGCAGGTATCGCCGTCGCAAGCCGGACCGTTTGTCCCCAAATTTTTGAAGGATTCTGACGCACAAACAAGCCGATATCGGTGAACTGTACGATTTTGATTTGTTCGTTGTTCCTCACAATAGCCAGCCATTCTCCGGCCTTGGCATAAGGGCCCAAATCAATGGAAGCGTGGGCCCAATCCCTGCTTTTTTTAAACCGGCTATTGAGACGGAAGCGTTTGCTCGGATAAGATTTCAGGTACCGTAAATAATCAATATCGCTGGAGGTAAGTTGGTTTTCTCCATTGCTCTGCAGACTGGAAACACGCAGATTTTCGGTTTGAGAAAATAAAAACCGATTTTCAGCGTTGATCCGGTAAATTGTCCAATCCACTTTCTCCAGTTGACGGTAACGAAAACGCAGCCTGGGATTCAATTTCGAAAAATAAAGTCCGCTGGAAAGAAACTCCAGAGCTGGAGGGAAGGGTGGTGTTTTGATCTCCATCTCAGATTTTCCGGAGATATTGCAGATCCTGCCATCTACAGTCAGTTCATAGCTCTGCTCCTGATCAAATTTTCCTCTAACCTGAACAAAGCGTCCATAAGAATGATTGGCAGCATAACTCTCGACTCCTTTCATTTGCACATACCTCGTCACATTTCCTCGCTGCACCTTGTCCCATTCACAATCTTTCAATTCCACCTGGAGGAAAAATTGCTGGTTTCCAGAGTCAAACCGAAATTTGGGAGACATGCTCCAGTTGCTCCAGACGGAGGGAGTAAAAAACAGGAGGGAGAATCCCAAGATGAACATCATCAATCCATTCTTCTTTCTCATAGCTGTCTCCTTTTTTTAATGCTGCTGCAGAAACGAGGGACCAAAACCAATAGGAAAAACCCGTTAATTTCTGTGGGCAAAATCAGTGAAAAAAGCGGGTATCCACATTCAGTTATTTGTATTTACACCAATTCCGGACTTATAGTGATGAATGGGCCATATTTCTGAACCAGGAATCAGAGAATGTCCGCGAAGGTTCAGAACAATGCTCCGTGGAAGTTCCAGCCTAGAGGGAATAAGACGATTTTTCAATGCGAAAGGGGACGGGGAGAAAAATCCGGGATTGGGAGTTTGGAAAAGATCTGCGTGGGGATGGACCATAGGAACATGGATCTGTTCCTATGGTCCTGAATCGGAAATTTTTTTGAATACGCAAAAGTCGTTCAATTATTTCCGGACTCGGAATTAATTTGTTTGTGTGATTATTACTCTTCGTGACGCAAAGTCGCTCGAACTAAACCCGCTGGATGACCATCGGAATGGACATTGACATAGAGGGAAACATCTTCATCTTTGAGTTGATTAACAATAATATCTTTCACTGAAACAGTGCCGACCGCTTCATTGTCTTCATCAAAACTGATCCCGTCTCCATCGACGAGAGTAACCAATACACCCCCGGTTTCATCAGGTTCTCCGATATGAATATGGGCAGTGGTCAAAGAATCGTCTGCGGGAACATTATAAATCTTCAAATTAAAAGTGACATTATTTTTTGCTAACACAATATTGGCAGTGCCGGTGACATATTTTTCAGAAGTCTCAGGAACTTCATTTTTACTCGATAATTCCACCTTATCAAAATACAAGGTCCCCTCAGAGTCATATCGATCATGGTCTTCAGAGCAGGCTGTAAAAATCAAAGCGCCAAAGATGATCAGTCCCGTGGTTATTAAAAAAGTTTTCATGCTTTGCATATGTTTTCTCCTTTGTTTGTTTTAATTTATCCAATCTGCGTGAACTGAATAGTTTCTTCAGAAAACTATTCTCCTACCAATACAACATCGAACCTGTTTCCGTCAAATCAAGACTGCCAAAAATATTCGTATTCGATCTCACTTCTATGATTGATTTTAACTGATACCCCCATTGGAATATCCCATTATAAAAAAATTAACAAACACAAATTTAAGATTCGTTCAAAAAACTAGCAAGTCCTACAACTTCATCGCCGTCATTGTCAATAAAGAAATGCACGAAACTCGCGTCATTTAAAGCATTTTTCCAACTTTATAATATTTTTACTCCTCAAATTGATCGGGGGAAAAGAGTTTTTTCAGTTTTTCTGCTTCGAGTTGTTTGAACTGCACCAAAACCTCTGAAGAGCTTTGTTGAAGATTGATATGTCCTTTTCCTTTCCGGATCTGTTCCTGAGCAATCATCAGAAGTCCTGCCCGAATCGGCATTTCCTGCCAGGCCTGCTGCACCAGTCTGACGGTGGTCTCCAGGCCGGTGTCCTCCTCAACATCAAGACGACAAACTTTGGTAGCCAGCAAGCCTCGGCATCCCATCGGCCTCACGGGATAGATTCCGCAATTGCCCTTGCTCCGATCCAGAAAAGGGCAGGGGCGATGCTGATGCTTTGTAAAATCCGGAGTCTCCTCCACCTGATGATAGAGCTCGGCCCGCACTGCAGCAGGCATGGCCTGTCTGACGTAACGTACAATTTCCTCAAATTCCAATCCGGTCGCATCCATTTCTGCATAATAGCAGCAGGCATCACATCCTGAATGACAGGCGGAGTTTAATCCCATTTCCGCCAACTTTTCTTTTGCTTTTTGAGCGACATTTTCACAATACGAATGGCCAAGCGCCAAAAGCCGATTCTGGTGGGGAAAATCTGCTGCATCCACAACTTTGGCCTGACCCTGAAAGCGGGCGAGAAATTTCCTGGCCGCAACACGATTGGAGGATCCCTGAGAAGAACGATTCAGGTCCTGTTTCTGAATTGCTATGCTCCCCTCCATCATCTCAAATCGAAAGAGGGATTTCCTATGAGTTTTTTTGGCCATTATTTTTTCTCCTGCACAAATTCACCATTTTGAAAATAAAGTGTCTCAATTTCTCCCGCTGGACTGATTTTCAGCACCGCTCTCTGTGAGAGCCAGTCCGGGACGATTCTCATTTTCCCTCGGACACCGGAAAGTTGAATTTCTCGATCCTGGTGAAAATGCCCTACAAAGTACCAGTCTACATCCTGCAGAACAGATCGTGCAAACCGATCGATTTCATTTTCGGGAAATGCAATTTTAAATGACTGATTGGATTGCGCCAATGACGATTCCAGGCGATGGGCAATCCGTCGTGCCAGGGGCACTGGCATAGATCTGAATATCCATTCAAAAATCAGACTGCGCGCAATTTTTCTCCAACGCAGATAATTGAGATCCTGCCGGTTGATGGTGTCTCCATGAACCATTCCGTAGCGCTGCCCTCCCCAAATCAAACGACAATCTTCATGAACCAAATGAGTGAAAGGGAACCATTGCTTCCAGAAATCATTCCATTTTCGCGGCAGGATCACCTCCCGGTTGCCGATCACAAATATTATTTCCACCTGACGACGACGCAAAGCTTCAAAAGCGCCCATTACTTCATGGTGGATTGTCCCCCAAAATTTGGGTGGAGCGAGCCAGACCTTGAACAGATCTCCCAGGCAGACTACCGTCTGGGGATTTTCCAGCTGATTGAGCATGGCTACAAATTCGTAAAATGGAGCTTCTTCCCGGTCAAGGTGAGAATCCGTAACCAGGTAGAGGTTTTTTTGGGGATGAGAAACTACAAACTCTGTCATATCTGTCTTGAAAACCGAATTAGAAATTGATTTTTGTGCCAACTCCACTTATCGTTAAAGGCTTTGGATAGTCGAACCAATTCAAGAAAAGACTTTGTTTTTAAAGGACGGTCGAAAAAAGGTGTTTGCTGTTTCTAGTTATCTGTTTTGTACTTGTCAAGCAAGTTTGATCATCAGTCAGGCTTCCTCAAATCTGAACTTTCAGCGTTACTAAGGAGTTCTTATGAATCTGGTCATTATCGGGGGAGGCAACATGGGAGCTGCAATGGCAGATTCCCTTATCAAGACAAAAGCGCTCGCGCCCTCTGAATTACTCATCATTGAAACCCTATCAGAGCGACGTCAATATTTGACTGAACAATTAGGCTGTCAGATTCGTGAAAACATCGACAATGAAATCTCCGGATATCAGGCAGTGCTCATCGCAGTCAAGCCCCAGGCAGCTTCCGAGACGATGCAGAAAATTGCTCCCTTCCTTGCAGAAAAGCAGGTGGTTCTCTCCATTATGGCAGGCATTTCGATCGCTCAAATGGTGCGTGAACTGCAACACAATTCGGTCATCCGGATTATGCCCAACACTCCCGCTCAAATTGGAGAAGGCATGAGCGTCTATTATGCAACCCCGGAAGTCAACCATGATCAGCTGAATTTTACTCAATCCATCTTGAAAGCAAACGGAAGCGCATTTGCTGTTAACGATGAAGATGGCATTGATGCGGCAACTGCCGTCTCAGGGAGTGGTCCTGCCTATATTTTTTACATTGCAGAACAAATTGTCGCCAGCGCCATAAAACTCGGATTTTCAGAGAAAGAAGCTAATCAACTGACGCAGCAGACCATCAAAGGGGCCGTTCTCCTTTGGGAAAGCCAATCAACACCAGTCGATGAACTGAGGCGTCGGGTCACCTCTCCGGGAGGGACCACCGAAGCCGCTCTGCAGTCGTTTGAAAAGAATGAAATTGGAAAAAAATTTCAGGAAGGGCTTCAGTCGGCCTATCAACGAGCAAAAGTCTTGGCTCAAAATCAGTAACTCTTAATAAAACAGGATATATATGACATGTGTGGCCATTGTTGGCAGTCAGTGGGGTGATGAAGGAAAAGGAAAACTTGTCGATTTTCTGACCGAACGTGCAGATATTGTCGCTCGTTATCAGGGAGGAAACAATGCAGGGCATACGGTCAAATTTCAGGACAAAAAATTCATTTTACACCTGATTCCTTCCGGGATTTTGCGAAACAAGGTCTCGGTTATCGGCAACGGGGCCGTGATTGACCCGGCTGCACTATTTACAGAAATAGAGGAACTGAAAAATCTGAACATCCCTGTTGAAAAATATTTAAAAATCAGCAATACCGCCCATTTGGTACTTCCTTATCACCGGGTTTTTGACCAGCTGCGCGAAAAAGTAAGAGGAGACGATAAAGTCGGCACAACCGGTCGTGGAATAGGCCCGACTTACACCGACAAAATTACCCGGTCGGGAATCCGCATGATTGACATGAGCGACCCCAAGTATTTTAAACAGCGTCTGGAAGCAATTCTGCCTGAAAAAAATTGTCTGATGAAATACTATTTCCAGGAAGATTTGCAGTTTTCTGCCCAGGAAATCTGTGAGGAATATTTAGGCTATTACCAGAAATTAAAATCATATCTCTGCGACAGTTCTCTGCTCATCAATGACGCCATTGACCAGGGGCGAAATGTTTTGTTCGAGGGTGCCCAGGGAACCTTTCTTGACGTGGACCATGGAACCTACCCTTTTGTTACTTCTTCCAATACCCTGTCAGGAGGAATCTGCAGCGGCTGTGGGGTGGGGCCGATGAAAATCACCAAAGTGATTGGTATCGCCAAAGCATATACGACCCGAGTGGGCAGTGGACCTTTTCCCACTGAACTGCTCAATGATACCGGAGAATTTTTACGCAAGGAAGGGGCTGAATTTGGAGCAACCACCGGACGGCCCCGCCGCTGCGGCTGGTTTGATGCTGTGCTGGTCCGACAGGCAGTGCGCTTGAATGGAATCACCTCGCTGGCCATTACCAAACTGGACGTCCTCGACAAATTTGAATCGATAAAAATCGCGACAGCTTATCAGTCTCCGGATGGAAAAATCCATTCTGAACTGCCTCCGCTTCACAACGAGGAACTGACTCCCATCTATGAAGAGCATGAGGGCTGGCAATGCCCCACCCAGAATATCACGGAATACGACAAGCTTCCCCCTGCGCTGATTTCCTATTTAAAACGCATCAGCGAGCTGGTACATGCTCCCATTTCCCTGATTTCCGTCGGAGCCCGACGTGAAGAAACCATTGTTCCCAATCCCAATTTGATTTGGGTGTGAATTGATCCGCTATGTCACTCATCAACCTTTTGCAGCAAAATCCCCAGGTCGGTATCCTCCTTCTGGTTTCCCTGATATTCGCACTGACGCTTCATGAATTTGGCCATGCTTATATCGCTTATCTCTGTGGAGACCCAACGGCGAAAATGTTAGGCAGGATGAATATCAATCCTTTGGCGCATCTGGATATTTTTGGGAGTTTGATGCTCCTTTTTGTTGGCATTGGATACGCCAAGCCGGTTCCCGTTGACCCACGTAATTTTCGTTTTCGAAATTCAGATCTCTATGTTTCCGGTGCAGGTCCCGCAATGAATCTGCTTCTTACCTTTTTGGGAGCAGTCCTCTTCAACATCTTGGCATCTTCAGGAGCACTGAACGATTCGATCGCACAATTTCTCTTCCTGTTTATGCTCATCAACATGAGCCTCTGCCTATTCAACCTGATCCCTCTCGGGCCCCTGGATGGAAGCTATGTGCTCCCTTATCTGCTGCCTGCAGACAGTCGGCGCAAATATCAAATGTGGAACAGACAATACGGCACCCATGCCATCATGGGCCTGCTGCTGCTGAGCATTTTTTTACCGTCCTGGAGCCCCTTTTCCTGGATCAGCCGGATCAGCAGGGAAGTGATCCGAATCCTGATTCTCTAAAATAAAACCGGGGCGCTCAATCAGGCCTCAACAGCAAAACCCTCTGAAAAACAAACTGTTTTCAGGCACTCTTTATTGTCCACAAGAACCATTCCATTAAATCGCACCTTTTTCTTTCAATTCATCAATTTCCTGATCAGAAAATCCTAACTGGCTGAAAATTTCCAAATTGTGTTCCCCCAACAAGGGAGGAGGCGAATCAACTGCTGTGCTGCTTCCGGAAATCTTAAATCCGGTTTTTACCACGCGCACATCATTTTCGACCCCGGAAACGTTGCTGAATTTCGCGATAAAATCTCTTTCCGCAATTTGAGGATGGTTGAGTGCTTCAGGAACAGTCAATACTACTCCTGCCGGAATTCCTGCTGCATTGAGTTTTTCCATCCAGTGTTCTGCTCCTTCTCTCTTCAGCTCTTTTTCCAGTTCCGCCTTCAATTCGGAACGATGGGTTTTACGAGCTTCTCTTTCCTTAAACATTGGATGTTCAATCAAATCCTCCCGCCCCAGAACCCCGCACAATGCGATATATTGTTCCTGCTTATTGGCTGCAATGTTGAGCAATCCATCCGCCGTGGCAAAAGTGCCGGAGGGACTGGCAGTGAAATTCTCATTGCCTACTGGAAAAGGTTCCTGCCGGCCGATCAAATAGTTAGAAATCACCCATCCCATAGTGGCTAAAGTGGAGTCCAGCATGGCCACATCGAGAAAGCATCCTCCCTGGATCTCTCTGCCCAGCAACGCACTGCTGATTGCAAAAGCCGCGGTTATTCCGCCAATTGTGTCTGAAACAGGATAGCCCACGCGATAGGGAGCCGTTTTCTCATCGCCTGTGATGCTCATCACTCCCGACATCCCCTGGACAATTTGATCGTATGCCGGAAAAGCTTTCAGGGGGCCTTCTTGCCCATATCCTGAAATGGCACAATAGACGAGCTTCGGGATTCTTTTTGACAGGACTTCATAACCCAATCCCAAGCGTTCCATCACACCCGGGCGAAAGTTTTCTACCACCACATCGGCCGTGTCAGCCAATGCAAGAAACAATTTTTTTCCTTCTTCATTTTTAAGGTTCACAGTGACCGATCGTTTTCCCGCATTCTGGGCCAGGAAAGAGATTCCCATAAGTTTTTGGTTCAATTCTTCTTGCCCTCCCAACTGTCTTGCCAAATCCCCTTTTTGAGGATTTTCAACTTTGATCACATCGGCCCCCAGAAATGCCAATTGATGGCAGCAAAACGGTCCTGCCAGGACATTGGTCAAATCAAGAACCCGAATATTTTTTAATGGTTTATTCTTCAACATTTTTTACTCTTGAATGAGATTCAATTTTTTTTATTTGCAGAAACTAGGGACAAAACATTTCGGTTTTTGCCTTTGCGTAATACTGGCACTGCCCCAAATTGCATGCTGACTGCCAATTGGAACAAGCGAGATTTTTTTCGTTTTTTTCCTGGTGGACGAGTCCCCGGCTATTGTAAGCCCGTGCATCCTCAGGGTTGATTTCCAGAACCTTGCTGTAGTCTTCAATTGCCCGCTTGTATTGCTTCAATGCACGAAAAACTTCTCCCCGATTGTAGTAACTGGCCGGGACATTGGGATGAGCGCGCAAACTTCGGTCATAGTCCTCGAGCGCTTTTTCATATTGCTGCAGTTTGAAATAAGTATTGCCCCGATTGTAATAGACCCCTCGGAATTCGTGCTGGAGTTTGATCACCAGATTAAAATCTTCCAGCGCCCTCTCGTGCTGTTCCATGCGATCGTGTGTAATTCCCCGGCTATAATGAAATTTTGCCATTCCGGGAAGGAGCCGTACTGCTTCATTGAAATCTTCCAAAGCACGCTTGTATTCTCCAGTATTGAGAAAAACTATTCCCCGGCTGTAGCGGGCATCAGCAAAGTCAGGCGCGAGCTTTATGGCCCTGGTGAAATCTTCAGCCGCATTGCTGTATTGCCGCATACGAGCAAAAAGATGCCCCCGGTTGACGTAAGCTTTTGCATTGGCTTTGAGATGCAACCCCTTGTTGTAGTCTTCCAGCGCCTGCTGGTTTTTTCCCATTTTGAGAAACAGATTTCCGCGGTTAAAATGAGCCTCTGCATAATGGGGGCCCAGCGCAATCGCTTTATTATAATCTTCCAGGGCACGATCCAGCCGGTTTAACCTGGAAAAAATATTGCCTCGGTTGCTGTAGTTTTGCCAGGAACCGGGATCAAGAGAAATTGCCTTGTCGTAGTCTGCCAACGCCCGTTCCTGCTGGTTCAAACCTGCAAAAAGATTGGCTCGGTTGCTGTAGGCTTCCCAATAGTCCGGATAGAGAGAAATTGCCTGATTATAGTGGGCAAGAGCTTCCTTGTATTGCTTTTTTTTGGCATATTCCAGGGCCAGCTCCCCATAAGCAAGCCAGGCATTGGGGTTGTTTGACAGTGTCGCCTGCCACAGGGTCTGACGGTCTTTATATTGCGCTACCTGGTTCCAGGTAAGAGCGAATAGAATGCTTCCGAAGAGAGCCATGCTCCACCAACGGGCATGGTGCGCAAGCCAGGATTTTTTTTGAAGCCCTTTCTCCGCCAATTTAAGGCTGCCTTGAATGGAAAAAATAAAAACAGGGATGCTGGGTAAATAGGCCCAATGATCCGTAACGAATGAAAATTTTGTCCAGGCATTGTTAAAAAATCCCAGAACCGGAAACAGCAGGATGCCATAAGCCGCCAGGCATAAAAACAATGCACGTCCCCATTCGCGATATTTTAGGAGAAGGAGCCCCATGCTCAAAAATATGCTGACGAGGGGAAAATAGTGGGAAACCTGAGCGGGATCCATTACCCATTTCGGGTAAGTAAAAATGAGCGGGTGAGGAAAAAAAATTTTGGAAAGGTAAAAGTAGGGAATGTGCGCGGCTGTGAGCAACCGCTCGCTAAAGCTGCGCGCAAAGGCTTCTCCGGATGCACCAAAAGAATGAAGTTCAAACCAAATTCTTGTGCAGGCGCTTCCTCCAGCCAAAAGGAAAAACGGCAGCAGGCCCCGAATTTCTGCCTTGTTCCAGGATGTCCCCCTCCACATCCGGTATATAACAAACAGGAGGGGCAGCATGATGGTCGATGATTTACTCAGCAAAGCACAGGCATACAGGATCAGGGTGCACCAATACCAGTGCTTTTCCTTTTTTTCATCAAATTGAAGAAAGGCCCAAAACGTCAGCATAAAAAAAACTCCTGCAAGCACATTTTTACGTTCCGTGATCCAGGCGACCGACTGCACGTGGAGGGGATGAATCGCAAAGCACATGCCGATCATCCAGGCCCCCTGCAATTTCATATTTCTCAAAATCTGCCAAAGCAGCACCGCACTCATGAAATGAAAAATTACATTGAGCCAATGGCTGATTCTGAAATTTACTCCAAAAATCTGTCTTTCCAGCCAGAATGAGGATCGCGTGAGGGGAATGTAAGGCCAAACTCCATTGTTTTGCAGAGGATTGAACCAGATCTGCCTCCATCCATCCCCGGCATTGACAAGCGGATCGTCTAAATAAAATTTTGAATCATCAATAATTGTACCCGCATCCGACACTGGAAAATAAGCACCAAAAGTGAGCATTCCAAGCAGGAACAAAGCTCCAATGAAATTAAATTTACTATTCAGGACAATAGAAGGGGGCATTTTAAAACGCGTTGTTGAATGCTTTTTTGCATCAGAAGAGGACCAAAGAGGCCTGATCTGCGGACCAAATCAGTCAAACACATCGATTGCTCAAAATCGAGTGTTTTGCACCCCAAGTTCTGCATCATTGCATTTTTTCCAGATCTGAAAGACTGAAAATCAGCAGATCACGAATTCTTCCAGGAAGAATTGTTTGAGGGAGAGGAATAATGGTGGGGTCATCAACAGGGCCTGTTGAATTATAGCATCCTTCCAAAAAAGAACCGCGTTTGTTGGTGAGTATCAGGTTTAAAAGTGGAATATTTCTCAAAAAAAGATCGAGAGTCTCAAAAGGCTGCAGGCAAACCAGGAGGTCCTGCACATCTTTTTCATAGTCAATGCGACCAGAGGCGACAAAGCGCATATTCGGACTTGCAAAAATGAAATCCTCGAGGTCAAAAACCCCTCCTTTCATCGCAATTTTTGACTGCATGGTGTTGTAAACCAGTCCTTTCCCTTCAAAGCCGCTGAGCTTTTCTTCCAGCACTTTGAGATAGCTTTGCAGGGAGAGGGTGGCGAGCAGAAAAACAAGGGATTCGCCTTTTTCAACAATTCCTTCACTGGAATGAAAAGAGATGTCGGCATGGGGTTTCCATAAATCAGCCTCAAGATCAATCGGAAGCAGCCGAATTTCAGCCTGAATATGAGTTTGGCCGCCACTGATCGGATATTGTTTGTTGATTTGAGAATCGCTTCCAAAAACAAGTTTAATCATATCCCCCAAATCTGTAATATCTGCTGACATTTTCCCCTCCCACTGCTCATCACGATTTTTCTGAAACGAACGGTTGAGGTATCCGCTCATCGTGAAAGCAGGACTTCCATTTTTCTTCCAAATCAGTTTGGGAATCTGAATTTTTTTCCGTTCAAGCCGCCCTTGAAGGACAAAATCTTCAAAATCAGAGGAAAGGAATTTGAATTTTTTTGCCTGAAGATCCAAAGATCCATTGAATTTCGGCAAATGAAAGGTGAAGGGATCATCAATTTTTGACGGGGGAGTCGACTTTTCGGAGGAAGGCTCAGGATTTTGAAGAATGTCACTGCTTTGTTCAACTAGATCATTCCATTGTTTTAGATCAAGATAGTCGAATTTCCCAATCACCTCCAGAAGTTCCCTGTTGTAGTTCAATTGAAGTGTGCCTTTTTGTTTGTTCCACTCCAGATTATCGATGACGAGATGGTAATCCTGCCCGTTTTGACGGCCGCTCCCCTGGAAGTGAAGCTGATGATTTGGAGCCCGGATGTCAAAGTTTAAGCCACTGCTTTGCACGGTAATTTTTTTCCGTGCGGGGTCATTGTCCCATTTCTCCCAGGGAATCTTCAATAGATCT
Source organism: SAR324 cluster bacterium (assembly GCA_015231825.1). GTDB lineage: Bacteria > SAR324 > SAR324 > SAR324 > NAC60-12 > JADGAV01. The sequence continues at coordinate 135,934 of JADGAV010000003.1, forward strand.
TCAATGAACAGGCCGGGGGCAAAGTTGTCGACCTGCATCTCCAGGCTGGGAATTGCCGCGGGTTCCCAGTTGCTTTTTCCTTTAAAATCCAGCTTGTATTTTGGAATCCGAATCTTGAAGTTCACTCCTCCTTTGCGAGAAACTCCGTCTTCCCCTGCCATCGAATCCGCCCAGGAAACTTTCACCAATTCTTCAACGAGTTGAGGAATTTCAATCTGATCAAAATTCAGATCAAGATCCAGCAAATTATCTTTTTCCCACTGGATATTTCCCTTAACATTCAAATTGATGCCGGGGACGGTCAAGCGGAAATCCAATACTTCATTCTGTACCGACGCTGTCTCGGCTGAACTTCCATTCTGCCAGGGAACAGCCAATAGATCATCTAACAGGCGAGGAAGAATAATTGTTTCGAAATGAAGATCAATTTTGCGCGAATTTCCAATTCCCTGAGGGATTGTCCCTGTCAGATGAAGAGGATAGGTGGGTGCTTTGACGTTGAAATGCAACCTTCCTTCAGAAGGTGAAGGGCCTGCGGGAATCAGCGAATCTGTCCAGTCCTGCCACGAGATTTTTATAAAATCTTTCAGGGACTGCAAAAGCGCAAACTTTTCAAAATTCAGATCAAGATGTGTATCACCTGCTTTGCGGAAAATCGTTCCGTTTCCAGACAAACCTGAAATTTCAAAGCGATGGAGATTCAATTCCAGGTCATTTGAAAAAGTAGAAGGCATTTTCATATCAAATTCCAATACAACAGGAACTTGAAGATTTTCGTGAAAATAAAAATCCCCGCTTTTGAAAGCAAGGTGAAAGGATTGAATTGACGAAGCTTTCGTTGCACCGTCAGCAGGCTTTACAGATTCCCAGGAACGCATCAGATTCACCCAGGGGATCACATCAACCCGAGTTCCAGAGATCTTCAGATCTAAATGCTGTTCATCGTTAAACGTCAAGATTCCATCAGCTTCCTGTTCTCCCATCACGAGTTCGTCTAAATAAACGGTAAACGCAGGAGGATCGCGCAGGAGATGAAAACTTGCATGCACAGGATAAAACTCATTTCCCGGAAGGTGAAGAGAAGCGACATCGATATTTACTTCCAGATCCTCAAACAGGTGCTTGGTTTTTAAATCACTTTTTCCCGGGAGTTTCAGCTGAAATGGATCCGTTTCGAGGTATTTCACTAGATTGTTGACCAGAGACAGGTCCAACTGCTCCCAATTGATTTGAACTTTTCCCCTTTCCAAAGCTCCGGAATAAGAAAAACTTCCTTCTTGTCCATCAATCTTCAACTGCGGAATGTTTAAATGATATGCATCCTTCAAGTCCAGGCTTCCCGAAAAACTGAATGGAAGCCTGATTTCGGGCGAAAACACCATTGCGGGCGTCGCCAGCTGCATTTCGATATGCTGGAAGGGAAAAGCATTCGTTTGTGAATTTGAAAAAGTTTCCACAAGCGGAACAGGGAGTTCCCATGCCAGCCAATCCTGCCACTGAAATGAAGGTGACTTGAGCGAAATGAATCCGAATTGCTGCCGCCACTTTAAATTTAAATCAATGTTTTCTTCCGATGAAGGCCCAATTTTGAAATGCAGTGCCGCATCCTCCTGCTCCTTGTCAACGTATCCCTTTGCTTCGATTTGCCCCAGTTTTCCCTCGATTTCCACAATCTCCCATTTCGATTCCTGCCAGGCGGTTTTCAATTGAAGGTGCTGTTCTGATTCATCGCTTGCGGTGACATCCAGTTTCAGGGAAAACCCCTCTTCGGCCGGAGATTGCACTACCGGTACCAGCAGCACTTCGGCTGACAATTTTTGCGGGAACCACTGCGCGAAGGGATGGGCTGGATCGGCATAGACCGGCAGGAAGTTTTCCAGATGCTTCAAATGAAAGGAAAAACGAGGAGGCGTTTTTGAATCAAAAAAGTAGTGCCCCTGCGCTGAGCCCTCAAGCCTTTCGAAATTGAAGTTAAGCCCCTCCCATTTGATTCCATTTCGGCTTGCCTCAATGCGTCCTTCGAGATCTTTGACACGGTAGCTTCGTTCCATTGTTTTCCATTCGGCTTCCATGTTTCGCGGAAAGGCTTCGACACGGAGTAAAAATGGTTCTTCATCAGTCAGGTTGCTGTCTTCCAACAGCAGCGAGACATCGGCTTCTCCCAGGAGCGTTAACTGCTTGAGTAATGGATTCGCTTCTTCCAGGAACAAGAGCGCATGAGGCCAGAGTCCGGCTCCATCCACTTTTCCGGAAATGTCAACGTGCAACGGCGTCGCAGCCGGTTTCCCATACATCAATGTTATTTTTCCTTCATCCAATTCAAACCCCGGGAATGTTCCCTGCTGGATTTTGAATTCTCCTCCCCAAACACCGAGTTCCAAATGGCCGCCAACATTTTCGACCACGAATCCTTCCATCAAAGTGACGTTTAAATCTGAAAGCGCGATGTCCAGATCCAGCGTTAAAATATCCTCAACGCCTGAATAATCTGATGCCAGTTCCATGCGCAAATCCAGATCGCTATTCTCGATCCAGCCTTCGCTGGTGCGGGTGCGAAACCAATCCCGCACCAATTTCGGCATCAAACCGTACAAATAGGGTTTGACAGCATTGACGGTCCAGCTATCTGCATGGGCTCTTGCAGTCAAAATAGGTCTTTGCTCAAAAAGGGATATCAGACGGGCGGTTCCTTGCAGGGTTCCAAAAGGGGTCAAGATTTCGGTCACATCGATATCCAAATGAGACTCCTGCTCCGGGGCCAGGATCAAATCAAGCTTGCCGCTCATCGCAACAGGCATAAACCCTGAAGGAAATACCGGGTTGCCCAGCGATCCTTCCGTCACCTGCCAGCTCAAATGACCATCCAGTTGACCGGCAGAAGTGAACGATGCTTCTCCTGAAGCATTGAACCGGGCGTTGAGCGGCATACTGGGAAAAACATTTGGAACGGCAGGCGTTTCTAACGAAACGGGAATCTGGACATGCTTAAGCAGCAATTTGAAATACCCATCCCCCCCGGCTTCCGGGAAATGGAGTTGTGATCGAACTGTAATCGGGGGAAGCATTTTCCCTGGTAGCGGCGACCGGGCCACATCAAGATCAAGATTGATTCGTTTAAAAAGATCAAAAGAAGAGGATGAATCAAAATTGCTTTTCATTTCAGGATTGCGTGCCATCTCAATCCAAAACTTCGGATCAATCCCTTCACTTTCTATCTGAACGTTCAATTCTTGATTCTGCAGCTGAATTTCACCCCGTACAATTTGCTTCCCAAGTCTAAAATCCTTAATGTGCATGAGGAGTTGCAGAGATTCTGCCTCCTCTTTATCCGGGAGAATAAACGTCGATTGAAACGACATTTTTGGAGAAAATACTTCCGTGAAATACAGATGATCAGTTGTCAGATTCAATTGAACAGATCGCAGGGTCCCCAAAAGTTGATCACCGGCAAAAGCAGATGGGGACTCAGTTTCCTGGCTGAGATTATACCAGAATTCAGGATCAATTCGACGGCCGCGAATATCGAGAGTCAATCGCTTGTTTTCGTAGAGGATACTTCCCTCTGCCTGTTGCTTTTCCCAGATGAAATCCTCAACATTCACCTTCAGTTCGAGGCTTCCTGCCGACATTTCATCAGGGATATTGGCGGTGGCTTCAAAGGCAATTTCAGGCGAAAAGTTTTCTGTGAGAAGCAGTTTTTTAGTTCTCAACTTAAAATGAAACCGCTCCACCTCCCCTGTTAAAGACGCCTCGCCAAGGGGAGCATTGTTGTCACCAAAAATCGAAAGCCAAGGCTCCATATCAATTCGCTGGCCTTCTATTTCAAGGCGAAATTCACGATTTTGGAAACTCGCCAAGGCGGTAAAATTTTGTTCTCCTTCCACAAACTCTTCGATGCTTGCCGAAATTTTAAAGGGAAGACTACGCTTTTTATCCGGAAGTTGTATGACGGAATTGAGATTAATCCGGGGGGTAAAATCTTTAGAAAAATAGAGACTTTCAACATCAATTTCCAGATTGATCCTATGGAGAATAGAGGATGAGTCTTCTTCCTCAGAAGTCTCATCGCCAATGACCAGGCGATGGATATTGTACCAGTAAAATGGGTCTATTCGTTCTCCGAGAACCTGAAGATCCAGTTGATTGTCATGGAAGACCGCATTTGCCGCAGCCTTTTGGTTCCCTAAGACGAATTCTTTCACATTGACGGACAGTTTTTCAAGGTCGTGCTGCAAATGAAATTCAGACTGCAGTCGAGAAGGAGGACTACCCGGAATGAGCAACTGATCGATTTCCAAAAGTACCTGCAGATTATGCAGCCATGCAGAGTTCGGCCTTTTATCTTGGGCAGACAAAGATGCTGGCTTCCGATTGGGAGAGTCCCCGATTCGGAAATCATGCCACCATCGAAGCCACTGCGAGAGTTCCATTTTTTCCCAATACAACAAAAGGTCACCTTCTTTGAGACTGCCTAGGTAATACAATTCTCCTTTTTCGGATCCTACTTTTAACCGTTTTAACGACAGCTGGAACTGGTCTTCCCAATGAAGAGCACCTGAAAATGAAATGGGGAAACTCACTTCAGGAGAAAATTCAAACTCTGTTGCTTCAAATTCGACTATCCAATTTTTTACTGGAAAATCGTCATTTTTGCCGGGATAAAAATCATCCTGATTCCTCATGTTCTCATTGGCATCCTGATCTTCAGAAGAAGGCAGCAAGGCAAGCAAGTCACTCGAAAGTTTCCAGTTCAACCAATCCTGCCAGCGAAAATGTTTTGCTTTGAATGAAATATTGACCTGCTCTTCCTGCCAGGTCCCATTCAATTCGAAAGGATCAGTTTTCGATTCAGCTCTCGCATGGAGAAACCCTTCCTGAAGCGACCAATCCAGAGAACCGCTTGCTTCGATTTGCCCAATTTTTCCGGAAAACTGCTCGATTCGCCAATCTTCATTTTCCCATTCTATTTTAACGTCGAGATGCTGTTTCCGCTCATCCGTTGTTTTTAAATCAATTTTCCACAGCGTTTCATTTTGTTCCCTGTTTTCCTGGCGAATGAAGGCTTCTGCAGAGACTTGCCGCGGTTTCCACGGGTGCATCGTCGAACCGGAGTTCTCATTGACGGGAAGCAGAGTCGTGAGGTGCTCGAGATTAATCCGGAATTCCACAGCTTCTTCTTCATCAAAAGGATAGCGACCTTGTAAAATCCCTGATAAAGGAGCATTGGCAAATCGAATACTGTCCCATCTGAGCTCATCCAGGCTTGCCAGGAAGAGCCCGTGATTGACCTCCACAGCGTAACTTTGATCTGAAAATTTCCATTCAAAGTCAACCTTCTCGGGAATGGCTTGAAACTCGAGATTCAACACCTGATCATCGAGGATGTTGGGGTCTTCCAGGGAAAACCTTGCGCCCGCGCTCCCGCTCAAAGACAAATTTTCAAGCCAGGGCAGGGAATCCCCCCAGAATGAATGCACCAGCGGCCATGCCCCAGCTGCGTCAATCCGCCCCAAAATTTCTACTTTGAGCGGGGTGACCACCGGTGCACCGTAGCCGACCGCAAAACTTCCGCCTTCCAGTTCCGCACCGGGAAAGGATCCCTGGTCGGCTTCCCCGCCCACTCCCCAAAGACCTAGATGAAGAAAGCCGTGAATATTCTGAATGTGCGGAATCCCTTCAAAGGGATCAATATTGACACCGCTCAACTCACCTCTCAGATTTAAAAACAAAATATCATTGATGTCGTGATATTCGCTGGTAATTTTCCACCTTAAATCCAAATTGACCTGATTGATGAATCCATCATAAATATGAGCCTTTACCCAATCTGAGGCGACATCGGGCATGAAGCCATAAGTGTATGGTTGTGTTTGATCTGCGCTCCAATCAGCAGCAGAAGCATTCACGGTCATTACTGGTGATTTTCCAGGACGAAACAGGAAACTCAAGGTTCCCTTGATGGTGCCTGGTGGAACCACTGCGTTCTGCACATCAATGGTCAAGGAGGCCTGGTTTTCAAAATCGGCAACAAAATCCGCCTGACCATTCAGAATTTTGACAGGCATTTCCCCCGCCGGAAATTTTGGATTCAAAATGCGGCCTTCCTGGACATTCCAGGAAAACCGGCTTTTAATTTTTCCTGATGTTTCTCTGGTGAGAAAGCCATCTGCACTGAATTTCCCGTCAACCGGCATGCTGCTGAAAACTTTTGGAGCCTCCGGAATGATAAAAACGTGAAGAGGAAAGTTCGAAAGCTTGTAGTTTCCCTGCCAGATCCCCTGGTCCTGACTGAAATTTCCAGCAAACTTCCCTTGCTTCCCATCCCATTCAAATCCTGTATTGATTTGAATGCTCCCCTGTTTCAATTGCCAGCGGGCAAAAATGGAACTGAATTGAAAAGCCGGCAGGTGCCATTCCGGGGGCGGAATCAGGCGCAGACGGCCTTCTATTGCTGCGAGTTCATTCATGCGCAGCGAAAAGAAATCCAGGGTGCCTGAATCCTGATTCAGCCAGGGAACAGTCCAGGTTCCCAATTGGATGCTTCCGTCCGTTGAAATATTCAAATCGGCCCGTGGCCCTTCAACAAATATCGTATCAATGGCAATGTTGCCTGACAGCAATTGTGCAAGATCCCAAACCAGGGAGAGTTGTTTACTTTGAGCAAGCGGAGGAAGATTGCGGTCTTTGTATAATTTCACTCCTTTTGCACTGAGCCGAAGTTTGCGGAAACCCTGTAAATTCAGTTTGAGCGATTCGAATTCAGCGTTCAATCCTGTCTGTTCAACAATCAGGGACTGCAGACGTTCAGGGGTGATCAGGGATTGCAGATCAGGAGGATCAGTGAGTAACCAGGAAACAATCAATAAAAAAACACCCAGGCAAAAAAGACTGAAAAACGAAATACCTATGATGATTTTTTTGACCATTGTGGAGGGAGGGAAAGGGGTCTAGATTGAAGGGGAAACATTCCTCAATGAACAAAAATCGGAGGAGTGATCGGATCTGATGAAATGGCATAAAGGCTCTTGCAAACGGAACCTTTGCAAGAGCCCGGTGATTGTTTCTCAGCTACGACGTCCGGTTTTCGCTTTGCGTAAAACCTGAGTCTTCATGGAATCTACGGATTTGGAGATGGCTTTATACAAATTTTCATGTGTTGAATTGGTTGAAAGGGGTTTTCCCACATAATTACAGTTGATTACCACGTGGTGCTGTTCGTTGTTTTCTTTCGTCAGATTCATGTGAAAAGGAAATTTGCTTTCTGTGATATTGAGCAACTCTTTCATGACCTCATGGACATGATCAACTACCGAATCAGAATGTTTTATATTCTTAAAAGCAATGTGTATACTCATAGGACTCCTTCAGCAAAATATGATGGTAAGAATGAACACGGCAACCCTTGTGATTTTCTTTTTTGTATCCACTGATTTCCTGAAATCAGAAATTTCGTGAACGCAAAATTATCTTAGCATCATTTTTGCTTTCAATGAAGAATATATTTTACAGAAGATCCGGAATGTGAAGTTTTCTATTTCGTCTGGGGCGGAGGAGGAGGAGGGGGTTCCACTGCGCCATCATCAGAATCAGATTTCATCATACTCTCTTCGGCAGGGACCATGTCCCCCTGTGACTCTTCGGACTCTTCCATCTGCATCATTTCCGCATCATGCGGAACAATAAAAAGATAGCCCAGCCCAAAGACAATCGAGAAAGAGAGTAAGCCCACAACAGCGAGAATAAGAATGCGTACCATAGATTACCTGTTTTTGAGATTGAGGAATCACATTGATTGCCACCAAATGTTGCAAAAAAAGAGGGATGGGTCAAGCCAACACTGAGGAATTCAACAATTTTGACAGTATTCTGAAAAGATATGCTTTTTCATTGTGCTGAAATCCTGTATCTTCGGAGAATGACCGAAAAACAAAAATACTAAATCTCAGATTTTTTGATACCAAGAAAAGGTCAAATATGATTCAGCAAGGTAAAAATCCACCTGCCGAAACGGTTGCACACACTACCAACTTAAAAGCCATCCTGCAAAGTTTATTGCGTTTCCAGGACGAGACTTCTCCAAAAAATCTGTCTTCCATCGATCCCACTTCAATCATCTATATCAACTATAAAAAAGTCATAGAAATGGTTCAGAACACTCTTTCCATGATCAAATCGGAAGTGGTCGGAATCGATCCGGGAGAGTTGAAAGACACTTTGTATATTGTGCGATTATCAATAAATTTTGTACACTATCAACTCAATTTGGCTGATACAAGGATCGAGCACTTGAAGGAATATCTGGAGAGCAGACTCTCCTGGCAGCGATATGTTCCCTGGTCTCGAACTCATGATGCATTTCAGCGTTACCAGGAATTGCAGGAAAATCAAAAAAAATCAAAAGTACTGTTGGGACATTTGAATCGGGCCCATATCCAGTTGCGCTACACCATCCGCCAAAGTGCCTTGGCCATCGTCAAAACTGAGGTAACATCAGGTGAAAGCCAATACATTGCTGAAATCGAAAATTTGGAACTGTCTCGACTGGCTCTTCTGGAATTGCAGTATGAAATCGAAGATCAGCTGGACCGTGCCCAAAAGTCCCGCAAAATCATTTACTATGAGGCTGATCGAAGCCGCATTTTCAACAAACTTCATGCGGCAAATCTCGCAATAAATACTTTTACTTCCCAACTGAAAAAGCTGCAGCTGGACGATTCTCTGATTTCAGCTGAAATGATCCAGGCGTTGTACTTCAACGAAAAGAAAGGCTTCAAATGGCGTTTTTCTGACAAGCATGTATTCACTGTGCTCTGTGAGCATCAAGTCGAATTGAAAAATTTTATTGAAAGGACCGACCTGATCCTGCAGCAGGAATCACACAAATTGAACCTGATGGCCAATCAGGTGACCCCCCTCGGGTTTTTGTTGAAATACTCCCCGGGTGCCATCACCGCCAAAGCGATCAATTCCAGCAAGGTTCAAGTTAAGAATGAGGTTCAGGTTCCCAAAGAAACTGGTCTCAAAATAGAATCAGGCTCTCAAAAAAATACTCCTGCCCAGCAGAATACGTCAAAAAGCAAATTGGTGCGAAAAGCAAAACCCGAACTGGGCTCGAAGTCCGAAGCTACCGTGAATGAAGACAAAAGTGATTCCGATGAACCCATTCTAAGACTGGATTTGGAAGAGATTGATCTGGAGAGAGACTCCTGAGGAAATATAAAACCCGGGCACTCCTCACATTCAAGTGCCTGAAAAATCTGGAGAGCGTGTTTTCCCGGGAGGAATCTTTCTTCCCACCATACCCAACATCAAAAAAAAATTCATGAATCAAGAAAAATATTTAACACTGCATGAAATCGTCAAAGCTGCACGTCTCAACCTTGATCAGGGACTCTGGGACTACTTGATCGGAGGATCTGAAACAGAGACGTCACTGAAGAGAAACCGGCAGGCGCTCGATTCTCTGGCGTTTCGCCCCCGGGTTCTGCACGATGTTTCAGAGCTGGATGCCAGCAGCTCCTTTCTCGGCCATCCGTTACGCATTCCGGTTCTTTTGGCGCCAATTGGGTCATTGCAGGCATTTGAGGCCGGAGGCGGGGCCTCAGCCGCCAAAGCTGCAGAGATTTTCGGAACCATCAATATTTTGAGTTCCGCCTGCAAACCGGATCTTGAAACAGTCGCTGATGCATCAAACTCTGCAAAGATGTACCAACTTTATCTGTTGGGAGATGATGCCTGGATGGACCAAATGATCAATAGAGCAATCGACGCCGGTTACGTCGCACTCTGCCTGGTGCCTGATATGGTCGTCTATAGCCGTCGGGAAAGAGATCTCGCCAAGCGCTTTCTTCCTCCGACCCGCCGAAAAGACGGGCATCAAACCGGAGGCAACGATCTTGAGGCAAACTTCGGCTTTCAGGCAAAGCTCAGCTGGGATACCGTCAAACGGGTCAAAGACCGTTATCCTATTCCTCTGGTCCTCAAAGGGATTGCTACCGCGGAAGACGCTGGACTGGCCTGTGAACATGGTGTCGAAGTAATATATGTTTCCAACCATGGCGGGCGTCAGCTGGACCACGGGCGCGGGACGATAGACATGCTCCCGGAAATTGTTCGTGAAGTCAATGGCCGGGCCAGTATTGTGGTCGATGGCGGATTCATGAGAGGAACCGATGTCGTGAAAGGCATCGCCCTGGGTGCCGATGCCGTCGGAATTGGAAAGCTCGAAGGCCTGGCAATGGCTGCCGACGGAGTAAACGGTGTTGTTCGTGCGCTGGAACTGTTGGAACTTGAAATTCAAAATTGCCTGGCGATGCTGGGTGTCACTCGACTTGATCAATTAAATCCATCTTACCTCTGCAATGCCAAAGCTGTCGGTTTTTCTGATGCAACCAGTGCCTTTCCCCTGCTGAATCTGGAGGACGCAGGCTATTGAACGCGAGTCGTAAAATCCAAATTTACCTTGTCAGTTGCTGCTCCCGATGTTAAACCTATGACGAGAGTAAGCCCTTTCAAAATACAAAAAATCCCCCTGATTTCAAATAGTCTTTCGAGAGCTCGAAAGGCTCACTCAAAGAATCATGACATAAAGGAAAACCGAGATGAAAAGAATCAACGTTGGAGTGATCGGCACCGGATGGTGCGGTGGAATTCGCGCTGAAGTGTGCGCAGCCAATGCTCTGGTCGATGAGCTGCATATCGCCGAAAACAATCCGGAACGACTCAAGGAAATGGCTGCTAAAACAGGAGCATTGACCGCGACAAGCGATTATCAGGAGTTGATCAAAAACGATGCCATTGAAGCGGTAATTATTTCCGCGACGCCAGAAACAACCCACTATCCGATGGCAAGGGATTCCCTGCTTGCACAAAAACATGTTTTTCTTGAAAAACCGCTGGCCTTGAGTCTTGAAGAAGCAGATGAGTTGGTCGGACTCGCGAAAAAATCGAATCTCAAATTTACGATCGGTTATTCTCAGCGTTTCAACCCCAAACAGGCATTTGTCAAAAAGAGCCTCCAGGATGGATCGGTTGGAAAACCAGTCAGTGCCATCGTCAGCCGGCACATCACCCGTGGTCTGGGCAACAAGATCAGTGGACGCATCAAATTGTCGCCGGCAGCGATGGAAGCGACCCACGACATCGATTTTGTGCTCTGGTGTCTCGAACCGGCAAAACCGATTCGGGTATATTCCCAGGCAGCCTATGGCGCCATGAAGGAAGCCGCAGGCGGGGCGGACATTGCTGACACTCAATCGATCATGCTGACCATGGACAATGGAGTCGTGGTCATGATCGGTGCCGGATGGACCATGCCCATCGGTTACCCAAATTACTCAGGAACCTGGATCGAATTTATTGCGACTGAAGGAATGCTGGTGATGGATGACACTCACCGTGACGTGATCGTCAATACCGTGAAAGACGGCATTCAACATCCAATGTCCACCATGCCCGGGGAACACGTCGGTCACGTTTTTGCAGGGCCCATGGCCAATGAAACCATTCATTTCATAGAAGCTGTCGCCCATGATCGTCCGGTGATGGTCACTCCAGAACAGGCGCGTCTCGCCATGGAAGTCTATATTGCCGCTGATATCTCGGCAGAAAGCAATGAACCCGTTTCACTCCCCCTTCCACAAAACAGGGCTAATTTGGCGGCCGTCGGTTAGCCTGTAAAAATCCGATAGGCAGCAAATCAGCCGACAGGTATGACAAAACTAAAAACACGCATGTGAAATCTTCAATTCACATGCGTGCACCCTCCACCTGATAACTCATTAATTCAACGGTCGCCTTATTCGGTAGTTCTGATAATCCCGCGCCACACAACAGAAGCATTTCCAGCAAAGTTTTCTTAAGCAATTCGCTCATCAAAATCATGAAAATAAAAATCCGCTTTTGGTGAATTTTTTGCATTTCCTCATACAGATGCCAATGCTTGGGCAAGCACGGAGTTGATGCTGAAAATATCAATCCAATCCTATTATTGTTAGCTTTTACGTATAACTCCGGATAGTGGAGAATGCTCAGCTATGGTATATTTAAGGCAGCGTAAATATAGTACGAGCATTTCACGAGATGCGGAAAGGAGAGACTCATGAAACCCGAAAACCTCATCAAAATTGCCAGTTATCATTCCTTGTATGGTGAATCAAATCTGTTCACAATACAATTCACGGCACAAGTGGAGAAAAAGCATTCTGAATTGAAAGAATACTTCAACAGGCTGCTGGAAATTGTATGGAACTGGAATGAACGACAGAAACAAAGAACCGCACTGCTAGGGTTCAATGACTACTATCTAAAAGATATAGGACTCACACGTTTTGATGTCGAGCGAGAAGCAGACAAATGGTTCTGGCAAGACTGAGCAGTCAGCTTCAAAAGAAGAATCAAAAGGGAGAGGAGATCGGTTTTTGATTAAAGAAATTCAAAAAAAAACTGAAAAATATCTGGCCGGCATTCAGTGAAGGCCCACTCTGAATAATCTCATCAACCCGGTATTGATGAGATTCGATCAGTTTTCGATCTTCAAGAAAAAAACGATTTCCTCGTTCTCGATCAAATTCCGGATGGAACTGGGTTCCAAACAGACGATGGCGAAAATTGACAAATGCCTGGATGGGCGTATGTTTCCCAGTGGCGATCAATTCGGACCCTTCCGGCAAAATAATAACTTCATCAAAATGATGCTGCCAGATTTTTTCCTGGGAGGAAGTTCCAGGAATTTGAGTTGCACCTTCCCGGAAAGCAACCTCTCCCCAACCCACTTCCAAACCCTTTGCCGAGCGCTGCACCGCCTGTTCTCCGACTAGTGCCAAACATATCAACTGATGCCCATAACAGATTCCCATTTGAGGAATGCTTTTATCACGCGCAGTTCTGACAGACTCAATTGCCCGTTCCGTAAAAGGAGCTTTTTCCCTGATGGACAGGGATGAACCGGAGTGAATTATATGGGTCACCTCTTCAGTTTCGAGTGGAAAAGACTCTTCGCTATCAATATAGTGAGTCAGAACTTCTGCGTCTTTTGGGAGCCATTGTCGGATCAGTCCTGCTTCGATACGTTCTATCGAATAGTCAAATATCTGTATTTTCATCAACCTGGTCATGGCTTCCAAGTAAAAGGAATTTGAAAAAAAGGAAGTTTCATTTCAGCATCAGCAGATCCCGAAGTGCCTCAGGTTAGCGTCCCTGAAAAACAGGAAAGCGTTTTTCCATAAAAGCATTTCTTCCTTCGATATAGTCTTCGCTATCAAAGCATTCTTTCACCGCATGCGTACACAATTCCAAATCAGGTCCCTGATCACTGACAATTTCCCTGACAATTTTCTTGACGGACTTTACTGTCAATGGTGCGTTTCTGGAAATTGTTTTGCAATAATCCCGAACATACTCTTCCAAGTGTTCATTGGCAGTAACCCGATTTACCAATCCCATCGCCAGAGCTTCGCTCGCAGAGAACAAACGGGCGGTGTAAAAAATTTCTTTGGCAAAAGAGGGCCCGACGAGATCAACCAGCGTTTTAAGTCCCCCATATCGATAGCCAAGGCCTAGCTTTGCAGCGGGAACTGCAAATTGAGAATTCTCAGTGGCAATACGCATATCACAGTTGAGAGCAATGCCCACTCCACCTCCTACACAAAACCCGCGGATCATGGCAATCGTCGGTTTAGAGGCCTCCGCGAGACTTTTCGAGGCCGCCTCGGTCTGCTGCTCATAAAATTCGACCTTCTCTTTGGAAGAACGCTGTTTTTCAAATTCAGAAATATCAGCTCCTGCAACAAATGCTTTGTCTCCAGCCCCCTTCAGGACAATGATTCGGATTTGTGTGTCCGCTTCAAATTCACTGATGCATTCCGGAATCGCCTGCCACATTTCCAGCGAAATCGCATTTCTTCTTTCGGGATTGTTGAAGGTTAACCAGCCGATATGATCTTCTTTTTCAGCGATAACTTTGTCAGTATATGGTTTCATAATTTTTGTCTGTTAAAATGTACTTAGATCACTCCTCGTTCCCTTAAATCTTCAATTTGTCCAGGACTGAGGTCCAATTCACCAAGTATTTCATCGGTATGTTCTCCTCCGTCCGGTGCAGAGCACCGCATTTTGAAAGGTGTTCGGCTCATATTGACCGCTTGGCTGAGAATGCTGATGTCACCCAATTTGCGGTGTTGGACAGGATGAGCCATTCCCAGGTGCCTGACTTGCGGATCATCAAAAACTTCTTCAATCGAATTGATAGGGCCGCAGGGTACTCCCGCCTCATTGAGGAGGGCAATGGCCTCCTTACTGAATAGGGTTGATGTCACAGCGGACATTTCCTCATGCAGTTCATCACGATGGATCGATCTTTCTTCACCCGTCGCAAACTTGGGATTATCCAGCCAATCCTCCCGTTTGAAGGCCTCGCAAAGCCGCTTGAAGATGACGGACCCTGAAGCAGCAATATTGATGTGTCCGTCACGGGTTGGAAAAACCCCTGTGGGGATGCTGGTGGGATGATTGTTGCCGGCCTGTTGCGGCAGGTCCTTTTCCATCAGCCAGCGTGCAGCCTGAAAATCGAGCATGGCAATTTGGGATTCGAGGAGAGAGGTATGCACCCATTGTCCCTTTCCAGAAACCTCACGCTCCAGCAAAGCCACCAAAATCCCGATCGCGCAATACATTCCCGCTGTTAGGTCCGCAATAGGAATACCCACCCGGACGGGTCCCTGGCCGGGAAGTCCGGTGATTGACATCAGCCCTCCCATCCCCTGGGCAATCTGGTCAAAACCAGGCAAATTCCGATAAGGCCCCTCCTGACCAAAACCCGAAATGCTCCCATAAACCAATCGCGGATTGATCAACTGCAAGGACTCATAGTCGATTCCCAATCGTTTTTTTACATCGGGCCGATAATTTTCAACGATAACATCGCTTCGCTTCACCAGGGATTTAAACAGCACGAGCCCTTCCGGATCCTTGAGATTCAAGGTCATGCTGCGTTTGTTGCGTTGTAGATTCTGAAAATCCGGACCATGACGGTTTCCTCCAATATCTTCATGGCCTTTTCCCACCGGCATTTCTATCTTTATTACATCCGCTCCCCAATCTGCCAACTGGCGAACCGCCGTCGGTCCTGACCTTGCACGCGTCAAATCGAGCACTTTAAATCGAGAGAGCGGTTGAATTGCATTATTTTCCGTCATGAAGCCACCTCGGAGCTGCATTGTTTTTGATTCTTCAAAAAAGATAGGAAACGTAACAATAATTTCCCTTGAATACAACTTGTTTTTCCAATTCTCCTGCATGTTTTACAGCGTTGGAGCACATCTCCTGTTTTAAACCCACCACAGTAAATAGGCTTGAATCCAGGGGCGGAAGCCGGACGTGATGGATTGGACTTTGCCGTCAATGTCAACGACCACAATGGAAGGAATCAATTGAATACGCAGCCTCTTGGCGAGTCGCCCGTCATCCCTAAATACTGGAAAATCCATGCCTGTCTTCTGACGAAATTTCTGTATTTTCTGCCAGGATTCATTCATGTTAACGCCGATCAACTGCTTCTCATTTTCTACCAGGCTGGGGTAAATCTGGGTGAGCAGAGGCAATTCCAGACGGCAGGGTACGCACCAGCTGGCCCAAAAATTCAAAATGAGGGGTTTTCCTTTAAACTTCGAAATCGGCACAAGTTCGCCTTTTTCATTTTCGATATGCAGTATCGAAACATCGACACCCTCCATCTTTCGGGAATCCATCCAAACCGGCATCCAGGTAAAAATTATTTGATAAAATATGAATGTGAGCAAACATCCCTGAATCCAGTATTTTCGAATTATTTTCAGAACTCGGACGGATGAGGAATTTTTTTCTGATGGGGGTTCTTCATTTCCAGGCTTTACCATGGGCTAATCTTTCCAAATTTCTTTTTAACAATTCTGATGTTCCTGCCGGGCAATAATCTCCGCTATACTTTTTCCCCATGCAAAATAACCCGCTTTTGAAGGATGATAACCATCCACAGCCAGAAATTCCGGATCCTTCAGTTCACCTAGAGGAATCAGCTGAAACGATCGCCCCATCATGGCGTGTTGCTGCAGTGCCCGGTTTAAGATTGATGCCCGCAGTCCCATTATCCACCGCAACGGTTGTGGAAGGGCCGTGAATTTCCCCATAGGAGGCAATTCGCTGAAAAAAACGCGGCACTTTGATTTTCTGCCGATCATGTTCACCAATTCTGTGATTCTCTGCCGCCATGTCGGCAGGGAAGTCAACCCTGTTGTGTCATTGACACCCAGGCAAATGATCAGATAATCGAGACGATCTTCAGGAATTTGAGGAACAAGCTTTGCGATGACCCCCAGGATATCGATCCGATTTTTTCCCAGGACCTGCCAATGGACGCTGCAGCCAGTGTTTTCCGATAAATGAAAAGCGATGGCCGCTCCCAATCCCTCCTGATGATCTTCCACTCCAACCCCGGCAACCGTCGATTCTCCGAGGACCAAAATTTCAATCGTCTTCCGGGAATCTCGCCGAAACAAACCCTGGGCATCGCCTCCTGCTTCCGGCAGACGCAAGGCCGATCTGCGGGTATACCATGCTAATGGCAACAATATTGGCAGGAGAATGCCTGTCACAACCCAAAAAAAAGAGAGAAAAGCAAACTCCTTGACAGACCGAAACATAGACCCTATAACGTGAGGCAGCAAATTTAAAAAAACGATAGTCTTACGGATATCCAACGCTTTATCAAGGTGTTTTCAAAAGATTGATTCTCTCCATTGGCCCGCACATTTGAGAAAAAACATGACCGGTTCAAAAATTAATCCTATTATCCTGTCAGCTGCCGAAGTCGAAGAACTGCTTTCCATGGAAACGGCCATCGAGTTGATGCGGGATGCATTTGCAATCATTTCCAATGGCAGTTCGCAAGTCCCTGTGAGGACTGTCCTTCCTATAGAAGAATATCATGGAGCCTCCCTTACCATGCCCTCCTACATTTCAAATAAAAGGGTCTTTGGCATCAAATCAGTGACTGCATTTCTCAACAACCCGACTCTCTCACTGCCTGCTATTCAGGCGATCTACCTTTTATTTGATGCAGCAACAGGGCAGCTTAAATGTCTGATGGATGCAGATACCATGACCATGCTGCGCACCGGTGCAGGAGCGGGATTGGCGACTGAATTGCTGGCACGTGAAGACGCCGCCATCCTGGCAGTTTTTGGAACAGGAGTTCAGGCCCGCGGGCAAATGGAGGCAATTTGTGCAGTTCGAGCGATTCAAAAAATATATGTGTTTTGTCGTGATGGAGAGAAAGGTGAAAAATTCTGCCAGAACATGTCAGAGCGCCTGCAAAAGGATATTTCCCTGGCAAGGAGCATTGATTTGTTAAAAGAGGCCGATATTGTCAGCACCGCGACAAGTTCTTCTTCACCCGTATTTGAGCATCATAATCTAAAACCGGGAGTGCATATTAACAGTGTCGGGTCTTTCACAGCAAAGATGGCCGAAGTGCCTTCAGAAACAGTCTGTCTTTCGAAACTGGTGGTTGATCAAAGAGAAGCGGCACTTAAAGAAGCAGGGGATCTCCTCAAACCCATCGAAGAAGGAAAAATCACAAAAGACTATATTTTTGCGGAACTTGGAGAAATTGTTTTAAAACAAAAAACAGGCAGAAAAAACAACAGCGAAATCACATTTTTCAAATCAGTGGGAAATGCAGTACAGGATCTCGTTTGTGCCGATATGATCGAACAGCAGGCGAGGCACAATAAAATGGGCAGCCCGTTAAATTTGTGATTCAGTGCAGCAGGGGAATTGAACTATCTTCCTTGTCTTCCAAAATTTTTTCCAGTACTTCGCTCAATTCGGCAAGTTGGAAGGGTTTCGTGACGAGCCCGTCGACCCCCCATTCTCGGATATCATCGGTTGCCATCAGATCCCCGTAACCGGTGAAAATCAATACCGGAATATCCGGACGAATTTCTTTAATTTTTTTGGCAAATGCTTTCCCGTTCATTTTCGGCATTCCATAGTCGGTCATCACAAGATCAAAATTTTGGGAATGTTCAGAAAACGATTTCAGTGCGTCATCACAGTCGAGAAATCCGTTGGCTTCATAGCCCAGTTTTTCCAGCATTCTCTTGGTTAATTTGACAATCATCGCTTCATCGTCGATCAACAATATTTTTGCTGGTCTTGGAGGCAGTTCGCGCAGCTTCTCAGGAGGTGATTCAACGGCCTGAATCGCAACCGGAAAATAAATATGGAATGCACTTCCCTTCCCCTCGGTGCTGTGCACTTTGATATGCCCTTCATGCTGTTCAACAATTCCCTGCACCACAGACAGGCCCAGACCGGACCCCTGCCCGACTTCTTTGGTAGAAAAAAAGGGATCAAATATTTGTGACAATGTCGCCGAATTCATACCGACTCCATCGTCTTTGACGATCAATTCGATGAACTGACCTTCACGCTTCCGGCCCACGGGATCAGTAAAAGTGTGTAAAGCCGCTTTTTCGAGATGAATCGTCAACTCTCCGCCTTCGGGCATTGCCTGCTTTGCATTGATACAGAGATTGAGAAGCACCTGACGAATTTCATCCGGCATCCCCCAAACCGTCTGAATTTCATCGGGAAATTCTACTTTAACAGAAATTCGAGGATCAATCGTATTTTTTAGCAGTTGGACAGCACTTTCAACAATGACTTTCAAATCCAGCGATTGTCTTTGTGACATGGACTGCCGCCCGTAGGCAAGCATTTGCTGAACCAGTTCCTTTGCTCTACTGCCTGCGATCTGTATTTGTTTCAGGCTGTCCACTTCAGGGTCATCCTGCGATTTTTCGTCGATCAGCAGTTCGGTGTATCCCATAATCGGAGAAAGCAGGTTGTTGAACTCATGAGCAATCCCGCCGGTCAGTACTCCAATGGCCTCCATTTTTTGAGCCTGACGCAATTGATTTTCCAGATTTTTATTTTCAGTGACGTCACGGATGGAACCAATCACCTCCCTCACTTCGTTTTTCTCATCACAAATCACTTCTCCTTTCCCTATCATGTGACGGATATTCCCGTTGGGAAGGATAACCCGGTATTCAGTCTGGTAAGACTCTTTGGCAGCGATTGCTTTCATCAATGCTGTTTCATCCGGACCTTTCAAATCTTCGGGGTGAACCATTGCATGCACGGTGTCGAGCAGTGAACCCTCAACTTCCGCCGGATCAAGCTCAAAAAGTCGGTATAACCCTTTGGAGCAAACGAAATCATTGCCGGGCAGACTCAATTTCCAAGTCCCCATCTGTGCTATATCCTCGGCTTTTTCAAGCAGTTCCTCATTTTCCCTGAATTTTTGTTCTCTCAGTTTCCGATCGGTGACATCTGAAGAAGAGCAAATCACCCGGACAATTTGCCCATTTTCAAAGATTGGGACGATCCTTGATTCAAAATAAAGTTTTTTCCCGTCTTTTGTAGAATAGTCAGCATCATAAAAATCAGGCTTCCCTGTTTGGAAAACTCCTTGGATACACTGTTTGATACGAGCTTGAATCTCGACAGGCGCAAAATCGAAAACCAGTTTGCCCAGGATGTCTTCTATTTTCAATTCGGAAATTGTTCTATTGACGAATTGAATTTTTGCTTCTTTGTCAAGCAACATGACATAGTCCGGTGAATTTTCCGTCAATGATCTCCATTTTTCCTCAGACTCAATAAGCGCTTTTTCTGTACTTTTGCGATCACGGATTTCTTCTGACAAAAGGCGGTTCATGCGGGCTGTCCGTCGCGAATCCCATACCAGAAGAAAGGTAATAACGGCTAACACTCCGATCAGTAAAAAGGCCATCAAAGTGAGTCGATTCCATCGTTTTGTCTCTATTTCTTCGTGGCGAACCGGGTCAAAAATCCATTGATTATGCTGGAAATCACCACTAACAATCCCGTTTTGTTTGAGCATTGTGAAAATTGACTGCCAACGCCGAGGATTAATATGGCCCACTTCAACAAGAGGATAGAGGCTTAGTTCCTGTACTCTATCCGCTTGAAATTTATTCAAGGAATCAAATTCGGTTTTAGATAAATTGCCAGCCCTGCGAGTAAAAGTTTGAGAGATCTTTTCTGCGATTTCATCGGAGTGATCGAATGCATATTGCCAGCCTTTCAAAGACGCGCGAATGAATCCATGAACCTGCTCTGGATCGTCATCTACCAATTGCTGGTGGGTAAACAGGGAATCTCCATAGAAGTTGATGCCATAGTCGGAAGGTTTAATGACAGCCAGTTCCACGCCGTTTTGCAGACCAGAGAATGGATCGGTTATCGTATAACCTGGAATGATATCCACTTTCCCTGAAAGCAAATGCTGGATTCCGGGCTGGTGCGGCCTGGGAATGACCAGATCGGGATCAATTCCTTCGGCACGCAGCATTACCTGCATTTCAATATCAACGAGTGCATTGACTCGTCTGGCAACTTTCAGGCGGGTTAAGTCGGCAAGCGAATTGAAGGAGGTCGATGCTTTTCGGAATAATGCAGCCGCGCTTTTTTGAAAAATTGACGCCACTATTACGAGGGGCAGTCCTTTATCCTGGGCAATCAAAATATCAGCGGAGCCGATACCAAAATCGGCATTCTGACTGGCAACTGCATCAATGGAATTGACAATTTTTTTATCAGGAAGAATCGCTGTTTTGATATCAACTTCCAAGCCCTCTTCCTGGTAGTAGCCCTGCCAGTCGGCGGCATAGTATCCCGCAAACTGAAATTGATGATCCCAACGCAGCTGCAGGCTGACTTTTTCCAACGCGAAAAGGTTAGTATAAGTCAGGCAAAGGAAAGATAAAAGCAGCAGTATTTTCATGATATGGCGTGGTCTCGAGCCAGGGAGGAGCAATTTTTTTTGAAAAGAACGGCATTAAATGGTACCGGACTTCAAATTATTATCAATCCGCAAAACTACGTAGACCGTTGAATGAGAAGAAAAAGAGAAGTCCAGACCAGAGCCGGTTCAAACGGTAATCGAGGTGATTTGCCAGTGGATATTTGAATCAACAGCCGCCGGAAACACTTTTCCAGTTCACATGCCCACGATCCTGCAAGGTCACAATGCAATCATGAAAACAACGCTTTGCGGTTGCCGGGAAAATTCAGGAGAGTGTTGAATTCAGCTTTTCCAGGAATTTATCGAGGCGTTTTCCGGAGATGGGAGAAGCGGTGCCGAGTTCAGGAGCAAAAAGAGAAACCCTGAATTCCTCCAGCATCCAAAGGAGATCATTCAAATTATCCTCTTGCCCATGCCCCAGGGGTCTCTGCTCCTGAAGCTGGCGATACCGATTCCAGTAAAAAATGAGATTTTCTGCTTTTTCCTGATCCTTTTCCGGATTGAGAATCAGGCGTTCGGCTCTGACACCGACCGCTTTTAAATATCTCGGAAGATGCCTCCACTGAATATAAGGAATGGACATTATAAATTCAGGAGGCATCAAATGTAACAGATGGGAGCGAATCTCTTTATATTGCTCCTGAAAGGACGATGAACCCAGAAACTTGAAGAGATCTTTTTCAGTTTCGGCATACTGTCTTAAAACCTGCTCCAGCTGCTTTTTGTAACGCGGCCACAAGCCTTTGATTTTGTTTCGTGACTGCTGCAGAGCTTTGTCAAATTTTTCTTGATTCTCAATCCATGAGTTGGTGAAAAGGTAGTTGTGCAGATTTATTCTGCTATGATCTTTCAATTGAGCCACTGATCCAAAAGGATGATAGAGTTCTTTGAATTCGCGCAAATCCCGCAGATCACGGTCCAACCAGGCGATCTCAGTCCCGAGATTGATTGCCAGCAATTTCATCATGGCAGCCTGAGTGACTTTTGCGGCTTCTTCCTTTCGTCGAAAAAGGCGCCGATGGATTCCTTCTTCATCTGCAATCAAGCCTGGATACGCATACAACGGGATACTGTTGGATGTATCGATTTCAACCCGTTGAGGCAACTTCATCTGTGACCAATCAGTGATTTTTCTGATTTCCCATGCTTTTTCTGCCTCTTTCCATTGCGGCAGAACGGACATCGATTTGTCCACCCTGCTTTTTTCATCAAATCGCTTTTGCCCCTCCTTCAGCAGAGAAGTCAGATCTCGTCCGGAAGCGACAAACTTTTTCCGATGGTCTCTTATCTCCACGCGAATCTTCAAATATTCCGGCAAGCGTGTGGCATCCCAATCCCCACGAGATATACTCAATCCATATCGCTGCTGAATATGAAAGGCCAAAGCATCCAGGAATTGAGGCTGCGTGGGTTTCAGTTCGCTGACAATTGACTGAACGGTCTGGGGAAGAGGAACCAGCTGCTTTCGCAATCTTTTGGGAAGGGATTTGAGCAGGAATAAAATTTTTTCTTCCCATTGACCCGGAACCATCCAATCCAGGCTTTCTGCTTCCAAATGGGGAAGCATGTTTTCCTCAAGATGCAGAGTGACACCGTCTTTTTCTTTTTCCGGATCAAAGTGATATTCCAGTTCCATCCTGTGATTTCCCACCGTCCAATGATCTGGAAAAGATTCTTCCAGGGGATAGATTAAATTTCCTGGAGCGAGATCGTCTTCTTTCATGAACAAAAAGTCAGAGATGTTTTCCTTGTATTTTCTTTTGAGCAAGCCATTGAGGTCATGAAAAGATCCAATATTGTGGAGCCTTTCACTATAAAACTCCTGCATCGCAGATTCTATTTCAAATTCATAGTTTCGGCGGATTTTTGCGCTGGTTCTGATCAGATGCGCTTTCAATGCCTGATTGTGTTTAAAAAACTGGTGATGAGTGCGCAATTTCCCCTCAACCAGACCTTCACGTATGAAGACTTCTGTTGCTTCTTTCGGGTTGATTTTTCCAAAAACGACTCTCCTTTTCGGTTCAATGACCAGGCCGTACAAAGTCACTTTTTCATAGGCCATCACCGTTCCGGAGCTTCTGTCAAAATGCGGTTCGGAATAGCTGCGGCGACACAGGTTATGGCCGATGGACTCCAACCACTTCACTTCGATATTGGCGACGATGCGGGCGAACAATCGAGAAGTTTCCACAAGCTCCGCCGCCACGATCCAGGAACCTGCCTTGTTAAAAACACCTGATCCCGGGAAAATCATCACTTCCTTATTTCCGGGCGCCTGATACTGGTTTTTTTCTTTCTTCAAACCAATCTGATTGAGATATCCCGCAAGTATCGAGACATGAATTGCCCGGTAGTCAACCGGATCGTCGTAGAGTTTAAAATCGGGGTAGTCACTGAGAATTGTGCTCAATTGCTGGTAAATATCCCGCCACTCACGCAGCCTGACGAAAGAAAGAAAATGCTTCTTACAAAATTTACGCATTTTGTTTTCACTCTTTAGGGATTCCCACTCTTCATGGTATCGATCCCAGATGTTCAGGAGCGTGATAAAATCCGATGATTTGTCCACAAATACGCTATGCATCTGACGGGCATGCTCAATTTTTTCCAAGGGGTATTCCCTGGGATCCTGCACTGAAATTGCTGAAGCAATGACTAAAACTTCTCTCAGGGCATGTTCGCGACGGGCAGCGAGCAGCATTCGAGCAGTTCTCGGTTCAATGGGGAGTCGAGCCATTTCCTTTCCCAGCGAGGAAAGTTTGTCCGCATCGTTCAGAGCGCCCAATTCTTTCAGCAGCTTGATTCCCTCGCGAATTGCTGATCCGGAAGGAGGGTCTATGAACGGAAACTCTGAAATATCTCCTAAACCAAGAGCCATCATTCTCAAAATCACCTCTGCCAAAGAAGACCGCAAAATTTCCGGTTCTGTGTATTCGCGTCGATTTTGATAGGACTCTTCAGAATACAGACGAATACAAATGCCGGCCTGAACACGTCCAGCCCTTCCTTTCCGCTGATTGGCACTGCTTCTGGAAATCGGTTCGACGGGAAGCCGCTGGGTTCGGGAACGGCTGCTGTACCGGCTGATCCGCGCTTGTCCGGAATCAATCACGTAGCGGATGCCCGGAATTGTGAGTGAAGTTTCGGCTATATTGGTTGCCAAAATCACTTTTCGGGTCGAGGTGTTTTGAAAAATTCGATTTTGTTCACGATTGGATAAACGCCCATACAGAGGAAGAATTTCCACATCCTGTTTCGTTGAATCCAAACGCCCCAAAATTTCACGAATTTCCTGTTCTCCTGAGAGAAAAGCCAAAATATTCCCCTGCCAGTTGCTTTTCAGGATCTCACGAACGCATGCAACCACCGCGTCTGCCATTGTTTCTTCTCCCTGTTCCTCCAACTCTTCATCCAACGGCTGATACCGGACTTCTACCGGGTAAAGCCGACCAGAAACTTCAATCACCGGGGCATTTCCGAATGCTTCAGAAAATCGGGGGATATCAAGATTCGCAGAGGAGATGATCAATTTCATATCCGGGCGTCTGAGCAGCAAGCGTTTGAGATATCCCAAAAGGAAATCGACGTTTAAAGAACGCTCGTGGGCTTCATCGATGATGATGGTGTCGTATTCATTTAAAAAACGATCGAATTGAATTTCATTGAGCAGAATCCCATCAGTCATCAATTGAATGTGTGTCAGCGGAGATGTTTTTTCGGAAAATCGAATTTTGTAGCCTACTTCCTGACCCAATTCAGAGTCCAATTCTTTGCCGATCTGGCGCGCCATTGATGTCGCAGCAATTCGGCGCGGCTGGGTACATGCGATTTTTGCAGCCACACCCCGTCCTGCCTCCAGGCACATTTTAGGAATCTGCGTTGTTTTCCCGGAACCCGTCTCTCCTGCAATGATCAGAACTTGATGGGTCTGAATCGCGTCAATTATGTTTTCTCGGTAGGAAGTGATTGGTAAATTTTTTGGATACCGAATCTCGGGAACAGTCGCCTGCCTTTTTTTTCGAATACGAGCCGAAGCTTCTGCTTTAGAAAATAATTTCCAGCAGCTCTGCTTCCAGTGTCCGCTTTTGTTTTTTTGTTTGAGCAAACGTCTGTATTGTGAGCGCAGGCTCCATTGATCTTTCAGCAGGCTTTCGGAGATAATTTTCCACATTTTTTCAGGCTCAAAGTGCGCCCCTGCCGAAAGCTCAGGAGTGGATCTATGCTCAGATAAAGACATGACTGAATTATTGATTGGCAAATAGAAAACAAGGGAGGATTGATTGCGATGGCAAAAGGAATTTTACTTTATTGTTTAACATGTTCTCTGATTGGAAACCAGTGCATTTTCAAGGGGAAACACTTCATATACAAGGCTCAAAAAAAACAGCAACCTTAATGAAATTGAAAAAAAAGCCTATTTCAGTGCTCTTCGCAGAAATTTTCCGGTCGCAGTTTTAGGAATTTCAGAAACAATCGTCAATTCTCTGGGATATTTATAGGCGGCCATTCTCTTCCTGCAGAAATCAATCAGTTCGTCCGCTTGGATCTTTGCTTCCTGTCCCTCTTTCAGAGCGACAAATGCTTTGACGGTTTCTCCCCGGTAAGCATCCGGAATACCGATGACCGCCACTTCTTTGACCGCCGGATGCTGATAGATGACGTCCTCCACATCACGAGGCCAAATTTTGTAGCCTGATGCGATTATCAGATCCTTTTTCCGATCGACAACAAAAAACCAACCCTCCGAATTCATCTTGCCCACATCACCGGTAAATAGCCAACCATCACGGATAGCGTTTCGTGATTCTTCCGGTTTATTCCAGTAACCGGGAACA
The DNA here is from genome assembly GCA_015231825.1 of SAR324 cluster bacterium. Lineage (GTDB taxonomy): Bacteria > SAR324 > SAR324 > SAR324 > NAC60-12 > JADGAV01. Next base: position 161,641 of record JADGAV010000003.1, read on the forward strand.
ATCATCGGTCCCGAATCCACGATTTCTCCAATTTCTCCTGGGGGAAGAGGACCGATGCCATTCTCCAGATCTACAATCTGCATCACGCCATTGGGAACAGGCAATCCGACGGAAAGAGCGCCGCTTTCCGGGTCTACTGGAGCACTTTTTCCCCAGGGGACAATATGGGAAGGAGAGCTTGTTTCCGTCATTCCGTAACAATTGTGAATATAGAGCCCCGTTTTTGTTTCAAACTGTTGGACCAGTGCTTCGGAAACCGGAGCCCCTCCGCTGTATGCTTTTACCAGGCTCGAAATTTTTTCTGAATCCACTTCAGGATGATTGAGCAGCGCGATATAAGCTGTTATCGCCGCGACGGTCACAGTCGCCTGCCAATATTCAATGAGGCGCAGTGTTTCTCCCGCGTCAAAACGATAATAAAGAATAACCGGTATCCCAACCAGCGCTGCCGTGGCAAGGTGGGCCACCTCACCAGTCACATGGAACAAGGGAGCCATGCCCAGAACAAGATCTCGCTCGTCCAAAGACTGCATCAATTGATAGACCCTGGCATTGAAGGCAATATTGCCCTGCGTGTTCATCGCACCTTTGGGAACACCGGTTGTCCCCGAGGTGTAGGTCAGATAAGCGACATCATCCGGACTCAACTTACATGGTTCCACTGTTTTATCGTGGTATTTTTCCAGAAGATCCAGGAGATCTGTGGTGCCGGGAATTACAGCTTTGCTGATCTGCTTTAACAGATTAGGAAGACTATTTTGACCGGGAAAAAAATCAAGGGGAGAGGTGCAGATTATTTTTTCAACCGGGCACTCTCTCAAAAAAGAAAGGTCGAGTTCCGAGGCAATTTCATCCGAGATAAAAAAAAATTTTGCTCCCGAATCCTGACAGTAATAAAGCAGCTCCTTTTCCCGGAACATCGGATTCAGCGGAACAACTATCGCACCCAGCTTCCATGCTGCATAAGTGGCAATGAGGACTTGGGGAATGTTCTGAAAGACGAGAATGATGCGATCCTTCTTCTTTAACCCAAAGTCTAACAGAGCCGCCGCCAAATTATCGGAAAACCGGTCAATATCCCCATAAGTAATGGCATGGTCAAAATAACAAACAGAAGCTTTATCAGGAAAACGATGAGCGGTTTTTTTGAAATCTTCCAGAGCGGTTTCGCCACCGACCTGCAAATCTGCCGGGACGTGGTCCGGGTAGTGTTTGAGCCAGGGCCTTTCGGATGCTGTCATGTTTTTCTTTGCAATTTTCCGTCTCTTCACCCGATATCAGGTAAGCAAAATCCCTTTGGATTGGATGAAGCCCGCAAAGGGAACAATCCTGAGACGGTCTTTATTTTGAATCCTGATCCAAAAACAATTTTTTTACTTCTTCCTTTAGAATTTTACCCATCGTATTGCGAGGAAAACTTTCCAGAAAAATAAATTTTTTAGGGCATTTCCAATCGTGAAGGCGCTCCTTGCAAAATGACTTGAGTTCGTTTTCGGACAGCCTGGCCTGTGGTGAGAGATTGACAGCCGCGGCGACAATTTCTCCCCATTGCTCGTCGGGTAAACCAACCACCACAGATTCATTGACTCCTTCCAACTGATCAATGGTCGTTTCCACTTCTTTTGCAGAAACATTTTCACCGCCGGAAATAATGATATGCTTGATCCTATCGGTTAGATAATAGTAGCCGGCCGCATCGAATTTACCCAAATCCCCAGTACGAAACCACCCGTCATTGAAAGTTTCAGCCGTTTCTTCCGGTTTGCGCCAGTATCCCGGAGTGATGGCACCGCTTTTTAGCCAGAGTTCACCGACCTCGCCCGCGGAAACATCAGCATAGGTTTCCGGGTTAACGATTCGTACCTTCAGACCCGGCAGAGGAAGACCGATGGAACCTGGAATACGCGAACCGGACAGAGGGTTGGAAAAATTCATCCCGGTTTCTGACATACCTTCCCGTTCAACCGGCTCGCGGCCAAAAATTCTGGCAATGCGTTTGAACTCCTTGACCAGCAATGGTGCTGATCCTGATGTAAACAGACGCATATGGCTGAAATCCAGCTGCTTGCTGCCTATACAATCCATCAGTTTGGTATACATAGCCGGTACAGCCATGAATGCTGTACAGACAGAATCACCGGTCCTGCGCGACAGTTCTGCCAATACCGTTTCCGGTTTAAACACATCAAGCATGCGGACATGAGCCCCGCACAGCAAGCTTGTATGCAAGGCAAAACACAGCCCATGGACATGAAACAGGGGCAGCACATGGCACAAAATATCGTCGGCAGTTATTTCCCAAATTTGTATAATATTCTGGGCGTCATGAATAAGGTTTTTATGTGTCAGAACCGCCCCTTTGGGGTTGCCGGTCGTTCCGGAAGTGTAGATTATCAAGCCTGGATCCTCAGGATTGACGTCAATAGACGGGGGGGTATCTTTCGCTGATCGGAAGAAATCGATGTCCTGGTATGGCTGAGAGGTGTTCACCTCCAATTGCTGCAGATCGGGTTTGATTTCGCGGATTAAATTTTTTTGTCCCGGTTCGGCCATGATCAGTTTGGCGTCCGCATCTCCAAGCAGATAGGCCAGTTCATTTTTTTTGAAACCGGTATTCAGGGGGACGGCCACGGCGCCGATAGTCAAAAGAGCAAAATGGGCAATAACCGCAATCATCGATTTGGGAACAAACAGCACGACCCGGTCGCCTTTTTGGACACCCCGCTCAATAAGGGCGTTGGCCATCTGATTCACGTCCCGCTGCAACTGCCTGTAGGTCAATTCAGTTTCAGGCAAACCGTTGCGCAAAAACGTTATGGCCGGCATTGGACCATGTTCGGCGAAAACGGTCTCGAGCTGCCGGACTATAGATCCCCTCCTCATGTGATACTCCTTCTTTTCCATCATTTTGAAACCTGAGTCCCAATCGGGATCAGAACCGGGTTCAAAAGAGCTGGCAACGTGTATGCCCCGGCAGGATTAGAGTTTTCCATTCAATATTAAAAATTCTAAATTCTATCACAAAAACCAAAAATCAAATCCTGAAATTGAAATTCTAAAATCTTCTGGCACAGTCGGATTCAACGCTCAAATATACACATTTACGGAGGGATTAGAAGCATTTTTTTGTTCTAACTCCGGTTTCTCAAGCAGATATTTTTTGATTATTTATTTTTCATTAATTCAAGAAAAAAACATTATTTCTTACAAAATACAAATATTTTTTAATAAATTTCGATATTTACTTTATCTTTTTTCTCTAAAAAGCTAGAGTTCTTGGCATCCTTGATTAAAGCTATTTTATTCAGTATCAAAACAAACATCCGTCAACTTGCCTCTTCTACTCAGAAAAGCTAAATGGTGAAAAACAATTCTGGTCCTAAATCCCTTCAAGAAAGCGTTTCCGGAACCTTAGCGTCATCGGTCTATGAATTGCTTCGTGATGACATAATGAGCGGAAATTTACGCCCTGGAGAAAAATTGAGATCAGAGTTTTTGAGAGATCGCTACAATGTAGGGAACAGCCCTGTTCGAGAAGCTCTCAATCGCCTCTCTTCTGATGGTTTGGTGATTAGGGAGGATCAAAAAGGATTTCGTGTTTCCAGTGTCAGTAAAGGCGATCTGATGGAATTGCTCAAAACCCGCTGCTGGTTGGAGGAAATTGCATTACGGGAATCCATTGCCCATGGAGAAGCAGCATGGGAAGAACGATTGGTGCTTGCCTTTCACCGACTATCCCGGGTCAAAAGGGTCACTCCCGGAGACACTTCAAAGACAACAAATCCAGATTGGGAACAGTTGCACCGCGACTTTCACATGTGTCTGATTTCCAACTGTGGTTCAAAAATTCTGCAGAGTTATTGTGAACAGTTGAATGATCAGGCAGATCGTTATCGCAAATTGGCCCTCGTTTCCAGCTTTCCCAATCGCAATGAGTTGGAAGAGCATCGTGCGATCAAGGAGGCAACAATCGAAGGCGATTCTGAGGAGGCGGTTAAATTATTGTGTTCCCATTATCAGAAAACCGTAGAAATTATTTTGGAAGCGGGAACCGGTATTATTTTAGAAGATTCATCAACTCAGTAACTTTTTTATTTTCGAAGAAACTGCAATTTTTCCGTCATTGACATAGTTTTCATGATTGGCAACAATGTGGGAGGTATTATAAAGGTAGTTTACCATCAGGCCTGCTGATTGTTCCATTCCCCTCCGGGAAGTATCTCCCAACCAGTTGATCTGCTCAATTTCAGCACCGTTGCCAAGATGAAACCGGGCCACCGGGTCACGAGGACGGTGATTTTTTTTCTCATTGACCAGATATTGTGCACACAATTTTGTTAGGGTTCCCTTCAAATCTTCAAGATTACTCTCGCTATTGAACCAGAGCGGTTCCTTCAAAATTTTCAACTCGTCCTCGGTTAATTCATTTGATTTTTTCAATAGAAATACTTTTTCCAGCCAATTTCGGAACCCTGGAATGGGAGAAAGCGTCGAATAGGTTTTGATTTTGGGAAGTTCCGCGGAAATGGTGTCGACCACCTGTTTGATCAAAAAGCTGCCAAAGTGAATTCCTTTGAGCCCGCTTTGACAATTGCTGATGGAATAGAAAATTGCCGTATCGGCCGGATCTTTTTTCTGATGTTGAGGAGGCATTTCCAGCACCGGCTGAATTTCTCGAGCAATCCCTTTAGTCAGGGCCACCTCAATAAAAATGATGGGCTCATTTGGTAAAACCGGATGAAAAAAGGCAAAACAACGACGGTCATCGGCAAGACGCCTGCGTAAATCCTCCCACCCCTTGATTTCATGAACGGCTTCATGCTGCATCAATTTTTCAAGGATTACCGCCGGAGTGTTCCAATCGATGCGCTGGAAGGTGAGGAATCCCCGATTGAACCAGGAGGCAAGCAGATGTTCAAAATCTGCGTCTAAAAATTCCAGCTGCGGTTTGTTTTTAATTTCCTCCAGCACAAGGTTTCGCATCGCAATGATGGTTTCTGTGCCACCGGGAACCATATTGAGCAGCCTCAAAAAGGCCTGAACTGGAGACTCAACCGCCTGTGCCAGGTTTCTCAGGGAACGAATGTCACCATTTCTTACATAGGATTTTGCAGCAATCAGCACTGCTTCGGGGTTGGGAGAAAAATCGTTCTGCAGCATCTCAAGAAATTCCAGTTTTTCTTCTCGACGCATTGCATTGAAGGCATTGACCACTTCTCGAGCAATTGCCGTCGCAGCGGCCTCTCCCTTTTCTTCCCGCAAAGATTGACAGAGGTTTTCGATATTACGGAGCAAAGACCGATTGAGTGGTCCTTCTAGATAACTTCTTCCCAAATCGGCGATCGCTTCGACCAGATGACTCATTGACATTGCCGACATCACGCTTTCTCCTGAAAATTCCTTTCTTCCCTCATGGCCATGATCTCCCAGGGGTTTTACAATTTTTTCATATCACGGACGTTGAACACGCCACTCTTCATTGATGATGGTTCCGGATTCTCGAATAACTTTAGAAATCGCACAAAATTTCTTCAGATCCGTTTTTATAATTTCTATTTCAGCCTCTGTCGCTTCTGTTTTCAAATTAATTGTCAAATTGATTTCAGGAAATGGGACTGTCACTTCTTCTTCCAAAATAACCCCGCGGCGGTCAAATTTGGTCTGAGCGTCCACCGACATTTCCTTGATCTCGACCCCATGCTTTTTGGCAATTTTTTGAGTAATGACATTGGTACAGCCGATTAAGGCCACAATCATCGTTTCGGTGGGCGAAGGGGCCTGGTTGCTTCCTCCGCGTTCAGCAGGTTCGTCCACCAGGGACACCAAATCTCGGACATTGACCTTCGTCCGTGCATGAGTTTCAGCAACCCCATGCATTTTGTAAGTCACCACAGTTTTCATTTTGACTTCCATTTTATACTCCTTCAGGTTTGATTTTTCAATAGAATGGGAATGAACTCCTGTTTGAACTCTTTCAGCTCAGAAGATCTTCTCTGAAACACAATTGGAGCAGCGCTCATTCCGATCCGCTAAATTATTTCTCGTTTTCCATTGGAATAGGTCACTTTGAGAGTCAATGAACCTTCATTCATCATCCAGGGACGAATTCGATACTTTCTCGCACCGCTTTTGTGCATGGGATCAGAATCCGCAATTTCCCTTGCTTCTTCTAAAGAACTGGCTCGAATGATCACCATTCCCTCTCCCTCCCAGCATTCTTCATTATCGTCAGCAAAGGGACCTGCCGCAAACATAATACCCTTGGCTTCCAACTCCATTTGAAAAATTAAATGATCCTGTAAATTTTCTGTCACCGGCCCCATTCCATTAACCGGGGAAGTGAAAACAACATAAAACAACTTCGCCAACAGACCTTTTTTTTTGATGTCTGCATGCTTTTCTTTCCATGAAAAATCCGTCACGTCCTACTCCATTGATTATTGCTTTGAAAACAGGTGTTTGAAATTGAAATCGATTTTTTTTTGGCAAAAGGAAGCAAAACACCCGGTATAAAGGATTGAAAGACCGGCCAGTTCAATACCGGAATTTTTTGCCATCTCACTGCCATTAGCCTGTCACCAGGCATCCGACTCAAAAATAGGCAGTATTGGACAGGTACAAACTGATCTCAGGATAGACAATAACCAGGATCAGCACGATCAGCATGATCACTGCAAAGGGGAACGATCCCGCAAAAATATCAAAAAGTGAGATGCTATCATCATCAATCGTACTTTTTACTACGAAGCAGGAAATTCCCAGCGGAGGGGTGATCAGACCTATTTCTGCTCCAATGACAGTAACAATGCCAAACCAGACAAGATCGATTCCATAGGGTTCGAGAACCGGACTGAAAATCGGAACGGCAATCAATATGATCGAAACTGTATCCAGGATCGTTCCTGAAAAAACCAGCAGGATCACATACATGGTCATGATGATGCCAAATTCCAGTTGCATCCCCTGCATCCAATCCGCCATATCAGAAGGAATTGCAGTGATCCCCAACATTCGGCTATACATGGAAGCTGACATAATCAGCAGCAGTATCGTTGCCGAAATATGACCCGTTTCCACCAGAACATCCCAGAATCCTTTTGGGGTTAACTTTTTCCTCCAGAAGGCCAGTAACATCGCACCAAATGCGCCACTGGCCCCAGCCTCGGTGGGGGTGAAGATCCCGCCGTAGATCCCTCCCAGGACGAGAAGAATCAGCATTACGATGGGAAACATCTTACTGACACATTGCCAGACTGTGAGCTGGTATTCTTCCAGCTCAATCCCCCCCGACTGCTCAGACATTACAAGTTTCGGAAAAAAATAAGCCATCATCAGGATGAGGACAGAATAGGCCGTGGAGAGCAGAATACCGGGTAAAATCCCGGCCGTGAACATAGCTCCGACGGATTGTTCTGCAATCACTGCATAGATGATCAGCATGGCACTGGGAGGGATCAGCATGCCGAGTATTGAACTTCCGGCAACCACCCCTACCGCAAAACGGGGGGAATATCCATGGTGTCTCATTTCCGGAACGGACAGGCGCGTAAAAACTGAAGCGGAAGCGATGGAGGATCCTGTAATTGCCGCGAAGACAGCGTTGGCAGCTACTGTAGCAATCCCCAAACCACCCCGGATCCTGCGGAAAAGATAATTCGAGACGTCATAAATGTCCCGCCCCATCCCAGCCAGGCTGACCAGCAATCCCATCACAACAAACAAGGGAATGGCAGCAAAAACCTCATTGGAAATACCATCCGCAGTAGCCTGGGCCAGTAAATCAATTGGAATTTCCAGTTCTTCAGTAACAATCCAAATCCCGATGAAAGATACCAAACCCAAAGCAACCGGGACATAAAGACCGGAATAGATCAGCACGACAATTAAAATAATCGATAAAATTCCGACTTCGGTCCCTGTCATTTTGAATTGTTCCTTTTGAAGATATAGTGGAAAGACTCCGCACCATTTTCAGCAATGGTGCGGAAGGAGGAATTTCCCTGGCAGGCAAAAAAGGAAAGTTCAGAACTTTTTGATATCTCCAGGCTGCATCACCAAAACTTTCGGAATTGGATTGAGGGCAGTCAGTATATCATCTTCTCCCAAGGCCTCGATCAATTCCTCCGGGGTTCCCTTCAAAAGTCCGAAGGTTCCATAGTGCATTGGAATCACCATGGGAACTTCAAGCAGATCACGGGCTGCGTAGGCCGCGTGGACGGGATCCATGGTGAAATGTCCTCCTATACAAAGCAGTGCCAGATCCGGCTTGTAATAGTTTCCAATCAATTTCATATCAGAAAAGATACCGGTGTCCCCACTGTGATAAATGGTTTTTCCATTTTCCAGTTCAATGATATAACCGACCGGCTCTCCCCCGGAAAACACGCTTCCTTTATGAGCAATGGTAGAACTGTGCTCTGCATGCACCATTGTGATTTTAATGTCCGGCCCCAAGGGTGTCACAGTTCCACTTTTGTTCCATCTTATCAGCTTGTTACTAGGAACTATTCCCAACGAACCTACGACGCTTCCCATATCGGCATTCATGCCTATTTGGGCATCGTACATTTCGGAAAGGGCCACCATATCGGCAGTGTGATCAAAGTGGCCATGAGTGATTAAAATGAGGTCAACTTTTCCTAGTTTCTTCAAATCTTTCAATGCTTTTGGAGTTTTGGGATTTTTTGTAATGAAAGGGTCGATCATGATGACTTTCCCGGTTTCAGTGGTCAATTTAAAGGCAGCCTGACCAAACCACTGCAGCTCAAATGCCTGAGCAGTTCCCAAAAAACAAATAAAAATAGCAGCAGCAACGATTCTGAACAATGAAATGGTAAATCGGTTTTTCATGATTCTCCTTCAATTCATAGATTTTTGAGGTTTTACAAATAAATAGTTCCAGGTAAAAATGAGAAATTGAGTCATCGTGACTCCACAACCAATCAGGATGATTGTTTTGATAGGCCAGACCGGGGCAGTAAAAATCCCTTCATTGCCGACATAATAATCATTTTCATACGCTTCAATCAGCAAGGGAACACTGCCGATGATAATTAAAAACATAAAAATGGCGCCTAAAAGGTCAAAAGCAGCTCCATAATACCGACCAAAAGTAGGATAACGTGCAAGAATTCGCTGAAAGAATCCATCCGAACGAGTCAAACGCCCATTGCGGGTTGCATCGCCAATCTGTAAAAAAACGATCCCCACGATTGACATTTCAATCATTTCTGGAACACCGTCAATTGGAGATGCAAAAAATCCGCGTGCGACAACATCCGAGTTAATCAAAACCATTAAGCAAAAGATCCAAAGAGTTCCGAGGGAGTTTAATCCCTTCAGCACGATGTTAAAGTATCTGATCAAAAAAAATTCTGCAGAATCTTTTGAATCCATAGTCCCCTCTGGGTTTAATCATTTTGCCAGTTTCTCAAAATCGGCTGACCGTTTTCACGCATGGTCGTCATATAAGTGGTCAGAATTTCATGGCCGGGAATTTTTTGGGTTTCCAGTTTGTCAGCCCATTCTTTAGCAATCGGATCAATATCTTTAACCCACGCTGCTTTTTCGGATTCACTGATTTCAATCACTGTTCCTCCTTTGGCTTTAAATTCCGCCAGCTTTTTCTTTCCCAAATCAAGGGCCACCTGCGCCATATGGTCTCGGTATTCTATTGCAGATTCAGCCAAAACATCTTGAACCTCTTTCGGCAGTTTGGCCCAGCTTTTCTCATTGACCGTGACGGCTTTCGAATTGACTGCACCGATATCCACATTCAGCATATAGGGAGCGACTTCATTGATTTTAAAAGTCATTGCAGCTTCAGGCCAGATGATGGCTCCATCAACCACTCCTTTTTGAAGTCGATCATAGTAGCCAACCAGTGATCCACCCACTGCACCAGCGCCAAGTTTCTTGATGTAGCGGAGGTTGATTCCGGCACCGGCAATTTTCAGACCCTTCAAATCAGCCAATGATTTAACAGGTTTTTTCAAGAAAATCTGATAGCTGTCGATGACCACCAAATTGGTCAGATAGACCTGCTTGTATTTTTTCCAGGCTTGATCGTATTGAGGAAATTTATCTTTCAAATCATCAATCGTTTTGGCCAGCAATGCTGAATCACTGGTGACAAACGGGGTGCGATAGGCGATGGCCTGGAGCGGGACTTTATCTTCATGAAAAACAGTGGTTACCACACCGATGTCTCCTGCCCTCGTCTGCAGTCCTTGTAAAACTTTTTTCGGTTTAACAATCTTACCGCCAAAAGCTTTGTTCCATTTGATTTTATAATTCCCGGTCTTTGCCAGTTTTTTGTCAATGGTCGGAATATAAAAATCGATAAATTCTCTGACCCAGGCCGATTTTTCAGGATAACCATCGATTGCCGTGAGTTTTATTGTTTCTGTAGCAAAAACCAGGGAATACGAGGAAAAAATAAAAAAACTTACTGTTATCAAAAATTTTACTAATGATTTATTCCGCATCATGAGCCCTCCGTAAGAATAGCAATGTTGAAATATTTTCTGACAAGGGCCTCTAAATATCCACAAAATATTTAGAAGTCAATATAATTTCGATATTTTATTCCGAAAAAGAAAGGGATTACTGCGGTCGTCAGGATGAGAAAGAATTTCTTTTTAGACGCTATTTTAAAAGCATTATCGATTTATTGGGGAGACAAAAAATTTCTTATTCGAAAACTGGTCCTCTTGCAAAACCAGGTTTTAATCTCATCATTGCTCCCTCGATATTTTGTTTCAAGAGGATCAAAAACATTTGAATGGAGGAAAAAGAGAGGTGTCGAAATAGATTCAGTCCCTTCAACCGCCCTGAATTGCAAAGATAAAATGAACTTCTGCATCTTCCGGAATAACCTCATAGGCGGGGTGCGCAATAATTTCACCATTGATGGCAAGGGCAAAACCAGAGGCCTCGAGAGATTCGGCAATACCGGGGTATCGCCGATCAAGTTCTTTGATGAGCGCTCTCACGGTTGAGACTTCAAGTTCAATCTCATCAACTCCTCCAGTGAGATCCTGCAGAGGGGCTCCGAGGTAAATGCGAGCCATCAAGCCGACCCATTTTTTTGGTTCAATCCGGCAAGTATGGTCATTGGAGACATAGGAAGCCTGCGCATCCGCAATCCTGTCGCATCATGAATCGCGTTGGCCACTGCCGGAATCGGAGGAACAATTCCCACCTCCCCCACTCCGCGCACACCATAAGGATGCTTGGGGTTCGGAACTTCAACAATAATCGTCTCTATCATGGGAAGATCGGATGCCACCGGAATTCGATAATCGAGAAATCCGGGATTTTCCATCACGCCTTCCGCATTGTGGACATATTCTTCGTTGAGAGCCCAACCGATCCCCTGGGCCACTCCTCCTTGAAATTGCCCTTCCACGTAACCGGGATGAATGGCGGTTCCTGCATCCTGAGCAGTGGTATATCTCAATATGGTGACAGCCCCTGTTTCAGGATCAACTTCCAGATCGCACATCTGAGTGGAAAATGCGGCGCCAGCCCCACGGGCTTCGAGGGAGTGAGTTGTTGTCAACGGGCCGCCAGTTTTTTTCGCAGATTTGGTGATTTCTGCCAATGCAAGAGGAGCATGTTTATTGACCGTGTGGAGTGCATTGCCATCCATCCACTCGACTTCATCAATATCGACTTCCCACATCATGGCCGCACGCTTTCGGAGTTCGTCAATGAGTTGGCGACAGGCTCCAACGACAGCCATTCCAGTTGCAAAGGTGGTTCGGCTTCCCTCGGTGACGTCAGTAAAACCGATAGAATCCGTATCAGCGACACGTGGCTGGACGAGCTTAACATCAATGCCCAGTTCCTCCGCTGCCATCAAAGCCATCGAAGCACGGCTTCCGCCAATGTCCGGACTCCCTGTTACGACGATCGCCGTGCCGTCTTCGGTGAGATGCACGGTCGCACTGGAAGATTCTCCGATGTTGAACCAGTATCCGCTCGCAATCCCGCGCCCCTGGTTAGGTCCCAGCGGGATTGAATAATTGGGATGATTCCGGATTGCCTCAAGTGTTTCCTTGAAGCCGATCGGTCCGTATTTCGGACCATCGGGTTTGCGACTGCCTTCCTCAACCGCATTGATCAAACGGAGTTCGATGGGATCGAGTTTCAGTTCTCGAGCAATTTGGTCAACAACAGTCTCTGTGGCAAAAGCAGCCATCGGCGCCGAAGGAGCACGATAAGCAATATTGACAGGCTTGTTGACTACCACTTCAAAAGCCTCCACATAAAAATTTGGAATGTCATAGGGAGCGAACAGGCACATCGCCCCCAGCATCCCCCAAATTCCGGGATAGGCTCCATTTTCATAGGCGAGCCATGCTTTTCCTGCGACGATTTTTCCGTTCTTTTTTGCCCCTAATTTGATCCGGAGCTTGGTTCCCGGAGTGGGTCCGGTCGCCCGGAATACTTCATCTCGGCTCATCACTATTTTGACAGGCCGTTTTGCTTTCTGAGAAAGTTTAGCGGCCAGGGGCTCAAGGTAAATGGTTGTTTTGCCGCCAAATCCACCCCCAATTTCTGCGGGAATCACTTTTAACTGGGAGGGTTCCCAACCCAGCATGGCAGCCGTTTTGGCACGGATCATAAAGTGTCCCTGCGAAGAACACCAGATGACTGAACGGTCATCACTGCTCGTGTCGGCAACGACAGCATGGGGTTCGATATAGCCTTGATGGACCACCTTTGTCGTGAATTCCTGTTCAAAAACCACATCCGCTTCTTTAAATCCGGCATCGAGATCACCACGCTCGAACAAAGTTCGGCTGGGAATATTTGAAGCTTTGCCCGGCACCGGTTCGACTCCTTTCGTGATCAGATTCTCATGCAGCAAGGGGGCATCCTCAGCCATCGCCTCGTCGATGGAGAGCACATGGGGAAGTTCCTGATATTGAACAACAATTTTTTCAGCTGCCGCTTTGGCCTGGCGTTTGGTACCGGCAGCTACCGCTGCAACGGCCTGACCTTCGTAAAACACCTTGTCGCGCGCCATCAGGTTGAGGGAAACATAATCTTTTCGGTGAGGCTCTGGAAAATCGGCTGATGTAATGACAGCCTTCACTCCAGGCATCGCTTCCGCTTCTTTTGTATCGATGGAGATGATTCGTGCGTGGGCAAAGGGTGAACGCAGAACGTGACCCGACAGCATCCTCGGCAACGACAAATCGGCCGCAAAGCGGGCATGGCCATTCACTTTTTCAAGCCCGTCGTGCCGGACAGGGCGGGTTCCAACCCATTTGTAAGAATTCGGTGTATTGGAAACTGCATTTATATCAGTCATAGTCTGTCCCCTTCTTGTAGATTATTTTTCATCTGAGCGGCGGCATCAAGGACTGAGCGCACAATTTTATCGTAGCCCGTGCAACGGCAGAGATTCCCCGCCAGGGCATAACGGACCTCGGATTCTGTCGGCTCCGGATTGCGGTCCAGCAAAGCCTTTGCAGCAATCAGGACCCCGGGAGTGCATATTCCGCACTGCAGCGCAGCCCCTTCAAGAAAGGCCGTTTGCAGGGGATGAAGATGTTCACCATCAGCCATTCCTTCAATGGTTTCAATTGTCGCTCCCTCCGCTTCAGGAGCAAAGACCAGGCATGAACAAACCAGGCGTCCATTGAGCATCACAGAACAAGCCCCGCAATCACCTGTTCCACAGCCTTCCTTTGCTCCGGTCAATCCTAACTCGTCCCGCAGGGTATTGAGCAACGATTCGTCATCGTCACAAAGAAATTCTGCCTTATCCCCGTTAATTGTGCATGTAATGTGTCTTCGATTCATTTTATTTCTCCTCATTTACGTGCTCGATCTGCTGCCTCAATGACTACCCTTTTCGCCAAAACCCCGGCGACCTGCGTGCGGTACTCCTTGCTGCCTCGTTTATCATCAATAGGATTGCAGGCGGCTCTGGCTGCAGCCATAATTTTTGTCAATGTATCTTCATCAATAGGATTTCCTCGCAAGGCATCTTCAGCTGCCGTGACTCGCACGGCTGTTGGCGCTACCGCTCCCAGGGCAATGACGGCATCAGTGCAATTTCCGGCCTTGTCCATTGTAATTCTTGCCGCAGCGCCAACCACTGCAATATCCATTTCTGTGCGGGGAATAAAACGCAAATAAGCATCAGCGCTATGCGGAAGGGGCTGCTCAATCCTGAAAGCAACAATAAACTCTCCTGCATTCAAGGAGGTAGATCCCGGGCCCGTGGCAATCAAGGCGACGGGAAGAGTGCGCATTCCCCCTTTGGATGCGATGACAGCATGAGCGTTGTTCACGATCAGTGCCGGGACAGTGTCTGCGGCGGGCGAAGCATTACAGACATTGCCTCCCAGGCTTGCCCTGTTCTGAATCTGATCGGAACCAATCAGTCCCGCGGATTCCGCAAGGCCTGGAAAATCAGATTTCAGGGCGGAGTCTCCGGCAATCAATACGGCCGGCACTGCTGCCCCGATCGTCCATACCTTATTTTCACAGGCAATTTGAACCATTTCAGGAATGCATTTGAGATCAATCATCAATTTCGGCTCCGGCCGGCCTGAACGCATCTGTGGAATGATATCTGTTGCGCCGGCAAATACACAGGAATCGGGTTCTGATTCCAGCAGTTCCAGCGCTTCATCAATGGATTTCGGTGCTTCATATTTCATGTATTTCTCCTCATTTGGTGATTAATTCACCCCTAATTAGTGAATGAACTTCCAAATGTCAAAATGTATCTTGAAGTGGGGTACTGTTCCCCAAAAAATAGGCTCAAATCACAGGATTTGCAAGTCTACTTTTCTTCATTGATCTTCCTTATTTTCGAAGAAAGGTCCTTTTCATCATTTCTCATTCGTGTCTGATACTATTTTACTTTTGTTCATTCAATTCCATCATAGAACCTGAACGCCCATTTTATGTCTGATTGGCAGGGATTTGTTTTAAAGCTTCTTTTTATGGAGATAGCTTTGTTTTGCTTTCATCACGTGTGCCGAGGCTAGAATCCCCGCAGACTCTCCATCATGGATGCGCAAAGCAAATATAATATGGCGATGATCAATCAGCACGCTCGTGATACGATCCCCGTCATAACCTATTTTTTTTGCCAATATGGGAAGCAATTGCCATAGCTGGTTGTCGTGCTGCACAATATCGAAACTACTGGAACGAAGGAATGATAAAAAATGCGGTAGGATCCAACTATATTCAACCGCTGACCGAGATTTCAAATTTTAACCGTCTGAAACCATCAGCAAAATCCGCGGGAATGTGGGATGGAAAAATATACGGAGTACCCATGCTGGGTCAGTACACGGCAGCTCTCTACTATCATCGGAAAGTTATTGAAAAATATGGGTTGACTGCTCCCAAAACATGGGAAGAACTGATCAGTGCGTTCAAAACACTGAAAAAAAATGGTGAAACCCCTTTGATTTTGCCGGCTCAAGATGGAATTGTTCCCTATTTTACGTACTCAATGATCGCTTCCAGTATCTTGAAGAGTGATGGATTTGAGGATTTGAAAAAGGGGAAAATAAAATTACTTCTGAAGAATTAGCAAAAATTTTGCAGGAAACGTTGAACTAACAAGAAAACATTGGCGTGTCTTCGTTTACCTGGCAAGACACGTGCGTTCCTCTTTTTTGTTACCCCTTGAATTTTCTGCACAATGGAATTGCAGCGAGCCGCATACACTCAATTTATTGCACCTGTCTTGCTAGTTTACGGGGTTCTATTCATTTACCCCGCCCTCTCAGCATTCCGGCTCAGTCTGACAGACTGGGACGGAATCAGTAACCACTATAATGTGATCGGACTGGAAAACTACAAAGAAGCCATTGTTGCACCGGAAGTTTTGACGGCTTCCTGGCGCAACACACTCAATTTTATTACGGATCGACCCGGTTTAGGACTCGATTTTACCCCGGATGACTTCCCCGAATGAGAAACTTTTGAACTTTATCAATCAAAGGCGCTAAACCAGATATTGACAGGCGCAAAAAAAGGAATATCAATCCGGCTTATTCTCGATTTCAAGCAACCTTCTCTGCCGGCTCGGGGGAGGGATGCGGAGTGGATTTGCGAAAAATGACGGATTTAATATCAAGCAGGAGAGAAAAAAGCGCGGGGACAAAGAAAATGGAGACGAATGTAGAGAGGAGCAATCCGCCGAGAACCGCACTGCCCAGGCCCCGGTAGAGTTCAGAACCGGCACCGGGAATAACAACCAGCGGCATCAAACCGAGGACACTCGTCATGGTCGACATGAAAATGGGACGCACGCGGACTTTTACCGCCTCGATTATCGCGCCCTGCTGCGTATATTTTTCCTTGCGAATCAGCTGCAGGGCTTTGGAAACAATCAGGATCGGATTATTGACAACAATTCCAATCAGCATCAGAAATCCAAGCATCACCAGAACATCCAGAGGCTGAGGGGCAACAAATCGATTGATCAGGGAAAGCAATATCATCCCTCCCGCCCCGGCAACCGGGAGAGAACCCATGATGACGAAAGGGGAAAAAAGGTCTTCAAATAGAACAACGAGAAGCAGAAAGGTAATTCCGAGGGCAATCAAAAACCCTGTTTGCAAGGCTTGACGGGTCCGAGTAAAATCTCCGGCCGTGCCGCTCAATTCAATGCGGAATCCGGGAATATCAGCATTTTGCAGAAGTGCCGGATCGACTATCTTGCTTTGAATCAAATTGAGGGCTTCTTCAAGCGAAATATCTTCCGGTGGGGAAACCCGCAAGGTCACTACCCGTGATTGAGAGATCCGGTTAATTTGATTCGGTCCGACCGCTTCCACGACCTCCGCAACGCTGGCAATGGGAACCCGCTGCCGAGAAGGTGTAAAAAGTGAAAGGGTAGAAAAATCTGCAACACTTTTGACACGCTGGTCTTGCGATGCCATGGTGATGTCGAGAATATCCCCGCTTTTTTCGGTGAATTCATCAATCTTGCGGCCATCCGTATAAACATCGATGATCAGCCCCAAATCCTGGGTACTCAATCCCATTTCTGCGGCTCGCTCCGCATCCAGATGAACCTGCAGTTCGGGAGTGCCGATTTCCAGAGACGGAATAGGACGGACTTGAGAACCAGGCAGTGTTTGTCGAATCTGAGCGAAGAGGCGTCCTCCGATGCTGCTCATGTCGGAAAGATTGTCGGCATAGATTTCAATGTCGATAGAACGTCCTGCCCCCAAACCTCTTTCAAACAGGGAGCTTTGATTGGTCACTCCGTACATCCCCGGCACCTTTCTCAGGATCCGGTTGAATAAAGGGATCAGTTCTGCAACCCGTTTGGGATCTTTTGAAACGGCACCAATAATCAATGCGGTTCCGAAACCAATATAGAAAACCCGGTCTATCTGGGGGAATTCCTCGTTTTCTCCTTTCAGATATGGATCAAGTTCATTCATCACAAAGCGCCCAATTCGCTCATATTCCTCAGTGTTGTATCCAGACGGAGGAATCAAATAGCCAAACAGCAGGTTTTGGTTTCCACGGGGAAGGTATTCCAGTTTCGGAGTTAACTCATAAACCACAAACGCCGACAGGGCCAGTACTCCCGCCAAAAACAGAAATTTGCGCCACCAGGAATATAACAGCCAGCCCAAAAACAGGAGCCAGCTGTTGACCATTCTGCCTATTCTTCTGCGTAACCGATTGTAGAACGAATGCGAGTCTCTTCGATCTTTTGCGGTGAGTACTTTTCGGTTCTTCAAAAGCCATACATAGAGAGAAGGGACAACGGCAATCGAAACAATCATGGCAAGGATGATGGCACTGGAGATTGCAATGGAAATGTCAGCAAACAGTTGACCGGCTTTTTCTTTAACAAAAACCACCGGTAAAAAGACTGCCACAGTGGTGAGGCTTGAAGCTAAAACAGCTCCCCAGACTTCATGGGTCGCGTTCAATGCAGCATTAAAAAGACTTTCTCCCCGCAATCGATATTGATCGATATTTTCCAAAACAACAATAGCGCTGTCGACGACCATCCCCACGGCAAATGCCAGGCCTGCCAGACTGATCACATTGATATTGCGATCAAACGCTTCCAGATATACGAAAGTGCCGATGATGCTGATCGGAATCGCCAATACAACGACCAGGGAAGAACGGAAATCTCCCAAAAAAAGCAGCAGCACAAGAAAAGCAAGCCCGCTTCCCAAAAGGAGATTGCTCAGTACCAGTGAAATAGAACTGTTGATGTAGTAACGCGGGTCCGACAGGCGGGCCAGTTCCAGCTGGGCACCGGCCAGTTTCTGACGATTGAGCCGGGCGATTGTTTCAATCACTTTTTCAGTCACCTCAAGGACATTTGCCCCATGTTCCCGGTAGATTGGAATGACCAGGGAATATTGATTGTTGATCAGCACAGAGGCCGTCGGATCCTTGTATCCGATCCCCACCTGAGCCACATCACGCAAATAAATCGACTGTCCCTGCGTCTTTTTGATGATCAGATTCCCCAAATCTTCTACATCCCGAAATTTGGTCAAGGTCCGAACCACGTATTCCCGTTTTCCTTCTTTAATCCGCCCTCCGGAGATATCAAGGTTTTCTCGGCGAATGGTGTTGATCAACTGAGGAATACTCAATTGATAGGCGGCCAGTTTTTCTGAATCAAAAAGCACCTGCACTTCCTTTTCATGCCCGCCAAACACCCGGGTACTGGAGACCCCTGATATTTTTTCAAATTCAGGAGCGACCTCATCCTCAGCATATTTCAGATATTGCCCGATGGCGGTTTCATTGCCTTCCAGGGCTTTCAGCTGCATCCAAACCACCGGCGAGGAATTGGATCCGGAAGTCAATATCCGCGGGCGCAGAGAATTTTCAGGATAGTCTGTGACCTGGTCCAGTTCATTGGAAACGCGCAGCAGGGCTTCATCCAAATCCGTGCCAATGAGATATTCCAAAATTACCCGTCCTCGTCCGGGAGAAGACTCACTTCTCATTTGCTCCAATCCCGGCAGATTTCGAAGGGCATTTTCCTGTTTGATGACAATTTCCTTCTCCACTTCGTAGGGACTCGCCCCCGGCCAAATGGTCTGCACCGTCAATTGTGGGGTTTGCACATCAGGCGTCAACTGGATTGGAATCTGCATCAATGCGGTGATCCCTGCAATCAGGATAAAAGCTGTCAATGCCGCCACCAGCGCGGGTTTTTCAAGGAAAAATCGAATGAACGCCATTTGCTCTCTTTTGATGTCTTCTGGAACTGAATTACTTGATAGGAAGATCTTTGTTGATTGTGACAGGGGTTCCCGGAAAGATCCGTTCGTTGCCGCGGACAATTACCGGTTCTCCCGCCTGCAGACCTTTGGCCTGAATAACAACGAGATCCTTCTGATTTCCATCCACTTGTACAGGAACAATTTGAGCCATCCCGTCGCGAACCACAACCACATGGGTCCGGCTTCCTTTCCGGACTATCGCATCACGGGGAACAAACATTTTTTCTGCAGGAATTCCAATGGGAATGGATACCTGAACCAGAAGTCCGCTCAGCGGCATTCCCTCCGGATTCGCGACATGGACGATTGCAGTGAAATTTCCTGTGGATTCTTCAATGTGATGAATGACTGATGTGATTTGACCCTGCAAAATTTTTGAAGACTCTTTCAATTGAATTTCAACATCGGTCTGAACAGGGATTTTCCCCAGGAATTTCCCTGGTATTCCCAACTTCAATTCCAGCTTCTCATAGTTGACAATTTGAAAAAGGACCTGAGCAGGGGTGACCCACTTGCCCAGATCTACAGAGGAGGAAAGAATCTGTCCGCTGAAGGGGGCTTTAATCAAATAGCTAGCTACCAAAGATGCCATTCGATTGATCTCCGCCTTTTTTGATTCGACATTGACTTCCTGCATTTTAAACTGGGCAACATCTTCATCTAGTTTTTCTTCGGAAGAAACCTTTCTTTTGATCAAAAATCGGGTTCGTTCCATTTTCTTTTTCGCCAGATCCAATTGGATGAGTGACTGTCTGAGGTCAATTTTTGCAATAGCTAGTCGCCCTTCTTGAGAGGGATTGATCGCTCGGGCCAGCAATTCTCCTTCTTCAACAAATTCTCCTTCATGTTTCAAAATTTCTTTGATCCTTCCCGAATCGTCCACTGCAAGAAATGCATTCTTGAAAGGGCGTAGCGTTCCGGACAAGGTAACCTGCAGATTTTGCATTTCAACTTTTACCGGCATCACAGCCACCGGTGACGGGGGACGGTTTGATGCTTTCTTGGGCTCTTGTGCAATCAGAAAAGCAGGGATCAAACCGATCCACATAAGGCTGAAGGAGAGGAATAGTGCAGTTTTTGTCATCGATTCTTTCAGGAGAATAATTATGGCAGGGAGTCAATTGATTGAGCTTGACATCGAATGCTAAATTTTGTGTTGGAGAGTCCAATTTATTCAAAAAAGTTTCAAGAGATTTGATTGCCACGTGTGCTCATTCAGAATTACAGCAGCAACAATTCATCCGTCGCCAGAGTCCTCGCTTTTCAAAATCAGAGTGTCAAAAAAATCATTGAGGGTGATCCCCAATTGTGTCAATATTTTCACAAGATCAGCAAACAATCGAAGTTCATTTGAAGCACCGCATAAAAAGGAGACGCTATGGCCGTTGGCTGGGCCCGCGAAGGGGCCGTCCAGGAACAGATCGAAGCAACAATCGAATCCGCCGTGCAGCAGGCAAGGACACAGATGCCTCAAGGCGAAAGTTTGACTCACTGTGAAGAATGTGAAGAGGCCATTCCGGAAGCACGCCGTAAAGCTGTGGTTGGGGTTCGTTTTTGCGTTCAGTGTCAGTCCGAACTTGAAAAAAGCCACAAGAATATTGAACTCTATAACCGCAAAGGAAGCAAAGACAGCCAGCTGAAATGAAGATTCACCAGCCAATCCATTCTGCTTTACGCGGAATATCAGCAGTAAATATTTTGTTCATTTTCAAGATTCCATTACTTGTCAATTCGCTTACTCCACCTGAACGGGTATCTCCCGAGACCTTTGCCTGATAAATGGGAATCAAAGTCTGACCACGATGATCCGTCGCGGTCCAGGAACTTGGACCGCAAACGCCCTCTAATCCTTTTGGCACCCAGTTTTGCTTTTGATAAAACCCTTTTTTGATATTCGGACCATTGATTCCCCCATTTTTGTCGGCCCATTCCATTGCTTCCTTCATGTAATACGGATGACAAACCCCGCGAATGTAATGGACCGGCCGATACAAAGTTCCGGAAGGGTCTGAGATTTTAGAGATTTCCCGCAGCAGTTTCATTCCCGGGACCCTATCATTCCAGCTGGCAGTGCTCATCACCCAGACAACGCCGTCTGCCCCCCTGCCGGCCTCTTTCATCGTGTTTTCATCCATGCCCCAAACATTGATGAGAAACTGAGTTTTGACCTTGAGACGATAGCAAGTACTCAGCAATGCAGCATTGGAACCTCCAGTGTTGGCAAGAAACGTGTAATCCGCACCGGATTCTTTCAGTGCGAGACACTGCTCCTCGAATTCTCCAGGATGAAGAGAATAAACAATCGGAGGCACGATTTCAAAATCCAATTCTTCCGCATATTCATATCCGGGAGCCTTCGCTGCATTAGGGTACGGATGATTGTCTCCCATATGAATATATTTCGGATTGCCGGAACGAGCATGCCGAATCCAGTCCGTTTTAGCCCACTGGATCAGGGCACGAACTCCATCGGAATATGAAGGTCCAACAAAAAAATTATAGGGTGCAGCTTTCAAAGTATTGGGACCTCTGCCGGTGGGATCCGTCAAACGACCAGAAAAGGAAAGGGAAACAAAGGGGACCTTGTCTTTTGAGACAAATCCCACCAACGCTTCTGTATCAGCAGTTCCCCATCCCTGAATTACCGTGACTCCCTCTCGCTTCCATTTTTTGTAGGTTTCAATCGCTTTGGTCGCTTTGTAAGAGTAATCCAAATGGCTGAGGCGCATCGTTTTTCCATTGATTCCTCCATGAGCATTGATGTATTCCAGTGCATCAATTTTCCCCTGCCCCGCAAATTTTCCAATTCCGGAGGTGGGACCGGTCATGTCGTAGAGATTGCCTACAAAAATCTCTTCAACTTCTGCAAAACAGATGCTGGTGAAAGTGAAAAACAGTACGGTATAGCATAGTTTCAATATCGGCATCGGCCCTTTGGCTGAAATCTATTTGCCTGCCAGCCGTAAGCTGACAATGTTAAGGTCCTGACTCAGTTGGATGAAACATACCACCCAATTTGCTCATTCAGGACTGTAATGATTCAATACATCTCTTATTAAACCAGAAAGGTTTTCTCAAATCCCCAGCAATGTTTCGGATTCGAGGTTAATAGAATCATAAATATTTCTGCAGCGGGAAAGTTTCCATAGAAAATCACATGACATTGTTCAAGAGAATTCCCGTGTCTGCATCAGCTGAATCAACAACATCACGCTGACCACATACATTTTTCAACATCTTCCCCGACATAAATTTGTCGAATTTTTGACTATTTCTATCATCGCCGTTCTCTGAAGGTCTGAACCTGATAGAAATTTTCTCATTTCAATACAAGTAAATAAATTAGAAGTCTTTAAATGTCGAGCAAGTAAGTCATGAAACTGGAAAGATCGATTGACTGAAAAGTGAATTTATTCAAAAACTGTTTTTACATGTATTCCCTGCTGATGCGCTATTTTCAGCGCCGCAATACAGCGACCCAGCGCCAAAGGTTGAGCAGGCTGGCCAGGGAGTTGGCGACATAAGTCAAGGAACACGCAGTTAAAATCCGCTGAATTGATTTTTGATCCTGTTCTTCGACATACTGCCCGTCTTTGAGAATCGGCATGGCTTTATCAAAACTGGCATTGATTTCCACGGGAAGCGTGATCAAGTGGACCAATATCGGCCCGCCTAGAATGCAAATTCCGCTCAACAGTGTCAGCAAGCCGGCACCGGGTGCTCGACTGAGCAGGGTTAAAACCGGAGTGGCCAAAACAAGCAAGGAACCGACTTTTTCCAGTTTTTGAGAAACCTGCACCAGACCCGTTCGCCACGCCAGGGGACGGTAGCCAATTTGATCCTGAATGGCATGTCCAACCTCATGAGCGGCAGTGGCCACTGCGGTCAAAGATTTCCCATGCATATTTCCGGGACTCAGTCGCACCGTTTTAGCCAGGGGATCATAGTGGTCACCCAGGGCAGTTTCCTCGACTTTGATTCCTTCCATGTCAAACTGCTTCAGTAAATGAAATGCGAGTTCCCCACCGGTGCCGGGAATGTCATCACGATGGGCACTATACCGGGAAAGGACCGCTTTGGCCCAAAAACTCGGAGCATACAGAACAATCAGTATAAACAAGATAGGAAGTAAGAAGTGCATGGTCAGCTAAGCTATTCTTCTGGAGGCATATTTGGAAGCTCCGGCTGCTCAACTGCTTGTCCGGGGAACTCCTCCGATTCCGGATGGCCTTCTGCAAGGTCCTTCTCCTCTTCAGTCGCCCGAACCATATCCAGCTCGGCGAGACTGGGCAGATTATTGAGATTGCTGAGACCAAAAACTTCCAAAAAAAACTTTGTTGTCCCGTACAAAATTGGGCGGCCGGGAACGGGTTCCTTACCGACGATTCGGATCAGGTTTCTTTGAAGAAGCGTTCTGAGGGTATAGGAGGAATCTACCCCGCGTATGAATTCAACATTCGCTCTTGTGATCGGTTGTTTATAGGCAACAATGGCCAGGGTTTCTATCGTCGGCAGAGACAGTTTAATCGGTTTAATCGGTTCCAATTTCTTGATCCAGGGACGAAACCTGGGTTCGGTTCGCATTTGAAAACCGCCTGCGACCTCCCTAATGCGAAAAACTCGACCCGACTTTTCATATTGTCTGTTGAGATTTTCAATCAGTTTTTTAAATTCACGGGAATTGCCAGTCCCCATCAACTCAGAGACCTGCCTGAGCGAAATGGCCTGCGGAGACGAGAACAAAATGGCTTCAATAACCTGTTCCTGTTCTTTTGCTTTCATTGAGAACTCATACTTTTAAACCAAGAAACCGATTGCCGGGGGGTGATGTCACTGGACGACCATGAAACGGAGTTGCTCTAATTGAATTTTTTATATATATTCAGAAAAAACCTGATTCCCAGCCTCGTTTTTGCGAGTCTTAGTGTATCGCAAGACTCATCTGATTACCATCCTGTTTTTCTTCACATTCCATAATAAACATAAAAAAACAGGAAGTGAATTTCTATTCTTTCACAGAGAGCAAATGGACACTGTTGACATTACCATAATCGGCGCCGGTGTGATTGGACTGGCAATTGCCCAAAAACTGGCTGGGACTGAAAAAGATTTGCTGATCCTGGAGCAGCATCGCTCTTTTGGTACTGAAACCAGCAGTCGTCACAGTGAAGTGATTCATGCAGGAATATATTATCCAAAAGATTCGTTGAAGGCAAAATTCTGCGTGGCAGGGAAAATCGCAATGTATGATTACTGCCGCCGAAATCGGATTCCGTTCAAACAGCTTGGAAAACTGATTGTTGCCACAAAATCAGAAGAAGAACCTATTTTGGAAGAAATCCTGGGCAAAGCCAGGACCAACGGGGTATTTGATCTACAGTGGATGTCCCGGCAGGAGCTCCAACGCCTGGAACCTGAACTTCAAGCGACTCAAGCTTTGTTTTCTCCTTCAACAGGCATTATTGACAGCCATTCCTTCATGCGTTCCCTGCTGGCAAATGCCGAAAGCAAAGGGGCCAATTTAGTCTGCCTCACACCTGTTGAGCGGATAGAACCGGTCAAAGAGGGTTTTGAAGTCCACGTCGGCGGAGAAAATCCGTTTCATTTTCACACGCGGATCCTGATCAATGCAGGGGGATTGTATGCGCAAGATATTTCCCGAAAAATCAGTGGTTTAAACCCGCATTCGATTCCACCAATCTATTTTTGCAAGGGAAATTATTTTGCAATCAGCGGTAAAAGCCCGTTTTCCCACTTGATCTACCCGGTCCCTGAACCCAATGTTGCCGGGTTAGGGGTCCATTCAACGATAGATTTGGCAGGGCAAGTTCGCTTTGGCCCGGATGTCCAGTACATCGATACAATAGACTATGACGTTTCATTGAAAAATCTCCCTCAGTTTTACCATTCGATTCGCCGTTATTTCCCCGGACTTCCGGATGCTTCACTTCGCCCCGATTATTCGGGCATCCGTCCCAAACTCCAGGGACCCGGAGACCCGGTGGCCGATTTTATCATTCAAGACGCCAGTATTCATCAATTGCCCGGCCTGATTCAGTTGTATGGCATTGAGTCTCCAGGTTTCACTTCTTCTCTTGCCATTGCCGATCATGTCCATACACTTCTTTAGGTTTTTGGCAGTTGGGTGCTGCCTGTTCATATTCGGGAGTCCTGTCCGCGTGACAGCAATGGATCCGGCAGCATTAGAAACGCTTTTAAAGCAAGTTTCCCAAAAACAGCTTTCACAGCATCCGTACTGGCTCCGCCTGCTGCACTATCACAAACCCTGGGAATCTCCAGGTCAATGGTCATTCCGCAGTGATGTCCAAAACCCCGCTTTTTTCCTCTCTCCGTTGGGGCAAACCGATCCGCATGCCGAGTTGCAGGCAACCTTGCGCGCATTTTTCGAACCAGACAACGAGGATCCCAATCTGCACCCCCAATGCCGTTTTGTGGCGAGGTTTCAATGGCTGCGCACACAGCTCGACCTTTTGAAGTCCAAAACACAAAAAGCCTGCCCGATGTTTGAGCAGTGGGCGAATCTATCTCATGTCAGATCAATCAGCCTTGTCTTTGCATCCGCCTACATGGGAAATCCCGCCTCGATATACGGCCACATTTTGTTAAAAATCAATTCAGAAGGGGATGTATTCGCCCATTCCCTGCTCAGCCCAACCTTTAATTTTGGAGCAGCACTCGATGGGGCAGACAATCCCCTCGTCTACGCTTTTAAAGGCTTATTCGGCGGTTACACGGGACGTTTGTCTGATGAGCGGTTTTATAACTACAACCACATTTATGGCGAATCAGAACTGCGGGATTTATGGGAATATGAACTCAATCTCGATGAACAGCAGAGGCGGAGAATTATTTATCACGCCTGGGAACTGCTGCAGGCGGTGGACTTCGATTATTATTTCTTTTTGGACAATTGCGCTTACCGTTTGGCCGGACTCTTGGAAATGGCCTGGGATGAAAAAAGGATCAACCCAGAATTCTCCCTGTGGACCATTCCCATCAATGTTTTTTTTCATGTCAATGCAATGGAAAACAACGGGGCCCCGCTCGTCAAATCAGTTCAGCTGCATCCTTCACGGCAGCGTCGACTGCTAAAGAAAGCAGAGGGGTTAAACAGCTCTCAGAAATTCTGGCTGAGCCAAATTGTCCATCAGTTCGAAAAAATCCATTCGCCTGAATTTAAACAGCTCGCAGGTGACGAACAAGCAGAAGTCCTGGATGCCCTGATTGACTATAATCAGTATCAGGCGGCCGAAGAACAAACCTTGCTCTCTGCAGAACAAAAATCCCGGTTGCTGTTGAGACGAAGTCAACTTCCCATTCTCCCGGAAGCACTCAACGAGTTTGCTTCACTGGCTCCGCCAACCGAGGGAACACCCCCCGTCCGTTTCCGGATCGGAGGGGTTTACAACTCTGAACAGCTCAATGCCCTGGAAGTCGCTGCCTGGACTTCATTTCACGATTCCCTGGGTCGGGAAGACGGCCATTTGCCTCATTCAGAACTGATCACTCTTGATACCAGAGTCCGTCTGACCGAAGAACAGATTTATCTGCACCAGCTAATATTTTTTAATCTCCGTTCAATAGACATTGCTCCTATTGACTCTCCTCTGAGCTCTGCCTGGTCATGGCAGGCAACAGGTACGCTGGAACCCCGTGATTTAAGTTGTGAAAAATGCCCTGTTTTAAACCTGACAGGGGGGATCGGTAAGGCAGAATCGATTTTCAATTCAGGTTTTTATTCGCTCTTCCTTTCTTCCTTTGTCCGGGCCTCGAATGAATACGAACAGGACTATACGCTTGGAGTGGCTCCTTCCCTGGGAATCGTGCTGTCTCCGTTGGAAATATGGAAGTTCGAATTCACGTGGACATACCTGGGAGCTTTTCTGGGAGAACGAATTTCAGAGCATCAACTCCAATGGAAGCACCGCTTGACGTTGACTGACAATACCGATGCCCGCCTGGAAATCATGCACCATAAGGGTACCGAGGCCGGGCTTTTTTTTAATTATTACTGGTAGCCCCCGAACTCGTCCCGCTGGTCCTTTTGACCTGAAACGTTCAGCGGAGGCGGCTGTTTTCCCCGATGCCCCCCTGCCAAATAACGGAAGTTTGCAGAAGAAGAGGCAGAAACTAAAAAAAGCGAACTATTTTTTTGATCGCTTCTGCAGCGTGAAGAGCACGACTTCCGCCTGGGTGTTGAAACGAACGGGCATCCGTGAAGTCCCCACTCCGGAATGTGTGAAACCCTGCATGTTTTGATAGCTCCACAAACCCCGAAAATAGGCTTTTCCCTTATTCAGGTGTTTGATCAGGGGGATGCCCCCAGGCCAACAGATCTGGCCGCCGTGGGTGTGCCCGCAGAGATAAAGATCGACCCCCATCTCGGCAGCGACGTCATAAAGCTCAGGAGAATGAATCAGGGCGATAGAAAAATCATTCTGTCCCTGTTCCAGAGCATGGACCGCCTGGTCTGTGTAATAAAAATGAACATCATCAGTGCCAACCAGGCGGATCTGCTGACCGCCCTGATGAAGACGGAAATTTTCATTGATCAGCATCCGTATTCCCAGCTTTTCCAGGGGATGAAGCATCTGACAGCTGTCATGATTTCCCAGCACCCCGAAAATTCCGTGTCGGCTGCGTATCCCTTCTATCAGGGGCCGCAGGTCATCAATCGCTTCAGAAAAAGGCCCATCCAGGTGGGCGCGAAAGTCTCCCGTGAGGACACATAAATCGACCTCCTGGTCCGGAAGTTTTTCCAAAATTCGAGGCACAGAACCCGGCATGCCATCCAGGTGCAGATCTGACAGGTGCAGGATCGTGAAGCCGTCAAATGCCGGCGGCAGATCAGGGAACGAGAGAGGAATTTCCCGCAGCACAATCGTTTCTGCATTACGGACACCCTTCTCAAAAAATCCCGTCATGCGGAGGACCTGTTCAAGCGAATTTCCCATCAGCGAGATCATCGACCACTGCCAGGAACTTCTTCCTCCATAGCGTTTGGTGTGGACATTATTGGTTTCCATCCAGAAACGGTTGGCAGCCCATACTTGCCTGGGATGGATCAGCTGTGAATCAGGAAACTGCAGAGAAGATTCAATCAGTTCTTCAGAGACGACTTTCTTTGGATTTAGCGATGTCATTATTACTTCTTGTGAAAGGGGTTAAACCGCTCTGTTCTTTTGAATCCAGCGATTCAGCTGTTCGCTGGCGAAGAGCGCAGTGACAGCCAAAACAACAGAGAGGACGAACAGACGGAGCGTCGCGTTTTCGGTATTTGGCTGCTGAATCAAATTGAACATCGCCAGTGGCAAGGTCATGGTTTCTCCCTGGATATTGGAGACAAAGGTAATGGTCGCGCCGAATTCTCCCAGGCTGCGGGCGAAAGTCAACATCATGCCGCTCAAAATACCAGGGACAATCAAGGGAAGGGTAATCGTAAAAAAGACACGAAATGAACTGGCCCCCAATGTTTTGGCAACCTCTTCCAAACCTAGGTCCAAAGATTCCAGAGAAATTGTCAATGCTCGAACCAAAAGCGGAAATGAGACGATCATGGAAGCCAGCACCGCCCCTTTCCAGGAAAAAGCAAAACTGATTCCGAGCAATTCGTCCAGCCAATATCCAAAAAATCCCTGTTTCCCGAAAAGAACCAGGAGGGCATAGCCCGTGGCAATCGGAGGCATCACCAGCGGCAAATGGACCAGCATTTCCAGGATTATTTTTCCGTAAAATTGACATCGTACAAGAACCCAGCTGCAGGCAATACCAAAAGGAAGGCTCACCAAAACACACCAGCAGGCGACTTTTAGAGACAGCCATAAGGCTTCTTTTTCCATTGCAGTAAACTGCCAGTACTCACTCATAGGCCACTTTCCGCTGGGAATGAAGACGGGGAAAAAGCATCACAGGGGGATTTACAGCTGCTGCTTTTTATGGAGAGGGTGTTGGAAGTCTCCCGATTTTCCACCTGTTTTTTCAAGCAGATAGGTCGACTCAATTACCATCGATTTAGAGATTGATTTGCACATATCATACAAAGTCAATGCCGCCACCGATGCGGCAGTGAGCGCTTCCATCTCAACTCCCGTGGAAGAGGTCGTTTTGGCTGTTGCTTCAATCAGCGCTGTTTCATTTTCCAGCGAAATATTTATTTTCACACTGGAGAGCGGCACAGGATGACACATAGGGATCAATTCGGAGGTCTTTTTTGCCGCCTGAATCCCGGCCACTACTGCCGTTTGAAAGACAGGTCCCTTTTTGGTGCTGCCGGTTTCCTCCAGCCTGCGTGCGAGCTCGGTTCCCAGCTTCACTTTGGAAATCGCAACGGCCCTCCGCTCAGTGGGTGATTTGTGGGAAACATCAACCATTCTTGGCAGATCATCATGGGAAAGATGAGTGAATTCGCTCATGATTGCATTCCTAATGTATCGATCAAAGGGCGAACTGTCACCTGGCTCCCCTCAGGAAGTTCTTCTGAATTTTCAGGAACAATAATCAAAGAATTGGACCAGGCCAGGGAGCTGAGACTGTGGGATCCCTGAACCGGCAGGGGTTTGACACGGAAATGGTCCCCATCTTTTCTCAACTGTGCTCTCAAATACTGCCTTCTTTCGGTCCGTTCTGTGATCCGTTTTTCTAAAGTTGCCGTCACCAAAGACTTTTCAAGGGTAGCATATCCCATCGCCTTGCGAATGGCGGGACGGACAAATTCTTCAAAAATAACATATCCGGAGGCCGGATTGCCCGGCATTCCAAAAATCAGGCTGTCTTCTTTTTTTCCAAAGAAAAAGGGTTTTCCAGGCTTGACCCGCACCTTCCAAAAGATTTCCTCAACGCCTACTTTCCTGAGGACGTCCTTGACAAAATCACGATCCCCGACGGAAACCCCTCCCGAAATCAAAACCATATCTGCATTGATGTGCGATTTGAGGACTTCATACAACAATTCCGGATCATCCTGAACAATTCCAACCCGGTGACAAAGGCATCGTTCTTCGCGAAAGAGAGCAGCAAACATGTAGCTGTTGGAATCATGTATTTTCCCGGGTTCTAAAGGAGAATTTACATCGACCAGCTCACTTCCCGTGGTGATGATGACCACTTCCAAAGGCTTCTGCACCAGAACTCTGGCATGCCCGAAAGCAGCAAAGAGAGCAATTTGGGCAGGACCAATCAACTCGCCGCGCCTCACCACGGTTTGATGTTCCTCAATATCTTCTCCTTTGAAACGGAGATGTTCTTTGACTTGCGGAGAATGCATGAAACGGATCTGATTGCCCTCAACCTCAACTCGTTCTTTCATGACAACGGCATCGGCCCCCGGAGGAAGTTCTGCACCGGTGGCAATCTGGTAGCATTGTCCTGACTGGATCTCCCTTTCTTCGCGGTTGCCAGCCGGGATGTAGTCTACTTTTTCCAAAACAACAGGAGATTGCGGGCTTGCCTGAGCTAAATCACTGGCTAAAACGGCATATCCGTCCATTGCAGAATTGTCAAACGCCGGAACTGAACAAGTCGCCCGGATGTCTTCCTGCAGCACCAGTCCCAGACTTTCTTCCAAACCCACTTGCTGAGGTGGTTTTGGAGCAATGTGTTCCAGGACGATTTGTTTGGCTCGATCGGGATCTAACATAATAAAACCTAAAAAGTGTTGTCAAAAATTGGGATTTATCGGTCAAAAAGAATCATGAGTCTGTTTTCAGTCCAGTTGCTGCTCCATCAGAAAGGCAGACAACTCTTTTGTCAACGAACAAGAGGATCTTGAACGGTACGCTTCCCGACTATAGACAGGCTGCGGAAGTTCGTAAGGGAGCCGAAGGATAGAAAATATCTTTCGAGCCTTGCTCAGAACGTGAACAATACTTTCTTCCTTGAAGATCAGATCAAAATAGTATTCAAGCTGCAGCACCAATTCTGATGAATAGAGCTCATTGAATACGGATCCCATCTTCTTTTTCCCGGGAATTTCAAGAGCTCTCAAAGAGTTTTGATAAGCGGCATCCTGCTCTGCAGATGAAGTGGCTTTGACGGACAGCAGATTGACCTTCTCATGATCTATCATTTTTGTCAGCAGCACCCGGTCCACTTCATGCCTTTCCACCAGGAAATGCCGATAGGCATCCTGTTCTCTGCCCCCTTCCAAAATTCCCCGTTCCAGGTAAAGGTCGGTTTCGTGGTGCTTCCCCGAAATTTTTAGTTCCTGCGCGATGACATCAATGATTTTTTCAAACTCGGGTGCCAGGTGTTCGAATTGTTGTTTCACTCGACTGACAAATTCCCGGTTACGCTTCATATTGCTTAAAACATTGATTGGGACTCCTGAAATCCGCATCATTTCTTTGGGATTTCGGCCGCTCAATCGAGCCAGTCGCAGGCCGATGATATTGACGGTGTCTTTTATCCCAAGGACCGTAATTTTGCTCTCTCCCATCTCAGTTGCCTGACAACGGTTTGGACTCGAATTCCGACGGTTCCGACAAATTTACATTGAAACTGAGAGAAACGCAATCCTCCCTTCAAAATCATATTTTGGGATCAGGGCACAATCTCACTGCTGCGCCTGCTCCAAAAGCCAGTCCCGAAAAGCCTTGATTTTGTATGATTCGGCAGTTGATTCAGGAGAGACGATGTAGTATGCATTTTCTGATCGAACATGATGATCAAACAAGCGCACCAACCTCCCCGCTGCCAAGTCTTCTGAAACCAGGGCGGTTCGCCCCAAAGCAATTCCGGTCCCTGCAATAGCCGCTTCCAAAACCATGTGTGTGGCATTGAAAGACATTCCCTCGTTGAAGTCGAACTCCGTGACCGCAACCCCGACGGCATTAAACCATGTCACCCAATCACGATGGGGAACCGGCAGCTGCTCCTGTTCCATGTAAAACAAAAGAACATGCTTGAGCAAATCTTCAGGTTGAAGGATGGGGCCGCTCTTTTTTAGAAGCTGCGGACTGCAGACCGGAAAGATTTCATCCTTCATCATAAAAGTGACATTTAAATCACCGTAATCTCCACGCCCATAACGGATCGCCATGTCCACTTTATCGGTCCTGAAATTGACCAGACGCATTTCAGTATGCAAATGAAGGACTATTTCTGGAAATCTCTGGTTAAAATCATTCAACCGGGGAATCAGCCATTTTACAGCGAATCCAGGCAGGGTGCTCAGGGTCAAAACCCCATTTCTTTCATCTTTCTGAAGTTCGTTGATCACCTCCGACAATCTGATCAAGGTGCTGCGCACCTCATCAGCCAGACGTTTCCCTTCTTCGGTCAAGGCCAGCTGGCGGGTCAGACGATGAAACAGTTTGAATCCCAGATTTTGTTCAAGTTGCTTGATTTGCTGACTGACAGCCGCTTGAGTCACGTATAGTTCTTTCGCGGCTTGAGTAAAACTCAAGTGGCGGGCGGCGCACTCGAAAACATGAAACCCGTTAAGAGGAGGAAGTTCTATTCTCATGGTTTATACATTAATTATTCTTATCTATTATATAAAAATCACTCGTTTGTGAAAACACTGTTTTTAGGATATTTTATCTCTATTCAAAGAATCAGGAATTAATAAGTAAATATTATAAGGAGAGACCATGAAAGTCAACATACTACCAATCAGTTCTGCAAACATCATCGAACAAATTTCGCCAGGACAAAAATTTATCGTTCACATTAAAGCAGGAAGGCAGCTAATCAGGAAATGGATAAAGCGATCCATCGAACGAAGAGTGCTGAAAGAATTGAACGGCTATGTCCTCAAAGATATCGGCATCACCCGTTTGGAAGCAAATAGGGAAGCCGACAAATGGTTTTGGCAAGACTGATTTTAAATCGGCTTTATCCTAAACAGAAAAAGCAATCTCAATTGGAATTCCTGCAAAAAACCTTCAGGGTTTGGTTTGTCTAAGTCAAAAAAATATAGTATTCTGCTCAATCTATGTAATGGCCCTATATTTTTCCCCTTCACCTCAGAAGAAAACCTATGACAACCCCTATTGATCTTTATTACTGGCCGACACCCAATGGCCACAAAATCACTATTTTACTGGAAGAGCAGGAAGTCCCGTACCAGATCATCCCAATCAACATCAGCAAAGGCGATCAATTTGAAGCAGATTTCCTCAAAATCGCCCCCAATAATCGAATGCCGGCTATTGTTGATCACGAACCCTCAGGAGGAGGGGAACCGATCAGCATTTTTGAGTCGGGAGCCATCATGCTTTATTTGGCTGAAGAATACGGTGGTTTTCTTCCCCATGAGGCTCGAGAAAAAGCAGAGGTGACGCAATGGTTGATGTGGCAGATGGGAGGTTTGGGGCCAATGGCCGGGCAGGCCCACCATTTTCGTCATTACGCTCAGGATAAAATTGAATACGCGATCAATCGCTATACGGATGAATGCAATCGGCTCTATGGAGTAATGGACAGGCGACTGAAAGACCGGGATTTTCTTGCCGGAGAATACTCCATTGCCGATATGGCCTGCTGGCCCTGGGTCAAACCTTATGAACGGCAAGGGCAGGATCTCAGTGAGTTTCCTAACCTGAAACGCTGGTTCGAAACAATTGAAGCCCGTCCGGCGGTTGTTAAAGCAATTGAAGTTGGAAAGGAATATCGATCCAGACCTGAGGATATGACCGATGAAGCAAGACAAATTCTTTTTGGCCAAACGGCGAGAAAATAAAACAGGCTAAATGCGATGACTGTTTTTGAGGCATTTTTGGAATCTGCACAAAAATATCCGGATCATGAGTTTTTGTGTATCCCTCCTCAATCCGATCGTCACTACTATCCTGATGGAATAGAATTCTCTTTCTCCGAGCTTCGTGAACGTGTATTGGTTTTAAGAGAAAAATACCAAAATGCGGGTTACGGAATGGGGCATCGGGTCGCATTGCTGCTTGAAAATCGCCCTGAACATATAATGCATTTCCTGGCCCTGAACAGCCTTGGTGCCGGTATCGTCCCTGTCAACCCCGAATACCGGCACGATGAAATGCTCTACCAGATGGAACATTCCGAAGCAGAACTCGTCGTCTCCGTTGCGGACAGGATCGCTGATCTGAAAACCGTCGCAGTCGAACGGGAAAAACCGTTGGCCCTCATGAACGGAGAAGACCTTCCCGCCCATTTTCCTCCACCTTCTAAAAAAGCTCAAAGCGGAAGTCCAGTTCCGGACACAGAAGCTTGCCTGTTTTACACCTCAGGAACCACAGGGCGTCCGAAAGGATGCATCTGCACCAATTTTTATTTCCTCAATGCGGGGCATTGGTACGCCAACATGGGCGGCCGACTGCACATCAATCCGGAAACAGAGCGATTGTACAATCCCCTGCCTCTGTTTCATATGAATGCCGGCGCCATTTCTTTGATGTGCATGATGCTGACAGGAGGCTGTCTGATCATTCCGGATCGCTTTCATCCCAAAAGCTGGTGGAAGGAAATCAAGGCAACGGATGCAACTATCGTCCATTATCTGGGAGTTGTGCCGCCACTCTTGCTGAATCAGGACGAAGTTCCTGAAGAGAAGCAGCATCAAGTCAAATTTGGATTGGGTGCCGGAGTGGAACCTGAGCTGCATGATCCCTTTGAGGAACGGTTCGGATTTCCATTGGTAGAAATATGGGGAATGACCGAAACCGGGAGACTT
The DNA here is from genome assembly GCA_015231825.1 of SAR324 cluster bacterium. Taxonomy (GTDB): domain Bacteria; phylum SAR324; class SAR324; order SAR324; family NAC60-12; genus JADGAV01. The sequence continues at coordinate 196,573 of JADGAV010000003.1, forward strand.
TTTGGAGATCATATTGAACCCCGTCGCACCACGACCCGTGCTTTTGGGATTCCCTACGGCATTTTTGAAGCAAAGATCACCGATGAACAAGATCTGGAAGTTCCGCGAGAGCAGCCGGGGGAGCTTCTGGTTCGTTGTGCTGGAAACAATCCAAGAATGGGATTTTTTTCCGGCTATCTGAAAAATGAACAAGCCACTGAAGAAGCCTGGCGGGGAGGATGGTTTCACACAGGAGACGTGGTGCGGCAGGGTGCCGACGGAATGCTCTATTTCGTGGATCGCCAGAAAAATATCATCCGCCGCTCAGGTGAAAATATTGCGGCTGCAGAAGTAGAGGCAGTGCTCCAGGTTCATAAAAAAGTCGCGCAAATTGCAGTCATTGCAGTTCCCGATGAGCTGCGTGAAGAGGAAGTGATGGCGTGTGTTGTCCTGATGCCGGGCATTCATGGAGAAAAAGCAGTAGCAGAAGATCTCTTCGCCTGGTGCAGTGAGCGTTTGGCTTACTTCAAAGCACCCGGGTGGATATTGTTTTTGGACGCATTGCCCACCACTGGAACACAGAAAGTGCAAAAAACAAGAATTTTTCCGGATAAAGTTGATCCCAGACGACAAGCAGGAATCTTTGATTTTCGTCAGCAAAAAAGAAAACGCCGTTAACTTCGCGTTATTTTTCCTGGTGATTTGTTCAGAAAGGTTTCCAGAGATTTTCCTTGAGGATCATTCAATGCGGCTTCACGGGCAAAACGGAGCTCTTCTGCGCTCGGCAATCCTTGTGTACGATCGGCCAATGCCGGTTCAACGAAAATTCTGAATATTGAGTCGAAATTCTGACGTCCCTGTTGATAAGTTTCTCCATAGCCTTTCAAGAGTTCTGCACATTTAACCATTTCAAACGCGAGCAATTGATCATGCTCCATAATACGAACCACCTGCCCCAACCAGGCATCTATCAGGTCCTGCTCAATTCGATATCGAAAAGTGAGCGGCCGTATTTTTTTTAACCGCGCGATCAGCCAAATGCGTAAAAAACCCGAGACAGTATCGGTCCGAATCTGCATCGGAATTCGCAGCTTCCCGAATCGTGGGAATTTCTGACCCAGGCGCAGCACAGGCCGGGCCAGAAAGGAAGGAAGCAGAGAACAAATTTCATCAATTCCCGGGTCGAGAAAGTCGGTGACTTGGACCGGTTCATTCGATCTGGCGTCGAGCTCTTTCCTTATCGACTCAAATCGGCCAGCACAGGTTTTCAGATGAGCCACTCGGATCACATCTTCATAGCTCATCCACAGAGCCAACTGCCGCGCTATTTCGAGACAAAGCGCATAATCTTTTTTCTCCTCCTTCTCTTGAATTCGACATTGCAGCATTTCGAGACGGGAGATATATTTCCGGGCATAAGCCAATCCCTGATAGTCCAATAATCGTACAATTCCTTCCAGGATCAAGGGATGGGAAACCGGAGGAAAAGAATTTTCCATTCTTTGCTGCAATTCCGATGGAATCTTTCGATTCACCGATTTTGCATGCGGGGATTCCACTGCAGATGATTCGGGGTCTTTCCTTTTCTTCTGGGCTACTTCCATGCCGGCCTCGAACCCCTTCAGGTTGGATTCAACGGCTACTCCTTTTTGTCGAATGCTCTCCTGCAGCACCGCAGACGGAATGGGAAGCAGTTCGATCCCGGCAATCGCTCCCAGTAAAACAGCATTCTCCTTACTGCCGCATGCCTTTGCGGTTTTCTCCAAATCAAACAAAAGCACCTTTTTTGACATTGATTTTGCTGCCTGCAAAATTCCTTCTCCGTGATAGCGCCCGTCTCCTGGAGCAGTTTTTTCGAGCATGGCATAGTTTCGATGAGTGGAAGCAAGCAGTGTCGTGCGGTCAGGACTAACATAACCATTTTCCATGTTACGTCCTGCTTCCAGCAGTTCTGTAAAAACGGCAAGATCAATTTGTCCCGGGAAAGGGTACAAAGAGAGTATTGGCTGCTTTCCTTTCAACTCGGTTCGTTTGACCGGAAAAATTTCAATATAATAGAAAGTCGCCCCCGTACGCTGGGCCACTCCGGGGATAGACGTACTTTGCACAGGAAAACCCTCGGATGTGGCTGCAAGGACCAGCCAGTCCGTCAAAATGCCTCCGCCTTCGCCTCCCAGTGCACCCACGAGGATCGTCAGGGGATCCATCTGCGGGTACAAGCCAGAAGCCCCGGATTGTTCAGGAGCGCTCATACTTCCTTTTTTCGGGGCTTGCGATCCCCGGAACAAAATTGAAAAATCCTAATAACAATGGATCTGATGCGGTTCAGTTTAACTTCATAGGGAAGCGGATTGTGCACAATTTCTGTGCGATAAAATGAAGGGCAAAGTGCGACGGTATGAGCTATCTCTCCGCACAATCCGCAGCCGACGCAATTATTGTCGACGGTGGCGACCGGGTCCCTGCGCAAGGGATCTTCACTTGCTTTGATCGTCAGGGAAGGACATCCGGAAAGTCTGATACACGAATGATCCCCTGTGCATACCGATGCATCAATGCCGAATCTGGTTTGAACGACACGCTTTCCTTCAAGGATTTTTTTTTGATTCTCCGGTTTAACTCGCCGTTGGCGCACCAACTGGCATTCTCCTTCCGCGAGAATAACTTTCAGTCCTCCTTCCTTGCTCGTCATCGCGGTACGCAGGATTTTGAGCATTTTCCTCACCTGGTAACTTGAGATTTTTCGAACCCAGCGGACTCCCAACCCTTTCAGCATGCTTTGAATCGAAATGTCTGAAAATTTATCTCCTGTTTTGTCATTCGAAGAAGGAATATACTGCTGCCCTGTTGCCGATGTGTAGCCGTTGTTGACGACCATCAGAATCGAATCGCTCTTCTTATTGAATTGACTATTGACCACACCGCTGGTCAGTCCGTTGTGCCAAAATCCGCCATCCCCCATGATACTGATTACACGTTTATCAAAGGCAGGACCGACCGCCGTGGAACCGGCCAGGGAGAGTCCATAACCCATCACGGTATTTCCTAGATTGAAAGGAGGCAGGGTAGAAAAAGTGTGACAGCCAATATCTGAACTGACATGAACTTTGCCAAACTCTTTTTCCATGATTTTAATGGCGCTGAAGATGGGTCGTTCCGGACATCCTGTACAAAAACTGGGCGGTCTTTTGGGAACCGGCCGGGGACCGAGTTCCTTTGCAGCACGAAGAATATATTTTTTCACCCTCTGTATTTCAGCCGCAACAGGCCCCGCTTCAATCGCATGAGACCGGCTTTCACTGACAAATTCAGCAATTCCTTCCAACAGTACCCGTCCGGTATACTCTCCTGCCATGGGCAAAAGGTTTTTTCCATAAACTGCCGTGTCTTGATTTTCTTTACGGAGCAGCACATGCAGCGCTTGCTCCAGATAGTCAGGTTGTCCTTCCTCGATCATCAGCACGGCTTTTTTTCCCTGGCAAAACCCGGTCACTTCATCGGGAACAAGAGGATGAGTGACATTGAGCACCAGGAGCGGAATTCGGCACTGGCCGAAACTGTCCGCCAACCCCAATTGTTTGAGGGCCCGCAACACTGAATTGTAGAGTCCTCCCTGGAGAATGATGCCGACATCGTCGGCATCACCCGGAAAAATCTCATTGAGGCGATGCTTGCGAATAAAATCAACGGCCGCCGGCAGGCGAATTTCCACTTTGTGCTTTTCCTGGTGGTAGGTTCCCGGAGGAAGGCAAATGCGGTTGGGATCGAATTCGGGTTCACTGAGCAGATTTTTTCGCGAATATTCCGGCGTTCTGTTTTCCTTGCAGACAAAACTTCCAAACACATGACAAGCGCGAATACGAAATTCCACCATCACCGGAGTATTGCTCGCTTCAGAAAGTTGAAAAGACTGTTCTATCAGGTCAACAAATTTTTCATGACCGGGTCGAGGATCGAGAAGCCATATCGAAGATTTCAGGGCAAAGGCATGGGAACGTTCCTGGATAATGCTCGCGCCCTCTCCATAGTCTTCTCCCACAATGATCACAGCACCCCCGACAACTCCAGCAGAGGCAAGGTTGGACAGTGCATCGGAGGCCACATTGGTCCCGACCACAGACTTCCAGGTTGCTGCCCCCCGAAGCGGATAATTGATCGAAGCACCCAGCATAGCAGCCGCGGCGGCTTCATTCGGACAATACTCAAAATGGACCCCCAAATCATCGAGAATCTCTTCGGCCTCTCCGAGGACATCGATCAAATGAGAAATAGGCGCCCCCTGGTATCCACCAATATAGCTGACACCAGACTGCAGCAGGGCCTTGGTGATGGCTAAAATGCCTTCTCCATAAAAGACCTCATTTTTCCCGAGCTTCAAAGACTCGATCTCTTTGGCAAATGAACGTTCCATCTCTCTCCGGAATTGAACCGCAAAATTTCTGATATTCTTTTTTCAGCGATCTGACTTCAATCAACACTTCCTCCGAGCCGGGAAAAGCAATTCAATTTCAGACGCAACAGAAGACGCAGATTCTTTTAACTTTTCCTGGGATCCGCTAAAAACTGAGAACTATATTCAATTTTGTCGGCAATGAAAGTCAATTCAATTGTTTAGTTTTTTATGAACTTTACCCTATGGTCGTATGGTCATTCAGAGACAAATCCCCGCCTAATCACGATTTATTCGAAATCTCAGCAATTTCGCCGCAGATCACACTTCCCAATTATGTTTTGAAACAAATCCCAATACGCTGAAATGATGAATTTAATCAATTGTTCACCTTTTCCGAAGCATCAAGGTCTGTCAGTTTTTCTCATTTAAAAAATTGGAATTGACAACTGATCGTGGCAAAATTAGTATACCAAATTTCCCCAAATGGGGTATTTTATTTAATTCTTGAAAAATTTTCCATCGGGGATAACAAGAAGTATCCTTTGAATCGACTATTCTCATCCCTGATTTACATCAAAGCAAAAGTGGGCAAAACAAGTCAATTTTCAGTTGGAGGAATGAATGATGGGATTTCTTAAGGGAACTTCATCGAGGCTGCTCACCGCAGCAGTTTTTTTGCTTCTGATCTCCGTTATTTTATATTCTGTCTGGTCGGACTTTAACAAACCGGCGGACCCGATAAAGATTGGACTGTCAAATACATTAACCGGACCGGCTTCGACCTCTGGAATCCACTCCAGGAACGCGGTCATCTTGGCCGTAGATCAAATCAACAAGTCCGGAGGCATCAAAGGCCGCCCATTGGAACTGATCATCAAAGACGACAAAGGTCAGGCAGATGAAGCAGTGAGAGTCGATCGCGAACTGATAAATGAAGGAGTGATCGGTATCATTGGTCACTACCTCAGTACTCTCAGTGTGAAAGCGGCCGGGATTGTCAGTGAAAGCCGGGTGCCGATGATCTCCACCGGGGCCACGACTCCTGAACTGGGCCGACTGGATGACTTTTTTCTACGTTTGATGGTGCCCGACAATCTGCGAACCCAGTTTTTTGCAGACCTGGTGTACGAGCGGCTGAAAATCAAAACGATGGCAATCATTACAGACCTTTCCAATCCCAATTACACCATTCCCTTCAGCCGGCATTTCAGAAAAAACTTCACGGAGCTGGGAGGGAGCATTTCATCTGCAGTCCGTTTTAATTCGCTAGAAAAGTATTCGGCGTCCGAAATAGCCAATCAGGTGACCGCATCAAATTCAGATGGTGTCCTTCTTGTCACCAATGCGATCAATGGTGCACTGCTCAGCCAGCGGTTGAGAATCATTGACCCGGAAATTAAACTGATTGTCTCCCCCTGGGCACTGCCCGAAGTAGATTTCATCAAAAACGGCGGTCAGGCGATTGAGGGTGCAATCAGTCTGGTCGAGCTCGACCTCGAATCTTCAAATTCAAAATTTCGTACTTTCCGGGCGCAGTATCAAACACGATACAACGAGGAACTCAGCCTCAATGGCTACGTGGCATATGAAGCAGCACAGATTTTTTTTGAAGCTCTGGCGAAAACAGAAAATCCGGCAGACCTAAAAAAAAACATCCTCGAACAAGGCAATTTTGAAGGCCTGATCGATCAGATCACCCTCGATTCGTTTGGTGATCCCATCCGTCCTCTCTATATTGTTGAAGTGCAGAATTCTTTGATCAGGACAATTGGAAAAATGGAAAGATAAGCCAATGAAACACTTGAGCCTGAAAACGACATTGATCTGGAGCTTTGTTTTTGTTGCCGCAATTCCATTGATCGTTACTTCAATCTGGGTTTCCCGGGAACTGGAGCTCGAAATTGAAAAAGAGACTGCAGAAAAGAATAACTTGCTGACCGCATCAATTGTCAAAGAGGTTGAGCAGTTTATTGAAATGGCTGTCCTGCATCTGGAACAAGTGGCGGACCTGTATGATCAGGGAATGATCGTTTCCGAGAAAATAGACGAATATTTCGAATTGCTGGTGCATCATGATGACATTTTTGACTCGGTTGAAATTATCAGTCCTCAAGGTTATATAGCAAATATATTTCCTTTTGATGAAAATTCCATTGGCCTGGACGTTTCAAATCAGAACTATTTCCAGGAGTATCTAAAAACAAAGGCCATTTACTGGTCAAAAATTTCGATTTCCCTGCAAACCGGAGAGCCGACCCTGACTTTGAGCCTGCCTATCTCGGAAGGGATCCTGCTCGGGCACCTCAACCTATCCTCCCTCAGTCGAATCACTGACAGGTTTAAACTGGGAATCAGAGATTTTGCTCAAATCACCGACAACAGAGGAAATATTATCGCCGGCCCGGACAAGGCCCTGATTCGGGAAAGATATAATGCAAGTTATCTCAAACCCATTCAGGAAGGGTTGACAGGAAATTCAGGAACCTATCAATACCAATTCAATGAAACCGAATGGACCGCCAGTGTTGCCATCGTAGCAAGCAACGGGTGGATCGTCACCTACTCTCAACCGACGGAAGACATCGTTGCTCCTGTCGAGGCAATGGAAAGTCTTGTGCTCAGCGGCCTTGTCGCGGCGATTCTGACGGCAGCATTCATTGCCGCGATCTGTTTGAGGTATCTGTTGACACCGCTGAATTATCTGGTTGAAGAATCGAAAGGCATCACCCAGGGAAATTTCTCGGCAAGATTCCAAAGAGGATATTTTCCAGAACTGGAGCAGCTGGCCAATGCCCTCAACAGGATGCTTGAAACCATCAAAGAAAGAGAGACGGCTCTGCAGGAAGAAGTGTCAGTTAGAATCCAGGCGGAAAACAACTTAAAAAACAATCAGGCCCATCTGCAGGCAATACTTGACCATTCACCCTTCCTCATTTCCATAAAAAATACGTCAGGTGATTTTCTGCTTGTCAATCAAAAGTTCGATATTCTGGAAGGCCCTTCTCCAGAAGAATTCGTCGGTAGAAACGCTTTGGATTTTTTTCCCAAAGAGGTTGCCAGCAAATTATGGAAAAATGATATGGCAACGTTAAAGAGAGAAAGTGCCGAAGAATTTGAAATAGAATTAAAACATAAAGATGGGACATGGCATACTTACTCAAGCATTAAATTTCCTTTGAAAGACGAGGAAGGCAAAATCTGGGGGATTTGTACTTTTTCTTCAGATATTTCAGAAAAAAAGAAATTCGAAGAAGAAAAAACAGAATTGGAAGGCCAGCTCAATCAGGCGCAGAAAATTGAATCAATCGGAACTTTAGCTGCGGGCATTGCCCATGATTTCAACAACATCCTGGCAGCCATTCTGGGCTATGCAGAACTTGCCTTAAATGAAATTGATGAACCCCAGCTTCTGGAAAATGACCTCAAAGAGATTATCCAGGGCAGCAGGCGTGCCAAAGAACTGGTGGAACAGATTCTTGTGTTCAGTAGAAAAAACGAATTGGAGTTGCGTCCCCTGAGAGCGCAACTGATTGTCAAAGAAGCCATGAAACTTCTGCGTTCTTCAATTCCTTCCACCATTGAGATCAGGCAAAATATCGATCCAAATTGCAAGGCGATACTCGCGGATCCTTCACAAATTCATCAAGTTGTTATGAATCTGTGCACCAATGCCTTTCACGCCATGGCCGAGTCAGGGGGATTGCTTACAGTGAACTTGAACATGACACAATTGGAAGCCGACAAGACCGAAATGATCCCGCTTAAATCCGGCTCTTATCTGAAACTTGAGATCAGTGATTCCGGACTTGGCATTTCAAAAGACATTCTGGAAAATATTTTTGAACCCTATTTCACAACCAAAGAAAAAGGAAGAGGAACCGGTCTTGGTCTTGCCGTTGTTTACGGGATTGTCACTCGTCTAAACGGACGTATCTCCGTTGTCAGTCAACCCGGAAAAGGGTCGACATTCACCATTGTACTGCCGACAATTTATGAACCAAAAATTGCTGATCCGGAAGAACACTCAACTGATCTTCCAAGAGGTAAGGAACGGATCCTCTTTGTTGATGATGAACCCAGCATCGTTCAATTGAACCAAAAAGTGCTCTCCAAACTGGGCTATCAGGTCACTGCTTTTACCCATTCACCGGATGCCCTGCTATTGTTCCAAAAAAATCCGGAAGCCTTTGATCTTCTCATCACGGACATGACAATGCCCAAGCTGACTGGAACCGAACTTGCCGGCCTAATCCGCAAAACACGCCCCAATCTGCCGATAATTCTGTGTTCCGGGTACAGCGATAATTTCAGTCCTGAAGATGCGCAGCAGCAGGGTGTTCACTTTATGAAGAAACCCCTTAATCTAAAAGACCTGGCAAACACTGTTCGAAAGCTTGCCGACTCCACATGAATACACGTCCGCTTTTCTTCTGTTCAATTACAAGCTCCTTTTTTTGCCAAATCATGGTCTGGTTTTGCTCGCCTTTTTTCCCGAAAAATGTTTTTGATTGTCAGATAAGCAAGGCGGTCATCATAAATTCAATTTCCATCTTAAAAACTCAAAATCCGCCTGTTTGCCGGCTGAACAATATTGGGAAGCAAACAAGGCAGCGGAATTTGAGTACCTGTTGACAAGTAACGTTCAACTAAAAACCAGAGAGGAGTATCACAATGGGCAATTCAAGAATTTCCGGAAAATATCGAGAACCGATTCTTGCTTCGGGACTGGAGCAAAATTCCCTGACAAGCTGGCTGGATTCGATTGATTCCTTCAAGCTTCCCGGTGAAGCGGGCGCAGAACGTCTGGAATCCGATGCAGGAACGGCGGGTGGCCTGATTCAACAAGGCTGGGATTTTTGCAGCAGACTTCCGGTAAAATCAAAGCGGTCCCTGAAAGAACGCACGGCCGGAGAATCTGTTGTAGAACTGATCAGGATCGTAGCCCGTCAGTTCTGCCAACCCCATCGCAAAGCCATCTATCAAAAATTGACAAATGACTTTTCACAATTTCTGAGAGTGGACGAGATTGCCGAAAAGTCGGCGGAACTTTGGCCGGGGATCATGCCTTCCAGAAAAGATCTGGCTCAGGAAGCGGAGAGAATGCAGCTGGATAAAGATGGTTTGGAACTGCTGCAGGGAATTTTCTTTTCTCAGCTGCTTTCGGAACCGGAAGCAGGAATTCACATGCTGCAGGCTATGCTCCGCCCCAAACCGGAATCTCTCGAACGATTGAAAGCCTTTCAGCAGGACGGTGTTCTGCAGCTGGATCATGCTCGCCTTGAAAATCGTGATGGCGTCGCTTTCATCGACTTGATCAATACCCGTTACCTCAATGCAGAAGATGATGCTTCGATCATTGACCACGAAACAGCAATTGATCTTGCATTGCTTCATCCAGAGATCAAGATGGGAGTGCTCCGCGGCTCTGTTGTCGATCACCCCCGGTATAAAGGACGACGGGTTTTTGATTCTGGAATCAATCTGACCAAGATCTATCACGGGAAACTCTCGTTTCTCTTTTACCTCAACCGCGACTGGGGAATGATCAACAAACTATATTACGGAATTGCAGGGAATGCTCCCTGGGAAGAATGCAAGCCGGAAAATACTTCTGAAATCCCCTGGATCGCTGCAGTCGAGAGTTTCGCCATAGGCGGAGGATGTCAAACCCTGCTGGTCGTCGACTATGTGATTGCCGAATCAGGCTCCTACTTCAACCTGCCTGCCCGTAAAGAAGGAATTATTCCGGGGGCTGCCAATTTGAGATTGGCCCGTTTTCTGGGAGAACGAATGGCTCGGCAGGCGATCATGTTTGATAAGACATTTTATGTGGAAAGCCCGGAAGCCGCCGGGTTGATCAATGAGGTCGTTCCCCGGGAACAAATGGATCAGGTGATTCAACGCACGGTTGACAACGCGCTGGGTTCAGGGATGGTGAGCGCCGCAGGAAACCGTAAAGCGCTTCGGGTGCAGCAGGAGTCTCTGGATAGTTTCCGCCGCTACATGACAACTTATGTCGAAATCCAATCACAATGCCATCTTAGCGGTCAATTGATTCACAATCTGGAAAAACACTGGAATGCCAAAGAAAAAAAATTATAGGAAATCAATGAATTCGTTTTTCTCTTCCTTTCCAGAAAGGTTCTCTCAATTTGTTTTTCAAAATTTTCCCTGCACCGCTCAAAGGAAGTGGTTCTCCGCGAAATTCCACGTTTCTGGGGATCTTGAATCCCCCCAATTTTCCGGTGCAGAAATCTATAATTTCCTTTTCTTCCGCATTGGATCCTTCTTTGAGAACAACGATGGCATGCACCACTTCTCCCCACTGCTCATCGGGAATACCAACTACAGCACAGGAAGCGACGGCAGGATGCTGATAAATCACATTTTCTATTTCAACCGAATAAATGTTTTCTCCCCCGGAGATAATCATGTCTTTCAAGCGGTCTGAAATATAGACAAACCCATCCTCGTCCATATAGCCCGCATCCTGTGAGTGCATCCAACCTTCGCGAATGGCGTTTGCGGTTTCTTCCGGACGTTTCCAGTAGCCTTTCATCACGTTGTCTCCCTTGACAATGACTTCACCCACCACCCCTCGTGGAACCTCTCTGCCGTCTTCATCCACAATTTTGACTTCAATGCTGGGAATAGCTCGTCCTGCCGATTTAATTTTTGAATTCGGTCCGTCCAGCGTATGGAATTTTGAAGGAAGAATGGTAGCAAGAGGGGAAAGCTCTGTCATTCCATAAGCCTGATTGAAGGTGCAATGGGGGATTTCCACCATAGCCTTCCTGATCACTTCTTCCGGCATCGGAGAAGCGCCATAAATAATTTTCTGCAGATGAGACAAATCGTAATTTCGGATCAAGGGATGATTCACCGTCATATTGATCATCGTAGGGACAATCAGCGTATGAGTCACTTTCTCTGCTTCAAACACTTTGAGCATCGCTTCCGGTTCAAATCTAGGCATGAAAACGTGCAGTCCCTGAACCATGGTGATGCTGCCCGTCGAACAGATATCGGCAGCATGAAACATCGGTGCCGCATGCAGATAGACCGAGTCGCTGCTGTAATCAAACATCATCAGGGTGTTCAAATTGTTGAAAACCAAATTGTGATTCGTCAGCATCACTCCTTTGGGCAGCCCGGTGGTGCCTCCGGTATAAAACAGTCCTGCTACATCATCACTGTCGGAGGCCGCATCAGGAATCGCATCTGCCGCATTCAGAATTTTTTCGAAATGATGAGTCCCATCGGCGGGCTTTTCCTGATCGGTAATATGAATAATCTCTTTGACCGATTCAAGCTTGCCTTCAAAATCAGCAAGCATGCCCACGAAGGTGTCATCCACCAGGAGAATTTCTGTCTCTGAATCATTGAGCATAAAAATCAGTTCAGGTGGCGAGAGGCGAATGTTGAGGGGAACCATGATCGCCCCTGCCCAGGGAACCGCATAATAATACTGCAGATAACAATCGCTGTTCAACGCCAAAATAGCGACTCGTCCTCGCTCGCTCAAGCCCAGATTTTTGAACGCTCCGGCAAGCTTGCTGATACGCGACCCCAATTCGCTCCAAGTGTACCTGCGAGTCCCGTCAACCGTGGCGACACGTGATCCATTCATCTGCATTGCGTTCTTCAACCCTTGCGTGATATACATTTTTTCTCCGGTTCTTTAGTAACATGACTGGTCTGTTCACATTCTCTGAATGCGAGCAGCACCCTTCACTTTGTTGTACAATATCCCTGATCTGCAGTTGCTCTATCTAAAAGTTTGTCATTGTTGTCTGCTCACTCCTGCCATCTCTTCCATAACAGCGCAGACCGCCGCAGTATCCTGTTTCGCCCTGCCATTGGCCAGCGCAGTTGTGTAGATTTGGGTGGATGCAGACATCAAGGGAACAGGACATTGAAGCTGACTGGCAAAACTGCTGATGATATTGATGTCCTTCTGATAAACTTCCATCTTCATCGTCGCTTCATCATAGGATCCCTCCACCATCATCGGGCCGCGCACTTCGAACATGCGGGAGGACCCCGCCCCGTCGCTGATGACTTTGTATACCAGTTCCGGGTCCAATCCACTCTTCATCCCGAGTACCAGGGCTTCTGCCGCGGCGACATTGTGGATTGTGACCAGCAGATTGGCAATAAATTTCATTTTGGACCCGGTGCCGAAATCGCCTACATAATAGTTGCCGCGAGAGAAACCTTCAAAGATCGAACTGCATTGTTCGCAGGCATCCGAATCTCCACTGGCGTAAACAATTAAATCTTTTTTGACCGCTTGAGCTCCGGTGCCGCTGAGGGGACAATCCAGCATTTCAATCCCTCCCGATTTCAAACGTTCATACGCATTCTGTTTTGTCTCCAGGGGAAGTGTGCTGGTTTCAACAACAATCAATCCTGGTTTGGAAACCGCCATCAACCCATCCTTTCCATCCACTACGGCTTCCAGTGCCGCGATGCTTGGCAGCGAAGTGATCACCACATCGGATTGCTCGGCCAGATCTCGACAGGAATTCGCCGCACGTCCGTTCCGGCTGACCAGTGATTGGACTTGTTCGGGTTCAACATCATATCCCAGCACCGAAAAACCCGCTTTGAGGAGGTTTGCCGAGATGGCGGATCCCATAATTCCTAACCCGATAATACCAACTGTTTGTTTCATGGTTGATCTCCTTCAAGGTAAATTTTACATTCGCAGCAATATATCCCGCAATATGGGATCACTGGCGATGGCCACTTCATTTTCAATTAAAGTCCCGCATCCGGGGCAATAAAACTGGCGATAGACCACTTGATCATCGATGAAATCGATCGGATCGCCAATAAGCGGATTGGATCTGCTGATTTCTTTTTCTTCCAATTGGCAGTGATCTTTAAAATTGTCTTTCAGATCGCCTAAATCGGCATCACATTTGGCACAGGTCCAAAAGCTGCCGTTTTCATCCTGTTTGACATTGAGATATTCCGCCGCCTCCAGAATAATTTTCCCGGATCGATGCCCCGGTTGTCCTCCATTGACCCGGTTTCGGCGGACTTCGGATCTTTTTGCTTCCGTTAATGCAGTATCCACTTCACCATCAGCAGTGAGGACAACACCATACAATTCATTCGCTGCATTCGGGGAAATCAGGAAATTCTCAAGATCTGCCTGCACTTCAGCAGGATCACGGTCCATCGGATCACCAAATCCACCTCCACCAGACCAGCGCACGGCATAAACATCTTCCGGAAGTTGCGTAAAGTTTTCCTGACGGAGCTGCAGAGTGACCGATTTTCCTTCCAATTCTCCTATGTCTTCGGGCATGTTTTGAGCATGCATCCGCTCCAGCACATTGCTTTTCTTCAAAAACTGATACTGGTTGGTGGTAGAAGGATAACCGCCCATCATTCCGGGAGAAGTCGGCAATGCATTTCCGGAAGAAAGGGTGTCCTGGGTGATAAGCTCTGTGTTGTGAGGAATAAAACAACTTTCTGCCGACAGTCCTCCGCGATATTTCCCCGCACCGCCCGAATCGGGAATTTCTTTACGGTAAAGGAACAAAAGGGGAAAACTTTGTTCCGTATGTTCAATATTGGGCAGCTGACAAATCGGGGTGCGTGCCTGACCTCCCGTATTGATGCCGTCCGCATGAGAAAACGCACCAATCGCTCCTCCAATCGGGTCGATCAGGAGATAGCCATAGCGTTCTCCCCACTGATCAATGCCCCGAAAAATAGTAGCCGGCCATTGACTCGTTCCTCCAATACAAAAAATGTCTTTCCGCATTTGCGGATCAGGGAATATCATTTTTGAAATAGCATTGTAGGCGGGATAAAGAGAAATCTCCATCGCCTGAACCGGAGCAGTGGAAACAGAGGCAGGAAAATTGGCACAATTGAAGGTCCCGGGACTGGGGTCAAACTTTATATGCCGCAAGGCTCCGCCGATGGCAAAATATTGATCCCAGCAAAGCAGTTCATTGATCGCCACCATCACAGATCCCCGCCAGCCGGAATAGGTAGCATTCATCGCACCGTCCTGAGGAGCAGAACCTTCATTGTAAAAAGAAAGGGTGCTGCCTTTTTTTTCAACTGTCAGGATTACCCGATGCGTGCGCCGGTCTCCAGGGCGACAGGCTTCAATATAGGTCCGCTCCTGCCAGACCCCGTCAGGCAGCTTGGACATTTTGTTGAGAAATGCTTTTTCGGCATGGTTGATGATTTGTTTCATCACCCCCTTTACGGTCCGCGGACCATAGCGCTGGATGAGGGCAAGCACCCGCTCCCGGGCAGAAATATTCCCCGCCAGCTGCGCGCGGAAATCCAGGGCAACCATTTCAGGCTTTCGGGAAGACCGAAGATAAAGATCTTCAATGTCTTTGCGAACGACGTCGTTTTCTACAATCTTCACCGGAGGAATAAGAATGCCTTCGTCAAAAGCATCTCTTGCAGCGGGACAAAAACTTCCCGGAGTGATCCCGCCAATGTCATACTGGTGCAGACAATTGGTGACCCAGCAAAAAAGCTCTCCCTCATGAAATACCGGACAGATCAGCATCACATCCATTTGATGGGCTGCACCAACCCAGGGGTCGTTGGCCAGAAACATATCACCTTCCTGAATCCCGGGGTTTTCACTGCGATTCTCCAGGATCCATTTGACTTGAGTATCCGTCACCCCCGACATGTATTGCATATAAGGGCCAAAATAAATGAACTCCGCATCTTCTGTCAGCAGGGAAGGATTGAGATCCAGAGCATACATAGCAATCGGCGAACCTGAAATACGCTGAATGGTTGCACCATGTTCCTCATTGATATTCCAAAGATTATGGCGGATTACTTCATAAGTGACAGGGTCAATATTCTGTTCCCATTCCCGATGCAGTTTTAAACGGTCCGATATTCGGAGTTTTTCCGGTGGAACATAAGCTTGGGAGACCCCATCAAACAGAGTATCCGGCATTTCGCTGATGCGTGGCATGATCCTTCTCCTTTCAAAGCTCAATTTCAAAATTACCCCAGGCATCCACCGTCAAGTGTTGTCCCGGATGCAGCACAACGGTGGTCATCTCCAGTTCGAGAACTGCAGGGCCGCTGATTTGATTGCCCGGCACAAGTTGGTGCCCGTCATAAATAGGAGTATCGTTTTTCGGACCAAGATCCGGCCAATGCACCTCCCGTGGGCGGCGAACCGCAGATTCCGGGATCTTTTCCGTCAGGACCTCTGCAGCTGGAATATGTGGTTTCGGAGTCTGTGCTGTTGCCCGGCAGCGCACTGCCACGATTTCTAACTGGGCACCGGGCAGTGACGCACCTTTTCCATAAAGCTGCTCGTAGTTGACAACAAAACGCGTGCGCAAAGGCTCCAGCTGTGCGGCTTCAATCTGATCGCCATCAATTTCAACTTCCACTTCATGAATTTGCCCCTTATGCCGCATATCAAAGGTGAAGCGGAACTGCTGATGCTCTGCCTGAACCCCTTCTTCAATCAATTGTTCCAAAGCTTGTGTCTTCAAATTTCCGATGACGGCGTTGAGGCGAGCCGGATCAAAGGGGGAGCTCATAATATCAACCTGATCGCTGATGTGCAGAATATCTGCTGCGGCAGAACCAAAAGCACACCAGACTGAAGCAGTATCTCTCTGAGGAATTATTATCTTCTGCACTCCGAGTTCACGGGCGAAGACACCGGCATGCACCGGGCCGGCTCCTCCAAAGGCAAAGAGCACAAAATCCCTTGGATCAAACCCTTTTTGAATGGTCACTTTTCGGATCAAATCGGCCATTTGAAAATCAGCAATTTTCACAATCCCTGCCGCGCATTCGTATAAATCCATCCCCAAACGATCTGCAATTTCCCCAATTGCCGCTTCCGCGGCAGCTTTATCCAGCTGCATTGTACCACTGGCAAAATGATCGGGTGAGAGATAGCCCAGTACAACATCGGCATCAGTCACTGTCGCCACCCGGCCCCCTCGCTGGTAACAGACAGGACCGGGAACAGCCCCTGCGCTTTCCGGCCCAACCCGCAAAGTGCCGGTGACTTCATCTATCCAAACTTTGCTTCCTCCACCGCTGCCGATCGCCTGTATATCGACTTTGGGTAAAAAATATTCATACTGATTGACCAGACTATGGAAGGAAAACGCCGGTTCGCCCTTGAAAACAACTCCCACGTCAAAAGAAGTTCCTCCCATGTCGGTCGTGATGATATTGGAATAGCCCATTGCTTCTCCAATGTATTTGGCTCCCATCACACCGGAGACCGGACCTGAATCCAAAGTCAGCAATGGTGCTTTCACAGCCCGTTCAATCGCAATGGTTCCCCCGGCACACTGGGTGATTTGAACTGGAGACGAATACCCCAGTTGACTCAATTGCTCTTCTACCTTTCTCAGATAGGCAGTGGTTTCAGGACCAATATAGGCGTTCAGCGCCACTGCAGTGGTCCGTTCGTATTCACCCCATTTCGGAATCAGCTCTGAAGAGCAGGTCACGAACAGATCCGGCGCCATGGATTCGACCATCTGCTGTACACGGCGTTCATGAAGCGGCTGCAAAAATGACCAGAGGAAACAAATCGCAATGGCCTCCACCCCCTGATCCACCAGACGCTTGATGGACTGCCTCACTTCTTCCTCATTCAGTTCAACCACAATTTTGCCAAAACAATCCACTCGCTCCGAGACCCCCTGGATTAAACGCTTGGGAACAATCGGATCCGGCTTGCTGCTCTCTGCAAAATGCACGACCTTCTGAACATCACGTCCCGAAAGGCCTCGGGATCCGCGCATAATATGGATCACATCGTTGTGCCCGCGGGTAGTGATCAATCCCACTTTCGCTCCCTTTTTCTGCACAACGGCATTGGTGCCCACCGTCGTGCCATGGGCGAGATGAGTGATGGATTGAGCCAGCTTTTCCGGAGACAATTCCAGTTTCTCAGCAGCCGCGGTCAACGCGGCCATCATTCCATTGGTGAAATTGCCGGGAGTTGAGGGCGCTTTTGCTGTGATCACCGTTCCTGCCTGATCAACAACGACACAATCAGTAAAGGTGCCACCAATGTCTATTCCACAGAGATAGGACGTCATAGAATTCTCCCGCTTATTGTGCAGAATCTACAACCAGGTTTCCGGACTCATCGAGACTCAGTCCAGTTTCCTGCGCACGATTCAGCACCGAAGGTGACCAGGACACTTTTCCTGCATCGGTGCCACCGAGAATTGCCATCAGATAGCCGGGTTCTTCTCCCACGTTTCGAAATCCGCGCATCACTCCCACGGGGACTGAAATCACATCAAAAGGTTCCAGAATAAATTCATTTTCTCCATCATCCCCCCAATAAACTGACCATCTGCCGGACATTGGGATGAAAACCTCCACAGTGGGGTGCGAATGCAGGGCGGCTCCTTTTCCAGGCTCCGCTCCCACATAGGTAATGTTGAATCCCTGAGGATCGCTGATTGCCGGTTTGAGTTCAGGGTCTTCGGTAACGCCGGGGCCGATCACGTTGAAGATGTCCCTCAGGTGTTCCGGCAATCGGGTGTCAACAAAAGCCTGTTTGCTGGGTTTCAGTGTTTTGAAACGAGCCAGACGCTCCTCCATTTTTTCCTTTGAAATAGTGACTGTATCCATATTCGGTTTCTGTATTTTTCGGGTTCTGAAAGTTGCTCCAAAAGCATTTAAGAATCATGAATTTCTAACACAATTATTTTCCATTTGACAGAAGAAAATTGTTTGGAATTTGAGTGGCAGGGAGTAAGAATTTTTCTTCCCTTTTTTGGATTCTGCATGATAAAGTTGCTTCCTGGAAGGCAGTTAGCTGATCGTGTTCGAGACCCTGACTGCCAAACAAAGAAATTGAACAAAGATGACACCAGGAGCAAGGTCGCGTTCAATTCATTCGGTAAATGAATCCATTAGGATTCGGCCCTTAGAGACTCACTCAACATGTTGATTTCCGGGCAATTGAGCAAGATTTCAGCAAAAGTTTCATTGAATTTCGTACCGGAAAAAACCTGAACCTTTCAATTGGAGGATCGCAGATGAAAACACCGCGAATCAAATACACTCCCAGCTGGGCACGAAGACCCTTGAAGCCGCCGCCCGGCGGCAACCTGATCGTTTTCACTCTGGTCAATGTGGAACATTGGGTTTACAGCGAAACCATGCCCAGGACCGTAATCCCTCCCCCGCAGGGAGGATCGAATCCTCCGCCTGATATTCCGAACTGGAGTTGGAAAGAATATGGATGGCGTTGCGGTTTGCCCAGAGTGATGAAAATTCTGAAGGAATTTGGAATACGGGTAACGGCCAGTATCAATGGTGACGTCTGCAACGCCTACCCGGAGATGGCCCGTTACATGAACGATGAGGATTGGGATTTTATGGGTCATGGCTGGGTGCAGACCCCCATGAACAAAGTTTCAGACGAACGGGAAACTTTGATCAAAACAAAAGAAACCATCGAGGCATTTACCGGAAAGAAAATGCGGGGATGGATGGGGCCCGGCATGGTAGAGACCTTTGATACCCCTGATCTAATGAAAGAAGTCGGGATCGACTGGACCTGTGATTTCCCAATTGATGATTTACCATTCGAGATCGAAACCAAGCATGGGCCTCTTGTCGGCCTGCCATACACTTTTGAACTGAACGACATCGTCGTCTATCCTGTCGAAAAACACAGTTCAGAAGAAATCTATCGTCGTTTCCGAGACGGACTTCCCGTCTACTTGGAAGAAAGCAAAAACGAACCGCGCATCATGGTCATTTCCGCGCATCCTTATACCATCGGTGCGCCGCATCGGATCGTCTGGTACCGCAAAATGTTTGAAGACCTCTCCCGTTTACCCGGCGTGGTCTATATGACAGGCAGCGAAATAGCAGACTGGTATCTTTCCCAACAGTAAAGGATACCGTTGGGAAAATTTAGGGAGCCGTGTCCATTTTCAGCGTCGAGCAGCACGGACTCCTTCTGCAGCCCATTTATCGCAGGCCTGATTGGCATCCTTCCTTGTTCCGGTTATCCGGTCTCCAGAAAAAAAGGCGAGACCGCAGCAGATGGAATTGTCAGAATACCAGTACCAGTAGGCCGCATTGTCAGAAAAGATCGCATCCAAATGTAAAGGATAGGCAGAATCGCGCGCGTAACTGATATTGTTTGATTTTTCCATTTCATAAATGGATTTCAATTCTTCAACGGTCGGAATTCTCCAATCGGTGTATCCTCCGGTATTCAATTGGCTCACATAATTTTTCGCGTCATTGTAGTTCACGCAGCGGCCGAGATCCGCATAACTGTCCTTTTTCGTCCACATGACCCCTGTCTTGGTGTCGGTAACGGTGCCGTTGCCGTGATCAACGTAGCGCCCATCTTGAGAACGAGTTTCTGCTGCTGAAGGAGCCTGCGGGGCAGGGGTTGGCTGGACTGGAGCAGGCGCCGAAGCAACGGGTGCCGGTGCCTGGGGCATCGGCACAATGGCGGATGGATTCGGTATCCCCACGCTGAAGGAAACCGAGGCCACTTCCCGCCCGTTATCGTCCGTATCATGCATCCTCAAGTCATAGGCGCCATTGCTGTTGGGAGCTTTAAAGCTGAGTGTTCCACGGGTCTTTTTGCTGAGATACTGATACCCCATGTTGTTTTTGTCATTTTCACTTTCTCTGCCATGAACGATCTGAGAGGGAACAATTCCTATCCAGGCATTTTCTGCATAATTTGATTGGGCATCAAATTGTACTTGAATTTCTTCACCCGGGGTAAAGATATATTTTCCAATCAACAGATTTTGAGCCTCGGCAGAATGAGTCGCAATCGAAATTAAAACTATTGATCCGAACAGAGAAAAAATGATTGATTTATTCATGAAAAGCACTCCTTCCTGAAAGATTGTTCTGTCATCATGATTTTGTCTTCAGAAATTGTATCGCGAATCAAAGGAAGTACAAGTGAAAAGTCGGATCGAAAAACGATTTAGTCTTGAAAAAGTCAAATAACTATTGACAAAAAAACGCCATTTGGCATTGTATATCATAATGAATGTTCAAGAGGAAAAACTTCCCGTTGACAACTGTTGAATGATTTTTCGACTTCCCACTTTTGGAGGAGGATTATGAAGAAGCTAATTTCGATACCCTTACTGTTTTCAATTGCCTTCCTTTTTTTCACCCACACCTCGCAGGCGCAATCTGAAGAAAAAGAACTGTTTTCCACACGTAACAAAGCCGGGGTGAGAAACGGTCCGCGGGCTTTCGCGACCTTCACGCTTCAGCAGCCGACCACGATCACCCGGATCAACACCTACCATTGGAATGACGGGAAAGGAACCCCCAGTCCCGGGATGATCGGCATTCAGGGGCAAGGTTCCTGGCAGGCCAAAGGCAGTCCAGGCATGAATGGAACTCCAAACGCGGAATGGTGGGCTTTTCCGAATCTCACTTTGCAGCCCGGCACCTACACTCTGACCGACAGCGATTCGGTAACCTGGTCCCAAAACGGTCAGTCCAATGGAATCGGGCATTTTTCCATCTATGGAATTGTCCAATCGGTTTCAATGCCTTCTCCCAGCCCTGCAGCAGATTCTTCAGGAGCAAGTGAGCAGGAAATCCATAGTACCCGCAACAAAGCCGGTGTGCAGAATGGACCTCGTCAATTTGCTACATTCACGCTTCAGCAGCCGATGCTCATTACCCGGATAAACACCTATCATTGGAACAACGGAAAGGGCACGCCGAGCCCCGGCAAGATCGGTATCCAGGGACAGGGATCCTGGCAAGCCAAAGGCAGTCCAGGCATGAACGGCACACCCAATGCGGAATGGTGGGCTTCTCCGAATATTACACTGCAGCCCGGCACCTATACGGTTACTGACTCTGATTCAGTTACCTGGTCCCAGAATGCCGGATCCGGAGGGGTTGGGCATTTTTCCATCTATGGAAAAATTATCACTGCGGCAGCGACCAGCGCAAATGTGAGCGGGGAATGGGATTTCGGCTCAAAATTGCTACTCAAACAGGAAGGCAATCGAATTACAGGCACATACAATAATGGTCGAAGCAGGATCGAAGGTATTTTAAACGGAAGGGTATGGTCCGGGACCTTCAATTACAACGCCCAGGTTCACGGTACCTTTTCCTACACTTTTTCACCCGACTTCAATTCATTTGAAGGAGTATGGGCTAACAGCACCGATTCAAACAAGGGAACCGATAAAGGCGTACGTCTGTCCAGCGCGGCCCCCTCTCAAACAGCCCAGTCCGGTCCCACTTCATCAAGTATGGGAAATCCTTCAATCCGCCTGCAAAAACAGACTTTCACCGTTGGAGAACCCGTAGTGGTCACCTATGAAAACCTTCCAGGCAATTCGCAGGACTGGGTTTCCGTCACTGCAGCTTCGAAGCCGGACAACCAGTATGATAAATGGACTTACACCCAGGGGAAGAAAAACGGTACCTTTGAAGTATCGGATCTGCCGCCGGGGAGCTATCAGGCACGTTTGTATCTCAATTGGCCTGCGGGTCAGTACAATGTTCAAGGTCGAGTTTCATTTGAGATCACTGCTCAGGCACCTGCACCACAAGCCGGGCCCTCGATGGCTTCGCTTCGTCTGGATAAAAGCGCTTTTATGCCCAATGAAGAAATCCGGGTGTATTTCACTGCCTCTTCGAATTACGCAGCCAATGCCTGGGTTGGGATCATCCCTTCCAGCGTAGCCCACGGGAGTGAAGCAGAAAATGATAAATACGATCTCAGCTATCAGTATCTTGAAAAGAGAAGCAGCGGAACACTGACTTTTAAAGCTCCCGCCCAAAATGGATCCTATGATTTCCGCATGAACGACGCGGATGGCGGCGGTCGTGAGGTCGCCTCCTTCACCTTTTCGGTCGGTGCCATGTCTCAAACTGCAGCGGCACCTGCACAGCCCGTCGGGGCCGCTGTTCAGGGCTCACTTTCGAATTCGGTATCCGCTGCTGTTGCTCAGTTCACGATGACTCCGAATGCGGCAATCAGCGGCTATAACAATCAGCATTTGACAGGAGTTTCTCCCAGCGATTGTGCCCAGCAATGCCTGCAAAACAGCTGGTGCCAATCATTTGATTACTACAAAAATGAAAGCAAATGCGATCTGAGTGACAAAAACGCAGCGCAGGTTGGCGGGTTAAAAACTAACTATGGGGGCAACCCTTATGATCACTATGCCAAAGTTCAGGGAAGCGGACCTGTTTTAACGGAGACTGCGATGCCTCCTTTTGCGGTGATCGCAGGGAGTTGGGACAGTTCCGAAGGAAAAATGCAAGTCTATCAGAACGGCAATAATGTTTCCGGGATCTACGGCTCCGACAATGGAAAAATATCAGGAATTCTTTCCGGAAACACCCTCTCTGGACTATGGACGGAAAATTCATCATCCAAAAAGTGTGCAACGGCCAGGAACGGGTCATATTACTGGGGTCAGATTCGTTTTACTTTTCAGAATCCTCAACAATTCAATGGTGTCTGGGGATACTGCAACGAGCCGCTGTCCGGCACCAATTGGACTGGCAATAAAACAGCCTCGTCCCCGACGGCAGCTTCAATTCAGCCAACCGCCCCTCAACAGGATGTGCAGCCGTACAAAGTACAACTTCCCCCGGCGGCCTCCGGAGAATCCATCGTATTTTATTCCCGAAATATAGCCTCTGTGCAAAACGGTCCAAGCCAATATGCCACCTTTGCAATCCAGCAGCCGATGATGATCACTCGGATCAATACCTACCACTGGAACAATGGAAAAGGAACTGCCCGCCCTGGCAGCATCGGGATTAAAGGTCTGGGGTCCTGGCAGGCGCAGGGCAGTCCCGGCATGTACAATACTCCCAATGCTGAATGGTGGGTATCTCCCAATTTGCTTCTGCAGCCCGGTACATACAGCATTGTTGATTCGAACCCGGCCACCTGGTCACAAAACCCGGGATCTCAAGGAATCGGCCACACAGCAGTATACGGCAAAACGGTATCCACCCCCCAAGCAATCGCGACTGCCCCGAAAAAAACATTTGATGCCAATGTTCAGCAATCAACCCAAAAAGTCGTCGTTCCTCAACCGGCTGCAATCAAAGCTCAGCCCGCCCCTCCAGCACAAGCTGCGACGGAAACGGCCGCATGCAGTCCCAAAGCGGGAGCTGATTTGCGGCACTGCAATTTTGCAGGAAAAAAACTGGATGGAGCCGATTTTTCAAACACGGACCTCTCCGGCGTCTCTTTTAAAAAAGCATCTTTAAAAAAGGCAAAATTTGAAGGAGCCCAATGTGAAAAAACTGATTTTTCCCACAGTAATTTGGAAAAGGCATCTTTCAAAAAAGCCGGCTGCGAAGGAGCCGATTTTACAAAGGCGAAACTGGAGAAAGCAAACTTCAGAAACGCTAATTTAAGCAACACGAAATTTCGCAAGGCTGACGTCAACAAAACCAGCTTCAAAGGGGCAAAGTTGAGAGGATCCGATGTCAGAAGTGATCCGATGAATCTGATCAAAGCCAAATTTTAGATCATTCCGGGAAAGGAACGTGAATTTTTGCAGTTTTTAGTGTATCCTGCAGGTTTTCAAATCGTTCTCTCAAGGAAACGAACAGAACCGAAAACGAATCAAATATGAAGGAGATCAACACATGCCGGAGGTAGACAATAAAGAGTCCAAACAGTTTTATACAGATGTTCCTCAAAAAACCGAGGGGTTTTTTCTCAAGGGGTCCAATTCCTTGGACTGGGGAATGAAAAATCGACTGGCGCGAATTTTCAATCCGGATTCCGGAAAAACGGTCATGCTGGCTTTTGATCACGGCTATTTCCAGGGACCAACCACTGGACTGGAGCGAGTGGATATCAGTATTTTGCCTCTGGTTCCCTATGCTGATACCCTGATGCTGACCCGGGGGATACTGCGAAGTGTGATTCCCCCATCCGCGACCAACTCTGTTGTTTTGCGTTCTTCGGGAGGACCAAGCATGCTCAAAGAGCTTTCCAATGAGCAGATTGCAGTTGACATCGAAGATGCGATTCGACTGAATGTCGCAGCGATCACCTGCCAGGTCTTTATCGGGGGCGAATACGAAACTCAGTCCGTGCTCAACATGACCAGGCTGGTCGACACCGGCACCCGTTACGGCATCCCAACTCTGGCTGTGACAGCAGTCGGCAAAGACATGGTGCGCGATGCCCGCTATTTCCGTCTGGCGACCCGCATCTGTGCAGAATTGGGAGCACACTATGTGAAAACCTATTTTATTGAAGAAGGGTTTGAAACTGTCGCAGCCAGCTGCCCCGTGCCCATCGTCATAGCAGGAGGAAAGAAAATTCCGGAACTCGATGCATTGAAGATGGCTTACAACGCTATCCAGCAGGGGGCCGCGGGAGTGGATATGGGTCGAAACATTTTTCAGTCCGAATCACCCACTTCGATGATTCAGGCGGTACGGTCCGTGGTTCACAGCAACGAAACTCCGGAAAAGGCCTATGAACT
Source organism: SAR324 cluster bacterium (assembly GCA_015231825.1). Classification (GTDB taxonomy): domain Bacteria; phylum SAR324; class SAR324; order SAR324; family NAC60-12; genus JADGAV01. The sequence continues at coordinate 221,443 of JADGAV010000003.1, forward strand.
CTATCACACCTTAAAAAACGAAATCACTCCGAATTGATTACGCCTCAAGACTGGCGGGGCAGTCCGAAACGGTCTGACAGCCCCGCCCCTTCTTTCCTCGTTGAGCCTCAACAGATATTTTCATCGAAAACGATACAGAGAATTGCTGAAGAATGATGGACAGCAAGACTGAATCGCTTCGCACAGCAGCACTTTAAAAGACGAATCGTAATGATGATAAGGATTTTTTGAGTCAAACGGATAATTTACAGAAATAGCTCAAGCGAGCGTCCTTGCCCGGCTGCCATAGTTGACCAGCGCGATTCCTGCCAGGATGACGGACATCCCGATCACGATATTAAGCGTCAGCGCTTCTCCCAGCAAAAGCACCCCGGCGAGTGTTGCAACGATGGGAGTGACATAGAAGCTCATGCCCGCAACGGTCGGTCCGAAGTCACGAACCGTCAGATTGTAAAGCAAAAAAGCGATAAAAGTCCCAAAGAGTCCGCTATAGAGAAGAGACATCAGACCCGTCAGATCAACCCTGCTGAAGTCAAACCCCATCGTTAAGCTTGCTCCCAGCAGAATAAACACCATCGCAATCAGGATTTGACTCCCAGTCAGATCAAAGGTTCGGTATTGATGGGTGTATTTGCGAAGATAAATGGTCGCGACACAGTGACAGGAGACGGATAACGTAATCAGGATGTAGCCCAGCGGATTCGCTTGAGGAAAATCTCTCAATCCGCTTTCACCATTCAGGGCGATGAATAACGCTCCTCCTAAAGCAAGGACGATTCCCGAGACTTTCACCCGATTCAGGGATTCATCGGGGAGAGCAAAATGTGCCAGCAAGGCAATCATAGCCGGACCGGTTGTGATGAAGATCGCTGAAACACCGCTTGATTGGAACTGCAGGGCGGCGATAAAGCAGGTCATCGGCAATGCTGTTCCAAACGTTCCAAGGAGGAGGGAATGCCGCCATAAGCGCCAATTGGATGGGAAAGGATGCCGTTGATGAGAGACGAGATAAAAACCTGCAAAGGCCAACACCGCGACCGCCAGTCGCAGTCCGGTAAACACAATGGGTTCAAACTGACCGATTCCAAAACGTGAAGAGACGATTCCTCCCCCAAACAAAAGACCGATGAGCATCACATTGACTAATGATTTTAAATTCATCGCTCAAACTGACATCTTTTGAAATCACAATCCATTGTTTTTGAACATTCCGGGCGAAAACCCGTAGATTCGCTTGAAGGCGCGGCAAAAATTGTTGACATCTGCAAAGCCGCAAAGGTCTGAAATCACTTTGACCGAGTGCTGTCCGTTTCTCAACAATTCCACACTCTTGCGCATCCTGAGAGTTCTCAAAAAAATACCAGGCGGCACCCCAACAATTTCTCGAAAAAGACGAGTGAAATGGTAACGGCTCAAACCAGAAATTTCTGCCATTTCTTCCACTCCGATATAGTTGTGATAATGGGTTTCACAATACTGTACCACCGATTGAATTTCTCGCCGGGGTGCTTTTAATTCGGGATTGAGTAGTTCATCCATGATCTTCATGGCAAACTGATATCCCAGTGCCGAAGTTCTGTAAGGGGAAAATATCGGGTTGTTCAGAACAACTTCGTGGATTTCACAATAGATTTCAAATAGAGGAGAATCTTCCGGAATGCGGACAACCGGGCCTGTTTTTTCCTCGATCTGCTGCCACAATTTCTGAATTTCTTCTCCATATAAACTGACCCAAAACAAATGCCAGGGTTCCCACTTAGCGGGAAGCCAGTAACGGTGATTGTGGGGAAAACGAACAAGCATTGCGTGTCCGGAAGGAATTTCAAAATCTTCGGATTCATACCTCAATTTTCCACAGCCTTTGATGGTGTATTGAAATGTTGCCAACGGAAGCGACCCTCTTTTGAGTCCGTCCCAATCATATTGTGACGAAGTTTGAATTTCTGTTCCAGCCCCCCAAATTGCGCAGGGCAGGCGTTTGCTGTGTTCAAGCGGAAGAGCACTACTGCCTATTTTCAGTTTTTTTATGTGGGAGAGCATAAAATGCCTATATATAGCAAAACGTGCCTATTGAATTAAAATTAAAGCTCAGTATATTGCGGAATTGAACTTACCCTAAAAATACTACTTCTAAAGAGAATCATAAATTTAGTCAATTTGAAATGGGATTAAAAATTGTTATCATCGGGGCAGGCAGTCTTGTTTTTTCAAGTCGATTGACGGCTGATTTGCTAACCTACAGCGCATTGAATGAAGCACACATCGCTTTGGTCGACCTGGACCCGGATCGTTTAAATTATGCGGGTCGAATTGTTGAAAGAATGCTGGTGGAAGGTAAATACTGCCAAGCGACATACTCGATGACCATCGATCGAAGAGAAGCGCTCCAAGGAGCAGATTATGTCATCAGCAGTATTTTGGTGGGCGGTTACGATGCGATCGCAGCCGAAATTGATATTCCGATGAAATATGGGGTCGACCAGGCGATTGGAGACACGTTAACTCCGGGAGGCATTATGCGCTGTCTGCGCACTCTGCCTCACCAAATCGGAATTGCACGGGACATCCTGGAAATTTGTCCCGACGCAACACTGCTCAATTATACCAATCCGATGGCCATGCTTTGCTGGGGGATGTACAAGTCGCTTCCAGAAATCAAATTGGTGGGATTGTGTCATTCGGTGCAAGGTACTACAGAAGAGTGGGCAAAACGCCTGGGAATTGACATCAGGAATATCAATTTTGAATGTGCGGGAATCAATCACCAGGCCTGGATCACTCGCTTCCAGAAAGACGGTCAAGACTTGCTCCCTCAAATTCGAAACCTGGCTGAAGACCCCAAAATCTGGCTGGGCGACAGTTCCAGAATGGAGTACGTTAAACATTTCGGTTTCCCGGTCACCGAGGCCAGCGGACACAATTCAGAATACAGCGGTTGGTTCCGAAAAACCCCGGAACTGGTGCAGCAATACTGCCCCGGAGGATCGTGGAACGGCGCTTCCGGATTTATTAAGACGCTCTACAATCGCCCTGACTGGCGCGAAACCATGGAAAAAATGGCCCGCTGGGAAAAGCCGGTTGATCTGAAACGAAGTTTTGAATATGGTTCACAAATCATCAATGCGATGGAAGGAGGAGAACCGGTGATCGTTCACGGCAATGTGAGAAATGCCCAACTGATTGAAAATCTGCCGGAAGATTGCTGTGTAGAAGTTCCATGTTTTGTTGATAAAAACGGGATACAGGCCCTCAAAGTCGGAAAATTGCCTCTTCATTTAGCAGCCATCAACCGGAACCAGATCAATGTTCAGGAACTTGCGGTGGAAGCGACGTTGCAGCAGGACCTCGAGATGGTTTTTCAGGCCATGTGCCTGGATCCACTAACAGCATCGATCTTAACCCTGGACCAAATCCGTGCGATGACAATCGAACTGGTCGAGGCCCATCGGCCGTACATTCCGCAATTTGAAGGGAAAACACTCGTTTCAAAACCTGTCCTTATCGGTAGTTTTTCCCAAGAGGTTGAGGTCCATCACGATCCGGGGGAAAAGCGATCCTGAAAGGAACTGCATTAAAAGCAGGGTCAATTTTACTTTCCAAAAAGAGCACAGCCTTTAAGACCGTGCTCTTTCAATGGTTTTTAATGCTTCTAAACAGAGCAGATAAAAACCGAAAATTCTTCGTTTTTTTGAAGAGTAGATTATCGCGAGGAGAAATTGAGAATCACACATCAGTCATGCCCTGGAAGACGATAAATCAAGGGTCTGACCAGATGCTGAGGACAATGGTTTCTGCAGATAATTTTGTTAAGGAGCTGGAAGAAAAGCTCCGCAAACCCCTGGCCGGGCAGTTCACTTCAGTGACAAATGCTTGGTGTTTTTTTAATTTGTGAGAAGGAGACTAGAAAATGAAATCACTATTGCTTGCTCTTTTGACAAGTGCTCTCTTATTCAGTCAGACTGCCTGGTCTGGAGAGCTTGTTATTAATTTTGACGGACCCGATCCCGCGCCTAAAAAAGCATTTGAGATGGTAATCGCAGCCTTCGAAAAAGCCAATCCCGATGTCAAAGTGAAGTGGAATCTTTTTGACCATGAAGGTTACAAAACATCAATAAGAAACTTTTTATCCGCCAATCCTCCAGACGTTGCTGCATGGTATGCAGGAAATCGGATGGCACCTTTTGTCAACGCAGGTCTTTTTGAAGACGTCAGTGATGTCTGGGAAAGTGCGGGATACAATAAATCCCTTGCAGCCGCCGCTCCCTCCCTGACTATTGATGGGAAAAAATGGGGGGTCCCCTATACATACTATCAATGGGGAGTGTACTATCGAAAAGACATCTTTGAAAAAATGGGAATTGCGGTCCCGACGAACTGGAAACAGTTTTTAGATGCCTGCGCGACTCTCAAGAAAGGGGGCGTCACTCCCATTACAATCGGGACCAAATATCTCTGGACTGCTGCCGGTGTCTTCGATTATTTGAACCTGCGTGTCAACGGCTATGACTTCCACAATGATTTGACTGCCGGAAAAGTGAAATATACCGATCCAAAAATGCAGCTTGTCTTCGATCGCTGGGACGAATTGGTTAAACCCGGATATTTTGTCAAAAATCACGCTTCATTGTCCTGGCAAGATGCCCTCGCTCCGATGGTTCAGGGAAAAGCAGCCATGTATGTGATGGGGAATTTTGCGGTGGCGCCATTGAAAGAGGCAGGATTGACCGATGACACACTCGGATTTTTCCAGTTTCCCGAAATCACTGCCGGGCTAGCCAAAGCAGAAGAAGCACCCACAGATACTTTCCATATTCCTGCAAAAGCAAAAAACAAGGAAGATGCAAGGAAATTCCTCTCTTTTATTGCTCAAGCCGACATTCAGACAGAGTGGAACAAAATTCTCGGCCAGCTTCCAGTGAACAATCAATCCCAGGTTGCGGACGACAAGTTTCTTAAAGCGGGTTTTAACATTCTGAACAACGCAAAAGGGATTGCGCAATTCTATGACCGCGACGCACCGGCTGCAATGGCAAAAGCAGGCATGGAAGGATTTCAGGAGTACATGATTCATCCCGATCGACGTGAAAAGATTTTGAAGCGACTCGATAAAGTCCAAAAAAGAGCATATAAATAGATCGCTCAAAAAATTCCTTGGAACGAACTGAGTTGATCGAATCCAATCTCTTCCTCAATGAGGCAAATCTCCCTTGAATCATGGGGAAGAGAGTGGTCCATCTCATCAACGAATCAATCCTTGCTCATCCGACTTTCATGAGAAAGGAGAGAAATTCAGGAAAACGTCTTATGGCCGTTGCAAGCTACAAAAATCATAAAACATTTTGGCATCGTAATCGGATAGCAATAACTCCCTGGCTGTTTCTATTACCCGGGCTTTTCATGTTTCTGATCTATGTGATTTTGCCAATTTTTCAAAGCATTTGGATATCTTTTTATGAATGGGATGGTCTCAGTCCCAAAAACTATGTGGGATTTGAGAATTATCTGGAACTGATCGACGATGAGAATTTTTATACATCTTTAAAAAACAACATCATCTGGCTCATTCTTTATATGCTGGCCGTGCCAGTGGGTCTTTTTATCGCTTTGTTTCTCAACCAGACAGTCACCGGGATCCGAATCTACAAGTCTTTGTTTTTCTTTCCGTTTGTCCTGTCACAGATTGTAGTCGGCCTGGTTTTTACCTGGTTTTACAATCCGGCAAATGGAATATTTGCGATCATTCTCGGCTTTTTCGGTGTGGAAGCGCCATCGATATTAGGCAACGAAGATTATGTCACTTATGGGATTATCGCCGCCGGCCTCTGGCCTCAAATCGCTTATTGCATGATCTTGTTTTTAACCGGTTTAAACAATGTGTCGCCAGATCAGGTGGAGGCAGGGCGTCTCGACAATGCCAAAGGATGGAAGATGCTCTGGTACATCATATTGCCGCAGCTCCGACCGGCCACCTTTATTGCCATTGTTGTGACAGTCATCGGCGCACTTCGCTCATTTGACCTGATCTCGATCATGACCCAGGGGGGGCCCTATGGTTCCAGCCGTGTGCTCGCCTATTACATGTATGAAACGGCATTGTCTGAATACGGGTACCGGATGGGATATGGAGCGACCATCGCAACCATCCTCTTTTTGATCATGATGGTGTATATTACTTTTTTTCTCTGGAGAATGTACCAACAAGAAAAAGAAGGAGCTTGAGCAGATGTTCCCAAAACCCATCGAAAAGTCTTCTGAAGCATTGCAGCGGACTTATAAAGCAATTCTTCCAATTGCCTTGTTTATTTGGCTGTTGCCGCTCCTGGCGGTCATGTTGACTTCCATCCGATCAGCAGGAGATATCAATGCGGGCAACTATTGGGGGTGGCCCACCGAATTCAATCTGATAAACAACTACACCGACATTTTTTTGAACTCCAAAATCGGTCTATATATCTTAAATTCCTTCAAAGTGACCATACCCACTGTTCTGCTCACTTTGACAATTTCATGTTTGACTGGTTATGCCCTGGCAATTTATCGTTTTCGGGTCAATATGTTCCTATTCTTCGTGTTTATTGCGGGAAACTTTGTCCCTTTTCAAATCCTGATGGTCCCGGTCCGGGATCTTTCCCTGCAGTTGGGACTCTACGATACCACCACGGGTTTGGTATTGTTTCACTCTGCATTTCAGACAGGGTTTTGCACTTTATTTATGCGGAACTTTATGAAGGCTTTGCCTTTTGAACTGATTGAATCCGCCCGAATAGACGGAATCAGCGAATTTAAAATATTCCGATACATTGTACTCCCTTTGGTGCGCCCTGCCCTGGCCGCACTGGCCGTATTGATTTTTACTTTCATCTGGAACGATTACTTCTGGGCCACTGTGCTGGTTCAAGGAGACCATGCCTTACCGGTTACAGCAGGATTACAGTCTCTCAACGGGCAATGGATTTCGCAATGGCAACTCGTTTCCGCCGGCTCAATAATCGCAGCATTTCCACCAGTGATTTTGTTTTTCCTGCTGCAGAGACACTTTATTGCCGGTCTCACCCTGGGGGCAACCAAAGGTTAAACAATGAGGACAATCCTTAGAAAATAAACAGAACAAGAAGGAACAAGTTATGGCTGGACTAGCATTGTCAAAGGTAAAAAAGTCGTTTGGAAACGTCAACGTGTTAAAGGGCATCGACCTGCACATTGAAGATCAGGAATTCGTTGTGTTTGTGGGTCCCTCCGGATGCGGGAAGTCGACATTGCTGCGGGCAATCGCCGGCCTCGATGAAGTAACATCCGGCACCATTTCCATCGGGGGTGTCGACGTAACCACGATGGACCCTGCTGAACGAGGCATCGCTATGGTTTTTCAGTCTTACGCACTTTACCCCCACATGAATGTCTATGACAACATGGCATTTGGCCTGAAAATGAACAAAATGCCAAAAAACGAAATTGATGTGCGGGTCCAGAAAGCTGCAAAAATTCTTGAACTGAAAGATCTGCTCTATCGAAAACCTAAGGCGCTGTCGGGCGGTCAACGGCAGCGAGTCGCCATCGGACGCTCCATCGTGCGGGAACCCAAAGTTTTTCTTCTGGATGAACCGCTTTCCAATCTGGATGCGGAATTGCGTGTGCAAATGCGCATCGAAATTGCGAAACTGCACAATAACCTCAATTCAACAATGATCTACGTTACCCATGATCAAACAGAAGCGATGACGCTCGCTGACAAAGTGGTGGTGCTGCGGGGAGGGACAATTGAACAAGTCGGGGCCCCCATAGAACTTTATGACAATCCGGACAACCAGTTTGTCGCCGGTTTTATTGGTTCTCCCCGTATGAATTTCGTTTCTGGAATTGTAAGGAAATCCAAAGGAAAATCGGTAACCGTGGCCCTTGAACTGCCGAATAATATTCAAATTGATATTGAAGCACGAGGAACAGTGCCTGCTGACGGGACAAAAATATCGGTTGGATTGCGTCCCGAACATTTCCTCAGCAGTGAGCAAAGCAAAGACGTCTTTAAAGGTGAAGTCAGTCTTGTGGAGCAATTGGGTGGTGTTTCCTATCTGTACATTGACACCCAAGACACTCGATTGACAATAGAATTTTCTGGTCATGCCTCGGTGAAAACCGGAGAAATCGCGGAAATCGGCATTGACAAATCCAAAGCAATGATGTTTGGAGAAGATGGATTACGCATTTGACAATGAAAAAGATTCCTGTTTCCCGTGATTGGGAAGATCCCTTAATAATCAGTCGGAACAAAAGGCCGGGTCATGTCCCCCTCGGGGCCTTTCCTGATCTTGAAACTGCCTTGACCTGTGACCGTTATCAGTCTCCCTTTGTCAAATCCCTCAATGGGAACTGGTCCTTTCATCTGGCTGCCTGTCCTGAAGAAATTCCTAAAAACTTTTTTAACAATACATTCGATGTTTCTTCCTGGGCAACGATTTCTGTTCCCTCCAATTGGCAGCTGCAGGGATACGACAAGCCGATTTACACCAATATCCGTTATCCCTTCCCGGTCAACCCGCCCTATGTGCCTCAGGAAAATCCGACAGCTTGCTACCGAACTGAATTTGGTGTTCCCGGTCGATGGAAAGGGCGCGAAACCAGGCTGCTTTTCGAAGGAGTGAATTCCGCGTTTCATTTGTGGGTCAATGGTCATCAAGTCGGCTATTCTCAGGACAGTCGGCTACCAGCGGAATTCGACATCAGCCCCTATTTGAACGATCACCGTAACGTGCTGGCACTTGCTGTCTACCGTTGGAGCGACGGCAGCTATCTTGAAGATCAGGACATGTGGTGGCTGAGCGGTGTTTTTCGAGAGGTGCTGCTCTACTCCAAATCAGTAACTGCCATCGATGATTATTTCATACAAACCCGACTGGACGCACTTTACCAGGATGCTGAACTGAATGTCTGCACAAAGATTGCAGCTCCTTACGGCGAGAATTTATCCGGGCACAGTCTGGAAATCCAGATCTATGACAACCAGCAGCATGCTTTGCTTCCTTCTCCAGATTCGTGCTTTCCAGGAAACGTAAATGAGGACAATCAAGGGGCCTTTTCCAATCTGGTTAAACAGAAAATTTCTGTATCCAGGCCCCTCAAATGGAGCGCAGAACAGCCTTTCTTGTACACATTGGTCCTGAGTCTTCGGGACGAAAACGGGGAAATTCTCGATATTGAAAGTTGTCGAATAGGATTTCGGCAGGTGGAAATCAAAGACGGATTGCTGCAGATCAACGGCAAACCCATCTTAATCCGGGGCGTCAATCGACACGAACACCATCCGGAACATGGGCACGCCATTGATGAAGCCAGCATGATTGAAGATATAAAGCTGATCAAACAGGGCAATTTCAATGCTGTGCGAACCTCGCATTATCCCAATCATCCCCGCTGGTACGAACTCTGTGACCAATACGGACTGTACCTGGTTGATGAAGCCAATATAGAGACCCATGGCACCATCCCGATGGGAATGCTGGCCCATGACAGCAATTGGACCCATGCATTTATGGACCGGGGAATTCGGATGGTCGAACGCGACAAAAACCACCCGTCGGTAATCATCTGGTCTTTGGGAAACGAATCAGGTTATGGCCCTAACCATGATGCCATGGCGCAATGGATTCGCACCTACGATCCGACGCGACCTGTCCAATATGAAGGAGGAAACCGCAACAACTGGGCTCTGCCGGTGACTGACATATTATGTCCGATGTATGCCCGCGTTGAAGAAATAAAGGAACTGATTGCAGACCCTCAGGAAACGCGCCCCTTGATCCTCTGCGAATATGCTCATGCGATGGGAAACAGCACAGGAAATTTTTTTAAATACTGGGATGCGTTCCATGCCTATCCTCGCCTGCAGGGAGGATTTATCTGGGACTGGGTCGATCAGGGATTGAGCAGGATTGATCCATCCGGCCGTCAATACTGGGCTTATGGAGGGGATTTTGGCGATGAAATCAATGACCGTCAATTCTGCATCAATGGTCTGGTATGGCCTGACCGGACCCCCCATCCGGCCTTTTTCGAATGTAAAAAAGTCCAGCAGCCGATCCAAATCCGGGAATATTCCCTCTTGGAAGGGAAATGCGAAATTGAAAATCTTTTTCTTTTTGAAAACCTGGAAATCTTCTCAATCCACTGGACTCTCAAAGCTAATGGAAAAGAAATTCAGTCAGGAAAACTGGCATCACGTTCGCTGCCGCCCGGTGAAAAATCGATCCTTTCCCTTCCTTTCAAAAAACCAACCCTATTGGCCGGCGCAGAATATTGGCTGGGCATTTCCTTTCGATTGAACCAGGCAAACTCATGGGCAGAGGCCGGCCACGAAGTGGCCTGGGAACAGTTCAAAATCCCCTGGAATCCGGCAATACCGGAAAAAGTCTCATCTCCTCCTCCTGAATTGAACTGGAAACAGCATGAAGAGGAAATTCACCTCGAGGGAAACGATTTTCAAATGGTCTTTGATTTGTCTGAAGGAACTCTGAGCAAATGGCAGCACAAGGGCATGGACATCATTAAAAAGGGACCGCAGGACAATTTTTTCCGGGCACCAACCGACAACGATTATGGGGTGAGTAACTCCCATATTGCCGCTAAGGGATATGCCCTGGAATGGGAAAAAGCGGGCTTGAATTGTCTGGAAAGTTCCATCATTGATTCACGTCTGACTTCGCTTTCAAAGGGAGAAATACAAATTGATGTCAATACCAGATACCAGGCTTCCGGGCGTCCGGCAATCGTGCTCTCGGAAACCTCGTATATCATAGATGGCGCAGGAAAACTCTCGATTGAAAAAAAAATTCGAATGAATTCCCGGGTTCCCTTCCTTCCCCGGATTGGAATGGAATTGATCCTCCCATACGCCTTCAAGCAAATTGAATGGTATGGCCGAGGTCCCCATGAAAACTATTCCGATCGGAAAAAATCCGCAGCAGTCGATCGTTATCAATCCTCATTGGAAGCAATGCAGGTCCCCTACATCTTTCCTGCAGAAAGCGGAGGCAGAGAGGATGTGCGCTGGGTCCGCTTCACCAATGAGCAGGGAATCGGGCTGGAAATTACCGGGAGCCCAGTTTTCCATTTTGATGCTCAGCAAAACACAATTGCAGAAATTACGGCAGCCAGACACACTACTGATCTCACTCCTCGACGGGAAGTGATCGTGCATATCGATGCCTGGCATATGGGACTTGGCGGTGATGACTCCTGGAGTCCCAGCGTCCATCCTGAATTTCTGATCCCCCCTGGAGAATACCGGTACCAGATAAAATTGAACCCGGTCTCTTCTGAATAGGTCAGTCACTCGAAAAACCCGAATTCACCTTACATTATTTCAGCCTTTCGCCGAAATTTCCGCAAAAAATTATTCTTGACAAGCTGAGAAAAAGAGTCATAGTTCAAATCATTTTTCAATAATCGATTCAATCAAGGATTTCTGATGTCAATCAATAGCGCTAAGCTATTGCGGTCACTGCTGTTCGTACCTGCCAACAATAGAAAACTTTTGGAAAGCGCGACCCGGAGAGCAGTCGACGCAATTCAGCTTGATTTGGAAGACGCCATTGCCATAGCTGAGAAAGACGCCGCCCGTCAATCGGCAGTAGCTGCTATCGGGTGGCTGCAGGGACGCTGCCCCTACGTAGTCGTGCGAATCAATTTTCCCCTAAGATTGGCAATAAGGGATCTGGAAGCCGTTGTCCTACCCGGCTTAAACGCTGTGACTGTTCCGATGGTCCCCAACGCATCCTTTCTCAAACTGCTCGATCAGACCATCCTGGAACTGGAAATGGAGCGGGGACTGGATCCTGAATCGATTGCTTTGATTGCCTTGATTGAAACAGCGGAAGGTCTGGCAAACATCAATGAAATCGCAATGGCAACTCCTCGGCTGACCGCATTGACCATCGGCTCTGAAGATCTGGCGGCATCGCTGGGTTCACAAGCAGTTCCGGATGCCTTGTACACGCCAAACATGATGGCTTTGGCGGCGGCCCGTCGAGCAGGGATTATTCCGTTGGGCTTTGTCGGGTCCATCGCCCTTTACGATGATCTGGAAACCTACCGTGAATGGATCGGTCGGGCGGCCATGCTTGGTTTTGAAGGAGCGTTCTGCATCCACCCCAGTCAGGTGAAGCTGTGCAATGAGATATTCCAGCCATCCGCCAATGAAATCAACAAAGCCAAACAACTGGTGGAGGCCTTTGAAATACATGCTGCTCAGGGTCTGGGAGTGTTTGCAATGGATGGGAAAATGGTTGACGCCCCCGTTGTAGAACGCGCCAGGACGGTGTTGGCAAAAGCAAACTTGATCGGTTCTCGTCAATGAGAAGAGAAAATTCTCCGCAGTCTCAATTCTTTTGATGCGATTCCACCGTTTACAAAAGTTTGATAATATCTATAAATCTGCCCCTTTGTATTTGAATCTCAGGCTTATGGATATTATGTCATCTTTACAACCGTTCTTGTTTTTCGAACCTGCAAAGAATTCAAAAGGCGGGAAGAGGACACAAGCAACCGACAATTGAAAGTGGAATGGTGATTTTGGTTCTGAAAAAAGATTCCTAGTCAGAAGCAGTCCGGGCAAAAGCTTGCCCTCTTGATTTCCTATTTTTCCTTATCCGCTGCATTCGAATTGCCGGTGCTCTGATAGGCATTGCGAAGCGAGAAAGCAATGTCATCAATTGCAATCCGAGTCCGATCAAAAATCCCCAGCATCCCTAAAAATCCGTGCGTCATTCCCGGGTAAAATTTGCTGCTAACCGAGACTCCTGCCTTCTTAAGCTTGTCAGCATAGGCTTGTCCCTCATCTCTTAAAACATCAAACTCTGCGATCGTAACATGAGCGGCAGGCAGGCCCGCCAAATCCTCGCCGAGCAAGGGAGAGGCAAGAGAATTGAATCCATCCTTGGGATTCTTCAAATATTGCTCGGAATACCACTGCATTTGCTTTTTAGTCAACCCATATCCGTCTGCAAGTTCCTCGTAGGAAGCGGTATCGAAATTGGAAATATCGGTGATGGGATAGTTGAGCAGCTGAAACTTCAAACTGGGATCGCCTTCACGCTTGGCAAATAAAGCAAGGCTGGCGGCCAAATTACCGCCGGCACTGTCTCCTCCCACAGCAATCCAATCCGGATTTCCTTTTATGCTCTTTCCATTGCTGAGCAGCCACTGCAGGACCTCGTATCCTTCATGGAGAGCCTTGGGAAATTTTGTTTCGGGAGACAGCGGATAATCGACAGAAACAACAACAAAACCGCTGCTGTTGGCCAATGCCCGGCAGAGTGGGTCATGAGTATCGAGACTTCCTGCCACCCAGCCTCCTCCATGAAAATACAAAAGTAGAGGAGCAAGGGAATCAAGGACAGGCTGGTAGACGCGGACCAGGATGTCCTTGCTGTTGATCGGGACTTTAAGATTTTGAATTTGCTGGACATCTTCTCGAATAACAGGCCTTTCCAGGCTTTTCCTGTTGGCCGATTCTCGAACCTCCTGAGCTGTCATTTCGGTAAAGGACGGTTGCCCTTGCAAAGACATTTCATGCAGCCATTGGGCTGCCTGGGTATCTAATTTACTGTTCATATTTCGTAACCCTTTAAAATTCAAACAGGGAATGACAATCTGAGACTAAAATAGTTCACGTAAAATTGCATATTCCCGGGAAACCTGCCATAAAAATTTTTTCCTGGCTCTATCTGCATGGCAAAGTACTGCTTCGTAAATTGAAAAAATGCAAAAATCTCAACTGAAATAATTGAATCTCTCCAGCATAAAGGCAGTAAAACTATGAATACAAATGACACTTTTCTAGAAATTCTGAGACAATCCCGGACTGAAATAAAACCTGCTATTTTTTCCAAATTAGATGATGCTCCGCCGGATTTAAACGCCGCCTATGACGCTCAGGACCGACTCCATAAGCTGCTCACCCACGAATTGGGAAATCTTGCCGGATACAAAATCGGCTGCACAACCCCCGTGATGCAGGAATACTTGAAAATCAAGCATCCCTGTGCTGGTGCGGTGTTCGAAAAAACTGTTTACAGGGAACCAGCGGCGCTTTCCTTTGCCTCCTTTATCAAACCCGGAGTCGAATGCGAAATTGCAGTTCACATTTCAGAGGATATGCCTCATGGAGAGACCGAAATGCCAGAAGAGGCAATTTTAAAATATATACACGCCTGCTCCGCCTCAATTGAAATCGTGGATGCCCGCATGCCGGATTTTTCTTCATTATCCACTCCGATTCTGGTTGCTGACGATTTCTTTAATGCGGGTGTCGTCTTGGGAGCACCGGTAACGGAATGGAAATCAATCGATTTGGCATCAATTGTTGGGACACTCTCTGTCAACGGGATAAAATCAGGAGAGGGTTTGGGATCGTTTATTTTGGGGCACCCGATCAAAGCACTTTCCTGGCTCATCAAACATTTAAACGAGCGTGGAACGAGTTTGAAAGCAGGGGAATTCGTCACCTTGGGGAGTGTTGTTCAAACGGAGTGGATTTCTGAACCCCAAACTGAAGTTACGATTGAGTTTGAAGGTTTAGGACGCGCTTCTGTCCAATTTGTCTAATCGTTCACCAATAAAAAAAATGCATTATCACTTGACAGATCTATGTTTTATTTATAATTTTAATTATCATACAATTTAAATAATATTTTCTTTTTATAATTCAATTAATAATATTTAATGAAAATTACAAATATCAGGACACTCGTTGTAAATGCCGAAATGCGGAATTGGGTATTTGTAAAAGTGGAAACAAATACTCCCGGGTTACATGGATGGGGAGAAGCAACATTAGAGTGGAAAACAAAGGGAGTTGTTGGGACAATTGAAGACTTGACCCCATTTTTGATTGGAAAAGATCCCAGAGACATAGAACAGCTTGTCAGAGTGATGCACAAGCACGGATTTTGGAAAATGGGCGTGATTGGGAGCAGCGCCATCAGCGGGATTGAGATTGCGCTTTGGGATATTCTGGGAAAAAGTTTGAATACTCCGGTCTGGAGACTGCTTGGTGGAAAAACTCATGACAAAATAAAAATTTACACGCACCTTGGTATGGGGGAAATGAGTGCTGTATACGAGACTTCTGAAACGGCATATTTGGTAGAAAAAGCACAGCAAGTGTTAGAAAAAGGATACAGGGCTTTAAAAATAGTTTGTATTCCCTACGGTCATTTCCTCGCCACGATTGAAGCAATCGACCATGTTTCAAAGCTAATGCAAGATTTACGAGAATCGGTCGGTGCAGGCGTAGAGATCATGGTGGACTTTCACGGGCGTTGTCCCTCAAGCAGCGCTGCAGTGCAATTCATCAAAGCACTTGAACCCTTTAATCCTCTATTTGTAGAAGAGCCAATCCCCCCGGGCGATTCACTGTCGATGAAAGCAATATTTGACAAAATTTCGTGTCCTTTAGCGACCGGAGAACGCCTGGTTTCCCTTCAAGAATTCGAACCTCTGTTTCAGATGCGAGCCATTAACATTGCACAGCCGGACCTATGCCACTGTGGCGGTTTCAGCGGAGCGAAAAAAATTGCTCAGATGGCCGAAATTGCAGGGATTGGAATTGCCCCTCATAATCCATTGGGTCCTCTTGCAGGCGCTGCCGCCCTGCACTTTGATATTGCAACACCGAATTTTGTAATTCAAGAGGAGATGACCGGAGTAGTTCCCTGGTATCATGATGTAGTCGAAGGGACTCCCATACTGGACGATGGATATTGGAAGCTTCCCCAAAATCCGGGTTTAGGTGTTGAAGTAAATGAAGAGGAAGCAAAAAAGCACCCATACAAGCAGGAAATTCTGCACACCACTAATGCCGTTCTTGACGATGGAACGATTGTCGACTGGTAACGTTCAGGACTAGATGAAGCCAACAAAATCATTTTCAACGTTGCCAGAAAGTTTCAACCGAATCGGAGCTGTCTGGTTTGCTGTTGCAGGCCTGTATGCTTTAGCGAGTATTCATTCCCCCGCAATGTTTCAATACGGTCAGGTCTTGAATCTTCTCCAGGTCGCAGCATTTCTCGGTATTATTGCCATTGGACAAACTTTTGTATTATTGGTGGGAGGAATTGATTTATCCCAGGCCGGGGTGGTCACTTTGGTTAACATTCTTTCAACAAGCATCATGGTGGGAAAGGCGGAAAACATCGTCGAAGCCGTCATCCTTTGCCTTTTTGTTTCGCTCTTTGTCGGCTTCATCAATGGATTATTGATCACAATTTTCCGTGTCACCCCTTTGATTACAACGCTCAGCATGAATTCACTGGTATACGGAAGCGCTCTTGTTTACACAGGGGGAATGCCTCATGGAAAAATTGCTCCGGCTTTTGAGTTTTTGGGACAAGGCCATTTTTTAGGAATTCCTGTGACTGGCATTGTATGGCTGACATTGGCCATCAGCATCGGATATGCGAGCCTTCATACCATTTATGGCAGATGGATTTATGCTGTCGGCGCCAACCCGCAGGCAGCCAGACTGATGGGCATTCCCGTCAATTCTGTTTTGATCTCTGCCTATATGATGAGTTCTCTGTTTGCCTGTCTCGGGGCACTGGTGCTCACATCCTACATCGGTCTGCCGAGTTTAGGAATCGGAGACCAGTTCCTATTGACCTCCATTGCGGCAGTAGTGGTGGGGGGAACAGCCCTCACCGGAGGAGTGGGCAGTGTTTTTGGTACCATCGGAGGTACTTTGTTTATCACAATTTTGAGTAGTTATACCCGTTTGATTAATCAACCGATCGGCATTCAATTTATGCTGCAGGGATTGATCATTGCCTTGAGTGTGCTGATGTACCGTCTGGTTCAAAAAAACAGACTGGGGTGACGCATATTCCCTTTCAAAACAATAAAAATCTGGAGAATGTTATGGAAAAAAAGATAAAGGTCATGTTTCGAAAATCAATCATGAGCAGTAGTTTGGTGATCGTGAGTATGTTTGCCCTGCTCGCTTTCGGAAATGCCTATGCAAAAGGAATCAGAACAGCTGCCATAACCGGAGCAGGCAAAGAGGTATCAGTGCCGGCAAAGAAAGGCCCATTTCGAATAGGATTTTCCAATGGATTTTCCGGAAATAGCTGGCGTGCCATGGCACTGGATGCCCTGAGAAATGCGGCAAAAAACAATCCTGATGTTTCTGAATTGATCGTTGTTGATGGTCAGGGAGATGTCACAAAACAAGTTGGAGATATCGAAAATTTAATGGCTCAGAACGTTGATGCGATCATGGTCATCCCAAACTCAGGAACAGCCGTGGCTCCCGTATTGAGAAAAGCCATGCGAGCAGGAATTGTGACCGTTCCTTTCAATCTCCCTGTGGAAGGGGGTCAGTACCATGCATTTATTGGAACAGACCCCTCAAAAAAAGGGTATGCCACTGGAAAAAGACTGGCAGTTGAACTTCCCGACAATGCCAAAATTCTTGCTTTTGACGGGATTCCGGGCAACTCCTACACGGCAGCCGGATGGAAAGGCGCCCAGCAGGCGTTTAAAGAAAGTGGGAAAAATATTGAAATCCTGGCCTTTGAACCCTGCAACTGGCAAGAAGACAAAGCGAAAGTAATCATGGCAGATATGATTGCTGCGCATCCAAAAATTGATGGAGTCTGGTCAGATGGAGGACAATGTGCTGCCGGTGCAATGAAAGCGCTCATTGCAGCAAACCGCCCCCTCATTCCTGTTACAGGAGACGATTACAACGGTATTCTCAAACTGTATGACAAATACCACGCACAACACTCGAATTTTAGTATCTCTCTGATTTCCGAACCAACCTGGCAAAGTGTTGTTGCCATGGAAATTGCCGTTTCTCTCCTCAAGGGGGAGTCGATGAAAGCCCAACAAATCATCCAGCCCAAACTGATCACTTCCGAAAACTATAAAGAGCTCATGCGGCCTGAGCTTCCTGATGGTGTTTTCACTGATACGAATTTATCGGATGAAGCCCTGCGTAAACTCTTTTAGACGAATCCTCCTTCCCTTCTTCAAACAAGAAGAGGGGAATACCTCTCTCCTTCACAAAAGGAGAGAGGTACCAACACTCAATCGATTGTGGCACAAAACTCTACTAATTTATGATCGAAAAAACTAACAAAACAGCAATCGCCGTCAAGGGAATCTCAAAAAGTTTTCCTGGAGTGCAGGCACTTAAAAATGTGTCATTTGAGTGTAAAAAAGGAGAAATTCACGCCCTCATTGGAGAAAACGGCGCAGGAAAATCAACTTTAATGAAAATTATCGAAGGCGTGTTCCCTGCAGATGAGGGTTCTATTTTTATGGACGGCAAACCCGTTTTTTTCCGTCAGCCATCCGATTCACTCGCTCATGGAATCACAATGGTTTATCAGGACTCAAACCTGATCGAGGATTTGGATGTCGCTCAAAATATCTGGTTAGGGCGTGAGCCCGGAGGCAGGTTCATTTTCAACCGTAAAAAAATGAACCATCAGGCTCAGCAGCTGGTCGAAAAACTCGGAGAAAAAATCGATGCCAGGAGCTTGGTCAGTGAACTTTCTGTATCAGAAAAACAAATTGTTGAAATCGCTCGTGCATTGAGCTTTGATTCTCAAATACTGATTCTTGATGAACCCACCTCTACCCTGGGTGCCAGTGAGTCTCAACGTCTATTTGATATTCTTGATCATTTGCGGAGACAGGGTACGAGCATCATTTTTATTTCCCATCGACTCCCGGAAGTACTCTCTATTGCCGATCGCATAACTGTTCTGAAAGACGGAGAGATCGTCGGCACCGTTTCCAGCAGTTCAACAAATTCTGATGAAATTGTAACGATGATGGTGGGAAGAACGCTCGATACTGCATTTCCTCCAAGAGCCCAATCCTTCGGGGAAAAAATTCTGGAAGTCAAAAACCTGCAGTCATCTTCAAGCTTTCACAATGTGAATTTTAGTGTACGATCCGGAGAAATTTTGGGGATCGGCGGTATTCAAGGCAATGGACAGCAAGAGATTGTTCGTTCTCTTTTCGGACTATGTTCATCGGAAGGGACGGTCACAATCGACGGTGCTGAAGCGGATTTAAGCTCCCCTTCAAAAGCTATTCAATCCGGTGTTATTTATGTTGCGGCCGATCGGCGTAAAGAGGGGCTGTTTCTTCCTCATTCCATACGAAAAAACATCAGCGTCCCTCATCTTTCCAAGTGGTCTCATCTGGGATTTGTTAACCGGAAGGCAGAGAAAAAGTCGGTTCTGGAACAAATCAATGCCCTTAAAATTCGAACTCCTTCTGATGAAAAATCAGTCGGTATGTTGAGCGGAGGCAATCAACAAAAAGTCGTATTTGCCCGATGGTATTTGGCCAAAACCAGGGTCTATATTTTTGATGAACCGACCCAGGGTGTTGATGTGGCAACCAAACTCGAAATTTATCGACTGATTCGGGAAATGGCGGCTGAAGGAATTGCCGTCATCGTATTGTCCTCTGATGTCATGGAACTCAACGGACTTTGTGATCGAATTTTGGTTGTTGCTCATGGAACTGTTGTAGACGAAGTTGCAGGAGCAGATGCGACTGAAGAACGAGTCATTGGGAGCGCCGTCACCGCTGAGTCAGATAAAACTCAACTTTCGGAAACACAAGTTCGTCAGACAAATACTTTGTCAAAAACAAGCATTTTTTTGAAACGCTACGCTCCTTCTCTTTTGCTGTTAGCGCTGCTCCTTGTGATTGGAGGATTCACTGCCAATAAATCTCCTTACTTTTTGACATCTAGAAATTTTGCTTCCCTTGCCATACTGATCGCACCGCTCGCATTGGCAGCATTCGGGCAAATGCTGGTGATCACGCTGGGAGGAATAGATTTGTCAATGGGGCCAACAATTAGTATGACGACCGCCATTGCTTCCTTTACAATCATCGGTGAATCTGTCTTTTCAATTGTCACAGGAGTGCTTATCTGTCTTGCGGCAGGGATCGTCGTCGGATTGCTGAATGGGATTCTGATCCGGGTATTTAAGATTTCCGATCTGGTCAGCACCTTAGCAACCTATTCCATTATTTACGGGTTAGCCCTGGTAATCAGGCCAACACCGGGTGGTTTGATAAACTTTGATTTTCTTGATTTCGTTGAATTTCGATGGGGAGTTGTTCCGGTTGTTTTTATTATAACCGTTCTTTTATACGTGGGATTGGAATTTCTTTTATTACGTGGCACTATTGGAACAAAACTGTACGCAACAGGGTCGAATGAGTACGTTGCATTCAATCTGGGTATACGCGTCGGATGGGTCAGGGTTGGCGCATACATTTTCTCGGGCCTTACTGCTTCTCTGGCAGGATTAGTGGTGGCCGCCCGGATCGGGAGCGGCGACGTGCAATCAGGGCTCCCTTTCACAATCACTTCAATTACCGCCGTTGTTGTCGGAGGGGCAAGCATTTTTGGAGGACGAAGCACTGCCGTCGGCACTTTTTTAGGAGTCACTCTGGTGATTTTCATTCAAAATTCGTTGAATTTTCTCCACGTTTCTGCCTATTGGCAATATATCTGGGCAGGAGGACTGACACTCTTTGCGGTTGCAATATATTCGCTACAAACAGAGACGCCGATAAAGTGGCAGCAGCAGCTGAAGCAGATCAATTTTTTGAGTTCCGGCAAAGCACAAAAGTCGTAACTCTCTCAAAAAAAGTAAACCTCTTTTAATAAAAATATATGCAAAATATTGAATGCGTTGTTGATGCTAAGAATAAACTGGGTGAGGTTCCGGTATGGTGTCCCCGGGAACAGGCATTGTACTGGATTGACATAGAGGGCTGTCTGCTCCAGCGATTCATTCCTGAACTGGGTGAGGTAAAAGTATGGAAAATGCCGGAAAGAATCGGTTCTTTTGCAATCAGAGAAACGGGAGGACTGATTGTCGCTTTTGCATCTGGATTTGCATTTTACGACTTGGAAACTGAAAAAATTCAGTGGCTTTCCAAACCGGAATCACATATTCCCCGAAATCGCTTCAATGATGGCAAATGCGACCGGAATGGCAGATTTTGGGCGGGGACCATGGACGATCAACTTTCTGAACACACGGCTGCACTCTACTGCTATAATCCCGACGGGACAGTCCAGCAAAGGCTCAAGGATGTCGGCATATCCAACAGTTTAGCCTGGTCTCCCGAAAATGATAAATTCTATTTTGCCGATACTTTGGACGGTTCAATATACGTTTTCGATTACGATCATGACAGCGGTCAAATCGCCAACAAACGTGTTTTTGCAACAACAGAAGAGCAACCGGGAGTGCCGGATGGATCAACAATTGATGAAGAAGGCTATCTTTGGAATGCTCAGTGGGATGGGTGGCGACTCGTCCGTTATGCACCCTCCGGGGAGATCAATCAAATTGTGGATCTTCCTGTGCAAAAGCCCACGAGTTGCATGTTTGGCGGAGCGAACTTAGACACCCTCTACGTGACATCCGCTATTTGGGATCTTTCTTCTGAACAATTGAAAAAGCAACCTCATGCAGGAGGGGTTTTAGCGATTGATGTCGGCGTCAAAGGATTGCCTGAACCTCGATTTAAAGGATGATGATCGATAAAAGGAAATGTTCCCGGGACTTTAAAAAAATTTCTATAGCGGTATCGGACAAAGGCAAGATCCTGGCTATTGTTCACACTTCTTAATCCTTGCCTAAAGAACGTGCACGACTCGCCGCCGGAGCAATTCAGGAGTATCAACTAAAATTTGAAGAAAAAGAGACCAAATTATGACCACGATACCCAAACCCAGGGTTCACGCCAAAATGGTTCAAACCATCGGCACTCAAATTCTTCAGGGAAAATTTAAGTCGGGGGAAAATCTCCCCAGTGAAGCTGAAATCTGTCAAGAATACAAAGTCAGCCGGACTGCACTTCGTGAAGCCATTAAAGTTTTGAGCGCGAAGGGATTGATTAAAACAGCCCCACGACGAGGCAGTATTGTTTGTGATCGTCAAGAATGGAATTATTTAGATGCCGATATTTTAGCCTGGACTCACAACAAGCAACCCGACCCTGTCTTAACAAGGGATCTTATCGAAATGCGCAGAATTGTGGAACCGACAGCAGCAGAACTGGCAGCAAACCGAGCCAAAGGGCAAGATATTGCAAATATTGAAAGTGCCTATCAACAAATGAAAGACGCTTTGCCTCATGATATTGACCGATGCTGCCTTGCAGATGTTGAGTTCCATTCTGCAGTTTTGAGAGCCAGTAAAAACATCTGTCTGCAGCAAATGGTAAATATGATTTCTGCTGCTTTGGGGCATATGTTTCAGGTTTCTGCAAAGTCTCTACTGCAATCCCAGCAAGAGACATTATCCGTTCATTTTGACGTACTCGAAGCCATTCGATTGCGAAACTCCGAAAAAGCGAAAGAAGCGACTCTCATCCTTATTGATTTTGCTGAAAAAAACTGGGCTGCTTTACCCAACAATTGAGTGAAACCGGACTTTTCAGAAGACCATCACTGATGAAAGGGTTCAGACAGCGCTCTCCCGCCTGAAACTCGGCCTACTAATTCTTCCTCCAACACAAATCGGATGACAATCTGTCCGTTTTTCAGGACGAAAGTCTTTCGCAGAAAAATTTGGCAAGAGATCCGGCCTGGTCCAAATCAATCAATTGCTATCCGAGAGAAATTCCTTTGCGATGAGCTTCATGAAAAAGGTTTCATTAAACCTGGTTTCTCATATCCACCAGAGAGCAGATTTTTAATATCATCCAAACAAAAATACAATGCAGGCACGAGAATAAGGGTGACAAATGTCGCAAATAAAATTCCAATCCCCAGGCTGATAGCAGTCGGAATTAAAAATTGAGCCTGCCGGGATTGCTCAAACAAAATGGGCCCGAGACCCGCAAATGTTGTAATTGAAGTAATCACAATGGGTCTGAACCTCATGCGTGACGCACCCAAAAGGGCATTAAAAAGGTTACTCCTTACTTCAGGATGACGGTTAATCGCATCAATCAAAATGAGTGCATCGTTGACCACAACCCCTGTTAAACCAACGAGTCCGAAAAGACTCATGAAACTGATAGGATGACCCAGAATATAGTGCCCCGCCACAGCTCCTGCAATGCCGAAGGGGATTGAAAGCATGACGATTACCGGCTGGGAATAACTCCGAAAGAAAACTGCAAGAAGCGAAAAAATACCTATCAGAGCAATTCCGAATCCCAGCCAAAGACTGTTCATCGATTTTGTTCTGTTTTCATGGGAACCTTTCATTTTTATTGATGTTCCAGGATACATTTCCCCCAGTTTGCTTAAGTAAACTTCATTGATCGTATCGGTCAGCTGATCTGTATTATCAATCCCTTCTTCAATCCCTGCCGTGATTTCGACGACTCTCTGAAGATTTACTCTGCGAATGGCAGCGGGTTCCACCCCTTCCTTTATGAGCGCGGCATCTTTCAGAAATATCATCTTTCCCTGCGGGGTGTTGATTTTCATTTCATTGAGCGTATTGACATTGTCTCTGTATAGTTTAGGGAACAAAACCACAACATCAATATCCTGGTTTTCTCTGGTAATTGAGTGAGTCTCAATCCCCTGAAAGGCTCCTCTTAAACTTTCTGCAAAAATCGTCGGTGTGATGCCCAGTGCAATAGCCTCATCAGACAAGGAAAACTGAAATTCGCGACTTCCGCCTGTTTCACTGTCTACAATGTCTTTGACGTTTTCAAAGGAGAGCAACTGCCCTTTTAAATCCTCAACCGCCTTTTTCAGCAAGGCAGGGTTCCTGTGGGAGAGTGTGATTCTAATATCATCTCCAAAATGAATCATACGGCTTCTGAAATTCAATGCTAAAATTTCCGGTGATTTTGGGATTGCCTTCCTCCACATCATAGTAAATTGCCTGATGTTTACATTTCGTTCTTCTTCTTTTTTAAAACGTACCCGAATATCGATGGTCGTATTTTCGGTTCTGGAACGCCTGGATCTTGCTTGCACTCGTGTGAAAATATGGTCATAACTCTTTTTCCCATTGCCTGCTTCCAGATCTATTTTTTCTATAATATCAATAGCTGTTTTTTCAACATCACGAATCAATTTTCGGGTTTTGTCGCCAGGAAATCCTGTCGGTAATTCAAGGGTCGCATTGATAGAATCGGAATCAATGCTGGGAAAAAACTGCAGAGGCACCACTCCCCCACCAATGAATCCTCCGCTTAAGGATAAAAAAACAATGGCGGCGGCAACCGTCGAGTACCGGTATTCCAGGGTTACCCGGATAACAGCAGTGAAGGGTTTGTTGATAATCCACTTTAAACCCCTGTCAAAAAAACGCCTCGCCAATTCAATGGGCCTCAAAATGATCAAGAGCGGTTTATTTGAAATATGCCCCAGGTGGGCTGGTAGAATAAAAAGTGCCTCAATCAGAGAAATCGAAAGGACAGCAATCACAATGGTCGGGATTGCGTAAATGAAAGTCCCCATCCGTCCTTCAACAAAAAGCATAGGAGCAAATGCACACAATGTGGTCAAGATAGCGAATGTGACCGGCCCCGCCATTTCCAGACAACCGTCGATGGCGGCATCAATTTTGTTTTTCCCCATTTCTATATGGCGATAGATGTTTTCTCCAATTACAACCGCATCATCCACGACAATTCCTGAGACCAGGATAAAAGCAAACAGGGAATTCATATGGATAGTGACCCCGGCAAAAGGTAAAAAAATCAACGAACCAATAAAGGATATGGGAATCCCCAGCATCACCCAAAATGCCAACCTCAATTCCATAAAAAATGCCAGGGTCAGGAATACCAGCGCCAGCCCTATTCCTGCATTTCTCACCAGCAGCTCAAGACGGTCATCAAACATTTCGGAGCGATCACTCCAGACTTCAAATTTTAGCGTATCAGGTAAATTATTCTGATACTCCGCAAGCTTGGCAGTCACTATTTTTGAAAGTTGTCCCGGAGTCGAATCTTTATCCTGGTAGATACTGAATATGACTGCCGGTTGACCATCAAACAATGCCATGCTGTCGGTTTCCTGCAAACTTTCTCTTATTGTTGCAATTTCGTTGAGCGTGAGAACAGACCCATCAGCCAGAGTATCAACGACAATCTCTCCAATTTCTTGAGCAGAGGCTTTTTTGGAGTTGGTTCTCAGTAAAATCTGACTGGCTCCCACTTTTACAGAACCAGCAGGTATATCGGAAGAGGCTTTTTTTACCCTGACGGCCAATGCGTTCAGGGTCTGATTGTATTGGTTTAGGTGGTCAGGGTTTACCTCTATTAAAATTTCTCTGGGAATGTCGCCGCTGATGCTGATATAGCTGATACCTTCAATCGATAACAATTCGTCTTTGATCTGATAAGCGTAATCAAAAAGAATCGTCCTGGGAATTTCACCATAAAGTACAAGGTCCATCAGGTTAACACGGCGGACTTGCTTTGATACCTGCGGATCAGAGACCTCGTCCGGAAAAGATTTGATGGAATCGACCGCATTTCTTATTTCTTGAAGAACCGCCTGCTGATCCACTCCTTTTTTTAGATCGGCTCTCAATGAAGCACGCTCTTCATTGGCTGTACAA
This sequence comes from SAR324 cluster bacterium, assembly GCA_015231825.1. Classification (GTDB taxonomy): domain Bacteria; phylum SAR324; class SAR324; order SAR324; family NAC60-12; genus JADGAV01. The sequence continues at coordinate 247,026 of JADGAV010000003.1, forward strand.
AGAATTTCTTCAAGGCCGTCAATTTCAGTAATAGCCTGTTCGATGGGTTGGCAGAGTGCCGTTGAAACTTCACTGGGGCCAGCCCCTGGGTAGGAAACACTGATATTGATCCGGTTGTACTCGACATCTGGAAAGACTTCCTGCGGAATATTGTATCCTGTGTAAATACCTCCCATGATGATAAAAAGAAGCAAAATATTGGCTGCAACATGATTGTGGACCATGTATTTGATAAAGCCAGTCATCTCAGTTCTCCCTCGCTAACTTTTTCCGCTTTTTGTTTTCGTTCCCGGCTTCCAGGCGTTTTTTCCATCCCTCTTGCCTCGGGGCTTTTTCTGAAGTCCCGCTTTTTGTAAGGCTCTCAGCCTCTTTCCCCGGACCGGCTCTTTTTCCAGGATCAGGGCCAGAGGCTTGCTCCGGATCAAAAATTTTCAGTTTCATTCCAGGAATCGGCGTGGGCAAATAGGAAGTAATCACGCGGGCTCCCGGCATGATTCCACGGGCAACCAGGTATTCATGATCAGTTTTCCATTTTATTTCAACATTTTGAATTTGTAACCTTTCCTCTTCTGAAATCAGCCAGACAGTATTGTTGCTTCGCAATGAATCTTGAGGAATACCAATGGTTTCTGACATCTCATTCCCTTCAATCTCTAAATCCACAAAAAGTCCGAAAGGAAGGACATTGCCCAAGTTTGAATAGGTATTTTCTACTTCGACTAAAACGGTGACTGAGTTCCCCAGAGTATCCACCTCCTGCAACTGCCTTTTGACTTCCCCCTGCCAGATATGGCTTTTTTCACCAATTCTCTTTGTGATCCTGACCCTTGATCCATTCTGCGAATTGCCTCGATTTTCGGCAATATTTATCCAGGCCAGTTCTTCCAGGGTAATTGATGCTTTGAGAATGATCGGATGATCTTTTATCAGCGTCCCCACAGACTGACCGGGTTGAATCAGCTGCCCTTCAGACAGGTTGACTGAATGAATATACCCGTTGAAAGGGGCAAAAACAGAGCTTCGTGTCAGATCGAGTTCAACCTGTTTCAAGTTGACTGCGGCGGATTCTAAATTTGCCTGAGCATTTTTAACTTTGGGTTCATAACTGTTAAGTTCACTGATCGCACGGTACAACTCTTTGATATCTAGATTTTTTAATTTGTTCCTTTGTCCGGAATTGACATTTTGGGTAGTGAGGGCAATCGTCAATTCGTAGGTCAATTCATTGAGGGCCTTTGCATATTGTGACCTGGCCTGTTCAACCTTTATTTTGTAATCTTCGTCATTAATCATAAAAAGAAGATCCCCAGCTTCAATCCATCCTCCCTCAATAAAATTTTCGCTAATACGAATCACGCGTCCCTTGATTTCCGAAGAAATACCTAAACGGGCAACAGGTTGAGTCTTCGCATTGGAATGAACAAGTATTCGGTAGGATTTGGGAACGGCTTCTGCAGCATGGACCAAGGTGACTTTTTCTGACCTGATTTTTTGTGTTCGCGGCGCTTCCCTTAATTCTAACAATTTGACTGTCCCCCAGGCTCCGGCAGCAAGGAGCAATAGTGGAAATAATGATTTGAATAATTTTCTTTTCATGGAATTTTTTCTCCAGGTTTCCCTATAGGACTGCTCAATTTTTAATGGAGATTGACTGCGAAGATTCGTTTTACTGCTGAACCCTCACTTTCGTTTGAATAGAAAAAATAGGGGAGATCCTGTGAAAACAAATTCCGACTCAGTGAAAAGATGTTTATGAACTTCCCAGATTTCATGATTTTCTGTTTTCGCTGGCGCCATCTCCTTTCCATTCAGCTGATCCATATTACGAGCAATTCCCCGGAAGACGATTCATTTTCATCAGGGCACAATTGCAGGTAATATCGTGCTGTGAAATAATGTCATTTGACAATAAAGCAATTTTTTGCAAATGTCAGAGTCTTATTTAAGTAGAATCGATGAATTGTTTTCTGCAGAAAAATTTCTGAAGGTCCGCGGACCAGTAAAAATCTACACGATGAAAAAGGAGGATCTCCTATGGATCCAAATTCTGCAAACCTGATTTTTGAAGCCTCTTTGGACCTGCTTGAAAATCCCGGGGTTCGGATTGAACACGATAAAGTGACTGCCCAATTACTGAAGGCGGGAGCCAAAGCAGGCAATGACGCTCAAGTGATTTGTTTCCCGAAAGAGCTGGTGAAAGAAAGTATTGCCCAAGCCCCCTCTGAAGTCTTCTTCGCTGACAGGGACGGCAGCGGAAAAACAATCTCTGCCCATGGCAATACTTTGAACTGGACAGTTCCCGGAATGAACATCCTGAAGGAGAACACACACCGTCGTTTTACAAGCACAGATATGGGAGAGATGGCGAAATTGGTGGAACAACTTCCCAATGTGGATGGAATATTTGGGATGGCCCTAGCCGATATGCCCACTCGCTCCCAAGACGTGGTCGGACTTCGGGTGATGGCCGAAAACACCAAAAAACACATTCGAGTGTTGTGCTTCACCCCGGAAGGAGCTGATGTTCTGTGTGAGATGAAAGATGTCGTGGGAGCATATCCCTGGTTTAGTGTGGGATTTACCGCTCATGGTCCCCTGCGATGGACCAATCTCGCACTGGAAATATTTGCTCGAACGGCAGGAAAAGGCATTCCAACTACCATCAACGGTGAACCCATGTCAGGAGCGTCCGCTCCATGCACCCTGGCTGGTGCAGCAGCGGTAGGCAATGCAGAGATTCTTTCAGGCTTGGTCATCAACCAAATTCTGGAACCCGGTCGTCCTTGCATCTACAACCTGGGACTCGCCCACATTTTCGATATGCGAACCAGCATTGCCGTTACCGGTGCCCCGGAAAACCATCTGCTGGCAGACGTCAGTGCGGCCCTGGGAAGATTGTACAATCTGCCATCCTGCTCATGGGTATCTACCGAAAGTATGTGCGTGGACAGTCAAGCGAGTATCGAAAAAACGGCAGGTTATTTTTCCCACCTGAACAGCGGGGTCAGTCTAATTTTTGGAGTCGGCCAACTGGAATCAGAACTCACGATTTCGCCTGCGCAAGCGGTGATTGACAATGAAATCATTTCCTATGTCCGTCGCTATCTGCGCGGAATCGAAGTCAACCCTGAAACGCTGGCGGTCGATGTGGTTCGGTCCGTGGGAATCGGCGGGAATTTCCTCGCGGAAGATCATACCGTCAGACATTTTAGAAACGAGTTTTTTGAACCGTCTCTCCTCCTGAGAGAAAGCCGGGAGCCCTGGAAGAGAGCAGGAAGCAAACCCCTGGCTCAAAAGGCAGAGGAAGTTGCAGAAAAACTTGTCAAAAAAGAAATGCCGGCTTCCCTTTCTGAAGACGAGGCAAGAGAACTCAGAAAGCTTGAAGATGCTTTTCTAAAGAGACTGTCAACCCAGGCATCATAAATTATTACATTTTAAAATCCTGTTTTATACCTTCCAGCAAAAATTTACCCTCCCGGCCAGGTTCGGGGATACAGCTCTATATCCTTCACGCCAAATATATTTTTCCTCTCAGATAGTGCTCCTTTTGCGGTGAACGAAACATAAGTTGAAAGTTGAAAATGATTCTTATAAGATGCCGGCTCTTTAAAAAACCGGGCGTTTAAAAATTTACCGGCCAGGGGGGAACCTGCTGCAGGGAAATCATTTGAATCTCACAAAATCCGATTTCTTCGTCGGAATGACGTCACTGACACTTCTGTTCTGGATTCAATCTGTATACCCGAAAGAAGTTTATGCACACCGGCCCGAAATTACTGAGGTGAAGGTCTATCTCTCTTCAAATAATCAGTTTCGCATTGAAATCATTTCTGATGTTTTAAATTTTATAAAAAAGGAGTTTGAAAATGAAGCTCAACATCGAGGATCAGCGAATTTTTTTGAGCAGATGGCAAGTGACGAGATCGAATCCTTGTTGACGTTGGCAGAACAACGTTTTCTTTCTGAATTGAAAATCCAAAACCAAAGGGGTGAAGAGATATCTGTCAAAAAGCCCTCTTTTTTAAATGTGGGCCGTTTGCGAAAAGCAATGCAAATTTCTAACAATAACCAGCATGTGATCAGCGTCGTAACTCTTAGAGGAAATCTTCCTTCAGGCATTAAGTCCCTGCAGATCCAGTTGCCCAAAGATCTGGGAAAGAGTGTCTTACAAATCATCCGAACGGAGCGACAGGAATTAGAAGCGGCAGAAGCAAGCAAACCGATCATGCTGAAATCAGCAGATGAGCAATCCGACAATATTTTAAACGATTCTTTGATCTTTTTGAAGAAAACTGTTGAGCAGTTTTTTCCGGGGGAAGCCTCGTTAAATTAAAAGCATCAACATTGTAAATTTCCCCACAAACCGAAAAACTGGAGTGAAAATGAAAACAAGAAACGAATGCCGAAAAGGAAAGATCCGAGTCCTGGTTTACCCCTGCATACTGCTTCTTTCTGTACTGGTCTTTACAGGTTGCGGAGGGGGTGGCGGAGGAGGTTCTTCCTCCGATTCCGCCGCCGGCGGAACGATCGAAAACGATTCGACCAGCGGAACATCTTCTACGGTTCCTACAGGATCATCGGGTGTTTATGGACCATCGGGTCCTTCCGGCGTTTCTGGACCATCGGGACCATCCGGATCATCAAGTTCTTCCGGATCTTCTGGATCATCAGGTTCTTCCGGAACATCAAGTTCTTCCGGAACATCAGATTCGTCCACATCCTCATCCGGTCTGACGAATAGCGTCTCCATAACAACAGATGCCAATTATCGTTATATCGTTTCAAATTCAATTCCGGAGACTACCGATGCCTCAGATTTTTCAAGTCCTCACGACATGTCTGCTCAGTCGATCAGCTTAAGGATGCCCCTGAGCGGAAACTCCGCAACGGCGTTGACCCATATGGCTGACCAGCTCAGCGGCTTTCCTCAATACATCCTCGGAGCCGGTGTCGATGGGGTCATCCTCGAACCTACAACAGCTGAGGTAGAAAACTCCTACAGTACTGTATGGGTAAAAGACGGACTTCCCTTTACTGGAGAAAACAATGCCCATGTTCAACCGGACGGGACTTATCACCGGCACGGCCGCTGGCTGACCCTGAACACGGCCAGCTCCAGCGTACATTCTCCTATTATCGGCTGGGCTGGAGATGGATTTCCGATCTACGACCATTATGGTTATTCTGATCCCAATAGTGCCAGCAGTTCCATTGTTGAACTGGCCTCTAGCTACAAGCAACTTTCGGGATCCCGACCGAGCGACAGTCCGGGAGGAACCTATGACGGCACCTATGTTCAGGATTTTGAATACGTTGAGGGACTAGGGGACCTGGATCAATGCAACGGGCGGACAGGCGTCACTCCCGAATATCCAGGTGGCACTTATTATTATGTCGCCACTGACGAGTTTCCTGGCATGCCCCATTGTTTCAACGGGACCCCGGACGATACTGTCAAAAAATAGGATGGATTTTTATAAATTTCAACTCTTTCAAAAATCATTCAGCATCCTGATGCTGAATGACTCGTTCAGGGCATTCCAAATCGTGTCCAGCTTTGTTAAAACTTTCATTTTCAGGAAAGAAACCACAAATGATCAATGTCGGATTTATTGGTGCAGGAGATATTTCATATCTGCATGGTGAAGCTTTGCAGCGCTGTGCAAACGCTCAATTGCGGGGCCTCTGGAGTGTCGACCCCGGATTGGCAAAAGAAAAATGTAAATTGTTCAGTTGTCAGAATTTTAACTCTGCAGAAGCATTGGTGAATGACCCGCAAATCGACGTCGTATTCATTCTTACCAATATGGAAACCCACCACGATTATGCGATCCTCGCCATGGAAGCAGGAAAACATGTGCTGGTCGAAAAACCAATTGCTTCTTCCTGTGCAGAAATCGAGTCAATGAAAGCAGCTGCACAGAAACAGAATGTGATTTTTGCACCCGGTCATAACTATATCCACGAAGAAAGCCTGATTCGCACAAGAGAGCTGATCGAAACCGGAAAATTGGGCGATTTAACTGCAATCTATATTATGTATCACATTCATCATCCTGAAGAAGTGGCGATGCGTTACCCGGGTGTGATTCGGCAAATTCTCACCCACCATTCTTATATTTTATTGTATTTGGCAGGGGTTCCCGAAAGCCTTTCTGCTATGAAAACCGTTGTCCATTACAAAGAATTTACAGGAGAGGACATCGCGATGGTCAATTTTAAAATGAAAAATGGTGCCTTAGCCCATTTCAGTGCAAATTTTGCGGCAGATGACCATTCCAATGATCCCTGGACCTTTGTGGTGAAAGTGATCGGCACCAAGGGAGCAACTCGATTCAGCTACCGCGACTGGGTCGAAAACAAACCTGCTGAAGTGCATTCACAAACTTATTCCGCTTATCCTTACAGCGTGATTAACGAAGATCGCTTTTTTATCGAGGAATGCATCCAAAAGGGGACTCCGCCGTTATCGACCATTGATGATGCCCTGATCTGCCAAAAAATAGTGGAAGCATCTGAATTGTCGGCAGCTGAAGGCCGCATGGTCCACCTTTAGCCCAAACAGCTGTCCAAATATCAAAATGTCTCAAGGAAGGAAAAATACAATGCAATGCATGAATTCATCAAGAGAATATGATTTCAACTCCATTAGAAAGGAATACAAATGAATGTAACAAATAAAAAAGCGCTCATTTTTGGAGGGACTTCAGGCATTGGTCTCGCCACTTCAAAAATCCTGGCATCCCTCGGTGCAAGAGTTACCGCGGTCAGTCGCAATCCAGAAAAAGCGGGTGATGTTCCCGAAGGGATCACACTCAGAAAATGCGATGTTCGAAATCGTGAAGCGCTTCAGCAGCTTTTTAAAGAGTGCGCTCCTTTTGACATCCTGGTGAATGCAGCAACAGGAGGCACAAGGGCGATGGGACCCTTTCTGGAGATGGACATGGATGGCTATCAAGCCTCTTTTGATAAACTTTGGGGTTATGCGAATGTCGTCCGTTTTGGGACCGAGCATATGAGCGAAGATGGAACTGTTGTGCTGGTCAGCGGAACCCCGGCGCGCCGGGCAAAACCCGGGCAGGTATCACTGGCTTCAGTCGGTGGAGCGGTAGAGGCATTCGTTAAAAGCGTGGCACAGGAAATCACACCGCGCCGCTTAAACGTGGTCTCTCCGGGAATTATTGACACTCCGATGGTTCCACTCCAGGGACAAGAGCGTGAAGATCTTTACAAGAAGAGGACCGCAGGTCATTTGATCCCCCGTGCGGGTACGGCAGAAGAAGTTGCTCAGGGCATTTTGTTTATGATCCAGAATGATTTTGTCACCGGAACGACAATTGATGTGGATGGAGGTTCACTGCTTTCCTAGCTCAAATCTGGATGAAGTACGAAAACTCTTCAGGAAAATAAGACCCAGCACCGCCAAACCAATCAGGTGAATCCACCATGACAGCGGCCAAAGCAGTAAAACAGCGCAAGCTGTGCTCAATAGCCGCTCCAGCAAATTCAGGCGAGCTTCCATAAAACCTTCTAAACCTGCAGCAAACGCATAGAGGCCGAAAAGTGCAAAGAAGAAAATCATCAAATCGTTTGCCAGGGAGCCTCCGATAAACGGGGTGTAGGCAAACAGCAGGGGGATGATGTAAATCCCCTTGGCCAGCTTCCACGATTGAAGGCCGGTTTCTGTCGGTTTGGTGCCTGCAATAGCGGCGGCAGTGAAAGCTGCCAACGCAACAGGAGGTGTCACATTGGAATCCTGGCTCAGCCAGAAAACGATCAGATGGGCCGAGAGCAATGCAAAGGTCATCGTATGCTCACTCAATACCGCTTCACGCACTATTCCCGCCATATCCACAGGGATCGCATCGACAATCATCCTCGCAGCGGCAGTTGACATAGGGTTGCCGATCTCCGCCATCTTGTCCGGTGCAGCAAGCATGAATATTGCCTTGGCGGTCTCGGGGATGTTACCGATACTCAATGCATCAACGAGGATTCCATCAGCTATCAAAGCATGAAGTGCCGGAGCTGATAAGGTTCCGAGGACGATGTAGGCGGCAGTCACCGGAAGCCCCATTCCGAGTACCAATGAAGCCAAAGCGATCAAAGCGATGGCGATCACCATGCTGTGCCCGGCCCACTCACTGATCATCAGCGAAAACGTGTTGCCAATGCCGGCCGTGGCGATAATATTGACAATCAAACCGACTGAACAGAGCAGGATGGCCGTCATTACCATGTTCTGGGCTCCCATGGACATTGCTTCAATGATCGCTTTCGGTCCCATCTTGTTTGGAGAAAACCAGGAGGAAATGATGACGGCTACAATACTGATTCCGGCAGCATAGGTCGGTGTAAAACCATAGATCAGCAATGCGATCAGGACACTGATCGGCAAAAGGAAAACAATTCCTCCCTTTTTGAAAACGTCAAGAGCTGAAACGATTTCATTGTCCAGGGCGTGGACATAGCTCCGTTTTGCTTCAATGCGGACAAAGAAACCAACCGTCGCAAAGTAGAGAACTGCCGGCAGGATGCTGACCAGGACGATGGTGTTGTAAGAAATCTGCGTGTAGGTGGCCATCACAAATGCCCCGGCCCCCATGATTGGCGGCATCAACTGACCGCCTGTCGAAGCCGCTGCCTCCACCCCTCCTGCAAACTTGGCCGGAAAACCGGCACGTTTCATCAATGGAATTGTGATAACACCGGTTGAGGCGGTATTCGCTACGGCCGAACCGGATATTGTTCCCATCAGACCGGAAGCCATCACCGCAACCAATCCAGGCCCCCCAACCATTCTGCCTGCCACAGCACGGGCCAAATCGATCACGAATTCCCCTGCACCGGAGCGCAAGAGAAAGGCGCCAAAAAGAATGAACATGAAAACGTAAGTCGATGAGATGCTGGCGATAGTCCCAAAGAGGGCGTCATCCCCATAAACACTGCGAAACAGAATTGTCTCGCTGGAGAGACCGGCAAATTTGAAAATACCATCAATCTGCCCTCCCCACCAGCCAACGTAGCTGAGAGCGATGATGATTAGGACGGGGATAAACCAGCCTGCAACACGGCGCGTGAACTCGAGGGTACATAGAATCAAAATGATGCCGGCAGCCCACTCGGAGCTCACCAGGTGTACACCCCGCTCATAGATCGCATCTTCCCTGGCAATCAGGTAGAGAGCCGATCCTGCAGCCAATATTCCCAGCATGATATCCAGGAAACGTGTCAGCAGGGTAGCTTTTTTTCGAAGCGGATAAACGAGAGCAGCCATCAAGGCAAAACCGGCAAAATGCAAAGAATTCTGCCACAGGGAGGAGAGCACTGAAAGCACATTAAACCAGATGTGCATCAGTGCGATTGCGACACCTAAAATGACGAGCAGGCGGGTTGGTTCAGGACGCAATTCTGGTTCAATAGCGTTTGACTTCATTGACAGAAAACTCCGGAACCGTCTGCGGCCATCCCTGAACAGGGAGACCGCGAATTTGAATGATCAGTTGGCAAGCAAACGAGCTGGAACATTGATCCCGACTTCCTTGTAATATTTGGCTGCCCCGGGGTGCAGCGGCATTGGCAGACCAGCGATTGCTTTTTCAATCCCCATCGCCTTCGTGGCACCATGAATGGCGTTCAAAAAAGGCAAATTTTCATAGATGGTTTTGGTGATTTGGTAGACAGCATCTTCATCGACATCAGCACGTACGCCCAGGAAGTTAGGCTGGGCGATGGTATTGATGGCCTTGGTCTGGCTGGGATAGGTGCCGGCAGGAACAACGTAACGTGTCCAAAGATTCATGCCGCCGTCTGCCTGTTTGACTTGCTCGTCAGTTAAATCAAGCACCACAATATCATCACCAATGTTAGCCATGGCCTTGGTGACCGCACTGACGGGAACACCGGCCGGAGTGCCCATGCCCGCGACCTGACCATTTTGCAGGGCGTCAGCGGAGGGACCGTAACCGGCATAGACCAGGTTATAATCGGTTTTCACGTCAATTCCCAGGTTTCCCAGCAAGACAGTATTGGAGCCGATCGTACCAGAATTCTTGGTACCCAACGCCATCGACTCTCCTTTCATACCGATCAGATCGGCGACAGTGCCTGTTTTGGAGAACTTTTTATTAACGACGAAATGTTCGACGTTTTGCCAAAGCATCGTCACCGAACGCAGGTTTCTCTGCGGACCTGCTGATTTGATCGGCCCCGTTCCCTGCCATGCATAGGAACCAAAAAGTCCTTGAAGAATGGCAAACTGCACTTCATTTTCTCTCAGCAGTTTGATGTTTTCACCAGAACCGGCGGAGCTGATGGCAGACATACCAATCTTCTGTTTTGGCTGCAGCTTGACTTTGACAAGCGTTGACAAGGCAACCCCGACCGGGTAGTAGGTTCCGCCCGTCGAGGCAGTGGCCAGTAAATAGTTTCGTTCTTCTGCCGCCTGAACCGTGCCGACCGAGCCGAACAGCATGGCGATTGCCAGTGAAAGCAACATGAATTGTCTGATCTTTGTCTTCATTTTTTCCTCTTCATTTTAGTGGTTTATTTCCCAAATGCCTCCGACCGCTCCTGATTTTGCACGGTCCATAAAGCTGATTCATTTCTGCAGGGAATCCTCAATAAATTCTGATAATACCGCCCACTGCATCCACCCTGTTGTCCACTTGCTATTTATTTACTCCCCGTTTACTGAACTTGACCCAATCAACGAGGAAAAAGCGACTGGAGAAAGCAGCATTAACCAGAATATTGTAATGGCGGGTTTTACAACAATGCTTTTTGCTATGCCGACTCTTCCTTTAGGGAAGAGCAAATTTATTTTGCTTTTCGTCGTTTGTTCTGAAGAAAGAGAATGCGTTTTGCTCTCCTTCTGCATACCATCGAAAAAGCAAGATAGCCAAGCTTAAAGTGATAAATTTTTCATGTCAAGATAGAATCCAGTAATAAGTGACAGGGGAAACCGAACTCGTCGAAACTGATCCTGAAATTTAAGGAAAAAGGCAGAAAACTTAGTCTGAATTTGTGAAAAATCCCTATCGTGTTCCCCGGAAAAACGATTTCCAAAACAAAAATCAAAATGGGTGACTTCATCTGAAAATTTGCATGTCCTGAGATTTTCGTATTTGAAGAAATTTTTTTCCAAAAGTCTATTCACTTCAGTCTAAATTCTTGGTCAACTAAATTATTTTTACGGTTTGTCCGGATTGATGAGATCTAAAACAGGCGTCCAGCAGCTTTTGAATTCTTGCTCCCTGTTCAAAATCCGGTTGGGCGTTTTTTCCGGTTCGCACACTTGTGATAAATCGTTTAAAAATATTGGGAGTCGCTTCACACGCAATGGGTACAAAGGAGGAAGTTTCAACATTATCTCCTCGGCAAAGCATCAGATGATCCATAGATTCATCCAAATTGATCTTGATCGCGCCTTGATCAGCAAAAATTTTTAAACTTAGACTGTTCACCTGCCCCGTTGCCCAGCGGCTTGTGTGAACTGTGCCTATTGCGCCATTTTCATATTCACAGGTGATGATGGCCGAATCATTAGCATCCAGGCGATATTCTCCGATTTGATCATTTTCTGCTTTATGAAAAGTTTTGAGGAGACAATGAACGGAGGCGAGGGGCCCAATCGGAAAGGTGGCAAAATCTAGAATATGAACACCAACATCCCCCAAAACGCCTTTACTCCCATGTTTTTCCGACAGTCTCCACAACCATTTAGGTTCTTTCCGCCAATCTCCCCAGACTTTTGCAGTCAACCAGGTTTGAAGATAGCTGGCCTCGACATGTTTGACCTCCCCGATTTTACCGTTTTGTATCAACTCTCTTGCCTTTTGGAGCGCCGAGGCGTTTCGATAAGTAAAATTCACCATGTTGATCAGCTGCTTTTTTTTGGCCGCATCCGCCATTTTTTTTGCATCAGCATAATTCAAAGCGAGTGGTTTTTCGCAAAGCACGTGAAGGTTTTTTTCAATGGCCTTCAGCGAAATCGAACAGTGTGAATCATCTGGAGTGACAATGCTGACAGCATCCAGGTCAGGGTCTGCAATAAACGGTTCAAAATCTGGGTATACCTTGTGGATCTGATGCTTTTCCGCAAAAACCCGGGCCCGATCGAAATCAATGTCAAAGGCTGAAAGAATATGACATCCCCCGACTTCTTTAAATTTGGCAACATGATTGGCAGCCATTCCTCCGGTGCCGATTATTCCCAAATTGATTGTTTCGTTTCCCATGTTATTTGAACCCCGCTTCTCCGGGTTTATGAACAGAGTGACCTTTTATTACAATTTTTTCCGGCGCTTTTTCAACAGGAATATTCGGGCAGTTGTCGATCCATCTAAGCCCGGTCGCCGCCCATTTGACCGCGTTTTTCAGTACCAGTTTTACCGACTCATTATAGTAGATTGGGTAGCTTTCATGCCCGGATCCAAAATAAAATATGTTGCCGGCTCCGCGCCGGTAGGTCACTCCGGACCGGAAAACTTCTCCTCCTTCAAACCAGCTGATAAAGATAACTTCATCCGGTGTGGGAATAATGAAAGGTTCGCCATACATTTCTGAATTTTCTACTTCAAAATAACGGTCAATCCCCTTGACAATCGGATGGGCCGGATTGACCACCCACAAACGTTCTTTCTCGCCAGCCTCCCGCCAAGTGAGGGAGCATGAAGTCCCCATCAGCTTTTTAAAAATTTTTGAATAGTGCCCAGAATGTAAGACAATCAATCCCATTCCTTCCCAAACCCGTTCCTGGACTCGATGGACAATCTCATCGGAAACCTCTTGATGGGCACAGTGTCCCCACCAGATGAGGACATCGGTGTGTAACAGAGTTTCCTTGCTCAAGCCATGTTCGAATTCCTGAAGAACCGCCGTCCGGGTTTCAATTTCAGGATCATCACTCAATCCGTTAGCAATGCAGGTATGCATTCCATCCGGATAAATTTTTTTTACCTCCGCATTGCTACGTTCGTGAATGTTTTCTCCCCAAACTGTCGCTCGAATTCCCATTGTTTCCTTCTTCCATAAAAATTGATTTCGTTTCGGCAGGCACGGACTGCATTTTAAATATTGTATTCAATCCCGAATTGTGGGAACGCCTCTCGGCGTTGGAAAAACCGTTACAGAGGCCCTTCACCCAGTCAAATTCAAGGATCTTACGGTAACACAATATGAGATTCGGAATCTATATAATTTCAATGCAGGGCCTCAACAAGTTTTTTCTCAGCAATTTGAGCATGATAAAAAACAGGATTTTGCCGTTTTGTTGTGCTACTGACAGGCATTGGAAACAGAATCCATTTTTTGCTCTCTTGTATCGGTTGATCAAGAGCAAAACAATTCGAAACCGGTTCCAGGTGCAGGCCAGTTCCGAATAAATATATATGGATAAGGCTTCTTCATTATTCTCTTCTGGACTTTGCTACCTTGATCTCCATTGATTCAACTGAGGAATGAGGAAACTTCAAAGGAAATTGTAAACTGCACAGCGAAAATTCATCAGGAAAGGAGAATTCATAAAATGATTTTAGTGACCAACAATGAAGGACGTCCGGGAGTGGGTCATTCGGCTCAACTGCTGTCAGGGGGAGAGAGCGGATTAAATGCCCTCGAAGCGGGAATTCGGATCGTTGAAATCGATGAATCGATCCGGACGGTGGGTCGGGGTGGATGGCCCAACTTAATAGGGGAAATGCAACTGGATGCTTCCGTTATGGATGGAAACACGCTCAGAACCGGAGCCGTCGGAGCAATTCAAGGTTTTTTACATCCGGTCAGCATTGCGCGGCAAGTGATGGAGCGACTTCCTCATGAATTGCTGGTGGGCCCCGGAGCAGAACGGTTTGGAAGGGAAATCGGTGCAGAACAGGGAGACAACTTGATCGAAGATTCAAAGCGAGTGTGGAATGAGTGGTTTGAAGGAGTTCCTGAAGAATTGCGAAAAAACTGGAAAGATGCACCCTTGATCGATTTATGCCGGCAAGCCATTGATCCGGAAGCAGTTCGTGATACAACCACCTTCCTCTGTCTTGATAGCCAGAACGGTGTGCATGGTGCAGTCAGCACTGCCGGTTGGGGCTGGAAATATCCTGGTCGCCTGGGTGACAGCCCGGTAATTGGTGCAGGAATGTATGCTGACAGCCGCTATGGCGCGTGCGCCTGCACAGGGGCAGGAGAAATGGCGATCCGCTGCGGCACCTCACGCACTGTGGTGACTTACATGAAAATGGGAATGTCGGTAGAAAAAGCAGTTTATGAAGCAATTGAGGACATGCGTGCATTGAAGGGAGGACTGCTCAATCGAATCACCATTCATGCCATTGACAACCGGGGTCAACACAAAGTGGTGGCAGTCAACGGTACCCCATCGAACCACTATTGGCTATGGGAAGAAGGAGATGCTGAACCCCATGCGGTTTCTGCTGAAATTGTCCCGCTTTCTGATCATTGAGCACAGATCCAATCATTGCTGAAAGGAAACCGGATCATGCATGCCACCCAAAATGTCCGTCTGGCAGTTGATATTGGAGGCACCTTCACCGATGTGGTTCTGGAAGCTGGAGGGGCTCAATATACATTGAAAACTCTAACCACTCACGAGGCACCTGAACGCGGCATTCTGAAAGGCTTTCACGAGGTTCTGAGCGCAGCATCTCTTCACCCGGGTTCAGTTTCCCTGATTGTTTACGGCACCACGCTGGCGACCAATTTATTGATTGAACGCAACGGATCTCCAACTGCGCTCATCACGACTGAAGGATTTCGAGACAGCATTGAAATGCGAAACGAGAACCGTTACGAGCAGTATGATCTGGACATAGATTTGCCTGCACCGCTCGTTCCTCGCTCTTTGCGCTTTCCTGTCAGGGAAAGGATGAATGCGCACGGTAAAATTTTACTTCCTTTGGAAGAGGCTTCAGTTCTTGACCTAGTTCCGAAGCTCGCCAAGCATAAAGTGCGCAGCATCGCCATCGGTTTTCTGCACAGTTATGCGAACAACCTTCATGAACAACTTACCCGAGACATTCTCAAAAAAGAGCTCCCGGAACTGGAAATCACCCTTTCCAGTGAAGTTTCTCCGGAGATGCGGGAATATGAGCGCATCTCTACCGCCTGCGCCAACGCCTACGTTCAACCCTTAATGAGCCGCCACCTGAAGAACCTGGAGAAAGTGCTCGGGGAGGAAGGTTTCGCATGTCCCTTATTTTTAATGCTTTCCGGAGGCGGCATCACCACCTTGAAGACAGCAATCCAGTTTCCGGTCCGCCTTGTTGAATCCGGCCCTGCAGGGGGTGCAATCTTCGCAGCGCACATTGCAAAGGAAATGGGGTTCTCGAACGTCCTTTCATTTGACATGGGAGGAACAACGGCAAAAATTTGTCTGATTGACAATGCAGAACCTCAAACAACCCGCACATTCGAGGTTGCCCGGGTTTATCGATTCATGAAAGGAAGCGGGATTCCTTTGAGGATTCCCGTACTTGAAATGGTTGAAATAGGTGCCGGAGGCGGTTCCCTGGCTCACCTCGACAGTATGGGCCGGATTGCCGTCGGGCCGCAAAGCGCGGGTTCTGATCCGGGCCCTGCCTGCTATGGGCTGGGAGGAAAGCAGCCGGCGGTAACCGATGCCGATGTGGTGTTGGGCCGGATCGATCCCGAGAATTTTGCCGGCGGTAATCTGAAATTGGATTCGGAAAAGGCAATCCGTGCCCTGCAGGAAAACATCGGTGAAACACTCGGAATGGAAGCTGCCCATGCTGCTCTAGGGGTTTCTGAGATGGTCGAAGAAAATATGGCCAATGCCGCCCGCATGCATGCCATCGAAAGCGGAAAGGTGATTGAAGAAAGGAGTTTGATTGCATTTGGCGGAGCAGCTCCCCTGCATGCGGTGCGATTAGCGGAAAAACTTGATATAGATCAGGTGATCATCCCCCCTGGTGCAGGTGTCGGCTCAGCGATTGGATTTCTTCGGGCTCCTGTTGCCTATGAAGTGATCCGCAGTCAATATCAACGATTGAGTGCACTTGGAATCGACGAGGTGAACGCCCTGCTGCATGAGATGAGGACAGAGGCTCATGCTGTCGTAGAATCCGGAGCATTTGGACAGCCTCTGGTGGAGCAGCTCACTGCCTATATGCGCTACGTGGGGCAAGGTCATGAGGTGGGAGTAGAAATTCCGGTGCGGGTCAAAGACCATGTTCTGGATCAAACGGCAGCTCAAAATCTTAAGCTTGGATTTGAAAAAGAATACAATCGTTTGTATGAACGTTCGATCCCTGATCTTGATATCGAGGTGTTGACCTGGGTTCTCCTGCTGAGCACGGAAAAGGAAATCCCAAGACAAGGGAGCGAAATTCCTTCCCCTCAGGAATCCATTTCTAACGAACTGCGCTTTCTAATGGATACTGATTCCGGACAGTTCATCAATGCCCCGGTTTATAGTCGGGCGAAACTGCTTCCAGGAGCCCGGGTAAGCGGACCGGCAGTGATTCTCGAAAATGATACGGCCACCGTCCTCAACGCCCGTTTTGAGGCAGAAATTCATCCATTTTCATATATCGTTTTGACACGGAAAAGAGAGGCCTAGATGAGACCCCTTTCAGCACTCTCCACCATTCATCAGCACATCATGTGGAAACGCCTGATTTCTGTTGTTGAAGAACAGGCACAGGCGCTCATTCGGACTGCATTTTCAACCAGTGTTCGTGAAGCGGGCGACCTGGCGGCAGCAGTTTTTGACTGTCAGGGACGAATGCTGGCTCAAGCAGTCACCGGGACCCCCGGCCACATCAACTCTATGGCTGAAGGAGTTCTGCACTTCATTAAAAAACACCCGGTTGAAACTATGAATCCAGGAGATG
The DNA here is from genome assembly GCA_015231825.1 of SAR324 cluster bacterium. Classification (GTDB taxonomy): domain Bacteria; phylum SAR324; class SAR324; order SAR324; family NAC60-12; genus JADGAV01. The sequence continues at coordinate 263,894 of JADGAV010000003.1, forward strand.
CTTTTATCACCAATGATCCCTGGATGACTTCGGGACACCTGCACGACATCACCGTGCTCACGCCAACATTTCTCAGGGGTCGGGTTATCGCGTTGTTTGCCAACACCTGTCACGTGGTCGACATTGGAGGACGAGGATTTGGCCCCGATGCCCGTCAAGTCTATGAAGAAGGACTGAACATTCCGATTCTTCACCTTTTTCATGCGGGAGAACCCAACAAAACACTGCTTGACATCATTCAAAGCAACGTGAGGGAACCCCGGCAAGTGCTTGGCGATATTTTCTCTTTTGCAGCATCCAACGAAGTCGGCTCAAAACGATTACTCAAAATGATGGAGGAATTCAAACTGCAGTCTCTGGAGGAACTTGGAGAATTTATAATCACCCATTCCCGGGATGCCACAATCAAACGCATACACCTGTTAAAAAACGGGACCTATCACAACACCCTGATGATGGATGGCTATGACCGTCCTATCAAGCTCCAGGCCGCCATGACGGTGAGCGATGATCAGATTCACATCGATTATTCCGGCACCTCTCCCGCGGCAGCCCATGGTATTAATGTGGTCCTCAACTATACCAAAGCCTACACGTGTTTCGGAGTAAAATGTGTGGTCGCCCCGGACATTCCCAATAACTACGGTTCCTTGCTGCCCATTTCCTTCTCGGCACCGGAAGGCTGCATTCTGAATGCGCAGCACCCCCACCCGGTGGCCGCCCGGCATATTATTGGACATCTCCTTCCCGATACCATTCTCGGCTGTTTGCATCAGGTGCTTGAAGGAGGCGTTCAGGCGGAGGGTTCTGCTTCATTGTGGACCATTCAGCTGCGCGGAGGATCTTCCATCTCCTCAAATTCCAGCTACAAAGGCAGCATTCCAGAGTTTGAAATGCTCCAGTTCAACAGCGGAGGATCAGGGGCAAGACCGAAAAAGGACGGAATGAGCACGACGGCCTTTCCAAGCGGGGTAAAGGGAATGCCCGTCGAGGTCAACGAAGCGATCACTCCCATTATCTTCTGGCGCAAGGAATTTCGTTCCGGCTCGGGAGGGGCGGGGTGTCAACGCGGCGGTCTCGGGCAGGATATTGAAATCGGCGGGGCCGAAGGAATCCCTTTTGATGTACTGGCGATGTATGAACGCTGCGACAATGCGCCAAAAGGCCGCAATAACGGGAAGGATGGCGCAACCGGCCGGCTCTCGCTTGCCTCCGGTCCCGCACTTCGCCCGAAGGGGCAGCAGTCGATTCCTCCTTTTGACCGGCTGAGACTCGAGCTGCCCGGAGGAGCCGGTTTCGGAGACCCTTTCGATCGAGATCCGGAAAAAGTGGCCGAGGATGTCCGAAACGAGATTATTTCACAAGAAAACGCTCAAATTGATTATGGGGTGAACCTCAATAAGGATGGCAGCGTAAATCAGATTGAGACCAGGAGGACCCGTTCCAGTTAAAAATTTCACGGTTTCATGCTCTTTACCAAGTAATCAGGGATTCCTCACCAGGCAATCGTCTGAATTTCTTCCCACAAGTTTCTGAATGCAAGCGCCGCTTTTTTCCTCGGTGAAAAGTGAACAATTAAGTCCCTCAATTCTGCCATCTGTTCAATATCTGAAGAGTAAGGAATATAACTTTTTAACATGTTAGGATATTTTTGAGGAAGCAGTTCCATACATTCACGGTGAAGTTTTTTCCGGCGATCGACCATCGAACCGAAGGGAAATATTTTGAGATCCTCCAATTGATGACTCTGGCAATGTTCAGACAATTGCTGGAGGGTTCTTAGAGAAAGCGGTGTTGGAATAACAGGAGCGATCACGGCATCAGAGACCTGAAGAACATTTTCGGAAACCAGTGAAATGCTGGGAGGGCAGTCCAGGAACAGGAAATCATATTCGTTTTTCAACGGTTTCAGAATCCTGCTGAACTGACGAGTGTCCATGTTTTTTCGATTCAGCAAAAGATCCATATGCCGGTATGAAAAATCTGCCGGAATCAAATCAAGATTCTCAAAATCAGTGCCTTTGATCATCATATCTATCGCTTGTTTTTGACGAATCAGTGCTTTACTTCCTCCTTTAACTTTCGGCGCAATTCGAAAATAGTAGCTTGACGCTCCCTGGGGATCCAGGTCCCAAATCAATGTTCTTGCACCGCTTTGAGTGGAAAGATACGCCAAATTGACAGCACTTGAAGTTTTGCCAACTCCACCTTTGATATTGTAGATTGCCAACACTTTCATCGAGGATCTCTCTTATTGTTTTAAAAACAAACGTTTAAAACGTTTCTGGTGCTCTGACGAGGCGAATTCTTTGAAGCATGATCCAAATGCCAGCCGCGCTTGATTCTGGCGATTCTTGAGATCTTCGATCAGCATGCCAACCGCGATGAAGGTATTTGAGGAAGCAGGATCAATCAACGAAAGCTGAGTGCCAAATTGACCCAAAGAGGACCATTGCAGATAAAAATCATGAAAATCCCCCAAGTTTTCTTGCAGGCGTTTGAGAATCTGAATCAAAGTTTTGATTTCCTTTTTAGGGTACAAGGACTGGAAAAATTCCATCAAATATCGCAGCTTTTTGCACGTTTTTCTTAAATCATGGAGTGCTTCTTCCGGAGTGTCAGAACGAATCGCCTGTCCCTGGTGAAGGACTTTTTGGTAAAGTTGGAAAATGTGCTCGTTTGCAATTTTACTGATGGGCAGCCGAGCATTTTTAGGAGGCTCTTTTTGGGAGGGTTTATCCTTCAAAAAATGTTCCCAGTCTTTGAGAAGCCTGCGGTAACGGGAAGAGTCAAGAATTTTAACCAGTTTTTGATGTTCCACCTGCTTTTGTTTCCGCAGCAGTTCATAGAGTGGTGCCAGGTCCTTTTGTCGTTCTTCAGGCAAACGGGCTCGATAACCATCAAAATTCAACAGGTAGACATCCAAATCCCGCAAGGGGTTGGCCATTTGACCGAGCCAGGCAAAGTCCTTTTTAAATCGCGCAAGGGGTTGTGGGGGAAATACTTTTTTAATTTGCCCCAATCCAGATCGAATCCGACGAATTGAAACTCGGAAGTCATGTAAAAATTCCGAATCCCAGTCTTCCCTCAGTCCGGTTTCGTTTTGTTTTAAAACTCGAAATAGATCGGTATATACACGTTTGGTCGCCGTTTCCGCATTGAGATCTGGGGTAATTGAAACAGCGAGCTTCGAGGAAAATTTCTTGGGGTGAATATCAAGGCGTTTCAGCGCTTCATCAAATAATGACTGGTCCCGCTTTTTCAAATTTGACAGAGCGGATAAGACTTGCAGATACGGTTTTTTATAACCTCTGACAGGGATCATCCGGAGGCACTTCCCCAGGGAATACTCCTGCTGAAGTCTGGGATCCAGTAAAGTGTTTTCCTCAAGAAAAAGCCTGAGCACTGTTTTCTTGTCTTTATTCAAAAGTTTCAGCGAATGAATATGGCTTTTTATCGTAATTTGGGGAAGGAGAACTCTCGCCTCCAAAATAGATTCCAAGCGGTCTCGGAAGGGGCCAATTGGAAAATCCCAAACAAATTGAGGCATAGTATTGAGCCCAATACTTCCGAGAGATTGACCATCTTCCCGTTGAGACCAACTCAGCAGCGTGCTTCCTCCATGAATTTCTGCTTCCAATATCCCGCTGCTTTCAAACACTCTCCAATCAAAGCTATCATAAAAAATACGTTGAATCGTTTTTGGAGGCTCCTCAACAAGCGCAAATTCCTTCTTCAACTTGTTTTTGAATCCGACTAACGGTTGTTGCTTTAGAAGAGTAAATTGTTGACTTTCCGTTCGCATCATACCAATTCCTTTACTCATTCTCTCAGATGAATTGTTTCAGTTTTCTCCACTGCCAGTAATTTGCATTCTTTTTTTAAAAAAAATTTGTGTGCAAGCCAATTTTTTAATTTACCTATTCCGCAAACGAGCAGGTGAAAGCCAGGTAGGGACATTGCACGCATTTCTTCTCGAAACAAGTCTACACTAGAATCATCGTTTTTGGGAAGAATCTTTTAAAAATTATTTTCTACTTTGGGCAAAAAAAGAAGGAATTATAACATGCAGCGCTGAGGGTGTTTCAGGACGGGGACTTTATTTTTTGGGGAAGTAAAAGAAGAACACTAGCACAGACACCGGAAAGTCGTGGGCCCTTTTTCAGAAAAAAACTGCTTGTCTGACTAAGGGGTGATTCTCACCACTTTTTTCCTTCAGGACAAAAAAATATCCGGCATCTGCACTAGCGAGAGGAGAACTCTCAATAAAGAATTACTATTAAATGGAGCAAGAAATCCGTTTTTATTCCAAGAAGTTTTTAAACTGCCCGGCTCTCAGATTTGATAAAAAATTCGCGTATATAGAATGCGAATCAACGATGTATTAGGGGACGACAACGCCGCTTTCTGTGCTCCAGTAAAGCTCGACTGAATCCCCCTGTGACAGCTGCGCCAGTTCCGGTCGATTCGGCACTTCGACCACGATTTCATGATTCCCAGTCTTGACTCGATAGCGGCGAATGGCGCCCTGATAGACCTCGTCGGCAATTTCACCTTTCATACGGGGAAGCTCACTCTGATCGGTTGGATTGAGGCGAACCATTTCGGGGCGCAAAAGCAAACCGACTCGATCATTTTTATTCAGTTTGACGTGCTCGGAATAACGCGCGGGAACGGTCACTCCGTTGCCAAGATCGACTTCACAGCCAGTATTGTCCAGCGAGGTCACATTTGCATCCAACAGATTGGAATCCCCAATAAATTCCGCAATGAACCGAGACGAAGGTTTTTCATAAATTTCGATTGGAGAACCCAGCTGCAGCATCCGCCCTTCGTTCATCACAGCAATCCGATCCGACATCGTCAATGCTTCGGACTGATCATGAGTGACATAAATTGTCGTAATGCCAACAGATTTCTGAATGTCCTTGATCCAGAACTTCATTTCTTCACGCATCTTCTTGTCAAGCGCAGAAAGAGGTTCATCAAGCAAAAGAATCTCGGGTTCGATTACAAGCACGCGGGCCAGTGCGACACGCTGTTTCTGGCCGCCTGACAATTCACGTTCATACCTTTCTCCGTAGCCGGTCAGCCCAACCTGTTCCAAAGCAGCTTCGACCTTTCGCTTGATTGTCACTTTGTCTTCACCGCGTTCAACAAGACCAAATGCTATGTTTCCAAAAACATTGATATGGGGAAAAATCGCATAACTCTGGAAGACAATGCCAATACCCCGCATTTCCGGAGGAAGGTAGGTTATATCACGTTTATTCACCGTGATGCGTCCTTCGCTGGGTGTCAGGAACCCGGCCAGCATGCGCAACGTTGTCGACTTTCCACAACCCGAAGGTCCCAGTAGGGAAAAAAACTCTCCCTTCTCAATAGAAATGTCGACTTTGTCGACAGCAATTGTGCTGCCGAATTTTTTAGTGATGCTCTGGAGTTCAACAAATGACATAACGAAGTTCTTTGCTCAAGAAGAAAGAAGGGGAACGGGAGACTTCAGCCTCCCGAATTCCCTGTAATATCAAAGTCCGAAAATAGCATTCAGTCGGTCTGTGATTTCAAGCTTGTTCTTCACGAAGAAGTTCCAGTCCGGGACCCAAAATGCCTCGGTGGCTGAAGCCGTGTTCATCACACCTTCTTTGGCCAAGGATGCGGTAATCGTCGCTTTTGAATTGGTTGGCCTCCAAAGGAACTTGTCACCAAAAGCATTGAGAAAAGATGGCTCAAGCGTGCGGTTCAACAATGCGAATGCCAGTTTTTTCTGCATCGGTTTCGCATAGCGGCTGATTGTCTTGGTTTGGGTCAGGATAGGATGACTGTCCCACTGCCAGACATCAACCGGCACACCTTTCTGCTTGAGTGACAGCGCCTCGCCTTCAATATGCACTGCAATATCGACTTCCCCTCTCTCCAGCAGGGAGAGCATGTTGAAGGTGAATTCACTCACTTTCATCGGCATCGCATCTTCCAAAGCCTTGAAGGCGGCGTTCATGTCATACTGGTCTTTGCCGAATTCACGTGCCGTAGCCATAAAAAAGGCATGCATCAACCCGTTTTCCGTTCCGTATGTTCCTCGTTTATTGGCGAATCTTGCTGCCCAGAAATCACGAAAATTGTTAACCGCTTTTCCGCGATCGGTACGGTAGGCGTAAACATAAGGCTGGTATGCCCAGGTAACGCCTGCCCCGCTGGCAAAAGCAAATTCCCAGCAATTGGCAGTATTTGGCACATTCGCCCGGACTTCATCGGTATTCAAAAAGAAATCTCCAGCGTTTTTAGTTTGAGTCAGGTTGGGCAGATTCCAGTTGGCGATATCATAGACGGGATCCTTTGCCCCTTTGGTAACAAATTTGGGGAACCAGGGAAAAGAACTGTCCCAGTTGATCTTGCAGTTGAAGTCTTTTTCAAACTGGTTGGTGAGCGCTGAACGGACAAATTCTTCCCAGCCGCCACCCCATTCTCCGATGTTCAATGTCGCGCCGCCGGCATCAAATACTTTTCCGTCGTAGGTCACATCCTGAGCCCAGGCATGATTGATATTAAAAATAGAGGGTACGGCAGCAGCCGCACTCAGTGCCAATCCGGTTTTCAGAACCGAGCGGCGGGTTACGTTTTTGTTGTCTTTTTTCATATATTCCTCCAAATGGGATTGATTAAAAATCCGCCCCTACTGCTTTTCGAGCAAACGACGGATATTGACCAGACGGTTCGTCAGCAAAACCGAGGCAATCACCAGGGTAATCGCAAAAATTCCTGCTGCAGCCGCCGAAGGGTCAAATTTGTAGCGAAGTGAATTGTACATCGCGATGGGCAAAGGTTCAGAATTGGGTGCCGACAGGAAAAGCGAGACCTCAAACTGTCCGAAGCTGACGATGAACGCAAAGATGGAACCCGCTTGAATTCCTTGTGCAATATTAGGCAAAGTCACCTTCCGAAAAGCCCGCAGCGGGCTTGCTCCAAGGCTGCGGGCGGCTTCTTCCAGGGAAACGTTGTAACTGGCCAGAGCAGCACCCACTGTACCGATCACGTAAGGGGTTGAATACAGAATATGACCAATAGACAAGCCCCAGATGGTGCGTGAAATACCCATTCCTGTAGAGATAAAGAAAGCATAAAGCGCAAATCCGATCACAACACCGGGAAGAACTACAGGTGACAGGAAAAAGGCACGCATTGCACCTCGTCCAACAAATTGTGCCCGTGAAAGGAACAGGGCAACTGCTGTCCCCAGGATCGTCGAGATCACCATCGTCATCAAAGCCAGTTTGAATGAGAAAAAAAATGACGAGAGATACTTTTCGGACTGCAGGAACGCGATCACCCAGCGAAATGACAAACCTTTGGGAGGAAAAGTTAGAAATTCTCCTGCAGTCAGTCCCGCCAGTACAACGATTACAATGGGCAGCAGCATGTAACAGAATCCCAAAATGGCCAGAATCATCATCGGTAACGGAATTTTTTTTCCCATTAAGCCAGCCCTCCTGATTTACTTGAGCCGACCCGCAGATAGGTCGCAACCGCTGCAGCGCTCAGTATGAAGAGAATCACAGAGATTGTCGCTCCGAATTGAAATCTTGCCCCTTCGGCAACTTGCTGAAAAATATGAATCGGCAGCACTCCGACCCGAAAGCCTCCCATTAATGCGGGAACAATATAAGACGAGATCGACAAGGCAAAAACGAGTAGAGATCCGGAAAGGATCCCCGGCATGGATGCCGGCAGCGTTACTCTAAGAAAAGCACGGCGTCGAGAAGCCCCCAAAGATCGGGCGGCTTCTTCAAGACTGGGATCGATACCTGCGATCACGCCCATCAGAGTCAGAATCATAAACGGCAGCGCGAATTGCACCAAACCCAGAACAACTCCTAAAAAATTGTACATAAACTGAATGGGTTCATCGACTTTGATGAGCCCCAAACCCGCAAGCATCTGGTTGATCAGGCCGTTGTCCCCCAAGATCACCATCATGCCATAAAGCCGAATCACCATATCCAGCTGCATTGCTGAAAGGACAAGGATTAAAAGGAAGGTATTGCGTGCCTGGTTTTCCGTTTTGGCAATCAGATATGCCATCGGATAAGCTACAATCAAAGTGATGACGGAGACAACAATAGCCAGCAGCACCGAACGCCATGCAGCTAACAGGTAATTTGACCGGCTGAAAAAGCGGATGTAGTTATCGAGCGTCAGATCTGAAGTAACGGCAACCTGTCCTATAATCTGGGAGTTGAAAGAGGTCGCAAACATCAATCCGACAGGGATTACAAAGAAAATGACCCAAAATATAACTAAGGGAACCACCAGCAGCCATTTCATGTGGCGCTGGTAGGATCCTGGCTGGTGAAATCCAACCTGCGCGGAAGCTTCAGTCATGCTTTTTCCTCCATTTTGCTTTCCAACGCAGGCCAATTGGAAAATCCTCTGATTTCTTTAGGTTCAGGATCCGGGTATCGCAATTTATCAGCTCCACCGCCGGACTCGGCCATCATGTGGGCCTTCCCCACGGCATGTGGCAAGGGATCAATAACCCTGCCGGCATCCCACTCCAACGCTTCAGCAACAGGTGCGCTGAATCCCAGCATCCCGGTGCAGCCAAAGACAATAGCCTGAGCACCATCTTCATTCCTTGCTCGGAGCGATTCACGGATTGTGGCTGCCACAGATCCCTTGCGATCCCGCTCAAGATCCAGTACTGAAACTCCTATACCGCGCACTGAGACCAGCTTGTCAGAAAGTCCGTAGCGATCAGCAAGCTCACGAAAGGCCCTTTCCTGCCGCTGCAAAACCGTGACAACAGAAAATGCTCCATATTCTGCTGCACTTCTCATTCCGGTTTCTCCGCAGCCAAGGACGGGTATCGATACGGCTTCGCGAGAGGCATCAAGTGCCGGGTCCAGCATACAGTCAATGACCAGAACCTGCATTGCCTCGGCTTCGGCACGGAGCGAAGCATCAATAACACCAGGTCCTGCCAGCACCTCATCGACAGCCGATTCAACCGATGCAGGTCCGTTTTCCAAAAATACCATACTCATTTCGCAACCCTGCGGAAGGCTTGCCTTTAAATGAGAATCATCTCGAAACCCGTTTGAAATGATTGGAGTAATTACCCGGATTTTACTCATCGTTTCGCTACTGGCGGTTTAAGGTTCTATCAGAGGATCGTTTCCTTTTTCCCAAATGCTTCGATCTCAAAGCAAGAAACAAAGTTTCTGAATTGTGCAGGAACTTTGCTGATCACTATCCATATAAATCTTGATTAAACAGCATTAATTATTATTTAATGGCGTTCATTAATAATCAAATATCACTTGTCCCGAATTGTTTGTCAACAAAAAAGTTCCATCTTAAACAGTCCTATGAAGGGAACATTGTGCTTTCTGCCGGTGCCTGTCATCCTATCCGAATTCACTCTCAATAGTCCTGTTTGCAAAGCAACAATTGGCTTCTGAACATAAACGAATTTCCCGGTTCAGATCCGTCTACCGCGACATCACCGTTTCGATCGGTTTGTAATCAACATTAAAACCAAAATAACGTGGGCCAAGAATATCAATCCCTTTGGGATTTTTAAACTGAGGCCTGCTTTCGAAGGCAAGGATCGAAACATTCTGGCCAAGTTCTGACAACGGATTGGGCACAGGTTCTCCCGTTTTTGAATCAACAATCACTATGATGTCCGGGCTGGTCACAACCGGTTCATCTTCAATCCAGCACATATGGTTTTCGTTTTTAAACCAGACCTTTGCCGTTTTTCCAGAGAAATCTTCCTGTCCCTCAATCGTGTAGGTACCCCAATAGTAACCGATGCGGTCTTCGTCATCTTTTATGGTGATCTGCCCCTGAAAAATTCTCCACCCCCTGAGTGCTTTGATTGTTTCTTCAATTGGGTTTTTTCCCTGTTCGTTACTTTCCCGAATCAGCTTGCCAAGAGTATAGCTTTCTTCCAAAGTATTGGGAATAATCACTTCTTTTGTTTCTTTGCCATTGAGCAAAAAGCCCGCCTGCCCTGCTAATCCGTATGCACCCGCACTGATCAGCTTGCCGATTCGTTCGGCAACCCGATAGTTGCTTGCTTCCTTGATAAAACACGTATTTCCCCACTCGTCAACAGAAGAAATCGGGGTAATTTTTTTATCGTTCAGGTAAGGCGTTGTCTGCTGAATTTCGGGAATGGCACGGCCGGTATAATCGCCATTCAGTACAATTTTTCCAAGTTCAATAGCAGCGGCAATGGCTGCTGACGTATTGGCACCTGCCAACTCAATGGGGACGATGGCATCAATCGTTTTTCCCGTGTACTCTTCAAGTTCTTCAACGGCTTTCCGCATACGGTCTTTTTCTGTGTTGACCGATTCGGTAAACCCGAATCCCTGCATCTCTTTTAAAACTTCAACGGTATGGGGCGCAATGGAACCCATTAAAAAAGGACAGGCCGTGACGGCATCATCAGGAAGAGAATCGACATCACTGAGAATAATTTCCCGGCCTGCGTCGAATTCACTCATTAACGATTGCAGTCCGTTTTTGGGAAGCCCTCCCCCTCCGGTGGCATAAAAAGTAAAACCCCGGACAATGTCTTCTATATCCTGTCGTGTCTTTAAAATTAACTCGCTCATAATATCTCCGCATTAATTATTATTTAATGGTCTTAACTGTTACTCAAATATCACTTTTCAAAAAGCAATTGTCAACAAAAATTTTATACCGGTAAATTTGGCCGAGATCGCCCTGTACTTTTTTTTTGGACTAGACTATGATTGCGGTTTTGATCGAACGTGATGCCATGCAGAGGATACTCTAAATAATGAATTCTATTCAGAAAACACTCTCATTACTTGAATTGATCTCGAACAGTCCTTCGGGACTGCGACTCCCTGAAATTGCTCCCCACCTTGGAATCTCGGTTCCTGCTGCTCACAATTATACGAAGAGTTTTATTCAAGAAGGATTTCTCGTCAAAGACAAGGAGACCGGCAAATTCAAAACGACATTTAAAATTGTAAAACTCGGCTTCACCGTTTTAAAAAGCAATTCAATTATCGAATTCACGACTCCTGTTTTGAAGCAGCTGAGTGAAGAAATCGGTTCTTCGGTACATATCGCAATTCGGGAACGCAATCTAGGTTTGTGTATCAACAAAGCCGGTCCTTATCATACTGAGCTTTCGATCCCCAGGATCGGCACAGAATTCGCGTTATATCCAACAGCTCTGGGACGCGCGATACTGGCATTTCTTTCTCCTGCAGAAATTGCAGAATACTTTGAATCCGTAGAACTGCTGCCTTTCACCAAACGAACTGTCACTTCCAAAGTCAAACTAACGGAAATATTGAAAGAAACAAAAAAACGCGGGTTTTCGTTGGATTTTGAAGAACACAAAATCGGCTTGTGCAGCATGGGTGTGCCGATATTGGATCGAAATAGCGAAGTGAGAGGTGCTTTGAGCAGTATGATTCCCTTCTCATCGACTCAAAAGGAGCAGTCCCAGAACAGCAAAATTTTGAAAAAATATTCCTTGAAGTTAACAGAGCTTCTCGATGAAATCATGTTTCCTGATTTCTACTAGTCAGAAAAATTCGTTTCTTTTTACCCAAATGGGCTGATTTCACGGCGACCTAAAAAGCGCAAAAGGCAGTTCCCCGCCCGTTTCAAGGTAGATTGCTTTTCCGTTCTTCAAATTCACCACGGTCAATTTATTGTGGGCCCGGTGCCCCATCACAAAGCCTCCCGTAAGATAGACATGGCGCCCCTCTGAATCGACCAGCACCTGCTCATGATGCCGGTCCAATGGGAAACGCCGGAGTTCTTTCATAGTGGAACGGTCAATCTCCGAAAGCGACCCGTCTCCTCCCAATACATTGTTGGCCAGGTAAATTTTTCTGCCATCAGGAGAGATGGCAAGCCCATGCTGGTGAGCATGGATATCGAGAGGATGGATCGACTCGGTCAATGTCCCGGTTTCAATTTCCATCAGAACTCGTCCTTCAAAGGGCAAGTAGAGCGCTCTCCCGTCAGAACTCATGGCCAGATAGTGAGCGCGGGCATACGAGTTTTCACCATAGGGATTGAGAGGGATGCGGCGGAACAATGAGAAGGTAGAAGTATCTATCACAGAAAGCGAACTTCCGCCGTGCTCAGGAACATACAGCCTGCGACTGTCTGGTGAGATATAAACTCCAAAGGCACGTGCATTGATCAGAACTTCTCCTTCCACTCCACCAGTGCGCTGATTGATTGCAAGCAGGCGATCATCACCGTATCCATTGACTGCCACATAACATGTTTTCCCGTTGGGAGAAATCGCGACCCCCATCCCCTGACCCTCCAGCATCACGTGCCGAACCACTTCTCGTTTGGTGAAATCCAAAATAGCCAGGCCTCCCCTGTAGGAGACGCATCCTGTTTTACGATCGGGAGTGACGGCACCACCCCAGGGCTGGGGCCCAATTGGAATCAGACTTTGAACTTTAAAAGCGGCATCGTCAAAGACTGTCAGATCTCCCGACCCCTGATTGGTAATAAAAAGAGTCCCGGCCTTCAAAAAATTGGCTGCGAACAAAAAGAAAATGCTGGCCGAAAGCATACAGCAAATCCAATTTAAAGATATTCGAATCATAACACTCCCTTCACTTCCTTTAGAATGGTCCAGATTTTCTGCAGACAGAATTCAATACAATTTCATATTCGGCTATCACATTTCCACCTCCTTATCAAGAACGATGGCATTGAGTTGATCCCAACAGAAAAGAGCGTGTACGTGTTTCGATGGTCAAATGCTTAAACAATGCCTCTGCTGTGAAGAAAACACTGACAAATCTCAGGGAAAGAAACAGCAGCACCACACAGGCATTTTCTGTACCGCGCATGCCCGGGCAAAGATCTTGTGCAAAATCATAAAAAAGCAAGTTGGGCTTGCGACTTCCTCTCAAATGATTAAAAAAAAGACCATCTCCACGGATCCTTTCTGCCCAACCAAAAAGTCGTTGCAGGGGTCTGCTCTTTATCAGAAAACGGAACCAGATGAAATCTGAATATATTGATGTCGCGATCGTGGGAGCCGGACTTTCCGGTTTATGTGTAGCCGAGTTTCTCAAAAAACTCTCGCCGGAACTCCAAGTCAGACTATTTGAAAAATCTCCCCGCTCCGGAGGTGCAGTTCAAAGCATGAGAGACGAAGGTTTTCTTGCCGAATGGGGACCTCATGGTTTTCTGGACAATACTCCTGAAAGCCGGGAACTCCTGGCCGATTTGGATTTGGCGGATGAGATGCAGGAGGCACCCCTTAAACGATTCATCCGTTATCTTTGCCTAAAGGGAAAACTTATTCCCGTTCCCCAGCGTCCTCCCGATATTATCAAAAGCCAAATCATGCCTTTCCATGGAAAACTGAGAGCGCTTGCTGATCTTTGGACGGCGCCTTCTGCTGAAGAGCAAACGGTTGCGGAATGGGTATCCCGCAGATTCGGCAAGGCTGTTCTTCCATTAGCAGATGCCGTGTTCACAGGAACCTATGCAGGTGATATTGAAAAACTGAGCATCGATGCCGTGATGCCGGGGATCCGCCGCCTGGAACAGGAAACAGGCTCTGTCTTTAAGGCCATGCTTAAAATGAAAAAACAGAACGAAGGACGAGGCTTGCCATCCATGATCAGTTTCAAGAAGGGAATGGAGCAGATAATTGAAACATTGAGTAAAGAAAAAAATATTTATCTAAATAGCCCCATTTTAGAACTCGCGAAAGATCAGTCCGGATGGAAAATATATACCGGTAAAAAGTGGGTGCAGGCCAAACAGCTGGTATTGGCACTGCAGGTCAATCAGAGCCTCTCCCTGCTTCATTCAATAAATTCTCCCCCTGTCCCTTCGATTCCGGAAGCCCGGATCATCAACGTGGTGATGGGCTTTGGAGAATCTGCGGCCATTCCCTTTGGTTTTGGCTACCTGGCTCCAGACAAAGAACAGCGATTTGCCCTGGGTGCTCTTTTTTCTACCCACATGTTCCCTGGCCGCGCTCCGGAAAAGACCGTACTTTTGGAAGCATTGGTCGGAGGTCGCAGACATCCGCAAAAGCTGGACCTGGAAGACAATGAACTTGTTGAAAGAACATATGAGGATCTTCGCCAATTGATTAAGCTTCCTGAAGCACCCTGTTTTACAAAAATACTGCGGCCCAACTATGGGATTCCCCAACTTGAACGAGGGCATCTGAAATTGCAGAAATGGAGAAATACCTTGGAATTGGAGCATCCTGGACTGCACATTTGCGGATTTGGCTGGGAAGGAATCGGTATGAATGACGTCATCAAAGCAGCAAAAGCCGTCGCTCAGGCAGTTTCTAAAGAACAGGTCCGGTCGACTGAATTGGCCAAGGCAAAAGGCGTTTACTTCTGAATTTTTTGAAGAATAAACAATGCCTTAAAATCTTCGTTTTAATAAATTTTCTCAATACGTATAATTACGGATAGACATAAATCAAAATTGGATTATCATGGTAAAAAACAACAACTTTTCCTGCAGGTTTCGAGTGATCTGGTTATTTCATCAACGGTGCGGGAAGAGTTTTTTTCTTTCACTTTCAATCTCAAGGAGAGGGTATGAAAAAACGAATGGGTCTTTTAGCGTTGAGTTTGTTTGCGCACGCTCTGCTTTTAGGCGGGTCAATGGTATTTGCCCAGGAGCGTAGCGAATTAAAAGAACTGATGAGCGACAACTACGCAAGAGTAACAGGGATCCTGACCAACCTTTTAATTGACAAAAATTACGATCAGACATTGAAAAGTGTCGATTTAATTAGCGCACACGCTGATATGATCCTCGAACTTGATCCGACAAAAACATCGCTTGACCATAAGCAGTTCAAGGCCTATGCAACTCAATTGAAAGGGCATGTGGACAATTTGGGGGTCATTGTTCGAAATATTCTTGAAGAGAAACAGGCAGGAGGCACACCCAATAACTTTTTAAGGCCAGTTGCATCGACCCATTTTGGTCACGTCGTGACCATGTGCATCAGCTGTCACAATCAGTATAGAAAATAAAGCATCTTAGTACAGGTCAATCAGTCCACTGTCCTGCAAAAGAACAATGATGATGATCTAATCGATTCTGGGGACCGTATCCTCTCCGGCTTTAAAAGCCCAGAATCGACCCTCTGCTTTTTTCAAGCGTTTTCTTTGTAAATAAACAGGGGGCAGTCCAAATGATGCATCAGATAATCCGTATTGCTGCCCACAAAAAGTCGGTTGAGCAAAGTGTGTGAATGAGCAGCCATCATGATCAATCTGGCTTTCGTTCGCTGCTGCAACGCCTGAATCTCAAGGTAGGGTTTTCCTATTTCGAAGACTCTGTGAAATGCGGACTTCAGTTCCAGTTCGTCCAAATAGAGTTCAAATCCCTTCTGAAGTGCGGCGATATCTCCTTCACGCTTCCTGACAAGCATTTCATTGGCATTCAATTCCAATTTCCCCTGACGGTACGCGTTTTCCAAAACGGATCGATCCCCAAGACTTTCAGGGACTGGATCGGTATGAATAAAATAAAGTTCAGCACCGGTCTCCTGTGCCCAAATATCGGCCAGCTCAATCACGTTTTTATTGACTTCTGTATAGTCAATCGGAACGATAATCTTGTTTTCCAGCTCGGGAAGCGGTTTTCGATAGACATAAACCGGTCCGCCGCAATGATGAATAACATAATCAGTATTGCTCCCCAGAAAGAGTCGACCCAGCAGCGTGTGTGAATGTGCCGCCATAATGATCAGTTCAGGATTAAGAGTTTTTGAAAGTTCCACTATTTCAAGATAGGGCACCCCGAATTCGACGGAAATCTGATAGTTGGAAACGATCTTGAACTGTTTCAAATAGTGGTCAAAATGGTTGAGCAAGGAGGATTGGTCTCCTTCTAATTCAAGCATGTGGTGAGGTTCGATGTGAAGAAAATAGAGGTTGGCATTGGTTTTTTGGGCGTAGTCATCTGCAAATTTTACTACCTCTTTGCTCACTTCGCTGTAATCAATCGGCACTATTATTCGTTTTTTCATAACTCCTCCGGTATTCACTATGCTTGCAGACAATATTATATTCACGATAATTTTATTATGGAACGGGTTTCCCGTCTATCCGCAAATTTACGTAGAATCGTGCTTTGCCGAGTTTTAACCAATTCTTTATTGCTTTCATTCAAGAGAACTCCTGATCAATCAATGAAAGACACACGACCGGAATTTGTATGCTGATTCTTCATTCGCGTTGAGCAGCAAGCTGAGATGACATCCTGCAATGCCTTGTGTTTTCTTCATTGTTTTGAAAAAATACCGATCGCCCTGGGGGGACTTGACGGAAAAGTTCCGACAGACAGAGACTCTGCAAAAAAGGAAGTCCGATTGAAGTCCTGAAGAGGAACTCCAAACCAATCGGGAGCAGTAAAGCAGACCTTCACTCCATCGATTTTCTTAGAGGCCATTTCATGAAAAAGATGAAAGCATTAGTCAAATCAAAGGCGGAAAAGGGCATTTGGCTGGAAGAGGTTCCCGTCCCTGAAATGGGAATCAATGAAGTTATGATCAAAGTCGACCGCACCGCGATTTGCGGAACCGATGTGCATATTTACAATTGGGATGCCTGGGCACAAAAAACAATTCCGGTTCCAATGGTGGTCGGCCATGAGTTTGTCGGGGAAATTATTGCACTGGGGTCGAATGTCAATGATTTTCACAAAGGCGAAATTGTTTCAGGAGAGGGGCATGTAGTTTGCGGACGCTGCCGAAACTGCATGGCAGGGCGACGACACTTGTGCGCCCATACCAGCGGTGTTGGGGTAAACCGGCCTGGCGCATTTGCCGAATACATGGTGCTGCCCATGTCCAATATTTGGGAACATCGACCGGGCATCGATCTTGATGTCGCCGCAATCTTTGATCCGTTTGGAAACGCAATGCATACCGCTTTGCAGTTTGATTTGATTGGCGAAGATATTCTCATTACCGGCGCAGGTCCTATCGGAGTTATGGCAGCTGCAATATGCAGACACGCAGGGGCACGGCATATAGTGGTAACGGATCTCAATCCGAAGCGCCTGGAATTGGCAAAAAAGCTGGGAGCTTCCCGAACCGTAGATGTCCGCAGTGAAAACCTTGGAGAGATCCAAAACGAGTTGGGAATGCAGGAAGGATTTGACGTCGGTTTGGAAATGTCAGGCAACCCGGAAGCTTTCCAAGATATGCTGAAGAATATGTGCCACGGAGGAAAAATTGCGATGCTCGGAATTCCAGGCCAGGAGATGGCCATTGACTGGAACCTTGTGATTTTTAATATGCTTACCATCAAAGGGATCTACGGACGGGAAATGTATGAAACCTGGTATAAAATGTCAGTGATGATAGAGACAGGACTCGATTTGATGCCCGTGATTACTCATCGGTTTCACTATACAGAATTCCAGGCAGGCTTCGACGTCATGAGTTCCGGAGAAGCAGGCAAAGTGATTCTAAAATGGTAAACGCGCCCGTCCTACAAATCAGAAAGGAGAACCTTTATGTATGGCCGCATCAAAGAATATTTTCAAAATGAACTGAAGGCGATTGAAGACGCAGGATTGTACAAACATGAGCGGATTATTGATTCCCCGCAAAACACCCGTATTGCCGTTCCGCCGGGAGGAATGGTACTGAACATGTGCGCCAACAATTATCTGGGTCTGGCTCAGCATCCGGAAGTCAATGCCGCAGCCCAGCAAGGGCTGAAGGAATGGGGTTACGGGATGGCTTCTGTTCGTTTTATCTGTGGTACCCAGACCATTCACAAAAATCTGGAAAAACGCCTCAGTGAATTTTTAAAGACGGAAGATACCATTTTATATCCTTCTTGTTTTGATGCCAACGGCGGTCTTTTCGAAAGCGTCTTGAATCCTGAAGATGCTGTCATTTCAGATGAACTCAATCATGCCAGCATCATCGACGGAATTCGCTTGTGCAAGGCAAAACGGTTTCGTTACAAAAACAATGATATGAATGACCTGGAGCAGCAATTGAAAAGCGCAGTTTCTTCCGGTGCCCGTTTCAAGCTGATTACCACAGATGGAGTTTTTTCAATGGATGGCACCATCGCTCAGTTGGACCGGATATGTGAATTAGCAGAAAAATATGAAGCATTGGTCCATTTTGACGATTGCCATGCAACCGGTTTTGTCGGGAACCAGGGAAGAGGAACTCACGAGTTTCGTAATTGCATGGACCGCGTCGATTTAATCACCGGCACGCTGGGAAAAGCACTAGGGGGAGCCAGTGGAGGCTACACCAGCGGGAAAAAAGAAATCATCGAAATGCTGCGGCAGAGATCCCGGCCATACTTGTTTTCCAATACAGTGGCGCCGCCTGTTGTAGCGGGAGCGATCAAAGCCCTGGACCTTTTGACCGGTTCTACTGCGCTCCGGGATCAGCTGACTGAAAACGCAAAATACTTTCGCAAAGGTTTGACTGAAGGAGGATTCGATCTGCTCCCCGGAGAACATCCAATTATTCCGGTGATGCTCTATGATGCTGCCAAAGCAGTTGCCTTTGCAGATAAAATTCTGAAGAAAGGGATCTATGTGATTGCCTTTTCTTTTCCAGTGGTTCCCAAAGGGAAAGCCCGGATCCGCACTCAAATCTCTGCAGCCCACAGTCGGCAGGATTTAGAACAGGCACTGGCAAGTTTCATTGAGGTAAAAAAAGATCTGGGGCTCTAGGGCAGGACATTGCAGTTCTTTCAATCCCATCCTTTCTGCTCTGATAGAACCAGGGCATTGGCCCCGTCTTCCGATGAGTTCCCCCCTGCCGTGGAAAGTTCTTCATCCAACTGAAACTGACAAAGTAAATTATAGAGATTTTTTGCCAAATTGCTCAGTTCCGAGGCGGCTGTTGCGTTTTGCTCAGAAACGGCAGTATTTTGATGAGTTACCTGTTCAATTTGGCTGATCCCCTGATTGATTTGAGAAATCCCGGTATTTTGCTCAGCGCTGGCATTGGATATTTCACTGACAATCCGGGATACTTTTGAAACGCCGTTGATAATCGTTGCAATGGCATCCGCAGTATTATTGGCCACTTCGATTCCCTGCCTTATTCTGCCGATGGATTCATTGATCATTTGTTCGGTCTCTTTAGCAGCCTCTGCGCTGCGGACAGCAAGATTTCTGACTTCATTAGCGACAACTGCAAATCCTTTCCCGTGAATTCCTGCCCGGGCTGCTTCCACGGCAGCATTGAGGGCAAGCAGGTTCGTCTGAAAAGCAATTTCATCAATCGTCTTAATAACTTTAGAGATATTCTGACTCGTCAAATCGATATCCGCCATGGCATTCACCATTTCTTCCATGTATTTTTCCCCGGTGCCGGCATTTTTCTGCACCGAATCCACCAGGGTTTTTGCTTGTCTTGCATTTTCTGTATTTTGCTCTGACTGCGAGGATATTTCGGTAGCAGTGGATCCAATCTCTTCAACAGCACTGGCCTGCCGTGTCGCCCCCATGGCCAGGGATTGGCTGGAATCCGAGATCTGGGCGCTGTAGTTGCTGACATTTTTTGAGATTGTCTGACTCTCGAAAATGACCTTCTTCAAACTGAGAGTCATTCGGTACATATCATGATACAGCCCGTTGCTGATGCTTTTTTCATCAAATTTAAACGTCAGTTTTCGTTCAGCAATATTACTGGCAATTGCAGCAACTACGGCGGGTTCCTCCCCAAGTTGACGGTGCAGGTGTTTCCACAATAAATGCATTGTGATGAGCACAACACTCACAAAAGCAGCAAAGGCAATTGTCGAGACAATTTGAAGAAAATCGATTTTCTGGCTAATTTTCCCTGTATGCATGGCGAGTTGATTTTCATGGAATTGAAGAAATACAGACATTTTCTCCTGCATTGCTTCTGCTGCGGCGTCAAAGGTTCCCATAAACCGATTTCCTTCGGTGGGCCCTCCTTCAATATAGGTGCGGGCCATCTGTTTTCCTGTTTCATAATACTGATCGAACGCTATCCGCATGCTTTTCAATTCCTGCAATTTTTTGGTATCATTGTGGCGACGGTACAACTCTTCAAATTCCTTAATGTTTCTGAGAAACGATTGAGCATGAATTTCTGCTTCTTTAAAACCATCATCAAATCCTTCTGCTGCGCGAGTTGCAGAAATATCCGTGAGCCACTGCTGCACCTGAATCACATCAATTTTTAAATTCAAAGCCTTGATTTCGAATTTTGAAGACTCCTCCTGGATGGTATCGGAAAGGAGGTTTATCGTATTCAACTGGTAAAAAAGAAAAGTCCCCAAAATGACGGCAGTTATCCCTATGAAAGAGGTGATCAGTGCCAGACTGTGTTTGATTTTCATCACTTCCCTTTGTATTGACGTTTGCTTGTTTCAATTGATCAAAAATTAGATTTAAAAAATATGCATGACCCACGGATTTATTCCAGACGCAGGCCGACGGTTTACAATTTTTTATTTTTAGCTTGAGATCCTGATTTGAGTGCCGGGCTGAACTCCTGAAGCGGATAGCAAGGTGTAAAGAAAAACTGCAGTAAATTGGCTATTCTGCTTCCAACGGAAACAGTAAATCTTCCAGGAAATAAGCTGAAAACTCGTTCCTGCCGCTTACAGAAGACTTCCGGTAAATTTCCAGGGCTTGCTGCCTGACTGTTCTCTCACTCGTTGAGCGGATCTGGGCAATTTCTTTGAATATCATTCCCTTCAGCATCAGAATTCCAATTTCTTTTTCTGCCTTGGTGAATTTCCATTTTTCAAACTGCTGGTCAATGGCATTGGCAAGCCCTTTCCCGATCTCTTGAATTTCCTGCTTCCATTTGTCCGCATCCGATTCCGCATTATTGGCCCTTCTTTCCCAACTGACAGCCTCCCAGCGGAGCTGAATCAGAAGACGCAAGAGATAGAACAGCAATGAAATCAACAAGACTACAGCAAATCCTTCTATCACAAAATGGGAGAGATTGTACCATCCAAAATAGTCGGAAAACATATCCAGGACCAAACCCATGATCGCCGCAAGGACCGCAGCGAAAATCAAGCGAATTTGGATTTCCCAATTGATCTCATAGCTACGAATAAAACGTCGAATCATACGGATTTTTGGAAATGCTGAAAGATCATGCCTTCAGAACAATAGTTGCTGGCCATGAAAAGAATCAATATGCTACAGTGAAAAGAATCGAACTAGACGCATTTTTTAATGTTCGGATTGTTGAGTGACTGGTCACTTTAGCAAAGTTTCCCTTTTTAGTATTTGTTTTTTTAAAGGCGACAATCGAATTAGAATCTGCTTAAAAGTCACACTTTTCTGCATCAGGGTCAATGTACACAAAATGAAACCGAACAATCTGCACAAATTTTGAGCAGAAAGTTGAGTTCTCAACTCCAGAATTTCCCATGAAAAAACGAAACGTTCTCCTGCTGTTCATTTTTCTTTGCTCTGCTTTTTTCTTCAGCTGCACCGACAATACGATCACGAAAGCTGACCCTCCCCCGAAGGGGACTCAGTATCATTTCAATGTGTTTGGCGACAGCCGGGGTGGAAATTCGGTCTATGCATCTTTTGTCACCATAGCGTTGACGGCAGGAATCCCTGCATTTAACGTCCACATCGGTGATATGATCTCCGATCCGGAAAAAGGAGGAGAATGGCCCATTTTTGAGGCAATTTCCAGACCGCTCCTGGGAAAGCCCTTCTATCCCGTTATCGGCAACCATGATGTTGATGATGAAGAAAGTTTGGAACGCCTGCGTTCCGTTTTCCCTCAAGTTTCGACGAAAGGGTACTACAGCAAATTAATCAAAACATGTTTGTGTATTTTTCTCAATAGTGAAGAACTTGAGCACTCTGAAAAATCACCGGGAGAAACTCAAATGAATTGGCTGAAAACACAGCTTTCAGCCATAGACGAGCGACAAAACCGGTATATTGCAGTTTTTGTCCATCGCCCTCTTTTTCCCCAGAATCATCATAAGGATGAACCTCTCTCCAATTATGAAGCCTTGCATCAAATGATGGTCAAATTCAAAGTTCCACTCGTTTTTTCCGGACACGAACACAGCTACTCCCGATATGAAAAAGATGGAATTCAATACATCATCACAGGCTCTTCCGGTTCGCCGCTCTTTCAGGGGGCAGGCAAAAATGCCTTTTTTCATTTTGCCCAGATTTCTGTTCTGGAAGAAAAGCTAATCGTAAAAATTTTTGATTTATTTGGAAGGATCCGCGATGAAGTCGAAATTTTTATATAATACCTTTCGTTTTGTTCGAACGGTTTCCTTAACAGGGGTCATTTTAGTCTGGATTATCTCTCTGCTTTCTTCCGCTCACGCATACAATCTGACGGGTTCCATCGGGCGCTTTGATCCGGATGACGGTATAGTACGCGATTTATTCGAGGCATCACCAGTATTCTCGCTCCGTCTTGGAGTTCCCTACCGTCCGTCATTTGACTGGACAGTGACCGGAACGATTTTGCAGCTCAAAAGCAAACTACTTGACCTTGAGAGTTATGTGGATCTTCTCTCAGTCCGTATGGGTTTTGTAAAACGTTTTCCAGACAATGAATTGGAAACAGGCCTGATCGAACCGCTAATTGGAGCAGGGATCAGTTTATTGCATATTTCAGAAGTTCTGGAAAATGAAGGGGACCAATCCAAAACCCTCCAATCACCAGATCTGACAGGCGGCGTGTATTGGGAAATCGGTTTGCTCTTTCCATTTAAATGGATGACCGAGTCCTGGCTTGAAGCAAAGCTGACGGATCAAAGTATTGAAAAAAACATCCTTGCCAATATCCATCTCAGCGGAAAAATCGTATCTGTTGGATTTCGCAAAGCGTTTTGAACTATCTTCCTGGATAAGGTTTCTTTTGGGAAACAGGACAAAGAAAATTCTCGGGGATCGGACTTTTCGCCCAATCATCACTCCTTGGTATCGAAATCATTCAGCGAGTTGGACTGCACAACACCATTCACTGAATTTATCGATTCCTCATCTTCCCCCCCGGATCATCTACTTCCTCACAATTCAACGTTGTGCTCTAACCGTATAGTTTTCCTCACAACAGAGCCTCTATTTTCAAACCAAAGACTTCAATTCTGTATGATCAAAAAAAAAAATTGTTGAGTGGTTTTTTTTAATAAAAATTCGATAGAAACTTCAAAATTGTTGAAATCATGTCATTTGACGGATTGCGTTTAAAACAGCTTCTGTCTAACATGAGTGAATTTTAAATAGATTGAAGCACTGGAAACAAACTATTCTCCCCCTTATCTGGTTAGAAAAGAGCATGGTAAGATCGCTATTTTTTAAAGAAGTGATTCCTTTCCTTTCGATGTTCACTTTGCTGATTCTCACTACAATCGTTGTGGATTTTTTCCTGCACCAGTTGGCGATGGTCTGGGTCGGACGATACCTGGGGATCGCGGGCACTTTGCTCATACTGGTCTCCTTTGTCTATTCTTTGAGAAAACGGAAGTGGCTTCAGTCAGGATCTCTCAAATCATTATTAAAATTCCATGAATTTTGTACCTGGCTTGGGTCGTTGATGATTCTGGTGCACGGAGGAATACATTTTAAAGCACTTCTTCCCTGGCTGGCGATTGCCGCAATGCTTGTTAGTGTCATCAGCGGTTTGACAGGAAAATACCTTTTAAAAAAATCGAACCAGCAGCTTTCATCCCGGAAAAAGGAGTTGCTGGCTCAGGGAATCTCGCAAGAAGAAGTAGGAAAATCTTTGTTTTGGGATGCGCTCACGGTGGACTTGATGAAAAAGTGGCGGGCAGTTCATTATCCAGTGACCCTCGTTTTTGCCATTCTTTCACTGATACACATTTTCAGTATATTCCTTTTTTGGCAGTGGCGATGAAAAACAAATTTCTATACCCCATCCTACTGATTGGATTGAGCACCTGTCTACTGCTGGCAATCCAATATCCCCATTTGATGCTCAATCCAGGAGAATTGAGCAAAGGTCACCAGAAATTGAAAACAGAATGTTTTTCCTGCCATACTTTCTTCTCAGGAATCCCTGCGGAAAAATGCGCATTCTGCCATACCGTTGATCAAATTGGCCTGAAGACGAGCACCGGGGTCCTAATCCAAAAGGAAAGAAATGGAAATATCTCCTTTCATCAAAATTTGCTGGAAGAGGATTGCACGGCCTGCCATACCGACCACCAGGGAATCAATACAGATCAACACATCTTAACCTTTTCCCATGACTTGATAAAGGCTTCACTGAGGGACCAATGCAGGTCCTGCCACCTGAGTCCAGAGGACAATCTTCATCAAGGCAGTAAAGACAATTGCAGTCAATGTCATTTCCAAACAAAATGGATCCCTGCAAGCTTTGATCACACTCAATATTTTCGATTTGATTCAGATCACAAAGACAACTGTGAGTCCTGCCACCTCGATCAGAACTTCCAGCAGTACACCTGTTACGAGTGCCATGAACACAGTGCTTCAAAAATAAGAAGAGAACACCTCAAGGAAGGGATCAGCAACTTTGAAAACTGTGCTGAATGTCACCGCAGCGGCGATGAGCATGAAGCCGAACGGGCCTGGCGCTCCAAATCTTCAAAAGAAAACCGCTCGACAAATCGCAAATCCCGCAAACGCGGAGAAACCCGGGAGCACCATGAAGAAAAAGATGATGATGATCATGACGATTAAACAGTCCAACACAACTGCAACGTGATGTTTTTTTGAACTTCACACTTACCGATCAATTTCTGTTGTTATGAAACTCAAAAATTTACATGAGAGCTGACAATTTCTTCGAGGGGATACATATGAGACTCAAAGCAGAAAGAAATACAGGATCCGCAATTGCTCTTATTCTGACAGGAATGATAATCGGCTGCAGTGATGCAGAACTTTCCAAAAACATTTTTCCTGAAGAAACAAATATTAGCGGGACTCTTGATCAGTCAGCTCCGGTTCTCAAACGTGGCAGTTTGTATTACTCTTCCACTGCCAGTAAATATAACTGCGTCTCATGTCATGGAAACAATGGCACCGGAAATTCGAATCCATTTGGTCCAGATTTAACCCAATCAAAACAAAGCGGACAACAATTAGAAAGCACATTGCAGCGCATGTGGACCAGCGAAGCATACAATAATATGCCGACTCCTTTGGATGAGCAGCAACTTTTGGATCTGAGTGATTACATTTTATTCCTCAAATCAGAAAGCGCTAACCCGACAAGCACAACTCTTGATACCGCAGGGATCACTTCGAATGTCGAAACTACCATCGTGACAGTATCCAATTCGTCTGAAACAGGAAACGCATCCTGCAATCGTTCATTGTCTGATTCGGATTTGGGGGATGATGAAGATAACAATGAAAGTCATTACGATGACGGCGATGATCAAATTTACGCAGATGAGGAGAATGATTCAGAGTATGAGAGTGATGTCAATGACGACGATGAATCCCACCATAGCGGAGAAGACTGCATGAGCTGCCATCAACTGGGTAGCAGTGGGAATGATGAAATATTCAGCGTTGCGGGAACCGTTTATGATGCGCTTGATGGAAAGAAAGTCTTGGCGGGAGTTTCCATTGGGGTACTGGATTATTCAGGAAAACTACAAACTCAATTGACTTCCGATTCAAAGGGTAACTTCTACTCCAAACGTCCTCTGTCGACGCCATATATGATCATCATGAGTTATCAAAATGTCGAAATGAGCATGATCGCAAAACCAAGCAACGGCAGTTGCAATGAATGTCATAACTCAGAGGATTCTTCTCCTTCCAGGGTGTGGATCTCATCCCAAATTTGTCCTTGAAGTGCCACTACAATTCGGTTTTTATAAAAATGCAAAAAATGAATTGGGCGCAATTTTGGTTTTCTGAAATACCCTGTTATTTCATCATATTTCCCCAATGCAGGCACACGTTATTAAGCTGATGCTTCCCAATAAAAACCGTGCTATTTTCAGAATGTAAAAGAAAGGTTTTTTGAAAATTCAATCAATACAAAGGAGTGAAAATTGCTGAATTCAATAAAAATTACAGGAAGTTTATTGATATGTTTTGGTTTGATTATGGTACTGAGCAGTTGTCGTAATGTGCGCCCTATCGAACGCCGTTATCTCTCTCATCGATTTATGCAATTGAGCCCTGATCCTGTCAGGGAATCTTTCGAAGACAAAATATTCGATTCCCGAGAAGCAGCCGCTGGCGGTAAAGGGGCCACGGCGGGAGGAGGATGCGGGTGCAACTAGTTGAAGCCGGAGCAGAAATCCGAACTCCACAAAAAAGCCGGCGACAGAGAAGAGGGGCGAATAAACTGTTAAGACGCCTTCTGCATGCCTTCCAAAATCGGCTGAGATGGTTGCTGCAAAGGCGAATTCAAAAACTATTGAGACAAAGCCGCAATGCGGTTGGGGTAGCGGGATTTCTGGCCATATCATCTGCCTCGCTGGCGCAAGATCAAAGAGATGCTGTTCAGGTCCATGCATTTCAGTGGCGGCAAAGCGGGGGAAAGGGCCTGCAGACTTTTAACGGGATGGAGGATTCGACCATTGTGGAACCGATTGCTGTTATAAACACGACTCTCGGAAAGCGATGGAGTCTCAGCGCCACAGCAGACACTGATGCGATTTCAGTAGCCAGCGAAAGCGCCGACGAAGTGGATTCAGCGAGCGGAGCATCGGGATTTGATCGACGTTCCCAACAAAATTTTAATGTTTCCTTTACTCCCAGTTCCAACTTGAGCGGCGATCGCCTGATGCTGAACCTGGGAATTTCCAACAGTCACGAATATGACTACCGATCCCAGGGAGGATCGTTGGGTGTCACAAAAGAATTCCTGGATAGAAATTTTGTCCTGGCTTTACAAATATCAGTCTTGAACGACCGGGTGAAGACCTACCCAATCACCTCTGATGCTGCACGTGGAGAAGAAAGGAAAGAAACCCTCAATTTCGCCGTATCCGCCACCCAGATTCTCACGCGCAAGTCACTGCTCAATGTCTCTCTGCAGTGGGCCCGTCAGGACGGTCTGCTCTCCCGCCCTCTCAATTCTGTCGCTGTTCGTGACGAATTAAGACAAGTGGAGCGACTCCCTGATTTCCGCAACCGCTGGGCATTGAGAAGCCAATACAACCAGCATTTTGCAGAACAGAGCGCCTATCATCTGATTTACCGTTTCTACAATGATGATTGGGGTGTCCAGGCCCACACTCTGCAAGGACGGTTGTTTCACGAACTTTTCGGGACTTTTGAAGTGGGTGCTCATTTGCGTTATCACGCACAACGGGGATTAAAATACTGGAAAAAGCAATTTGATGGCACCGAGCAATATGCAACCAGTGACAGTGATCTGGAAGATTTGAACAGTTTCTACAACGCATTGGATGCCGCTTGGATCACCGCAATCTCGGAAGTCGATCTAAGATTTGGAATTTATTTTGGAAATTACCAGCGATCAAACGGATTGCGGGGGAATGCAGGCGGTTTGAGCGCTATTACAACATTTTGAAAAAGAAATGGAACTCTAATGAAAACGAAATCCCGAATGCTGGCCTTTTGCACGGGCCTGACCCTCTTGCTTTTCACCACGGCCGGAAATATTTCTGCAGCCTCTTTTCCTGAATTGTTTCCTTTGGACACACTGGAGGGGAAAAAGCTCAAAAAAGATGAACTGAAGGGAAAATGGCTGGTGATGGTTTTTTGGGCAAACTGGTGTATCCCCTGCCGCAAAGAGGTGTCCCAAATCAACGAGTTGTTCACAAAATGGTCTGCCAAAGGCTTTCAATTTGTCGGGATCAACGAAGATGAGGATCCGAAGGCAGCCCGGCACTTCATCAAACGCTACCATCCGCTCTATCCAAATGTTGAGGATCATGATTTTAAATTTGCGACCCGGATGAAAGTGCAGAGCCTGCCGATGGTTCTGGTGCTTTCTGCAGAAGGAGAAATTCTCTTTCGCGGAATTGAAGCACCTTCAAACGAACAATTGGAGCAATTGTTCAATCGCCACATTTCATAACGAATACAAAATGATTTGTTTGGAAACGGTCAGGATGACCTCTCCGTTGACCATCCAGATCGACGAAGCCGGGGAAAACCAGGCGGTACAAACCAGAGCCCAGGACGCATTCAAATCCGCTCTGCTTGAAGTGGATCGCTTGACCGACCTGCTTTCGGAGTATCAGGAAAATAGCGAAATTGGCCGAATCAACCAAAATGCAGGCCGTCAGGAATTGACGATCAGCGAGGACACGGCCAATGTGCTTGCGCTTGCTTTGTCTGTCGCACAAAGCAGTGATGGTGCATTTGACCCTACATTTCGGCCCCTGCTCAATCTTTGGGACTACAATCGCACTCACACAAAATTACCTTCCGATGAATCCATACAGTCTGCTCTGGAACTGGTGGGATACAAAAAAATAGAGTTTGATTTTCAGTCCCGTAAAATCCGCTTGCCAAAAAAAGGAATGTGGCTTGGTCTGGGTGCTGTTTCAAAGGGCTATATCGTTCAGGCTATTGTCGACGTTTTCAGGAGATATAATTTCAATAATTTTCTTGTGAATGCGGGAGGCGATATTTTTGCCAGTGGGAGCAAAGGAGGAAAAAGCTGGAAAATCGGAGTTCCAGATCCGTCCCATCGAAACCGTATGAGCTTTTATGTCCCGGTCAGCAACGCTGCTTTCTGCACCAGTGCCAGTTATGAACGTTTCATCGAGTTGAACGGCAAACGGTATGGCCATATTCTCAACCCCAAAACCGGCTATCCGGTTCAATATACTCAGGGGGTCACCGTGATTGCAAACAAAATGGCATATTGCGATGCAATTGCCACCACCATTTTTGTGTTGGGCCCTGCAGAAGGACTTGCTTTTGCTGATCATCTTCCTCAAACTGAAGCGATCATCTTTGATGAAAACTCACAGCTGCTTTACAGTGAAGGATTAAACAATTGGCATGAGTAATCCGGAGGGAACGCCAGGCAGTCATTACGAGTAAAAAGTGCCGTTCTCCATATTTGGCCATGCTAGAGATCCATCAAAAAAAGTTGGCGGAGTTCTAGATTCATATTTCGACCAGGGTTAAGAGATGCGGGTTCTTGATTCGATTCATGGATTAAAAAGCAATAAAGTCAACGCCTTTTTCAATGAACTTTTTCTCAATTCAGGGCAATATGCCGTCTTCTATCTGATCCTCGAATTCAGTGACGAAACATTCATCAATTTTCTGACGGCTGGGCATGTGACATTGTTGGTTGCGTTGATCCTGCAGACTTTGCTGCTTGCACAATACGGCCATTCGATCTTTCCCCGATTTTTTATTTCGCTGGTCGCCCCCTTGATTTACACGTTGTCGGAGATTTTTTTAAAAAACCGTGCCCCTGCAGATTTTCTCCTGCAATCAAATCATCTCTTTTTCTGGATTTATTCGATCAGCGTAGGCGGCCTCCAATGTTTCGCACTCTATTTAACAGAAGAGCATTTTCTGGTGAAATGGCTGGATGTTCTCTCGGTTTTTCTTAACGTTTCCATCTTCGGTTTCCTTTATTTTTCATTTGATACAATTCATGTCTTCGAGGAACTCTTCAAATCTGGAAAAGTCAGTGCCGAGGCGGTCCATCAGGCACGTTTCGTGATGAGCATTCCCGACAACATTCCCGCATTTTTTGATGATACAACCCATCTATACATCATTCTGGGAGGATTTTTTCTGGCAATTGCCACAGCTTACAGCCGTTTTCACCTTCTCAAACTGAAGGGGAACCTGCAAAGCTTATCCAACAATTTGGTTGGAGAAACCGTTGTCAAAACGCTGATGGAAAATCCGGCACTCCTTAAGGGACACAGTCGGACGGTTTCGATATTGTTTTCTGATATCCGAAGTTTCACCAGTCTTTCTGAAAGGCTAACGACGGAAGAGGTGTTCACTCTGCTGAACCGATATTTTTCTGTTTGGGAACGTGTTGTAGAACGTCATGGAGGAGTCATCGATAAATTCATCGGGGATGCCGTCATGGTCGTTTTCGGGGCTCCCACGGAATTGGGGAATCATGCCCAAAAAGCCGTGGATTGCGCCCATGACATGATCTCGTCCTTAAAAATATTAAATCAGCAATTGGCTGCAGAAGGGATGACTCCGATTAAAATAGGAATCGGAATTCATACCGGTGAAGTGCTGGCCGGTTCGGTTGGCGGAGAAGACCGATTTGAGTACACAGTTATCGGAGATACCGTCAACGTCGCTTCCAGAATTGAGTCCCTGACCAAACAATATGCGACAGTTCTTCTCATTTCTGGAACCACCTACCGGAAACTGGCGCACCCCGAGCCCTTCTTTTTTTTGAGACCTGTCAAATTGAAAGGAAAAAATGAAGAAGTTGCCATTTTTGGAGATCTCTCAACAAAAAAAAGATTGGGGGTCTATCTCATGAAAAAAGAGGAAGAAAAAACGAGTCGAAAAAAGTAATGGTTTGAGCAGAAATTTTTTTCAGCACATTTTTAATATTCGACTTGTACCGTTTATCCGAAGTTTTTGCCAGGTCATCAGTTTAGCGGAGACTTTTTCTTAAATTCTTGAACAAACTTCCTCAGAAGAGGCTCTATTGTCAGTGTGCATTCAAAATAAAAAATACACCACCAGACTCATTCACTTCCAATCACATTGAGGTTTTTATGCGAAGTTGGATATCACGAAGAAATCCGACAGAAACTGTCATGAAAAGAAAGGCATACCGTAATTTTTTATGCCCGTTCGTTTTTTTTGCGATCTTGCTGCTCCCTTTTCATTTGTGGGCGCAAGGCGCTAAAGACTGGGTAGCCCTCGTCAAAGACCATGCCATTGAAGTGGAAAGCACCGGCTGGCATTTTCCTGTTGATATTGCTTTCGTTCCAGAGCCGGGAACTAATCCCAAAGATCCGCTCTACTACGTAACCGAGCTCCGCGGTACCTTAAAGGTTGTGACGAATGATCGCACGGTTTTAACCTATGCAGAAAAGATCAATACCTTTCAGCCTGCAACCGAATTGCCCAGTACCACGGCGGAAATGGGTTTGACCGGTGTCTGCCTGGACCCGGAAAACGGTTACCTTTTTGCCACTTCGGTCTATGAAAAAGCGGGCACGTTTTACAACAAGATTGTCCGATTTGAACACGAGACCAAAGCATTTGCAGTCAAGCCCAAACGTTCCATTGAATTCAGGAAAATATTTGAAAACGACGAAACCGCCTCTGCCCATCAAATTGGAAAATGCGAAATCGGTAAAGATGGGAAACTTTATGTAGGAGTTGGAGACGGACACGTCATCCATCTTGCCCAGCGTCTTGACAATCCCAATGGCAAGATTTTGCGATTGAACCTTGATGGCAGCGCCCCAAGAAACAATCCGTTTTATAACCCTTTGGCTCCTGACTCAGTGATCAGCTATATTTACGCATACGGATTTCGAAATCCTTTTGCAATTGCATTGGACGACAGGGATAGTCTCTATTTTACCGACAATGGTCCCAATCGTGATCGATTGGGAGAAATTGTTCCCGGGAAAAACTATTTATGGGACGGGACCAATGAAAGCATGAGAGGAAACAGCGGGATTTGGAACTGGTCAGATTCGGTTGCTCCTGCAGATATGATCTACCTGGGCGAGAGCACAAATTTCCAATACTGGAAGGAACGTCTTTTGGTTGCTCAAGGAGGAACGACCACGGAAGCAGGACCCAGTAAAAAGGGAAAAATCACCATCAACAGTTTTAAAGTGAAACTTGGATTCGGGCTCCAGGATAGACCCGAAACGCTGGTTGCCTACAAAGGCAGTTACCAGCAATTGATGATTCTGGTCGCAGAAGGTCCCGATGGTATTTATTTTTCAGGCTTCTTTCCTGATTTTGAAGGAAATACTTACATCTACAAATTGATCCGCAAGGAAGGAGTTGTACCGGATACCGACGTGCTTTCCGGGGTTGAACTCTTTGCCAAAAAAGAATGTACGGGATGTCACCGCATCCATGGAGAAGGAGGAGCCGCCGGTCCTGCCCTTGACGGATTGATGGACCGCCTTCCTCAACGTCTGGCATCTTCTGAGTATGAAAAACAATTGGAAGAACTCGAAGAATCGCAGAATCCAATTCATGTCAAATATCGTGAAATTCGCGAAACCATCAGCCAAATGAAAGGGGAAGAACGAGCAATTTCATGGTTGCGTCTCCACCTCGAAGAGCCCAAGTTTGACACGATTCAAAGCTCCATGTCCAACCCGAAATTGAGTGAAGAAGAAAACAAGCAGCTTGTCGCGTATTTGCTCACATTGAGGAGCATGCAGGATCCCCGCTTAAGCACCATGGAAAATTGGCATCGACGTTTTAAAGTATGGTGGGACACCGACTACAATGCCCGACCAACCGTTTTTTTTATTGTGGGAATTTTTTGTGTTCTGCTTTTCCAATCCTTGTCTCGAAAAATCCGCCGACGTTTCGACTACAAGCGAAAACTTCAATAAAGGAGGCTCATTCTGTCGCTTCAATTACAGTACCATCGGCTAATATTTGCGTGACGTCTTCTAAACTTTTCGGGCTGGCTGATACGTAGATTTCCGGATAGGAATCGCTGGGAAAAAGAGATAAAATCGCCAAGATTCACCTAAAACAGCGAGGAGGAAAGATGACACTTGATTTCACAATCACGCAGGGAATTGAAAACCGCTTAAGCGCCTGGAACAAGCATGCAAAAAATCAGAATCAGGCAAAGAAAAAATCATCACCCTGCGTGACTCTGTCAAGAGAATTTGGTTGTCAGGGTTATGCCGCTGCAGCGGCTCTGGAGAAACGTCTTAATATTGGAAAATCCGAAGAAGAAAAGTGGATCACTCTGGATCGAAAACTATTGGAAAAAATCGCGGAAGATTCCGGGTTTTCCAAACAGGATGTTCAGAATATCGGCGACGTCCACCCCATCTGGCAAGCGACATTGAACATGTTTGCCGGCAAGCATTCAGCAGAACCTTACGAAGTTTTCAGTTATCTCAAAAAAGCGGTGCGGTATTTTGCCAAGACGGGCAACTGTATCATCGTGGGCAGGGCCGGAGGCATCATCACTCAAGATTTGAAGAACTGCATTCATATTCGTTTGGTCGCTCCCCTGGAATATCGAATCAAGTACACGATGGAAGCCTTCAATTTGTCTGAGACAGAATCTCGGAAACTGATTGCAAGCTCACAAAAACAAAGAGATGCATTTGTTCATAATTTCACCAATGTTTACCAAAACACCACCACGCTCTATCACTTGGTGATCAACAATGAAAAACACAGTCCAGAACAAATTGCCGAGATCATTGAAAATGAAATCAAGTGGTATCGGCCCTAGTGTATGGAGGACTCAGGGCAATTCATTCCAGAACCGGATCTTTTATTTCAAGGTGAATATCTGATCTTTCAGCGTATTTGCGAGCTCTTGTATTGTATCATCAACAGGAAATCTTTCCCATTCCATTGTTTTTAGAATGATTGTTCTGACATGCCCTCGTTTCATTCCCCGCATTTCCCAATTCCGATATATTTGCAGAATGCTCTGGGGCAGTGCTTTCCCATCCAAATCAAGCCGAAACAGAAATTTTATAGCACTGTCTGGATAATTCCTGATAAACTCCAGACAAGCCTTATGAGTTATTTCACCCTCACCATAGACAACATCTGCTTCATCCTCTTCTTTTGCAGAATCGTTGAGAGATCCGAGTTCCTCAAGCGATTCGTCATCGGGAAATGCTTCCGGAATCAGGGGTTTCTGAGAAGACACCGTCGCCTTTGGTTCAGGCAGCGGGGCCGTATCTGATGACTGAACTTCTTCAAACCCGGCAATTTTCCCGTGGAGACATAAGTGATAGTATGCTGTGATATAAAGAAGAAACTCGTGAAAAGTCTGATGATGCAGCTTCAACAGTTCCAGACGGATATTTCTGCGGACGTTGAAGGAGTGGTGGGAACCATAGCTCAACTGTTCAAAAGTATTTAAAATTTTTGCACGAATCTTTTCCCGCAACTCCTTTTTTTTCCATTGATGCACTTCAAGATAGTGGATAAAATGCTCAAGGTGGATTTGCGACAAATAATGCATGATCACATCATTTGCCTGCCCGTAGAATTCGCGGATGAGACGCTCCCCCTGTTTTATTTCCGTTTCTTTTGCATCATCAAATAGAAACCCGGAGTCAAAGAGCTGTTCTGTAAACTGGACGAATAAAGCCTCATCGCGAATCTCCGGGAACATCGCCGGAAAAGGGGTGTGCTCCATGACTGCGTCTCGTTCCATATCGAAACCCAATTCATAGTGAAAAGCAGAGAAATTCAAGACACTGATTCATGCCTGTCCGATAAACACCGACACTATCAAACACAATTGGCTGAATCGATTTTAATCCGTATTTTCAGAGCCGTCTATCCGCAATTCTACGTAGAATTGCGGATAGAATGTTGCTCTAAAAATGTTATTATTCTTAAGATTCAAATTGAAATCAATCGTTAAAAAATTTCGTTTCGGGTTGCAACTACCTCAAATTCGAAACGTTGACAGGACAGTATAATGACTCCAAAAAAAGCAATCGTTCCAAAAAAAGAAAAAGATGCTGCGTACAAAGGCCTAACTATTAAAAAAAGGAAAAAAGCAGAGCCGAAAAAGGAAAAGTCACCCAACAAAAAAAAGGAAATTCTTAAACGAAAATCAAAAGATCTGATAAAAAAAATCCGACTCAATCTTACAAATCAGCCACCGGAAATTTCATTCCCTACCGATTGGAGCCACTGTGACCCTGAAAATTTAGATCACCCTTCCCTTTACATCAACCGGGAATTAAGCTGGTGTCAATTCAATATGAGAGTCTTGGAAGAGTCTCTGAATCCAAATCACCCGCTCCTTGAACGAGTTAAATTTTTGGCCATTGTCGGGTCCAACCTGGATGAATTTTTTATGGTGCGTGTCGCGACCCACCTAAAAATTATTCGTGCAGGAATCGAAAATGTCACACCTGACGGATTAAATACTACAGAAGCATTTTGGGCGATTCAGGCAATGGTCACCAAAATGGTCAACCGCCAGCGAGAATGCTGGAACACGGTGCTGCGCCCTCTTCTTGCAGAAGAGTCGATCAAATTTTTAGAATTGCCTGAATACACAACCAAGATTAAAAAGTACCTTGCCGGCTATTTTAAAAAAGAAATTTTTCCGGTCCTGACTCCGCTTGCATTCGATCCGGTCCACCCCTTCCCTCACATCTCAAACCTCAGTCTTAATTTTGCGGTTGTCGTCCAGCACAGTAAACAAGTCAAGTTTGCCAGGGTAAAAATTCCTGCCAATCTCCCCCGCTTTGTGCGCCTTCCTGAAAACTTAAGTGCCAATTCAGAATATTTGTTTGTTTTTTTGGAAGATGTGATCAAAGCCAATATGCATGAACTGTTTCCAAACACGGTCATTGAAGAAATCTATCTTTTCCGGGTGATACGCGATACTGATATCGAAATCAGGGAAGATGAAGCATCCGACCTGCTTGAAGTGATCAGTCATAGTCTGAAGCAAATGCGTTACGGAGAGATTGCCCATCTGGAACTAGAGGAAGAAATGCCGGATCGGGTCCTTGAAATTCTGATTGAGAATTTCGACGTTTCTGAAAATGTGATCGGCAGGACCAGGGACCGGATGGGCTTTTCGGATTGGATGTCTTTGATGTCGATCAATAAACCTCAGCTCAAAGACCCCCTCTTAAAACCGTTCAATTTGTTCAACAGCAATGGAACCCCCGAAAGCATTTTCGACCGTATCAAATACCAGGATCAAATAGTACATCATCCCTATGATTCTTTTTCAGCGGTAGAAGCCTTTTTGAAAGCAGCGGTCGATGATCCACAGGTGATTGCGATCAAGATGACACTTTACCGTGTTGACAGCAATTCTCCCGTTGTCAAACTATTGATGCAGGCACGTGAAATTGGGAAACAAGTCGCGGTATTGGTTGAACTGAAAGCTCGCTTTGATGAGGAAAGCAATATTTTATGGGCACAGCGGATGGAAGAAGTCGGCGTGCACATGGTTTACGGGGTGGTTCATTTAAAAACCCACTGTAAACTGTGCCTGGTGGTGCGTAAAGAAGCAGACGGGATTCGCTGCTACAGTCATATTGGTACGGGCAATTATAACCGAGTGACTTCCCGGATCTATACCGATTTGGGAATTTTTACTGCCTATCCGGAAATCGTCGAGGATGTTTCAGAAGTTTTCAATTTCCTGACTGGATATTCCAACCAGGAAATATACAGCAATTTGCTGGTGGCCCCGGTCAATTTGCGTTCCGGACTGGTGGCCCTGATCGAAAATGAAGCAGAGCTTGCCAAGGCGGGGAAAGCCGCACGTCTGATTTTTAAAGTCAATCATGTTGCCGACCAGGATATGATACAAACCCTGTACAGGGCCTCACAGGCGGGAGTTAAAATTGACCTGCTGGTCCGCGGCGTCTGC
Organism: SAR324 cluster bacterium; assembly: GCA_015231825.1. Taxonomy (GTDB): domain Bacteria; phylum SAR324; class SAR324; order SAR324; family NAC60-12; genus JADGAV01. Next base: position 300,414 of record JADGAV010000003.1, read on the forward strand.
TGCCTGCGCCCGGGAATTCCAGGGATCAGTGACAACATTCGGGTGAATTCTGTGATCGGACGATTTTTGGAGCACTCCAGGATTTACTATTTTCACAATGAAGGAAAAGCAAAAATATATATCGGAAGCGCTGATTTGATGGAACGAAACCTTAAAAGACGTGTTGAAGTCCTCACTCCGGTGCGAAGTGAAAAGATCAGAAACTATTTAAAAACTCATGTTCTGGAACTGATGCTCAACGACAATCAGCAGGCCAGCAAGCTGCAGACCAATGGAGATTATATTCCCATCACCCAAGCAAAGAAAAAACCCGTCAATACCCATCGTTATCTGATAGAATTTTCAGAAAACAAAAAACCAACGTTCTAATCTCTGCTTGATGCAATGACAAAAGCTTTGGGCCCCGCTCAGAAAATTCTTCAATTTACCCGTGATATTGAGCAATATCGAATAGTCTTTAAATCTGAAATTCTCCGGGGGTATATCGATCACTATATTGTCACATTCATATGACATTTCGTTGCTCGCCAAAAGGCTGAAGTTTCATTCAAGTATTGAAAAACAATAGCAGATTTAATAGGATTGCCCGATTCCCCGGAAAAAGAGTTCAACCTATATTTCAACAAAGGAAACTATGATTAGATCGATATTCGGAAAATCGCCCTTTGCTGCATTGCAGAAGCATATGTTCAAATCGGTGGAAGCCGTCCTGCCGTTAAAAGCTTTTTTCGAAGCATTGCATCGTGGTGACTATGCAGAACTGGAAATCTTGCGTGGTCAGATCAATGAAGCAGAAGAGGCGGCAGACCTGATCAAGAATCAAGTGCGAGATCATCTCCCCCGCAGCATGTTCATGCCAATTGATCGCCGGGATTTATTGGACGTCCTCGATATGCAGGACAGTATTGCAGACACCGCGCAGGATATTGCAGAACTGTTGGAATTACGCAAGATGAGCCTGCCCGAAGAAATGCAGGCAGATTTGATTCTACTGGTGGAAGATGCCGAAAAAGTCTGTGTTATGGGACGAGAAATCTCTCATGAATTCAGCATTCTAGTTGAGTCGGGATTTGGCACCAAGGCCTGCCAGAAACTACTCAAAATGATTGATCAATTGTCTGCTGCAGAATCCGAAGCCGATCAGATTGAAGCTCAATTGAGCCGTCAACTCTTCCAGTTTGAAGATAAATTGAAACCTGTGGATGCAGTTTTCTGGTACAAAATATTTGAATGGATTGGAGATTTGGCCGACTACACGGAAAAAATGGGAAACCGCATCCGTTTAATGGTTGCCCGTTCCTGAATATGCTTTGCACCGTTTTTTTTAAAAAGGGATTATGATTGCAGAATATGGAACCATCTATCTTGTTTTAGCCGTCATATTGGGGCTTTATATGACTTGGGGAATTGGAGCAAACGATGTTGCTAACGCAATGGGAACTTCAATTGGATCGGGTGCGATTACCTTCAAACAAGCCATCATAATCGCCGCAGTATTAGAGTTTGCCGGTGCATTTCTGGCGGGTGGACATGTCACGAACACCATTCGCAAGGGCATCATTGATCCGACACCAATCATCGATCAACCCGAGCTTTTAATTTGGGGGATGTTGGCGGCCCTGATGGCTGCCGGGGTCTGGCTGATGGTTGCCAGTTATTTTGGTTGGCCGGTTTCGACGACTCACAGCATCGTCGGAGCGCTTGTTGGTTTTGCCGTGGTAGGCATCGGGTCCGATGCCGTCCAATGGGGCAAAATTGGAGCAATTGTCATGAGTTGGATACTTTCCCCGCTGATCGGAGGAGTTTTTGCTTTTTTAGTGATGATGAGTATTCAACGGTTTATTCTGAGCGCGGAAAACCCCGTCAAAAGTGCCAAACGATATGCCCCGTTTTACATATTTCTCGTCGGGTTCATCATTTCGCTGGTGACTTTTTTTAAAGGTTTAAAACACCTCAATCTGAATTTAACAATTCCGCAAAGTTTTCTGGCGGCCGTTGTGATCGGTGCTCTCGCTGCCTTCATAGGAAAATACTATATCACCAAAATGTCAATAAAGGACCCAAATGATCGTGGCGCCCAACAACATCAGATCGAAAAAATATTTGGCCTTCTGCAAATATTTTCTGCATGTGCGATGGCTTTTGCGCACGGATCAAATGATGTTGCCAACGGAATCGGCCCAATGGCGGCAGTCGTCAGCATCGTGCAGAGCAGCGGTGAGGTTGCCCAGAAATCCACCGTTCCACTATGGATTCTGGCCGTTGGAGGATTTGGCATAATCATTGGTTTAGCCACACTGGGATATCGAGTCATTCAGACGATTGGAACCAAAATTACGGAGCTGGTTCCCACACGCGGATTTTCTGCGGAATTAGCAGCCGCAGCAACAGTGGTTTTGGCCTCCCGCACTGGAATACCGGTATCGACCACCCACATCGCTGTTGGGGCAGTTATGGGAGTTGGTATGGCCCGAGGCATTGGGGCCTTGGATGTCCGCGTCATCGGAGGAATTTTTCTTTCCTGGATTGTTACGTTACCGGTAGGAGCAATTCTTTCTATTGTATTCTTCTATATCTTTCGCGGAATATTTCTATAATTTTTCTTGAGTCGTCAAGAAAGTCGCTTTGTTTTTGTTTGAGGATCATTTTTCCTCTGATTCATTCTCACAGCGAACTTGCAACTGATGATCCTTAGGCAATTGTTTCATCCTTTCCTGCAAAGCTTCACTGGTAAAGGTCAGGGGCATTATTCGGTCACTGATTCTGGAAAAGATGCTGACTTCATGGGGCATTCCACTGAATACGATATGATGCCTTTTAATTTTTCCCGCCTTGAGCCAAACAGAATTCTTGCGGGACATCGGATTGTGAGAGACGATAAATGGAAGATGCGGATCAAGTTGCAACGCACGGCGAAAACTTTTGACCGAAGATTGAGTATATCCCGCCGGGTAACCAGGATTCTTGACACGATTCATCGTTAATTCTTCGATCAAACCTTTGTGGTCTTTGATATTTTTCAGCATTTCCAGATCTACGGTCCTCCTCGGGGGGGAGGCATGACAAACAAAGAAGTCCCTGGCAATGGCAACATAAGCTAATTGATTATAATACCGTTCCATTTCCTCAAAATACTGCTGACCCCGGTATTTCAAAACCGCTCTTTCCCATAAAAGGCCCTGAGGAATCCCGGATTTGTACAAATTTTTGGAAAAAGAATCGTGATTGCCCCGGATATAAAATATCTGTTCAGGAAATTTTATTTTGAGCATAAAGAGCAGATCCATCATCAGCAAAGAACTTTCCATCTGCTCCATTTCTCCATCGATTTCCGAATGCACTGCATCTCCTAGAATAAGCATGTAGGCAATTTTTTGCTCCAGGCTCTCCAAAACAGCAGGTTCCGTGAGAATTTTGAGCAGGTTGTCCACTTGAGCATGCAGGTCACCCACGATAATAGGAGTCATATCATCAGGCATCAGATAGACTCCGCCTGGTTGACCATGTACATTGTCAGGGCGGAAACTTTCTTTTCCCAGTGCTTCATTCACCTCCAATAAAAGAGAAAAAGCCTCTTCAGATGGAAGGAGTTTAATGGGATGACCAAAAATTTCTTTCAGTCGGTTCATTTTCTTTGTCTGCATGTCTGCGATTCGATAAATTTCCCGGTCCTGGGTGAGACTGGAAACGTATATTCCGGATTCACTTTCCAAATCCTCGATCAGCAGGCCTTTCCTGTTATGTGAAATCATCAAATGGCGTTTCGACACGTTGGGTGAAAACTGTATCATAGCGTCTTGACGTTTGCTTTTGCCGATCACCAGTTTTTCACCCTTACCCAATCGAAGAAATCCGCTTATTTTTGAAAAATATTCCGCCGGATTAAAAATCAAATAATCCCGATTCTGCAGTTTTTTAGAAGCCACTGCAAAATGTTCAGGATAGACGTGAAGGATGGTGCCCCCTTTTCCCAGCATCAATTGGATTGGAATCCCGTTGTGAGGAAGAACCACGCTTTCCCCTTTCAAGTAGATTTCTCTGTTCAGATACACTGCAGTCCGATGGATCGGACGGAAAAACACCCCTTTCAGTTTTTCAAATAAATCCTGTCCTTTGGGTTTGTGAGCCATATCGACGAAACGTTTGCTCTCAGTCCGAATGCGTTTCGGGGTCCCTTCAAAATTTTCTCTGAGATACACAAGCAATCCGCATTCGTGAAGGTGAAACGCCACCTGCCGATAAATGGAGACTTGGTGCTTGACTTGTTTAAAGTCAAGATTCACGTCGATATGATGCGTTTGCGCCACCTTCCTTTTTTTACGCAGCTTAAAAATCTTTTTAGGAGAAAGAATATTGAATTCAAAAACATATTTCGTCCGCCAATTGAGGGGCAGAAACCGGTTCCTTGGCGGAGGGATGCGGATTCGCGAAAGATCCAGTTCCAAAGAATACCCTGTATTCAACCACGCTTCTTCATGAAGGACCATTGCCTTCGGGATCCCTTTAAATGGAAGGGACAAATGGACTTCCCGGGGCCGAAACGTTAGCATTCTATTGCGCCACCAATTGTTCTGGGAAAGATCCAGTACCCCTTCTTCCGGCCAAGCTCCTATTTTTTCAATCAGGGCAGATTTGCCGGCTCCGGGAGGTCCTGTGATCAGCAGCTGACGAAATTTAAGGTAACGGGGGAAGGCAATACCTTTGATCGTTTGCAGTTCTTTGAACGCTTCGGTCTGCAGCCTGAACATAGGATCGACCTCTTGATGAGAAGTGGATGATGGCAAGGATGTGAAGGACATTATATTGAAAAGCCGGGCAACTTACAACACCAAGTAATCCCTGTCTAAATCAGGTCTGAATTTAATATATACTAATCCAATTTTATTTCTAATCTAAGTAATATTACGGATTTACAAAGCGCAAGACATAGGAATAAAATCAGACTCAATATGGATACTTGGGACTAGTCTGTAATAGTGACAATAAATACGTTTAACAGTCTGTTAAATTGTGTTGATCTGATGCCTCTTGAGGGAACAGGTGATGTTTCCCAATAGAGAAAAGCCGTGTTCAGACTGGTGAAGTTTCAAATCCCTGGAATTTGTAGTGAGTTAAAGGGAGTATCTTGCGAGTCTCTCGGAAGTATAAACCCTTTGTGTTGTCTGTTTGTAAGGAAAGAATTCGGTAAAAAGGATACTTTCCGTCAAAAAGGGGATGTGAAAAATATTTTCGCATCTTCAATAATAAATTTTCTTAAAATGGAGAATCAGAATGGCAAAGAAAAAAGAAGAAAAAAAGAAAGCCGCGAAGAAAAAAGAAGAAAAAAAGAAACTTGCAAAGAAAAAGGCAGAAAAAAAGAAAAAAGCGGAAAAAAAGAAAAAAGCAAGCAAGAAGAAGAAAAAATAACTCTCATTGATTCACTGTCCCGGATTTGATTGAGTTCGAATTCGGGATAGGGATCCACTGTAGAAGAAATTGCTTAAGGGAAAAGGCAGGGCTGGTTTTGAGTATTCCTATGTTATTGGAGATGGTGTCGATTCGGTTTCGGACATAGTATACGAGTGATGTTATTGCAGATACTCATCCGCCATAGATCAAACATTTTCACGACTTTGTAAAAGGGAGAAAAAATGAGCAAAAAAGAGAAGAAACATAAAAGTAAGCCCATATTGGTTGCAGTCGACCTGACCAAATTCTCTAAAGCAGCCCTCGTTTTTGCCAACAAGCTTGCCTCTGAAACCGGACGGGAATTGATTGTTCTTCACGTGATTCATGACCCTGCCAATGCACCGGGGTTTTATTCGGCAAAAAAGGGATCCGGACATCTCCAGCCTATGGAAAAAGTTGCAGAGGAGATGATGAATGAATTTTTGGAAAAGATTCATCAAGGTTCAAAAGAAATGCTGCCCATCAAGAAAGCGCGCAGGATTTTGGTGAGAGGACTGCCTGAAAATCAAATAATGAATGTTGCTGAGAAGCAGGATGTCGGGATGATTGTCATGGGCAGTCACGGTAGAAGTGGACTGTCGAAAATATTACTGGGTTCCAAAGCAGACCATGCCGTCAAACATTCATTGGTTCCGGTAATTATTGTGAAGCATAAAACGGTCAAAGAAATGATCAGGAAGGAAGAGGAATGAAAAAAATACATCTTTTCCGCAAACCCCAAATCATTGGCTATTTGATAATCTGTCTGCTGCTGGCGGCCTGGCCAGTGCTTTTTGCCGCCACTGCCCCTGCATCAGAAACAGAGGGTTTAGATTGGGCGACATTGATCATCGGACTTCTCGGAGGACTCGGAATTTTCCTTTTTGGGATGGAGCAGATGAGCGAGTCCATGAAAAACGTGGCGGGCAGCCGCATGAGAGACATTCTTGCCAAGCTCTCGAACAACCGTATTATGGGCTTGATTACAGGAACTGTAGTCACTGCAGTCATTCAATCCAGTTCTGTCACCACGGTTATGCTGGTCGGATTTGTAACCGCTGGCTTGATGTCGTTTTCTCAAAGTATCGCCATCATCCTGGGGGCAGACATCGGCACAACCATCACCGCCCAGATTGTTGCCTTCAAAGTGACAAAATATGCCTTGGTGATGGTCGCAGTCGGGGTTGGCATGCAGTTCATTTCCAAAAAAGAAAAAATAAAGCAATATGGTTTGATGATCATGGGCCTCGGATTGGTGTTTTATGGGATGTCGGTGATGAGCGGAGCCATGAAACCATTGCGGAGCTACCAGCCCTTTTTGGACTTGATGGCCCAGATGGACAACCCGATTTTAGGAATTCTGGTTTCCACTATTTTTACCGGTTTGGTCCAGTCCAGTTCTGCTACCACCGGAGTGGTGATCGTCCTCGGGATGCAGGGCGTGATCAATCTTGAAGGGGGCATTGCTTTGATCCTGGGGGCCAATATCGGAACCTGCATGACCGCCGGTCTGGCAGCTATTGGAAAACCGCGGGAAGCTGTCCGTGTGGCGATCGCTCACGTTTCCTTCAAACTCATGGGTGTCCTGCTGATTCTGCCTTTCATCTCTTATTTAGCAGACATGGCACGATGGCTTTCGCCAGTTGCAGACCCGACTTTAACCGGTCAGGCACTTCTGGCTGCTGAAGTTCCCCGTCAGATTGCCAACTCGCACACCTTGTTCAACGTTGGAATGGCCATGGCTTTTCTCCCTTTTACTTCCTACTTTGCCTATTTCATCAATCGGATAACTCCCGATCAGAAAAAGGAAGAAGAGGGACTCCAGGAAATTCGCTATATGGATCCCGTCCTGATCGAAACTCCTTCTCTTGCCTTGGAAGCTGCCAGGCATGAAATGCAGCGCGTCGGATTCCGCGTTTCTAAAATGTTTGAAAAAATTACACCTGCGGTCAATCAGGGGACCCCGGAAGATCTGGACGAATTTGAGGCAATGAATGAAGAGGCCTCGATTATCCGCCAGCATATCCAAAACTACCTTTCTCTTCTCAGTGAGAAAAACATGGGTATTGCTGAAACCCGAACCTTGATGAGCCTGATGGCAACCCTCAATGATTTGGGAACGATCAGTGAAATTGTGAGAACGGACCTTGTCGAATTGGGGCGCAAGCGGATTGAACAGAAGATCCAAACGCCTGAAAAAATATCCAGGAATTTTGAAGAACTCGCCGCTGCCGTCTCAAAATCATTGACTATGGAATTGACAGCTCTGGAGGATTTGGACCAGGAAATGCTGCAGCAAGTCATTCAGATGGAAAAACCGATTGAAAGCATCACCGGGAAGGGAGAAAAGCTATTGGTAGAGCTGCTGGAGGAAGAAAAAAAAGGGGTGGCCTCTTATGTGCTTTTGACAGCAATTTTGTCCAAACTGCAAAGAGTTTTCTATTATATTGATCGCATCGCCATAAACGTCTCAAAAAGTGTTGAATTTGAAGAACAGGCAGATGCGGCCTGAACAATTATGAGACAAGTTCAGGCGCTTAGAACGGTTTCCAACCTATTGAAAAGCGAATCTGATCAGTTTCAAATTCAAACTTAAAATGCATCGGGAGAAATAAAATGACAAAAAAAGACAAGCACGAAAAAAGTGAAGGAAAAAACAAGAAGGGGAACAAGCCTCCCAAAATAAAAAAATCGGTCTATGAAGAAGAATTGAAGAAAATGCACATCGAACTGGTGAGGTTGCAGTATTGGGTCAAGCAAAAAGGTCTGCGGATTGTGATGGTCTTTGAAGGCCGGGATGCCGCCGGCAAGGGGGGTACCATCAAACGACTGGTCGAACCCATGAATCCCCGGGGTGCCAGCGTGATCGCGTTGGCGACACCCTCCGACCGTGAAAGAACACAATGGTATTTTCAACGCTATGTCACTCACCTTCCTGCTGCAGGAGAAATCGTCATTTTCGACCGCAGCTGGTACAACCGGGCCGGTGTTGAAAAAGTGATGGGATTTTGCAGCGATGAAGAGTATCGAGACTTTTTGCGGTCCTGCCCTGAATTTGAAAGAATGCTGGTTCGTTCTGGAATCATTCTGCTCAAATACTGGTTTTCTGTCAGTGATGAAGAACAGGAGCGGCGTTTTCATGAACGGGCAAGCAATCCTCTGAAACGATGGAAGCTCAGCCCAATGGACCTCAAATCTCGCGAGCGATGGGTCGAATATTCCAAAGCAAAAGACGAGATGTTTTTCTATACCGATATCAAAGAAGCGCCATGGAATGTTGTGGAATCCGACGACAAAAAAAGAGCCCGTTTGAATTGTATCCAACATGTCCTGGATTCTATCGAATACAAAAATATTGTGCCAAAAACCATTAAACTTCCCAAAAGAAAAGAAAATATCAGCGGATATGTCCGCCCGCCGAAATCAAAACAGCAGTATGTGCGGGATGCTTTTGACAGACGGCATCGAGAAGATTCATAGTTTATTCTGCTTTTCGGGGACATGAACCTGACAATATCTTTCAATACCCGATTTTTACCTTCTCATTTGAAAGGAATCAATTCAGCATCAACCGGGTTTCAAAATCCTTTGTTCTGAATATACTTTTTAATCAAATTGCATTGCTCATTGATTTGGGAAAGGCAATCTCAAAAGGAATCAAAATGGCAAAAAAAATGGTGAAGAAAGCAGCGAAATCTTCGAAAAATGAGAATAAAAAGAGCTCTGTTCCAAAAAAGAACATCAAGAGTAAAAATCCGGATGTCAAAGGTAAAAGCTCAGGTTCCCTCTCAAAGGCTCTCAAAAAATTAAAAAAAGATGGTGCCGCACGAGTCGAAAAAAAGCAGCGTGGACAATCGGGCAAAAAAAAGAACAATAAAATGAAATTTAAAGTGTCAGAATCGGTCAAAAGTAATATCAGGCAACTGACAGAATCCCTGAACCTGGATCGGCATCAACTCCTCGCACAGTTGACCGAACAAGCTCTTGCAGGCATTTCTGCTTCAACGGCTGCTGAGAAAAAAATCACGAGACCCGTGGCAAAGAAAACTCCTGCCGCGGCTGCCCGGAAGAAAACAGGTGTCACGGACAAACAAAAAGGCTCAGCAACGGCATCAGTGCCCAGAGGCAGGAAATCAGCTGCTGAAAACAAACTGAGCACCCCCGCCACGCCCGAAAAGTCAACAACTCCGGCGAGAACAACGCGGAGGAAACCCGGCGTTGCAAAACCGACGACACCGGGGACAGCAAATTCAACGGCTACCGTAAGAAGAAGAAGCCGCAAAACCGTTGCGGAAAAAGACGTCACTACGCCCCCAAAAACGACTCGTACCGCTACCGGAACCACACGACGGAAACCGGGCGCTGTAAAATCTGGAACGGCGGCAAAAACTCCTCAGAAACCGCCAGCAAAACCGGGAACACCACGAAAACCTAGCACACCCAAAGCACCTGAAAACGACTCTTCTGCTGAAAAGTAATTTTTAATGACATCATTTTTGGAAGGAATAAAAAGACCGATCAAAGGGTAATGCGAGGCTGGATTGCATTGAAAAGGCATGGTATATTGGATATCCATTCTTGAATTCCACTTGAAGAATCCGCATCCAAAAATCCTGATCAAGTCAAAGGCATGCAAGAAAAACGTTCAGAAAAACCTCGTTTAGGAATTGCCCTGGGAGGAGGAGTCGCCCGGGGGATCGCACATATTGGAATCCTGAAAGCCTTGGAGGAGCAGGATTTGATCCCTGATTTTCTCACCGGCACAAGCGTCGGCGCCTTTGTTGGAGGACTCTACGCTTTTGGAAAAACACCTGAAGAATTGAGAGATCTCACAAAGAAAATGAATTGGCTGGACGTCTCCCGAATCACCTTGCCCAAATACGGACTTCTCTCCAACGATGAATTCGGGAAGGTTGTTGAACGGCAAATAAGCGATGCCCAAATCGAAGATTCACCAATTCCGCTTGCTTTTATTGCGACTGATATCAGTACCGGAGAAAGAGTCGTCTTAAAAGAAGGCAGAGTCTCCACCGCAATTATGGCCAGTGCCTGCATTCCTGGAATTTTCGTACCAACAACCCTGGAAGGCCGGATGCTGGTGGACGGTTCATTGGTTGAAAGCGTCCCTGTCTCACCGTTGAGAGAAATGGGGGCCGATCTGGTGGTGGGAGTCAATATCGACGGAGTTCAGAACTATTCTTCTCCTGCAGGAATCGTTGATGTTTTACTGAATGCTTTCAGTATTGCCATTGAAACTTCAGCCAAATGTCAAGCTCAGCAAGCAGATATCACGATCAATCTGGGACTGACCAAGTACAGCCGAACCAATGCGAACCATGCGTGGGAATTATACGCGGAAGGCTATCGCAGCGGCATATTGGCCGGAAAAAAAATTCAGGCCGAATTAGAAAAACGCAATCCTTCACCGCTTGCTATCTGGGAAAAGAAATTCAAGGAATGGAGAAAAGCATAAAACAGATTGCAGCATATTGACTTTCAAAAATGAGCAAGTCCTCTTTTTGACGCAATTGCTTTCAACTGCAATTTCATAATCTTTTTTTGTTCAATAAGTTTTTCTCAATACCGGCAGGCTTCCACTGATTTTAGAAATCCCGGGAAATTTCCAGTGTCATCATGGGAAATTGAACCGATCTGAATGAATATTCTTATACAACAATCCACAAACACATAATAATATGAGCAAACATTATTTAAGCAAACTCTTTGAACCGGCTTCCGTTGCACTTTTTGGTGCCAGTGAAAGAGAAAACAGCGTTGGTGCAATTGTCTTAAAAAATCTCTTGGAGAGCGGTTTTCGAGGCAAAGTATTTCCAATCAATCCCAAACGGAAAACTGTCCAGCAGCAAAAGTGCTACCCAAATTTGGAAGAAATTCATGAAAATGTCGATCTGGCAGTAATAACTTCTCCTGCCTCCACTATTCCCGACATCATTACCGCCTGCGGTGAAAAAGGCGTCAAATCTGCCGTCATCATATCCGCGGGATTTCGTGAAATTGGCGATGCAGGAAAAAGACTGGAACAGGTCGTCATCGAAAATGCCAAACGTTTTGGTATTCGATTCATTGGACCCAATTGTCTGGGAATTCTGCGTCCTTCAATTGGCCTGAACGCGACCTTCAACAGGGGAATGGTCAGCACTGGAAAACTGGCCCTGGTCTCGCAGTCCGGTGCCTTGTGCACCGCCATCCTCGACTGGGCCGCCAGCCGCAACATCGGTTTTTCCTCGGTCATTTCAATGGGAATTTCTGCGGATTTAGACTTTGGTGAAGTGCTGGATTATTTGACTGCGGACCCCCAGACAGAAAGCATTCTGCTTTACATTGAAGGAATCCAGAACGCGCGCTCCTTCATGAGCAGCCTCAGGGCCGCTGCCCGCAGCAAACCGGTTATTGTCCTCAAAGTTGGCCGGCACCAGGCAGGCAGCAAAGCAGCCATTTCCCATACCGGTGCACTGGTGGGCAATGATGACGTCTTTGATGCGGCCCTGCGCCGAGCCGGTGTAGTCCGGGGTTTTCGGATCAACGATCTCTTTGTTGCAGCAACTGTTTTATCCGCAGGACACAGGATCCAGGGAGATCAGCTTGCTATAATCACCAATGGTGGAGGACCCGGAGCGATGGCGGGAGATCATGCCAGCGACAAGAACATTCCATTGGCTGCGTTGTCTCAAAAACTCATTGATGAACTCAATTCGGTTCTTCCCAATACATGGTCCCACGACAATCCTGTGGACATCATCGGGGACGCCCCCCCGGACCGATATGAAAACGCAATCAAAGCCTGCCTTGATGACAACGATATTGATGGAATTCTCACCATTTTGACCCCTCAGGCAATGACGGAACCTTTGAAAGTGGCAGAAAAAGTGATTCCTTTGGCTAAAAAGTCCAAAAAGCCTGTATTTTCATGCTGGATGGGTGGGAGCCAGGTGGAAAAGGCCAGGAGCCTCTTTGAGAAAAAAGGAATTCCCACCTTCCAGACTCCTGAAGCAGCCATCGAAGGATTTTCCTTCATGATGGATTTTCACCGCAATCAGCGTCTCCTGCTTCAAACTCCCAGCCCCCTCTCGGACCAAAATAAACCGGATATCGAAGGAGCTCAGATGATCATTGAAGGGGTGCTTGCGGAAAAAAGGAAAGTTCTGACCGAGACCGAATCCAAGGCCGTTTTGTCCGCATTTCACATTCCAGTCAATTTCACCGCTGTCGCCCGTTCCGCCAACGAAGCACTTATTCATGCAGAATCAATGGGATTCCCCGTTGCAATGAAAATCTATTCCAAAGACATCACCCATAAATCCGATGTCGGAGGCGTGCGCCTCGGAGTTGAAAATGCAATTGCAGTAAGGAATGCTTTCAAGGAAATAGTGGCATCCGTGGAGCAAAACTCTCCGGAGACTCCTATTGAAGGGGTGACGGTCCAGCCAATGTTCAGCAAAACCAACGGACGGGAACTGCTGGTCGGAATTATCACTGATCCTGCATTTGGTCCTGTCATTACTTTTGGCGCGGGCGGAAGTGCAGTGGAAGTAATCAAAGACCGGGCAGTTGCCCTTCCTCCATTGAATCAACTGCTGGTCCAAAACCTGATTCGCAGAACCCGGGTTTCAAAGATGCTGGGGCCTTTTCGAAATATGCCTGCCATTGACAAAGAGGCACTGGAACAGTGTCTCCTGCGCATTTCAGAAATGATCTGCGAACTTCCCTGGATACAGGAATTGGACATCAATCCGCTAATTGCCAATGAAAACGGAGTGATGGTCGTCGATGCCCGCATTGTTGTGGGACACAGATCCCAGATGAGAGAGCGCTACAGCCACATGGCGATTCATCCTTATCCTGCCAATCTGGTCGAACACTGGCAACTCGCAGAAGGTACGAACCTGACCATCCGCCCAATCCGGCCGGAGGACGCGAACATCGAACAGGAATTCGTAAGGGGCTTGTCCCAGGAAGCCAAGTATTTCCGTTTCATGAGCAATATTCAGGAACTCTCTCCGGCAATGCTGGCCCATTTCACCCAAATCGATTATGACCGGGAAATGGCGCTGATTGCGGTCATTGAAGAAAAAGGAAAGGAACACGAAATCGGAGTCTGCCGATACATTACCAATGCCGATGGGAAAAGCTGTGAATTCGCAGTCGTCATCGCCGACGAATGGCAGCACCACAGCATCGCCCACAAACTGATGGAGTCCTTGATTGATTGTGCCCGCAACCGGGGATTGGAATTGATGGAGGGCTTTGTTCTCTCAGACAACCGCAAAATGCTGGCCCTCGCCCAATCATTGGGTTTTGCGGTGACCATTGACAAGGAAGACCTTGC
>JADGAV010000028.1 GCA_015231825.1 SAR324 cluster bacterium
TGCCGCCGGAGGCCCTAAGCAAATACCCCGTCTGCTTGCAGCGGGGATTTTTTTTGCTAATTTACAGAATTAAATTTGAATTCAGCTGCTAAAAACATCATTTTATGAATCAGAATCAGTCTTCAACTGCCTGAACCATTGCCAAAATGTTTTCTGGTGGGACATCGTTCATGATTGTATGAACCGATGCAAGCATGTATCCCCCCCCTTCTCCAAGTATCTGCGAGACCCTTTTGACTTCTTTTCTGACCTCTTCCGGTGTTCCCGAAGGAAGTATTTTTTTGGTGTCAATCCCACCGCAAAAAACTATTCTGCCCCCGTATTTTTCTTTCAGAGCCGAAAGATCTGACATTCTTCCTGCAGAGGTTTGAATCGGATTCAGAATATCAACTCCGATCTCGATGAAATCTTCGATCAAGTCAAAGATATCCCCATCGGAATGAAAGAAAACTTTAGCTTTTGTTTTGGATTTTATAAAAGAGACAAATTCCGCGTGAATCGGCTTGAGCATGTCGCGATACATGGCAGGAGAAATCATCAATCCCTTTTCAATTCCGAGATCATCTCCAATTTTGATGATGTCGACAAGATCCCCCAATTCATCAAGAAAATGTCCCATCAGTGTTTTACAAAGTTCTAGATGTTTTTTGAGAAGCGCTTTCGCGAAATCAGGATAGATTGCCAGATTCGTTAAAAAATTTTCCATGCCCTGCATGGCGAATCCTCTTTCAAAAGGAAAGAGCAGCCATGGTGTCGCCATTACCGCAAATTCCGTATTGGCCTGTATATTCGAAGCAGCTTCTTTAACATGGGCCACACGAAACGGATCGTTCATATCAGGCCAGTTGGGATAGTTTTCAATTTCTTCAACTGTCGTTGCATTTTTTAGGGGGTGAACGGCTGGAAACCAGTCTCCGGGAGAAATTTCTTTGGCACCACTGCCCCAGTCATCAATGTAGTCACTGTGGGTGGGCCGACTTTTGTTTCTCTGGTAGACCGCTTGCGGAAACCTGTCCCAGACTCCCCGAACATCACTGTTCAAATGAATCATCATTTCTTCATCCGGCAAAGCTGTCCCGAGTTCCGGCCAATTGTATAAGTATTGATCTTTTGAGCAGATTCCAAGGTACTTTTTTAAATTTTGGTAAGCTTTCATTTTGATTCCGGTAGCATTACTTACACCGATAATTACTGGAACACGGTCTGCTTTTTCGAAATTCAAAACAGCATTCACTCTTTCTTTTGGTGTCATCACGTTATTGAATGTTAAAATCAGAATTAGTGCGCAATTCGCATTTGATTTTCAATATCTGAAGCAAAACAGCGGCAAATCAATTTTGGTTTTAATCTTCCTCTTTCAAGATAACCGCAGACAATATACATCCGCTTTTGAAACGGACTTTTGTCAATGCCCAATCTTGAATAGTGCAGGAAGTCAGCTCGACCTTTTTGCAATGCAATCAATCTCGACAAGCGCATCCAGTGCAAGTCCGGTCACTCCCACACAAGTTCTGGCAGGGCGGCGATCCGTATGGAAATAACTCGCATAGATGCGGTTCATGACTTCGTAATGTTCCTTGAATTCCTTCAAATAGACTCGCATGGAAATAACATGACTCAGATCGAGGTCCACCGCGTTCAGGACCAGTGAAAGGTTGTCCATCACCCGGCGAGTTTGCATTTCTATGCCTTCCGGCAGCGGAACCGAGTCGTCGTTGGGGTCGGTTGGCATCTGACCTGTGACAAACAACCAGCCGTCCACCTCAACAGCGTGGCTGAACGGTGCAACTGGGGTAGGGGCACCATCAATCATGTGAAATAGTGGAATACTCATCTCGATCCTCCATCGAAAAGTTATAGAAAAATGGTCTTTGCAGACAAAAAAATCATTGAATTTCGAGACAAAACTGAGCAATCTGTTCAGCTGTTTCCTGTGGAAATTCCATTGGAACGAAATGGGAGGCGTTTCGGTTTTTGATCACCGTAGTCGCAGGGAGACGCTTTTTAAATGCAGCCACATCACACAACTGAAAAATACGACTTTCTCCTCCATGTATCAAAAGAATAGGGCATTCCACTTGATCAATTATGTCCCAGGAATGGGCATTGGTAACGGAAAATGTTTTACTTTCCCAGGCAGGAGAACAGGTCAAGCTCAAGCATCCGTCTGATTTAGTCTCAGTTCCCCCGGCGAGATAGTTTTCAATCCAGATTTTTTCCCACTTCGAGAAAATCCGCCGACCTTCATAATAAAGTGCCGCTTCCTGCATTGAATGAAAATATGCTTTGCGCCTCATTGCCTTTTGGGCAATTGGGATTTTGTGACTCATTCTCAAGATCTGCAGAATCTGAATGATAAAAGAGAACAATCCTCTTGGAATAACAGGTTCGATCAATACCAGACCTTTAACCAGTTGAGGATGAGATGCGGCAACAAACAGGCTGATTGCTGCCCCCAGGGAATGCCCGGAAAGAAAAGCGGGATGCGGAATTGTTTCTAGAAAATTTACCAAATCCTGATAATAGGGATCCCAGGAGGTGAATTGGCTGGGGTCTGCCTTTGCATTTGTATATCCGTGGCCTCGTGCATCCATGGCATAAACAGAAAATTCCAAACTGAGCAATTTAAGGAACTCATCGTAGGTGAATGCATTGAAACCGTTTGCATGGGCAAAATGCAGAACTGGTTTATCCGGGGAGACAGGATATTGCAGGAATGAAAACCCTTCGCCCTCCTGATTGAAAACCTCTTTTCGTTCTGACTCTATTTCCATTTCTTTGATACCGTGTTGAAAGGGGAGTTTATAAAATAATTCTTTCAATCCGGACTTTCAAGTACGAAATATTTTAAAATGCGATCTTGCAATCGCAATAGGATTATTTTGTTCATCCTGCCAGGCTTCTATTTGAACATTGGCGATCCTTTTTCCCAATTTAATGACTTTGCAGATCGCAAAAGTGTTTTTTGGCCGACCGGAAAGGATATAGTCTATGGTGAAGTCAATATTTTTTGGCAATGCAAGCGAATCCATTGTCCACATCAGATGCATGATCGCGGCATTTTCCATAAATCCTCCCAATGCCCCTCCATGGAGGGCTGGCAAAAGAGGATTTCCGATATTTTTTTCTGCAAACGGCAAGGTAAAGACCAATCCTTCTGACGTTTCATTGAACGTGATTCCCAGAAAATGAGCATAAGGAACCATCTCTATAGCTTTTTTATAGTCTTTTTGCTCTCGCACTTCTTTGAAAAAATCAGCTTTGCTCATGGTCCTCCGGTTTCACTCTGAAGAAAGCTGTGAAATTTTCCAGAACGGAAAAATGAAGCGACACATCCTGCAATCGGATCGTCCTCGTTGTTATGATAGATCGACCCACGGACAAATGCGATCGTCCTAGTCAGTTTATAACATTCTGCAAATGCAAATAGATCCTGATTGGGCGAAGAGGGTTTGAAACAATCGATGCGGAGATCCAATGTTGCAAAGCTTTCATATTCCGGCAATGCACAAAAAACTGACAATCCGGCAATGCTGTCGATCAAAGAAATGAGCACTCCCGTATGCACGGCTCCTGTCACAATATTACCCACCAGTTTTTTCTGGTAGGGTAATTTTCCGACAGCCACATTTCTGCGGAGTTCAATAAATTCCAAACCCAGTGCCATGGAATGGGGAATAGAGGTATAACTTCGATGGATGATCTGCTTTTTGATTTCAGGATCATCTATCATGTAGACACGATCAGTTTCTTTCTCCATCATCTATTTTTTCATGCATGTTTTTCTTCAAAGAAGGGGCCGTATTTCTAAGAGGGGGACGTATGCCGTCAAAAGACAAAGGAAGGCCAAACAGTTTCACTTTGGGATCTTCGGTAGACTGTGCCATCCCCAGCGCTTCTGTTTGAGGGTGTTCAAGGACCTCTTTGATCGACTGAATCGGTGCATTGGGAATTCCCGCCTCGTCCAGTTTTGCTTGCCATTCTTCACGTGGAGCCCTGACAACCACTGCTTCGATCATCTTATTCAGTTCCTCATGATGCCGGTCCCTTTGCGGGCTGTTCAAAAATCGATCATCTTCCGCCCATTCCGGATGGCCGAGAGTCTGCGATAGTTTCGCAAAAAGTCTATCATTGGGTGCGGCAATGATCAAAAATCCATTGGAACAAGAATAGGCTTGATAGGGAACAACGCCTCGAATTCCAGTTCCTCTTCCTTGAGGAACTTCACCGGTAACCTGATAGTCCAATCCGTAAAATGTCATCCATGCCATTGCTGTCTCAAAGAGCGAAGTGTCGACTACGCCTCCCCGACCCGTCGAATTCCTGCGATTCAAGGCGGCAAGAATTCCCATCGCACACCACATACCAGTACCCATGTCGATCACAGAAACCCCACAGCGTGCCGGTGCCTGCCCTTTTTGTCCCGTGACACTGATGATTCCTCCAAATGCCTGAACAAGAGCATCGTATCCCGGCCGGTCTTTCATTGGCCCCTCAGCCCCGAAAGCTGTCAAGTTACAATAAATCAATTCAGGCTTTTTCGGGAGAAAGTTTTCGGCCGAGAGCCCTAGACGTTTTGCGGCACCAGGACGTAAATTCTGCAGAAGAACATCTCCTTCATCAAAAATTCTCTGGCGCAGGGCCTGGACTTCCCGTGGGTCTTTCAAATCAACTTCAATCGACTGTTTGTTTCGATTGACCGAATGAAAAATTGTACCAATTCCCTGCCAGAACGGAGGTCCCCAGGAACGGGCATCATCACCTCCCTGACGTTCCACTTTAATCACATTTGCGCCAAGTTCTGCTAAAATCCAGGTACCGTAAGGCCCTGCCACGTTGCTCCCCAACTCGAATACAGATATACCTGCCAGAGGCAGCTCTCCAGACATGATTTTCCTTTCGTTTATCTTCTCAAGAAACTTATTGAACGCACTTCTCATCAAAACTACATCAGGGACCTAAGGCTGTCAACTCTTCCTTCACCTGGAAGCCCGAAGAAGAAAGAGGATGAAAAAAGATAGAAAAATCGGATAAAACAAAGCCGTATTGAAGCTTGGACATGCAGGGTGAATCGGAGGAAAAATTCATGATCATATTCAAATTGCCAATCAGAGTTTTAAATACTTGATGGGATTGAAGCTAAAATCAGGAATGTGATTTGGGGAGAGATGGACTTGGCTGATGCTGCCCCGATCCTGGTGCTTTCTTGATTTGTTGTTTTGCAAAGACATTGTTAGAAATTTTTTCACGAGTGGTCCTCATTTCCAATTTTGAGGCTGATCGATATTGAATTGGCGGTTAAAAAACGGTTGCGAATCCTTGGGGATTGATTAAGATGGTTGAAGGTATGGAAGGAGAAATCTGCAGTTTAGTGGAATTTCACTATTCAAATTGCAGAAATACGCATCTTTAATTTTGGAAAAGAAATCGATTCCTCATGATACAATGAAAGTTATGGTCCGCGATCTATGTTTTCTTTGTGAAGAGCCTCTGCCTGAAGGACAGTCGTTTTATGAAGATCATGAGGTGAAGGTTTGTCTTCCATGTTTTAGAGACACGCCACGGTGTAAAAAATGCAAATTCCCTTCTCACCAATTGGAAGTCTATCCTGGATTGGGTGAGGTCTGCGAATTTTGTCGTACTCAGTTTGAAAAAACAGGGATGACCTGTTATCTCTGCCACAAGAACATTCCTTCCTGGATGTCGTTTTATTCTGACTATGAAAAAAATGTCTGCCAGGAGTGTTTTTCAGAAGCAGACCGCTGTTTCCTCTGCCGGTTTCCGCAATCGTCGGAACATGTTCCAAACCTGGGTCATGTTTGTGAATTTTGTCAAAATACCATTCTCCGGGAAGGAGATGATCTTGGGCCGATTCTCGATCCCCTAAAATCTTTTTTAAAACAATACCACCATCAAGCTTCGGATGAATTTCGCTTTCAATGGACAGACTGGAATTTGATCCTGGGGATGCAAATTGAAAATCTTCCCAAAGTGAAGATTAAATTTTTTGATGAATTTCTTCATTTCGCCTATCCTGTCTATTTTTTAAAAGGAACATTCTACCTCACTCGATGCATTCCGCGCCAGCATTTCATGGCTCATTTTGCAGGGCAGCTGGCTGCTGCTGATATTTGTCGTGTTTACAAGCAAGCCCATCTGCTCAGCAACTCTCCATTCGCACAACTGGCTCGCGGCTGGTGCCATTGGGTAGCCTATTCGACTGCCCGGATTTTAAAATATAAACCAATACAGAAACAGTTGAGTCGATGGCCGGAACAATTTCAGGATGATTTTCAGAAATTTCAGGCAATGGATGAATACAAGAAACCCAAAGAAATCATAGCTTTTGCGCAAGGAACCTTGAGGGAATACGCGATGAAATATCTTTAGGAAAGCAATATGAAAAACAAGATTTGTCTGATCACCGGAGCCACTGCAGGAATTGGAAAAGAAACCGCAATGGAATTGGCCTCCAGGGAAGCCACTTTGGTTTTAGCGTGCCGGAATTTAGCCAAAGGCGCAGCAGTATGCGAAGAAATCAAATCAACGACAGGCAATGAGCGGGTTGAAGCATTGCCCTGTGATCTGTCCGCTTTTAGTTCTATCCGAAATTTTGCGGAGGAATTTACAAAAAAATACGAGCAACTCCATGTTTTGATCAACAATGCCGGATTGTTCTGTTCTCAAAGAGATACAACAGATGATGGTTTTGAGATGACTTTTGGTGCCAATCATCTCGGCCCGTTTTTGCTGACACATCTTTTGCAGGATCATATCAGGAAAAGCACCCCTGCCCGGATTATCAATGTGTCCTCCAGAGCTCATTTTCGAGGAAAAATTAATTTTGAAGATCTGCAAAGTGAGCAGGGATACAACGGAATTTCAGCTTATTCCAACTCAAAACTGGCCAATGTCCTGTTTACCTACGAACTCGCCAGACGTTTTCCTTCTGAAGACGTTACGGTCAACTGCCTTCATCCTGGAGTTGTTGCCACAGACCTTTGGCCTACTGGCACCTGGTATCTTGCCCTCCTTATTCCTGTCATCAAGCGATTCATGATTTCTGCCAAAGAAGGAGCAGAGACCACTATTTTTCTTGCCACTGCACCGGAACTTCAATCAGTCACCGGAAAGTACTTTGACAAATGTTCAGAAAAAAATTCTTCCTCAATCTCGCGAAACCCGGAAATTCAAAGGAAATTATGGGAACTGAGTGAGGAAATGTGCCAAATTTGAAAGAGCAAATTCCCTGATGTCAATATTTGGGGTCTATTCGAGTTTTGGCTCTCCCATGATTTCAACCAGGGAAGGCGAGAAAAAATTCCCCAACTCTGTATTGATGGTGATCCCTGTCAGCAGAGCAATTTGGCCTTGAAAACGAGGACTTAAATTGTTGACCACTGTGAGGACATCTTCATTGATCTTCTGCATCAGAAAATTTGTCGCATCCAGCAGTTTAGGAGTTTTTCCTGAATCTGAACATTTTTTCAAATAAGGAAACATGATCATTTCTATTATTTGCTGCTGCCGATCTAACGGGTCGGGTGCTTTTTCACAATTTTCATCGAAATCTGATTCTAAGGCAGCTGCGAGGGATCCGCATGCATTGCTGAGTTCATCTTGATTTGTGCGAGAAACTTTTCCCCATTCCCCCCGGTGGTAGCCAATATGAGGCCCTGTTACAAACAGAAGGTTTTTTCGGCCGAAAACTTCAGGAACGTGATGAGATACGGCTTCAAAGCCTGTTCTTCCCCCGTGGGGGTATCCGGCCAATCCCCCGAACTTAAACCGTGAGCCCCAATATTGTTCCATTAGCAGATATTCAGGGCCGTTGATCTCATCGGAACATCCCCCTTCTGCAAAATGTGTGTTTTCCGGGACGAATCGATACTTTTCTTCCAAAAAAATACTCTGTTTCATGAAAAATACTCGGCTATTTTCCACATTGGGAAATGATCCCATGATTTCTTTTTTTAGCTTGTCCAATTCCATCAAAATTCTTTGGATAATTTTTGTTTTAAAAACGTTCAGTCCCGTGGTGATATTATCATTCAGATTCCATCAATGTTCTGCTTCGCAGCGAGGACGGGGATCAAAGCCATCGGTCTGGACTTTCCGCCAATATCCCCAGGGAAAATGCAAATATTCGAGTTTTAGTCCATCAGGGTCTGCAAAAAACAATGAATAATAATGAATTCCATATTCGGGATATTCCGCAGGAGGGTCTAGAATACGCTCCCCTCTGTCCATCAAATATTGGTGAAGATCGTCCACCTGGCCCCTGCTCTTTGCACGAAGCGCGAAATGGTGCAATCCGGCTCTGTAGCGGTTGAAGCCTAAATTCATCTGCTCTTTATCAGCTTGCCGAAGACCAATATTCATACGCCCGTTAGACCAGGCAACATACGAAACATGCGATATCCGAGAAAACCCCAGCGTTCCCAAAACCGAATCATAAAATTGAATTGAGCGATCCATATCTGTTACTGTCAAATCAATGTGATCAAGCCCTAGTACTTCCATTTTTTTTGCAAAGAACTAAATTTTCAAATACAAATCTATTACTGCTGTGAATCAATTACCAGCGACTGCGAATAAATGAGTCTGAAATATGTCAAAATCTTCCTTTGAAAACAAGTGTCTTGTTGTGCTTTTTTTCAATAATGCTAAAAAAAAAAATTTGATTACAACAGTAAAGTAGGTTAGTTTTGAAACACCAAAGGTTAGAAAATTTGACATGATCTGCCGCAATCCTCCCTGGAAGCTTTATTATAAAAATATCAGGGACTGATGAGACTTGAAAAAAAGTAAAAATCAAGATCTTGAGGACCAGCAGAAAGTGTGTCCAGTCAATGGGCAAAAATCCCTTTGATACCAGTCCGTTGAGAGTCTATACCTGTCCGTAAACAAGCAATGATTTAGATCAATGAGTTTGTTGAAATAATTCGTTTTCAGAGTTTGATCATTGATGGATTACTCAAATGAACATCCTGTATAAGATTGATTTAATCAGATGCGGAAATTTTTTAAACAATTTGAAAGGAAAGTATTATGTCATCCCGATTTAAGAAAACTCTTTCTGCAATACTATTTGCATCAATTACAGCGATTTCTTTATTTACAACAGCAAATGCCAAACCTTCCGGTGTAGAATGTATCGCTCCTGCCGGAGCTGGCGGAGGCTGGGATTTTACCTGCAGAGTACCGGCTGCTCAAGTAATGGGACAGTTGGGACTGATCGATGGTACAATGAAAGTAACCAACATGTCAGGGGCCGGTGGAGGAAAGGCATTCTCCCACGTTGTCGCAAAAAGAAGTGATGACCAAAACCTGATTGTAGCGGCAAGTATGGCTACTGCAGCTCGACTTGGACAAAATGTATATGCAGGATTTACTGCTGCCGATGTCAGGTGGGTCGGAGCATTGGGTGCTGACTATGGAGCCATTGCAGTTCATCGCGATTCGAAATTCAAGACATTGGGTGATCTGGTTGAAGCCATGCGAAATGACCCGCGCCGCACAGCGATTGTCGGAGGAAGTTCTGCAGGAGGCTGGGATCATTTGAAAATGCTGATTTTGGCAGACAAAGCAGGAATTAAAGACCTCAAAGCGATCAATTATATTTCTTTCGACAACGGCGGTACTGCCATGCTCGAAGTCATCAGCAAAAGAGCGGATGCATTCACTGGTGATATTTCGGAATTGGTGGACTACTTCAAAAAAGGGGACATTCGCATTCTGGCCATTTTAGCGCCAGAACGCATTGGTGCTCTAGACGGCGTACAAACTGCCAAAGAACAAGGTTTTGATGTGATTGGAGCCAATTGGCGAGGTTTCTATGCTCCTAAAAATGTGTCCCAGGCTCGCTACAATGAGTGGGTTGATATTGTACGAAAAGTTGCAGAATCCAGTCAATGGTCAGATTTGGCAGCCAAAAATGGATTGGCACCTTTCGCATCTTTCGGCGGTGATTTTGAAACTTTCGTCGGTGGACAAATCGACTTGGTCGGAAAAATATCAAAAGACCTCGGCTTCATGAAATAATGTCTGAATTCAAACATGACCGGCGTTACGCTATTGTAATGCTGGTCTTTTCAATTTTATATGGTTATGGGGGCAGTTTCGCTGAAACAGATTTTTACAACGGTGTTGTAGGTCCACACCATTGGATTTATTTGATTGCAGGAATATTGGCATGTTTGTCGATTATGCTGTTCCTCAAGCCGTCCAATTACAAGCCGAAAAGCCTGCCCTGGAGTACCTGGAACAAACGGATTCCGCTTCTCGTTGGAGTTTTCCTCTATTCCGTCATTCTTCCCTACATCGGCTTTCTGGGAGCAATGATCCCGCTGATGGTTCTGACATCAATGCTTTTCGGGGCAAAATTTAAATTTGCATTGCTCAGTTCAGTCATCATGACCGTTCTGTGTTTGATTCTTTTTGATGGATTGCTTGATATTTCACTGGGGCGAGGACTATGGTTGATGTAGAGAAGGAGGCAATATAGAATCTTTTAGCCTTCTTTTGGAAGGGTTCGTTATCGCCTTCACGTGGCAAAATATCCTTTTCGTTTTGCTCGGTACTTTTCTGGGGACAGTGATCGGTATGCTTCCTGGAATCGGTCCAGTCAACGCCATTGCCGTTCTGTTTCCTATTGTTTATTCATTGGGTGTCCCGCCTGCAACCGTGCTGATTCTATTTGCAGGGGTATACTACGGCGCTCAATACGGCAACTCAATTTCCAGCATATTGCTAAACGTTCCTGGTACATCTGCATCGGCAGTGACTGCAATTGACGGATATGCTCTTGCAAAAAAGGGATTTGGCGGAAAAGCCCTTGCAATGTCGGCCGTGGCCTCCTTCGTTGGAGGAACTATTTCGATATTTTTTCTTGCACTATTTGCTCCTCTACTTGCGAAATTAGCGATTAACTTTGGACCTGCCGAATATACAGTACTGATGGTTTTTGCTTTTGTCGCGCTTTCGAGTTTTAGTTTGGGAAGCCTGGCCAAGGCGATCATCTCAGCCTTTTTGGG
Organism: SAR324 cluster bacterium; assembly: GCA_015231825.1. Lineage (GTDB taxonomy): Bacteria > SAR324 > SAR324 > SAR324 > NAC60-12 > JADGAV01. The sequence continues at coordinate 11,037 of JADGAV010000028.1, forward strand.
GTTGGCGATTGCAACCATTGGGATTGATTCAACGACTGGAGTCAGCCGCTTGACTTTTGGTATGCTCGAGCTTTATGACGGCATTGATTTCATTGTTGTGGTCATCGGTTTTTTTGCTGTGAGTGAACTGCTCTATATCTTGATGGAAGACCAGAAAATAAAGACTCCCATCCAGTCCGTTACAAGCTTAATGATTTCAATCAAGGAAATCACGGCCTCAATAGTATCAATCCTGAGGAGCTGTGTCTCCGGGTTTCTGGTGGGCGTTCTCCCCGGAGCGGGAGGAACGATTGCCAGTTTTATTGCCTATGCCACTGAGAAAAAACTCCTCACCGATAAAAACGAATTTGGAAAAGGTGATCTAAGAGGAGTGGCTGCTCCGGAATCGGCTAACAATTCAGCATCGGTTGGTGCATTTATTCCGCTATTGATTTTGGGTGTCCCCGGCAGTGAAACGACTGCGGTGATGCTGGGAGGCCTAATCAGCTTTGGCATTAAGCCCGGGCCGCTACTGCTGGAAAATAACCCTGAAATTTTTTGGGGATTGGCTGCATCAATGTTTATCGGCAATTTTTTTCTTATTATCTTGAATCTCCCCCTTGTCGGATTGTTTGCCCGCATTCTTCAAACCCCACGGTGGATTCTGATGCCGATGATCATGATGCTTTGCATCGTGGGGGCTTATACGATCAATGGCAGCGAATTTGATGTCATTCTCATCATGATTTTTGGTTTGGTTGGTTATATCATGCGCAGGGCAGAATTCCCTTTGGCCCCCTTGGTACTCGGTGTTGTTTTGGGTGGACTCATCGAAACCAATTTCCGCCGCGCGATGATTTATAGCCACGGAAGTGTCTCCATATTTTTCGATTCTGCTATTTGTATCACCTTGTGGTTTATGGCGGTTGCCAGCCTCTTGGTTCCTTCAATCATGAAAAAAGTAAAAATAAAGTAAAATCCGTTTTTGCTGCCGGGATTCTGCTCCTGCCGAATTAATCACTAATTCCGCTCTTGCACTTTGAGTGTAACAATCCGCTTTCTTTTGGAAAAAAACAGAAAGAATGCAAAATACAAATTGAATGAAGTACTCCAGTATAGCCTATTGAAATAACTAGACTTCCTTTGCGGGTAGGGACTGGTACAATTTTGGAAAGTGCAAAAATAGAAATGTTTGGGAGCATTCGTGACATTGAAAGAAAAATTTAAGGAAAGCTTGGAAGTATTGGAGGATCGTAAAATCGGGCCGGCAACAGTGCTTTTTGGAGAGAGACGGGGAAAGTACCCGGATGGAAATCCTTTGCTTGTTGAAGGACGAGAAGAATCACTCATTATTGACCCTTCTCTTGCGATGATACCAAGACGTGATCGATTGCCGAGTGTCGATCGTGTTCTTAACAGCCATTGCCATGAGGATCATATTGCCGGAAACTATCTTTTTCCTGATCTTCCCTGGCACTTTCATGAACTGGATCTGCCGGGAATACGATCTCTCGACGGGTTGATGGGCGTCTATGGTCTACCAAAAGAGATCGAAAAGGAATTTCGTCTGCTCGTTCAGGAAAAATTTCATTTCATGCCAAAAGAAGACGCATTGAGTTTTCGGGATGGAGATGTTTTCGACTTGGGTAGTAAGACCGTCACCGTAGTTCACACACCCGGACACACAAGAGGTCATTGTTGTTTTCTTATCGAAGGTGCTGGAGATGAGGGTGCGATGCTTTATCTGGGCGATATCGATCTCACCAGTTTCGGCCCGTACTATGGAGACATCTGGTCAAGTCTTGAAGACTTTGAACGCAGTATCGCCCTTGTGCGTGAAATTAAAGTGGAGTGGTATGCGACCTTTCATCATATTGGAGTACTCAAACGGGTAGAATTTTTAGAACGATTAGAGCGTTTTGCAGCGGTAATCGAAAAACGTGAGCAACGACTGCTCGAATACATTAAGGTACCGCGCACGATCGAAAATATAGTCCAGCACCGATTTGTTTACCGTCCTGGAGATCAAGTCCTCTTCGCGGATCCTGTCGAACGCTTCAGTATGACTGATCATCTCATCCGCCTTCAAAGTCAGAAACGTGTTCGTGAAGTAGAACAGGAAACCTGGGTTGCTGTTTAGAACAGTTGAATAGTGGCCTTCTTGATTGAAAAGACGGAATCAATCTGAACCGATGCTGTTTTTTTCGGTTCAAACACGTTTTGGCAGTCAATAAGTGCTCGAGTTTCATCTCAAACAGGAGGGTGATTTATGAACCTGATTTCAATCGTGTTGGCATTGCTCTGCATCCCCCTGATGTTTTTGGGCTTCATCCCGTTACTTGGATGGGTGAACTGGCTGATCTTGCCGGGGACTGTGGTAGGAGCAATTATCGGTGCTTTTGGAGAAAAGAAAACAGGGTTGATATTAAATATTATTGTATTTGTGGTCGGGGCTTTGCGTTTATCGATCGGGGGCGGATTGGTCTAAAACGAACCTGAGCATTCTTCAGATAAGAATTCCTTATCGAGAGTTTTTTAAAATTAGATGAATGAGGCGATTTCACCAATTGCCTTTTTTGTGATTTCCGGCACCATAGCATCTTCAGAGGGATAGCCGACGACAAGCAGGAGAAACGGTCTTTCGTTACTGGGCCGTTTCAGGATTTTGTTGAGAAATCCCATTGGACTCGGAGTATGAGTCAGTGAAACCAACCCGGCATGATGAACGGCCGTGATCAACATTCCGGTCGCAATTCCCACCGATTCAGAAACATAATAATTCTTCACTTTCCGGCCATCCGGTAAAACCCCATAACTCTGTGCAAATACTGCAATCAGGTAGGGAGCGGTTTGCAGAAAGGGCTTTTGCTCATCGGTTCCTAACGGTGCCAGGGCATCGAGCCATTCCTGTGGGGCCCGGTTTTGATAAAATTCATGCTCCTCTTTTTCAGCCTCTTCCCGAATTCTCTGTTTGACAGCAGAATCACTGACCACCACAAAATACCATGGTTGGAGATTGGCTCCGCTGGGTGCCGATCCTGCAGTCTGTAAACAATTTTCGATAATTTCACGTGGAACGGTTCGGTCTGAAAAATCACGTACTGTTCTGCGTTTCTGCATCTCCTTGCGCAAAGCAAGAGATCTTTGCAACATTTCTTTTTGGGGGTATTCCTGATAGGAAGCAAGTGGATTGAATTTTGGTTCTATCAAACGGTCCTCCTGTATTTTTCAAGAAAAAGCACTATATTGCGGCCGGTTCGATTTCTTCAATCATTGATTTCAAAAAGAAAAAAGTTGTTTGTATGATTGAAAAAATTGGGACAGCGAGCAATGCTCCAGCAATTCCGGCAAAGTACTCACCAGCCACCAGGGCAAAAACAACCAGCGCTGGATGAATTTGGGCAGCCGTCCCGATGATTTTGGGATTGAGGATATTTCCTTCTATGAAATGGATCAAGAGGATCCAGCCAATGATCAAAAGGGCAGTAGGAAAGGAGACCGTCAGCGCCATCAGTACAATAGGAAAAGAAGAAAGGAAAGTCCCAAAAATAGGGATTAACGAACAAATTGTGGCTATCAGGGATAATGTAAATGCAAATGGGATGTTAAAAATGAGCAATCCGATACCGGTGAATGTTCCGTTGACCAGGCAAATGATGATCTGTCCGCGAACAACTCCGTTCAAACCTTGATCCAACTTTTCCAGGAATCGCTCGTAGCTTAAATGATATTTAGGCAGAAGCAGCGATTCTCCAAAATTTAATACCCGATCCACGTCAATGAGGATGAATGCAGAAATCATCAGGGTTAAGAAAAGCGTAAATATTGATCCAGCAATTTTTGCCAGAACTTGTCGTCCCAAATTTAGAAAATTGATGGTGTTTTCCTGAATTCGTTCAACCGCAGTCTGAAAAATTGAAGAGAAATGCTTGCGCAAATCCAGTGGCTTTGCCTTTGTTGGCTTTTCAGATATCCGGCGATGAGGAATGATTTCCATTCTTCCTGAATCCAGAGGACGGATTTCATAGGTGTATTGTTCAAGAGCAGCAATGTATGGAGTCTGTTTGGAAGGGAGTTTTTTGTTTTCAATTGAGGGTTCGCTGATTGGTGTTGATGAAATTTCACTATTCTCCATAGCAGGCGGAATCAGACTGAGCCAGTGATTTACTTTTTCGTTGATAATTGGCAGCCATTTTTCAGAATTCTGGTTTATTGCTTCAGGCATTTCTCTCAACATCAACGTGATTTCATTGGAGAGATTGGGAAGCATAAAAGTCCCTCCTCCAATCAAAGTACCCAAAATGACCACATAGACGAAAATGACTGCCAAACCACGGGGAATTTGAAAATTCCTGATTTTTTGCTGGTGAATTTTCTTAATGAGGGGGGCAAAAACGTAGGCTAAAAAGCAAGCAAGAATAAATGGTAAAAGGATTTCGCTGAGAAAGATGAGAACACTTATGATCGCGGCAAACAGGATTACTGCGATGCACAATCGTCCCCATTTTTGAATAAAGGGAATCATCATGATGGGAATCTATCATTACGAAAATTATTAAACAACGTGTCGACGGATTTTACAAATCCAGTTGATGAGGCAAAATGGCCACAGCCTGCGCTAATCCGGTAGGGGAAAATAAATGAAATCAAGATTTTATTGAAATCTAAAATTCTACCCCACGGTTTCAGATCACTTCGAAACTGAATGGGAATGGTCTGTGGGTTCAATGACAAACAGCAAATCTCCCCGACTGACTGTTTGCCGGTCTTCAGGGATAATTTTTTTAATTTGATAGGAGGAAGCCGCAGGATAGAGCAACTCTCCATCTCCACCTTTGAAAGCCAACAATGTGAGTTCATTGAACACTTTCATCGATTCCAGGAGACACAAGGTTTGATCAACGCTTATTTTTTGTCCTTCTTCTACGAATGTTGGATCATCGGGAGAAGAAGCCCGATAAAAGGAACCGGTTTGAGGAGAAAGAACTTTCAATTCTTTAGAGTCTGGAATAGAAATCGTTTGCTGATCAATAGCGGTCCCTATATCTCCCGCATAACGTTTGGTGCTTTTCAACAACTCATCCGTGTTGATCTCCTTAAGGAAATGGTTCAAAAACCGCGTGTCATAATTTCCTGATTGAAAAGTTTCATTTTCCAGAATTGCCTTTGAAAGTGCCAGGTTTGTAGAGATCCCGGTGATCCGGACTTTTTCCAAGTATTTCAATAGTGTTTGAATCACTATTTCACGACTCTCCCCCCATGCGACGATTTGTGCCACCAGACTGTCATAAAACGGAGGCACCACACTGTTTGTGCGAATTGCAGAAATGACCCGCACATTTTCTTTTGCTGGAAAGGCCACTTCCGTTACCTTACCCGGATCTGGTAAAAACGAGATCGTGTGATCAGAATTGATTTCAATCTTTTCTGCAGTGATTCGCAATTCAATTGAATGTCCCTTAATTTCAAAAGACAGTTCTTCAATACTTTCCCCTTCAGCGACTTTCAATTGTTGTTGAACTAAATCGACTCCGGTGACCATTTCTGAAACCGTATGTTCCACCTGAAGCCGGGTATTCATTTCCATAAAGTAGACTTTCTGGTCAGTCCGGTCATAAATGAATTCAACGGTTCCCGCCCCAATATAGTCGATTTCATCTATGATTGCCTGTGAATAACCATAAAGTTGGTCTGCAATATGCTTTGGGATCGTGTCGTCTGCGGATTCCTCAATGAGTTTCTGATAATTTCGTTGAACGGTGCAATCCCGCATACCCATCATTTTTGTATTGCCGTGAGTGTCCCGCAGTATTTGAACTTCAACATGGCGCATGGAGACAATATATTTCTCCAAATAGAGATCGCCGTTTCCAAATGCCCCCAACGCTTCCTGAGACATTTGCGAAAATATGTCCTTAAAGCTTTCCGCTTCATCGACGACCCGGATCCCCTTGCCCCCACCTCCATGGGTGGCTTTTATCAGCACCGGAAAACCAATTTCTTCGGCAACAATTATCGCCTGTGAAGGATCAATCAATGCTCCTTCACTGCCGGGCACTACAGGAATCTTCAAATGCTTTGCCGTAGCAAGAGCATTGGACTTATTGCCCATCATATCCATACTGTTTGCTGTGGGACCGATGAAATTGAAGCCATGCTCACGGCAAACCTTTGCATAAGTGGAATGCTCAGAAAGAAAGCCAATTCCCGGATGAATCGAATCCGCTTCTTCCTGTTCCGCAATCAGAATCACACTCATTGCATTGAGATAGCTTTCCTGAGCAGTATTTCCTCCCAGGCAGATCAATCGATCATTTTTCTTCAGCAAACGGGTTGGAAAACTGTCCATATCCGGGTCAGACTGTACCAGTACCACTTCTATGTTATTGGCATGGGCAGCCAGAATCAATCGGGTTGCTGTGCATCCTCTGGCGTGAATCAACATTCGTTTGACAGGTCTCAGATGCAGTTTTTCCTTGATACTTCCTTTTTCAATCACTTCATCCTGCTTGAAGTGCGGATGATATTCTCCTGCCAGTATTCTTGAAACAACTTCTTTGACCGTCAGCTGAGCCAGAGGAATTTGAGGGTCAATTTCTTTCATTTTGGCATCAATCGCTTCATCAAAAGGGTTGTGTACCAAACCATCCATGCTGCCGGGAACTGTCGAAAGATAATTGGATAAAGTGGCATTGGTGGGCAAATGACTCTCGACTACCAACTGTCCTGCAAAAGACATCGTTGTTCCAGAAAAAAAGTAAGTCTTGACCAGGCGATGAGTGACGAAACTCGCCTGTGCCCCTCCGACACAATCTCGAAATCCAAAACAGATGACGGGCAACTCGCTGTCTTTGACAAAACGAGTGATCCGATCATTTAAGACCGGCATTGAGAAGAGAGCCCCTGCTCCTTCTTTAGTAAGCATCCCGCCGGCAGAAATGAACATAATGACTGGAAGATTGTGTTCTGTGCATTTTGCCAACAAGCGGCACAGTTTTTCACAGCTTGCCATGTCGAAAGCACCGGCTTGAAACTGCGTGTTGCTGATCGCCAATCCGACTTTGTTTCGCTGCTCTCCGTCAACATAGGTTGCCAAACCCGTTACTATTGCCGAGGGCGCAATATCTTTTTCCAAAGCCGATTCAACGGCCTGGCGCAATCCAGGGAACCGGACGGGATCAGTAGTGATCCGATCTTTGAACAACTCCTCAAAATCTTCAAAAAAATAGTCAATAACCGACTTTGGAGTAATGGGATTTTTTTTATAATCCCGCAGCAGGTTTTGAATCAGGAGATCCTTGTAGGCACGATCAAGACGGTTCCAAAAGTCTTTAATTCCAATGTTACGGGGAGTTATTTTTCCATTGAACTTTTTACCCTCTTCAACGGCAACATTCAGAGAGGGAAGGAGTGAAGAAAAATAATAGCGGACCAAACCGAACAATGGAGGACTCAAGCGCGGAAATGCACGTTGCTTCCAGTCACTGATGGTTTGCATGATTTGGTCGCAGTTTTTTTGCGTAATAAAAAGCCGCAACCATTTAAAAAAGCGTTCTTTCGCGTCTGTGGCCTGCAAGCCCAAAGACCTTGCTTCAATTTCACGAATCGCCAAATCAAAGGAACTTTCAAACAGGCGGGCAACAGATTTCTCAGAAATTTGATTGGTCCCGTTCAGTTCCCCGGCTATCATAGGCAGTTGGTTCATGACGCCATCGTAAAGCAAATCAAATAAAATGATGTTCTGAAAATTTCTAATAAAACTTTGCTGCAGATGCTCGTTCGTTAGAGCTTCCAGCAGTGTCAGGTCTTTATCCAGGGAGGGCTTGGTGGGCTTGGTATTTTTGAGATGTTCATAGAGCATCGTTAAATTTTCAACCGCATTTTCTTTCCAATAATTGTAAAGGTAGAGCAGGGTTTCAGAGATAAATTCCTTGATCGAAGTCTCAAATTTTTCTTTGGGATCCCCGATAAAAAAAGCAACAAATCGTCCCCGTTCGTTTTCTCTGTTTTGGAATGCTTCTGAAAAACGTTTGTATTTTTTGTACAAATCCTCCTGGTATCTGAGCTCCACTGGAGACTCGAGCCAATGTCTAAATTTTTCTTTTTGCTCCGCGGCCATTCTTTCCTGCAGCCGACCCTTTGGCGTTTCCAGCGTGCTGAGTCTCGAATAAGTCAAAATAGACTGGCTTTTGATTTTATGCCTCAGTTTGAGGAATCGCAAAAAACGGTTCACATCGCCAAAAATATTGAGAATCCCCGATGGTGTTTTGTCCGTCAGGGTATTGTCGGCAAGCAGCATTTCAGAAGGGTTGAGATAGTGATCCAAACTCTCCTGGTAGTGATCCCAAAAATATCCTCCATGACTTCTTAGCAGTTTTTTTGAATTCTCTTCAATGCATTCAATAGCACTGAAAATTGCATTTTTGAGATTGTGGAGCAAGTGAGGTTCATCAGGAGTATAGTCCAAAATTCCGTCAAAATATCCCATCCCGTGAAGTTCATATGCAGAAACTCCAATGTATTGAGCACATTCTTCCCAAGAGAGATTGTACTTGCGTGCAATATTGCTCAACCCTTTGGGATAGATGGTATTGAAAACACCATCCCTGACTGAAAGGAGAATGTTGGTTGTGGCTAAGCCAATTGCACCGCCGCTGTACCCTTGCCCAAAAACGATGCCGACCGTCGGGATTTCAAGATTGGCCATTTCTGTAATAAAAAATGAAATGCTATGCGCTTGATTGTTGAGGTTGGCTTCTGCATCCGATGCGGCGCCTGGAGTATCCATGAAGGTGATCAGTGGCATACTGTGAGATGCAAAAAAACGGGCTGCGTCTGCTGCTTTCAAGTGATGCTGGGGGTACCAGACGCCTGCCTGATTTTTACGATTTTGGGCAATAAACCCGAATCGACGCAGACGCTTGTTGCTAACAAATTCCAATTCTGCAATATAGAGAGGTCCGTCAAGTTCTTCTTTGACTAACTTTCCTCCTAACGCTTTTATTGCTTCCGGCGCACTCCGACGTTTCAGATTTTCAGTAGGAAGAACGGTCTGACGAATATATTCGTCGACATCCAGTTTCTGGAGTCTTTCGATGTTTCGTTTGATTTCCTCTTCTGAAAGAATTCCCTGCAGCGAAGATTCATCAAAGTAGGGTGGACGTTCGCCTGGAAGAAGAGAAAGTTCACTCGACATGACTTCCGCTTGTAAAAACAGCGGACGTTTTTCTCTGGCGGAATTTTGACTTGTCATAGGGTGGGCCAATTGCTAATTCGAAGAGATAGTCTGTTGATGAAAATTATTTCAAATCCATTAAATATATCATTCTCTATGAGTAAAGTACAATACATCAATCATGAATTATTAGAGATGGTCTGCGGTCAATCTGCAACTTCTCAAAGAAGGAGAAAAAACTACAACTTCCACCAGCCTGCAGATCCTGCCCAACGGATGCTCAATGCCCTTGAACCGGACAGCTATGTCTGCCCTCATCGCCATAGCACACCTCCCAAAGACGAAGGATTTTTAATTCTCCAGGGCAGGGGAGCCGCGATTGTTTTTAAAGATGACGGGAAAATATCAGAAATTTTTCCGCTCGACCCTTCTAAAAATCTATGGGGCGTTGATATTCCGGCAGGGCGTTTTCATACCATCGTTGCCCTTGCTTCTAAGACCGTCTTTTATGAAGTAAAACCAGGCCCTTATAATCCTCTAACGGACAAAGGATTTGCTCCCTGGGCTCCACCAGAAGGTCATCCGGATGCAATTGCATATCATCAGGAACTGATCCACCTTGTTTCAGAATCAGGGCAAATTTAGTTTGAGACTTCGGTTTTTTGTAACACTGCAGGCAGATTTGGCGTTTCCTCTGCCGAAGGGGAGAAAAGTTCCTGATAACCGAGAACAGGGGAGGCGACGGGGAAAAGGAGACGTTTTTCTATCCCGATTCCTCGAGATTTCAAAACCGGATCCATCGCCTGATTATAGAGCTGCAGGTAGCGCAGGGTCTGTTTTGGAGTTTTGAGTTGCTCGGAAATATAAATCATGCGATCAAGAAAAATTGATTTTAACGGATGCTCCTGCTCCAAAACTTTCAAAATCAGATCACGGGCCAATTCCCATTTCTGCTGGAGAAGATAAGATGCACTGAGGGCTTCAACGAGATAAATATTGCGCGGAAAATTTTCCAGGCCGCTGAGGTAAGTTTCCTGAGCCATTTCCTCTTTCCCCTGATAACGGTAAAAATCACCCACCAGTCGGTGAATGAATCCCTCTCCATTTTTTTTCTCCATCAGAGGATTTAAGAGAGTCACAGCCATTTCAATACCTCCAAGCCGATAAAGGGCAACAGCATGCAGGTAATGGCTTTCCCAATCATTTTGATATTTTTGAATGAGAGGTTCGGTTACGGCCAGCAATGCCTGATACTTTTGCTGAAAATAAAAGACTCTAGCTAAAGAGAACTGAAGGATGTCATTGTCCTGAACCAACTGGATCTGGCGGATTAATTTTTCTGCTTCTCCATATTTCCCCTGAAGGGTTAACAGATCTACCTGAAGTCTGAGCAGTTCAGGGTCAAGAAGATCCTTTTTCAGCAGCGTATTCAGTTGCTGTTCTACTTCGTAAAATTCTCCTTTGATTAATCGCCGGCGCAAGGACAAGAGTTGGTAATCACGGTTTAAGGGGGCCAGATCAAGGACTCTATTCAGGGCTAAATCCCCGTGCAGAAAATCGCCAGATTTGAAAAGAATTGAAGCTTTCAGGTATAATGCGTGGGCCTGATCCTCATCAATTTCCAGGCTTCGGTTCAACCATACCAGGGCTTGTGTTAAATCCCCTTCCTGGATTAAAAGCAAAGCAAACTCAATCATGATTTGAGGATGCAGAGGGTTCTGATTCAGCAAATTTTCCAGCATTTTTTTCGCTTGAATCAATTGGAATTGCTGAATCAGGATCTGCACCTGAATCAACTGATCCTGGAACTTCAAGCTTCCACTTTGTTCCATTTTTTCAATCAGCAAAAGGGCACTGTCCCAGTCTTGCTGAGCGAACAAAATCTTGAGATGCTCATGTTTTGCCAGGTAGGACTGGGGCCTTTTTTCCAGGAGCTGCTCAACTAAAGTTTTTGCATAGTAGTAGTTGCCCTGTCCTGAGATGATTCGAACTCGCAGCACCATCATTTCCCAGTTGTTGGGCTCCAAAAGCAATCCCGCACTAATAGCTTTTCTTGCCTCTTCGTACTCTTTCTGAATAAATTTCAAACGGGCGAGGTGGTATAGAGCTTCAACAAACCGCGGTTCCCGGTTGATTGCTTCTTCCAATGTTGCTGATCCGCGTTCATATTCACCAATAATTTCGTAAACGAGAGCAAGTTTCAAATAAGAAGAAAGAAGGTCCGGTTTCAGCCGAATTGCCGATTTGAATGCGTTTTCCGATATTCCATACCGCTTTGTTCTCAAAGCGATCTCACCCAACAACTCAAAATAGAGTCCGTTGATCGGAGCCAATTGAGTCGCTCTTTTAATATGCTCTTCCGCTTCAGAAAAATTCTCCTGTTCCATGAAAACAAAAGCCAGGCGGTAGTATGCGGAAGCATCATTCGGGTTTTGTGCTAAAATTGACTTCTGGCTGGCAATCACCTCTTCTGCATTGTTATTGATGACCGGCAGGGGTTGGGTCATCGGGGATTGGGCGGGCCCGTTGCAGTTGATCAAAGTAAGGCAAAACAAAACAGGTATCAGGGTTGAATTTAAAAGGGAATTTTTCATGATTTTAAGAAGCATCCGATGGAATATTTGATTTTAAGGATTGGGTTTTAAAGAGATAACATAAGTCGAAGAAGCGCCACTTTCGTTGCCTCGAGAATCCACCCATCTCATCTGATAAAGAAAGGCCTTTTCGCCAGGAACCTGATAGTCGATAAAAAAATTTTCAGCAATCGGTTTCCGGTTAATCGGGGTTTCCGGCCAGGCGTCGCCCTGATTTTTTTTATAGAGATTGACCCGATAAAATAGTTTTCTCTGCACAACTTCATCCCGATTGGGAAAATAAAACTCAATTTTTTCCTGTTGAGGTTTCCATGAAAAGCGGAGCAGACGGAAGTTTTTTACTGAAGAAGGCAATGCTGCAACTGGAAATTTGGGCAGTTCTGGCAGCGAAGATTTGGGCAGCCAATGCCATTGCAAAGGAGGCATCTCAGGAAAATCTACAAATCCCCTAAAATTTGCAACTTGCGGATTGTTAAAATTTTCCCCATCTTCGCTTTGGTGCATGACTTTGTAGAGGTAAAATTTGAGATCTTTACGAATCGCCGGGTAGAAGAATACTTGCTTTCCGGAAATAATAAAATGTTCTGAAGGAAATGGAGCAATATAAACTTTACTCAATTGAGGAATACAGTTCGTACAGTCAGGTTCCACCTGCAATTCCTCAATTTTAAACTGTTCTGAATTTCCTGTTTCGGGGATAGCTTTTTTCATCTCCCAGAAAAGCCGGAGTTGTTCTCCACGTTGTATGACCTTTAAATGCTGGAAGGAAGTCTTCACTATGTTGGGGCGGGGAGGCGTGCGGCGACCGCATGAGTTGAGAAAAATCAAACCAATGCTCAACATCCCGATTAAAAATAAATGCTTCGTTTTTATAGACAACTGAAATTCTCGAATATGGATAAACGGAAAATTTCTGCTGCTTTTTTCAATTCGAGCAGCTTTAATAGCTTGCAGAACCTTGACACCCTCAAAATTGAACATGGCTCCAATTCCAATTCTGAAACGTAATTTCTGGGTTTTTGACCTGGATGGTACTTTGACCGTTCCAGTCCATGATTTTTCTGCAATTCGTAAAACTCTTGGAATTTCTTCTGCAAAGCAGGGGATTCTGGAATCCCTGGCCGCCATGCCGCAAGAAAAGGCCCGAGTTCTTTACGACAAACTGGATCGTATCGAAATCGAGCTGGCACGTAAAACGAAACCGGCTTTAGGACTTTTTTCTGTCTTATCCACGCTCAATCAGAGAGATTGTCAGCTTGGAATTCTCACCCGCAATACTCAACAGAATGCATGGCTTTCTTTGCAGGCCATGCAAGTTGAGTCATTTTTTGAAAAAGAAACGGTGCTTGGACGCGAAAACGCATCCCCAAAACCCGATCCTGGCGGTGTTCTCAAACTGTCCGATCACTGGAAATCAAGTCCAGAGGAAATGGTGATGGTCGGTGACTACCTGTTCGACCTGCAAGCAGGACGAGCGGCAGGAACAGCGACGATTCATGTCGACAGAACATCAACCTTCCCCTGGCCGGAATGGATGGATCTTGGGGTCACGACGCTTCTTGAGTTATCCGAGAAACTGGAACAGAATTGAGTGCTTCCGCCACGGCAACTCGTGCCAATACATCCATTGGATCCAAAGCCCATTCAGTTTCATTTTCAAACAACAATGGCAGTTCGGTGCATCCCAGGACCAGCTGATCCACTCCCAGGTTTTGAAACCATATTCTGACCTCCTCAATGGCCTGGAGCAAAGTTTTTGATTTGTTCCCTTTCTTGATTTCACCGATTACTTCCATCACTTTTTGGCTCAAAAACTGATTTGGAATCAAAATTTCCAAGGAGAATGCTTCTCCTTTTTTCTGAAACACCTCTGTTTTTTGAGTACCGATTGTCGAGAGCAATCCCACTTTCTTGAGTTGCAAATTTTCGACCAGAAAACGAACTGTTTCTTCAATCATATCAAACACGGGAATATTGACTGCAGCTTTTATATCTTCAATCCAAAAATGCGCGGTATTGCATGGAATGACAATAAAAGAAGCGCCTCCCTCCTCTAAAATTTTTGCAGATTCCTCAAGTGCTTTTGCTGTTTTTTCCAGCTGATTACTCAGAATGGCATCGGTCCGGTTGGGAATTTGCGGATTTGAATAAATCAGGGTGGGGATGTGGTCCTGATCTTTTTGAGCAGGTGTGTTGTCAAGGATTTTCTGGTAAAAAAAAATGCTCGCTTCGGGCCCCATTCCGCCTAAAATCCCTATAGTTTTCATTGCTTTTTCTGACAAATTTTTCTCCTCAATGATTAAAAATTAGCATAATAATTTGATATACTATAACATTTGGGATAATTTTATTAAATCTATTAAACTGCTTTTCTCCCTGCCGAAATGAAAATATTTATTCGATCTACTCGTTGATTTTTTTCAGATGGGGAGACGAGTCTTTTCTCATCGATTTAAATAGTACAGGAGCCTCATGAATCTAGCACGTTTTCCACGAAGAAAATACGTAGAAACTCCAACCCCTCTCCACGCCATCCCCCGGTTTTCAGAAGCCCTGGGGGGACCAAACATTTTTATCAAGCGAGATGATCTGCTTCCTGGAACAGAAGGTGGAAACAAAACCAGAAAACTGGACTTCGTTGTGGGCGATGCACTCGAAAAAGGCGCCGATACTTTAATCACCTGCGGTGCAATCCAATCCAACCACTGCCGTTTAACAGCGTTCGCTGCAGTAAAAGAAGGGCTTTCCTGCCGTTTGGTACTGGAAGAAAGAGTTGCCGGGACCTATAACCCAAAAGCCAGTGGGAACAATTTTTTGTACGAACTTCTTGGAGTCGAGGCCATCACAGTTGTTCCAGGAGGCAGCGACGTCAAAGGGACCATGCAAAAAGTAGCGGATGAAGTGAGCGCCAAAGGAGGGAAACCCTATTTGATTCCGGGAGGAGCCTCTAATCCTATCGGTGCGACGGGTTACGTTGCCTGTGCTGAAGAAATTCTGGGACAGCTGTTTGCCCAGGGATTGAGTATTGATCACATTATTGTTCCAAGTGGCAGCGCCGGAACTCATGCAGGTATGGTTACAGGATTCCATGGAACCAACAGTCAAATTCCAATTAGCGGCATAAATGTCAGTCGCCCGCGGGATACTCAGGAAACCCTGGTTTACGATCTGGTGAAAGAAACGGCACTGCGAGTTGGCGTGAAGCAGGAAATTCCAAGGGATGCAGTCAGATGCTATGACGACTATGTCGGCAAAGCATATTCCGTTCCCACCGATGGTATGATCGAGGCAGTGACGTTACTGGCCCGCACAGAAGGAATTCTGCTGGATCCCGTATATTCAGGGAAAACGATGGCCGGTCTAATTGATCTGGTTCGAAAAGGGTATTTCCAAAAAGACCAAAACGTTTTATTTTTACACACAGGCGGTTCTCCAGCTCTCTATGCCTATTTGGATACCTTTCAACCGACATTCAAAACACCTGTCAATAACACTTTGTAAGAACCAGGGAAAGAAACCCAACACTGATTGAGGAGGAAAACATGAATTTCAAAGAGGAATATAAGGAATCCATTGAAAATCCTACTGAGTTTTGGAAAAAACAAGCAGAAGCTATCCAATGGTATACCCCTCCAAAAACAATTCTTTCCCAGGATGAAAAAGGCCATTACCGCTGGTTTTCTGGAGGAACATTAAATACATGCTACCTGGCCCTGGACTATCATATTGAACAGGGGCATGGTGAACAGCCCGCGCTGATTTATGATTCACCGGTGACGAACACTCAAAAAAAATATACCTTCAATCAATTTCGTGACGAAGTTTCCCGATTGAGCGGAGTGCTGCGAGCATTGGGAGTCGAAAAATCAGACCGGGTAGTGATCTATATGCCGATGATTCCGGAAGCGGTAATGGGCATGCTGGCATGCGCCCGTTTGGGAGCAGTCCATTCCGTGGTTTTCGGAGGATTTGCTCCTCATGAACTGGCCGTCCGGATTGATGACGCACAACCCAAAGTGCTGTTGACTGCCACTTGCGGTATAGAGTTGTCGAATATCATTCCATATAAACCCCTGGTTGACAAGGCACTGGAATTGTCAGAATTTCCCCCTGAAAAAGTACTGGTTTTCGAACGACCCGAAGCTGAGTGTTCCATGGTAGATGGTAGAGATCATACCTGGGCATCTTTGATGGCTGACGCGAAAGCAGTGGATCCAGTCCCAGTTGAGGCGACCGATCCCCTCTACATTCTTTACACGTCAGGCACAACAGGAAAACCAAAAGGGGTGGTACGCGACAATGGAGGGCATGCTGTTGCCTTAAAATACAGCATGACCCACCTGTACAACGCAGAGCCCGGCAGCGTCTATTGGGCCGGTTCCGATATTGGCTGGGTTGTCGGACATTCCTATATTGTTTATGCTCCCCTGATCAACCGGTGCACGACTGTTCTTTTTGAAGGGAAACCTGTCAAAACGCCGGATGCCGGGACTTTCTGGAGGGTGATGGCCGAACATAAAGTTAATATCATGTTTACGGCACCGACAGCTTTCCGAGCGATTAAAAAAGAGGATCCTGATGGCATGCTGAAAAAGAAATACGATCTCAGCGCGCTCAAAATGCTCTTTTTAGCAGGAGAACGTCTCGACCCTCCCACGTATGAATGGTTGAAGGGTTTATTGGACTGCCCCGTTATTGATCATTGGTGGCAAACTGAAACCGGTTGGCCAATCGCCTGTAATCCGGCAGGAATTGAAATCTTTCCCATAAAAAGCGGATCTCCCACTTTTCCGGTTCCCGGCTATAAGGTCGAAATTCTGGACGAATCGGGCCAGGAAGTTTCCACGGGAGAAACAGGCAATATTGTCGTCAAACTTCCCTTACCTCCGGGTTGCCTGCCGACACTCTGGCGTGATGACGATCGTTTTCACGAATCCTATCTTTCGATTTACCCTGGATACTACGTGACTGCAGATGGCGGATACATCGACAAGGACGGGTATCTTTTTGTAATGGGCCGTACTGATGATGTTATCAATGTGGCAGGACATCGCCTTTCTACTGGAGAAATGGAAGAAATAATTGGTGGACATCCCGCAGTTGCGGAATGTGCTGTTACTGGGCTGACCGATGAATTGAAAGGAGAAGTTCCTGTCGGGTTTGTTGTATTGAAGGATGGGGTAAACATCAGCAATGAACAGTTGGAAAAGGAAATAGTGGCGCTGATACGCAGTGAAATTGGTGCTGTAGCAAGCTTTAAAAGGTCCGTCGTGGTGGTCCGACTGCCGAAAACTCGATCAGGAAAAATCCTTCGTAAAACAATTCGCCAGCTGGCAAAGGAGAAAAACGTTCCGACTCCACCAACAATTGATGACCCAAAAATACTTGATGAAATCCGGGACGTTATGGAAACTGAAGGGCTGACTGAAATAAATTCAGACTAGGCTTGAGCGACCTTTCTATCCCAAGTTTAGCTTAAAGGGAGTCCGGCAACGTATTGAGTATTGTTCGTTCTTTGTTGGCGCCCTCATTCGATTGCTTTGAACCTCAAACAAAGAGATGCAATGTCAAATCCTACTGATTACAAAATGGTGTCAGACATTCCAGATGAGATGCTGCAGCATTATCTCGCACAGGAAGTGATTGCCGTTGATACGGAACTTCATGGTTTGACCCTCCATCGGGATGACATCTGCCTGGTCCAGCTGTGTGACGATCAAGCCAATGTCTGCCTGGTCAAACCTGATGTCGGATCACCGCCTCCAAATCTTCGAAACCTGATGGAATCTTCTGAGGTCCTGAAGATTTTTCATTTCGCACTCACAGATGTTGCATTTTTTAAGACTTCTCTGAAAATAAACGTCCAACCTTTCTGCTGTACCAAGGTTATGAGCAAAATTATCCGCACCTATACCGGTGGTCACGGCCTCAAGGATCTGACATGGGAACTGATTGGAGTAAAACTGGAGAAAGAGCAGCAGCAGACAGATTGGTCACGCTCCGATTTAACTCCCGAGCAGCTGAAATATGCGGCGAATGATGTCATAAATTTGGTTCAAATATACCGTTCATTAAAGGCAATGATGGAACACCGAGGAACTCTGCCCTCAGGAGCATCATTGGAAGATCTGAACAATAAATCTCAAGCAGTTCTTCCACCATTGATCGAATTATTGATCAATGGATACGGGGATTTGGACGGGGGATGGCAAACCAGTCTTTTTTCACATTAACATCCCTGATCAAAGCGTATTTTCAGAATTTTAAAGTCTCGTATTTAAACAGGAATTATCTGTAAACCCTGCGTTTTGAAATTTTTCCAATCTCCTCATTTAAAATCCAAAATTCTTTCCTACTATTGTTCTCCAAGAATTCGGTGTTAACAAAAAATCCTTTATTTTAAAAAGCGGCCCGTTCTGAGAGGATATTTAAAATATCATTTCTCATTTTCTGACAAGCACATTTTTTCCCGCAAAGAAGAGCCTTGAATTCGGAATTTAATTTGCCATTCATCGCACAACAGGAAAATACAGTTTTGCTCGGACTCCGAAAGAAGTATCTTGACTTTCCCAACAAGCACTTGACAAATTTGGGGAATCCATTTTATATCGATTCCCGCCTTCAAAATGAAAATTCAAATTTTTGACACTCAGAAAAAGTTTCCGTGGAGTTAGACAATGATAGGTGACCGAATCGAAACAAATATATCAGGTGGTCTGGATGTTCCCCTGCCTAAAATGTATCCGGTCAAAGTAAGTTTTGATACCACCGCTCTAGACGATATCGAAGATGCTGTCCGAACTGAATTTCAACGAAACGACATTGGTTCATCAATCAAACCGGGAGCATCCATTGCAGTCGGCTGCGGTAGTCGGGGGATCGCCAACATGGCTCTGGTGGCCAAAACAGCAGTAGCGGAGATTAAGAAGCGAGGAGCCCATCCTTTCATCTTTCCAGCGATGGGCAGTCATGGAGGTGCAACGGTTGAAGGACAAACAGCTGTCCTGGCGGGCTATGGCATCACTGCAGAGACGATGGGATGCCCAATCCGTGCGACGATGGAAACCGTCCAATTATCCAGCCTCAAAGATGGTACTCCGGTCTTCATCGACCAATATGCTTCTGCCGCTGATGGCATTGTCCTCATCAACCGAATCAAACCTCACACGACTTTCCGGGGAGTCATCGAAAGTGGAATTGTAAAGATGATGTCTATCGGCATGGGAAAGATTAAAGCTGCGACCTGTTACCATCAGCAAGGTATGGATATTTTCGGGGAATTGCTTCCAAAAGTAGCAAATGTGATCATGGAAGAACGACCCTTTCTATTTGGAATAGGTCTGCTGGAGAATGCATTGGATCAAACAGCGATTATTGAAGCAATTCCCCCTGAAACTCTTATTGAACGGGAAACAAAACTCCAGGCGATCTCCAAACAGATGATCGGGAAATTGTTCTTTGAAGAAATTGATGTTCTGATTATTGATGAAATGGGAAAAAATATCAGCGGAGCAGGATTTGATCCAAATATTACAGGGCGCAATCACCGTGATGTCGGTCATTGGGATGGTCCTGCAATAAAAAGAATCGTCGTTTTGGACCTCACCCGGGAAACCAAAGGAAACGCTACCGGCTTGGGAGTTGCAGACGTCATCACTATGAAATTGTACCGGCAAATTGATATTGACTCCACTTATGCCAATGTGATCACTTCAGCCTATTTAGATGGGGCTGCTATTCCAATCATTATGAACACTGCGATGGAAGCTGTTCAACTTGCAGTCAAAACTTCAATCCGTGTGAAAGAGGGCTTCTGCAGAATTGTGCGGATAAAGAACACTCTTGAGCTTTCTGAAATCATGGTATCTGAACCTATGATTGAGGAGGTCGAGAGTCATCCCCAAATGCAGGTGCAGGGGGCGGCCCGCCCTCTTCAAATAGATGAATAGACATAGGATTTTTTTTAAAAGCGTAATTAAATTTTTATCGCACAATTTATATTAGAGAAGAAAATCAAGGCAGTATGTCGAAGATATGCAGTTTAAAAGAGGCCATTGCCAGGATAGTGAAGAATGGAGACTCAGTGGCCATGGAAGGCTTCACCCATCTGATCCCTTATGCGGCGGGTCATGAAGTCATTCGTCAGCAAAAGCGTAATCTCACCTTGATTCGCATGACACCGGATTTAATTTATGACCAGCTGATTGGGGCCGGATGTGTCAAAAAAATGATTTTTTCCTGGGGAGGCAATCCAGGGGTCGGCTCACTCCATCGCTTTCGTGATGCTGTCGAGAACGGATGGCCACAACCGTTGGAAATTCAGGAACATTCGCATGCTGATATGGCCAGTACCTACGATGCAGGGGCAGCCAATTTACCATTTGCGGTTTTGCGCGGCCATATCGGCAGTGACCTACCTCTTTACAATCCTCAAATCAAATGGATAACATGTCCGTTTACTGACGAAAAACTTGCTGTCATGCCTGCCCTCAACCCGGATGTGACGATCATTCACGCGCAACAGGCCGATCAGCAGGGAAATGTCTTTCTATGGGGTATTGTGGGAGTTCAGAAACAAGCCGTTCTCGCAGCGGAAAAAGTCATTATCACCGTTGAGGAAATTGTAGTAAAATTAAATCCGCCTCCGAATGGGATAGTGCTGCCGCATTGGGTGATTGATGCGGTTTGCAAAGTTCCAGGCGGAGCTTTCCCTTCTTACACTCAAGGTTACTACGAGCGCAACAACCGTTTTTATCAGCAGTGGGATCCGATTGCCCGTGACCGAGAACGGTTCAATCAATGGATTCACGACTACGTGATGGCAGTGGAAAATTTTGCAGACTACAAGGCGCAATTGGAAAAGGATCTAATTCCAGGAGATACTAAATGAATCAATATACAGCCGAGGAGATGATGACGATTGCGGCTTCCCGTAAATTGAAAAATGGAGTGGTCTGTTTTGTAGGAATCGGATTGCCCAGTGCGGCTGCAAACCTGGCCCGCCTCACACATGCTCCTGATGTAGTTCTAATCTATGAATCGGGAACCATTGGCACAAAACCCAATGTTCTTCCACTTTCTATTGGAGACGGAGAGCTATCTGAATCTGCGCAAATGGTAGTTTCTGTCCCGGAAATGTTCCGCTATTGGCTGCAGGGAGGATGGGTAGATGTCGGTTTTCTGGGTGCTGCTCAAATTGACAAATTTGCCAATATCAATACCACGGTGATTGGCGATTATCACCAGCCCAAAACTCGCCTTCCTGGAGCAGGAGGAGCACCGGAAATCAGCACGAATGCCAAAGAATCGCTTATTATTCTTAAACAAAGTAAACGAGCATTTGTGGAAAAAGTCAGTTTTATCACTTCACCAGGTCACTTGTCTGGAGGAGATGCACGCGAAAAAGCGGGATTGTCAACCAAAGGTCCGACAGCCGTGATTACTGATTTAGGAGTACTCGCTCCTGATCCTGTGAGCAAAGAACTGGTCCTGGTCAGTCTTCATGAAGGCTCAACGGTTGAACAGGCTCAAGAGGCGACGGGCTGGCATTTAAAGACCAACGATCCGGTCCCCTTTACACCGCCCCCAACTCCTCTTGAATTATCCGTTTTGAGAGATTTAAACGAACGAACTGCACTGGCACATTCTGGAACCCACTGACAAATCAGGGAGCTTGCTCCCTGTTTTTGAGCGAGTAATCCCGTTCTATTTTCGCGACCCGGATCCGATAATCATCAAATAGCGATTGACGTCCTTTTTCCTGTGCATCCCGGTGCAGGTGATGTCTTCGCCACCGAACGACAGCCTCTTCCGATTCCCAAAACGAAAGTGAAACCATTTTTCCCTCATTACTCAAGCTGGCGTAACGTTCCACAGAAATAAAACCGTCAATCTTTTCCAATTCTTTTTTCAATTCGGCAGCCATATTGAGATAAGTTTCGTGGTGTTCCGGTTTGGGTTCCACTTCAAAGATAACAGCATACATATTTCGGCCTTTCCCAGATAAAGAACTGCTTGTTCAATTGATTACTCAAGGTTAAAATTTTATCCAAATAAACTCGTTTGTTTCGATATGAGGACGCCTATTGCTGAAATCTTCAATCCTGTTATAGAACGGTGCAAGAAATATAGTGCACTAATATCTTGTCTCCAAACTCTTCATTGTCTGGTAGATAGGGTCGGGATTTTGAGATTTGCACACGATCAAATACTCCATCTTTGGAGAGATTTTCAAGCACCTCCTGAAAATTGCGTTCAATAAAGAGGTCGTTTCGTTGTGTCATCACAATAATGCCACCAGGTTTGACAATCCTGTGAAACTCACGAAGAGTGCCTGTGCTGTCAGTGAGGTAGGTGAGGACACCCACACATATCAACCCATCGTATTTGTCGGGTTCAATAGGGAAAGGCTGTTTCTGTAAATCGATTTCGCTCAAACTGCGGTAAACACCGGACCTTTCGGCGATTTCCAAAGATCGTCGGGAAATGTCTATCCCGTCTACTTTTTTGAATCCGGCCATTTGCAACGCCTTGCCGGCCAACCCGGTCCCGCATCCGACGTCCAAAACTGAAGATAGTAAAGCCAGTTTTGACCGCAGCATTGAAGCGGCCTGATAGGGGGCTTCGTACTGCCATTGATCAAGCATTTTTTCATAATTGTCTGCCCAGTTGTCATAGTATTTCGCCACATCATCGCTCTTTCTGGATATATTGCTGAGTCCATCTTTATCGGCATGCTTACCGGATTTCATATAAACTCCTGGAAATGTTGTTCACCGTCTGGAAGAAGCTGGGGACTCTGAGAAATTACTCCTGCATGTAGTTCTAATTGCATTTTTAAAAAATTATTGAATTTGTTTCAAAAATATTACTCTTTTCTAGTTACCACTCAAGTTTCAAACGGAAATTCACCCTATTCAGAAGTCAGTTCCTATTGGGCCTCGTAAAGATCTTCCCCTGCCATTGCCCGAGAATTGCTGTCAACAGCAAAAGAATGAGGACTCCTCCTTGCAGCCACTCTTTGTGTTCTCTGAAAAATGAATAATGGCGTTGGAGAGGAATTGTTTCGGACAAACTTCCCTGCACAAATAGATCCAGACTTTTGCTCATTTTTACGCCCATCGGATTGAGAAACATCGTTTCTCCATTGTTAGAAATATAGAGGAATGGAACCCTGTTTTCTATAGCATGCCAACGATTCATCAGTTCCATGTGAGCCGAAGCATTCGTTTTGCCGAACCAGGCAAGGTTGCTTAAATTGACAATCAGTTCGGCACCATTGCGAACCATATTGCGAAATATTTCCGAAGAGAACGCGTCAAAGCAAATGGCGCCTGAAAATCGGAGATTGTTCGCTATTTGGTAGACAGTGTATTCTTTTCCTGCAGTAAATTCTGAAATCATGGGGACCATATTCTTGATCCAGCGGTGGTATGCGGGAAAAATTTCTGCACCCGGAATAAACTCTCCAAAAGGCATCAGGTAAATTTTGTTGTATCGTCCTTTCACTTTTCCATCTTCTCCAATCAGGACTGAAATTCCGTAGATCTGCTGGTCGCCATCTTCTGTGTTTTCCCAGTCAATCGTAGACAAAAGAATCGAACTTTGCTCTTCTCTAGCAAAATTTTCAACAAATCGCCGTCCTTGTTGATCCTTGAAAAACGGAAAAGGATAAACGGATTCGGGCCAGACAACCAGTTTCGGAATTTTTGAATTGTTAGGGAATTTCGCCAACGCCTGTTTAGAATCTTGAAGCAGAGATCGAATATTTCGTTTTCTTTTTGAGAATGCAAGGTCCGGGTTTGAAGCCAATTGCTGGAGGGAAAAATTGGGTTGAATGGCGGCGATTTGAAGAAACTCTCCTTCCAAAATCTGCGCTTGCAGCTGCGTGCCCCGCCATCCACCGTAAACAATGCCCAGAATGAGCAGCAGTGAGAATAGCTTTGTTAAATGCAGACCAAGCTTCTTCTGTGCATGGGAAGGGTTTGTTTTTTGCCGCCAGACCATCAATAACAAAAAATTGCAGCCCGCGGCATAAAGTCCCAGGCCCCATGAACCGACTAAATCTGCCGTCTGAGCAATCCATGACACTTCAGAAAAGGTCAACCCCCCCAATGACCAGGGAAAAAATTTTGGATAAAAAGGTTCCAAAAGGAGAAAATAAAATAGACGAACAGGAATATCCCAACCGTCTATGCGCTTGATTACGAGTGTGGGAATACCAAAGAGAACAAAAAAGGTCAGACCGGCTTCCAAACCAAAAACAAAAAAAGTGATAAATACTGCCACTCCCCAGGGCAAATGCCCAAAAACATTGATGGAATGAATCATGTAAGGTGCCGAAATTGTTGCACCGATTGCACCGACTCCATAACAGGTCAAAAAAGTTTGAGTGACCTTTTTTTTGAGGGAAAATGACGAGAAGCGATCGAAAAGCAGGAAGAGAGGAAAAAGTGCAAACAACCAAAAAAAACCAGTATTTTCTGCTTGACTCCCGAAACCGATTGCCAACCCGGAAAGTACTCCCCATCCCCAGGCAGGTATTCGCAGCAGTTTTTTTATGTAAGCTGGGGGCATGGATTGTTGTTTCACTTTCTTTAGATGAAAGTTTAAAGAAATATCATTTTCTGTCCAAATCGCAAGTTGCTTGCCTGCTTGATTATGCTCATGGGGAGAGCCGACTCTGCTTCCTATCTGTACTTCCATCTTGCGAAATTCATGTTTTTTAATATGATGAGGAGATCTTCACTTGGTTCAATAAAGCAACCTTAATACGATCCCTGCTCAAAATGAACCCAACCACAATACATTTTATGGATGCCTACCTGTAATAAATTGACCATAGAACCGTCTATTGAAACAATCAATGAGTGAGACCGCAATAGTGAATCATTGCGCGTTCATCTTAAGTTTTCTTAATTTCTTTAAAAAGGTGAATATGAAACTAAAGTTCTTCCTGCTGCTGATCTGGTTAAGCTGTTTTTTCCCCCTCGTCTGGGGCCAGGACTCAAATGGGAATCAAACCAATGCGGATTCTATATATAACAGCAACCCGATCATCGCTGTCATCGATGGGGAGGAGGTAAGAATCGATGATGTGATGAACAAGAAAATTAATGATCTCCTGGGAGAACTCTACGGTACACTGGAACAAGAACTGGCAGAATACGCTCTGGAAAAGCTGGCCAAAACCAATCAGGATTTTAAAACAGTTCCCGTTGAAATTTCTGACAAGGAAATTGAAGAATTTTACCAAAAAAACCAATTGCAGAAACGTGGATCTCTGGAAGAATACCGCTCTCAGATCAAACAATATATGACAGATCAGAGGATTGCCATCCAAAGAGCACATCAATATGCCAAAGCAGCTCAAGCGGGAATGATAAAAAACTATTTAGCCCCTCCTTCAGAATTCCTCGTAACCGCATATATTGGCACTGGGATGATACGAACTGAGGCGAAGAATGCCCGTGTAATGTTTTTGGAGTACTCTGATTTTCAATGTCCCTATTGCAGCAAAGCACAGGGGACGATTACAAATCTAATGAAAAAATATAAAGGGCAGGTGGCATTCAGTTATCGCCACTTTCCGTTATCATTTCACAAAGAAGCGGATGACGCAGCCAATGCCGTAGAATGCGCCCGAGAACAGGGAAAATTTGAAGAAATGCACAAAATTCTCTATGCCAATCAACGAAAGCAGTTCCCCGATGATTTGAAAGCTTATGGAAAACAAATCAAAATCAAGGATCTCAAAAAATTCAATCAGTGCATTGATCAGGACAAATATCGAGAATTGGTCCAGAATGATATCAGGGAAGGGACCGAAATCGGCATCAGTGGCACTCCCGGCTTTGTGATCGGGACCTATGATGCAAAAAACAAGAAAGTGACAGGAGAAGTTCTTTCAGGTGCCCGACCACAGGCAAATTTTGAACAGCTCATTCAAAAGTACCTCAACAAAAAATCTTGAATCAAAAAGGCAGAAGTGTTCACAAAACAAGAACTGCAAACAGCTTTGGAACAAGTCAAATCTCCTCATATTCTGGTGATTGGAGATTTGATGCTGGATCGATATACCTGGGGGAACGTCAGCCGGATTTCTCCAGAAGCCCCGATTCCTGTTTTGAGAGTTCGGCGAGAAGAAAACCGATTGGGGGGTGCAGCCAATGCGATGTGCAATCTGGTAGCGCTGGGGGCAAAGGTGACCGCCTGCGGAGTGTTGGGGCAGGATTCTGATGCCGAGATTGTTCGGGGATTGTTCCGAGAGAACAAAATAGAAAATGATGGTGTGTTCCAGCAAAAAAACCTGACGACCATTTTGAAGCATCGTATGATTGCCGGAAGTCATCATCTTCTGCGAATGGATTTTGATCCTTCTGCAGACTGGGAAATGACCCAGGAAACTCAAATTATCGAGTTTTTAAAAAAAAATATCCCTTCAGTGGAATTGATTTTAGTTTCAGACTACGGAAAAGGGGTGCTCACCCCGAATATTCTGGAAACGATACGTTCTTTGGCAAAAAAGCACGAAATTCCTACAATTGTAGATCCGAAAAAAAATGCGGATTATCAAATATATCGCGATTTCACACTGATAAAACCCAATCGTCGTGAGATTGCAGCAGCGGTGGAACGACCGATTCCTGATGTTGAAAGTGCCTGCCGGGCCGCTGAGCAAATCCAAAAAAAATTCAATTTCAAATATGTGACCGTGAGCCTGGATCGCGATGGATTGCTACTGTATCAAAATCCGCTCAAATATACTCATTTTGAATCAGAGGCTCAAGAAGTCTTTGATGTGGTGGGAGCAGGAGACATGGTGATTAGCGTGCTTGCCTTTTTAATGGCAGGGAATATCCAGATTGAACATGCAGCGACATGGGCCAATCTCGCAGCCGGTATGGAAATCATGCATGTCGGAGTCACTTCTTTCACCAAATCCGATTTGCTGCAGAAGCTGGATTTGGGTTTGGGCTCCAATAAAGTCACCTCTTTGGATATATTGCTTACCTACCTAAAACAGCAAACACTGCCCGTGGTTTTCACCAATGGATATTTCGACAATATTTCTGCTGCACATTTAAAGTTTCTGCAGCAAATGCAGCAGTTTAAAGGAGTGCGTGTTGTTGCCATCAACAGCGATCGTTCCATTGAAAAACAGAAAGGCCTCCCTCCAGTGCTCAATGAAAAAGAACGTGCATCGATCCTTGCTTCAATTGAAGTGATCGACTGGGTCATTGTTTTTGATGAGTTGAACGCCAATCATTTGATTCAAAAATTAAAGCCGAGCATAGTGGTCAAAGGCGAGCCTCACCAGCAACAGCAACTAGCTGAACAGGAAGTGATTGATGCAGTCGGAGCCGCCGTTCACTACCTTCCGGAATACCATTAGACATACTAAAACACACTCGTTTCTTGCATCACTCGCAAACAGGTTTAATAAAAAGGAACGAATTCAATCAATACACATCGAGGAGATATGCAATGACGGTTGATATTACAGATGTCTTGAAAATTGTTGAAAATCAAAATCGCTGGCGCGGGCAGGAAACGATCAATTTGATAGCTAGTGAAAACACCCAGTCACCAGCAGTTCGCAACCTGGAATGCAATGATTTTATGGGTCGTTATGCAGAAGGTCATCCAAATACTTCGGAATCCATCAATCGCTATTATGAAGGGACCGATTATATTGACCAGATCGAATCAATGGCAACTGCGGAATTGAAAGAATTAGCCAATTGTACTCATGCCGATGTTCGTCCTATTAGTGGCAACGCTTCCAACACAGCAATAGCATTGGCATTGTTGCGGGGAAATGACAGCATCATTGCCAATTCAATTGATGGCGGGGGACATATCAGTCACAATCCCATCGGTGTTTTCGGCAGACGGATTCAAGTTCGAGGAAAAGTCTTAGCTCTGAACAAAGAAAATTCAATTGCTTTTCATGCGTGGCCAACAACAGATGACGGGTATCATCTGGATGCAGTACGATGTCTCGAACTGGTAGAAAAAACTTCTCCTCAACTCGTCATTTTGGGGAAAAGCCTTTTCTTGTTTCCAGAACCTGTAAAAGAAATTTCCGGGCTTTGCCGAAGCAAAAATATTCCGGTATTATATGATGGTGCCCACGTTTTAGGGTTAATAATCGGCGGTCAGTTTCAGGACCCTTTCAGGGAAGGAGCTCATTTTATCACGGGTAGCTCCCACAAAACATTTCCCGGCCCGCAGCGCGGCGTAATTTTGGGCCATCTTGAGTCAGAAACCGAGTTAAAATGGTGGGGAAATATTGATCGGGGCATCATGCCGGGATCTTCCAGCAACCATCATCTACACACGCTTCCGGGTTTGTTGGCAACAATTCGTGAAATGAAACAACACGGGAAAGCATACGCGGCACAAACCGTCAGGAATGCCAAAGCCCTGGGCAAGGCCTTAGATCTGGAAGGTGTCGCCGTCGAGGCAAAGGAATTCGGTTTCACAGAAAGCCATCAGATTGCAGTGAACGTCTCTTCGATGGGAGCCGCCAAGGATCTTGCCAGAAATCTGGCCCAAAATAACATTATTCTCAATTACAACATGCTTCCGGGAGATCAGGATGCGCGAAATCCTTCCGGGTTCAGGATTGGGGTTCAGGAAATGACACGTTTCGGAATGAATGAAGGCGAAATGGGAGAGATTGCTACTTTGATGGCAGATGCTTTAAAAGGAAAAAGCGTCAAGGATGCAGTCACCAAACTGCGCAGCCGCTTTACAGAAGTTCAGTATGCCTGATGGCAACAATTCTTGCTCAATTATTGTAGCAGCGCATTCCTTTCGTTGGAACTGACGGAATTGGAGGTCTGATTTTGCGGTGTTGTCTTGGCAGCAGCTTTGGGCTTTGGATCATCAAGTGAATTGACATTGGGTGGAGGAGCAGGAGCCTTGGGTGCTTTGACGGCCGCGCCTTCTGCCTTTTTTTCCATCCGGTAAACAAATTTTTTGATTTTTAATCTCTCCAGTTCTCGTGTGCGAAAAAATTGCAGGTGCACTTCATGGGTTTTGTCGCTTGTATTGATTTTCAAAATACGTGCTTTCAAATCTTCCCGCAGATTTGCTCCCTGCAAATGAAAAATAAAGATATCCCCCGGTTCGATAACCTGAAGATTTCCATCATCCCCCACCTTTTTGGGAAGATTTTCAATCGTTGCACGGATTCCTCCCACACTCATATCGACGATATTTCCATTAACTGAGCTCAAGGACATATCTGATTTGGTTGCGCTGATCCCGGCTCCCAGTTCATTCAGCTTTTCTTCTGTCAGAACGTAGAAAGTTGTGAAGATGTCTACATTGACACGATCAAATTCACGGATGAACAGTTTTTTAATTTCATTACTGTGCCCCAGAACAACCGCGTTGGGTTTTCCGAAAATCTGGTTAAGGATTGGTAGACGAAACTCGTAATCGGCTTCATCTTCTCTGCGAATTCTGCAGATCAGATAGGGGTATTGCTTCAACTTTACCGGTTTTTTCCGGATTGTCGGAGGTTTGAGCAGGATTCCACTTTCCGATACATTCAATATTGGAGAGACAAAGAGGATATTTTTATTTGGGTGAGGAATTCTGCATTCAAGTTTAATCCCTCCTGTGAGCATTTGGGTTGTAATGAAATTGATCCTTTTGTTTAAAACATCAAAGCCAAGTTTATGTCTTAAATTATAAATACTTTTAAGTACTTTAGAATCAGGTTTTTCCTCTTTCTTTTTAAAATTCTCGACTTTTTCTTCAAAGTCTTCAACGGATTCGACTAAAGGAAGAATGTCATCAGGGTGTGTTGCACCGTCTGCCAACATTTCGAGCAATTTTCGTTCTGGGGGAATGACATTGAGTTTGGAAAGCACAACATCAAGGCGGAGATGGGCCTTTTCGTCATTTACTTTCTTGATCTGCATTGCATCCTGGTATTTTCTATAACGAATCGTCAAGAACAAAATTAATGCAGCGGAAATAATTCCACCGCCGACCACCCAATAAAACCAACTCGGGGTTTTCATCGCATTGGGCTGCTTTATTTTGAAAATACTCAGGTCTCCACTATTCAATGCTTCCGGTTTTTCTCCCGGAGTATAGGTTTTCCGAAACTGCCCGGAAAGCATAAACCACATGAGCAGGGGAAATACAAGCAGCATCAGCCGTTCATACAGCAGTCTGACATGATGAATAATAGTTTGAATAAGAGATCTACAATGTTCTATCATAGGGTCATCTCCCTTCAGGGGGACAGCTGTTGAAAATCGGACAGCGGTTTTTGAGAATCCTGATTGTTCAAATTAATGCAGCCTCATTACGCAATCTTTGGAGGAAGCTTCAATCCAATTCACCGCGGGCACGTCGCGGTGGTCGAGCATTTGCTCAAACTGGAAGTCGACAAAGTCGTCGTGATTCCTACAAGCCGGTCTCCTTTTAAACTGCAAGAACAGTTGTTGCCCAATGCCTTGCGTATGGAAATGGTTCGCCATACCTTTCAAGAATGGGAAAAAGTCATCATTTCCGACATTGAAATCAAAACCCACCAGGTTCAATACACCTATCATACCCTGAAACATCTTCATATACAATATCCCAGGGTGATTTGGCATCTGGTAGTGGGCTGGGATGCTTATCAGGATTTTCCCAAATGGAAAGAAGCAAAACAGATCATCAACTCCACTACGTTGTGGATTGTGCAACGTTCAGACCTTTCTCTTCAACAAAAAGAATCTGTACCCAAATTCATTATGACTCCAACCCTTGCTCGCTGGTTTGAAGGAATTGAATGGAACCCGAAAAAACTGTCTGCTTCCTGCCAGGGACAGGAAGTGGTGCGTTATCTTGAAATTGAAACACCACCGATTTCATCGACTGACATTCGTAGCGGTCGGGCAGGATTAGAATGGATCCCGTCCAAAGCAAAGCAATTGTATCTTGAGTTTCTAAACAAACCCTGAGGAAGCTTGAATTTCAAGAATAATATTGAAACATTTTTTGCTTCCATTTAAACTGGCCCATGAAACTCCTAAAACCAAGTCATGCGAGAGGTAGATATGAAACTGCAAAACGATTGGGCTGAGTTGCGTTTAGAAAGTGGATGGGAGGAAATGATCCTGGAATACGCCATCGATACCTTTCCTTACAAAGACGCATTTGAATATCTACCAGGATATCAGGGTGATGAACGGGAATTTCTGTCAGAACTGATTGACTCCGGAGTGTTAAAAATTGGTTTTTATTTTGAAGAGATGCAAGAGGATCTCACCATTTTTTACTTTCTGCAAATCTATGATGAAACCTATATTGTTTTAGGCCTGGATTCGGAAATACAAGTCGAAATATTTCCTGATGACGATGGTATTTTTCAGATTGATGAGGAACAATATATTGACCTGCATCAGCTTTTTCTAAATTAAATTTTTTTTATTTGAGGCAAGTGGTACAAATCGCTCTTCATGGCGATGGGGACGACATGATTGTAATTTTTCAACAAGACCGATTCCGATCATCAGCTTTTGTCCATCACTTCTGAAACCTGTCTTTCATATTGGATCAGCAAGAAAACAAGCAGGAGATCCTTTGGTAACGACCGTTCTACTCTCCTCCTTCCCAACCCCATGCAGGCTTTCAACAAAATCCACAGATATTCAGTCGTTCCCTTATAAAATTTACGAGGATTTCTCGAATTCTTCGATCACTGGATTATTGTGAGTCAGGACTAAGCCATACGAAAACAGGGAACTATTGGAGAAATTAATTAAATTGAGTTCCTCTTAGTTGTTTCCCTGAAGTTTGCGACAAAATGATCAACACGACTCAGTTCGGAGATTCAGTTGAGTGAAGGAAATAGTTCGAGTATGACGGATGCGGATTTTAGCAGTCAATTTTTCATCAGGAGAGGACGTCAAATTTACTGCTGCCTGTGAAAATGACGAATCATTCCTGAAAGCGGGTCAAAGCTTCTCAAAGAAGCTTCATCCCCTCAGACAATCGACTTTGGCTGGAATGTTTTAAAATGTTACTGAAGATATTAGGATTCTGTCCTTATTTTGACTGATCTTCCTGTTCTAGTTTTTCCAGAAGATCTGTGACAGCACGTTTTTGCGCAATTTGTTTTTTTAGATTAGCTTTATTGGCGCGGCTTTTGCGATTTCTATGCAATTTCGTTTTCTTTTTGGGAGACATAATTCTTTCCTTGGATTATTGAATGGTGACAATTAAAATAATCAACAAAAATAACAGACCGCACTGACTATTACCAGTCCTAATTGCCTATGAATTTTCTTCATGTAAATTTTCTTCTTGGTTTTTTAATCATTCCTTTCATGTTAGCGTTGCATATCTATGGGCAACGCCAAAGGAAAAAATTTCTGCGGGAATTTGTAGATGAACGCCTTTGGAGTCATTTGCTTGCCGTTCCCAGCATCTTTAACAAACGTGTGAAACTCCTATTGCTATTGGGTGGAGTGGTGATGGGGATATTGGCTCTGGCCCAACCCCGCTGGGGATTTCAGTGGGAAGAAGTCCCTCATCATGGTGTTGATATTATTATCGCGTTGGATGTTTCACGGAGTATGCTGGCTCAAGATATCAATCCGAACCGTCTCACACGAGCAAAACGAGAAATTACTGATCTGCTCAATCTGGTGGAAGGCGATCGAGTCGGACTCGTTGCATTTGCCGGGACCAGTTTTCTGCAGAGTCCATTGACATTGGACTATCGAGCAATCGAACTTTTCTTGGATGGTTTGGATACCGATTTAATTTCTATACAGGGGACCGCCATTGGACATGCTTTGCAAACTTCTATTCAAGCGTTTTCAGATACGCCTCGGGATGCAAGAGCTGTGATTTTGATCACAGACGGGGAAGATCATTCGGGGAATCTGGAAGGGATTGCTGATATGGCGAGCAGAGCAGGCGTAAAGCTCTTCATTATGGGAATTGGTCGACCCGAAGGGGCTCCTATACCAGATGCAAAAGGAGGATTTACCAAGCATGAAGGAGAAATGGTGTTGAGCAAATTGAATGAAGCAGCACTGCAAAAACTGGCCTTGGCCACCGGGGGAAGTTATGTCCAATCCATTACGGGTGATTTAGACTTGGAAAAAATCTATTTTCAGGATATTCGAAGCAGTCTTGTATCAAAAGAACTCCAGTCGACTCGACGGCAGCTATGGAATGAGCAGTTTCAATGGTTTGTTTTGGTTGTCATTTTGTGTTGGATGATAGAGCCCTTGCTCTCAAGTCGGGTATTGAAAAAAAACGACAATTCCTAATCACAAAAATTTTGAGATTACAATGGATTCTCCAAAAAAGAAGAAGCAAACTCAAGAAGAGATTCAGTCAATACAACTGGAAAAACTGCTTGACATGAAATTTAAAGCCCGGCTGATTTTGGGACAGTGCACCATGGAGATCGGCGATGTGCTGCGCCTGGGCCAGGGGGCGGTATTGGAATTGGACACACAGATCAATGAGTCGGTGCAGGTTTGGGTCAATGAAAAACCCGTTGCAAAAGCAGAAACCGTTGTGGTCAACGAACGTTTTGGAGCGAAAATTACTGAAATCGCCTCGAAAGAAGAGCGACTAAAAGATATGACCGATGGGGACTGAAGCGTTTCAAAATATCTTACTGATTCAATTGCGTCGGATTGGTGATGTTTTAATGACCACTCCTTCCATTCGAGCTTTGCGGCACGCCTTCCCCGATGCCCACATCACTTTCCTTACAGAAGCACCCTCTGATCAAGTTCTGAAACACAATCCCTTTCTCAACAAAGTGCTTGTGATTCGCCGAAAATCTCCGCTCAGCACATATTTGAAATTCCTGTGGGAATTGCGAAAAATGAATTTCGATCTCGTTATTGATTTTTTCAGCAATCCTCGCAGTGCCCAGATCAGCTGGTTCAGTGGAGCATTACGACGAATAGGATTCAATTTTCCAGGGAGAGGATTTTTTTATACCGATCGTATTGCCTTGGGAGGAGAAAAATATGCGGCAGAACACAAATCCCTGCTCTTGAAAGAACTCGGAATTGAGGTCGATTCATGGGCACTGGACTTTCATATAAGCGATTCTGACCGCTTGTACGCGGAACAGTTGTTCCAACAAATGGGACTCCAGTCTGTTGATTTTGTAGTCTCCATTTCTCCGGTTTCCAGACAGCCTTATAAAGTTTGGCCGCCTGATCGTTACGCGCAAATCGCCGACAACCTGATTGAACGTTATGATGCAAAAATATTGTTTATCTACGGACCCGGAGAAATTATATTCGTGGACCAGGTTCGGCAATATATGAAACACACAGCCTTGCCCGATTATGACATTCCTTCATTGTCCCAAACAAAGGCTATATTTGAAAAGGTTCAGTTGCATATCGGTAATGACAATGGACCTTGTCATTTTGCAATATCTGCCGGTATTCCGACAGTCACTGTTTTCGGCAGACCAAAAGCGGTCAATTGGAATCCTCCGGGCCAGTCTCGCCATTGTGCCGTAGAATATGATCCGGGTTGTAAAAATGACTGCCAATTTCCACATTGTGAACATCTGAATTGTATCAACGGAATTCAGGCGGAAACCGTGAAAAATGCAGTGTTTCACTCGATTGATCAATTTCAACTTGGAAAACCTTATGTATGATGTGAAGTCTCTGCTGGAACGGCAAATGGATCAAGTTAACTTGTGGCATAGAGAATCTCCAGACGATGTTAATCAGTTTTCAAGCGCTGAGAGCGCAAAGCAGTTTTTCGAAAAAGTAACGCTGCAGCATAAAACCAATTACATGCTATGGCATCAGGAAGATCTGGCACGTGATGACGAAGCAACTGATCAGCAAATTGCCGCTGTCAAACGAAGAATCGATCAATTGAATCAGCAACGCAACAATCTGATTGAAGAACTGGATGAAGCGATCCTTATCGAACTCCGTTCAAAAAACATCAAACAAAGCCACGATGCCGCAATGAATAGTGAAACACCGGGAAGTGTAATTGACCGGCTTTCCATCAATGCGCTCAAAATTTACCACATGCATGAAGAAAGCATCAGAGAAGATGCGGGAGCAGAACATCGTCGAGCCAGTTTCGAGAAGGTTGAGATTCTTAATGAACAGCGAAGGGATCTTGGGAACTGTCTGGAAGTCCTGATGGAGGATCTCATTCAAGGAAAAAAAATTCTAAAAGTCTATCGCCAACTGAAAATGTACAATGACCCTACTCTGAATCCGGTGCTCTATAAAAAGAATAAATGACTGACGAAGATGAAGCGTTGATGAAAAAAGCGATCGAACTGGGCAAACGGGCGCTTGGTTCGACCGGAGACAATCCCTCGGTTGGCTGTATTATTGTCTTCAATGGAAATATTCTTGGAATGGGCATGACACATCCTCCGGGAGGTCCTCATGCAGAAATCAGTGCTTTGTCTGATGCAAACCAGCAAAACAATTCAGTTGCTGGAGCGACACTGTACTCTACGGTCGAACCGTGTACTTTTTTCGGTAGAACCCCTCCTTGCACGAAAGCAATTATTGAAAAAAAAATTCAGCGAGTCGTGATAGGAATTCGAGATCCTCATCCCAGAGTCCAGGGGTCCGGCGTTCGGCAACTGCAGGACGCAGGAATCGAAGTCACAGAAAATGTCTGCCAGGCTCTGGTCAAAGACTATTTGAGCGAATGGCTGCGATCCTATCTCCCCTTATAAATCTGAAATTCTCCAAATGGCAATTCTGGTTTCGGGTTTTCTTCGAATTACCCTCTCATTCTTTTCCAAACGAATCAGCAACAAACAAGTCGTCATCATGCTTGGAAGCATTTAAATGGAGATGATTTTGATTGTTCACGCAGTTATAAATTTATTTTCAGCAACTTTGGTCTCGTTCTGCACAGAAAATCCAATTTTAAATGGAATTTTTCTGTTCCAAAACAGAGTCAAATTGATGATGCCAACCGCTGAATCCCCGATCCATGCTATAAACATCTTTAAAACCCATTTCTTGAAAATAGGCTGCCCCTCCTTGGCTCGAAACACCATGATAGCAGTATAAAATATGGGTTTGCGATTTGTCTGCGGTTCCAATGATTTCATTGAGATTGTCATCATTGACTAAGATCGCTCCTGGAATGTGAGCGGTTTGATAAGATCCAGGATCTCTGACGTCTAAAAATACGGCTGACTGTTGATCCAGTCTTTGTTTTGCTTCATCCACCGAAATGGTTTTGATCTCAATTTCGTCTTGCATCGCTTTTCCTGTTTTACCTCAAAAAAAATAAGTAATTTCAAACTTTTTTCACCTGGGCATAGGATAGTGTTTAGGACTGAACAATTGATTGGTTTCTATTTGTTTGCTTAAAAAATCTGTCAATACTGTTAATCCGGAAAAGATCCAAACCAGGCGAAAACTACAAAATAAAATAGCACTGATTTGGTACTATTTGAAAGTTTAAAATTCGCAACGGTTCATTCTTTTCCTGTAAAATTTAGCTCATCGGTCGAAGTTTAAGAATGCATTCTCGACAAAGATCCGGAATCAGAGAAGGTATCCCACAAGCTTCTGACCACGATGCTTTTCTGAAACTCTTCATAATCTGCTGCTTGGGAAGGATAAATCCTGCAAGCTGCAGGTTGATCAGGAAAAATGTGGAAAAAGCGGTTGGAAAAGGAAGCATCACCGCCAGAATATTCGGGCCATACCCAAAGTGCAGGAGATTTTGCGGTAATTGTGACCGTATAACTTCCGTCATCTTCCTCCTGTACGCTAGTTTTCAATTCAGGATCTTTCAAGATCAGATGTTTGGGACGTTCAAAAAAGGAGACATTGGTTGAGGTCGTCTGCCCATTCTCCTGCAGTTCCAGCCTCAAAAGGAGGCACCGGGAATTCACTTTTGTTACATGCTGAATCCGACTCACCTGTATGCTTTCCTGAGCGTTGGCCTGGAAACGGGTTGATTCCGAGTGCAGTAACTGGCCTGTGGTATCAAACAAAGTGCTGATGAGTTCTCCTTCTGCCGCTTTCAGTCGATCGTTGGTAACAAAAATATCTGCAGACAAATTGTCGGGATTTTCAACGGCAGAAACCAGCAAAGGAGCGTTAAAATCACGTGCCATATAATGCAAAGCTTTCCACCGTCCCAAAAAATCGATGGAAGACCAGCTGGGACCCTGCCAACAGTCGTTGAGTTGCCAATATAGAGTTCCCATTCCTCTTGGCATAGAACGCCTCCAGTGTTCCACTGCATATTTCATTGCCATTCCCTGGAGGATTTGTGAAAGCCAGAGCGTCATTTCAAAATTTTTCGGCATCAGAAACCAGGAAAGCATATAGTCAATAATAGCGCTGTTTCCAATAGGACTGCGTTGATGATGTTCCATAACAAAACTGGTAATGTTACGATCTTCTTCCGAGGTATACGAAAAAACCGTCTCTGGTTCTGGAAATGATTGAAAACCAAACTCACTGTTGAAACGATGTTCACAGGTGCGATACCACTCAAAAGGCTTGCGACCATGCCAAACGTCCCAAAGATGAGCATCTCCATGAGACGGGTTATTGTGATCCAGGCGATTCCCTATTGGAGAATGGGGGCTTGACGGCCAATAATTTCTTTGTGGATCAAATTGTTCGACTTGCGATTGCAATACATCATCGAACAAAAATTTATATTCCTCCCATGTCATTTTTCCCACACCTTCGCCCAGCAGGATTTCGGAGATTTGTTCCAGTTCATTGTTTCCACACCACAGTGCGATTGAAGGATGATGTCTGAGGCGTTTAATATTTTCTTCGGCTTCTTTTCCTACACTCTCTATAAACTCTGCATCAAACGCAGGATAAGCAGAGCAGGCAAACATAAAATCCTGCCAGACACAAATCCCGTACTGGTCACAGAATTCGTAAAACGAATCATTCTCATAAATACCTCCTCCCCAGACGCGCAGCATATTCATATTCGCATCGGCGGCGCTTTTAACGAGAAATTCATAGTGTTCGTCAGTGACGCGTGTGACGAAAGTATCGGCGGGAATCCAATTGGCACCTTTTGCAAAAAATGGTTTCCCGTTGACGACAAACTGGAACGACTGTCCCCATTGATCATCCTTTGTTTCCAAGAAAAGGCGGCGCAAACCAATTGTCTTTGTTTGCTCATCAATTACGTGATTCTTTTTTAACAGTTGGATTGAGATTTGATAGAGCGTTTGCTCTCCCATTCCATTTGGCCACCAAAGGCAAGGAGATGAAATAAGCAATTCCAGGCTTGTCTGGCGCCCGGTTATTTTGGATTCTTCGACACTGATCTGCTGCCCCTCTTTGAGCATTTCGATTCGGGTAGATAAATCAAGTTCCTTAAACAGTTCTGTTTCCACGACAATCTTCAAAAGAACCTGATCTTTGCCATGTTCCTGCAAAATTTGAATATCAAGAAGACGGGCATCGTTGCAGCCAACGATTTCAATGGTTCGCCAAATGCCTGCAGTGATGCACATGGGACCCCAATCCCAGCCAAAATTACAGGGGCTTTTGCGGATGCGATTCCCTCCATCAATGCGATGATGACCCAACCCTGTTTGATTCAAAAACCGTTTTTCCTGGGCTCGGTTGACCCGGGGAAAGGGGGATTCAAAACAGATCTCTAAAGTGTTTGATCCGATTTCGAGATAGGGTTTGATATCAAATTCCCAGACTCGAAATTGATTGTCAGTTTTGCCAAGAAGACTCTCATTGACTTTGATGCTTGCCAAAGTATCCAGCCCCAGGCATTTCAATATCACGCAATCATATTCAAGAAGCTTCTCTTCAACGATAAATGTCCTGGAATATTCCCAAGTTGATTCTCCAATCCACATCAACTGAAGCTCGTTGTCCCGAAAATGAGGATCCTCAATTTTTCCATTGTCCAGCAAATCCGTATGGACACATCCAGGAACCGTTGCCTTCATTGTTTCTGGATTGCCTTGTTTTTTAAACTTCCAAGGTCCGTTGAGATCTATTTTCACGGGGTTCCCCTGCTGTAAAATTGCAATCAATGAGTTTTTCTAACGGCAGATAAAAATTGTACTGACTGATGAGCATCCTCTAATTTTTAAATTTCAGTGACGCCTTTCACCACTGAAATTTCCTTTTTTCAAGAGCGTCTAAAAATCAAAAATGCTCCGATTCATTCGATGACAGTGATGATTGTTTTCAGCAAATCCTCATCACGCGACGAACTGCCGACCATGATTTCAAAGCCTCCTGGTTCTACAAGCCATTCTTCTTTTTGATTGACCAGGGCTAGTGCCTCAAAAGGTAAATCGAACCTTGCGGTTTTCTTTTCTCCCGGTTCCAGGAGGACTCTTTGAAACCCTTTCAGTTCTTTAACTGGGGTTGTGACGGAGCTGAATTGGTCATTGATATAGAGTTGAACAATTTCAGTTCCTGCCAAGTCCCCTGTATTTTCGATATCCACGGAAACAATCAACGTTTCTTCCTGTTTCAATTCCGGAGATGAAACTCGAAGATTTGAATAGTGATAGGTTGTATAGGAAAGTCCGAATCCAAAAGGAAATAAAGGTTGTGCAGTCATATCGATATAACGGTCGCTGTGCCAGCCGGGGAGCTGATTGTAAAACACGGGTTGCTGACCGAGATGTCGAGGAAAAGAAATGGTCA
Organism: SAR324 cluster bacterium; assembly: GCA_015231825.1. GTDB lineage: Bacteria > SAR324 > SAR324 > SAR324 > NAC60-12 > JADGAV01. Next base: position 50,453 of record JADGAV010000028.1, read on the forward strand.
GTTTGCCACAAGGATTCCAGTCGCCAAACAACACCGAGGCCACCGCATGACCTCCTTGTGAACCCGGGTTCCATGCTTCCAGAATGGCATCAGCATTTTCTGCAATCCAGGGGATTGTGAGAGGTTTTCCATTGATCAAAATAACAAGCAGCGGTGTTCCAGTGGACTTGATGGCCTCGAGAAGTTCCTGTTGCGCTCCTGTCAGGTTCAAATCGGCTCGGTCCCGAGTTTCCCCAATCATATCCAAATCGTCGCCGACCACAACAATGGCCACATCCGCTTTGAGGGCAAGCGCAGCAGCTTCCTGAATGCTTTGCTTTTGAGGATCATAAAGGTCACACCCCTCGTTATAGTAAATTTTTTGCTGAGGTCCGGTTCTGGATTGAATCCCCTCAAGAATCGTGACCGAATCAGGATGCATACCTTTCGTCTTTTTCCTGTTGCGTTTATCTTGCGTGCCGGGACCGAATGACCAGTCTCCCAGCTGCGCGTATAGATTGTCAGCATTTGGGCCAATAACGGCAATATTCTGAATTTTTTTAGAAAGAGGGAGGAGGTAATTTTCATTTTTCAGGAGCACCATAGATTGAAGGGCACTCTCATATGCTTTATTTCGGTGGGTGATGCAGCCGATTATTCCATCACTTTGTTGAGGAAAACGTTTATGATCAAACAATCCCATCTGGAATTTTATTGTAAGGATGCGCAAACATGAGGCATCCAGCAACTCTTCCTTGATTTTTCCTGATTTGACTAACTGCAGAGCTTCATCGTAAAACCCTGGCGTGGTCATGACCATATCATTTCCTGACAGAATTCCTTGTTCGGCAGCGTGGTTTAAAGAGGAACATGTTTTCTGTTCCCGATGCATCCGGCCGATGTTGTCCCAGTCAGTGACAACAAATCCTTTAAAGTTCCATTCATCTTTTAAAACTTCCTTCAATAACCAGGGATTGGCGGAGCACGGAACTCCATCCATCGCTTGATATGCTGTCATGAAAGTCGCGCATCCTGCCTTGACAGCTTCATGAAAGGGAGGAAGAAAAATGCTGCGCAGTTTTCGCCTCGAACAATCTCCTTCTGAAGAATCGCGTCCCCCCTGGGTTTCTCCATGTGCAGCATAATGCTTGGCACAAGCAATAATTCGTTCCGGCGCAGAAAGATCATCCCCCTGGTAACCACGAATCATTGCCGCAGCCAACTTTCCAATCAAATAAGGATCCTCTCCAAAAGTTTCATCCACACGTCCCCAGCGACTGTCTCTGCCGATGCAGAGAACGGGGGAAAAGGTCCAATGCAATCCTGTTTGAAGGACTTCTTTCGCCGTAATTTCTGCCACTTCTTCCAGAAGTTCAATATTCCAACTCGAGGCCAGTGCCAGCTGTGTTGGAAACACTGTGGCACCGTCGTGAAATGCATGGCCATGGATCGCATCAATGCCGAAAATTATAGGAATTCCAAGCCGGGTTTGTTGTGCCAAATGCTGAAGGCGAATCACCTCCTTCCCTGTGGTGTGAAGAAATGAACCGACATTTTTTTCAAATATCCAGGTTTCCGGTTGACGCCTTCCATCCACTTGGCACATCTGACCTACTTTTTCCGGCAAGGTCATCTGGAGGAGCAAATCTTTGGCGCGTTCATCAGGACTGTGTGTCGAATCACGATACATAATGGTCCTTTTTCAATAGGTTTTTATGCATCCAGTCTCCCATGGATGAGTCCGAGCGGAAGAGGAGTCGGACTTTGACAGCGGCTGTCAATGTTAACATGCTTTCCGGAATTCGATGATTTTTCAAACGCATGCATGACATCGAGCACATGATAGGCAACCTCGCCATTGCAGCGGTGTTCTCGTCCCGATCCAAGGGCATGGGCCATATCTGCGATTCCGATGCTTCTCAAATTTTCAGTGTAGCCGTGAGTGAGCGGTACTTCCTGCCACTCTTCCTTTCGAGAACGTCGAAAACGGACAGGACCGTGAAAAAAATTGGGATCGGGTACCTGAAGACTGCCCTCAGTGCCATAGATTTCGATAGGAGGATGGCCATGCGCACAGACATCAAAACTCATCATCATCGTGACCAATGCCCCACTGTGGAATTGCAGCACTCCGGTGTAATGAGTGGGAGTTTCCACTGGAATCACCTGTCCAAATTGAGCTTCACAAGTAGCTGTTCGTTGATCAAAAGTCGTTTTTGTAATGGCAGTCAGACTTTGAACAGGACCAAGCAATGAAACCAGTGTAGTGAGATAATAGGGGCCCATATCAAACATCGGTCCGCCACCTTTTTCGTAAAAAAATCCGGGATTGGGGTGCCAGGATTCAGGCCCCCTGGACATCATGTGTGCTGTTCCAGAGATGGCCTTTCCAATCCAGCCGTCATGAATCAGCTTTTTTATCGTTTGCAGTCCTCCCCCCAAGCTTGTATCAGGAGCGCACCCAACCCTTAATCCTTTTTCTTTCGCAAGATCCAGCAGCTTCTTTCCTTCTTCACAAGTTGTAGCCAATGGTTTTTCTGAATAGACATGTTTTCCGGCATTCAGAATCTGTTGACTGATTTCAGCGTGGGATCGGGGGGGAGTGATATTGAGAACGATTTTAATATCAGGATGATCAATCAATTCTTCAAATGAAAGCGCCTTGATTTGGTTTTCGTCTGCCCTGATACGTGCTAAATCCATGTTTAAATCGGTACATGCATAAAACTCGAAAACCTCAAAGTTTTTCGACGCATCAAGGTACGCCTGACTGATGTTTCCGCATCCAATCATTCCTACTTTTACTTTTTCAGGCATTATTTTTTTCCTTTTGCAAAGTTTTTGCTGACAAGAAACTGATAACTGTCTTTGACAGCGTCCAGCATATCAGTGGCACAACGGTCCAGTTCCACCACCGCAATTTTGATATGAGGATTTGATTGAAAAATCGCTTCGATTTCCATTTTTCCAGAACCAACCGCCACCATCGGGTCGTCCATTGTACACGGCCCGTCTTTGATGTGAATCACAGGTGCTCGTTCTCCCGCTTCCCGGGTCACTTTGACTGGATCCTGGCCCCCGACTTTGACCCAATAGGTATCAATTTCCCAAAGAATGTCAGGCTCGGTGTGTTCAAGAAAAATCTGATAAGCTGGAACCCCGTCGATTAATTTCATTTCCCACCAATGGCTGTGAAATCCAAATGAGATTCCGGAATGCTTCATGACGGCCCCAACTTCATTGTAAGTTTCAGCAGATCTTTTAATGGCATCAAGGGATTCAAAATCTTTTTCCCTCCCCGGTGAAACTCCTGTAAACAGATATTTGGCACCCACTGCCAGCGCTTCTTCCAGGATCTTGTTCCGATCATCTCCGACAGGCAGTGGGGAATGCATGGTTTCAGCTTTTAATCCTAAGTCTGAAAACAGCAGGGCCGCTTCAGGGGCAGGGCAATTGCGAAAACCTGCAGGTTCAACCCCACAGTATCCGGTATTGGCAAGTTCTTTGATTATCCCTGAATATTCCTTTTCCAGTTCATTTCGCAGGCTATAAAGTTGGATATATATTTCTGGAATCATGGTTCCTCATTATTAGGTTTTAAACAGTTCATCAAATGCGAATCCCAATGAAGATTCGTACAAATACAATTTTAATATTTTTCTGGAAAAAAAGAGCTTTAAGGAGAATCTCTCCGGACAATTGATTAAAGACGCTGTTCAGTGGCAGCATCAAATATTGAGACTGAAGGAATTTTAAAGTAGACCGAAATTTTTTCTTCCGGTGTATAACGTTTTCCCGCGGCCACTCTCACCGAGATTTCTTTGCCACCCAATAAGATCCAAACAATGCTGTCGGCCCCCATTGGTTCATAAACTTCCACGACCGCCTCGAAAGGACCAACAGTGCCTTCCTCTTTTTCATCAATTTTAATATACTCAGGCCGTGCACCCAATATCACTTTTGTGCCCGTTTTGATCCCGTTAATAGAAGGATAACTCCGGATCGGGATTTCAATTCCTTTAAATGAAACAGACTGATTACCTTGTTTTTCAATCACTTCACCATGCAAAAAATTCATACTGGGAGAACCCATAAAACCAGCGACAAAGAGGTTGACTGGCTTTTCATAGATCGTTGTTGGATCATCAAGCTGTTGGATAACGCCACCCTTCATGACGGCGACCCGGTCCGCCAGGGTGAGGGCTTCGATCTGATCGTGGGTCACATAAATCATCGTATTGCTGAGTTTTTGGTGAAGCAGTTTGATTTCAACACGAAGCTCAGAACGGAGCTTGGCATCAAGGTTTGAAAGCGGTTCATCAAAAAGAAACACATCAACGTCACGCACAAGAGCCCGGCCGATAGCAACTCGCTGACGCTGACCGCCGGAAAGCTCAACTGGTTTTCGATTGAGCAATGGTTCAATCTGTAAAATTTCAGCAGCGCGTTTCACCCGTTCTTCAATTTCCGGCTTTTTCATCCCCGCAACACGAAGGCCGAAAGAAAGATTTTTTTCTACACTCATCTGTGGATAAAGCGCATAGGATTGAAAGACCATCCCGATCCCACGATCTTTTGGTTCTTCCCAGGTGACATTTTTTCCTTCAATAAAGATCTGGCCGTCCGAAACGTCCAGGAGGCCGGCAATGCAGTTGAGCAGGGTCGATTTGCCACATCCGGAAGGTCCCAGCAGAACTAAAAATTCACCTTGTTTGATTTCCAAATTCATGGAATTGAGAACCTCGATTCTGCCGAACCGAAGTGACAAGTCTTTGATCGAAACGCTGATATTTTCCATGATTACTATCCTTTAACTGCGCCGGCAGCAATCCCGCGCACAAACCATTTACCTGAAACAAAGTATACCACCAGTGGAACCGCTGCTGACAAGATAGTAGCTGCCATATTAACATTGTATTCACGAATTCCAGTCGTGGTTGTGACAATATTGTTGAGTTGAACAGTCATCGGCATGTTGGCACGCCCCGCAAAGACGGATCCAAAGAGAAAATCATTCCAGATTCCAGTTACCTGCAGAATCACGGCAACAATTGAGATGGGCACGGACATGGGCAGCATGATCCAGAAGAAAATCTGCCAAAACCCGGCACCATCAATACGGGCTGCTTTGAAGAGGTCCATTGGCAGTGATCCAAAGAAATTGCGGAACAACAAAGTTAAAATTGGCATTCCAAAAATGGAGTGCAGGATTATAATCCCGGGTAAGGTAGCGAAAATACCAATTTCACGGAATGCGATGATCAAAGGGTAGATAACCACTTGATATGGAACAAATGCCCCGAAAAGCAACAAACCGAAAAAAAAATTGGAACCTTTAAATCGCCAAAAACTCAATGCATATCCATTGATGGCGGCAATCACGATTGAAAGAATGGTGCTGGGTACAGTAATTTTTACAGAGTTCCAAAAACCCGGTTTTAATCCGTTGCAGTCTCGACCAGTGCAGGCAGTATCCCATGCTTTAACCCAGGCATCAAAACTGATTTCCTGTGGCCAGTTGAACAGATACCCCATTCGGATTTCGGGCATGGTTTTCAACGAGGTCATCAACATGACCCAGAGAGGGAGCGTGAAAAAAATCGCTGATATGATAAGAAATGCATAAACTCCGATCCGCGCCGGTGAAATTTTCCTTGGTTTAGGGCCACGAGGTTCGTTCCCACTTGATTCAGGTTTTTCTTCGCTCATGATACCTCCGCCGATGCTTGAAGCATTTTTTTCTCATATTCTTTTTCTATCTTGGCCGCCCGCCACTGAATGATTCCCCGACCTCCAAGCAAAATGATAATCGGCAGCAGCATTAGTGTCGCTGCAGCCATTCCGACCCCTGCATTCTGACGAATCGAAATATGCTCTATCACAAAGACTGCGGGCATTTGAGTGGCGATACCGGGTCCCCCATTGGTAATGGCCACAATCAGATCATAGACCCTCACGACGCTGACGCATTGCAGAACAAATGCCGTTGCAACTGCTCCTTTCATCATCGGGAGAACGATCGAAAAATAAGTTCGCCAGGCAGGAATTCCATCTACTTTGGATGCTTTCCAAATATCTTCATCAATTCCCCGAATCCCGGCTAAAAGAATAGCCATCGTCACACCGGTTCCTTGCCAGACACCGGCGATAATTACACCGTAGATAGCTGTTTCAGGATTGACTAAAGGGGCAAATTTGAACCATTCAAATCCCCAATTGGCCATGGCGGACTGCACACCAAGATTGGGATCCAGGACCCATTGCCAAACCAGCCCGGTTACCACCAAAGACATGGCGAACGGGTAAAGGAAAATTGTCCGAAAGAGCCCTTCTTGTTTGATTCTTTGATCCATAAACACTGCCAGAAGGTATCCGACGATCAAAGTGAAAGCAATCAACAAAAAGCCAAAGAGCCAGATGTTTTCTACCGAGATCTGCCACCGTGGAGAGCCCCAGAGCCGCTCGTACTGTTTGAGTCCGACAAAATTGAATTTTGGGAAAAGTCTGGAACTGGTGAAAGAAAGCGTTATCGAATAGATGATGCAGATGACATAGACCCCTACGGCTACCGAAATCATTGGGATGGAACCAATAATTGCTTGCAGATTACCCAGTTTTTTTTTTCGACGTTGCGCCATAATTCGCTCATTCTGTATGCGCGTTATAAAAAAAACACGCACAAACAATTAAAGCAGCTCAGCACTCAGCCGAGCTGCTTGCAGTGGTTATTTGAAATAACGAAATTATTCAGCGTTTTCGATGATGCTGACAAAACGCTCGTGGGCGTCTTTGATGCTGAGATTCGGATTGAAGGACAGCTCTGCAAATAGGTCATTTAATTGACCAGTAGAATCTTCGTTCAACAGACGACCTTGGGAAATGATTATATTTTTGGGATCCTCCAGAAGCTTGATCCCTTTCCTCATACACGAATCAACCGCCGACATGTCTACGTCACCACGAACCGGCAGTGACCCCTTCGCTAGATTGAAGGCGACTTGTACTTTTTTGCTGATCATCATGGAGGCCATCTTCAACTGTGCCGCTTCGACAGCAGGGTCACTTTGCTTGGGAAACAAGAAAATATCACCGTCGGTTGTGATATAAGGTGTGTCGGAAGGACCAATCAGGCATTCATAGTCCTTTCCAGCAACTTTCTTTGCCACTGCAAATTCTCCATGCGCCCAGTCTCCCATAATTTGCATCCCGGCTTTGTCGGTAATAACTAGGTTTGTAGTATCATTCCAGTTACGACCGGCAGAACCTGCATCTGAATAAGATACCAGTTCTCGCCATGTTTCTAATACTTTTGCCACCTCTGCCGATTTTGCATATTCTTCATCTTTGTCTCGGAACAGACGATAATAGCCCTCTTTTCCAAGTTGTGCGACAAGGACCACATTGAAGGCTCCAGTGTGCTGCCAATTTTCTCCTCCGATCGCAAAAGGAATAAACCCAGCCGCTTTAATTTTTGGGGCAGCTTTTAAGAAATCCTGAATATTTGTCGGGATTTTATCAATACCGGAGTCTTTAAAAACTTTGGTAGAAACCCAACCCCATTGCCAGGAGTGGATGTTTACAGGGACACACCAGACCTTTCCATTTTTAATGCAGGCGTTTGTAAGAATTGAGCCGGGTCGAATAAATTTTGCCCAACCTTCTTTTTTTGCGAGATCCGTCAAGTCGAGCAGCAAATCGCCTTCTATCAATTCTTCGTACTGACGGCCGGGGTTAAACTGCGCCGCTCCAGGAGGATCACCTCCCAAAATACGTTGCATGGTCACGCGACGTGAATTCTGACCTCCGGCGATGGCAGTATCCTTCCATTTGTCTCCACCCATTTTATCAAATTCATCTGCAAACACAGAGACAGCAGCCTGTTCTCCTCCTGATGTCCACCAGTGAATCACTTCCACTTCTGCTGCCATTGTTATGCTTGCAAAAGAAATTGCTAATGCCGATGCTAATACTGATGCGCCACTCTTAATTTTAGTAAATTTCATAGTTGCATTCTCCTCTGATGTTACTCGAGCAATAGGTACGTTTCAAAATTAGGATTTGATTTTCAAAACCCGACAGCGACGACCATTCAAATCGTCAATTTTTACGCCAGACATGGATCCCGAGATTCTATGAATGACGCGCTTGGTGTTCTAATTTTCTCCGTTGGGCTGCGAATATTGATAGAAACTCCACAGAATGCTGAAAAACGACTGGAGTACTCCTGCAAATATTTATATAAAGCAGCGGAACATTGAAATCTTCATATCATTTTTTGCACGGTATTTTTTACGTGTTGCAATGATGACAGCACCTGTTGTATAACGTGAAAACTAATGGAATTCACGTACTTTTGATATGCAAAAACTCTTAAGTATTGATAAATACCATGCTGAAAAGCCATCCAATCTGTTCCCATTTAGATGCTCCGGTCAGAATTTTCTACTATCGGGCCCCTAAAAATGAGTGGCCGATACCCAGGACTATTGTTCCCGATTTGGAAGAAATTGAGCTGATTGTCAATGGGCATGTCTATTTTGAATACAAAGGAGAAGAGATTAAGTTATCCTGCGGACATATTGTCTGGCATTTGCCAGGAGAGAAGACAGTCCACAAAAGTGATTTGAATGATCCATATGAATGTTTGGTCATAAAATTTCCTGTTGGAAAAGGAGTTTCAAAACGTCCTTCAAAAGTATCTTTTTGGGGGGATCCGGACGGGTGCCGACAATTTGTAGACGAAATTTTAGCGGCGAGTAAACAATCACAGAACCGTCTACTACTAAGAGATTATGTCTATACACGACTTTTTTGGCAGGCCATGTCGGGAATCAATCAGGTCCACGATTCCGGGCAAAAGGGCATGCGAAAAAAAGACAGAATTTCTTCACCCGTTCAAAGGGTAAAGGAACATATTCACTATGGTTTTCATCATCCCTTGTCTGTCAAAGAATTGTGCGAAGTCGCGGAATTGAGCGAATCCCATCTCTATTTGCGTTTTAAAAGAGAAATGGGTAAAACTCCCCATCAATATTTACTGGGAAGACGAATGGAAGAAGCAACACATCTTCTCATTCATTCGGAATTGAGTGTGAAAGTAATTTCCTATCAATGCGGTTTTCAAGATTCAACGAGTTTCTGTCGGAGTTTCAAATCCATTTTCAATTCTACTCCTCTACAATTTCGGCAACGAGGAGAAATTAAATATTGAGGTAGCTATGCCCAAAGATATACACCTGTTGCCAACTCCCTCTGCAACACGATATGACGAAATGAAGTACCAACGATGCGGTAACAGCGGGATCAAACTCCCGGCAATCTCGCTGGGGCTTTGGCAAAATTTTGGTGGAGTCGATTCTTTGGAAAATGCCCGCACGATGCTTTGGGATGCTTTCGATGCAGGAATTACCCATTTTGACCTGGCCAATAACTATGGTCCTCCCTATGGGTCTGCAGAAAAAACCTTCGGTATCATTTTGAATCAAGGGCTTAAAAATTATCGAGATGAATTGATCATTTCCAGCAAAGCCGGCTATGACATGTGGCCGGGGCCTTATGGGGAGTGGGGGTCGAGAAAATACCTGATTGCCAGTATCGATCAAAGTCTGAAAAGGACTGGTTTGGAATATTTCGATATATTTTATAGTCATCGACCCGATCCTGAAACACCATTGGAAGAAACCATGGCGGCATTGGATCATATCGTACGTTCGGGGAGGGCATTGTACATCGGAATATCTAACTACAATCCCCAGCAAACCAAGGATGCAATCAAAATCCTTCGCAAATTGGGAACTCCCTGCCTGATTCATCAGCAGCGATACAATTTGTTTGACCGACGTGCTGAAAAGGGTCTCTTTGAAGTGCTTGAAAAAGAAAAAATCGGGGCAATCGCCTTTTCTCCTTTAGCTCAAGGTTTGCTAACCAATAAGTACCTCGAAGGAATTCCAGAGTCATCTCGTGCTGCCAGAAACGAGCAAATTCACCTCCAAAAAGAAGATGTCAATGCAACGAGAGTAGAAAAAGCTAGCCAGCTCGACAACATGGCAAAGGAACGGGGACAATCGCTTGCGCAAATGGCCCTTAGCTGGGTTCTGCGTCAAGCGGTGGTGACGAGCGTGTTGATTGGAGCCAGCCGTTCCAGTCAAATCGAAGAATGTGTCCAGTCTCTGGATAACCTGACATTTACCAGCGAAGAATTGATGCGAATTGAAGATATTCTTGCCGAATGAAGACCAGGTTAATAATTTTCCTTGTCCTCGAGCACGCCCCATGTCATTGTCGGGGCGGTTTAACCGACTCAAATTCTTTTTGCATTTCTACCCGGGAAACGTCCCGTCTGAGTCCATTTCAATCAGTCTGAAAATCCGGGTCGCCATTTAAAAAAAATTCATCCAAAAATTCCGCAACCCGGAATAGATTCCCCAAGGGGAAAATTTCAATCTCTAATAAGGTCACATGATAAACAAAATTTCCCGTATAATATTGATAGCATGCGCCATATTCATCGGATTTTCAGTACAGGCAAAAGAAGAAGATATTCCCGCTATCTACTCAGTTGATGTCCTGTCGATGGATATTTCAAACAAAATCGCGAATGCTGCCGTCAAACATTGCGCCAACCTCGGTTACGAAGTCTCTGCTGCCGTTGTGGGAAGAGATGGGCTTTTAATTGCTTTTTTGCGCAGCCCCTTTGCAGGTCCCCATACGATCCAGGCCACACAGCAAAAAGCCTATTCAGCGGCATCAATCCAGGCACGGACATCGGCCATGGGGCACCGTCCTGATCTTAGTTTCGCTCCTGGAATATTATTAATACCCGGGGGAATTCCTCTCAATTTTAACGGGAAATTTTATGGAGGAGTCGCTGTTGGTGGAGCGCCTCCAGCCATTGATGAAAAATGTGCCGATGCGGGGATTAACGCTGTTAAGGGGATAATGGATTTTGTCGAGTAAAATATTTTAAAAAACGATAAATTGAATTCTTCCCATTGCGGCCTGATTTTTGGGACCCATCCTTCGTCGGCTTCTTTCCGGTATGTATTCAAAACAGATAGAAATTTTGTGAGCTTCCTGCTTTTTAAATTATTTGTTTTTGGTTTTCACCAAAAATATTATCCAAATTTTTTCCATTTTTAAGAAAGGACATCTTATGTCAGATCTAAAGTTTGAGACATTACAGTTGCATGCTGGGCAAGAACCCGATCCCACCACTGGAGCCCGCGCGGTTCCCATCTACCAAACCAGCTCTTACGTTTTTAAGAATGCGGAACATGGGGCCAATTTATTTGGTTTGAAAGAATTCGGCAACATTTATACTCGTATCATGAACCCGACCACCGATGTCCTGGAAAAGCGGATCGCTGCATTGGAAGGAGGGGTCATGGGGTTGGCGACTTCTTCAGGACAAGCAGCACAGTTTCTTGTGTTCAGCAATATTATGGAGACGGGAGACAATTTTGTAACAACCTCCTATCTCTATGGCGGAACCTACAATCAATTTAAAGTGACGTTTAAACGCTTGGGATTTGATGCACGATTTGCCGAAGGAGACAGTGTCGAAAATTTTGAAAAACAAATTGATGAAAAAACCAGGGCCCTGTATCTGGAAAGCGTTGGCAATCCCAAGTTCAATATTCCGGACTTTGAAAAAATTGCAGGATTAGCGCAAAAGCACGATATCCCTTTAATCGTAGACAATACTTTTGGAGCGTGCGGTTACCTTTGCCGCCCGATTGATTATGGAGCCAATGTGGTTTGTCAATCAACCACGAAGTGGATTGGAGGACATGGCACCAGTATTGGAGGGGCTATCGTCGATGCAGGCAATTTCAATTGGGGTAACGGCAAATTTCCAATGTTTACCGAACCGGCTGAGGGTTATCATGGATTGAACTTCTGGGAAGTATTTGGCAGTGACGGACCTTTTGGAAATATCGCATTCATTATTCGGGCGCGAGTCGAAGGCTTGAGAGATTATGGCTCCTGTATGAGTCCCTTCAATGCCTTTTTATTTATCCAGGGATTGGAAACCCTCTCTCTTCGTGTGCAGCGTCATGTGGATAATGCTATGGAGCTTGCAACCTGGTTGCATCAGCATCCCGCGGTGGAGTCAGTAAATTATCCGGGTTTAGAGGAAAGTCCCTTTCACGGAATGTCCAAGAAATACTTAAAACATGGATTTGGGGGGGTACTTTCCTTTGTAATTCATGGAGGCAAGGCAAATGCGGAAAAGTTTATAAACAATGTGAAGCTTGCCAGTCACCTCGCGAATGTAGGAGACGCGAAAACATTGGTAATTCACCCTGCATCCACTACCCATTCTCAACTGACTGATGGTGAACAAGTGGCATCAGGGGTTCTCCCTGCGGAAATTCGAGTGTCTGTCGGAATTGAACATATTGACGATATCAAAGCTGATTTTCAACAGTCTTTTGATATTTTAAGTTAAGGAAAACCGGCGTTGTCATACGTTTCCTGTATTCGCCTTTTAGTATAAAAGGACGACTATAATTCATGCGACTTTTTTTCTCGGCGACTTTAAGGATGAGATGAATATATTTCATTCTGATTGAATTGGCCGTGGACTATTATGAATTGATTATAGATACTTCCCTGGCCGATTCGAAACAAAAACAATATCCGTCATTTGGCAGTTGATATTATTTAAAATTACTTGCATTTGCCGCAAGTTTTGAAACTGACATTCAACCGTCGAGCGCGACTAATTTACTTTTAAGCAACAGAACAACATGATCCGACTTGGGTTTTTAAATACCAGTAAGTAGTCTGACAGTAGAAGCTTTGATTCTGGGGTTGAAGCTTGTCTTGATCTCAGATTTTTACAGGATTTTTTGGTGAATAGCGCATCTGATAGGAGATACTAACATGACAACCGAACATGAACTTCGCGAGGCGATTCATTCTTCTTATTTGTGCGATGAGTCTGCAGCCGTTCGTCAATTGATCAAAGATCTCGATCTTTCGCTTAAAATGCGGAAGAGGATTCAAAAAGAAGCCATTGCGATTGTTAAGGATCTGAGAGCTGCGAAGACTCCAGGGATGATGGAAACTTTTATGGCTGAATATGGATTGACCACGGAAGAGGGGGTGGCGCTGATGTGTTTGGCTGAAGCGCTTTTGAGGGTCCCGGATGAAACGACCATTGATGCCTTGATTGAAGATAAAATTGCCCCCGCTAACTGGAGCCGTCATCTAGGACACTCCACTTCGCCGCTGGTGAACACTTCGACCTGGGCATTAATGCTGACCGGCAAGGTCGTTGCCCCTGCTGAACTCAGCGATTGGGATATAGTTGGAAGTATCCGTCAGCTGATCAAACGGGCGGGTGAACCACTCATCCGAAAATCGGTCTCTCAATCAATGAAAATACTCGGCCATCAGTTTGTTTTAGGGAGGGAAATCGACGAGGCGATGAAACGAGCGAAAGGCATGGAGAGCAAAGGATACACGTACTCTTATGACATGCTGGGCGAATCTGCGCGCACTCAATCCGATGCCCGTCGTCATTTTATGGCTTATACCAAAGCCATTGCGACATTGTCAGACCATTGTCCCCATCTTGATATTCGTAAAAATCCCGCGATTTCAGTGAAACTGTCGGCGCTCCATCCACGTTATGAGTATTCAAAAAAGCATAGGATTAAAGAGGAACTCATTCCAAGGGTTGCCAGTTTGGTTCATCAGGCAAAAAATGCGAATATGGGATTCACCATCGATGCCGAGGAAATCGATCGACTCAGTCTCTCCCTCGACGTAATAGAAGGAGTGCTTTCCAATTCAGATTTGGCAGGATGGGATGGCTTCGGTGTGGTCGTACAGACTTATGGTCCGCAAGCCACCGGAGTTTTGGACTGGCTCTATGACTTAGCGAAACGCTTAAACCGCAAAATCATGGTGCGACTTGTCAAAGGGGCATACTGGGATGCAGAAATTAAAAATGCACAAATTCAGGGACTTGAAGGCTATGCTGTCTTTACACGCAAGGAATCTGCTGATGTTAGTTATTTAGCCTGTGCCAAGAAGATGCTGGAAATGGCAGATTGTATTTATTCGCAATTTGCCACACACAACGCCTATTCTGCTGCAGCCATCATAGAGATGGCAGGCAACTCCAAAGATTATGAGTTTCAACGTCTCCATGGCATGGGAGAATCTCTCTACTCAGTCATATTGTCCAAGCAAAAATCAAATTGTCGGATTTATGCTCCTGTCGGAATTCATGAAGATTTGCTGGCCTATCTGGTTCGCCGTCTGCTTGAAAATGGTGCCAATAGTTCTTTTGTCCATCAGGTTTTGGATGAAAACATTGCCCCTGAAGATGTTGTTGCAGACCCGATTGAAAAAATTGAAAACCATATTCACATCTTTAACCCAAATATTCCACTTCCGCTTAATATTTTTGAGCAGGATCGCATTAATTCAAGAGGGTGGAATCTTGCCAATCCGCAGGTTGTCAAAAATCTTGATTCCGGGAGAAATGCCTTCCTAACATCAAAATGGCAGGCAGCCCCTATTATTGGTGGAAATATTCAAAGTGGAGTTGGCGAGAAAATCTTCAACCCTTCAAATCACCACGATGTAGTCGGAGAAGTGGTGGAAACGACAACAGCACAGATTGAAGAAGCGTTTGCACGGGCCCATTCAGCTGTTGAGTCTTGGCAACAAACAAGCGTTGATGAGCGGGCCCATTGCTTGGACCAGATCAGCAAACTTTATGAAGAGCATTATGAAGAATTGATTGCTCTCGCTTGCAGGGAGGCCGGAAAAACAATCCTCGACGGGATTGCCGAGGTGAGGGAAGCGGTAGATTTTTGCCGTTATTATGCGCTTCAGGCTCGGGCATTATTTGAAAATGAAGATCTTGACGGAAGAGGGGTTTTTGCCTGCATATCACCCTGGAATTTTCCCCTCGCTATTTTTACAGGTCAAGTGACGGCGGCTTTGGTAGCCGGAAATACGGTGATCGCTAAGCCTGCCGAACAAACTCCACTGATGGCAATGAAAGCGGTTGAATTGATGCTGGCGGCCGGGATTCCCGGAGACGTTCTCCAACTCCTTCCGGGGGACGGTCCCACTGTTGGAAAAAGGCTGGTTAGCGATCCCCGTGTTTCTGGAGTTTGTTTTACAGGGTCCACTGAAACGGCGCAAAGTATTCACAGATCCATGGCGGACCTGCTGGATCCCGAAGCCCCCTTGATTGCGGAAACAGGTGGCATGAATGCGATGATTGTGGACTCGAGTGCTCTTCCGGAACAGGTTGTTCGTGATGTGGTGGCGTCTGCATTTCAGAGTGCAGGACAACGTTGTTCCGCCCTTCGGGTGCTCTACCTGCAAAATGATGTTGCCGAAAAAGTGATAGAAATGCTCAAGGGAGCCATGGATGAGTTAGAAATAGGAGATCCCTGGCCCCTTGCAACCGATATTGGGCCTGTTATCGATTCCGAAGCACTGACCCGAATAGAATCCCATTGTCAGAAACTTGAGACAGAAGGTCGTCTTATCAAGAAAGTAATCCCTCGGCATCCTGTTCCAGAGGGAACATTTATTTTCCCAAGGGCCTTTCAAATCGATAGCATAGAGCAAATGAACGAAGAGATTTTTGGCCCCGTTTTGCATATTGCGACCTTTGACGTGGAAGATTTTGAGAAAGTAGTGCACACCATCAATAAGACAGGTTACGGTTTGACAATGGGGATCCATTCCAGGGTTAACCACCGTGTGCAGCGGATTAGCGAACTGGCAAGGGTCGGAAACATTTATGTAAATCGCAATCAGATAGGTGCTGTTGTTGGTGTTCAACCTTTTGGAGGAGAAGGTTTGTCAGGTACCGGTCCAAAAGCTGGTGGCCCGCACTATTTGCAGCGCTTTGTACAAGTGAAAACCCAAGAAAGTTCTCCTTTAAAACAAGCACCGAATCTAGCAATTCAAACAGAAAATTCAGCACTGATTGATATCTTTTCCAAGGCTATATTGGATGCAAACGAGATGAAGGTGCAATGGGATCAGAACTTGAACCGTCGTGAGATCCTGATGAAGATGGCAGCAAATGCTTCAGAGGGAGTCGTCACCGCGATTTCAGAAGCACTCAAACTGACTAAAGGCTATGATCCTTCCCCGATTGAATTGATTGGACCCACCGGTGAAAGCAATCAATTGTCGTTGCATGGCAGAGGCGTCTTTCTTTGCGGAGGCAAAAAGGCCCTCAGATTGGCGTCGCTTGCCTTGTTGACTGGAAATGCCGCAATCATGGTAGATGCGCCTGACGAAGCAGAAAGTTTCTTGGATCTAAGTAAAAAAAGTCAGTTTCCCAAGGGTGTTGTGAGCGTCATTTCAGAACCACTCTCCCTTTCTGCCTTATCAAAATCCCCAGGACTGGCGGGCATTGCTGTCACTTCTTCAGACTATCCGTTGGCTTTACTTCGCAAAGCCCTTGCCAATCGTTTGGGCCCCATCCTGCCCTTGGTCACCGAGAAAGACAACTGGCGAAGATATATTACTGAACGAGCCTTATGCATCGATACGACTGCCTCTGGTGGAAACCCGGCCCTCTTGGCAAACGCGGCAATTGATGCAGAGTGAGA
>JADGAV010000029.1 GCA_015231825.1 SAR324 cluster bacterium
GGGCAGGCTTTAGAAAGTTTGACCGGGCTTAATGTTAGGCCTGCACCGCTTATAACAAAGCAAGCGGGTATCGAGCCGATGCTTTGCAAGAAAACGGGTGCATTACTGAGGGGCCCGGAGATATTTTTCCGGGGCGCGGATCGGGCCATCCAGGGTCTTGAGGAAATCTTCAATTTGTGCAAATTCTGCTCCGCTCATGTTGAGCCGCTGCAGCTCTGTTTTTCCAATGGCAGAAGGAGGCACATCCCTGTATTGCCAAATGACATCTTCCAAAGTTTGGAATTGTCCTGCATGCATGTAGGGTGCAGTTTTCGATAAAAATCGCAGAGTCGGTGTCTTGAATGCGCCGATCAGTTCCTTTCCTTCATGTTTTGCAAATCGCAGTTCAGCACAGAAAGCTTCCCCTGGCCCCGGAGAATGCTTCCCCGAAACATCACTGAACCGACTCTGACAATTGCTTTCATCAGAAAGTGCCGCCAAAACACCCGAGGCACGTCCCTGCTCCGATTCATTTTCACCGAGCAGATGGGATCCGATATTGTGAAAATGATGGTCGGTGAACATCGGTCCGTTATGACAGCGGATGCATTGACCCTGGTTTTCTGAAATGAATACCTTGAGTCCTGCAATTTCCTCCATACTGAGCTGATCTTCAGGGGGCGGGGTTCTGTTGTTCAGAATGGCTTCGACATAGCGGTCAAATTTTGCCGGTGCTGGCAAGATGGTTCTTTCATAAGCGGCCAGTGCTTTGCCAAGGTTGACAAAGGCGCGTGTGATCTCTTCCTGATTTTCCGGTTCAGGCAACGCTCCAAACAAATCCTGGTAGCGACGACGATAGTCCTGATCTTCCAGAAGAACGGCGATGATCTCGCTACGGCTGCTGCCGTGCTCGAGCGGATTCTCCAAGGGGCCGAGGGCCTGGGACCAGAGGCTGTCTTTGCGGCCATCCCAAAATAGCCATGGAGAATAGGCACTGCCGATGATGGTCGGGGTATTCCGTTTGCTAGGACCAAGCCCCCGTGCCAACGGCTGTCCATCAGTGAAGGCAAGGGAGGGAATATGGCAGTTGGCGCATGCAATGCTCCCATCCCCGCTCAAACGCCTGTCAAAAAAGAGACGGTGGCCAAAATCAGCCGCAAGCTCATTGTCAGAATACTGGTTGCTGGGATCCGGAGGGGGATTTGAAAGAGTGCTGATCCTTAGAGAGTCCAATATGATTCGCTCATCTTCTGTCCAACCGTCATGCCAATCTGCCCAAACCTGCACATCAACTGGAATTTCAAAGATGATCTGGTCCTGAGCGCGGGGCGTCTGAACTGCCAGCTTCAGGAGCCAGTCGCCTTGACGGTCAAATTTGATCCCCTCGATGAGGAAAGCGCCGTTATTGTCTTTTTTGGAAACTCTCGGAATGGTAGGCAGGGAATGCGATTGAGAGGCAACTGCCCCTGAAACTCCGATTTGAGCCTCTTTCACGGGAGTACCGCTTTTTTCGGTGAGCTGCAAATGCCAGGAAATGATTGTGTTGAACGCCGTCTTTTGACCGAAACCCTTCAATGACCCGCGAAACAGACCCTTTTGAGATTCTGCATGAAGGGAAATGCTGTCAGCCTTATCTTCAAGCAGCCCTGAGTCTCCAGGGTCCCTTTTTTCATCGGCTTCCACTGCTGGATCTCCAACGAAAAGGCCGATTAAACTTGCAAAAAAAAGTAAAATTAAGAAACGATGGAAAGCAAACTTCATAAGCATTCTCGGATGCACGAGACCTGACTCGTCAATCAAAGTTCAAGTGCTACGGTAACACCTGAAAATCGGGGTGTAAAGCCATTTTAAGGGTATATTTTTCTTTTTTTCTAAATGCCCCTCGGCAACTATTGAGAGGGAATGGATTCTCTCAGAAGATTTTTTTCGTCAACCATCAAATACACGGAAAGAAAATGAAATTCACGATGACAAAAGATGAAAGAGAACAATTTCTGGCAGAACCTCATGTGGGCATAGTCTGTGTTTCAGAAGCAGGACGCGGCCCGCTCGCTGTTCCGGTCTGGTACATCTACCAACCTGGCAGGGACTTGTGGTTTTTAACCTCCAGAAATTCGAAAAAGGCAAAACTGATGCAGGAAACAGATCGAATCAGCTTGTGTGTGCAGACCTACACACCGCCCTACCAGTACCTGACGGTTGAGGGTCCATTCAGCATTCTGGACACGGTTGAAAATGAGCATCATTTGGAGATGGCATGCCGCTACCTTGGCGAGGACGAGGGAAAAGTCTATGTCGAAACTGAAAAAAATCTTGCCGATATCAGGGTTTCAATGCACCCGGAACATTGGCTCAGTGCAGACTACAGCAAAGAATCGGCCTAGACCATCCCTCGGGAAAAGTCAAAAAAATTGTCGTTTACTTGCTCAGGTTTAGGTGTTATTCTTTGCCCTGATTTTTGATGTGTATGATCAACGGAACAAGCGTGATTCAGGGAGCTCTCATGAAAGCCGACAAAGTTGTCAAATCCACCTGTCCCTATTGCGGAGTGGGATGCCAGGTCTTATTGAATGTCAAAGAAGATCGAATTTTTCGGGTTGATGCCCCTTTTGACGAGGCTCCGAATTTTGGACGCTTGTGCGTCAAGGGAAGATTCGGCACCGACTATGTACACCATTCAGGCCGTTTGAAAACCCCCCTGATCCGCAAAACGCCACAATCTCCCGGCAATCGCACCAGGGCAGATTCTTTAGAGGACTGGCGGGAAGCGAGCTGGGATGAGGCGATGGAGATGGTCGTCACACGGCTGTTGGATCTGCGCTGGCGGTATGGAGCGGACAGCATCACCACCAATGTCTGCGCCAAAGCGACCAATGAGGACAATTATCTGATGATGAAGTATTTCCGCAGCATCATCGGCACCAACAATGTGGACCACTGCACCCGGCTTTGTCATGCCGGCAGCGTGGCCGCGCTGCAACTGGCTATCAATTCCAGTGCCATGAGCAACTCCATCGCGGAGATGAAGGATCTGGAATGCTTCATCATCACCGGGTCCAATACAGCCGACAATCATCCGGTGATCAGCACCTTTCTCAAACAGGCCATCACCCAAAATGGAGCAAAGCTGATCGTCATTGACCCGCGACGTACCGAAATGTGCGAGTTTGCAGAACTCCATCTGCAGCAGAATCCTGAAACCGATACCGCCCTCTTCAACGCAATGGCGCATGTGGTGGTCAAAGAAAAACTATATGACAAAGAATTTGTTGAAGAACGGACCGAAGGGTTTTCGGACTACATCAAAAGCCTTGAAGAAAAAACTCCTGAATGGGCAGAACGGATCACCGGTGTTCCGGCCGACGGCATTCGTCAAGCCGCCCGCATGTATGCAAACGCCAAAGCGGCGGCTATCTATTGGGGGATGGGAATCAGTCAGAGCGTTCACGGCACCGACAACGCCCTGACCCTGATCAACCTGGCCCTTCTCTGCGGACAGATTGGACGCCCCGGGACGGGACTGAACCCTCTGCGCGGGCAAAACAATGTGCAGGGCTGTTCTGATTCGGGAGGAATGCCCAATGTCTATACCGCGTATCAAAAACTGACGGAGCCGGCAATCCGGCAAAAATTCGAAAAAGCCTGGCACTCTTCACTGCCCACGGAACCGGGATTGACGACGACAGAAATGGTGGACGAAATTCTTACCGGTTCCGTCAAAGGGTGGTACGTGATGGGGGAAAATCCGCTGATGAGTGAACCCAACCTGAATCATGCCCGCCAGGCCGTTGAGCAGCTGGAGTTTTATGTGGCGCAGGACATATTTTTCAATGAAACGAATGTCTATGCCGATGTGATCCTCCCTTCGGCGGCATTTGCAGAAAAAGAAGGCACCTTCACCAATTCAGACCGCCGCGTCCAGCGAGTGCGTCAGGCGATCAATCCTCCCGGAGAAGCTCGACCGGATTGGATGATTGTCCGGGAAATTGCCAAAAGGACCCTCAACGCAATCAGCAGGGAAGCCGACAAACACCCTGATGCACCCACCCGTGAACTGGACCGGACCATCCAGCGCAATGCAGAAAAAATGCTCGCCAATTGGGATTATTCCCATCCCAACGAAATCTGGGATGAAATGCGGGCAGTCACGGATCCCTTTTTCGGCATCACTTATGAGCGCCTGGAAAAAGAAGGCGGGGTGCACTGGCCCTGCCCCTCCCTGGAGCATCCGGGTTCACCCTATCTCTTTGAAGATGATTTTCCCAGCGGACGCGGGAAGTTTTTTACGGTGGAGTACACCAACGACAGCGAGATGGTGGATGAAGAATACCCGTTGTTTCTCAGTACGGGGCGCTTGCTGTACCACTGGCATGGCGGAACAATGACCCGGGCCTCGTCCCTCGACCAAATCTGGCCGGAGTGCACCGTGGAGATGCACCCCAATGATGCCGCCAAATATAATTTTGAGATGGGAGATTGGGTGGATGTTTCCAGCCGACGGGGAATCATCACCGCCCGACTGCTGGTGACCAAACGTTCCCCTGAAGGTGCCATTTTCATTCCATTCCACTTTGCCGAAGCGGCGGCCAACACCTTGACTAACAATCTGATCGATCCCCGTGCCAAAATTCCGGATTATAAAATTTGCGCGGTGAAAGTGGTCCCGGCAGAATCCGTGCCGACGCATAGGGAAGGATCCCATATCCCCCTGGAAGACCGGGGAGCCATCAAGGATACGGTCCCCGGGTGAAAAACGGTCCCCGGCAGAATTGTGCAACCTTTGACAACAACCAACAGGGAAAGGCCCGACAGGAATGAGCAGCTTGAATCAGTTCGCCAACGATATCCGTGAAAATCAAATCAGCCGCGCCGCGTTGTTTTGGTTACGCGTCTTTGTGCAGCATGCACAGAACAATGTTCTCCGTTCTGATCTCTGGATCAAAACGGGAATGGAAGAAGGAGCTGTCATCTCGGGCCTGAACGCCGCAGATCCTGCTGCGAGGGTAGCTTTGCTGAGCAATTACGATTTTTTCAAAGCCGTGCGGCTCAAAGATCAAAAATCGTTTTCCGGAAAAGAATTGGACTCTCTGGACTGGAACCGAAAATACGACCTTTCCCTGCTGCCCCATGTTCTTGAAAGTGATGATGCCATCGAAACGCGGCTTGAAGCCCTCTGGCAGGAAATCGGTGCGGTATCTCCGCAGGACAGGGCATTTGAAGCAGTGCTGGAAAACCGAGCTTCCATCTGGGGAGAAAACATTCCGGGCCGTTCGCTTCTTCCCGAAATTCTGCATGAAGCCCAGTCCATTTATGACGGCTGGCTTTCCACTCCCGTCCTGAAGCGAATTTCCCGTGCGCTCAAGCTGCCGCTCTCTGATATTTATGGAGTGACCGAATTTTTCACGATGTATTACACCCAACCGGTGGGTAAAAAAATCATTCGAATCTGTGAAGACAGCGCCTGCACGATGAGGGGTTCTCAAGAAATCCAGAAATCCCTCTGCAAAAACCTGAAGATCAATCCGGGCGAGACCACGGAAGACGGAGAATACACCATCGAGCCCATCCGCTGTCTCGGACTCTGCGACCACGCACCGGCGGCCCTGGTGAACAATACTCGCCATTTTGAGCTTTCACTGGACAAAACAGATGCCCTGCTGGCGAACACGCCGGATCATCCGCAGACCCGAAATAAAATCGGCGGAATGGTCAAGATTGCTCTCTCAAATATCAACACGATCGATCCCGGAAGTTTTGAAGACTATCAGGAGCAGGGGGGACTGGCGGCATTAAAAAAGACGCTCCAGCAGCTCACTCCAGAGGATGTGATTGAATCCGTCAAGGCCAGCAAGCTGGTGGGACGCGGCGGGGCCGCTTTTCCCACGGGAATGAAATGGCAATTCACAGCAGGAAATCCACCGGGCCCGCGTTATGTGATCTGCAATGCAGATGAAAGTGAAGTCGGTGCGTTCAAAGATCGGGTGCTGCTGGACGGCGACCCCTTCCGCATCATCGAAGGACTGCTGATTGCCTGCTACGCGGTGGGGGCGGAACAGGGTTTTATTTATATCCGGGGGGAACACCGTCCCAGCTACGAACGATTTGTCCATGCCGCTGCTGTGATGAAAGAAGCTGGCTGGCTGGGGACGGGCATCGGCGGGACTGACTTCAACTGCCATATTGCTGTCCGGCGCGGTGCAGGAGCTTACATCTGCGGTGAAGAAACTGCGCTGATGGAAGCGCTTGAAGGCAAGCGCGGATTTCCCCGCCTGCGGCCACCTTTTCCGACCACCCACGGATTGTGGGGCAAACCGACCGTGATCAACAACGTCGAGACGCTGGCAAAAATTCCATCTATTATCATTCATGGAGGGGCATGGTACGCGGCACTGGGGACGGCAGAGTCGGCAGGAACCAAGCTTTTTTCTGTCAGTGGATCGATTCAGCGTCCTGGCGTTTATGAAGTTCCCTTTGGGGTACCGCTTCGTCACCTGATTTACGATCTGGCAGGAGGCATCGCCCCGGGACGGGAGCTGCAGGCCATTCTTACCGGGGGAGCCGCGGGGACATTTCTAAAACCAGAACATCTGGACACCCCGATTTCCTATGAAGCGTTCAAACCCATCCAGGGAACGATCGGAGCCGGAACCATGATCGTTTTTGATGACCAGGTGGACCTGCGCCATATTCTGGCGGACATCAGTGGATTTTTCGCTCATGAAAGCTGCGGGAAGTGTTATCCCTGCCAAATAGGGAGTCAGCGCCAGGCTGAAATCCTCGAACGAATTAAACAAGGCCGAGGACTTGCGGAAGATTCCGAAACCTTACTTGAATTGGCTCAGGTCATGGCGGATACCAGCATTTGCGGTCTCGGTCAGTCGGCAGGCTGGGCAACGGTTGATGCCATCAAACGCTGGCCGAATCTGCTCAAGTAAATCAACTGCATTGGGAAATCCAAAAAAAGAACGAAGGTAATTTTGATGAAAAACTCTGTGACTCTCACCATTGACAGCCAAAACGTGACGGTCCCCGAAGGGACCAGCATTGCCGATGCTGCCGAAAGCATCGGTATTAAAATCCCGACCATCTGCTACCATCCCTCGCTGACTCCGCCGGCCATTTGCCGGGTCTGTACTGTGGAAGTGGAAGGTCAGCGGACGCTGCAGCCGGCATGTGTGGTTCCGGTCGGCGAAGGGATGCATGTCAAAACAGATACGGATCGGGTCAAAACAGCGCGCAAGGTCATTTTGGAACTGCTGGCCTCCACTGTCAACCTGGAGGAAGCACCTGAAATTCAGGAGCAAATCGACGAGACCGGTGCAGATACTGAGCGTTTTGAAGGAGGCGTCAAGCGTCATTTTGAGGTCAAGGAGGACAATCCTTTTTATATTCGTGACTATGCTCAGTGCATCATGTGCTGGCGCTGCATTCAGGTGTGTGCCGACGACGTGCAGAACACTTATGCACTGACCTGGGGAAAACGGGGACTGGAAAGTCACGTTGCAACTTTTCTGGATGAAGCGATGCCAAACACGACCTGCGTCTTTTGTGGAAATTGCGTGGGAATCTGTCCGACCGGGGCACTCAAGGGACTGATTGAATACCGGTCCGAGCAGAAAAAAGAACAGGAATGATCAATTTTTGTTTTTCAGCTTTTTTGAACCGCCAAATAATTTTTTTTCAATATCTTCAATATGCTCGCGCATCGTCCTGACAGCGAGCTCCCTGTCTCTTTCCTTGATGGCGCTCAGAATTTTTTTATGGTAAATCAGCGACTTCTGCGGTCTTTCCTTCACCTGAAGATAACTGTCCCGACTATGGACTAAAAACTCCATGATGGTGTTGACAACATGGAGAAGCATCGCATTTTTTGTTGCCTCTGCCAACGCGTAGTGGAACTTCTTGTCGGCATCGATTCCCGTATCGCCTCGCGCAATTTGTGCTTCCTGATTTTTTAGAATGTTCTCCATCTTGGCGATTTCCTCCGGGGTTGCTCTTTCCGCAGCCAGCAGGGCGAGTTGCGGTTCGATCAATCGACGCATCTCAAAAAGATCGATCTGATTGTCTTTTTCATTGAGAAGAATGCTTGCCAGGGGCTGCACCAGGGATTCGACAGGTTTGGGCGCAATATAAGTGCCATGCCCCTGCCGGATTTCAAGCAGGCCCTGGGACTCCAAAATGCGAAATGCCTCACGCACTGAAGTGCGGCTCACTCTGAAAGTTTCGGAAAGTTCCCGCTCCGTTGGAAGCTGATCTCCTGATTTGAGTTTGCCTTCGCTGATCAGATTTTTGATCTCGGTGACAATTTCCTCGTAGACCCTTGTTCCTTTGACTGGTTTAAACAAGACGGATCTTCCTTTCTAGTAGATTTTCAGACGGTCTCAAAAAGTTGGAATTCCAAAATTTGAGTTCATAAGCAAAATGTCGTTCAAGACGTGTTTGGGCCCTGCATACCTGCTCTATAAAGGGCTCTGGACTGGCAGATATAGTGTAGAGAGAAAACGCTGAGAAATCAAACCTATAAACTTGACAATAATAAAACGGCGAATATATTATTGCCCGTTAATTGGTTGGACAACCAGACCAATTCGGATTAATTTATGAAAGAGAATCCGTTTTTTTTCAGCACCAGAGCAAAAGGGCCTCTAAGGAAATTTTTATTTGAAATTATTGGGAGACGTTGGAATGAGTGAATCGGCAGGGAAAACAATCAGTTCAAATACCGCATCAGATACACTGGCAAAAAAAAGCAGCGACAGCAGTGTGATTTCGGGTGGGCATTTGGTTGCAAAAGCACTAAAAAACGAAGGGGTTGACACAATTTTCACCCTATGCGGCGGTCACATCATCGACATTTATGACGGCTGTATTGATGAAGGAATAAGGATCATTGACGTGCGGCACGAGCAGGTGGCCGCCCATGCCGCCGACGGCTATGCACGCCAAACCGGCAAGCTGGGATGCGTCGTGACCACAGCAGGTCCGGGCTTTACCAATGCCATCACCGGGGTTGCCACAGCATTTCGTTCTGAGACACCGATGATTCATATCGGCGGGCAGGGCGCTTCAACGCAGCATAAAATGGGATCTCTTCAAGATCTGCCCCATGTCGACATTATGGCGCCAATTACCAAATTTGCGGCAGGAGTTCGATCAACGGAACGCATTGCCGATATGGTCACAATGGCCGCCCGCGAAGCTTACAATGGAGCTCCGGGCCCCAGCTACCTGGAAATCCCCCGTGATATCCTGGATCGTGAAATTTCAGTGGAGGACGCCATTATTCCGGAACCCGGAAAATACCGTTCTTCTCTTCGCTCAATCGGGGATCCGCAGGATATTGAAAAGCTGGCAGAACTGCTGGTGAACGCGAAACACCCGGCGATCCTGCTCGGAACCCAGGTTTGGACTGCACGAGGGCACGAGGAAGCAATCAACTTGGTCAGGACTCTCAATATTCCTGCCTATTTCAACGGATCAGGACGCGGCCTGCTGCCTCCCGGGGATCCGCATCATTTCCACCGCACCCGCAGTGACGCCTTTAAAAAAGCCGATGTGATCGTCATTGTTGGAACGCCTTTCGATTTCAGAATGGGATACGGGAAACGTCTGCGAAAAGAAGCCGCGGTGGTACAGATTGATATGGATTACCGCACCGTCGGAAAAAATCGTGACGTTTCGCTCGGTCTGGTCGGTCATCCGGGTGCAATTCTGGGTGCCGTATTGGATGCCGCCTCCGCAAGCAGCGACAATGGAGCCCGGCAAAGAGATGCCTGGATCCAGGAATTGAGGGAACTGGAAGGGCAGAAAACCGAAAAATTGATGCCGGCTTTTTTATCGGACAAAAGTCCGATTCACCCCTACCGGGTCGCCTGGGAAATCAACCAGTTTTTGACCGATGATACGATCTATATTGGAGACGGCGGGGATGTGGTGACCATTTCAGCACAGGCAGTGCAGCCGAGAAACCCGGGTCACTGGATGGATCCCGGGGCCCTTGGATCGCTCGGAGTCGGAACCGGATTTTCATTGGCTTCCAAACTGGCGCATCCGGACAAGGAAGTGCTCTGCTATTACGGGGACGGCGCTTTTGCGATGACTGCATTTGATATGGAAACGGCAAACCGCTTCAATGCCCCTTACCTGGCCGTTATTGGAAACAATTCCGCCATGAATCAGATTCGGTATGGTCAGATCAACAAATACGGTGAACAACGAGGGGGCGTCGGCAATTTACTGGGGGATGTTCCTTTCGGCAAATTCGCCGAGATGCTCGGAGGCTATGGGGAGGAGGTGCGAGAATCTTCTCAGATTCAAGCTGCCCTGCAGAGAGCACGCGAAGCAATTCAAAAGACCGGAAAGTCCGCAGTCGTCAACATTTGGGTGGATCCTCGCGAATATGCACCGGGAACAAAAGCTCAAACGATGTACAAATAGATTTCTTCAGCATTGAACCGCTTGTCCCGGACTTGACAGGCGGGCATTCATCTGAAGTTCTGTAATTTCTTTATTTTTTGAACAAAAAGACATTTTTTGGAGAAAGATTATGAAGGCACTAGAAGGGGTGCGCATCCTTGACATGACCCACGTGCAGTCGGGTCCGACCTGTACCCAGCTGCTGGCCTGGTTCGGCGCGGATGTCATTAAAGTCGAACGCCCCGGCACAGGCGATCCCACCCGCGGCCAGCTCAGAGATATTCCTGATGTGGACAGTTTGTATTTTACGATGCTGAACCACAACAAACGCAGTATTACCCTGAACACCAAGCATGAAACAGGAAAAGAAATATTCACACGATTGATTGAAGAATGTGACGTGCTTGTTGAAAATTTTGCGCCTGGGGCACTGGACCGTATGGGCTTTTCCTGGGAACGAATCCAGGAAATCAATCCCCGCATTATTTCTGCGTCGATTAAAGGCTTCGGACCAGGACCTTATGAAGATCTGAAAGTCTATGAAAACGTGGCTCAATGTGCCGGGGGAGCAGCCAGTACAACCGGTTTTGACGACGGTCCTCCAACTGTAACAGGAGCGCAGATCGGCGACTCGGGAACCGGTCTTCATCTTGCGACCGGCATTTTAGCTGCCCTGCTTCATCGTGAAAAATCGGGAAAAGGACAAAGGGTGGAATGTGCCATGCAGGATGGAGTGCTGAATCTCTGCCGAGTCAAGCTTCGTGACCAGCAGCGTCTGGCCCATGGACCGCTGACTGAATACCCTCAATATCCCAATGGCACCTTCGGTGAGGCCGTTCCACGGGGAGGCAATGCTTCCGGCGGTGGCCAGCCTGGCTGGGTTGTAAAATGCAAAGGCTGGGAAACGGATCCGAATGCCTATATTTATGTGATCACACAGGCTGCTGCCTTTGCAGGATTGGCGAAAGTCATGGGGAAAGAAGAGTGGCTTGAGGATCCGGAATGGAACACCCCCGCCGCAAGACTGCCGAAACTTGAAAAAATGTTTGAAGAAATTGAAAACTGGACCAAGACCCTGACGAAATTTGAGGTGATGGAAAAACTGAATCCGGTCAATGTGCCCTGCGGGCCGATTCTTTCGATGAAAGAAGTCGCAGAGGAACCGGCACTCCGTAAAACAGGGACAGTCGTTGAGGTTGACCACCCGGAACGGGGAAAATATCTGACAGTAGGGAATCCCATCAAACTTTCAGATTCACCGGCTGAAGTGAAACGCTCTCCTTTATTGGGCGAACATACTGATGAAATTTTAAAAGAAGTCATCGGTTTCAACGAGGATCAAATTGCAGCCGCCAAAGACGCGGGTGCAGTCTAAGCAATAGAGAGGCAATTCTTATGAGACTAATTGTTCATGGTCAGCAGGCATTCGGTAAATCAGTATTGGAAGCCATCCTGGAGAAAGGCAGCGATCAGATTGCTGCAGTTTACTGTGCCCCGGATAAAGGCCCAAAAATGGATCCTTTGAAAGAATATGCATTAGAGAAGGGGCTTGAAGTTCGCCAGCCGAAATCCTATAAGGACCCTGAAGTCTGGGAGCAGATGAAAAGTCTGGAAGCCGACTTGTGTGTGATGGCCTATGTGACCCTGTATGTGCCGGAAGAAGCACTGAATACCCCGAGGCTCGGTTCCATTCAATATCACCCGTCTCTGCTGCCGATGCACAAAGGGCCCAGTTCAATCAACTGGCCGATTATCTTTGGAGCAAAGAAAACAGGCCTGAGTATTTTTTGGCCCGACAAAGGATTGGATACCGGCCCGATTTTACTTCAGAAAGAAGTGGAAATCGGTCCCGATGACACTCTGGGTTCAATTTATTTCGACTCGCTATATCCGATGGGGGTGGAAGCCATGATCGAATCCATTGAACTCGTCCGCAGCGGCAATGCACCAAAGCAGGTTCAGGACCCGGATGCCGGCAGTTATGAAGGGTGGTGCCGCAAAGATGATGTTAAAATTGATTGGACGAAAGCTGCCGGTGAGGTTTACAATCTGATCAGAGGTGCCAACCCGCAGCCCGGTGCATGGGCGCTTCATGAAGGAAAGCAGCTTCAGATCTATAACTGTAAATTGAAGCCAGAAGTCAGTGGTGAACCCGGGGTAATTTCCTCCATAGATGATGAATCATTCACCGTCGCTGCTGACCAGGGAAGCATCTCCGTCTCACGAGTAAAACTGGAAGGAGAAGGCAAAACTTCTGCAGCAGAATTCGTTGCCGGGCACGGGATCAGTGTCGGTGACAAACTCGGCTAGCTGACTTTCCCAGGAAAAATCTGAAAATGCTTCGACCGGCCGCCAGGGTCTAGTCGGAGTGAGTATTGCGAAAAACTTCTTATCTTGAAAAATTCTTATGAGTGATATCGAAATTGCGCAGAAAGCGCCTATCAAAGCAATCGGTGAAATTGCCGCAAAACTCAACATTCCCAACGAAGCCCTGATCCCCTACGGACACAGCAAGGCCAAGGTCAGTCTTCCTTTCATTAAAACACTGAAAGATCGTCCTGATGGAAAATTAATCTTGGTAACGGCAATCACACCGACGCCTGCTGGTGAGGGTAAAACCACCACCTCGGTCGGCTTGACTGATGGGCTCAATAAAATCGGAAAAAAATCCATTGTTTGTCTGCGCGAACCTTCATTGGGCCCCTGCTTTGGGATGAAAGGCGGGGCTGCCGGCGGCGGATACGCGCAAGTCATTCCGATGGAGGATATCAATCTGCACTTCACAGGAGACCTCCACGCCATTGGGGTCGCTCACAACTTGCTGTCTGCTTTACTCGACAACCATATTCACTGGGGGAATGCTTCGGAACTCGACCCACGCAGAATTGCATGGCGCCGGGTTCTCGACATGAATGACCGTGCATTGCGGCAAATCGTAGTCGCGCTGGGAGGAATTTCAAATGGTTTTCCTCGCGAAGATGGTTTTGATATCACTGTTGCCTCTGAAGTGATGGCGATTTTCTGCCTGGCAAATGATCTGGAAGATCTGAAAAACCGATTGAGCAAAATCGTGATCGGCTACACCCGTGACCGCAAACCGATCACTGCCGAAGCGATCCTGGCGCCCGGTCCCATGACCGTATTGCTGAAAGATGCGCTTTCCCCAAACCTGGTTCAAACGCTGGAGCATAACCCTGCCTTTATTCATGGCGGACCCTTTGCCAATATTGCTCATGGATGCAATTCTGTGATTGCCACCAAAACGGCTTTGAAACTGGCTGACTATGTTGTCACTGAAGCCGGTTTTGGAGCAGATCTCGGGGCTGAAAAGTTTTTTGACATCAAATGCCGCAGTGCCGGTCTGAAGCCCGATGCAGCTGTCATTGTAGCAACCGTGCGTGCTTTGAAAATGCATGGCGGAGTGGGCAAAGATGATCTGGCAAAAGAAAATGTTCAGGCACTCAAAGACGGCTGTGTCAACCTGGCCCGACATGTCGAGAATGTTCAATCCTTCGGAGTCCCTGTCGTGATCGCCATCAACCGATTCAGCGCCGATACCGATGCTGAGATGGCGGCTATCAAGGAATTTGCTTCATCCTATGGAGTCAAAGCAATCGGAGCTACGCATTGGTCTGATGGAGGAGCAGGAACTACGGAGTTGGCGGAAGAAGTAGCATCCGTGGCAGACAGCGGGGCCAGTCAATTTAAAACGTCCTACCCCAACGAAATGCCGATCTGGGAAAAAATCGAAACCGTGGCAAAAAAGATTTATCGCGCTGATGGAATTTCTGCGGAACAGAAAACGGTCAATCAGATCAAAAACCTTCAGGACGGGGGATTTGGAAATCTTCCGGTGTGCATTGCAAAAACCCAGTACAGTTTCTCAACCGATCCCAACCAAAAAGGGGCGCCGACAGGATTCACCCTGCCGGTTCGTGAAGTCCGGCTTTCTGCCGGAGCCGGATTTATTGTTGTCATTTGCGGGGATATCATGACTATGCCTGGATTGCCGCGGGTTCCTGCTGCAAACAGCATCAAAATGAATGAGGCCGGTGAAATTGAAGGATTGTTTTAAGGAGACAATCCGTTGAAAATTCATTAATGCTTCACGTCCTGATTAAAATTTCCTGAAAAGGAAATGCAGCTCCAGATTTAACATAAAAACGTATCAAGAGAACATTAGAACTTTTGCCGATGTGCTCTGATGAAACAAATTCATTAGGAATTTGCTTTTTTCAGAGGCATCATTTTGTGAGGGGGGGGGAGTTTTCCTCACTATTGGTCATGGAAATTCTCTGTGGTGGAGTGTTTCCATTTTATTCCATTCCAATTAGGAGAACAACAATGAAAGAGCAAATGGTGAAAGCAAAACGGTGGTTCGCATGGGCCATCTTGAGTATTTTTGTAGCAGGTCTGTTTTCAATTCCAGGTTCCGTGATGGCATGGGAACCCAAAAAACCTGTGGAGTTTGTGATCATGGCAGGTCAGGGCGGGGGGGCTGACCGCCTCGCTCGACTGATTCAAAGCATTATTGCCAAAAACAAATTTTCTCCTCAGCCCTTTATCCCGATCAACAAAGGCGGCGGTTCCGGCGCGGAAGCCCTGCGTTATTTACAGGATAAAAAAGGTGACCCGCATGTCGTGATGGCCACGCTCAACAGTTACTACACAACTCCACTCAGAAGCAACATCGGAGTTGATATCAAGGATTTTACCCCGGTTGCCCGCCTGGCCCTGGATACCTTTCTTCTATGGGTGAATTCTGAATCTTCAATAAAAAGTGTGGACGAATATCTTGCAGAGGTAAAAAAAGCCGGAGGAAAATGGAAAATGGGCGGAACCGGAACAGGGCAGGAAGATTCCCTGGTGACAGGAATGCTGGAAGGGCGTTTCGGTGTAAAACACACCTACATTCCTTTTAAAGGAGGCGGTACCGTAGCAAAAAACCTGATTGGAAATCATATTGATTCTACCGTGAATAACCCTTCAGAGCAGATGGGTTTTTTCCAGGCTGGTAAGTCCCGCCCGATTGCGGCGTTCACGCCGGAACGTCTGGAAGCTTTTCCCGATGTCCCTACCATGGGTGAACTCGGACACAACAACATGGTTTATTTCATGCAGCGAAGCGTCATTGCTCCTCCCGGAATTCCCAGTGATGTACAGGACTTTTACGTCGGTGTTTTCAAAAAAGTAAACGATTCGGCAGAATGGATCAAATACACCAACGACAAGTCTCTTGGACGAGCCTGGCTGACCGGGAACGATTTGACGGATTTTTTCCTGAAGGAACGTGAAGTCCATAGAAAGCTTTTAATGGACGCAGGAGAAATTAAATAGCATGAAACGTGCAGACTTGATTGCCGCTCTGGTTTTGGCAATAATATCGTTCTACATGATGTTGAAAAGCATGGAATTGCCCATTGGCTGGGAAGCAGGTAAAGGTCCTGGCGGAGGGGCATTTCCATTTTGGCTTTCAGCAGGAATGCTGATCTGCAGCGTATTGATTTTTATACGAAACCTTGCAGGGTTGAGTTTGGAATCCAAAGACACTCAACCCTTTATGGAAACAGAAACACTGAAATTGTTTCTGACCGTTTCCATCGCTCTGATCGCCATGATTGGAGCGATTCATATTGTAGGAGTATATGTCTCAGTGCCGCTCTTTGTTGCTTTTTATATGCGGCATCTGGGAAAACATTCCTGGACAAAGACCCTCGTTATCAGTCTGACAATTCCCGTTGTGACATTCTTATTTTTCGAGAAACTTCTGCTCCTCCTTCTCCCCAAAGGGGTGACCGAGGAATGGTTTTATATTTTTTTCTGAAACCGGAATTGATTTTCGCGATCTTGAATAGATACGGTCTATGGATATATTTGCCAATTTAATAGATGGCTTCGCCACATCCCTGCTCCCCTACAATATGATGATGATCACCCTGGGAGTGGTGGCAGGACTTTTTATCGGAGCAATGCCGGGATTGGGTTCGGTCAATGGGGTTGCCATCTTGCTCCCGGTCACGTTTTTGGTTCCACCCACTTCCGCCATTATTTTTTTGGGAGCTATTTATTATGGGGCCATGTATGGAGGAGCCATCAGTTCCATCATGCTGGGGATTCCAGGAGCCTCCACTGCCGTTGCCACAACCTTTGACGGGCGTCCGATGGCTATTAAGGGAGAGGCGGACAAAGCCTTAGTGGCCGCTGCCGTGGCTTCTTTCCTGGGAGGCACGATTTCAATCATTCTTTTCACACTCTTTGCTCCGCTTTTGGCTGATTTCGCATTGAAATTTGGTCCTGCAGAAGAATTCGCCTTAATGATTCTGGCCTTTTCCACTTTTATCGGCTTAGGCGGAGACTCCATTTTAAAAACGCTGTTCGCTATTTTTTTCGGATTGGCACTCAGTGCTGTGGGACTGGACGTCGTCAGCGGTCAATCACGTCTGATCTTTGGAGACATTACAGGATTCTATCACGGAATCAATTTCCTGGTGCTGGCAATCGGCATATACGGGATCGGCGAAATTTTATGGACGATGGAAATCGACAAGGGAAATGTGTCCCTTTCCAAAGCCAATGTCAGCCTGAAGAGGATCTTTAAAGCAATTAAGGAACTGAAAAACACCTGGGGAACGGTTCTGATGGGATCGTTTTTGGGCTATTTTGTCGGAATTCTTCCAGCAGCAGGGGCCACCCCCGGATCTCTGATGGCTTATGGAATTGCTAAAAGTGCATCCAAAACACCTGAGAATTTCGGCAAGGGTGAAATCAAAGGAGTCGTGGCTCCCGAGGCTGCCAATAATGCTGCCAGCACCGGATCCATGCTTCCGATGCTGACTCTGGGAATTCCAGGCTCTCCGACCACCGCGATTTTGCTGGGAGGAATGGTCATCTGGGGATTGGAACCGGGTCCACTTTTATTCATTGATCAAAGGGAATTTGTCTGGGGATTGATTTCGAGTCTCTATACGGCAAACGTCTTTACACTGCTGATCAATATTGCTTTTATTCCTGCCTTTATTGCCGTCTTAAAAATGCCATTCACTATTTTGGCGCCCATAATTTTTGTGCTTTGCGTTGTTGGAGGCTATGCACCCACCAATGACATGCACGATGTGTGGTTGATGCTGATATTTGGTTTGGGGGGATATTTGCTGCGGAAGCTCAATTATCCGATGGCGCCGGTAGTATTGGCGATTGTGCTTGGTCCATTGGCAGAACGCTCCATGCGCCAAACTCTAATCGGCTCTCATGGTTCTCCGATGGTATTTATTGAACGCCCCCTTTCTCTCATTTTTTTAATCATTTCTTTGTTTCTTTTTGCCCTGCCTCTGCTGAAGAAACTGAACCTTAGAAAAAAGCTGGAGTCCCTTTAGACTAAATTTCGGTTTCCCGGAGAAAACGATACATTTTGTTTAAAAAAAAAGCGGATTGAAAAGGGGATTTCATTCAGAAGGAGATGGACTGATCTCCAGCTTGTTTGAAGGAGCAGAGCTCATCTGCTCCGGAAGCGAGGTGACGCAGTTTGGCAAATAGAATGAAAATCGAACTCCTGCTTTGTCAGGCAGGTTTTCTGCTGCAATTTTCCCGCCGTGCCCTTCTATGATCTTTTTGCAGATTGCCAGTCCGAGACCTGTCCCCTGCGCTTTTCCTGCCGTTTGAAAAGGCTGAAAAAGATTGGATAAAATGGTTTCGGGGATCGGGTAACCATTGTCGGTCACCGTGATCGTGATCCCGGATTTGTCATCAGGAAGGAATTTCACATGAATTTGGCCTTCTTCCTCCTCAAGTTTTTCCCAGGCATTTTTTACTAAATTGACAATCACCCTGCTGATTTTACTGTCATCAATTTTCAGGCACAATTCGACATCCTGCGGATAATCGAAGTCAATCGGTAAATCTGAAATAAATCCGAGATTGACTTCGAGTTGAGCGACACATTCAGAGAGTTTGTGATGACCAATCCGCAGTTCTGTTTTGCCCTTGGCAAAATCCAAAATGTCTTTGGTCAAGCCGCTCACGGTTGTTGATGCGATATTGATTCTGCGGATGAAGGTCAGGCAGCGGGCAAGATCCATGGCGCTAATCGAATCCTGCTCCAGGGTTTTGAGGAGCAAGGTGACAAAAGTTCCAATCGCACCATTGGCATTCCCTATGTCATGGCCAAATTCCGCCAGAGCGTGACCCAATTCAACCAAACGTCTTTCCTGCACTTTAGCCCGTTCCAGTGCCTGAATGGTATTTTCTTTTTCTGCTTCTGATTTCTTTAAAGCTTCTATATTGTCTTCGAGCTGCAGTTGGATCGACTGAAATCGGCTCCAAAGGTCTTCAAGAATCTCGACGCGTCTTTCAATCGGACTTTGTTTGAGACGTGCTTTCGGCAGGTTGATTTCGGAGGTTTCCTGTTCACGACGGTATCGAGTGAACTGCTGACAGAGACGATCGATCGGTTTGATCAATACCCTTGCTTTGATCCAAATAATCAACCCAAGGAGCAAATAGGTCAAAGCCAGACTGAAGAGGATCTGGATCGCAATATGGCTGGACTTCGACTCGCCAGGCGGCATTTTTCGGGTGACGACAATCACTCCCCTGACGTGATCTTTTCCCACCGGAACGGACAAGGAAAATTGGGACTCATCCAGTTTATCGAAAAAGGAGTTATTTGATTTCGGCCTGGGCTCGTTTGATTTGAAAGACTTGACCGTCCAATCGCGGTAGAGCAAGTGAAATGCCCCGTATTCTCCGCTATCAATCAGGTTTTGAATCGCAGTATTTTTCTCTGCACCCTTCTTTTCAAGAATTTCGCTGATGGCCTCTGAGAGCCCATTGATCTGCTCCAGAGTTTTGACAGGAATACCCGGCTCTATTGACGCAGGTCCAAATAACAGGAAAGAAAAACTGAAAGTAACTGCAAAAAATAAAGTGGCCAACACCAGCAGGTGTGTTTTTTTCAACACCATTTTTCGACCTCCATGACGAAAATGCGGTTGTTTATTCTCAGCTTCTATATTGTACATTGAAATTATTCAAGTTTTTCACAAAAAAAAGTGCAGGCTACATTAAATCAATATATGCACATCTAGTGATTTAATCTTGAACTTTTTCGGCAAGTCTGATCTACTTGAAAAACTGATTTTTTAAAAATGTGAATCGAATGTTTAATTGAAGCCTGTTGCCTGCTTAAATCAAATGATTATTTGCTTCAGGAAATCCGGAGCACAGTCAGTCGCAGAGCGTTTGGGATTGAGAGCGCTCAGCAAGTTTTTGTTTATCAATATCAACAACATTCAACGATAGGATTATTTATGAGTGACTACAAAGTAGCCGACCTTTCCCTGGCAGAATGGGGACGAAAAGAAATCGCGATTGCCGAACATGAAATGCCGGGACTGATGGAACTCCGCAAAGAATATAAAAACAACAAACCATTGCAGGGAGCACGCATCACAGGATCTTTGCACATGACCATTCAAACGGCTGTTTTGATCGAGACCCTTTTGGATCTCGGAGCGGAAATTCGCTGGTCTTCCTGTAATATTTTTTCGACGCAGGACAACGCCGCCGCCGCAATCGCAGAAAAAGGAATTCCTGTATTTGCCTGGAAGGGAGAAACCGAAGAAGAATACTGGTGGTGCCTTGATCAGACATTGCAGTGGCCGGGAGGAAAAGGTCCCAACATGCTTCTGGATGACGGCGGCGACCTGACCGGAGTCGTCCACCAGAAGTATCCTCAACTGCTGGCAGGGATTCGCGGTCTTTCAGAAGAAACAACAACCGGAGTTCACCGACTTTATCAAATGGCGGAGGCGGGAGAATTGAAACTGCCTGCATTCAATGTGAACGATTCTGTCACAAAGAGTAAGTTTGACAACCTGTATGGATGTCGAGAATCGATGATCGATGGTCTCCGAAGAGCAACTGATGTGATGATTTCCGGCAAAATAGCGGTTGTTGCAGGCTATGGAGATGTGGGCAAAGGATGCGCACAAGCATTGAGAGGTTCAGGCGCGCGGGTGCTGATCACCGAAATAGATCCGATTTGTGCGCTTCAGGCATCAATGGAAGGATTCGAAGTGATTCCAATGAAAGACGCGGCTCCAATTGCAGACATTTTTGTGACAGCAACTGGTTGCGATCATGTGATTCGAAGAGAACATATGGATGTGATGAAAAATCAGGCCATTGTCTGCAACATAGGCCATTTTGACACGGAAATTGAGGTCAGCTCTTTGGAAAACGATTCCAACTTAATCAAAAAAGAAAACATCAAACCCCAGGTCGATCAATATATCTGGCCCGATGGGAAACGCATGACGCTTTTAGCGGAAGGACGTCTCGTCAATTTAGGATGCGCAACGGGGCATCCGAGCTTTGTCATGTCGGCCAGTTTTACAAATCAGGTGATGGCACAGATTGAGTTGTGGAACAATCATGAAAAGTATGAAAACAAAGTTTACGTCCTGCCCAAAAAACTCGATGAAAAAGTGGCTCGTCTGCATTTAAAAAAATTGGGAGTGCAGTTGGAGGAACTGACTGCTGAACAGGCAAATTATCTTGGAATTTCTCCGGAAGGTCCCTACAAACCGGAATATTATCGATATTGAATGAACTTATAGTGGATTGAATGTTTCGCTGATGGAAACCGCTGACCCGATGGATAAAGTTTCTGTACGTCAAGCAATATTGAATCACCGGAGCCGGTATTCGAATTTGGAACGGGAAAAAGCCTCAAAGCAAATTCAGAATCACCTGCTTCAGTGGCCTGTATTCCAAGAAGCCCAAATTGTACATATTTTTGTCAATCAGGCACAGGAAGTAGAAACAACCTCCATCATCCAACATTGCTGGCAAACCGGTAAAACCGTTGCTGTTCCTTATTTAGTGCCTCAATCTGCAATATTGGGGCACTCAATTCTGACAACTTTTGAACAACTCCAAACAGAAAAATTCGGCCTGCGCGAACCACGCTCAGAAACACGGCAGCCGATTGATTTGAACACAATTGATCTGGTGATCGTGCCTGGTTTGGCATTTGATAGAAGAGGGGGGCGTCTTGGCTACGGCAAGGGATATTACGATCGGTTTTTAAGTCAAATAAAGCCGTTCTTTCTTGCGCTTGCGTTTCAATTTCAAGTGCTTCCGTCCATCCCTCAATTCCCCTACGATGTACCAATGAACGCGATTTTGACAGAAAAGGGATTTATTCATATCACGTGATTCAAACTATCGATTGATTTTTTCCGCTTCTTCCAACAGACTCAAATTCTCATCTACTTCTTTGGAAATCATTTTATTCAGTCCCAGGTGCGCACATTCCTGAGCATGTTTGATGGCTCCTTTAATGGTCCCTGCATTGGAATTTCCATGACCAATGATAACGACACCACGAACCCCCAATAGGGGAGCACCTCCCCACTGTTTGTAGTCAGTGCGATTTTTTAAGGCACGAAAAGTCGGTTTCAAACCAAGAAAACTCAATTTTGCCAGCCATGATTTCGAAATTTCTTCACGAAGAATTGCCTGAATGAAATCGGAAGTTCCTTCCGCCACTTTCAAAGCTATGTTCCCCACAAAGCCGTCACAAACAATCACATCAATATTTCCCTTAAACATCGCTTTTCCTTCGATATTTCCTGAAAAATTCAAGGTGCTTTTTTTGAGAAGTTCGTATGCCTCTTTGACGACGGTGTTCCCCTTGCCTTCTTCTTCACCATTATTCAAAAGTGCAATGCGCGGGTCTTTGGTATCAAACAAAAGGCGGGTATAAGCATCACCCATTAATGCAAATTGCAGCAGATATTCGGGTTTACAGTCCGTGTTTGCCCCGAGATCAAGAATAACAAACGGTTTTTGCAAGGAAGGCATCACCGTCGCAATAGCGGGGCGATCGATATGATTGATAGATTTTAAGACAAATTTTGCCGTTGCCATTGCTGCTCCAGTATGTCCTACCGAAACAAC
The DNA here is from genome assembly GCA_015231825.1 of SAR324 cluster bacterium. Classification (GTDB taxonomy): domain Bacteria; phylum SAR324; class SAR324; order SAR324; family NAC60-12; genus JADGAV01. Next base: position 22,357 of record JADGAV010000029.1, read on the forward strand.
CGCATCGGCGGCTTTTTCTTTGTGAAGATTAAGGGATACTCGAATAGAAGAATCTTTTTTCTGACGGAGTGCCAATGCGGGGGATTCGCCCATTTCAACGACTTCAGAACAATCCTGAATAGACAGTTTCCGGTGGTCGTAAGTATATTTTTTCAGTTCTGATTCAATCTCGGTTTGCTTGCCCACCAAGATCACTTCAATGCCATGCTCGTTGATAGCCTGTATTGCCCCTGCAACCGGGGCTGTTACCGGAAAGTCTCCTCCCATTGCATCGACTGCAATCACCATTGCCCCCCTTTTTATTACGGATTCTTTTGAAGGCTTTGCTTTTTAAATCAAAAGCACTACAGGTGTCTTGCCGATTTCATTTAGGAAGAAAAGCTCAGAAACAATTTTTGAGCAAGACATCAATACAAAGAATCCATGCTGCTGAGGAATAAAAACATATCTTCAAAATTAAATTTTGAAACAATTGTTGTTTCTAATAATCGCTGGTTTCGATAACCGCAACCCCTTTATAATACCCGCAATGAGGGCACACCCGATGAGGAAGAATCAGGACCCGGCAGTTGGTGCAGACGCTCAATCCAGGTGTTTTCAATTTGATGTGAGCTCGCCGGGAATCTCTTTTCCATCGCGAAGTTCTACGCTGTGGTACAGCCATAATTTACTCCAAACTTAATAAATAAATTTCAGTTGAATAACAATGATTTCTGTTTCTCTGAATATTTCAGAAAACAGCCTTACTGACGCAAACCGGCAAACGGATGATCAGAATTATCGGGAGGAGAACAAGAACAATTATTGACATTCAGGTTATTTCCGCATTGAGAACAAATTCCTCTGCAGGTATCCGAACATATTTTCTTCATAGGAATTCCCAGTAAAATCTGTTCTTCCATGATAGTCTTAAGATCCAAGCACTCTCCCTGATAAATCCCGACTTCTAACTCCTCCTCGGACATGTCCTGATCGCCGAACAAAGTTCTCTGGGATTCTGCGGGCAGCAAGGTAACACGAAACTTTTCCTGCTGCGGAAAGTCGAACGGCTCCAGGCATCGGTCGCAATCAAAAACCAAAGTTCCTTCCACTGCTCCTTTAACCAGAAGAAAGCGCCCGCTTCGAGTCAGATTAAATTGATAATGAACCTCACGCTTCTGTTCTCCAACAACTTTTTGGAGTTCATCCATTTTCTTCATCGGATGATCCCCTTCATATTGCAGAAGCTTGTTTTCAGTGATGTCCTGGATTCGGACCAGCAAGTCCACGATCCCTCCCTGCGTTCTCAATTTCTGGAACTTTAACGGATTAAAAAAGGGACTCGGTTCAGATCAAAATTCCAAATCAAAACCCCAACTCTGTCTTACGTGCCTCGGCGGTTGGAAGCGGATCCTGCTTTTCCGTAATGACAGGATATTCTTCACATTTCTGGGCATTGATTTCGGTCCATTCCTCCCATTTTTCAGGAACATCAACATCAGCGAAAATAGCTTCAACCGGACATTCTTCCACACAAGCATTACAATCAATGCAAGTTTCCGGATTGATGTACAACATGGTTGGTCCTTCATGAAAAGCTTCCACAGGACAGACTTCGACGCAATCTGTGAACTTACATTTGTCACAGTTTTCAACTACGGTGTAGGTCATTTTACAGCTCCAAATAGGGACGAGGATTAACTCGGATTGTCAATGGTTTACGATGAAAGGTCCAATTGACCTAAACAAGATGTGCTGCTTTCCGGTCTCTGGAAAAACGAATTTAAGGCAAGTTCATCAAAGATGCAATTCTAAATTAAGGACGCAAGCAATTGAACCTGACTGTCAAATAAGGCATGATCAAGAGGAAAGACATCTCTACTAAAACTGGCTGGGGTGGCAGGGATCGAACCTGCGAATGACGGGATCAAAACCCGCTGCCTTACCACTTGGCTACACCCCAAATCAACTTGCTAGCCTAATAGTCCTGCTCAATTTTGTCAAGCTTTACCAAATTTCTTCTTCAGTCGCAGCAATACATTTTAAAAAGAAATTCATCACTCGGGCATCTGGTAAAGCATCAGATAGATAATCACTCCGGACACAGAAACATAACACCAAATGGGAAAAGCCCATTTGACCAGTTTTTTATGAGCGACGCGATCGTTTCCAAGCGCTTTGTACACTGCAATCAAAATCAATGGGACTTGCAATGCTGCCAGAACAATATGAGGAATGAGAATTATAAAATAGAGCAGTCGGACGACTCCAGTCCCTTGAAAAGCGACCGACCCGACATTTGCGTGGTAAATGGAATAGCTGATCAAAAAGAGTGCTGATACTCCGCACGCCGCCAGCATGAAATTCTTGTGACGCCGTTCATTTCCCGCTTTAATGGATTGAAATCCCATAATAAGCAGACAGAATGTTATGCCGTTCAAAAAGGCATTGAGTGCAGGTAAATCAGTGAGATTCATGAATAGATTTAGCCAGTGAATAGCTCAAGAGTCCTACTATTGTTGCAGCAACAGCGGTGTGTGCAGCAGAAATGGGGACAGGAATGTGGAAAACGGCATTTAAAATCCCAAGTATGATCTCAATTGAAAGCAGACTCCAAATGGCCAGAGCATGAAGCCGATAGGCTCCATCGCGCCGTCGAAACAAGACAAGCCATGTCAAAACCGCCAATGCGAAAGCGCCGACGATGGCAGTCAATCGATGAATCATGTGAATCCACTCGTTTTGAAATCTGGGAAGAAAGTTCCCTTCTCCCACCATGTTGCCGGAGTGAAAAGATAGAAGGCTGCCTGGCTGACACCCCGGAAAAGCAGAACACGCATACCCTGAGTAGGTGCTGCTGTTGGCTCCTCCCGAAACAATGACCACAAAAATGATAATAAGCATCAAACCCAGCATCTTGCTGTGCCAAGTGAGTACCGGAGGATCCGGTTGATGAGGACCCTGCCCGCGGGAATCTGAATATGCCGAATAGGAGAGATAGATCAGCAGACTAAAAAGCAGATTTCCCCCTAACAAATGAAATACGACCGTTGGAGGGGAGAGCTTCATCAAAACGGTCATACCGCCCAATATTCCTTGAATGACGACAAGCAGAAACAAGGCGATCGTGAACCTCCGGTAGCTCTTGTACTGAGGTTTATACGATGACAGAATGAGAAGGACCGTGATACTCAAACCCAGGAATGAGGCAAGAAACCGGTGACCTACTTCCAGAGCAATTTTAAAGCCTTCAGGCGGAATAATCTTTCCGTAACAGAGTGGCCAATCCGGACATGACAGACCAGCACCTTTCAACCGCACATAGGTTCCAAAGGAAATCAGTGGCCATGTTAAAATTGCAGAGAAGAGTGTGATCTTTTTGAAAAATGATCCGGCGGCGGTGTTACCGCCATTGTTGTCATTCAATTTTTTCCCGGAAGATAGAGAGGATTGGGTGTTTTTATTGAGTGGGTGCGGATTGCTGCTTGGGGTATGCGGATTCATTGTTTTCCAGGTATTCACCCGCTGAGACAGAATCGTGCTGCTGATAGCGACGGAAGACCCAGTATGCCAAAGCTCCTACCATTGCAAGCGGAAGAAGGCTCAACACAATCGCTGTTCCATAATAGGCGGCCATCGTTGCTTCTTTTCCAACAAAACAGACACTGCAGCCGAGGGAAAGGGAAGGAAAGAATCCAGTAAATGCCAAGACCACTGCAATTGATTTCATCATTTTCATACCAAATAAATCAGGAAATACAAAATCGGCCAAACCCCAACAACAAAATACCAAAAGATTTGCGAAACTACAAATTCAGTTGAAGCCAACTGCGGAATACGGGAAGGCGCCAGCATTGAGTATGTATGCAGCAGGAAAAAGAGAGCAGCCACAACATGAACCGCATGCGTGCCAATGATGAGGTAGAACAATCCACCATAGTTGCTGGAAGTCATCGTAAGGCCGAACTGCAGCAGCTGAATCCATTCATATCCTTGAAATAAAACGAAAAAAAGGCCCAGAAGAATGGAAAGGCCCAGCATCTTTCTCGACACCGACACGCGGTCAGGCTTTAAGAACTGCTGATAGGCTTTGAAAAGGACCAACCCGCTGAGAAGAAGCACCACGGTATTGAAGGCAGTAGCTGCCACGGGCAAGCGGGGCTGTCCCCAGGGGGGCCATTCTTCAGCACCGGACCGGAGTACCAGGTATGCGCTGATCAACGAAGCAAAAAACATGACTTCGGTGACAACAAAAATGGCTATCCCCACAACGCCGTTGGCAATGGGAGGTTTTTGTCGATTCTGATGCCGGGTCGGGTCTACGTTAGTACCAATCAGCATCAAATTACCTTAAGATCCCGTAATTCACTGAATCTTTTGCCATGTCATTGGTGGGTACGCAGGATTTATCCAGCACGCAGTCTTTCCACTGAGTTCCGCTGCCCTGCATCACATCCGGAGCAGACCCGAAATAGAAGATTCCCATGAAGGCTACTGAAATAATCAGCATGTACCAGATGTATCGTTTTTCGACATTTAAATGCATGAAGTAAGCACAAACCATCAAGGCTTTGACAATGGCAATCCCAAACGCGGTGATCAAAGTAATAACTTGTATTTCAAGCATGGGTCCCGCAACACTGATTGCGAGCAAAACCACCAGGATTCCCCAAATTTTGATATACCTTGCATCGTGATTTCCATGTGCTGCATCCTGAGACATTATCTGCTCCTGAAGGGGGTTATTTATTTTGCAATGTAAAGTAAGGGAAAAAGAAAGATCCAGACAAGATCAACAAAGTGCCAGTAGATTCCGATCAGTTCCACCCGATGAAGGTTTTTCGAAATTTTAACATCGTGAGAGATCATCCACATAATGAACATCCCCGCGATCACATGGCAGGCATGGAGCGCTGTTGCAGTGTAGTAAAAGCTCCAGAACACATTGCTTGTCAACACAAATCCATGTGAGATTTCAGTCGTGTACTCATAGGCTTTAACGACGAGAAAAATTCCACCGCATCCAATTGTCAACCAAATAAACTTGAGCGTTCTGGCAATATCTTTGCGTTCAGAGGCTGCATGTGCCAGAACAATAAAAAGACTGGAAGTTAACAGTACAAAGGTATTCAGAGCACCCGCCGGGGTGCTGGTATTTGCGGCAATTTCTCCCCAGTTTTCATTATTCAGGCGATGGAGAAGATAACTGGCAATCAGTCCGCCAAAAATGAATACTTCCGATGCCAAAAGCCACCAGACAGCCAATCGTCCTGTTGGAATTCCGGTGTTGCTTCTTCCTGTTGCTATAGGCGCATGAAATGCCATAGATGTCTCCTTTTAATAATTTTTCAATTCGTTCTCAATTGGGCACGTTTTGAGGCCAATAATCCTCTTTTGCATCGGGATGGCTGAATTCATAGGGGCCGCGATACACTTTGGGAAGTTCTTTAAAGTTTCCATGAGGGGCGGGAGATTCAGCAACCCATTCCAGCGTATTGGCTTTCCAGGGGTTTTTCTCTGCCTTTTCTCCATAGAATAAACTGTAAAAGAAATTAACGATAAAGGGAATTTGAAAAAGAAGCATAATGACCATTGCAGAGGTCGCAAACACGCGAAGATCCTGCAGGTTTTCCGTAGCGAGATCCGGAAAGTTGTTATAATTGTAAATCCGACGGTGCTGCCCGGCCATTCCCAGCAAAAAGAGGGGAATAAAAATACAGTTGAAAGGAATGATCGTGCCCCAAAAATGAATTTTCCCCAAGGTCTCATTCATCATTCTGCCGAACATTTTCGGGAACCAGTAAGTGACTGCAGTGAAGACGCCGATGATTGCAATCGGGAAAAACGTATAGTGGAAATGCGCCAGTACAAAATAGGTGTCATGAAAATAGACATCCATGGCACTGGCCCCCAAATATATCCCGGTCACCCCGCCCAGCAAAAATTCAACAATAAACGATAAGCCCCATAACATGGGCGTCGTCAGTCGAATTGATCCTCCATATAAAGTTGCTACATAGCAAAACATAATTTCTGCAATTGGAATTGAAATCAGGAGCGTCGTGACTGCAAAAATGTTTCCCATCCTGGGGTCGATTCCAGAGACAAATTGATGATGGGCCCAAACGGTGAAACTCAAGACACCGGTTGCAAAAGTTGTGTATAAAATGGTTTTGTAGCCAAATAATTTCTTCCGGGAAAAAGTCGTGATCACTTCTGCTACCACACCCATTGCCGGCAAAAGAACGACATAAACTTCCGGATGTCCGAAAAACCAGAAAAGATGCTGCCAGAGGACAGGATCTCCACCGCCGGCAGGAAGAAAAAAAGAAGTTCCGATCCGCTGATCCAAAAACAACATCACAGCCCCGGCAATCAGGGGACCAACGGAAGCCATGAATAAAATAACAGCGACGTTGATCATCCAGACCACAATGGGAATGTCCATCATTTTCATGCCTTCAGCCCTCGCATTCATACTGGTGGTCAGAAAGTTGATCCCACCGAGCAGAAAAGCAGCGAATTCCAGTGCAACAGCAAGTACCCAGAGAGAGGATCCCCAGTCTGTATGGTTGTATTCAGCACTTGCCGAAAGGGGAGGATAGGCAGTCCATGCACCGCCAAAACCACCGCCGGGAACTATGAAGGAAATAATCAGAACAATCGCACTGAGTAAAAATATCTGATATGAAAGACGGTTCAAACGCGGAAAAACCATATCATCGCAGCCAAGCATCAGGGGAATCAGATAATTTCCCAAAGCCGCAATCAAAACTGGCATTGCCACCCAAAAAATCATGATGGTTCCATGATTGGTGATCAGCATGTTGTAATCACCAGAGGTAACTTGACCAAACAGTGGAACCGACTCTCCGGGAAAGGCAAGCTGCATCCGAAAAACATAGGCCATAAATCCGCCGATCAATGCCATGAACATCCCAGTAAACATATATTGAAAACCGATAATCTTATGATCGGTTGAAAAGACATATTTACTCCAAAAATCCATTTCCTCATGATGCTCGTGAGGAGCAGCCGCATGACCTGCTGCGATTCCGGTATCACTCATGTTCTATCTCCTTTTATTGAATTGCCGTTCAAAAGGGAGTCGGATCATCATCATCAACTCCAATGCTTTGAACATTACTCGAAACTACGGTTCAATTCTTTTGTAAATGGAAGGGAAGGTTTTTCGACTGAGGCTGCTGCCAAGGCTTCGCCGGTTTTGGTGACGCTCTGTCGGGCGAGCCACTGACTGTATGATTCGGCAGATTCCACAATAATACGTGCTCCCATCAAGCCATGACCAATACCGCACATTTCAGCACATTGAATATCCCATTCCCCGGTTTTAGTGGGTTTAAACCAGCCGGTAATGGTCCTGCCGGGAACGGCATCCTGTTTCAAGCGAAAGACCGGCACTGAAAAATCATGAAGGACATCTTTGGACTGCAGTTCAAAATGATAGGTTTTATCTTTCTGCACATGCAAATCGTTGACTGTAGCAATATCATCTGCGGTATCCAGTTTGCCGTCAGGACCGGAATGGACGAAGATCCATGTCCATTGCTGAGCAACCACTCGAATTTTGTCATCTGGAGGCGGCAGGTCCATTTTGACGTCCAGCCAGATCCTGACTGTGACAATGATGATGATGACATCACAGGCGATCACAGCATAATGGGGCCAATGAACCCAACGTGCTTCATGATGTTCTTCTCCCGAAAGGTATTGGGCTTTGACGCCATCCTTGTGACGGAAACGAAAAATGAAATAAAATATGATCGCTTGGGTCAAAATGAACCAAAATCCGACAATATATGTGATCAAATCAAAAAGGTAGTCGATTTCACCACCAAAGGAAGATGCATTCGGTATCAAATACTCTATCATCCCAATTTCTCCGTTAAATTCGCATTCAATTATTCAGATCCCCCCTTGAAGCATCCAGCTCGGCACGGATGTTTTGCAGGGTTTGCCCGTAATTAAGAAACGACTGATTTACAAAATAAAAAATATGACAGAAAGCATGAAAAGAATAGATGCGACAAAAGTGATTTGAAACACTTTTTTTGCTAAAATATCCGCTTCATTGTTGTCCATGTTCCTCCATTAATTGTAAAATTATGCTTCAAAGTTGTTTGTTCCGCAATTTGGAAACGAAACCAAGATAGCACCGATTCGCAACGCTTTTTTAGCGACCGCTTCGCAGGAAATTATCTGAAATTTTCCCGCAGTCGGGTCAAAGGTAAGGAAGAGTCCAACCCGTCATCCTGTCCAGCACCATGGCGACCCAAAGAACCGGAAAATAAATGATCGAGGCAAAGAAGACTTTCCGCGCATTGACGATTGTTCTTTCCCTGAAAAAGAAAGTGGTGATGGCTAAAAATGAAATCCCCAATCCTAGAGCACAAATAAGATAGAGCAGTCCGGTTTTTTGAATAAATATCAAACTCAAACTGGCCAGGAGCAGCAAAGCGGAATTGAGAAACATCTGATAGCTCGTTTTTTGCCCGGTATGATCGCTCCGGGAGAGCATTTGAAATCCGCCGTTTTTATAGTCATCCCGATAAATCCAGGAAATCGCGAAAAAATGAGGAAGCTGCCACAGGTACAGAATGGCAAAAAGAGACAGTGCTTCAATGTCCAGAGTTCCACGTGCAGCGGTCCAGCCCATCAACGGAGGCAAAGCCCCGGGGACCGCACCAATCCATGTATTCAGAACAGTTTTTCGTTTGAGAGGAGTATAAAGAAAAAGATATGTCGCCCAGGTCACGAAACCCAAAAGTGCAGTCAGAACATTGACCGTGAAGGCCAAATAAGCCATTCCCAAAAAAGAAATGGTCAATCCAAAACAAAAAGCTTCAAAACTGCTGAGTCGGCCGGAAGGAAGAGGGCGATGCCGTGTCCGCATCATCCGTGCATCAGAATCTCGTTCGTACCATTGATTGAGGGCATTTGCTCCGGAACCGACACAGGCAACTCCGAATAGAGTATTTAGGAATAAGACAACATTACTGACAGACGAAGAAAGATAAAAACCGATGCCTACGGTCAGGAGCACCAGCATTAAAAGTCGAAATTTTGTCAGTTCTATATAATCAGATAGTTTACTACGTCCCAACCCCCACGCTGTTTCAGGGACGATTGCTTTAGTTTTCATATAAAAAATTGGTACGGCATAGAGTATTGAAATCTTTGAGCGTAAGATAAATGAATGAATCGAAATGATAACACAAGCTATTTTTTTTGCCTGTTTTGATGGAACTGCCAATTAAAAAACTTGACTCATCAAACATTTAATTCTCAGTTTCCGCTGTTTTTTCGGGGTAAAACAATTTTTTTTAAATCTAAAAATTTCATTTTAAAGTGGCGAGTATGAGCCGATTTGTATACATATTGAATACAGCATCATAAGAAGAAGATAACGACAATCTTCTAAATTCTCAGGTAAATAAACCATGGACCGTACCCCAAAACAAAATTATTATCAAGAGCTAGCCAATAAAAAACGAGATTTTCCTGCTTTGATTATCGACAGCAAAAGCAGCTTCGTGGTCTATTCTCATCACGGGACAGGGCCCAAATATGATGAATTTTTCAAAGAATTTAAATCGTTTCACGAGCAGGCAATCGGCACTTCGCTGCTGGCCTCCCTTTCGGATAGTGACCGAACTGCCCTGCAAAACTGGCTGGATATTCTCTATGACGAGACCTATGTCGAATTGATGATGCCGGAAGATATTGTCAAATTGTGTCCTTCTTTTTCTCTAACCTGGACAGACGGGCAAAACTATGAAGTTCGTTTCGAAGCCATCAAAACCGAAAATATATATGAATATGTCCTTGTCTGGCTGGAACCGCATGGCCATACCCAGCAGCAGCAGCTTGCCTCTGAGATCATCGAATTGATGAGCGAGTTGAGAACGGCTCCCCGGGAGGTGATCAACAATCTGAAAGAATATTTGCCTGAAGTGACCGGACACATCAATTTAGCCAACTATGCAGATGTTGAAAGCTCTGATGAGTTAATAAAACAACTCTCCCGTCACTTGCATGCCGCCAAAGGAACCACTTTCTTCCTTGGATTTTCAACTTTGGGACAGGCCTGCCATGACGCCGAGTCAAAACTTGAGGAATTGAGGAAAACATGGCAGCTCAGCGACGGTCTGCAGCCCGTGCGAGAAATTTTTGGCCAACTTTATCTCCTGCTCAATCTGGCAGAAGGGATCAGTACAAAAGTCTATACGGCCACGAAATCCGACACAGAGCATCTTATGATTTCACGCGCTGACTATTATCAGGTCGTGGAACACATGGTGGCAATTCATGAGGAAAGCAAGCAAATCCTGATTGACGAAAAACCTTTTCTTGCTCGTTTTGATCAACTTTATTTCGATTTGCTTCGCTTTGACTCGGTGGCTTTGGACACGATATTTGAACGGCTCAACAGTTCCGCAAATCAACTTTCCAAGGAACTTGAAAAGTCCGTCATGTTTTCAATCGCCCCCCATTCTCCAACTGTTTTTCTGCCTCACCGGATTTTCGACAGTTTATGGAATGCACTTTATCAGGTTTTGAAGAATTCCCTTGATCATGGCATTGAAGCAGCTCCCATCCGAGAAAAAAATGGGAAACCGGGTGTGGCTCAAATTCTTTTTTCGGTTGTTGCCGAAGAGGGCCATCTGATCCTGAAAATACGGGATGACGGAAAGGGAATCAACCCTCAAACAATCATCCAGACTGCTCTGGAACGCAAATTGATCTCTCCAAAAAAAGCCAAAAAACTGGCAACCTCCAAATCACAGGACGAAGTCTACGAACTCCTCTTTTCGCCTGGATTTTCCACTCAAAAAGACGTCACAACTATTTCCGGCAGGGGTGTGGGTACAGATGTCATCCGCGAAGAAGTCGAAACCTATGAGGGGCATATTTCTGTCAGCTCGGAATTGGGCAGTTGGACAGAGTTTTCTCTGTTTATCCCGATTGAAGCCAACAACATCATTGTTACGGATGATTGAAAACCATTGTGACTGCCCGCGTATAATTTCCTGCCGAAACATTCTTCTTCTAATATTTAAAGAAAATCGCCGACCCGCTTTTTCACTTCGGTCAACGGTTGTATCGAGCCAAGATTTTCATGAGGGATTTCTGAGGGAGAGAACGCACTTGGTGCTGATCGATGCCAACCATGGATTTGGCAGCAATCATCGCATTGATGATCGCTTCTTCGGTGCTCAGCACCGTAGCAGAAAAGAGAGGATTGATATGATCATTGGAGAGCATCTCCAGGGAGTCAAGATCTGTCTCAGGTTCGCCAGCACCTGGATTGGCTGTAGAAAATGCGATGAAAATATCTCCTGATCCGTTTCCTGAATTGCTGCCCGTTCTCGCCATCCCCAAAGGAACTCTTCGGGCGAGCCTTTTCAATTGATGAGGAAGCAATGGAGCATCGGTGGCCACCACCACGATGATCGAGCCGGATTCATTATAAAAATCCTGCCCTTTTGAAAAAGGAGCATTTCGAGTCAGCTCCTTGCCTACAGGAATTCCAGCAATCAGGAGCTGGTGCCTCAGCCCGAAATTTGCCTGAACGAGCACACCAAGGGTATATTCTTTTCCCTTATCCGTCTTAATCCGCCGTGAAGAGGTTCCCGTGCCACCTTTGAATTCATAGCAGATCATTCCTGTTCCGCCTCCCACATTTCCCTCTTCGATTGCTCCTGATTTTGCTTTGCTCAGGGCTTCAAAGACATGTTTCTCTTTAACATGAAACCCGTTGATATCGTTCAGATAACCGTCGTAAGTTTCCGCTGCGACCGGCAGCGACCAGGGACGATTGGGCCGATTGTGCTTGAGCCGCCAGGCAATTACCGCCTCATGGACAGCTCCCACACTGTGGGTGTTGGTAATCATGACTGGTCCAATTAAAAACCCGGACTCTTCGATCCAGGTCGTGCCTGTCATCTCACCATTACCATTGAGAGAAAACCAACCGGCGAAGACCGGGTCATCATCTTTTTTTCCCCGCGGAAACACGGCGGTGACTCCGGTGCGGACCGGTCCCTTACCGACCACCAATTTGCCTTTCCCGGCAACAATTGTCGAGTAGCCGACCTCCACTCCGGGGACATCTGTAATTGCGTTCAAAGGCCCCGGTGTCCCTTCAAATGGAATTCCCAATTCACGGGCACGCTTTTTTAATTTTCCCACTGTTTCCTTACTTTAATGTTCAATAGCCTCTTTCAAAATCAATCAAATAACGCAGTTCCTTCTTTTTCAGGAAGCGAATGTAGTTCTCTGCAAAAATTGCGGCAATATCTTCGGGAAGAACATCGGCAGCATTATGAGGGGTGATAAAAACGTTGGTCATTTTCCATAACGGACTCTCTTTGGGCAGCGGTTCTTTCTCGAATACATCCAAAACGGCCCCTCGAATCACTTGCTCCTGGAGAGCGCGCACCAAATCCCGTTCATTGACGACGCTGCCTCTCCCGACATTGATTAACACTGCAGAGGGTTTCATCTGCTTCAACACTTGGTAATCAACAAAGTGACGAGTCTGAACGGTACCCGGTAAAGTGATCACGAGATAGTCCAACTGGCTCAGAAAATCTGCCTGGGAAGCACCGCTAAAAACCTCCTCTACTACCGGGTTTGAAGCCCCGCTTCGGTTGAAGCCAAGTACCCGCATTCCGAAATGTTTCGCCATCTGGGCAATTGAACTGCCAATGTCTCCGAGACCCAAAACACCCAGTGTCATTCCCTGGATCCCCCGATGTGACATCCCTTTCCATTTCAATTTCTGCTGATGATGCTGCGTTTCGAGCAGACGTCTTTCGATGGCAAGGAGATAGGTAAAGACATATTCACTCATCAATGATCCGAGTACCCCCTTGATCCCAGTCAACATATAATTATTCGGCAGATCGGCAGAACACAGGGCATCAATTCCCGCAAATGTAGACTGTACCCATTCTACTCCCTCAAATGCAGGAAGATGCTCCGCAATCATCTTTGGTCTTCCAAATAAAATATTGCAGTCCGGCTCAATCGCCTGACCATCTCCTTTGGAGGAAACAATATGAAGTTCCGGAAGAGCCAGATCTTCCAGCAAATTTTGATAAAGGGAAGGGTCTGAATCGATGATACAAACTTTGTTCATGAATATTTTGAGCTCATGTGGAGTTAGTTTTTTTCAAAAGTACCATCAGTCAAAGAAGTTTTTTTAATAATCTGAGCGATTGCTGCATTAATTTTCCTATGATCAAGTGGAGCAATTTCTTTGCGCATGCTGGTCGTGATTTGCAAGCAATCGTTCCATTAAATAGTCACCATAAACAACGGGCGGATAGCGCAGGGGACGCTCTTCTCCCACACACGTTGCCAGCGGTACAATTTCTGATTTCATGTTGGGATCAAAAAAGAAAGGGCATGAGTAACGGGAATGTCCTGAGCGATTGATGACACGGTGAGGGGTGGAAATAAAATGACCATTGCTCCACCGGTGCAGAATGTCTCCTGCATTCATCACAAAAGTTCCCGGGATGAAGGGGGCATCAATCCATTCTCCCGAGACGTTCCTTACCTGCAGTCCCCCGCTTTTATCCTGAGCAAGAATTGTGATAAATCCATAGTCACTGTGAGGAGCAGAGCCAAAGAGTTCATCAGTGCATTCCGGAGGATGGGGAGGGTAGAAAAGCAGGCGAAGAAAGCTCGTCGGGTGTTGAAAATGAGAATCGAAACAGTCATCATCCTGACCCAGTGCAAGGGCAATTGCCCGGACAATCTTCTGGGCCAATTCAGACAAGGCAGAGTTGTAAGCCAGCACCTTTTTCCGAAAATCAGGCAATTGCTCTGGCCACTGGTTGGGTCCTGCCAAATCGACTCCAGCGAGCAGGTCCGGATCATCGGCGGGCAGTTCATGCATCATTATAAATGATTCACTTTGATTGGGTTTTGTTACCTCTGCGATGCTTGATGTTTTGGGAGTTGAAGAATTGATGGGAATAAAGCCCCGATGAAATTTATTGATTTCAATCCGCATTTTCTCGGCGCGGGGCAAGGCGTGAAACATGGCTGAAGCCTCAAACAATTCGTCAATCAGAACCTGCGGAATCTGATGATTGACAATGTAGGCAAATCCGACATTGCTGTAGGCGTGTTCAATGGCCCGGGCAAGCCCGTCGAGATCGGATTTTTCGTTATAAAGCGGAGCGATATTTATGATCGGGACGGAATCGAATTGCCCTGACTTGAGCATCATCACTTTTCCTCGCAAACACTGAACATAAACAATCTTGTCATTTGTCCCTCAGGTGAAAATATTTTCAAGAGGGTCGAGCGAATTTACAGTTTTTTAAAGAGAAACATCAATCCCAAAAAAATGACAATCCCTATCGCCAAATAAAAAATTTCAAGGGTTTCCACAAAATACTTTCCTGATAGAAATGGGGCACCTGCACGCCACAACAGCGGTTCGCCTGTCAGCGGTAATATCCCGTGCAAATTTCTTGAAAAAGGTTTTGAAAAAGCCCCCGGGCTTCACGGGCATTGAATTTAAATTCCAGATCAAGATCTGCCATTCTGACGATTATTTTTTCGAGTTCCGATTCTGAGAACGAATCCGCCTGGGAGACAAGGCGTTTTCCCAAAAAAGGATGCAGCTTGAGTTTCGAGATAATTGCTGGCGGACTGAGATTTTGCTGTTTCAGGTAATGCACCTTCAATAACTTGATCAACTGCTGATAAATTAAAACGAAGAGCCCAATATGCCCTGTTGAAGATTCCATCATGATTTGATCGAGGGTTTCCAGGGCAGAAACAAGATCTTTTTGAGAGAGCGCCTGTGTGATGCGAAATATTGAAAAGTATTTTGCACTTCGAACATGGGCCATCAAATCATCTTCATTCAAAGTGCTCCGGTTGGGCTCCAGAAGGGAGAGTTTTTCCAATTCGTGGTCCAGGCCGGAGAGATCATTTCCAAGCAAATCCAACAGCAGTTGTGCGGCTCCCGGGCGAATGCTGATTTTTTTTTGCTTTGCCCGTTCAACAATCCATCCAATCGGTTTGTCATCATCATAAGCGACAAATTTCTGAATTTTTCCCCGGGACTTGATCACTTTCAGCAATGGAGCACTGAAGTCCTGATCCCTCGAAGCAAACGCCGTCAAAATGAAAGAACAATATTCCGGAGGATGAGAAAGATAATTTAAAAGAAGGGGATACAGTCGACTGCTCGGGGGAGCTGCCGGATCAAAAGTTGATGATGCGTTTTTTTTACCTCGTGGCTGCTTCAGTTTTTCAAGATGGTCTATTCGAATGATTTTTCGATCGGAAAGAAAAGGCAGGGTCTCGCAACTCACTCGGAACTGATCCAATTTTTCCTCAAGACTATCCTGACTGCTGTCTTTGAGCATTTCCATCAGGTCAAAACGCTGCAGAGAAAACTCCGGGTCGCGGTCTTCCATAATTGACTGGACCAGTGAATTTGCCGTTTCATCAATGCGCAGCTGCTGATTGCCATAGATCAAGCGGATTAAAGGAGGGGGCGTCATGCCGTCGTTTTTGAAGAGTAGAATTTAAAAAAAGTTGCAACCAAATTTCTGACTTGTTCAGCAGAAGATGCCTGTAGCGCTTTTTCAGCCAGCTCTTCAGCTTCCTTCAGGGTTATAAAAGAAAGCCTTTCTTTGACAACAGGAATCAATGAAGCGGCCATACTCAGATAGCGCAAACCCATCCCAATCAAAATGATGCATCCATCAGGGTCTGCAGCCATCTCTCCGCACAGTTCAATCGGTTTGTTGTGCCGATTGGCACATTCAATCAGAATTTTAATCATATTGAGGACGGATGGGTGCAGAGGATCATAAAGGTGGGCAACATGGGGATTGTTGCGATCCACCGCCAATATATACTGAGTTAAATCATTGCTGCCAATTGAAAGAAAGTCGATTTCTGAAATGAATGATTCCACCATAATCACTGCGGCGGGAATTTCAAACATCATCCCGATCGCCATCCCGGGAACTTCAACACCTTCCTCCTGCAGTTCCTTCCGGCACTCGGAAAACAAACGGTTACAAAACCGGATTTCATTCAAGTGACTGATCATGGGATAGATCAGGGAAACATTCTTTCGCCCTTTGTGGTCGCTTTGACGCCTTGATGCAGCAATCAGAATCGCTTTGATCTGCTTTTTTAAAATTTCAGGATTCCCCATCTGCTCGCGGATCGCACGATTTCCCAGGAAGGGGTTTTCTTCCTGAACAACTCCCATGTAGGGTGCACACTTATCTGCTCCAATATCTAAAGTACGAAAAACGACCATCTGGTGTTCATCCACACTTTCAACAATTTTTGAGTAGACTTCGACTTGTTCCTCAACAGAAGGGTAGTGATCCAAAGAGAGAAAAAATATTTCGGAGCGATAGAGACCAATCCCCTCGGCTCCGAAATTATGAACACCATAAGTTTCCGAGACTAAACCGATATTGGCCAAAACATGGATTCGATGACCATCGACGGTTTGACATTTTTTTTCCCGGTATCCGTCCAGATAAGACAAGTATTCTTTCTGCTGAAGAAGCAGCTGTTGAAAACCGGTCAGGACCTCGTTTCCAGGATTGATCACCATGTAACCATGTTCTCCGTCAACGGCAAGCGTATCACCCTCATGAATGGTCTCAATCGCTTCTTCGCTGATGCAGATCGCCGGGATAAATCGCGAACGGGCCAAAATGGCGGCATGAGAAGCGGCTCCTCCCGCAGAAGTGACAATCCCTTTAATTTTTTCTGAGTCAAATTGCGCTACATCAGCAGGAAGCAGCTGTTTGGTGACCAGAATTCCATCCTGATTGACCAGAGAGACCTGACCATAACCAAGATTGTGCATCAGGCGAAATCCCATATCTTTTAAATCGGTCCCCCTTTCTCTGAGATAGGGATCATCGATTGCCTCGAAGGCACGGAGGTATTCCTGAATAACCTGAAAAATGGACCATGCGGCGGATGCACCACCAAGAATGTATTTCTCAATTTTTCCCTGAAATCCATGATCTTCTAAAAACATCAGGTGAGCATGAAAAATCGCTGCCTCATCGGCTCCCAAAAAATTGGACACTTTGTCAATCAGTTCCAGCGTTTCTATGGTGGTTTTTTCAAAAACCTGAGCGAAAGTTGCCAACTCTTCTTCAGGAGTTAAAAGTGTGTTTTTTTCAGGTTCCTCCAGAACATTCTCCTGCAGAAGAACGGCTTGGCCCAACGCGACTCCAGCAGCAACCGGGACTCCTGAGATTCTGGCATTGACAGCAGGGGGAACCTCCGTGTGAGGGGACTCTTTAAGACGCTCAATCAGCAGCGCTTTGGAAATCATCCCGGAAATTTGGGAAGCGATGGTGACGAGCATGTGCTCTTCTTCTTTAGTAAATGTACGGCTTTCGATAGTATGCATGCCGAGCACCCCAAATGCCTTGCGGTGCTGAATCAAAGGAACGCCTAAAAATGAGCGATAGAGATCTTCATCGGTTTGGGGAAAGGACTTGAATCGGGGATGCTCCTGCATCTCTGCAACCTGGACCGGTTCTGAGGTTTCCAGTACCAGTCCGATCAATCCCTCGGAGGGCTTCATTTGAACCTGACCCACAGACTCGCTATTGAGTCCGTAGGTGGCTCGGAGGACTAATTTTTCTTCTTCGGAATCATAAACATAGATGGAACAGGCATCGACAAGGAGCCGTTCGGCAATCATCTCTGCAGTATGAAACAAAGTCTCAACCGCATCATGAGAGCCTGTGATAACGTGGCTGATATCAGCGAGGGTCTGGAGAGGAGAAATATTTTTTGCGGAGAGACGATCGTCAGACATCTCTCCCCCTTTCATTGCAATCAGATCGCGTTGTCCCCCATTTCTCCGGTACGGATCCGAATGACTTTGTCCATGTCATAGACAAATATTTTTCCATCTCCAATCTTTCCTGTCTTTGCTTTTTCCTGAATCGTGTCGACAACTGCCTGAAAATTTTCGTCTGGAATCACTACTTCTACCTTAATTTTTGGTAAAAAATCAATCTCATATTCTGCGCCGCGATACAACTCCGTGTGACCTTTCTGTCTTCCAAAGCCCTTGACTTCCGAAACCGTCAACCCTTTGATGCCAATTGCTGCCAATCCCTCTTTCACTTCGTCCAGTTTAAAAGGTTTAATAATCGCTTCAACTTTTTTCATAGATCCTCGTTTCTAATGGATTCAAAACTAACAAATTTAAAGTCATTCAGTTCGCTTGTCTGCTCCACTCCGACAAAACTCTCTGCCTGAAAAGAAATTCAAAACAAAACTCTAGTAATGCATCTTCAGCAAAGAACATGCCAGGGGATTTCGCAATACGCTATCGCTGTAAAAGCCGGTTTTCAGAGCAATCCATTGTTTCCTGAAAGCACTCCAATATCAAATGAACTGCTGAATATTTGGCTGATTTGGAGAATCTGCCTAAAAAATAGACGTTTTCGTAAGATTATATTGATTCCTTTTTTTTGTAAAGGTCAATGAAGGTCTGCAAAATTTTTGTTGTGGAAAAATTTTCAATTAAATCAAAGCATTGGAATCGTCCCCCATGATATTCAACGAGTCTCTTTTCCTCTGCGACACGCGTTTCTTCAAAGCTTCCTCCCTTGACATGAATATCGGGTTTGATTTGATCGATCAGATAAAGTGGATTGTCCCCCGAGAACGGGACAACATAGTCCACACATTCCAATGCAGCCAGTGCCGTCAATCTCTCTTCCTGCCTAAATATTGGCCGCTGTGTTCCTTTGCTGTGCCGGATTGATTCATCATCATTGACTAGTACCAAAAAAGTACCACCCAATGCTTTTGCTTTCCTGAGATATCGCAAGTGACCGGGATGCAAAATATCAAAACTTCCATTGCTTGTGACGAGAAATTCATCCCGCTCATGGCACTCCTGAATGAACAGAGACAGGCGATCTGATTCAAGTATAGGCAGTGATTTCGGTTTTACCCATTCCAGAACAGTTTCTTGCTGATTGTTCAGAAAGGATTTTGACGGATTTGAAATTTGCAGTTTCTCAGAAATTCGTGCAATTGCAAATTCTGTAGCTCGCATCTCATCCATTGTTGATTCGATAAACTGCAGAGAACTCCTTTCAATTCTTTCAAACAAGTGCTGGACAGGTGTGTGCTTTGCATGGGATACTGACGGAGCAAGAATTCTGCCGGGTTTAAACTGCTTGAGCAAATCGTCAATACCGCAGGAAAGGTCGATCACTAAATCGACATAACGGGTTCCCAGCAGCATTTCTGCCCTTTCCAGAAAAGGAACAAAAGGACGATCATTTCCATATTTTTTATTAAACTCAAGATCAGGAAAAAGACCGATCAGCAATGTTTCACAATTTTCCTTGGCTGCAGCAAGCAATGGCTGGTGGCCTGCGTGAAACAAATCAAACTCGCCGATCAGCAAAGTGACTGAATCTGGAGAAACATTTTTCTCCATGTATTCAATCAATAAGGAAGGGTTCTCAAAAACTAAAGGCAGCGGCATTGCTTTTAAGGAATTGGAAATTATTGTAGCAGGGAATGCTCAAAAGACTAGAAGATCTCATTTGCATGTCAAGCGAATACGCCCATCATAAAATTATTTCTTTTTGCATTTCTTTTTTTAAAAAATTTTGACATGAATTGATGTAGAAGCAGTTTCGAATTCAATTTCAATAAAAAAAAGATAAAAACAAGCGCCTTTACGGACTCTTTTATATCAATTATGAGCAAATCATTGTATTCAACTTCTGTCCCCCTCAACGGTTTCAACCTGAAAAGAATGAACGGTTCCAAGTTTATAATTGTAACAGTACTGGTTCTCTCTATTTTGATCGCTCCGGTTTATGCCAAGTCTGAAATCGTTCCGGATCCTCAACTGTTTCCGCGATCCAAAATGATTGATGTTCAGGTATTTTTCTGGAAAAAAATTTTTAGCGAAGTGAAGACAACAGAAGTCTTGATTCATGACCGAGAACTCGTTCTTCCTATCCACGAAAAAGTTTCAGTAATCGGGCTTACCCGCAAACAGGCAAAAAGCAGAGTTAAGGAGCGAAGCAGGCAAATCAAAAAACAGTTGCGCTTACTTGCCGATACCTTGGAAAAAAAATCACCTTTGAATCCTTCTCAAAAAAAAATACTCAACAAATTTTACAAAGGTGTGACACCCAAGCAACTGCGAAAAGCCGCTCAACGACTGCGTTCTCAATATGGCGTTGCTGATCGTTTCCGCGAAGGCCTGGTTCGTTCAGGATCTTATATGAACTTTATTTTAAGGGCTCTGAAAAACCAGGGTGTTCCTCCAGAATTAGCCTATCTTCCTCACGTGGAATCTTCTTTTAATTTCACTTCTCACTCCAAATCAGGAGCCAAGGGAATTTGGCAGTTTACCCGATCTACCGGAAAAATGTTTATGAGGGTCAATTCGAGAGTGGATGAACGACTGGATCCTTTTATTTCCTCGCTGGCGGCCGCCAAACTCTTGAAGGCCAATTACGAACACCTGGGTTCCTGGCCACTTGCAATTACGGCTTACAACCATGGTCCGAACGGGATCAGCAAAATTGCCAAAAAGCTAAAAACCCGGGATCTGGGATATATGATTCGACATTACAACAGCAGAACTTTCGGTTTCGCCAGCAAAAACTTTTACGCAGAATTTTTAGCAGCGGCCGAAGTTGCAGGCAACTATCAGAAATATTTCGGTGCTTTAAAACTCAACCCTCCTCTTCGGTACAAGGAAATTCGTCTGCCGAAATCGATGTCGATTCGCACCGTGATGTCCCGTCTGAATTACCCTCGCAAGCAAGTTCTTGCCTTGAATCCCGCGCTCAACCCCCGTGTGCTCAGCGGACACTACCATGTCCCCTCTTATTACCGGATCAAGGTGCCAATTTCCGGCCTGGATTCTGAAAAAGTAGCACAAATCAATATGAGCGGCGGCAAAAGCGACTCTATTTCAAATAGAAAGAAGCAGGGAAGACATTCTCCGAAATGGGTGACTGTAAAACGTGGAGATTCTCTTTCCACTATTGCAGACCGATACAATATGAGTGTTAAAAATTTAGTATCGCTGAACAATGTTTCTCCTCGCAAATATCTTTATCCCGGTCAGGTTCTGCGTGTTTCAAATGGGCGGAACGCGACAGAGGTGATTGTAAAACGGGGTGATAGCTTAACAACAATTGCCCGGCAAAACAGGGTTTCTCTTCATCAGTTGCTGGCAGCCAATGATTTGAATTTCAATAGCATCATTTTCCCTGGACAAGAACTCAAACTGCCTGGCGGCAAAGAATTTTCTGCTCCCCAAAAAAGAGTGCTTCGCGTTACCGTGAGACGCGGCGATACATTGTATGAAATTGCCAGACGAGCAGGCATTCATATTGATGAATTGACTTCCATCAACGGCTTGTCCAAAAGTTCAGTAATATACCCGGGACAGCGTTTGATCCTTAGCCTCTAAAAAGTTTCCCCGGCAGCGGGAAGCTCAGGCACCGCATCATTTCCCTCAATTTTTAAAAAATGATTCGCTGGATTCTAATTATTACCTGTGCCTTTTCACTTTTCAACTGTACTTCTGTTCCAGCACCTTCATCTGTTCAAGAACCTGAAGCAGACTTTTCCACAGAAGAACAACGTCTGCAGATTGCCATCCAGATTAATCCAGAACACTGGTTGGGATACTTCAGGATTTCCAAATTTTATCAGCAGCAGCAGCAGTGGTCAAAAGCGCTGGATAGTCTCCAGAAGGCCGAAAAAATCGCTCCTGACTCCATCGCAATTCAAAGAGAACTAGGCAGTCTCTATCAGATTTTGAAGCAAGAAAAAACGGCCCTTGTGCACTACACAGAAGCATTGGGTCGATTTCCCGAGAATAAAATACTTTTTCTGGATCGGGGAAAATTGTATTTAAAACTCCAAAATCCGGATCAGGCGAGGTTAGATTTTGAGAAAGCAGTTGAAAACAATTCCGAAATTTTTGAAGCCTATTTGCTCCTGGCTTTTCTCAACATTCAAGAACGTGACCTGGTTTCCGCACTCCCTCTTCTATTGAGAGCAGCAGAAATCGAACCGGAACAAGCAGAAGTCTGGCAGCAGATCAGTGTGCTGCAGGAAAAGCTTGGCAATCAGAAACAGGCAATAGATTCCATGCGAAAAGCAGTGGATTTGAATCCTGATGATTTCGGCTATCTGCAGTCGTATGCATCATTGTTGGAAAAAAGTTACTCAACAGAAGAGTTGAAAATCGTGTTGACTTCGATGCTGCATTTGTTTCCGGAAAATGCATGGCCTCATGCGCACTACGGTAACCTTCTTTTTCATCTGGAACGATATCCTGAGGCTGAAATACATCTCAAACAAGCCGTCGTTTACCGGCAGGACTATGCCTGGGCGTTTTTTCGGATCGGGGCCCTGCACGCTGAACAAAAGCAATGGGAAGAGGCAGCACAATCTTTTCTGCAGGGACTGGAACACGAGTCGAACAATCTCTGGGCTCGAAAACAGCTTGGAGCTATCTATGAATTGCAAGGTAAAACTGAAGCCGCTATTGAGCAGTATCAACGGATCCTGGATCGTGGTGCCAAAAACCAGCTGGATGAGAATGTTTTTCATCGTTTGGCACAACTTTACTGGTCTGAATTGCGCTTCCGACAGGCGATTGAGACCATTCAGGAAGGTCGACTGCATTTTCCTGAAAGTTTGGATCTTTCCTGGAAATTAGCCCGTTTTCTCGAGGCCCGTCAAGAGTTTGCACCAGCACGTGAAATCTATTTAAATATTCTTCAACAATCCCCAAAAAACGGAGAAGCCATGGTGCGTCTGGGACTGTTGGAGCAGCGAATGGGCAACCTCAAGCAAAGTGAAAGTTACTACAGAAGTGCATTAAAAATTTCTCCTGCATTGCACCAGGTTCGCCAGCAATTGATTCGACTGCAGCTCCAAAGCTCCGAGATCACTGCAGCAGAACCGGAACTGCGACGCTACATTCAAGAAAATCCCAATGCGGAATGGGGATATGCCCAATTGGGACTTTTGAAACTGCTCCAGAAGAAACCAGAAGAAGGCCTAAGTATTCTGCAATCCGGACTCACTCACAACCCAAATTCTTCCTGGTTGCAGGAAATCAAGGGATTGAGCCATGAAAAACTTCAGCAATGGGCCCCTGCTCTGTCCTCATTCCAAGCGGCTCTGCAAAATTCTCCGGATTCTCCTTTCTTACTGGCTCACCAGGGTTTTGTTCTGACCCACCTGACAGAATTTGAAAGAGCCCGGCAATCCCTCCTCAGATCTCTGCTGCTTTCAGACATCGAAACGTGGGCCTGGTATCAGTATCTGCTGGTTCAGGAGACCAAGGTTCAAGAAAAATGGTTTGGACAGGAACTCTTCAAAATCCGCCCATTGCTGGAACAAATTCTTCTGGAGCAAAATGACACGGACATGACCGCCTTGTCGAACACGGATCTCAGTTCCCGGACTAAAGGAATCATTGCCAGTGTGCTTCAGCTTTTGCGGGGTCAGCGGCAATCCGCTCTCAATACAGTAAGCAAATTGTCACTCGATAATCTCCAGGCCTGGGAAGTTTTTCAAATCGGATATATTTTTGAAATCAACGGTAACTATCAAGAAGCAGAACACTACTACCATAGAATCCAGCAAAGCAATCCTGATTTCCCCTGGATTCATGCACGTCTGGCCAGAGTTTATGAAAAACAGGATCGAATTTCAGAGAGCATTCAAGCTTACACAGATTTTGTCAGTCATTTTGAAGCACCAATGTGGGCTTTGTCTCGCCTGGCATCGCATCTGGGAGCATCCAAACGCAATCATGAAGCTGTGGCAATTTTTCAGCAAATTCTAAAAATCACCCCCAATGACGCCGATACCCTGAACAACATTGCCTGGCTCTATTTAACGACAGGTCCCTTGCAATCGCGTAAAATTCAACAAGCGCTTATTTATGCCCGTCAGGCAGTTGCTATTCTGTCCACCCAGGAACACCTGGATACCCTTGCAGAAGCGTATTTTCAGTCGGGTCAAATCGATCTTGCTCTCAAAACCATCAAAGAAGCGATTCTCAAAACCAACTCTCAATCTGAACAATTTCAGTATCTGATGGGACAATACCAGCGATTTCGCAAGGGAGATTTACACTCTCTGCCCGATGCAGATGTTTTAAACACTTCTCAATGAAAGCAGATATTGGCACAGTTTCCCCTCCTGAAAGGGTTTGCGTCGGTTGACGAGACCCAAAAGTTTCTAGACGAGCGTTTCCGTACCTGGAAATACCAACCCTCGTGGAAAAGATCTCTCAATCCCAACGGCATATGCGGATCTTTGCTGGGACTTGAATTTTCTACAAAAGATCTTGTGGACCTTCAAAAAAATCTCCCTCAGCTGCTGTCGATGGGGTGCAATCATTTCCAATGGGTGATCGAGCAATCTGAAGAATTGGCATTTGTCCACAATTCTCCCTTTATTGACTATTTTCAAAACACGGACACCCGACTTGTTTCAAGAAACGGAGTGATCTTATCCCTGAGACTGCCTCAACTGCCTAGCGCAGAACTTCATCAGATCATTTCTCTGGCATCAAAAAAATTTGGCGTGGAGCAATGGGATCGCATCGTTATCACCCCGGACCTTTCTGAATATGAAAATTTAACGGATTGGGATGAGCATTTGAAATTGGAAAGTGAACTGGGCCTGAATTTTCAAGGAGGATCCGATTCACAGGAAATGATTGAGGCGATGGAAAAGTTTTCTAAAAAAACACACGTACAAGTCCCCTTCAACTTTATCCAGTTCAGGAACTTTTTACGCCGCAACTGGCAGTTTGAAGGCAAACACTACGCGATGCCGAAACTCCTCGAAAAATGGCATTCCAGCGTCTCGTTTCGATCGCCTTTCATCAGGGAGGAAAACGATTCTTCCAGCAGTTTGTTTGCGGAAATGGTCAATGAATCAAAAAACTATGCACAGGACCTGCAGACCCTGCTTTCCCTTTTAGACGCCAGCGAAAATCGGTTGAACCAAAACCTGCAGAAATGGCAGCAAATTGACGGGAAAAAAGTGGAGATGGACGATTTTCAATTTATCTCTTTTTTAAGAGAAGCCTGCCATTCAATTCAAAATGTTGAAGAATGGGAGCAATATCTGAGCACGCTCTGGTTCCCTCCTTTTCAGCACCATGTCAGAGCATGGACCTTACAGATTCCGGAAGCCTGCCATCCGCAATGGCGATGGATGGTCAATGATTTTATGGAGAATATTCACGATTTAATGGGGCTGCAGTCGGAAGTGATCCGCAGCGAACAGGCGGCACGAATGCGCCCTTTTCTTGCAGTCGTAAACCAGTATTTTCCCGAAATGCCCACGATTACCAGTTTCGGTGCCAAAACCTTGCTGATCCTCGCCTCGACGCCTTGGCCTGAAACTGTTTTTTTCCCCTGGAACAACCTCGACAGCACAATCGAGTATCTCGGACTTATGCGATTTCCTCTCCTGGACAACTCCGGACGGATCCTTAAAGAACTAGCTAAAATTGAAATTTCCTAAACGGTATTCAAAAATGATGGATTCCCAATAAATGGAGGATGCCGAGTTTAATCCCGATTTGGGTACAATTCATTTATTTTTTAGTCCAGGCATCACGAAGGGTGACGATGCGGTTGAACACCAGTGCATCCTCTTTCGAATCAACCGGATCCTTAAAAAAATATCCTTCTCTTTCAAATTGGAAACGACTGCCCTGCTCCGTTTCATTCAGACTTGCTTCCAACCGGCATCCCGTCAATATTTCCAAAGAATTGGGATTCAGGTAGCTCGTGATGTCTTCCCCGGGAATCTCTTTGTTGGGATTGGCCTTCATAAAAAGACGATCATACAAGCGAACTTCTGCCGAGACTGAATGATCGATCGAAACCCAATGAATAACTCCCCCAATCTTTCGACCCTCCGGTTTGACTCCCAGCGTCCTGGAGTCATAGCTGCAGCGCAATTCTTTCACCTCTCCGCTTTGTTCATCTTTGATCACCCGATCACACCGAATGACATACGCGTTCCTCAATCGTACCTCACTTCCTGGAGACAGGCGCTTGTATTTCGGAGGAGGTTCTTCCACAAAATCTTCCCGATCAATATAAAGCTCTCGGGAGAAAATGAGCTTCCGGGTTCCCATTGATTCGTCATTTGGATGAGAGCGAGCATCCAATTCTTCAATTTGATCTTCTGGATAGTTTTCGATCACCAACCGAAGAGGTCGAAGAACACCCATCACCCGAGGTGCCCTGACATCCAGCTCCTGCCGGACGCAGTCTTCCAGGATGAACATTTCTGTGGTTGAGTTGTTTTTTGAAACTCCAATTCTTTCACAAAAATTGCGGATAGATGCAGGAGGATACCCCCTTCTCCTCATTCCTGACAGAGTGTGCATTCTGGGATCATCCCATCCGGAAACATGAGCTTCTTCCACCAGCCTGGTCAATTTCCGTTTACTCGTCATTGTATATTCCAAAGCAAGACGGGCAAATTCGATTTGCTGGGGATGGCAGGGAGCGTCCAGCTGGTCCAAAATCCAATCATATAAAGGACGATGGTCTTCAAACTCTAAAGTGCAGAGCGAGTGTGTTACTCCTTCAATGGCATCGGAGAGCCCGTGGGTAAAATCGTACATGGGATAGACGATCCATTTATCTCCGGTCTGGTGATGAGTCATCCTGCGAATTCGGTAAAGTGTCGGATCTCTCATATTCATATTGGGAGAGGACATGTCAATTTTCGCACGGAGAACATGGGTACCGTCATCAAATTTTCCCGCTTGCATTGCTTCAAACATACGCAAATTTTCTTCAATGCTCCGGTTTCGAAAAGGACTGTCTTTCCCCGGCTCTTTTAAAGTTCCTCGATAAGTACGGATTTCCTCTGCAGAGAGGCTGTCTACATATGCTTTTCCCTTTTTGATCAGTTCAAGCGCCCATTCATAGAGCTGATCAAAATAACTGGATGCATAACGCAGCCGATCCTCCCAGTCAAAGCCGAGCCATCGCACGTCTTCCTGCATCGCTTTTATATACTCTACGCTTTCCTTCCCTGGATTGGTGTCATCGAAACGCAAATAGCATTTCCCTTTGAACTCTGCCGCCATTCCAAAATTCAGGCAGATCGCTTTGGCATGACCGATGTGCAGATAACCGTTCGGCTCCGGAGGAAAGCGGGTAACGACCTGAGCTCCATTTTTATTGGCTTTGACATCCTCACTAATGATATTTCTGATGAAGTTTGATGCGGAAATAGAAGTGATATTGCTCATATTTCGGATCCTTTCGTGGTTCCGCAGAGTTCGCCGATTTTAGCAAGCTGACGAGAACTTTCCCAACTTGATTTTATCCTAGGGAGGACCCGAAGGGTTCACCCAGTCATACCTGTGTTATTGGGAATAAGCCATTTGCAGATCAAAACCCAAGAAACTTGAGAAACTGGTTTGTTAAAAACTTCAGTCTGTTCTCCAGACAAATATATTTTTAACAATTTCCTCATCTAAAGCAAGTTCCGTTTGATCAAATTTAATACAAAAGGCAGGAGATTTGCGATGGACCGTCACCTCCACACCTGGAATAAGACCAAAGGAGATGAGCTGATGCAGGTTGGAATGGTTGCCCGGTTTTATGTAGGTGATCTTGCCTTTTTTTCCAGGTTTTAGTTCATTCAGGCTAGTCACAATACTGTCCACTGTTTTCAGTTCACGATCACAGCATTTTCCTTTTGGGATCGGCTGACCGTCCGGGCAGATTTCCGGGTGCCCCAGCAAGATACAAATGGATTCTTCAACTTCCGGCTGCAGAGAATGTTCAACCTGGCAGGCGATTTCTTCCATTTCAGCATTTTTTAATTTCAAGATACTGTTCACCAGAACCTTTGCAAGGCGGTTCCTTCGGATAATCTTTTCGGCAAATTCTTTTCCTTCATTTGAAAAAAGAATTCGATCGGCAGTTGTGACAATCATCTTATCTTTTTCCAATGCCGCCAAATCTTCATCCCTAAAATCAACAACACACCGTTTTTTAATTTCAGGAATCGAATATCGCTTATTTTCGCTTGCAGTCCAGATAGCTTCCAGGATCTCATCGTGTTTTTCGTTCATTTTTATCATCCCATGCTCAAGTAAAAGTAATATTCAGTAGCAAACAAGTATGATTTACCAGAGAAGCAATTGCAATCGCATAAACAATCACAACACTCATAATAGCAGATGCCGTTCTTTTGCCTCTTTCTTTGAAAAGAACAATAATCGCATTGATACAGGGTGCTAAAAAAATCATCAGTAACAGATTCACAACCAGCTGGAGGTTTGTATAGACCTGACTCAGATGATCGAGTTCCACTGCTCCGGCCTCCCGACGAATAATAGTCTTTATAAACACCTGAATGCTTTTTTCAGGAAGTCCCATCACTTTATCAATAACAGGCCCCAGGGCATTTTCCAATAAGCCCAATCCGCCAATTCTCTGAAAAATGAAAACTGCAATGGAAGCAAAAATAAAAACAGGCAGTGCTTCTTTCATAAAAAAATAAGTTTTAATAGTGCTCATTTTGATAACCGCCCCGATTTTTGGTATCCGCATCGTGGGGATTTCCAGCGTCAGCGAACTTTTTCGTCCAGGAAGCACCTTGTTTGCAATGTAACCTGCAATGAGAAGCTGAGAAAAAATGAATCCCAAAATGGTGAAAGTCGCAGAAATCGGCATTTTTTCCAAAATAACAAACATTACGGCGATAAGAGGAGCACAGGGCAGGCAGAGAAAGACCAGAAAGGAAGCAATATTTTTTTCTTTCTCCGTGTCCAGCACACGTGTGGTCAAAACAGACATCGTTACGCAGGAAAATCCCATCACCAAGGGAATCACTCCTTTCCCATTCAATCCCATTTTTTGAAAAATCCGGTCAAGTAAAATTGCAATGCGAGGAAGATAGCCTGAATCTTCAAGGATACCAAACGCGATATAGAAGCAGAAAATCACTGGCAGAACCAGACCAAGGGCTAGAAACACTCCTGTAGGTAAAACTCCAAAATCAGGGTCAATAATCATATCCCTGATAAAGGGGAGCGGGACCGGTTCGATCAGATTGGTGACCACTGGAATCAACCAGTTTTCAAAAACGACTCCATTGATGGTATCCACCAAAAACGTCGCTCCAAAGGAGCCGACAAAATAGTACATGGCCGTCACAACCACTAATGCAATCGGAATTCCTGTTGAAAGTTGTGTGCACCAGTCTCCGAAGGTCAAAACGAACGGGTTTCGGGTTGGGGCTTCAATTTTTTGAACACTGTCAGCAATTTTTGCAGCTTCCCTGTGATAAAAGTTGCTCAATGAAATATCGATGGAAACCGTCTCTTCCTGCCGGTAATCATCGGCAAGCTGCTGCAATTGACTCAACATGCCTTCCCCAAATTTTTCTCGGACATAAGACTCGCACGCAGGATCTCCGGAAAGGAGCAGAAGGCCAAGCGCCCGCGAAGACAAATTTTTAGGGTTGAGCAGTTTTTCAACCATTTCAAGAAACTCTTCGATTCTTTCAGTATAAGATAAATTTATAGATGGAGCATGAACATGGGCCAGCTCGGTCAAAAGCTCACCGACCCCAATCCCTTCTCTCGCAATGGTCGTACAAACCTGAAGTCCCAATTTCTCAGAAAGCTTTTGATAATCAATCTCGATTCCTCTTGAAGATGCCTCGTCAATCATATTGACCACCAGCAACATCGGCAATTTGTACTCGGCGTATTGCAGCGCAATGGCGAGGGAACGTTTTAAGTTTTTAGCATCTACCACAAGGATAATTCCTGGATTGTTTTCCAAAAGTCCCGGAGTCAGAAGTATATCGCGAGAGGCTCGTTCGTCTTCATTGAGCGAAAAGATAGAGTGAATGCCTGGAGTATCATAAAGCATCCCATCCTTGCCTTTGATCTGTCCTTTTTTTACGGAAACCGTAGTGCCAGGAATATTGACACTGGTGGATTGAGTGCCGGTCATTCTCGAGAAAAGGGTTGATTTACCGACATTCATATTGCCAATGATTACTAAATTCGATTCTCCTGCATCAACTTTCAAGGGAACAGTTTCAGAGGAATTGCATTTTTCACAAGTTGTCATCAACACCTCAATTCACAATAAGATTAGCTCTGACGAATGAATTTTAATTGCATACTAGAAATAATCTAATGCGATCTTTTGCAATAGGAAAGTTATTTTTCAAATAAAATTTTCAGAAAAATTTAGTTGCTTTTTTCGACAATAAGAAACTATCTAAAAAAGCTGGAAAGTCGGTTTTGGATACGGTGACAGGAGAGGGAATAGAGGTCGTGAGCAAAAAGGACTTGGCTGGAGTATGGCAAATTAGTCAGAAAGCAGGACTGGAACAGTTTTCAACGCACCTCCAGGCCGATAAAGATATCGATAGCATTTTCTCCAAGGACTTCATAGTGGTCCAAATCCTGTTCGATCTCCAAATCTGGCTCTTCCGATAAGTCCACGAGGACCGGCTGTTCGAAATCATTACCATCCGCGTCACGAAAAATAACCACTTCAGGGCGCTCCAAATCGTCCTCCGGCACGCTCATTACAAATCCGATCGTGCCGTCACTCATTTCTACCAGCGAACTCTTGGGATAAATCCCAATCACACTGACAAAATCATCCCATACGTCCGGATCAAACTCGGATCCTGTCAACGTATCCAGATAACGAATGGCTTCGGGCGGTCCCCAGGATTTTTTGTAACTCCGTTTCCCGATCAGTGCCTGGTAGACATCAACAATTGAAACCAACCGGGTTTCCATGATCACATCCGCATAAGAAACATTTGCCGGATAACTGGAGTTGAGGAGAGTGTCCATTTTAACATGGTGGTAATGCGCCATATTCATTATGGATTTTGGCATGTTCATATTGTTCAGCAATTCTGCCCCATAAACCGGATGCGACTGAATTTGACGCATTTCCTCACTTTCCCGATCAAATCGTTCGGTACTTTCCAAAATCGATTTGGGAACTTTTGCTTTACCGAGGTCGTGCGTGAATGCACCAAACATCGCCAGTTTTTCCCCAGAAAATATCGAAGTTTCTTTTTTCTTCTTTTTGATCGCGAAATAGGCCGTCTGAAAAATAGCAGCGGCATCGATGCAATGTGCATATGTTTGATCACTGCTTTGCAGCGATGCAATGGCAGCAAGGGCTTCAGGAGACGAATCGCTCAAAATGAGGTCAATATTGTTTTCAACTTCTTTCGCACTGGGCTTCCCTTTACGCGCATTGTCAATCATGCTTTGGGCAGCTTCAGTAGCCTGTTCCCGGATTTTGATGCTTTCACGAATTTTTTGGATAAAGGCATTGGCTTCCTGAACACTGGCCTGGTGTTTCTGCTGTTTGCTTGACGCTGCTTTTTCCTGAGTTTGTACTGTAAAACTCCGGAATCCCCGTTGTATCAATTGTTTGACGAAGCCTTTTGTAACTGTGGTGACTCTCCTTGCGGAACTGGGAATGTCAAAAATTTTGCGAAGACTATCTCCTGTTTGAAGTTGCTCTACGGGACAGGTCAACAGTTCATCGTCCCTCAAAATTTCAACCGTTGAGCCTTTCAAGTGATGTCGAATAAACTGGCACTCTTTCTCAGCCATGTTGCTGTAAAGTTTGGTAAACTTAGTGAACTCGACAATTTTCATGTTATTTTTCAGTTCCTCTGCCATGACGTTCTGTCTTAATGCCATAAATCCTTTTTATGAATGTGCGGTGAAAAAACATCACCCTTTACCAGCAGGGTCAAAAATTTCGAACCGGTTAAGGAGTTCAGGAAACAGGGAGGGTGCATCACAGTTTGAAGAAATTGACTCACAAGGATGAAAATTTGTAAAAAAAATCAGAAACTGCCCATCTGACAAAGCTTTCTTTTATCATTTCCAGGTCAAAATATCTAAAGATATATTCGTGCTTAAAAATTTTTTTTCTGCATCCAGTTCCTGTTCGTATTGACATGACGTTTTTTTGAATTCACAGGAGAAACTCCTGCAGAACTGATTTGGGAAGCAGATGATTTTTTTGGCTTGCGGGCAATTTTTACGTATGCACGCAGGATCTTTCACGATTCAGTTTTCCAAATGGGATATCAATCGCGTGTAGGCATGGCTGAGGCTTCTAAAAAATTCAGGATTGCCTCCCTGATCCGGGTGGTGGGCTTTGGCCAATTTACGAAAAGCCACTTTTATTTCTTCCACACTGGTGCTTTGTGTCAACCCCAACAGTTGGTAGCAAGACTCCAGGGTCTGAGATGTGTTTTTCCGAAAAGTATTTTGGGATTGAGAATTCTGGGAAGAACGGGACTGGGATTGCTGGGCCTGCTGAAATCGATGTCGAGACTGCTTTTTGAGTATTTGTTTCCATTCCTCAGGGCTTTGAAAAAGCCCATTGGCTTTGGCATGATTTGTAATTTTCTGGTTTAATTGCTGATACAATCGATCCCATTCCCAGCTTCCCTTAAAAAACCCTGGAAAGCGCAACTGTAACTGAACTTCAAAAGGTTTTTGTGCCTGCAGGATTTTCAATAAAAAACGAGTGGCCGCTTCCTGCAGGTATGTTCCCTCAAATTTTTTTGCAATTTCCTGCAGTTCCTCCTCCGACAATTGCACCACTGGTTCGAGCAGTTCTGCAATTGTTTTGCTGGATGACTGAAAGATCAGTTTGGACTGGATTGCGACTTTGAGAGTTTGATGAGGAATAGAATATTTGAGAATTTTGTCACAGAAGAAACGATGGGTTTCTTTTTCAAGCTGCTGCAGGTGAATCGTTCCAAAAATCAATCCCGAATCCATGATCTTCGGCACATCGACCTGCAAAATGTTGAGCAATGCTTCGATGTTTTCCGGATTGTCATCAAGAGGTGCATCTAAATCGATAATACGAGATTCCTCTGAAGAAAGACTCAATTTCCATTGCACCAAACTCCACACCCAATCATGAACATCCATCCAATTTTTAAGATTTGCCAATGTAAGAGCCTGCTGGCGATCACGAAGCTGAGACAATGCTTTCAGAGTCGATTCGGTTGATTTGAGCTTCTTTTGTGTAAGGGCAGAAGCAATAGCCAGACTTTCTCCCTGCCACTCCAAGGCTCCTTTTTCGACCAGCTTTTTCAGCGTTTGAGCGAAAGAATTATAGCGGGAGCGATACGTTTTTTTATCTTCAATCTCTCCTTCCAGGGAATCAAAAATGTTATGTTTTTCGAGTATCCCCCCAGTTTGGACAATATCAACAATCGCCTGCTGCTTCTTGCTCAGTCGCATTTTGACCTCATTTCCTATCGCCGATGAATCCCTAACTATATTCTGGAGAACCAAGAGTGCTGTTCAGATCAAGCACCTCCCATGACATTAAATCCGCAGTCGACATAGATGGTCTGTCCCGTGATTGCGGAAGCCGCATCACTGCAGAGGAAGGCAGCTGTTGCGCCCACCTCTGCTTGTGTGACGTTGCGCTTGAGTGCCGACTGTTCCGCGACTCCCTGGATCAAGGTGGAAAAATTCTTAACTCCGGAAGCAGAGAGTGTCCGAATCGGACCTGCGGATATGGCATTTACCCGAATATTGTCGGTGCCCAATTCGCGTGCAAGATAACGGACTGATGATTCCAAAGCGGCTTTTGCCGGACCCATTGCATTGTAGTTCGGCACTGCAAGCATCGCGCCGATATAGCTCATGGTAATGATACTTCCCCCCCCATTTTTACGCATCAGCGGCGCTGCACCCGCTGACAAAGGAAGAAGTGAATAGGCACTGATTTCCTGTGCTTTGAGGAAACCATCTCGGCTCGTTTCCGAAAAAGAACCTCCCAAATCCTCTTGTTTCGCAAAGGCGAGACTGTGCACCAGAAAATCAAGTTTACCCCATTGCTGAGATATAACTTCCATCAGGGAATCAATCGCTTTTTCATCCTGCACATCACAGGGATGAATGATGGATGCTTCGACTTGAGTTCCGAGAGA
This sequence comes from SAR324 cluster bacterium, assembly GCA_015231825.1. Classification (GTDB taxonomy): domain Bacteria; phylum SAR324; class SAR324; order SAR324; family NAC60-12; genus JADGAV01. Next base: position 56,425 of record JADGAV010000029.1, read on the forward strand.
CCGAACATTTTTTTCATATCTTCCTTTCGGGTCCTCTATAAAAGTCAATGCCAATTCGGCCCCGCACTGATGCAGGGACTCAGTGATCGCCCAGGCAATGCTTCTTGAATTGCCAACTCCCAGCACGACCCCTTTTTTTCCTTTAAAATCGATCATAATTTCCCTTCCTTTTAAGAATATGTTACTGAATGCAGGACAAACTTGGATTCAAACACGGTTTGCCGATTGACTGGAACCTTTTTCATCTTTATTCAAAAACGACTTTCTCACTTCATGAAAAAAATTGCGACGATCCGCCTCTGTAACCTGATTTTTTATGGTTACCACGGCGTGTTGGCAGAAGAAAAGTCTTTGGGTCAGCGCTTTGAAGTGGATCTCGAATATCAATTCGACAGTACGGCAATCCGAAATGATCAATTAAATGAAACCATTTCCTATGTTGATGTTTACAATCTGGTGAATGATGCGCTCACCCAAAAGACGTTTAATTTGTTGGAAATGCTGGGAAATCATATCGTCGATGAGATCAGGTCGCGATTCCCGGTCACCCAGGTCAGAATCAGGATACGCAAACCTTCCGTTCCGATTCCTGGAGTCTTGGATCACGTTGAAGTTGAAATATCCAGAGGACCTGAGTCAGAATGAACATTGTAGAAAAAATTTCCCAAGGTTTCCCCTAAACGAACTGTTTGCCCTTTTGAGATTGCTCCCCATTTCACCTGACCAGGTTTAAAACAGCAGATCACGGTGGATCCCAGCTCAAAGACCCCCAGCTCCTGCCCCCGCGAAATCTTATAAGGCTGGTGCAGAGCAACTTCTGCGCGTTGCGCATTATACTTGTTCGTTTCCATAGAATAGTAAGCAAGTTTAACTTTTCCTACAACCGTCGCCCCAACTTTTACAACAGCACATTCGCCTTGATCCGTTTCAATATAGGAAACGATTCTTTCATTGCGCGGAAAAAGATTTCGAACATTGTTCACTCCCAAGGGGCTTACCGTCCAAAGCTGCCCGGGGATGCAGGTACAACGCTTGATACTCCCGGAAACAGGACTATGGATTCGATGGTAATTGGACGGTGCAAGATAGAGGGTAATATAATGTCCCCCCAGATAGCTATCGGCACGGACAGGATCGTCCAGCAAGTCTGAAATTGTATAGTCCAAGCCTTTTGCCTGGATCATGCGCCCATCCTCAATCGAACCCACTTGACCAATGGTTCCGTCAACGGGACTGACCAGTACATTTGGACGCAAATCAATTGGACGGGTTTCCTGTCTTAAGCGGCGAGTAAAAAAAGCATTGAACGTAGGATAGGCGGAAATGGGATCAATCGCTTCGGACATGTCAATTTTGAAAACCCTGACAAAAAGGCGGATCATGGGCTTTAAAACCATGCCTGGCAAGCGCAGTTCGGCAATCAATCCGCAGAAGCGGCTGAAAGCATTTTTAGGCAGGAGATAGAGAAGAAAATATCCGATCGGAAAATGTCGGCCAATTTTAGAGTGAGAGGCAATCATGATGAGGTTGAATTTGAAAGGGTAAAATTGAAAAATTCCCGAGCCATCCTAAGACTTCTGACCCAGCAAAGCTTCAATTTTATTACCGTCAATGGTTTCTTCTTCCATCAGCATTTTTGCCATTGAATGCAATACCTCGATATGATCAGTCAACAGTTTCTTTGCCTGTTTATAATGCAGTTTGAGCATTCTTCGCATTTCGCGATCAATTTGGGAAGCGGTTTTTTCTCCATAGTCCCGTTCTTTGCCGAAGTCTCTTCCAAATACATACTGTTGATTATCGTCTTCAAGAGCAATCGGTCCGATTTTATCATTCATGCCAAAGCGGCAAATCATATCACGTACCGTGTGCGTTGCCTGAAGAATGTCATTGCTGGCGCCTGTCGTGATCTCGTCAAAAATCAGCTCCTCTGCCGCACGTCCTCCCATCGCAATGGTTACTCTCCCAGACAAGTAGTCAGTGTCATAAGCCCGGTTGTCATTGTCCGGTAAAAATGCAGTGACCCCCAATGCCCTGCCCCTTGGGACAATAGTGACTTTATGAACCGGATCCGATTTTTTTGTTAAAATGGCCACCAGAGCATGACCGGCTTCGTGATAGGCAGTGCTCAGTTTTTCTTTTTCCGACATCACCATCGATTTGCGTTCCGGTCCCATCAATATTCGATCCCGTGCTTCTTCAAAATCATTCAATGCGAGTGATTGTTTGTTTTTCCGAGCGGCTCCGAGGGCAGACTCATTGACCAAATTTTTCAGATCCGCTCCCGAAAATCCTGGTGTTCCTTTGGCAATAATACTCAAATCAACTTCTTCCTCTATAACCACTTTTCCAGAGTGAATTTTCAATATCGCTTCTCGTCCTTTGACGTCCGGCAAAGAAACATGGACTTGTCGATCAAATCTTCCTGGCCTCAAAAGAGCCGGATCGAGCACGTCAGGACGATTGGTTGCAGCAATGACTATAATACCTTCCATTGCATCAAAACCGTCCATCTCGACCAGGAGCTGATTGAGAGTTTGTTCGCGTTCATCATTTCCACTTCCCAATCCCGATCCTCGGCTTCGTCCGACCGCATCAATTTCATCAATAAAAAGTATGCAGGGAGCTTCTTTACGACCTTCTTCAAATAAATCTCGCACTCGGCTTGCTCCGACTCCCACAAACATTTCTACAAAATCAGATCCACTGATGCTGAAAAATGGCACTTCTGCTTCACCTGCAACGGCCTTTGCCAATAAAGTTTTTCCGGTACCTGGAGGCCCGGACATCAACACCCCCTTGGGAATTCGTCCACCCAATTTTCTGAATTTTGCCGGGTCCCTTAAAAATTCGATAATTTCTACCAATTCCTCCTTGCTTTCTTCAACACCGGCAACATCCTGAAAAGTTACTTTGCGCTTCGTCGGATCAATTCTTTGGGCTCTGCTTTTTCCAAGAGAAAACAATCGACTGGCAGGCCCCTGCATCCTTTTCATGAGCAACAACCAGATGACGAAGATAAAGATAAATGGCCCCCAGTGAATAAGGAGACTGATATACCAAGGCATTCCCGCTTCTGGAATCGAAGAAATTTGGACTTCATGTTTGCGCAGCAAATCCACTAGATTTGGATTTTGAGCAGGAATATTTGTATGGTATGTCTGACCATCTAAAAATTGACCTTCGATGGCAACGTTTCCAATGATTTTTGATGTAACGACGTTCCCTTGACGCACCTGGTGAACGAAATCACTGTATTTTAAAGTTTGTGTTGTTGTATCTTCGGTGGTGCTAAAAATATTCATCAATAAAACTGCCAGCACGATGATACTGAAAATTATAAGTACATTTTCGCTTTTCAAGCTTCTACCTCCATTTTAGGACACACATTCTCCGTGGCGGGAAACCGCTCTTTCTGGTGCGTGAGAAATCAAGCGGTGATTTTACCATTACTCAAATAAATTTTCTAGCGATTTTGACATAGGTGCATTAAGAGGAGAAGGAAATCACTATATTATTTGATTTATTGCTCAACATGCTGGTATAGAATTCGCAAGAGTTTTTGTTTACGGACACTCTTTTCCAGGCAGCTCTTTGGAAAAAAGGAAACAACCGTTTTGTTAAAAAAGTGAAAAAAGTCGTTACATGCAGGGACTGGACTGGTTTTATTGAGAGAGGAATCTAGCAGATGGAAAGCAGGCTGTTCAATCATCGTTTTGAAGACGATGTCTGCATTATAAACTTTGTCAGGGAATTGGTTTCACCCGAGATCTCAGAGCTCGTCAAATCGATCAATCCTATTTTAGAGGAGAAGAACACTCGCGGCATACTTTTTAACCTAAGCGGAGACATCCTGATCGACTCGGTTCTGGTGGGATTTTTGATCACGACACTGAAAGAATGTCAAAATCGAGGAATTAAGTACGCATTATGCGAGATCGACAAGGATTTTATCGGAATATTTAAAAATTTACAAAATATGAAACTGAGTCAGTTTTTGGGAATATTTGAAAGTGAATCCGAGGCCATGAAAAATTTTCAAGAACTGGTCCATGTTTCCAAACCCTCCCGAAAAAACCACCCTTTCCTTAAAAACAGAGTGGTGACCAAAGAAACGTTTTATCTTGTCGGCCCCAAAACCAACTGGAAATTCAGCAGAAACCAACTCACGGCTCTTGGAATTTTGTTCATCGGCATTTTCTTGACCATCATTGGTATTACCACTTACCAGCACTTTTTTTATCAATCACTTTTTGCTGAAATTCGTCAAAACGACGAGGAACTGAGGATTGGAAACGGGGAACTGACCCGCATTACGAAAGAGTTGGAACAGCAGCATATCGTGCTTGAACAACAAATTGATCAGAAGAAATTTCTGCTTTCACTGGCCCAAAAGGCAACACCACCCAATCAGCCAAAAGACGAGGCCTTGCAAAAAAAAGAAGAAGCCTTTCAAAAACAGATTACTGAAAAGAAAACAATATTGGATACCAAGACTGCAGCAATCGACAAACTAAAAAATGAATACAGACAATCTTTGCGGAGAATCAGGTTTCTGAAGCAAAACACCAATGACATGGAAAAGCTTCTCGAGGAACAAAAAAAGCAGATTAGACAACAATCTTCGGTGACTCCACCCACCACAATTCCATTCCGTCATGTTGAAGCGTCTTCACTGACAATCGAACAGTTCAAAATGACTTCTAAGGCAAATTCGTTTTCAATACGTTTCAATCTAAGAAATACCAGCAGTGAGGTGCGTTCTGGAAATATTATGATTCTTGCCCTTCGTGAAGAAGACCTCGATCAAATGATTTTATTCGACTCCGACCAATCAATGACCTTCACGATCAGGCGTTTTCGTTCATTTTCTCAAGATTTCGTTCAGAATCCCAATAGTCCTTATATTGCAGTCGCATTAATTGTCTGGAATCAAAATAGAAAAAAAGTGCTGGAAGAGCACTATTTGGTTGAATAATGACCCATTCCTTCACTCTGATCTTCCCTGTTCCTTCAATTTACTTTTTCCGAAATATTGAAAAACAGGTTTCTCGGCTTTTTCCGCACTGATAAAATATCGGTAGTGACCGGGTCCATCATGGACAACACTATATCGAATCAAACACTTCCTGACTCCTTCTGGTGGAGCATGACAATTCCGAATCACTTCAAAAGGAGGATTTACTGCTGCTGTGCAGGACGCCAATGAAAAAAGAGCGCAGGCACTGGCAAGGAGGGCAAAAGCTTTCATTTAATTCAAGAGCTTAAAGAGGCTGGTTTATTCTCTGGATTTTTTGAACAGGGAGTTGTCAATTACCGCCTTCTCGGTATTCTTCGATGATGGTCCGTTCAATGGGAAGTTGGACATAACCGGTTTCACTCCAAAAGAAATAGTAACCCAGGACCCTTCCGGTATCATCCTTTCCTGCCGTGATTTTTCCATCACGAACAATCCAGGTTTTGACGGTTTTTCCATTGTCAATGTAGGTCACAAGCAAATCTTTTCCAAGAATGTTGTCTGCCTGTCTGAATATTTTATTTCTGGACTCTTCAGTACATCCGGCAACAAACAGAAAGCTGATGAAGAAGAGGAGGTACAGTATTTTTTTCATGATCCCTTTTCAGCGAAAAAGCATAAAACTAAGTCCCATGATGATCGTGGGAAGAAGAGCTCCAAGAGCAAGATTTAACGGAGAAAAACCTCCAGCGAAAAATTTGGACAGAATCGATTGTCCCGCCGGGTTTGTGGCATTGGCAATCACAGTCAGACCACCACCTGTGACAGCGCCTGCAACCACCGCATATTTGAGTCCGTCTGTAAATGCGGGCACCAAAATACTGAGATAGGTAATGGCTGCATTGTCATTAAAGGCGGTCAAAAATGTCGCTACCAGCATCAAAGTGACTTCGCCCATACTTCCTAACAAAGGAGCAATCCACCATCCTTGCAGCCCACCATGTGTCACCAATCCAGCCAGGAAAAACCCTACCAGCAACGGACTTTTCAATTCCATTTTCCCCTGGTGAGACCGGGTCGCCTGAGTAAACCCAATAAGAATTAGAAAGCTTCCCAAAAATAATTCCGGGTAATGTTTGTTGATCACCGCCCAAATCATGAAAAGAAGATGAACGACCGTGATCCAAAGGGGGATCGCGCGGTCTTCTCCAAACTCATTTTTGGATTCTGCAGGATTTTGGGCCGGCTTCAGTTTAGCAAACTCCCCTCGAAAGACAAGGAAATACAAACTATTGGCAATCCCAATTCACAACGCCGCTTTCCA